>CBDCVJ010000042.1:0-287140 GCA_965222975.1 Saprospiraceae bacterium | reverse complement strand
CGGATAACCATAAGATTAAGACCCTATTATTAATACTACTTTGTCACTTTAGAAATATACTTATATATGACCACTGTATTTCATGTCCGGGAGAAAGAATCCTAGTAGAGAGAGGTGTGTTTTTTTGATTTTTTGTAAAAAAATCAAAAAAACACACCTCTCTCTAAAGGGTTTTAAATCTCAGGCCTGAAAACGAATGGTTATTTTTCTAAAGTGACAAAGCAGTATTAAGCAAGTAACCGAAAAAGAACTTTTATTTTTTCAGCGTTACTAAATCGAATCAATTGATTCGTTGGCGCTTGATGGCCATTGTGGCTATAGCTGCATTTGGCGTTCCAATAGCAAGACCATTGGGATTAGCAATGAGGCACTTGAAACAGTTTTCTATGACCTCTTCTAACTCTTCGTCACTGGTAACCGTAACGACCGATCCATCTTCCGCTAATGTCACTTCGACGGGGTAGGCCAATGTTGGATCTTCTTCGCTATCTGGATTGTTTGTGTACCAGTTTTCGATCACCATTTCAAGTTCTTCATCGCTGTTGATAGTAGCCGATGTACCATCTGGGAACTCGATAGTTATGGGGTAGGAAATCGTGAAACAATCTTCGAAGGGATTTCCCTCGTCGTCCCATTCTTCACATTCTTCGAACAGTTCTTCCAATTCCTCTTCATCGTTGATATCCATAATGGTGCTGTCCAATACTACCTGGATGGGAAAAGAGAAAGTTGGGAAATCTTCGCTGTCCGGGTTATTTTCAAACCAAGTGAAAAGAATGGCATCAAGTTCCTCATCATCATTGGCCGTTTGTGAAGTACCATCAGGCAGGAGGACTGTTACTGGGTAAACAATGTCAAAACATATCTCAAATTCTTCTTCCCATTCATCATCGTCCCATTCGCCAAAACAATCGTCGAATAGTTCTTCCAGTTCATCATCATCATTGATGGCTTGTAATGTCCCGTCATCCAATGTCACATCAATGGGAAAAGCAAGGGTCGGATCTTCTTCGCTGTCAGGGTTGTTCATGTACCAATTTTCTGCAATGGTAAAAAGCTCATCATCACTATTGGCTGATTGCGAAGTGCCATCAGGTAGGACGACGGTAATGGGGTAGACAATTTGAAAACAGAGCGAATCGAATTCGTCTTCGTGGTTGCCACCCATAAAGTTGGAAGTGTAGTTCTGATTACCGTTCGCCTGATTTTCCTCTGGCAGTAAATTGTCTGTTACATCCTTTTTACAGGAAATAGCGAACAGTAGAACGAGCGTAAATAGGGCAGTGGTTTTTAAAAGATTTTGCATGAAATTCATAATAAAACATTTTTTGGTTAGAAACACCGGATATAAAATCCCCTGTGCTGTACTGGTTGGTCACCATAACAGTAGAGTGTTTTATAAGCCGGAAATAGCAATAGATTAATTTGTAAAAATTGGCTTTTGGGGACTATCAGTTTTTGTGTTTACTGGACAAATGGGATCAGAGATTCTCCTACTTTTAAATGGGTGTTTTTTAAAAAAAAATGGTTCTTTGACAATTTTCGTGGAGCGAAAAAAAACAGGAAGAGAGGGAGATAAAAAAATAAAAAATTGAAAATTTTTTATTTTTTTATCTCCCTCTCTATCAGAGTATTAGGGGGAAAGAAAAATTTTGAAAAAATTTTTCTTTCCCCCTAATACTCTGATATTCTGAGTGGCTTCCACGGGATTTGTCAAAGAACCAAAAAAATCAATCATTCAATGCTCCATTATCCAACCAGCATTTTATTTCGCCGAGTTGTTGGCTGGTCAAATTGCTGCCTTCCGGCATGGTCTGATTGTCAAGGACTTCCTTGCGAAAAGTACCGTCGTTGATATAGGGCTTGAGTTTGGTATAGGTTATCATGTCGCCATCAGGGGCATTGTTGCCGTGGCAATCTGAGCCGCCGCAACTTTGCCGGACCAACGGCTCAATAGTATCTGAATACGTGATTGTTGAGCAATCTATATTCGTTGCAATGGGAATGGTTTCTTTCTGACAGGCAATTAATAATACTTGTAAAAGAAGGCTGGAAACGAAAATTTTACATTTCATGAGCTAAAGGTTTTGTTGATGAAAGTGCCGCCGAACTCCAGTTCGGCGTTTGGACTCCTTTTTAAGTAAAAATTTTAGCTATGAAATGGATGTTTTGATGTGATCGAATATTTACCAGACAATTGGAAGGAAGGATTCCCCTAAAGGAGGATGAAAAAAAGTTGAAGCAACCCACGGCTTCAGCCATGTGCAGCCCCAATCGCGGGGAGATTCCTAAAACCGCACTCCATAATACACTCCCGGCATAAAAGGCAAAAGATTAACCGGCTTCGATGTAATGCCCCCGTTTTCTGGTTGGAAATCCTGCTGATAAAAGGCGGGGTTCTTACGATCATAAACATTGTATATATTCACTTTAAAGGTGTGTTCGAATTTCTTTTTTTTCAAAAAATAAGACACAGCAACATCCAAGCGGTGGTAAGGTTCAGAGCGTAGGGCTGGGCGGAGATGATAGGGTTCAGGCGTGTCAGGAGTAATCGGATTTTGTTCAAAAATCAGGGATTCGGAATCACTTGTCCCTGAATATAATTGCGGCATGGCCGTCCCGTAGAGCCAATTCAGGCTGACCTGCCAACGGTCGTTCATCCGTCGGTAGAGGAAAACCTTAAAGTCATGGCGGCGGTCGAAACTCGAATGAATGGAAACCTTTTGATCTAAGTCGTCGATGAAATCACGCTCTGATGTCGAAATGGTATAACTCAACCAACCGCCTGTTTTTCCTTTGCTTTTTCTGATAAAAAATTCAACCCCATACCCATGCCCGTTTTCCTCTATAAGATCAATGCCTTCTGACAAACCAATAGCAAAAGGGTCAGGCTCAACAACATACAGGTTGTTCATTTTTTTTAAATACCCCTCTGCACTCAAACTGAATCCACCTACCAAGTTACTTTCAATGCCAAGCGTCGCCTGCCAGGCGTCTTGCGGTTTCATAAAGTCATTGGCAGGAAACCAAACGTCTTCTGGGAGGTTGATTTCATTGAACAAAATGCGGTGCAGGTATTGCACATTTCGGGTAAGCGATGCAGTTAGTCCCGTTCGTTCGGTCAGGTGATAGTTAGCCATCAAACGTGGCTCAAGATTGAAATAATCTTTATCGCTGAAAAACCCGCTCAGGCGCAGACCAAGGTTGAAGTGCCACTTGTCGCCTACCTTGAATTCGTCCTCCGCATAGGCTTCCACCTCATCGGCATAGATGAAGAAGGGATCATCAAAATCGTCAAAATCCGTCAAATCCAGTGAGTCGATGTCACCGACATCCACTAGGTCTCCAGAGTCGAACGACCTAGTGTCCGGCTCAAAGCGATGATCAATATATGCCGCACCGAATCGCCAATGATGCCTGGCATTTGGGGCATAGGAAAAATCAATTCGCAGAGCCTGATCCCTGATGTTCGACCGAGAGCGGTCGTATATAAAAAACTCTCGGTCTTCTTCTTCCTCTTCTTCTTCCGGGGAAATGGTCAATAATTGTTCGTTGGAAAATTGGTAACGGCTATAAGTCAGGGTCGTATTGGCAAAAAGTTTTGGGCCAAAAACATGGTTCCAACGAAGGGAGGATATGGAGTTGCCCCAATTGATCTCTACATCTTTGTTTACTTCCAGTTCGATGTCGTAATCAAAAGAATCGATCAATGACTCCTCAGAATTTCCGTCATAAAAATCATTACCTTGGTAAAAGCTTAGATAGACCCTGTCCTTTTCAGAAAATTGGTAGCTCAATTTTGCATTAGCATCGTAGAATTCGTACTTGTTATCGGTTTCGTCCAAAATGGAAAAAGCTTTTCGACCCAATTCGCTTAACAAAAAGCCGGAAAAGGTCATACGTCCAGTCAACAACACGCTGCCCTTACCTCTGGCAAACGGCCCTTCCATAAAGGCTTTTCCACTGATAAGGTCAATACTTGCCCCGCCGCCCCATTTTCTCGTACTTCCTTCTTTGGTACGTATGTCAAACACCGAAGAAACCCTGCCCCCGTAACGTGCGGGAAAACCACCTCTCAAAAACTTAGCACTTTTGATGGCCGATGTATTGAAGACTGAAAAAATGCCCAATAAGTGATCGGGGTTGTAAACAGGCACGCCGTCCAGCAGCACGAGATTTTGATCGGCATTGCCACCTCGCACATGCAATCCACCTAGGCCATCCGCACCTGTTTGTACACCTGGCAAAAGTTGGGCGATCCTCATCAGATCACTCTCACCCCCAAGGTCGGGCGCTGCGCTGAAATCGTCAGGTCGCAGTTGGGTGCCGCTGGCAGGGGAGGGGATCAGTTCATTCTTGGTGCTATCTGGCGTAACGATAATTTCAGCCAAAGTCAAAGAAGGCGATAACTGATGGGTAGTGAATTGGTCTTTGGTCAAATGCAATGGCTTTTTTTCTTCCTGAAAACCGAGATAACTTATGGTGATTTCCTCCACATCTGCCGGGAGGGTCAAGCTGTAAAAACCATACTCATTGGTGATAGTGCCAATGCCTTGCTGCGGGGCATATACTGCTGCTGCTATCAACCTTTCGCCTGAACCTGCATCCTCCACATAGCCACTTAACGTAAATCGTTGGGGTACTTTTTTAGGGGTTTTGAAAAGGACGACCTGCCCGTCTATTTCCTTGAAGCCGATGCCTGTGCCTTTTAGCAGCACCTTCAATATTTCGCGCAATGGCCGATTTGTTTCATCTATGGTGATCTTTTTATTTTTTTCAAAAAAACTTTCGCTGAAGACGAATTCAATGTTGGCATTTACACTCACAATTTTTAATGCTTGGGGTATGCTGACTTCCTGTACGGAAATATTTGCTTTTTGATCGAGCACGGATTGGGCAGAGGTTTTTGTGAAAAACAGAAATGGCAAAAGCAGGCAGGCAAAACGGGAAGCCATCCCTGCTGGCAAGGATGGCTTAGTAGATTTTGATATGTTGTTTTTTTTCAAAATAAGAATTGCAAGGTGGAAGAACCCCTTCCTTACCAACCCAAACGGACTTTCAGAATTTATTATTATTGGCACTCGCCCATCTTCAAGGTATAATCACCCGTTGGCGATTGGCTGATTTCGGCACCGAACACAGTTGCTATGATTTCCAAAACAGTGTCGATTGATTTATGGTCAAAAGAGGCAGATAGGATGCAATTTTCGAGTTCCTCGTTTTCTAAATTAATGGGTGTGCCGTAAAATTCAGATATGGTTGAAAGCGCTGTTTTTAAAGGAGTATTGTCGAAAATGAGTTTTTTGGTGTGCCAAGCCAATTTGTTAGGATCTTGCAATTGCTCTTTGATAAGCTGACCCTCCGTTTTTTTGAAAATGCCCCGTTCATTGACAATTAAGGTAATGGCTTCATCACTTTCTTTTGGAGAGAGTTTCACTTTCCCTGTGGCTACATTTACTTCTACATCACTGTGTTTTTCTAACACGCTAAACGATGTTCCAAGAACAGTTACTTCTGCGGAAAGTGTTTCCACCACAAAAGGTTTAGATGCATCTTTCGCCACTTCAAAAAAAGCCTCCCCATCCAATATAACCCGTCGCTCTTTGCTGACCGAGGAAGAAAAATAAGTAAATTTTGTGTTCGCATTCAGCCATACTTTGCTTCCATCCAATAATTCTATCGGTTTTTCAGAAGCCTTGTCGCCAGTGCTGACGACCTCATGTTTAACAGCGGATGTTAAATATTTTTTCCAAACATAAGAGCCAGCGGCCAACAGGAGGAAAACAGCGGCAACCCTTAACAGCCATCGGCGGTAGGGCAGGGGGCGCACTTTGGCCTCTGGCTTATCTTCTTCCAATAATTTATTTTCAATTTTTTGGAAATCGCCCTCCAAATCAAGGTCAACGTCTTGGGTAAACCCTTCGCTGAGTGCCCAGGTTTTTTCGATGCTTTTGCCTATTCGCTGATTGTCAGGGGAAGTGGCTAACCAATTATCCAGTTGGCTTTGCTCTTCGGAAGTAATTTCTCCAGTGAGTTGTTTTTGAATAAGTAATATGTAATGGTCTTCTTTCATAAAATAGGATTTTGATTCAAAAACAAGACAACTGAGCAGGTGCTTTCCCCTATTGTAGCTCGGATCATGAAATCCTGGCTATGAATAGCAACCACATCAGCAGCCCTTCTCCAACATAAGGCGCCAATGCTTTTCGCAACATTGCCAAAGCACGGGTCATTTGATTCTCAACTGTTTTAGTGGAAATGTCCAATTGGGCAGCGATTTCCTTATGGCTCATTTTTTCCAAACGGCAAAGGGTAAAGACGATCCGGCACCGCTCGGGAAGCGCTGATATGGCTTTATGGATGATCTTTTCAAGGTTGGCAGCATGGAGTTGTTCATCCTGTCCGTGTTCATTATATGTGTTTTCGGGAAGGGTAGCAGGATCACTAAAGTCAATGCGGCTGGCCTTGATGTGGTTGAGGGTTTTATTGACGACCGCTCGCCGGAGGTATGATTTGAGCGAGGAAGAAATGAGCAAAGTTTCCCTTTTTTTCCAAATTTCCACAAAAACGTCCTGTGCCAAATCCCTAGCGGCATCGCTATCTCCCAAGACATTGAAAGCAGTGACAACCAAGTACTTATAATACTGATCGTATATAGCTCTAAATGCAGTTTTGTCACCTGTTTTCAGAGCGGCCAGCCAATCTTTTTCCTGTTGGTTATCGTCCATTGGAAAGTACACCACACTTATCGTTGTGGCAGCAGGAGCAAAGTAAAAGCTAATAAGCAAAACGGGAAAGAATAAACCCGACAGTTTTATTTACTAAAGGTGAATACTCCCCAATACCATCCTCACGATGGATGCCTATTCCTGAATTGTGGCGAAAAGAGATGGATTTTTCCTGTGCTGCCCCTGCCACCTTTTGAACTAATGTACAACGTCCCATCAAGGTCGAAGCACATCCCTTCCGGCTCAGTGAACAAAAACGGGTCGAGCCTTTCTGCATGCAGCAGGTCACCATCTTCCGATAAAATGACCAGAAGCATACTGGAAGCAGAAATCAGGAATAATTCATCGGTGCGCGGGTGGATGGCTATGGCCGATGGCTCGAAGGGTTTTTCAGTGGGTGGTTTGTAAAATAACTCATCACCTTCTTCGAGGGGTGGCCGTTGTTGGTTGAGGTAGTCGAAGATAGCTTGGTCTTCTATGAGGAACATGGGTTGCCGGAATAATTCCTTCGAGTCGAGATCGAACACATAAATGCTTTCGCTGTCGTCGAATGCCCTGTCGCCGTCATTGCCTTGACAAGCAAGTAGGAGTTCATTTCGGATGGGGTGGTAGGTAAGGCCCTGCACGGCAAATTTGGCATTGAGCGGGGTATTAAAAGTTTTTGTTTTGGGCTTTTCAGAGTCAAGTTCTGATACGTGTACAATACTGCCGTTTTCTTTGACAATAAATACATCGTTTCGTACCGCCTCAATCCCCTCGTACCTTCCACGGTGTTTGAAGCGGACGCCATATTCATAGTCGCCCCTCCATTTGTCAATATAATGGATGTCGCCGTCCTTATAATTCAATGCGATGAGGGAGTATCCATCGGGCGAAAGGCTGAGGCCTGCAATGTCACTCATTTCGGCAGGCAGGGTCAGGGTACGGTCAGCACGAAGGAAGTTGTATTGGCTATGGTACTGAGGGTATATTTTTTTTTGTTCTTCATCCCCATTGCTTAAAGGGTCTTTGCGGCTTGGGTTCCGAAGGTTGGTCACGCCGCTTGAAGCAAGGCTTTCCTCCCCTTGTTCGAAAAAACTTGCCGGGAGTTTGGAATTCCATTCGCCTTGATCGGAAGATTGATTTTCTCCCCCGTCATTGGAAGGTGTGACGCAAGCAGTGAAGAATAATGCTATCAATAATAAAATTACGGGTGCTTTCATGGGCAATGTTTCATGGTGAATTATCTGCAAATAACGGAAAGGCATTTCATATTACAAATTTTTATAAACCGAAAGAGCGTCGGAACTGATGAATTAAGCACCTAATTTAACATGATAAAAAATAATAATATCTAAATTATTGGGAGGTAACGCCTTGGCAAGAATATTGCAGTTGCATTGTATGTGTTTCTCTTAAATATGTTAAGCGGGGCACTTTTAAGAAACCTTCATATTCCCTAATGGATGCTTGGTAGGAAAATTCTATGAGTTGAACACACAATATTTAGCCCGACAGTTCGCTTGTCGTTTTACCTGCCCAGATCAAGAACACCCAGTCCCATGGTAGTAGATATTATTTTTGTCGCACTATTGGTGTACGGTTTTTATCTCGGTTTTTCAAAAAAAATCATCCGTACTGTTACTCTTTCCCTGACCGTTATTTTTGCCCTTTTGTTATCGCTGAACATCGTACCTTTTTCCACTGAGATTTTAAGCTCGTTTTTGAAAACAGACAGCAGCATTTTGTTTTTCATTGCACTGTTGGCGAGTTTCATTGTAGCAGTCTTTCTGATCAGAATCATTGTCACTTGGCTGCAAAGTATTTTCAAAAAAGATAATGTAAGCATGGCCACCCAACTGGCCAGTGGCCTCATCATGGGGTCGATCTTGTTGGTGATATACGGCTCTGGCCTCAATTTTTTCGAAAAAGCAGATGCTATTGGGCCTGATACCAAGAAAGCTTCGGTGACCTATAAATTCACCCAGCAATTCCCTGAAAAGGCGATGGCCGGCATGGTCTCCATCCAGCCTGTCATTGAGAACTTCTGGGACTACGTTTCTGGAAGTGTGGAAAAAAACTACAAGGAAAGCGAGCGGAAGAGTAAGCGGAAGTAGTTTGCAGTCTGTCAGTTCTCTGGTGGGAGTACTCGTGGTAGATCAAAAGCCCTTCTATTTAGTGGTAGAAGGGCTTTTGTACTGCTCCATAATTGGTTTTTAGCATAAAGTCGAGGCTGTCCCATAAGCCCCGATTTGCTAAACCCGCCTGCCGGACGGGCAGGTTTTAAGAATTTAGTAAATCTGTAAGTCGATGATTTTAAATTTACTAAATCATGCGAATCAAGGGTTGAAAACTAAAAGGATATTGATTATCAGGGTTTTAAATCATGGTGATTTTAAAAATCACCATGATTTCATCTCCTAAACAACTAACTATCAAGTAGATAATTCAACCTTTGATTCGCATTAAATCTTTGAAATTTAGCAAATTAATGCCTCAAAGGGACTTATGAGGCAGCCCCACAACTACCTGCCAACCACAGATTTTCATTCCCTCAATGCCCCGATGTCCAAACTACTGGTGGCTTTCACCGCTGCACTTTGTGAATTGAACTCCAAAGAGATTTGCTTTTGCAAAATCTGCATTTTGTCCGGCCTATTGATGGGAACCTTAATTTCCACCCATACAAAATGTTCGTCAATTAAAAAGCATTGCTGGTAATAGTAGGATTTTCCAACCAAAAAATAACATTCATAGAAGTCCTCCCCGAAGAGAGAAGAAATGATTTTTGGCTCAACTCCCAGCGCGGATTTTTTCCTGGCCAATGACAAGAACAACTGTTTTGCATTTGTCTTAGCTGGCAAAGAATAGCCAGCAATGGTGACTTCAGCAAAACCATCTTCCGGTTTTAGGATGATGCCATTTCCTTGAATGAGAGTGGCTTGAAAGGTAAGGATAGAGGAAGGGAAGGTAGCACAGAAACGATATTCGTCGTTGCAATATTGGTTGGCTTCCTGTGGCCTGTCGTTCAATGGGACTTGAGAGAAGGCCGTAGTAAAAAATATAGCCCAGATTAGGGCAATGTTCATGAGGTTTACCATAGTGTAACGTAAATTCTTTGTACCATGCTTGGCAAAAGCCAAAGCAATGGCAACAGGTTATAAGTGTTTCAAGTAGCTTGGATGTGTTTAAATTTGAATAATAACTAACAGACGTGATGATTGGTTATTTTCGGGTAAAACGGAAGAGTTTTCCTCTGCCGCCTCTGCCTTCCGAACTGATGTAAAGTGTGCCATCGTTGTCAAAACAAATCCCTTCCGGCTGTTTAAAAATGGAGGCGTCTAATTTTTCCATATATTTGATTTCGCCGATTGGAGTGAGGATAACAAACAGCTTACCGACCGAAGAGATGATGCAAATGTCGGAAGTTTTTGGGTGAATAGCAATGCCGGAAGGAGCAAAGGCATCGGAAGCGTATTGTGGGGTCAGTAAGTCCACCAGTTTTTGCGATATGTTTTCCGAGGCGAAATAAGCGCCGATTATTTTCCGGTCAATGGTGTAAACAGGCTTCTTTTTGAGTTTATTTTCCTCTAAATCAAAGCCATACACAGCACGGATTCCTTTCATGTCTTTTCCTTCGCCCGCTTTTCCTTTGCAAGCCAACAGCAGCTGATTGGTAGCAGCATCATAACCCAAACCCTCCACGTCGTACCTTGAATCCAATTTTGTATTGTACTCTTTGGTGTCTGGATTTTTCTTATCAAGATCTTTTACTTTATAAATATCGCCGTTGCTTTTTACCACATATATTTTCTTGCCCACCGATTCGATGCCTTCATAATCACCGCTTTTTTCAAACTTTACTTCCCCTTCAATTTCTCCGTTCTTTTTATTCAGGTAAAATATTTTTCCATCCTCATCATTCACAGCTACGATGTGTTTGCCATCGGGCGAGAGGCTGATGCCTGAAATTTCTTGCAGTTTATTTGAAAGTTTAAAAGTTTCATTAGGGCTTGAGAGGTTGTATGGGAATCGATAGTTCGGGTGTGGGGGAGCAAAGACGTCTTTTTTGTTAATGGTGTCGATGGAATCTTTCACCACTTCCGCTTTGGGCGGAGTGGATGGTTCTGCGGCTTCTTTTTTGGGCGTGGGTTCGCAGGCAAGGAGGAGTAGGATCGTGATGAGGGGGAGGGTTTGTTTCATTTTTTGAAATTTGTAACGGTCAGCGCCGGCGACGTGCCCAGCTTTTGCTGGGCATGGGCGCTGGCGCCTTGTTAGGCACAGATTTCTTTTTTAATCTATAAATAGTTTCCATTTAATTGGAGAATCAAAATTAGCATCATAGGAAATATTTCCAGCTTGAGTCGAAATAAATTTTCTAAAATGGTTTTGCAACTCCTCAGAACTCATACTATCTATTGCATTGTAAATATTTTTCAGAACCCTTTGCCTTGCTCTTCTTGTCTGTTTGTAATCATGGGGCTTAGCTATAATCTTACTTTTTTGTAAGACTCGTTTAACAAATATTTCATCTTCGTTTTTCAATTCGAAATCATTAATATATCTATTAAGCTCATTCCGGTAAAACGAACTTAACTTTAAATATTCTTGCTTATGATTTAATTCAGTCAGACTATTTAAGATGTAAACTAAATAAGCATAATAGTAAATTTTATCTTCAATTAAATCATCTTCCTCTGGTTTTTCGTTTCTTAACCTTTCTATTACTTTTAATAACTCGTTTTCATTTGCTGAATTCACGCTCGTTATTGTATCATATGATTTCAAGTCTACTGCAAATGATGGGGTAAGCTCAATAATTTTATTATTATCTTTTGCTTCGATTAAACTTTCTAATTGCCCTGCATAAATTATTTTACCATGATGCCTTAAAAGATAGTGAAGATATGAGAGTCCTCTTTCAAACCTTCCTTTCATTAATACAACATTTCCATTAAACCTTAAGGACCAACCTGTTGAAGTTTTATAAAATTCGTTTGGAAAGTCTTGCTTTTCGATAGTCATTTCATTGATAGAAACATCCTGCTTATTAATTGATTCAATGGATTTCAGGATAGTTTCCATATATTCTATCTTAGTGTATATCTTGTCGAGAAGGGATTTATGAAGTGCTAATTTAGATTCGATTTCATTAAATCTGGCATCTATTGAATTTTCTTTTTCATCGTTATCTTCTTCAATAGTAGACTTACTTTCAGAGAGTTCTATTAGCTTTTCATCTATTACAACTTTTAAACCTTCAATTACATTAAGAAAGGCTTCATCTTGGTCATCCCATTTTGAAATCGGGTAGGCATTCTTTGGTAATGCTTGAAATTTATCAATTGGTAGACTGGTAAAGTCACAAGGGCGTAAAATAATAGGTATAATTATGATTCTACCTTCATTATGCCTTTTAATTGCTTTTTGTATTTCAATGTCGTGAATGTAATCAGATGCGATAAAGCTTGAACTAATTAAAAATAAAACAATATCTGACGTGTCGAGATTCTTTTTAATTGCGTCATCCCACCGATGTCCGGGTTTAATTTCTCTATCATTCCATTGGTCAATTAGGCCATTTCTTGATAACCCAGCTAAATGTTCAATTAGACCATCCTTGTAGATTTCGTCTTTATGAGCATACGATATAAATATTTTGACTTTACTCATTCTATTGCCAAGGTGGTTTTTGTCTTTTTTTATTTGTGCCTAACGTATGTGTACACGCCATATGGCGTGTACACCACCCATGTCTTATTACGCATTTTATGTATCAAATGTATAAAGAAAATCAGAATCAAACGTTTATGCATTTAGGAAAATATAGTGACTACACCTTACTCCACAATCACCTCATCCAAAAATATCCAACATCCTGCCCCCGGTGCCGGATGCCATGACGGATTAACCAAATTACTTTTCACAAATACTTTTACAAAACGGGCCTCCACTGGATCGAAAGCTTCAGAAAAATTGGCTAATGAAGGTGGGGTAGGGGCATCTGCCGTTGGGTAGGTTTTTTTAATAACAGATTTATAATTACTGCCATTTTCTGATACCGATACCTCCATCCCTTTGGGGAAAAAGATATACGATCCAGTATCTTCCATTGCCCCAATAGTGATCCGGGAGATTTTCTTTTTTTCACCCAGGTCCAACGTGACGGTGGCGTGGCTTTTTTCATAACCCAACCATTTGCCGTCTTTGAAGTTAAGGGTGGCTTTTTCAAAATCGTTCAAGGTGGCAGCGCCTTTTGCTTTATAGCGGTCGTCGGGTTTTGGACTGACGTTCACATTGGCAATTTTGTATTTTGCCCTTGGGAAAAAACGACTCACCACCTCACTGCTTTTCCAATTTGCTTTATGGGAAAATGCCTTCACCTCCGTAGAAGAAGTTAATAGCAACGGCTTGCCGTCATATTTCATGGAATTGGAGTCGGGGGTGCTGCTGTCAAGGGTATAAAAAATAGTAGCCCCTTTAAAACTCATTTTTAATTCCACGCTCATTGTGTCCTCAAATAGATCTTTTTCCGCAATTATTTGCGGGGGCATCAAAGTGGCGTCGCCGAAAAGGCTGGCGTCCACCCCGCTCTCTATATTTAGATAAGGCATTTTATTTTTTAATTCGGCAATCCCATCTTCTGTCGCATTTGATTGCCATAAATAAATATTGCGGAGGCGGGGTAGGGGAGGCAATTGGGACAATCCTTTATCGGAAATTTCAGTGCCATATAAATTTAAATATTCCAGATAATCCAGCCCTTCCAATTTTTTCAACCCTTTATCTGTCACTTTTGTATTTTGTAAAAATAATTTTTGCAAATGAGGCAAACCACCAATAATGGACATCAGATCGTCGTCCATATTTGAGCCACTTAAATCTAATCTGATTATTTGCTCGGAAACAGTTTTTAGTTTTTTTAAGATGGATTTATTTAATGTTCCATTTTTTGGAAAAACAGCATCCAAAAAAGGTGAACCCTGAGCGACAGGGTAAACCTGAAATCCTATTTCCCGCAAATTATTTAATTTGCTTTCACTCACCGCTTTAACAGAAAGTGCCAACACACCGGGGTCTTTTTCAGGTTCGGCATATTTATTTAAGATGGTTTTTATTTCAGCGGGTGTTTCAGTTGCTGCAACTGTTTTTTCAAAATCGGCACCAGTGGAAACCCACCACTTCAGTAATTTTATTTCATCCTCCGTCAATTGTTTTTTGCCTTTAGGGGGCATGTGTTTTTTCTCGGTTTTTTCCAGGTGGATTCGTTTGAACATTAGGCTTTTAGCAACATCGCCGGCTACGAATAATTCGCCCGTTTCCCCCCCCCTCAAAATACCTTCTTGCGAGGTCATCAATAGCTTGCCTTTCTTTTTCGATTCGTTGTGGCAGCCATTACATTTTTCATTTAGGATGGGTTTTATAAAGTCCTGATAAACATGGGCTTCGTCCACATTCGCAATCACGGGCTTCATCTCTTTTTCCTGAAATGGCTCCAATAAAAAACCACTGCCATGTGTCAGCGAACCGCCGTAATGCCCTGCCCCTGTCAGCGCTACCATTGTTGCTACGAAGAATGGGAAAAACGCTTTCGCATTGGTTTTAAATAAATAGAAAATTACCGCTGAAAGCACCGCCGTCCCGATGCCCAACCACTTGTGCCAGAACAACAGGTTTTCATCGTAGCCACCTTCCTGCGAAAGAAAATACCCAGACGCCGATGATATTATGGCGGCGATCATCCCCCATTTTAAAGTAAAACCGATGGCGGGTTTTAATGCTTCCCTTTTTGCCAATTGCATTAAAAAAGCAATGGTTAAAAAACCAATGGGCAAATGCAGTAATAAAGGGTGCAATCGTCCTATAAAATCGAACATTAGTTGATTAGTGATTAGTTAATTAGTGATTAGAAAGAGAGGTGAATTTATTTAATGATGTGGTTTTACCTGAATTTTTCCCTTTCACACATCATTGTATTAAAACCTCATCTATAAACAGCCAAGCGGGATTCCCCTTGCCCGGATGCCAGTCGGGGATAGCTGGAATATTTTTAATAACAACTTTTAAAAAACGGCTTTTTTCTTCTTTAAAATTCACCGAAAAAAACAGTTGCCCCGTTGGCATATTTATCATCGGTCTCAAGGTCAAAAATTTTTGACAATTTTAGAAAATAATGATGCTTTAATCCACACCTCACCAATTAACTTTTTGAAAAGTTGCTTTTCTATTTAACATCCATCAATACCTTCCTCTCTTCTGTCAGGTTGTATTAATCAGATATATTTGCAGATCTATCTACTTAATTACTTTGTAGTTAGAGGGTAAGAAGTTAACCATGAAGTGATTTAAATTTTTTGTGAAACAGTCCCAGAGGGACTAAACATCGGTAGTAAATTAGATGTAAAAAGGTCTTTTCGTGCCGTAGGTACGGAACTTTCGATCAAATACATTCCGTACCTACGGCACTGAGGGCATTGATCTTAGTATTTTGCTACCCATCTTGCGTCCCGCTGGGACGAATAAAAAGTTTAAATCAGTTCTATGAATAAAAAATAAAAACTATGAAAAAAAGCGTACTGATTTTTACGATCGCAATTACATTCCTTGGCATTCAATGTACAGCCCCAGATCAAAACACAGAACAAGAACCAGCCGCCTCTGAACCAGCCGAATTTGAACCCTTTGAAGAAGCAAAGGTCGTTTTTGAACAGAATGCAACAGACGAGGATGTGGAAGTAGTATTTGAAATAAAGGGAGGTGACAGTGGCCTCTCCAAACTAAAAATTGAATCACCAGACGGACGGACAGTTGTTGATTTCTCTGCCCCTGATGCCACTACCCTTGGGATGCGGTCGTTTCGTATGGAATCCCCTGAGCCAAAGGATTTTCCAGCTATTAAAAAGGCTTATCCAGAAGGAGTTTACACATTTACCGGGGTAACTACGGATGGCCAACATTACAAAAGCCAATCGGAACTCAGCCATTATTTGCCCGATATAATTACCTTCCTCAATCCTCCAGCAGAAGCCGAAGATGTATCGTTCGAAAACCTTGAGATCAAATGGTCACCGATAGAGGGCGTTGCTGGTTATATCCTTGAATTGGAAGATGAAGAAACTGGGGCTGTTGTTGGAGCAGAATTACCTGCAACGGTAAATTCATTTTCGGTTCCCGCTGGTTTTTTACAGCCAGAAAGGGAATATAAAATTTCCATTGCTTCTAAAACGGAAGCTGGCAATCTTTCATTTTTGGAAAATTCATTTGAAACGGCAGGAGAAGAAAATTAGGCCTTAGGTATTTTGAATAAAATTAATGCACCACCTCCGTAGGCAACGTATCCTTCGCAATTTTCCCATCCACCAAAGTAATGACCCGCCGTGCCCGTTCGATTACCCTTTGGTCATGGGTAGAAAAAAGGAAGGTCATATTTTCCTCTTTATTTAATTTCTCCATAATGTCTAATAAAATGGCGGCGGAGGTAGAATCGAGGTTGGCGGTTGGCTCGTCGGCTAAAATAAATTGAGGTTTAGAGGCGAGTGCCCTTGCTACTGCAACCCGTTGTTGCTGTCCACCTGACAATTGAGAAGGGCGAACATTCATTTTATCTGCCAATCCCACAGCGGCCAGTAATTCTCTCACCCGTTCCTCCCTTTCTTTTTTTGGTCTCCTTTGCAACAGCATAATAAACTCCACATTTTCACGGGCGGTTAAAACGGGAATTAAATTATATGCCTGAAAAACAAAACCAATATTGTGCAAACGGAAGTCAATTAATTTACCGGAAGACAAAGAAGTTATATCTGTCCCATTAATCACCACATGGCCTTTGGTGGGAGTGTCCAGACCACCAATTATATTTAATAATGTTGTTTTCCCGGAGCCAGATGGGCCGACCAATGCAGCAAATTCCCCACGATGCAAGTGCAAATGAACGTCCGTTACTGCATGCACTGGAATTGTTTCTGGGTTATAAATTTTGGAAACATTGTGGGCATCTATGACAGTCTGGATTTCCATGGTTCTAATTTTTTGGTTTCTAAATAATTCGTTTAGTCAAAATGAATTATTAATTCATGAGTCACGGGCACATCCTCCCCCCAGCCCCCTCCAAAGGGGGCTGGGGGGAGGATGTTTCCTGAAAAATAATCTCATTTAAAGCCTATTTCCTTCATGGGATTTATTAAAGGGTTATTATTGAAAATTTCAACTTTGTATCGCCTCCACAGGATGCAATCGAATCGCCTTCCACGCTGGAAATAGAGCCGCAATAACCGCCGCAATAATTACCAACTGCATTATGTCCATCACAATATGCCAGGGAAGTTGGGGATAAATAACAGCAGCATAACCAAAATCCTTCAATGTTTCACCCATGATATTGGTCAAGTCAATTCCCGATTGACCCAGCCAGGTCACCGTTAAATAAGCGGCCAATATTCCAAGTGGTGCTCCAATTATTGTCAATAAAATAGTTTCCAGAACAATCATCCCAAACAACCTTATTTTACTCATGCCAAGTGCCATTAACACACCTATTTCACGGATGCGCTCTAACACGGCCATCAGCATGGTGTTGACGATGCCAAATGACAGTGCCAATAAAATAATGGAAATAAAAATTATATTATAGGTGTCAAGTGAATCAATGACAAGGGCTGTTTCGGGAGAAATTTCTTTCCATGATTCGATTTTTAATTTCGGTAAAATATTTTTCAAATAATTTTTTGTGGGGTCAAGGTCTTCGTCATTATTTAATAAAATAGCAGCTTCATGTACTCGTCCGGGTGTGCCAATTAATCTGTCTAAATCTTTTTTTAAAACGAATACATTTCGTTCGTCTTGCGAGGAGTTTTGGGTTTCATAGATACCGCAAATTCGAAAAGCACCTGCGGTAATATTATCTGCGGTATCCAGCAGGGTGAGCACAATTTTGCTTTTTATTTTTAAATTTAATTGCCCTGCCAATTTGGTACTGACGAGTATTCTGTTTTTTTTATTTTCTTCAAACCAATCGCCCTCCTTTACAAATTGCTGCAGGCCCCTCGTTGCATTTTCTTTATCCGCATAAATGCCATTCACCTGTACGCCCCGGCTGCCCGATGCATTGGCCAACATGCCCGATGCGATACTCCGCAAAGAATAAGATTTAATTAATGCTTGCGCCGATAAAATATTATTTAAACTATCTTCCGAAAAACTAAACAATGCTTCCTGCTCATCACTAAACTCCGGATGGTGCACTTGAATATGCGATACCTCATTATCAATAGCAATGCGCAATCGGCTATTGCCCATTCCGTAATAAATGGAAACAATAAATGCCCCCGCCCACATGCCTATCGCCACGGAAAGCAAAATAATAAAACTGCGCACCTTGCGCCGCCAAAGATTTCGCCATGCAATGAGGAATAACATAATTAAATAGTATTGGGAATTAGGTATTGGGTATTAAGGCATGATAAACAACTAATACCCAATACCTAATATCCTTTTATCGCCGCATCGCTTCCACAGGGTCTAATTTTAAAGTTCGATAAACTGGATAAAACGCTAAAATCAACCCAATGGACAAAACGACTATTGATTGATTGATAAATATGGGGGCGTGCATGGTAGCTGGCAGAACTGCTTCAAATCCAAACTGCTCATACATCTCCCCCAATTCTCCACTGAACCTAATTGGATGCTCCGTGAGCCACCAGGTAATGGGCAAACTCAAGGCGATACCAGCCGCACAACCAAAAAAGGTCAGCATAATAGACTCGCTCAAGAGCATGGTGGCAATTTTTGCTTTTTGCATGCCCAGCGCCACCAGCATTCCAAATTCCCGTTGTCGCTCGGCCAGCATCATCAATAGGGTAGAGAAAATACCAAAAGAAATAAGCAGGTATAATACCCCCAGAAAAATATAGTTACCCGCCGTGTCCGATTTAATATGCTGCACTATTTCGGGCATCATTTCTTCCCAGGTTATTATTTCATAATTATTGGGTAATTCTTTTTTTAATAAATCCGCTATTTTATTTAAGTCATCGTCGTCTTTAATGGTAATAGCAATAGTGGTTGCTTTTTGCGGAGCGTCGAGCCAATGTTGAGCAGTGGGGAGATTTAAATAAACCACTTGTTTATTTAAATCGGGAGAGGCAAAATGTAAAAGCCCTCCGATAGGATATTTGCCTGCTGCTGTACTTCCATAATATCCTTGCGCCAATAACACAATGGTATCACCTACATCCAATAAAAGTTTTTCGGCCAAGCCCTCTGCGATTAAAATATCCTCGTCATTATTATTCAAATATTTCCCTTTTACGAGTTTCCCCTTTAGGCGGGTCAATTCATTTTCATTTTCCGGCGAAACCCCAATTACCAATGCCCCTCTTGTTTTATCAATTCCTGAAACCAATGAAAATGCTTCTATTCTTGGAGCAGCTGCTTGAATGCCATTTACCTGTTTTAAATAATTTATTATAGCATCATTTAATTCCAGTGAATTATCGAGTATTTGTTCTTTCCAATATCCTTTTTCATGGATTTGAATATGACCGGTATATAAACTGACAACATTGCGGATAAGGTTGTCAAATACACCTTTTTGCAAGGAAACGGTAACAACAGATAGTAACACTGCGCTGGCAATAGAAGCAATCGTTATGATCGAACGATTTCGGTTGCGCCATATATTTCGCCAAGCGAGGGTGAATAGCATAATTGGGGAATTAGGGAATTAGGGAATTGGGAAATTAGGAAATTGCATTTGCATTAATTTCCCAATTTCTTACATGACACGAGCCATATTTGCTAGACTGAAAAAGTTATCTTTTATGGGTGTATCGAAAATAATGTCTTCATAAATGATGACTGTCTTATGGCCTTCTTTATCCGCTGGCACCATTTCCATTTTAGTGGGCAATAAGCGGCCTCCGATCATTTTTATTTCCGATCCGGTCATAACATTTACCAATTCATCGAATTCATCATAAAATTCTACCCGCAATTGCATAAAATCTTTTTGGTCGATCCAGGTAATTAATTTTCCCCACACGACCGCTGCGTCTTCTTTGGGGATCATTTCTATTTTAAAACATTTACGGTCGCCGATCATTTCCTCTCCCACTAAAGTGTGCGTGTAGTCGTTGACAACCGAAGATTCTTTCACGAGGTCATCATTGGTGAAATCCGTGCCCATCCAGGATTGGCTCATCATGGAAGGCGGAAGCTTGATGTTCCGATCCAGTGACGGCAACCAATTCCAGACTTCTTTTTTTCTTTTTAAAAAACTGATGCCTTTATCCTTGGCAGGCGCTTTCACTAAAATTAGGGCTAAATCAGTTCCTTTTGACCACGCTTTTAATTCCATGCTCCTCGTCCATTTTGGGCGAGTGGTAGTGATGGTCATTTCAGCGATGGAGGTTTCCCCTCGTGCTTTCTCATCGGCTTTTTTGACAATATCTTTTGCGGTTTGCTGACAGGTGGGTTCAGTAATAACAAGTCCTGCGAAAATCAGGAATAACCAAAATACTTTCATGGTCGGGATTTTTTATTGTTGCAATTTCTAATTAAACTATCCAAATAATAAATGATTTTGCTCAATAATACATATGGGGATTTGTCAGTTTGGACTTTTATTCATGGCTTTAATCGTTTCACTCAGTCAATTAAAAAACATGACCAATATCATATTTTCCGATGCATATAAATCATCGTTTTTTTTAAACTTTAATTATATCATGTTGCTTGAATAATTCTAATAATCAAAAAAAAAATAAAGTCATGAAAAACTGGATTTTTTTAATCGCTGCTGCATTCCTGTTTTTCAGCGGATGCTTGGAAGATGAGTCTATTGTGCCAATGGATGAAAATGCCTTAGTTACTCTTACTGACGAAACAACTATGATAGGGGAGGCTATAATCCTTACTTTCAATGAAACGGTTATGATAACACCTGATGGCTTCACTGTCACATTTGCAGATGTCCCAGAAGACAACCGTTGCCCAACCGGGGTCGCTTGTATATGGGAAGGTAGAGCGGTAATAAAATTGGTTTTCAAAAACAGAAAGGAATCACAAGAGGCATTTTTGGAAACACCCAACTCTATAGAAGCATACGGACAAGCCGTCAATGTATTTGGCCGTACCATTAAATTGATTGATGTTGCGCCTTATCCATATAAAGACATACCTATTACGCTGAAACAGTACAGGGCAACTATCTTGGCGGATGAGTTGGAATTGTTAGATGATATTAATTAAAAACGGAGGGTCAAATATCGGGTGTCGTATTTTTAAATGCGAAACCTCAAGGACTTTCTTGTTCACAGTGGTTTTATGAAATAATCTTGGAATTATTTTGAGATAAAATATACAATCATCGTATAAAAAAAGCAAGTAGAGAGGGAAGTGAAAAAAAATATTCCTGAATTCACTTTGGGATTATTTTTTCACTTCCCTCTTTTTTTGTTTTTTATCGCTCCACGAAAACCTGTCCGATGGCAGGCGGGTTGTCAAAGGTCCAATTTTTTTATTTTTTCACTTCTCTCTTTTTCATTTAACCAAAAAACCTCTACTGACACATCTCAATAACTTTTTTGACAAAAATCACTTTACACAGTTTTAAATCATTCTTCCTTTGGTTTTGAATGAAAAAAGAGAGTCATAATGGTTCATACAATTATGATCTTTCAGGAATAAAGAGCAAATTGATTTTTCAAATTAAATCTTTCGCAATCACTTTGAACAAATGCAACTCCTTTGCAATAAAATATTTCTCGAACACGACACGGGCATGCACCCGGAAAACCGCAAGCGTCTGGAAGTTTTTACTGGTTTGAAAGAAACTAGGGTAGTGGATGGAGCGCCTTTTCTCGAATTGGTACACACCAAATCCCATATCGAGAGGGTGAAAAATGCTCATCTCTATTTTAGTCACCTCGATCGCGATACCGTTATTTCGGCTGGCAGTTATGAAGCAGCGGTTGCCGCGGTGGGAATGACCGTAAAGGCCAGTGAATCAGGTGATTTTGCTTTGGTTCGGCCACCTGGACATCACGCCTATCCAGAGCGTTCAAGCGGCTTTTGCCTGTTTAATAATATTGCCATCGCTGCACAAAGATTGGTGCAAGAAGGCAAGAGGGTATTGTTATTCGATTTTGATGGGCACTTGGGCGACGGTACTTCCCATATCTTTTATGATACCGATCAGGTGTTGTATTGGTCTATCCACCAATACCCGGCTTTTCCAGGTCATGGATATGTAAATGAGATAGGTAATGGAAAGGGGAAAGGCTTTACCATAAATGTTCCACTTCCACCAGGCAGTGGAGATGATATTTTTATGGATGCGGTCGATTCATTTCTGCCCATAGCCAGCTCAATTCCAGCCAGATGTAGTGGCAATTTCCGCTGGTTTTGATGCACATCTTTATGATTTGCTCCTTGATCTTCGAGTGACGGCTGGCAGTTATTATAAAATAGGAAAACAATTAGGGGAGCGTTTTGACCATCTTTTTGCCACACTGGAAGGAGGGTACAACGTGGAAGAATTGCCTATTTGTGCCCACAACTTTACAGCGGGAATAAATGGAGAGGAAATACTTTATACACAAGAGGAAACAACATCCGAAAGAAAAATATGGGAAGAATATGAAATGAGACTACATACTGTTATAAACAACCTAAAACCATATTGGAAATTTTAGAATTAATTCGGTTGTAGGCAATTGGCTATTAGCATTTTGCGTGATTCGGTCTTTTGTTAAAAAAGTAATTTATTGTTAAACCTTTTTCGCTCATCCCCACTAAAGAGTGAAAAGAGATTTACTAAATTTTCGAAATTTAGCAAATCAAAGATAGAACCATCTGATTTGCTAAATCTTATTTAAAGACCGTTTCACCCTATAATGGGGATGAGTGACCTTTTTTGATTCATTTGCCAACAGCTAATTGCCAATAGCAAACAGCAAAAAAACAAACCATGGCACATCGTCTTGAGAAAATCTTCCAGCCCAAAACCATTGCCGCTATTGGTGCATCGGATAGGGAAGGTACGGTTGGCAATGCATTGATTAAAAATATTTTGGGCGGAACCTACACCGGGAAAACTTATCCCGTAAATCCAAAGCACCGCACCATTCAAGGTCTTAAGAGCTATCGCTCTGTTTTAAAAATTCCTGATACCATTGACTTAGCAGTCATTGCTACTCCGGCCCGAATAGTGCCGAAGGTTATGGAAGAATGTGGTCAGGCTGGGGTAGGGGGTGTCGTTATTATTTCTGCAGGATTTAAAGAGGCTGGTGAGAAAGGGCAATCCATGTACGATGAAATTTCACAGATTTCCCGAAAATACAACTTACGGATAGTCGGCCCCAATTGTGTAGGTTTTATCAATCCATCAATTGGACTCAATGCCAGCTTTGCAGCCACCAATGCTTTGCCGGGAAACATTGCTTTCATTTCTCAATCAGGGGCACTCTGTACTGCCATCCTTGATTGGTCAGTTGATCAGAGTGTTGGTTTTAGTCATTTCGTTTCCATTGGTTCCATGCTGGATGTTGGCTTCCATGACTTGATCGATTATTTTGGTACGGATCAAAAAACGACGAGTATTCTCATCTACGTGGAAAGCCTGAAGAATCCCCGCCGTTTTATGAGCGCCGCCCGAGCATTTGCGCGTTACAAACCCATTATCGTATTGAAAGCTGGAAAAAGTGAGGAAGGGGCAAAAGCATCGCTTTCCCATACGGGTTCCTTGGCAGGAAACGATGAAGTCTTTAGAGCAGCTTTCCGCAGGGCAGGCATACTACAGGTAGATACCATTCAGCAATTGTTCAATTGTGCCCAGGCACTGGCTATGCAGCCACGCCCTTTGGGCAACCGTTTAGCCATCGTCACCAATGCAGGTGGGCCGGGCGTTTTGGCCACTGACTATTTGACTGGCAATGGTGGTAAATTGGCCAAGCTCTCCACAGAGACTATGGACAAATTGAATGAGCTATTGCCGACCCATTGGAGCCGAGGCAATCCGATAGATGTGCTGGGGGATGCAGATGCCAATAAATACCGGGAAGCAGTCAATGTATGCTCGCAAGACGAGAACGTAGATGCCATTCTGGCCATTTTGGTTACCCAGGGTGTCACCGATCCTACTGACGTAGCAAAGGCACTGGTTGCTGAGAAATTCCAAAAACCAGTACTGGCCTGCTGGATGGGGGAGGGAGATGTGCAAGAAGGCCGGGAGGTATTGGAGCAGGGCAGGATTCCCAATTACCGTTACCCTGAAAGCGTAGTGGACGTGTTCTTAAAAATGCACCAATATTCCGACAACCTAAAACTGTTGTATGAGACCCCTCCAAATATCCCCGAAGAACTCAGTTTCGAAACAGAAAAGGCAAGTCGGTTGATCCACAATGCAATTGGTATCGGGAGATATCAATTGACAGAGACAGAAGCAAAGCAGCTAATGGAGTGTTACGACATTCCGACCCCACCGGGCAAATTGGTCAAAACATCGGAAGAAGCAGCCGCTTATGCCAATGAAATTGGCTATCCCGTGGTCATGAAAATCTCTGCTCCGGCCATTGGCCATAAAACTGAAATTGGAGGAGTAGCATTGAATATTAATTCGGCTACAGAAGTCAGGACTACCTTCCGCAACATGTGGGGCAAAGCTCAATTCCATTTTCCAGGCGCTAAAATTTTGGGTGTAAGGGTAGAAAAAATGATCAGTAAAAAATACGAGCTGCTCATTGGGGCGAAAAAGGATCCGATCTTCGGCCCGGTCATCGTCTTTGGCAGTGGCGGTATTTTGGTAGAATTGTTCAAAGATACCAACATGGGCCTGCCACCGCTGAACATGGTCTTGGCGAAGCATATTATTGAAAAAACAAAAGTCCATCAATTATTGAAAGGATACCGTGGAATGCCTGGAGTGGATATGGAAGCTTTGCAATTCCTTTTGGTGAAATTTGCTTATCTGGTCATGGATTTTCCTGAAATAAAGGAAATCGACATCAACCCTTATGCTATTGATGAAGATGGCGGTTTTGCTCTCGATGCTCACATAGTGCTGGATGAAAACCTCCCTGCCAAGCAAAAAATGCCCTACGATCACCTCGTCATATCGCCTTACCCAACGCAATACCAGCGGGAGTTTACCATGAAAAACGGCCAAAAAGCCATGCTTCGCCCTATCCGTCCAGAGGATGAACCATTGGAGGCTGCCATGTTCAAGCAACTGTCCAAGCAATCTATTTATTTCCGGTTTTTCGGATATATCCCTCGGGTAGATCATAAGATGTTGATCCGTTTCACCCAAATCGACTACGACCGGGAAATGGCTATTATCGCTGAGATTGAAGAAGATGGCATAAAAAAAATGGTAGGGGTAGTTCGCTTTGTCAGCGATGCGTGGAATGAATCCGCTGAATATGCTATTGTCGTTGCCGACCCTTGGCAAGGGCAAGGATTGGGCAGCGCCATGACTGACTTTATTCTTGAAATTGCTAAAGAAAGAGGGATCGGAAAAGTCTATGCAGAAGTGTTGAGCGAAAATGATGTGATGAGTCAAATGTTATTGAAACGTGGATTTTTAACGAAAGAAGAGGGAATGGGTGTTGAGTATTTAGAGTTGTTGTTAAGGCCATCACTCGTTGAGGCAGAATAAATAGGCAACTCAGGCCTTATCGTCTATTTCAGTTTTAAGAATTTCTTCCATAATGTCCTCTAATGTGACTACGCCGATGAAATGCCCCAATTCATTGGTCACCAAGGCCATGTGACTCTTTTGTTTAATGAGCAGATTAAGAAGGTTGTCGAGCATCATGGTGGGTTTTACCTTAATTATATTGGAGGAACTACATAATTGCTCTGCTCGGTTGTCAGGCAATAATCCGATGAGATGTTTGGCATAAATTATCCCAGATATTTTTTGGTTTTCAGGATCATAAACTGGTATCCTGGTAAACCCCCTGCTTTTGATTTCATTAATGGTTTGTTTGTTGATGATAGTTTGAGGTTCCAAATAAAAAACGTCTTTTTTTGGGATCATGATGTCAGCTACTTTCATTTCTGAAAAAGTGAGTGCGCCTAAAATAATTCGTTCCTCGTCCTCATCGATGATGCCATCACCCACATCTTCGTGATATTTAATTATTTCTCCCAATTCTTCCTTGCTCCACAGTACTGGTGTCTCCTTGCCGAGTATTTTATCCAACAGCCATGCAATGGGTGCACTTACGGGGTAAAATAAAATAATAACTCCCCACACCAGCCAACTCAATTTTGCACCTATAAATAAAGCGTAGCGGGGAAAAACAGCTTGCGGCAGTATTTCACCAAAAACAAAAATAAGGGACGTAGCGATCAGGCCCGCAATAACGCCTGTTGTGAGGCTATCGAGGAATACGGTCATGGCAGTATAAGACGCCACATTTCCAAGCAGCAAAGTGCAAAGTAGCAGGTTGCCTTTTTTTCTGATCTTATAAACGCTCTTTGCGTGAGGGTCGCCCATCCTTACTTTTCTCTCCAGCGTCGAAAGTTTGAGGCTGAACAATGCCAATGTGAGACCTGCAAAGATTCCAGCAAGGACAACTAAAATGATTACTATTAAAATATTGAAAAGCATATTTTTTACCACCCTTATGGAGTTAAGGGAAAATGGTGTGTCAAAAAATTTACTCCATTAAAAAACAAGGATAGGGGTCATGGTAAATTATTACAATGATTTTTTTACATGATACAGTAAGATTAATCAGTTCAAAATATTAGTGCTAAATAATTAATGAATATCACTTGTCTATTTGATATAAATCAATGCATTCCAATTCAACTGGGCCTAATTTTATTCGATTGTAAATTAATGAGAAGTAAAATTGAATTGTTTAACCAAAAATCAGTTTGTTGATCCTCTTGATAGGATCATCCGATTAAAATAGAGGGTATTATTTTTTGATAGAAAAAGCTGATTTATTTAGTAACATACTAAGTAACGATCGAATAATAAATTCCCGATTTTAGGGTGAATTATTTTGGTCTTAGATTTTCTTTAAAAGAAGGAGTATTGTTGATACTATGACTGATTTTAAAGGAAAAAATAAGGGCAAAAGAATCAGCGTAAAACGGGAAGTTATTATTTGATCGTTACTAAATCAAACACCATGAGTTTAAAGAAGAAATTTTTAAAGACGAAGAAAACTTGTAAAGTGACTTTTTCCTTGCCGAAAGAGGCAGTAGGTGACGCCAATGAAGTAAAATTGCTCGGCGATTTTAATAACTGGGATAAAGAAAATGGCATTCCGTTGAAAGTAAAAAACGGGAATTTTACTACTACCGTTGAATTGAAGGCTGGAGAGGAATACCAATTTCGTTATCTGATTGATAATGAAAAATGGGAAAACGATTGGGATGCCGATAAATATTTGTCCACTCCTTTTGGGGTTGAGAATTCGGTCGTCGTCGCATCGCAGGAAACAGAATTCTACAAATAAGATGGACAGGTAAAAATTTCTTTCCTACCTTCACCGCCTCATCAAAATTCGAAATATGAAATTTTTACCTATTTTTTCTGTCATAGCCCTTTGTGCCATAACCTTTTTATCGTCCTGTAAGAATGAAGGCGATGCCGCCCGGGACGCTGCTGTGGATAGGGTAGCTGCTCCTTCAACTGATGCGGCAACTCCTGCACCTGCCTCTCCTGCCACGCCAGAGCCTGCTCAAAATGGCGAAGGGGTATGGCACTATACCTGTTCGAATGGATGTGAAGGAGGAGCCGGAAGTGCCATAGCCTGTGCAAAATGTGGTACTACTCTCGTCCATAATGCAGCATATCATGGCAATGCAAGTCCGTTCACCGCTACTGCCCCAACTGATGCGGCTACACCAGCGCCCGCTACACCAGCCACTACTACGCCTGCGACCCCAACTCCTGAGCCTGCTCAAAATGCGGCGGGGGTGTGGCATTATACCTGTTCCAATGGCTGCGAAGGTGGAGCCGGAAGTGCCGTTGCTTGTTCAAAATGCGGAAAAACATTAGCACATAACGCTGCTTATCACCAATAGAAATAATTTTCTTCTTTTTTGAAATGGCCACAAATAAGCCAGTCCCTTTAAGATTCAAACGCAGTCGGAGCTTCTAATTACCTGTCCCAAATTCACTCAGGCCAGACTTTAGGGAATTCCGGCTACACTGGGAAGTCTGTTAAGCGCTCTAAAAGAAGAATAAAATAATAGGGCAACCCCTTCCCATTTCTTCCCTCTTGACCCTTCTTGTAAGTGACTTGTGTCACATATCCTTAATTTAATTTGGCGATAATTTTAAAATAATAGCGAATTAGTAAAACGAGCTACAAGGTACGTACGTGCTTAAAACGACAAAATATAGTTTTGTTTATTTGAATTATTTGCTGGATAATATATTGTTTATTCTGTAAAACCAAAATTTTGCCTTTTTGGGAAGCCATTGTTTTTCTTTTCTTTTTCTAAAAAACATACCTTTTATGATGAATGTCAGCCATGATAGGCGACAATGCTCATTTGTCGAACCTTGTTCCAAATATTATTTTGCGCCCCGATTCAACAGAAAAAGTTCATTGATTTTCAATTTACCTCATACCTGTTGCCATGAGTTTGAAAGGCTTAATGAATGGCGGCTTTTCAATTTCATGGGGCAGGGTTTTAAAATTTTTGCCATGAAAAACTTAATAAAGTTCTTTGTCATCCTGTTGGTGCCAGTCATGGTATTTACCAACTGTAAAGATGACCCCGCCGACCCCGCTGTCTCAGAATACGAGACCCTTACCCAGTATATGGTGCAAAATGACCTTGACCTACCTGATGTGCTCAATGGTTGGGTGAAACCAGCTACAACCATTAATGTAGATCCTGTTGATTACTCCGTGCCCGATTACTTTGTGATTGACCTCCGTTCCCAAGAAGATTATGACATCGGACATATAAAAGATGCTGTCCGAAGCTCATTGGCCGACGTACTTACTGTTGCCGAGCAAGCCAATGGAAAACCTATTCTCGTGGTTTGTTATACAGGCCAGACAGCAGCTCGTGCCACTGTTGCCCTGCGTTTGATGAAAAAAGAAGCTTATAGTATGAAATGGGGTATGTCAGGCTGGCATGATGATCTGGCTGGCAAATGGAAAGCCAATGCAGGTGATTATGACTCCCCCAACTGGTTGAACACGGGCGAACCTCAAGTCAACAAAGAATTTGGCAACCCAAATATCAATACGGGTGAAACCGATGGTGCAGCCATACTGCAAGAACGGGTACGCCAAATGTTGCAAAAGCAGTGGACGGTTAGCAAAGTCGATGTGCTTGACAATCCAGGCAACTATTTTGTCAACAACTATTGGCCCATTGAAAGTTGGAATGAGTACGGCCACGTGAAAGATGCTTACCGTATTAATGAGGAACTCGGCTTGAGCGGCCTGAAATACCTCGATCCAAACGCTACTATCGTTACCTACTGCTACACTGGCCAAACTTCTGGAATGGTTACAGGCTGGCTGGACGTCCTCGGCTATGACGGACGCAGTTTAATGTTCGGTGCCAACGGCATCGTCCACAGCAAACTGGTGGCAAATGATGTTGGTGGAGGAAAGAAAAAATCATGGCATGGGGAAGGCTCTGGCAGCCAATGTAACTTCGGTTTCTATGATGGCAATGGCAATATGCATGGGCCTAAATAAGAATCGGTATTGGGAATTAGGTATTAGGTATTGCACGCACAATACCTAATACCCAATACCTGAATACCCAAACCATTTACCATGAAAAAAGTAATGTTCATCATCGTGGCCGCATTTTTCTTCTTTCCACAGGTGAACTGGTCGCAAGAATGTATGGAAGCTACCAGCGATGAAGGCGTACAATTGATTGGCTTTTTACAGCCGGAGTTTCGGTACGACTTTTTGGGAGAAGATAAATTGACTGGCGAAAACTTGGACAAAAGTTCCTTCTACTTCAACCGCATGCGCCTCGGCGTGGTCGGTAATATACCTTACGATTTTAGTTACTATGCCATGACGGAATTGAGCCCTACTTTGGATGGACCGTTCATCCTTGATGCCTTTATCTCCTACAATCGGCTTGGGCCTTGGGCTAAAATTTCAGTTGGTCAGTTCAGAACCCATTTTGGGCTGGAATTGAGTACACCTTGTCATAAACTGCATACGGTCAACCGATCTGCAGTGGTCCGGGATTTGGCTGGCAACCGAGAGTTCGGTGTCATGATTTCCGGTGGCACAGATACGCTTAGCATTCTTGGCTCGAAAACGAAAAACCTGTTCGGGTACCAGTTTGCTATAGTAAATGGCAACGGTAAAAATGTACAGGACGATAATCGTTATAAAGACATTGTCGGACGGGTCACTTTCCACCCATTTGAATTCATCACTATGGGTGCCAGTTACCGTTTTGGCAAGCACCCAGCTCTCAGCCCAACAGCTGAAAAAGAAGACGAAAGAGAACGCTTGGCTCTTGAACTTGAATTGAAATACAAAGATTTCCTCATTCAAGGTGAATATATCCAAGGCTCTGATGTAGGTTCATATACAACAGGAGGTGGTTGTGGAGATCCCCTTGAAGTTCATGAAGGCTCCGTTGACCGCAATGGCTACTTTGTACAGGCCATGTACATGACACCCTGGAAAGTACAGCCTGTTGTGAAATACGAATACTATGAGCCAAACGATGCTGCCGACGTCCTGCATGACCAGTTCAGCACCATCACCTACGGTCTGAACATCTTCCCGAATGAGTGGACAAGGTTGCAGATCAACTACCTCTACAATGTTGAGGAAGACGGTACGGTTGAGTTTAGTAACGACGCCTTGCTGATACAGGCACAGGTAGTATTTTGATTCACAGCTCTTTTGTCATCCTCGAAGAGGATCTGTTCACGCAAGAAGTGCAGCCATGAGTGCCGCTCTAACGTGAACGGATCCTTCCAGAATGACAAAGGTTAAAAACAGAAAAAATGAAATTCCTAAATAGCATCCCTGCATTGATCCTCTTCCTGCTTGCTGGTTTTACCCTGCATGCACAGGCGGACTTCATCAATGCCAAAGATTTTATGGCCCTGACCAAAAAATGTGACAACCTCGTCATTGTGGACGCCAACAAGCCCAAAAACTATGACGTGAACCATATTAAAGGGGCCATTAATATTGACCATAATGACCTTTACCGAGAGGGCGACATCAAGGGCATTATCAAAAACCCAAATGAGCTCGCTGCTTTCTTTGGTGAAAAAGGTATTAATGAAAACACCCGTGTGGTCATTTACGACGATGGCTCACAGAAATACTCCAGCCGCGTCTATTGGGTGTTGAAATACATCGGCGCAAATAGGGTGGAAATGCTCCATAAAGACATGGACGAATGGCGTGCTGCCCGTGTGCCATTGACCTCTACTCCCGGTAAATACACTGCAACCACTTTCAATCACACAGTGGACTTCGATATTTATGCTAATTTAGATGATGTGAGAAACCGCAAAGACATGCCCGGTGTCGTGCTGGTGGACTGCCGAACTGCTGATGAATTTATGGGATTGAAAAAAAGCGAAGGCCACATCCCTGGCGCCATTAACTTGAACTACGAAGACCTGCTGACAGAAACAGGCGCATTCAAAACACCTGCTGAATTGACAACCATAGCCGAAAACTATGGCATCACTGCGGATACTGAACTGATACTCTATTGCCGCACCAGTGTACGTGCTGCCGTGGAATTCGTCGCATTCCGGAATATCCTCGGTTACAAAAACGTCAAAGTCTATGACGGCGCCTATCTTGAATGGGCTGCCAACCATCCTGTCGTCCAATAGGACGTACACTGCATATTAAGTTTTTTGGCAAGATGTTCTGCTGGTCTTTGAGGCCAGCGGGACTTCTTGGATTATTACTTCCTTATTACCTCTCAACATTGTGGCCCCGCTGGAGTGGCCGTTTTAATCTATACCTTACGTTAAACAACTAAAATTCTGGTAAAACGCATGCCCCTTTTACTTCTTCCAATACTTTCTCAAAATCATCTAACCCCCGTAGCATCACTTTTGAATCCCCTGCATGACAAGTCAGACAAGCTCCTGCACGCAAAATCCTTTTCTGCTCTGCGATGGAAAAAGGACGAGCGTTCGGTCTCGTAGTTGAAACCCCTTCTGGAACATCCAAAAACCCGATCCAAGCATCCTGCGGTAAGCCATCCTGTGGCATATCCGCATATTCAGAAACAAAACGCCAATGACCTTTCCCATTTTTATTTTCATAAAATAACTCACCTCGCCCATAGCCCAATGCCAAAGGATTGTTGTGGCAACTCTCACAAGAACGTCCTTCCCTATTTGTTGTATGAGGTGAAACAGGTGCGAAAAGGCGATGAAATATTTCCGCTGATTGCTCCTCTCCCGGAAAACCTGATTTATCAATGGTCATGATCATACCAGGGATGAAGGCTTTTATTTTTTTCAAATCCCCTTCCTCCACGACGCCAAGGGTAGGCTGCTCGGCAAAAAATTCACCGAGGTGCTCGACCCATTTACCATGCACTTTTTGTTTTTCCAAATGATCAAAAGCTATCTCTGATTTTTCAAATGTGTTGTGGCAGCCGACGCATTGTGGTGCCCAATCGGTGTGGCAGGCATTGCACGTTAGGTTATTATGCACTGTGCCACGGATGCAGATTTCAGCGGGGGAGGAGAGGAGGTTTTTTTTGCCAATATTTTTACTTGCCGTTTGCGCTATTCCATTTTTATCAATGAAAACATTCCAGATCGGTTCACCAGATTCTTTTCCAATGACAAATCGGGCATCCAAAAAATCAGCACCTCTGAGTTGCATGATCTTTTTTGATTCCATGTCCAATTCGTTATAGCTCGCCGTGGCAGGTGTTTCATTAAAATGGCAATCTTCACAACGGATTTTCACAGCATCCTCTTCATGCAAGTATTGATTTCCATCGCCCATCAACTCTTTAGCGCTATGGCAATCAATGCATTCGAGTCCCAAATCATGATGCACATCAGGTCTTATTTTTTGAAAAATGCGGCCATCTGCCAATAAGCGATAGCCGTCCTTTTCACCATAAGTTTCCGCATCCAACTTCGTCTCGTGCCAACCCTCGTAATTGGTGGAAATACGCCCCGAACGGCTATGGCAGCCGAAGCAGTGGTCGTTTGTAACTTGGAGATTGATGGCAGGGTGAAATTTTTGCGTTGAAGATTTATTGCTATTTATAAAATCATCCACTTGCGAATATTCCAAATGACAAGCAATGCACCCCCCACCTCTTGAACTTTCACTCACTGGCGCCGGGTGCGGTTTCTCATTTCCCAAATGACAAGAAGCACATAGTTGCCGCAAATGCACATCCGCCGCACGGTCTTTCCCCAACTCCTGCACATGCGCCCAAGCCGATAGCGTATCCGACTCCCCAAACACAAAGCGGTTCACCGTGACCACCCCCGCCATTGAAGCCATCAGCGAATTGTCCACCCGATGGGCGATGTCGCCGTGACAATTGGCTGCCCCACAGGTCTGATGTACATTAGAGAGATTGCCGGGTACGAGCACCATTCCTTCATGCGATTCTTTTTCCCCTTCTGCATATGGATTTCCCAAGTGGCAGGGAGAACAGCCGATGACTTGTGGATTATGCGCAGGAGCAAAGCCTGTGTAGTCAGCGTGGCAGTTCAGACAGGTTTCTTCTACGCCGAGGATTTCATGAACGTGCGGAGCAGGTTGAGAAGAACTTTGGTCGCTGCGGCAACTGGAAGGCAATACCCATAAAAGCCATGCACCAATGGCCGAGAAAAACAAGTAACATAGGAATTTTGATTTTAGGTTTTTCTTAAAAGGCATTGATTTAAAATTGAAAAGGGGAAGGTAGGGAAATTGGTTTTTTTAGCGCAATGGAGAATATCCCGATAGACATATTTTCCGCTCCCCAAAACAGCTTTACATTTATGGTGAATCAGGGGTTAAAAGATTGAAGGTTGTTGAAAATCAGGAGTTTAAATCATGGCGATTTTGAAAATCGCCATGATTAGGTATTTTAACAAACTGAAAGCCAAAAGATTATTTCAACCCCCGAAGGCTAAGTAAGAAGGAAAGGCATTTAGTTGAGCTTTATCACCTCACACCCTGCTATTTGTCATCTGCCTTTTGGGATGGTTTGAGTTAGTTTGGCTCTATACCGAAATATAAAATCACCAACCATGAGAATGCAAGTCAAAGATATCATGATGGCTCCCGTAAAAACCACCACTGCTGAAAGTGATGCCAGTTACCTTCGGGAATTGATGGAAAGAAAACGGGTACACTCTATACCGATCGTAGAAATCATCAATGAAAACAACTTTGAGATCAGGGGCATCGTCACCGCAACGGATCTGCGAGGATTGACAGATGAGGCTATTCAGGCAGAAGACATCATGACTTCAAAAGTACATGTCGTCAGTCCTGAATCAAGCGTACAGGCTGCAGCCAAGATGATGCTCCGGCACGAGGTACACCATTTGGTGGTAATGCATGAGGGGCGCATTGTAGGAATGCTCAGTGCTTTGGACTTTGTAAAACTGGTGGCGGAGCATCAGTTTGCATAGTTGGTATGAGTCGGGAAAGAATTTCTGATAGTGTTATTTAAAATGATGATTGGATGCTGTTGGAAACTTAAATTAACTCCTCTTTTGAATTTAACGTGCCGAATTTTCAACTCAACATACTTGAAACAAACATCAACAGCGAAAGGCTCATTACAAAATACAAGACGCTCCGATAAATCAATTGACCCGAGCAGGTTGTTTCTTTTTCCAATTCCATGTATTTATCGTCTTTCATAAATAAAAAATGATGGACGGCATATAGCACTAAAAATATACCCACGGTTTCCAGAGTCGTTGCGCCTCTTCTTAAAAAATAATAGGTAAAAGCAAAATATAAAAAAGAAGCCGACCCAGCCATGCAGGCGACTGCATAGTGTTCTGGATAATTCTTTTCAGCAATATATTTTTTGGTCAAGCAATAAAAACCGAGGAAAAGTTTTTCGTAAAAAGCCATTTGTTTTTTTTGTAAAAATAGTTGTTCTTTAAAGAATTGAAAGGAATGTGAATGAATAAAAAATTGATACCTATTTCCTTCGAGGTTATTTATTCATATTTTTCACTCACCTAAAGCACTGATTTTTTAATCGGTTAAAACTATTTGTCAAAGGACGATAATAGTATGGTAGTTGAAGTTGTTTTAATAAAGAACTAAAATGTAAATGCAATGGTCAATCATAGCTCATAAAGTAGGTGACAAAAGTCATCAATCACACGGAAAAGCAATAAGCAAAATCATCTAATTTCCCAAATTAATATGCCACTTTTATTGCGCTGAAATGAGCAATGAAATGTCATTTTTCCAAAATATGGCATTTATCATTTTCAAACAATATTTTCAAACTTAAATTCCTAACCAATATGAACAAGAAACGCATTTTAATCATGGGTGCGGCTGGTCGTGATTTTCACAATTTCAATACCTGTTACCGGGGCAATGATAATTACGAAGTGGTCGCTTTTACCGCAGCACAAATTCCCAATATTCTAAATAGAAAATATCCAGCTTCCCTCGCGGGCAGGTTGTATCCCGATGGCATTCCTATTTATGACGAAAAAGATTTGGAAAAACTCATTGTCGATTTGAAAGTCGATGACTGCGTATTTTCTTACAGCGACATTTCTTATGAATCACTCATGCACAAAAGTGCTAGGGTGAATACGGCAGGAGCAAATTTTGTTTTAAAAGGACGAAAAGATACGGAAATAAAAAGCACCAAACCGCTCATCAGCATCGGTGCAACCCGCACTGGGTGTGGGAAAAGCCAGACAGCCAGACAATTGGTAGAACTGTTGATGGCCAAAGGATTAAAGGTAGTCGCTATCCGACACCCAATGCCATATGGTGATTTGGCCGCTCAAAAGGTACAGCGATATGCCAAATTGGAAGATTTGAAAAAATACGATTGCACCATCGAAGAAATGGAAGAATACGAGCCTCATATCGTTCGGGGCAATGTAATCTATGCCGGCGTGGACTACGAAGCTATCCTTCGGGCTGCTGAAAGTGATCCGGACGGCTGCGATGTTATTGTTTGGGATGGAGGTAACAATGACTTTCCATTTTATAAATCCGATCTTCATATCACTGTCACTGACCCACATCGGGCAGGTCATGGCGTGCAATATTACCCAGGCGAGGTCACACTGAAAATGTCAGATGTAGTTATCATCAATAAAATAGACAGTGCGCATCCAGGTGATATTGCAAAAATTAGAAAAATAATAGCTCAGGCTGTTCCACAGGCGGTTGTCATTGACGCTGCTTCACCCATTCGAGTGGCCGATCCTTCTGTCATTCGTGGCAAGCGGGTACTCGTTGTTGAAGATGGGCCGACCCTGACACACGGTGGCATGAAAATCGGGGCAGGTACGTTGGCAGCAGGAAAATTCGGAGCTGCTAAAATGGTTGACCCAAGACCGTTCCTGGTGGGGCAATTAAAAGATACTTTTGAAAATTATCCCGATATCGGCACCTTATTGCCTGCAATGGGCTATGGAGATGAGCAACTGCGTGATTTGCAAGAAACTATTAATAGCACCGATTGTGATACAGTCGTCATCGGCACACCCATTGATCTAAGCCGGGTCATTAATATTGAAAAACCAAGTACAAGGGTTTTTTATGACCTTCAGTCCATTGGCAGTCCGACGTTGGAAGATGTGGTAAAAGGTTTTCTTGAAAAACAGCAATTGATGCAAGAAAATACACTTGAGGAAATGACATTTGCATAACTGTTGAAGCCACGTCGGTTAGAACATGAGTCATCCCGAATTTTCAATCGTCCCTGAGGGACGCAATATCGGTAGCTAAATGTCCATAAAATCGGTCTCAGCGTGCCGTAGGTACGCAATATAACCCAGGTGTTGCGTACCTACGGCACGCTGAGACCTGTTTTGTCTATGATTATTACCGATATTTAGCCCCCCGAAGTAAATTCGGGGCATACTCTAATGGGGCTTTACAAAAATTCGGGATGACTCATGTTTTTTATTAGCTGGAAAGAAACATTTTACTGACAATTGTCATTTTCTCCACAATTTTTGTCATCTTTTGAAATGCACACGCCTAATAATTTCGCATTCAGAAATATTCCTCATCACTTAATAAAAAGAATAAACATGTCATTTAACTTACAGCAAAACGGGATTGATGTACAGCAAATCCACCGCAACACCAGTGTGCCAGAACTTTATGAAATTGCGCTCCGCTACGAAAAGGGCACAGCTATTTCCGATGTGGGTGCTTTGATGGTGTATTCAGGAGAAAAAACGGGGCGTAGTCCCAAAGACAAGCGCGTCGTTCGCCATCCTGATTCACAAAACAACATCGATTGGGGCGATATCAATATCGAACTCGACGAGCACACCTTTGAAGTAAACCGGGAACGGGCTATAGACTACCTGAACACCCGGGAGCGTATTTTTGTCGTAGATGCCTTCGCTGGATGGGATCCAAAGTATCAGCTCAAGGTACGTATCATCTGCACTCGGGCGTATCATGCTCTGTTTATGCAGAACATGCTCATTATGCCGACGGAAGAGCAACTCGAAAATTTTGGAGACCCAGATTACGTCATTTACAATGGTGGCAGTTTTCCCGCCAATCGCTTCACCACTAAAATGACTTCCAAAACAAGTATTGATGTCAGCCTTGAGAAACGTGAAATCGTCATCCTTGGTACCCAATATGCTGGGGAGATGAAGAAGGGCATTTTCTCCATTATGAACTATCTGATGCCTTTGGAGAACGTATTGCCAATGCACTGCTCCGCCAACGTGGGTGAAAAAGGCGACGTATCCATTCTCTTCGGCCTCAGTGGTACAGGGAAAACCACCCTCAGTGCAGATCCCAAACGCAAACTCATCGGCGATGACGAACATTGCTGGACGGACGATGGCGTGTTTAATATAGAAGGTGGCTGTTATGCCAAGGCCATTGACTTGAGTGCTGAAAAAGAGCCGGACATATACAATGCCATCCGCTTCGGTACGGTGCTGGAAAATGTGATATATGACAAGAAGACCCATAAGGTAGATTACGGCGATACCTCTATCACCCAAAATACCCGGGCCTCTTACCCTATCAACTACATTGATAACATCCAAATGCCATGCACAGCTGGACACGCCAACAACATCATCTTCCTCACTTGCGATGCCTTTGGCGTGCTGCCTCCTATTAGTCGCTTGTCGCCAGAACAAGCAAGCTACCACTTCATCAGTGGCTATACCGCTAAGGTGGCAGGTACGGAAATGGGTGTAACTGAACCGCAGGCCACTTTTTCTGCCAATTTTGGGGCTGCCTTCATGATGTGGCATCCAAATAAATACGCCGAACTATTGGCGGATAAAATCAAGAAGCACGGTGCTACTGCCTGGTTGATCAATACTGGCTGGACGGGAGGTGCTTATGGCACAGGTTCCCGAATTAAATTGAAATACACCCGTGCCATGATCGATGCCATTCATAACGGTGATTTTGAAGATGCAGATTTTGTAAAAGATGCAGAATTTGGTTTTGAAATTCCGATTTCTTGCCCTAATGTCCCCTCCGAGGTTTTAATACCTAAAAATACTTGGGTTGACAAAGCGGCTTATGACGAACAGAAGGAAAAATTGATCAAATTATTCCAAAATAATTTTAAACAATTTGAGGCGAAAGTAAATCCGCCTATCGTCGCAGCCGGGCCAAAACTGGGTGCATTGATAGCCTCCTAAAGGTTATTTATTTGAAACAGAGAATTAGTTAGTTCTATACATTATTCCCGAACCTTGAATTAAAGGGTTCGGGATTTTTTATTGGCAAAAAAAATAATTGCTTTTAACAACTTATTATTTCATCGTTCCTTAATATCAATAATGAGAAGATAGGCTGCATTATATCATTTACTCATCTGCTGAAAGTCATATTCTTTTTATGTTAGAGCAATTTAGTTTTCGCCCAAATAAATCATTTTAAAATGCAAGTTTTCTTCATAGCAGCCTTTAAAAATTCCTTGATCATTTCATTCTTTTATTTCCTCATGACTGGATGTAATTCCCAAATTAATATTCACCAAATTAATACCATGACTGATGATATTTACCCTCAAGTGATTGATGAAAAACCCAATTTGCACTCGCCGTTTATTTCCATAGATGGAGAAGAATATGTAGTAGCAGTGACCAAAGAAAATAAATATGCTATAATTCCCGTCACCCTCAGCAATGACAGTAGTATTTGTCGGCAATTGATAGTTGACACTTTGGATTTTCCCATTCTGGCGCAAACAGGGCTTCACTCGGAAAGACAATTAATTGGAATAAAAACAATAACTGGTCGATCGGTCGATGAAATAACCGCATTAGGTCGCCCCAACGGTTTGTCGCAAGGAGGTTTCATGGCGGAGGATGAAAATATTATTTCTGTTCTAAAAGCTGATAACCAAATAGTTAGGGAGTTAGGGCTGACCCACCCGCAATTGGCGAAACCGTTATTCCATGTATTAAATATGATGGATGCCGATTTAGAATTAAATCGTTGGAATATGGCCAAACATGAATGGGAAAACATCCAGTATTTTTATTACAGCAACCAAAAAGTTTATGTAAGAGCAGAGGATACAAAAGGTGGGCAACAGTCCATTTTCGATGACCAAATAGAGGGTGCATTTTTTATTCAATTATGGCGGGAATTAAATGAAAATGAAAAAAATTACATAGAAAAAAAATACGCTCATTTATCGCAAAAAGAGATGGAGTCATTTAAAGAATTAATGTGCCATATAAATACCGGGGAAATGGAACCGCAATATATTATGCGATATGGTTTTTACGAAGGTCATACTTTTTGGCGGGCTGATCCTATTGCCATTTCATTTATTTTTGGCATGAAATCAATAGAAGAATTGGATCGGACATTTAATGGTAAATTGTACGAAAAGTTGACGGTTCATTTTATTGAGTAACGTTCAAAAAATAAATCCGACATTTAGGATCACACCTTTCCGAAGTTCCTAAACTAATTCACCCTCGCCAACTGGTTCGTACGAAACTTGGAAGAAACCGGATTGTGTCTTAATCCAGATTGCGTCCTCGTTTCGCAGAAGATCGATAAGATGATGAGCTCTTTCGGGTGTAAGGTTATTTATACCAATAATATCCTCCTCTTCCTAAAACAACAATAATATCTGTCTTACCTTTTTTGGATCTAGTGTCATAATGATAAACACGATAATGCTATGCTTTCTTGTAGTTAGCCATGCTTTTTATTTTGAATGGTTAAGAAATTAATTCCAACCCTAAACTCGCTAGGTGCATTATCTAATATTGGTTTTGCACCAATTTTCTGGTGCCTGATCGGTAGCTTGTCTAAAAATGAAATGATATTAATTATAACATATTGTTATTTTTATCAACTAATACTGCTGTTAAATTGAAGGTGTATGAAAACGGGATATAACATTCCTGATTCAACAACTAAATCATAATTTTGCCCAAATGGAAATCTGAAATAACACGGCATGAAAAATCTACTCTCGGTTTTAATAATCTTTACAACTCCATCTGTTTTATTCTCTCATGACTCAATTCTTCATGTTTCACAAAAACATGCTTTACGCATTGAATACAATTTGGTAGTACCTCATTATGATTCCCTTATCAATTACTATCTGTTACCTTACAAAAAGGTACTGACCATACATGAGGAGGAGGCTTTATTGCAAAATTTTTCAGCTGCTTACCAAACTGATTTTAAAGTATATTATGACCTTAAATTTAATTTTTATTACAGAGGTTTTGAAAGGTACAATGGTTCGTCCCGGTTGTCCAAGAACAAATGGATTAAGCGTGGACGGACTATGGCTGTCTCAAAACAGGCAGCTCATGACGTTTTAGGTGTACCTTGTAAGGCCATTCAGGTGAAAAACAATCTTGAAAGGGCCAAAGACACCTTGCTGGTATATGCTACTAATAAATATGGGCTGAATTTTTTTGAATTGGGCGAAATTGATGGATTGGCGCTTGAATATGAAATTGAATATGAGAATATTGGCAAAGTAAAATACCGGGCAGTCAAAATTGATTCAATATTATTGTTGGACGGGAAATTAGCAGATATATCTTCCTTTAAAGTGGAAGAAAAGGGGTTTAAATATAAAAGGGAACAGCGCCTTGAGAGACGGTTCCAACGTTATTTGGAACGCATAGAGCGAAAGATGATTGGCGCAAAGGCCCCATTGTTCAGGATTTGGGATATGGATGAGAACCTGGTTAAAAGTAAAAAGTTAAAGGGGAAAATTATGGTCTTGCATTTTTGGTCGGGATTTCCCCCTAGTTCGCTTATCGAGTTTTCTTATTTAAACAAAGTAGTTGAAAAGTATAAAAATGCGGGAGATGTCACTTTTATATCTTTCGCAAATAGATCAAAATACGGTGTCAAAATAGCCACTGCACAATTCCCCTTAAAATATACCCAATGTTACGAGGGGTACTATGCAGCGGAAAAATACAGGTGTCCGTTTTTTCCGGTTCACGTAGTTGTTGATCAAGAGGGGAACATTGTTGAGTATTTCTATGGCGTTTATCCTGATATTGCCAAGCGACTGATAGCGGCGGTTGAGAAATTGCGGGATTCATCCAAATAAGTTGTTGTTCGGTTCTTTCAATTTTAGCGCAGCGTAATTCGAAACGCCCCGTATTTACGATCTTTACAAGAAAGAACAATATTAAATCATGAGTAAATTTTTCATCCGCCTGAAAAGATTCTTTCTGACCACCGCCTTAGGTGGATTGGTTATTTTGTTGCCAATATTCATTTTTATAAGCCTGATGAAATTGGTGTTTGATCTCATTCGGAATATTGTAGCACCATTGTCCAAGCTGATTGGATTGGAACATGCTACCAATGAATTATTGGTGGATTTATTAGCGGTGGCTATCGTCATAATTGGTTGTTTTTTGGTGGGCTTATTTACCAGGACAAGTTTGGGGAAAGGAATTGTTCCGGGAATTGAATGTATTGTTGACCAACAACATTCCTTTCTATGGTACTATTCGGGATACCGTACAACAATTTACTGGCGCTAAAAAAATGCCTTTTTCCCAAGTTGTTTTGATAGACCCATTTGGATCTGGCAATCAAATGATCGGCTTTATTGCAGATGAACATCCAAATGGCAGATACACCACATTTGTGCCCACCGGCCCTAATCCCACGAATGGTTTTATTTTTCATGTGGCCAAAAAGCAGTTGGAATTTTTGGATGTAAAACCAGAGGAAGCCATGCGGGTGGTGATTGGTGTCGGGGCAGGGGCGAGCAAGTTTTTTTAGGATGAGACATTCTTTTTTGTCCTGAAATAATAGGTTTACTGTTGAGGAATTATTGTGAAAAAAGGCTGGCTTGATTTGCCCTGCTGTGCTTGACAGTTGTAAACTGCCCATTGGAAGCGCAACTTGAAACTAAAGTAAAAAGTTAAAAGCTCCTAACTTTGTTGCTAAAACAGATCATGAAAAAAATCTTTCTAATTTTTACGACTACACTTCTCTTTCTGCAACTACCTCTATCCGCTCAAGAATGGCAAGCCCTTAATCCCTGCTGCGGAAACGATATAATCAGAACCATATTTCCAGTTGATAGCATAACCATATTGATGGCTACAGATGGTAATCTTCACAAGACTTATGATCAAGGAGAAAACTGGGAAATGGTCTTTGAAGGTGTGCTCTCTATCAATCATATAAATGATATTTCAAGGAATAAAAACGGTCGAATCTATGCCGTATTTGACAAGTTTGATAACAACAACGGAGGATTGCTCTTTTCCGATGACGAAGGGGAAAGCTGGACAGAACTGAATCTACCTAATTCAAAAACACCTCACTCCGTTTATTTTTTAAACAATGAAGTTGGGTTCGTGGGCTGTTCAGACGCAAGGCTCATGAAAACGGTTGACGGAGGTCTCAGCTGGAAAACCGTTCTGAAAAAGACCTACAGCAATTTCGAATCTATCACCTTTATTGATAGCCTAAATGGTTTTGCAGTAGGGGGCAGGGTCAATCAATCCCTTTCCTTTAAGACAACGGACGGTGGTGAGACCTGGACGAGTGCGGGTATTACTGGCAGCCACAAAAGAAGAATTCAATTTCCAACACCCACCGTCGGTTACGTTACAACGAATTACAGTATTAGTAAAACGATAGACGGTGGCAACACTTGGTTTAATATAGATGCTCCTGATGCACTTTATTATGACCATATTCATTTTCTAACGGATTCTATCGGCTATTTAATTACCCATCATTATGTGGACGCATCTGGCGGGTGGTATTCAGAAAGCAGGATTTTTAAGACTGAAGATGGCGGTATGACTTGGGTACAAGAGTTTACAAAGCTTGATCTCATATATGGACTGATCGATATGGAGTTTTACAACGAATATGGTTTTATAGCTGGCGACCGGGGAGGTTTTTATACTACTACAGCAGATCCTATCATTAGTCACACTAAAAATAAATTAAATGAAAAAATAACCACTTACATTGTTCCCAACCCTGCCCATGCAATTATAAAATTGGAAAATATTTTCGATTTTAAATACCAGCTATATAATTTTTCTGGGCAATTAATTCAATATGGAGAAACAAATGAATTTATCAATATACGTCAACTATTAAATGGGGTCTATTTTATAAAGGCTGAAAAAGATGATATGATTATTTCTTTGAAATTTATAAAACAATGAAGTCTCGGTTTAGATTTCCAAAACCTGCCTGCCGGCAGGCAAGGTCTACAGTTGCAAAATACTGGGGTATTTGATAGGGCAAGGTTTATGGCCAAAGAGATTTCGGAAATCTTGCTTTCCAAAGGCATGAAGTTATTTTTTGAGTGTTACTTTTTTTAAAAACCTATTTCAAGGCAGGACAGAAAAAAGCGGAGTTTAAAACAGGCGAATTCGCTGCAATAAAAACATCAAGGAATGGTATAAAAGATAAATGATTCTGCTTTGAACCCAACCATTTAATCGGTAGATTTGTACTCATTAAAAAGCATTGAATATGGCAGAATTGATCGCAACCATTTCCAAACTCAGCATCGCCGACCGCATTCGGTTGGTGCAGGAAATACTGGCCACCATTTCCGAGGAGGCAATTGGACAGCAAGAAGCTGAGTTGACCAAAGCCCAATTGAAAGAAATCGAAAAACGCTCCAAATCCATTGCCAATGGTACTGCCAAGACCAAGTCTTGGGATGCCATTGAAGCAGCGCTGATCGAACGCTATGATCTACAACCTTGAACTCCACGAATTGGCGGAGGAAGAATTGTGGGATGCTGTTGAATACTATGACTAAAAACGCCACCGATTAGGAAAGGAATTCGCCCGGGAATTGCAGACCTTCATGAAAACCGTCTGGGAACATCCCATCCGCTTTCCCATTGTAAAAGATAACATTCGTAAGTGTGTATTAAAACGCTTTCCGCATATCATCATCTTTGAAATTCAGGAGGATACGATTCTTGTGTTGGCTATTTTCCATGCCAGCAGAAATCCAGCTATTTGGGAGGAGCGATTATGAATGAATGGATAGATGTTTGAACTTTTAGCCCTGCTGGGCTTAGCAGTTGCAAACTGCCTGTTGAGGGCGTTGCAAGTTGCGCTGCGCTAAACTTGCAACGACTCAAGTAATTAAAACTTTAAGCGTTAAGAATAACTTTAGCGGCACTCATTTGTGAATTCCTATCTTTGATTTGGTACTCTCTCCTCGCTTCTTCTAGTTGACGATTCATAGAGTCTATTGCTTTGATGTGCTTAGCTTTATTAAGATAGGTCACCTTTCCTTCTTTTTTTAATTTTGCTTTTATGGCTTCCGTTTTACTTATTCTTTTAATCATATGTCAAATGCATTTAAATTTTGTTCGAAGGTTGCAAAAGGTTGCAAAGGTAAATCGTTAGAAGCCAAAGAACCTTTTGATTCGTCAAATGCAACTAATTTGTCTTGATAAGTTGCCAAAATCAAAGGTTTATTATAGTAGATATTAGCTTCTGTCGCATCTATAATAATCAAACCATTTGCCATTTTCGACTTAATCAATTCTTTGGTACTAATTTCAGCTACCCAAATGAATTTCGGCATCATTGTTTCCATAAGCCAACCTTTTAATTCTTCTTGTAGGTTGGATTTCTTTGCTACTTCATCTTTGAAAGAACGACTTGAAGCTAAATAGAACCTTAGGACAATCTCAGAATCATTTTTAAGTGGTTCTGGGCCTTGAACTAAGAAGTTTAGGATATAGTTCCTTGCTTCAACTGCCTCCAGATAAATCTTAGTGTATAATGGTACGATGAAATACCTGAGCTTACAAGTGTGCCAATCAGAATGGGAATAGTGTATGGCTGGGTTGGTTAAGGTGGCTCTTTGATAGACTGGCTGATTGTCATCGACAAAAATAAAATCTTTATTAATAGAATCATAATCGTAGATAAAGATTCTTCTTTTTGTTATTTCCCATGTAGGCTCTAAGGAATCAATATGATCAGGTCTGATTTTTTCATGTCCAATACAAATAAGTGCGTGGGCTACACTTCCAGTATCGTTAATCATTGCAACAATTAGAGGAATACCGCTTTCTACATAACAACTTAGTATTGAATTGAAATTCGAATATTGATCACTACTATATACTCGAGTGCCAAATCCAAACTTTCTCATCGCAAATGCCATTTGTGCTATGTTCAAGCCTTTAGAAGGAACCTGACGTTCAGATGAGACTCTATTAATGAGTTTTTATGATTTTAGATGGTAAAACTGGCTTATATTCAGGATATTTATTTCCAAAATATTCCATCATAGCCCATAATGAAGTTTCAGCACATGTAATGGTTTCAGTATCTTGTGAGGAATGAGGAAATCCGTTAACCGTGAATTTTATGCCATTTGCTGTTGTACTAAAATTAGACGTGCAGCATTGAAAATGGTTTTCATTGAGCATTTTAGGTGATAAGATACTTCTTCCAATAACAAATGGTTGTGTTGGTCGTAAAACAAAGAACCCTCTGTATTTTTCTTGAAGATCAGGCAATTTGTCTTCATCCGAAAAGTCAGAATCTTCAATTTCTCCTTCAAAAACCGAAATTCTAACACAGTTTCGCCTGTAATAGTTTAATTTAGATGAGTAGTAGTGATAAAAGCTATCTCGAAAAACTTTGTCAACATAATTGGACTCAACCAGTAAATAAGTTGAATCTTTCAGTTTGTCAAAGTGAGCTTTTACAGAGGATTTGAATAATTCTTTAGAATGTTTTTTACTTATACCAAATTCTTCATGCAATAACATTTCGACTAACTCACCACCTTTTGAAATGGGTACTATATAGGTCGCTATATTCATACGTTTTTAACTTATTAAGTGATATTATCGCAAAGTTAATATGTTACGATAAAAATGTGTTGTCATATGTTATTTATTTACAAAACAGAAGAAGATTTCAATTATTACTCCGATGGATTAAATGTCCCTCTTAAATTCTCTATCCAAAATGTACCTAATGTGAATATACTCCTCCAGAGATAGCCTTTCAGTTGCAAACTAAAATAATCGATTTTGCAAGAAAGAACAAAAAATTAATTTTCTATTTCCTCTAGTTTAACAAAGCACAACTTGTAACGCACAAAAAGCTTAGTTTGTAACTATCAATTAACGGTGTAAACCTATTTTAGGACGAGACACCACCAAGCAGTTTACAACTGCCAAGCCTGGCAGGGCTAAATCTCCATGCTGTGACAACCATCACAAAACCCCCAATTTCCCCCTGAACTTTCTCACCCCCCAAACTAACAAACCTCACTGAATATCAACCATTTATTCCCTTCTTTGCAACCCTAACCCAGACAATAATTATCCTTTCACATCATGACATCCAGACGGGATTTTATCAAAATATCGGCACTCGGCCTTGGGGGAATTACCTTAGGTACGGGTGCATACTCATTGCTACGAGCCAATAGATACGAATCATTATTGATGGGCGATTTTCCACGCCTGCCGACCTACTGCGAGGTGTGTTTTTGGAAATGCGCCGGGTGGGTAGAAAAGGACAAAAAAGGCATCATCGCCAAGGTGATCGGCAACGACAATGACCCTCATTGCAATGGTCGGCTCTGTCCCCGTGGTACTGGTGGCGTGGGCATGTACCACGACCCTGATCGGCTGACTTCACCACTCATCAGGGTAACGGAAAATGGCAAACAAACTTTCCGCAAAGCGACCTGGGATGAGGCACTCAACCTCATCGCCAGCAAGATGAAAGAAATCAAGGGCAAATATGGGCCCGAGTCGTTTGCATTGTTCAACCATGGTTCGTCGGGTAAGCATTTTGGGCATTTGCTGAAGGCGTATGGTTCTTCCAACATTGTCGCCCCATCGTATGCGCAATGCCGTGGACCACGGGAAGTGGCCTGGAAAGCGACCTATGGAACAACCCTCGGTTCTCCTGAACCGACCGATATTCGAGACACCAATTGCCTTGTTTTAATTGGGTCTCATTTGGGCGAAAATATGCACAACAGTCAGGTGCAGGAAATGTCTGATGCCATTGATCGGGGGGCAGACATCATCACCGTTGACCCTCGCTATTCGACAGTGGCGAGTAAATCAAAATATTGGTTGCCCATTAAACCTGCTACTGATTTGGCTTTGCTACTTGCTTGGATTCATGTGCTAATTGAAGAGGATTTATACGATAAAAAATACGTCGAAAAATATGCCTCTGGTTTTGATCGATTGAAACACCACGTCCGCCGCATGACCCCTGAATGGGCATATGGCATTACGACCATCAAGCCTGATGTGATTCGAAAAACAGCTCACCTGATGGCTGCTGCCGCACCAGCTGCCATCATACATCCAGGTCGCCATGTGACTTGGTACGGCGATGATACACAGCGCTCTCGGGCTATTGCTATTTTGAATGCGTTGTTGGGGGCATGGGGTAGGAGAGGTGGTTATTTTTTCTCTGAGAAAATGTCTGTACCGAGCTACCCGCATCCACCTTATCCAAAACCAAAATGGTCGTGGCGGGATATGCATGATGGAAAATATCCATTGGCGGGATTGGCGGTTTCCAATGCATTCATTGAAGCCTCTATTCCAGATGAGAGTAAAGAACATCAATTGAAAGGCTGGCTCGTTTCGGGAACCAACCTACCATTGACCTTGCCGCAAACAGACAGATTCCTCGAAGCGGTCGATAATGTTGAGTTTATTGCTGTGGTGGATACCATGCCAATGGAAATTACAGGTTATGCTGATGTGGTGTTGCCTGAATGTACCTATTTGGAACGCTATGACAGCATTCGCACGTCGCCAAACCGAGAGCCATTTATTGCTCTGCGAATGCCTGCGGCCGAGCCATTAGGTGACTCAAAACCAGCCGATTGGATGGCTAAGGAATTGGGCAAACGACTTGGCTTAGAGGAATATTTCGATTATGAAAAATACAGTGACACACTGGATTGGCAATTGAAACAAGTAGGCAGTTCTTTAGAAGAAATGAAGAAAATAGGGGTGAAAAAATTCGAGCGTAAAAGTCGCCCCCTTTATTTGAAAGAAGACGAAAACCTGCAGTTCAATACCCCATCTGGGAAGATCGAATTCTATTCAAACGCACTGAAAAACCTTGGCTTTGACCCTTTACCAAATTATACTGCACACCCACAACCACCCAACAATTTTTACCGCCTGATCTATGGGCGTGCGCCGATGCACACCTTCAGCCGAACAGCCAATAATGCCAACCTGACGGATTTGATGGACGAAAATAATGTATGGATAAATCCTAAAGTGGCGAAGATCTGGCGCTTGCACAATGGCCAAAAAATTTGGTTGAAAAATCAAGATGGTGCTGTGACGACTTTCCCAATCAAAGTGCGCATAACCGAGCGCATTCGCTGGGATTCAGTTTACATGGTGCATGGCTTTGGGCACAGCGATAAGCGGTTGACCAAGGCCTTCGGCAAAGGGGCAAGTGATTCGGAAATGATTACGAATGTGCCCGTTGATCCGATCATGGGTGGTACGGGGCTTAGAGGAAACTTTGTGACGTTTTTAAAAGAAAAACCAGAAGTAGTAGAGATGTAAGAAATGAAACTCCACGCCCTTTTGTCATTCCCGTTAGGGAAACTGCAACGTCAAGTGGGAAGCCAAGTGCAGTAGCTTTAAAGAAAGCACATTTGGCGTAGCAGATCCCCTTCAGGGATGACAAAAGTAGCGTGAACAGATCCCTTCGGGATGACAAATAAACCTGCGAATCATGAGATACGCAATGGCCATAGACACCAAAAAATGTGTCGGCTGCAGCGACTGCGTTGTCGCTTGCCAACTGGAGAATAACGTGCCCATAGGCTACTGCCGTGACTGGGTGACGGAAACAGTTTCCGGCACCTATCCCGACTTGACCTTGGAGTTGCGCTCGGAACGCTGTAACCACTGCGACAATGCCCCGTGTGTGCGTTGTTGCCCAACAGGCTCAAGTCACATCGCCGAGGGAGGCATCGTATTGGTGGATCATGATAAATGTATAGGCTGTGGGGCTTGTATAGAGAGTTGCCCATACGATGCGAGGTATTTTCACCCAGAGGGATATGTGGACAAATGCACGTTTTGCATTCATCGGGTGCGGAAAGGGCAGCAGACCGCTTGCGTATCTGTCTGCCCGACCAAGTGCATGTACTTTGGGGATATTGAAGACCCATCGAGTGAAATTTCAAAGAAACTGAAAACACGGAAATACAAAGTGCTGGCACCTGAGGCAGGAACGAAGCCCCAAGTCTATTATTTAATTTGAAAAGGCTGTTGGCTATTGGCTGACGGCATTTAGCCAACAGCCAACAGCCAAAGGCCAATAGCTAATATCAAAATGCAAGAAGAACTCATCATCAGTGGCCGCAACATTCCAGGCATCGACCCTCACCTTCACGTGTGGCACTGGCCCATCGCCCTTGATTTGTTTATGGGCGGTTTGGCGGCAGGTATTTTATTTTTTACAGCTTGGTACGCCATCGCCGATAAACCGATGTCGAAAGGAATGAAATGGGCGACGTTTGTGGCGCCTTTTGGGTTGGTAGTGGCTTTGATTTGCCTGTTTTATGATTTAAAGCACAAATTGTATTTCTGGCAACTCTATACCACTTTCCGCATCGAATCGCCGATGTCTTTTGGGTCGTGGATACTACTATTCATCACACCCCTGTCATTTCTTTGGGCAGGCAGTTGGATGAAAGATTTGATGCCTGGCTGGGATTGGAAAATCGGGTTTTTAAGAACCATTGAAAAATGGGTGATTGCCTACCGAAAAGTATTTGCCTGGGCGCTCATTTTCCTTGCGGTCAGTTTAGGTATTTACACAGGTATTTTATTGTCGGCGTTTAATGCAAGACCTTTGTGGAATACTTCTGTCCTCGGCCCGATGTTCCTCGCCTATGGCCTAACGACAGGTGCAGCGACGATTATGTGGCTCTCCCAGGAACAACGAGAACAACGTTTTTTTACCAAAACTACTCTTGGCCTATCGATCATTGTTTTGTTCCTGATTGTGCATATGTTCATGGGTTATATGGCAGGACCAGCGGTGCAAGTCGAAGCAGCACATTTGTTCCTCGGAGGGAAATATACCTTTCCGTTTTGGGGTTTTGTTGTGCTATTGGGTTTAGTGCTTCCTGCTTTGTTGGAAATATTAAAGTTACGGGGCATGAAAATCCCGGTCATGCTGCCAGCTTTGCTTATTTTGGTGGGCGGGTTTTTATTCCGTTACTTTATTGTTGAAGCCGGAGAGATGACGAGGTATTTGTATTGAAAATATTTAAGAGTTAGGAGCTGCCTCATAAGTCCCGATTTGCTAAATTTTAAAAATTTAGTAAATCGATAAGCCTACTGGTTTTGCTAAATCTTGGAGATTTAGTAAAACTCAATTTAAACATAAACCTTAACAAATCGGTATGTTATTTTTCTTCACTCCCTAAATCACTGATTTTAAATTTACTAAATCTTTGAGATTTAGCAAATTGATTCACCGAACGGACTTATGAGATAGCCCTTGACCATTGTAGATAGACTACAACAATAGTAAAATAAACGTAGCTATCGTAGCTTGAGTCCAAGGTACCATAGTTACAAATAAACAATGAAACAATTCCTTTTTCTCCTCACATTGATTTTGATTTTTGGCTGCGCAAATGAGCAACCCAAAAATGACTTGACCCCTGGACAACTCCTCCTCGACCTGACCAATAATGAACGCTACACCAGCCCCGAACAGGTCGCCGATTGGATCATCAATCAAGACCCCAGTCTGCGTTTGGTTGATGTTCGTGATCATGGTGCGTATGATGCCTTTGCGTTGCCCGGAGCATTGAATATTCCTTTTGAAAAATTATTGGATGCAGAAAACCAATCGTTGCTCGACTGTGAGCGCTACATGGTCGTTTTTTACTCCAATGATGATTTAGCTGCTGCCAATGCATGGATGATAGCACGACGTACCGGTTGCCAAAATGCATATGTGATGCAGGGCGGATTAAATCGTTGGGCGGAAAACATCCTTAATCCACCTAAACCAGATGCGACAGCTTCAGCAGAGGAAATAGAATTGTACAATTTTAGAAAAGCCGTTTGCCAATATTTTATTGGAGGCTCGGGACAACTGGCGCCTGAAAAATATGAGGTAATTCGACAGCCCGTAGCGGAGAAGAAAACAATTCAGGTAAAACCGAAAAAGAAAATCGTGGAGGAAGAGGAAGGGTGTTAGTAATGCAAAATGCAAAACTGTGAAAGGTGAATTTTATTTTTAAAATAAATGAAATGAAAAAAATAACACAATATATTTTACCGATTTTTTTGATTGGTTTATTTTTTATTGGTTGCCAAAAAAAATCAACGCTTACTTTTAAACTGACACCAGAAGAAGCCTTGAAAAAAGTGACTGCCACTGATTATATTTTGTCAGAAGAGGGATATGCGCAATTTATTGATGACCATAAAGACAATTTTACATTTATTGATCTGCGGTCGCCTGCCATTTCTGAACAAAACCCTATGGACAATGCTATTAACATTCCAATAGTTGATTTATTGGAAAAAGAAAATATAGAATTAATGCAGAGCAAAGAATTCGTCTTGCTTTATGGTGATACGAATGCGCAGGCCAATGATGTTTGGTTATTACTCACACAATTAGGATTTGAAAATGTAAAGGTATCGACTGCTGAAATCGGTGGCGTTCCCGAAAAAGCGAATTATGATTTTGCCGTTGTATTTAACGAAGCAAAAGAAAAACACAGAAAAGAATTGGAAGCTGGAAAACCAAAGCCAGTGGTGAAAAAAGTAATTGTGCCAAAGCCGAAACCAAAAAAGAAAAAAGTGGAAGAGGAGGAGGGGTGTTGATAATTAATTGTTGAAAAAAATCAGACCTATTCGCTTTTTTTAAGTCAAACTCTTCAACCATTCCACATGCCGACCAATATAGAATATCGCCTAAAAGGAAAGTCAAAATTACATCCGCACAACAAGCACTGCCATCGCTATGATTTTCAGCAATTAATTAAAACTTGCCCTGCGTTAGCTCCTCATGTCCATTTAAATAAATACAACGACGAGTCCATTAATTTTTTTGACCCAGCAGCGGTGAAGATGTTGAACAAGGCATTGTTGCAGCATTATTACGGCATTGATTATTGGGATATTCCCAATGGTTATTTATGCCCACCCATTCCGGGCAGGGCAGATTATATCCATTATATGGCTGATTTATTAGGTGAAAAAAATAAGGGAAAAATACCGACCGGAAATAAAATAAAATGCCTCGACATTGGCGTTGGAGCAAATTGTGTTTACCCGATTATTGGAAATAAAGAATATGGTTGGTCATTTGTCGGAAGCGATATTGATCCAATTGCAATTGAATCAGCCAATAAAATAATCGAATTAAACCCTGCATTAAATAATTGCATAGAAATTAGGTTGCAAAATAATCCAGCCCATTTTTTTAATAATATAATTCAAAAAGGGGAGCGCTTTGATGTATCCATTTGCAACCCTCCTTTTCATGCTTCTGCAGAAGAAGCACAAGCTGCATCCATTCGAAAATTAAAAAATTTAAAACAGAAAAAAATAAATAAACCCATATTGAATTTTGGAGGAAAAAATAAAGAAATATGGTACGAAGGTGGCGAGGCAAAATTTGTTCGGGAGATGATAAAGGAAAGCAAACAATTCAGTGATGCCTGCTTTTGGTTTTCCACTTTGATTTCAAAAGAGTCGAATTTAAAAGGGGTATATAAATCACTGAAAAAAGCAAAGGTGGTTGAAGTAAGGACAATTGAAATGGGACAGGGGAATAAAAAAAGTCGAGTTGTTGCTTGGACTTTTTTCAACGCAAGGTCGCAAAGAGCGCAAGGAGACGTAAAGCGATAATTTAATTAAATAGCGTTTCATTGCGCTCTTTGCGACCTTGCGTTGAATTCCTCACTCATCCCTTAAAAACCTCGTCGGGTCACTCACCGCCATCTGGTAAATATGTTTAGAAATACTCACCAATGTCATAACCACTAAGGCAATAACTGCTAGCACAAAAGGCAATGGCCCAAATGAAGTCTCTGTTGTCACTTGCCCCAATAAACTGGACATCAAGAACCAACCCACTGGCGCGGCTAAGGCACTGGCTATTATGATCGTTATAAAAAACTCCCGATTGATGTGCCAACTCAAACCAGCCAAGTCAGCGCCCAAAACTTTGCGGACGCTCACCTCCTTCATGCGGCGTGCCAAGAGCAACATGGCCAACCCGAACAAGCCCATACTTGAAATAATGATGGTCAAAAGGGAAGTGGCATTCAGTATTTTAGTAACTTGGGTAAAGGCTCTGAAATAATTATCAAAAACAGCATCTTGAAAAAAGTAATCAAAAGGGAGGTCGGGATGGAGTTTTTTCCAAATGGGCGCTATATTTTTTGCCGCATCCGTCATGGCGTTGGTGGAAGTACGAACAACTACAAAATTAAAATCAGCGGGGTTGCCTGCTCTTAGTACTATTGGTTTGATATCATATTCGAATGTTTCAAAATGGAAATCTCGGAGTTCGCCAATTACGTAGTATTCTTGATCAAAAATTTCTACCGACTGACCTATAGGATTTTCCCAACCCATGCGCCTGCTGAAAGCCTCATTGACAAGAATAGAGGCCGTTTTGTCGAGTTCTCGATCGGCATCAAAGGAGCGCCCTGCTTTTACCTCCAAACCCATCAATTCGGTATAGTCATGATCAACAGTGAGGCCATCCATTTGGTATTCTTCGCCTTCCACTTTTACGGTCAGTTTTTCCTGCCAATTACCGAGTGGTTGCGCTGCGCCACTTACGCCTATCACGTCCTTTTGCGATTGTAATTCATTGCGGAGTTGCTCATAGTCACCACCCAATTCCAAATCTATATTGATAAGGTCATTAGGATTGTAGCCCCATGATTTATCCTTTATTTCTTTGGCTTCGATGATAAATGATATGGCAGCAAATAAGGTGAGAAAGGTGAGGAAAAACTGCACCCCTAACAGCACTTTGCGAAAGCGATTTTTCCCGCCGAGTTTCATTTTATTTTTAAATATCTGGACAGGCTGTAATTTGGAAACATAGAGGGCAGGATAGCCAGCACCACCGAGAGCAGAAATAAGCACCAAGGCAAAAATGACCAGCCAAAGTCTTGGGTTTTCAAAAATGCCAAAAGTGAATTCGACACCGCCCATTTCATTGAACCAAGGAAGGAAAATGGTTTGTGCCAAAAAAATACCCAATAGAATAGCCAGTCCACAAACAATAAGGTTTTCAGTAAGGAATTGCATGATGATCTGCTTTCGGGTACCGCCGATCACTTTCCGCACACTGATCTCTTTCAACCTCGTGGACGCAGATGCTATCGCTATGTTCATGTAGTTGAAGCACACCAAAGTCAAGAGTGAAACGGCAATCATTCCCAGCATTATAAAACCCGCAATATGGGTAGTGAAAAACATCGAGTAGTTTACGTCAAAGGAATGCATGGTAATGTGCTTCAAGGGTTGTAGAATAAGTCCAGTTACCTTGCGGTTTTTATTTGCAGCATTGGCAAGGGTGATGTATTTATCTTCGGATTTTTTAATTTCTGGAACATCAGCGGGGTTGGGAATATGCAAAAAGGTAATATTGGCTGTCTCTGCCCAATTATTCAAGTCTTGCTTCCCTAATATTGATTGGCGCTGATAGGGGATGAGCGAATTAAAAATAAAGGAAGACCCAAGCGGAGGTCTTTCCATGACACCTTTTACAGTAAACCCCTCAGTCACTTCTTTTTCATCTACCCTGAAACGCAGACTGATTAATTCGCCCACTGGATTTTTTTCTCCGAAATATCTTTTGGCTGCATTTTCTGTCAGTACAATGCCATCAGGATCAGTGAAATGTTTTATTTGTCCATATTTTACAGCAAAGTCAAATAGTTCATAAAAAGCATCATCAACAAAAGTGACCCGCTCACTGAACACCTTTTCCCCTTTTTTAAAAATGCCGCTCTCGTGTCGTAGCCGTACAGTATTGACCACTTGTGGTAAATCCGCCAATATAGCTGGACCTATTGGCTCAGGGCTATTCCCCCATTTTGAAATATCGCCGTCTTGATCAATCAGTCGTTGGACAACATAAATTTCATCCCTGTTTTTATGGTAGGAATCAGTATTAAATGACCAATCTACAAATGTGAAGACCACCAAACAACAGCCGATTGCCATTGCCAGACCAGTGGCATTTATAAATGTGGAAAGTCCATTCTTGGTAATGTTGCGAAAGCCAGTTTTAAAATAATTTTGAAACATGTCGAGGTGATTAGTCTGTGCGTATGGTTGAGGATTCCTTCGCAGGGTGTATTTATTGATAAAAAGAAAAACATTCAACCAATACCAAACTCTTGCCCACCGCACTCCTGATGTCTCTACTTTTTCATGGAAACGCTCGTAAAGGTCACCTAACAATTCTTCCTGTAAGTCATCATTGCAGTACCACTCAAAGAAGCGGTCGGCCCAACGGGGCGGTGTGGCGATGTTGCGGTCTTGCTTCATATTTGCCATTGGAGCATGAAGTTTTCGGGGATCATTGCCCAAAGTTTGTTACGCATCTCACGGGCTTGCATGAGTGCTTCTTTGCCAGTATTGGTGACCATAAAAATGCGCTTGCGCCTGCCACCCCTCACTGGGGAAGCTTCTCCCATTTTCGATTCGACCAAACCCTTTTCCTCCAATCGGTAGAGGGCAGTATGTACGCTGCTTAACGTGACCGACCTACCCATTTCTTCTTCGATGGCCTTGGCAATGGAAAGGCCATAGGCTTGCTCATGTTGGATGGTAACCCAAAGTAGGACGGTCTCTTCAAATTCGCCTAAATGTTGTCTTTTCAAAATGTAGGAATTGTTGATGTTGGGGTGAAGGTATTATTATTTACCCAATTGTAAAAGTAACCATGTGCATTATTTACCTTTTTGTAAAAGAAATAAAATTAGACGTCACTTTAATTGAATCATAGTGGTTGAAAGTGAATAAGTATAAATTGTATGTTTGTCCGAAATCGCTGAACATTTGGCTTAAAAGCCACATTACCTTCCAAGTAGTATCAAATGAATAACAATACTCCGACTCATTACACTTCACCAAAAGCCGTACCCCCTCAATTCGCTTAAAACCATAATTACATTTTGCTAATAGATTGAGATGTATTAAAAACACTGATTGATGCCCAACATTGGTAGTGGAGATGTTTTGTCACATTTCCAGACGGTGAAGGCTATTTAAAATATTTCATTTCTCATTCATTTAAATACTTTAAAAACATGAATCAAATTAAACAAATTTTCTCTGTTTCCTTATTGTTGTTTTGTTTCACTTCTTTTCAGGTGAATGCCCAACATGAGGAACATCCCATTGCAACAAAAGTCCTCAATCAGGCCGAAGCTTATAAAAGTTTGAAAAGCTCGGTGTTGATGGAAAAACTCCCCAATCAAGCATTCAATAAGTCTGTCGTTGAGGCAGAAGTGACTGAAGGTACTTTCTTTTCCCTTCAAGAAAATGCCATCAAGTCTCTTTTGAAAACCCCCAAAGACTTGCTCCAAATGAGCATACCCATAAATGGTGCTGCTCCATTTGAATTGGAATTGTTCAAAGCGAATGTTTTCACTTCGGAATTCAATGTGTACACTGCTTCCAATCCGAATGAACCATTTCCTTTTACTCCCAGCCTTTATTATTGGGGCATCGTAAATGGCGATGAGCATTCCTTGGCCGCCATTTCCATAGATGAGCAAGAAATAATGGGTTTCATCAATTATCAAGGTAACGTTTATAATATTGGAAAACTCAACCAATCAGGTGATGGCACTCATATTATTTTCAAGGAAAAAGATCTTAAAGTAGCTGCTGATTTTTCTTGTGGCACTGATGATGAGCTACATTATATTGGAAACAAAGTAGATGGCACAATTGCCAATTTTGAGAAATCAGCTGATAACTGTGTGAGAATGTACGTGGAAGTAGATCATGATATTTACAATGGAAAAGGAGGTACTCAACAAGCAGCCGATTATGTCAGCGATGTATTTGCCCAAGTGGCCATCCTCTATGCCAATGAGTCAATTGATTTTACAGTAAATGAAATATTTGTTTGGGACGTTGTTGACCCTTATACCGGGCCATCAACGAGTAATTATCTCACTCAGTTTCGGGATGAACTGAATGGAAGTTACAACGGTGATCTTGCCCACTTAGTTGGGTACAATGGCGGCGGCGGAGTGGCTTATGTGGATGTTCTTTGCAATAGTTTCTGGGGCATTGGCTACAGTGACATCAATTCTACTTTTGCCAATGTGCCAACCTACAGTTGGACAATTGAAGTAGTTACCCATGAAATTGGTCATAACCTTGGTTCAAGGCATACCCATGATTGTGTTTGGAATGGAAACAATACAGCCATTGATGGGTGTGGCCCAGCGGCAGGTTATGGTAATAGTTGTGGCGGAGGCCCAATTCCCAATGCAGGTACAATTATGAGTTACTGTCACTTGGTTGGTGGTGTGGGTATTGATTTTAATTTGGGTTTTGGACAACAACCTGGTGATCTTATTAGAAATGAAGTGTACAATGCGTCTTGTCTGAGTCCATGTAGTAGTCCAACCCCAGATGATGCAGGTATAGCTTCCATCTCAGTTCCAAGCGGTACTATTTGTGGCAGTTCAGTTAGCCCTGTGGTAGAGCTTCAAAACTATGGATCGAATACGCTGACTTCTGTAACGATCGAATACGATTTGGACGGCAACCCAGCTGGAAGTTATAATTGGACTGGAACACTTGCCAGTGGCGCTTCAACGAATGTCACTTTATCCTCCATTTCCTTTGGGGTTGGCAGCCATGCTTTTGATGCAATTACACTCAATCCAAATGGAGTGGCAGATACTGATCCTGCCAACGATGCCAGTAGTTCCAGCTTCAACAGGCCTGCCGACCAAACATTTTATGCAGATACTGACAGTGATGGTTATGGTGATCCAAATAATTCAGTTGTAGATTGTACAGCTCCATCGGGCTATGTTTCCGATAACACGGATTGCAACGACAATGATGCCAGTGAATATCCTGGTGCAAGTTGTGATGATTTGGATATCTGCACCAGTAATGATGTATTAGATGCAAACTGCAACTGTGCTGGTACTTATGCAGATAGTGATAATGATGGCGTATGCGATGGGCTAGACATTTGTCCCGGTGGTGATGATAACATAGATTCGGACGGTGATGGCATCCCTGATTTTTGTGACTGTAATGCTGCAACGACATCTTTTGACCCCAGCACACTAACCCATACTGGTACCGGTTCATCTACTTCTTCGATTACCGTAGCTACTGGTAGCAAGGAGGCTTCTTTTGTTATATCAGGTATGAATTCAAAGACAAATGGCAACCCCAATGGCAGATTCATTGATGAAGTGACCATAACGTATGTAGATGAAAATGGAAATACCCAAACCTATGGTACTTTCAGTGGAAATAATGTGCACAGTGTCAATGTTGACATTGTTGATGAATTTGAATCGATCACGGTTTCACTAACCGATGGCTATGATAACAATTACAATGGAAATATGTCGGTCTCTTTAGGTACGGTTGACTATTGCAATGGGTGTACCGATTCTGACAGCGATGGCGTTTGCGATGCTGATGATCAATGTCCAAACTTCGATGATAATTTAATTGGCACATCTTGCGATGATAATGATGGTTGTACTATCAATGATGTTTATGTAACTGGCAATCCATGTGATTGTGTTGGCACCTCTACAGGTGATAGTGATAATGACGGCGTTTGCGACGCACTGGACATTTGCCCAGGTGGCGATGATAATATAGATTCTGACGGCGATGGAATTCCTGATTTTTGTGACCCGGTCAATTGCCCCAATGAGATTACCAGTAATTTTCCAACTAACCCGCTCACGCACACAGGCTCTGGTTCAGTTACTACCAGTCTCACTTTTCCTGCTGGAAATGAAGATGTCAGTTTTACCATTAATGATTTAAGCGCAAAAACAAACGGCAATCCCAGTAGGCGATACATTGATGAAGTGACCGTTACTTATGTTGATGGGTTGAATAATTTGGTTACTGAAGGCACTTATTCGGGTGATAATCAAAGCTTTGCCGATATAGTCATTGGTGGAGAGGTGCAGTCGGTTACATTATCCCTTACTGATGGCTATGACGGTGACTCTGGCAATGAAGAGATGAGTGTTAGTATGACTGATGTAACTTCTTGCGTGCCGAGTGCCATCTTTCAAGGGGGGGATGATGACAGCAACGTAGATGTAGGGGATGTAATCATTTATCCTAACCCGACAAGAGATCGGTTTTTCATCCGGTTTGAACATGCGCCCAAAGAGGGCAAGGTGCTTTTGACCAATTTGCTGGGAGCAACTGTAAGTCAATACGAGTTATCAGGAACACCTGTTTTGTTAATTGACTTGGGTGCCCTGCGGTTGAATAGCCAAACGCTTTTTGTAAATATCCGTATTCCGGGACAAGAACCTGTTACTAAGCGCATTATTTATGTGAAATGATGTATATTAAAATATTGAAAACTTCATTTTGAAAAAATGGCTGTGCAAAATTTGCACAGCCATTTTATTTTATTTGTCAGAATTAGAAGGAGAGTTAAAATATTCAAGGGCATTAAATGGGATAAAAATGATTAAATTGTATTTAGCTTTCCTGAAAAGTACCTACCTTCACCTTCTATTAAATTAAAGGTCTTCCCTCCCTCAGAGCCTCACGTCACGAAGCTGAATTTTTTTGAACCCACCTTTCAAGGCTATTGATCGTTTTTGGGTCTCTTTTTTTCACTAAACTTTTGATTGAAAACCAAATAACAAAATCCATTACTATTAATACCCAAACAGTAAAGCACAGACTTTACGACATGACTTAATTTTCTTTTTTCATAAAAATCTGAAAACAAAAAATAACAGACATCATGAACCCAATTTCGCCTAAAGGCAATTCCCTTCTTTTTTCCATTATCTTTTTAATGGCTTCATTTTTTACCGCTTCCATTGAAATGCAGGCACAGCCCGCTGGCTTCACCGACCAACTCTTTATGGGTGGTTGGAACGAGGTGGCTGGTTTTACTTGGGATCCGAACGGCCGGATGTACGTCTGGGAAAGGGATGGCAGGGTATGGATCGTTGAAAATGGTGTTAAACTAAGTACACCGCTGCTCGACATCAGCGACGAGGTAGGTGGTTGGCGGGACTTCGGCCTACTTGGCTTTGCACTCGATCCCAATTTTTTATCAAACGGCTATTACTACCTGTTATATGTGGTGGATCGTCATCATTTTCTCTATGCCGGTACGCCACAATATAACCCCAATACCAATGAATATTTCGCTGCAACCATAGGCCGAGTTACCCGCTATCAGGCCAATGTAGCGACCAATTATACGACGACCCTTGCTTCCAGCCGCTTTATTTTGTTGGGGGAAAATGGGCAGGATGGGCCACCCATTTTGCATGAATCACATGGAACAGGGTCATTGGTGTTTGGCGATGATGGTACGTTGATGGTTTCCATAGGGGATGGGGCCAGCTACGCCAGCGTGGATGAAGGCTCTGCTAATGAGACTTATTGGCAAGATGGCTTGAACGACGGCATCATCACCACTGCTGAAAACATCGGCGCTTACCGTTGCCAAACACTTGATAATTATTCAGGGAAAATATTGCGTCTCGATCCCGTGACAGGGGAGGGCTTGCCTACTAATCCTTACTGGAATGCCTCCCAGCCCAAATCGCCTGCTTCCCGCATCTGGGCGACGGGTGCCCGCAACCCTTACCGCATGATTAAAATACCCGAAAGTGGTAGTCATATTCCTTCCGACGGAAACCCTGGCGTTTTCATTTTTGGTGATGTAGGATGGGCTACCCGTGAGGAAATGAGTTTCGTGACCGGGCCGGGATTGAATTTTGGATGGCCAAAATACGAAGGCATGACCCATCAACCGGGGTACAACAATAATGCTTATGCCCCTGCTCAACACGAACTCCCAAGGGTTGATTGGCGCACAGGCACACCGAGGGGCTTGGTCAATGGCAGCGTCGTCAATGTTGGGTCGCCGACTTTACCGGGGCCGACCTTCAATGGCAATGCAAGTACTGGGGGCGTTTGGTACCAGGGAGGTGATTTTCCTACCGAATGGCACAACTCTTATTTTCATGCAGATTATGGTGCTGGCTGGATCAGGAATTTCCGATTCGATGCCAATTACAATCCTTTGGAGGTGAAAAACTTCATCAACACGGCGGGTGCTTGTGTTTTCCTCAATACCGATCCTGATCAAAATAGCCTTTACTATGTACGTTGGCCCGATCAGATACGGCAGGTATCTTTCACTGGGAACGACCAATCATACACCAGTTGCTTTTGCTTCCGCAAATGTGGTGAATGGCAATTCACCTTTAATGGTTAGTTTTTCTTCTCAAAACACTTATGACGAAGATGGAGACCCTTTGACGCTTCTATGGGACTTCGGCGATGGTACTACAAGCAGCTTACCTCATCCGGTACATACTTTTAATGGCACAGGGGCTACTGGTTTTAATGTGACCCTCACCGTTACAGATAATGGTGGATTGAGTGATGTAGCCAATTTGAATGTCTCACTAAATAACTCACCGCCAATTATTGTCTCGACGAGTATTGATGGCGTAAATACGTTTAACCCAAACACGACCACCAATGTATCGTTAAACGCAACTGTTTCCGATGCCAACCATTCTTCGGGGCAGTTGAGCTACTTTTGGGAAGTGCGTTTGTACCACAACAACCACAATCACCCCTTGCAGACTTATACTACACGCGACTGCTACCACCAATTTCACTGCGGTGGCCTGTTATTCTGCAAGTTATTGGTATCGGGTCAACCTGACCGTCAGCGATCCAACAGGAGCATCTGATTCCTATCAAAAAGATATTTTCCCAGCTTGTTCTGGCAATGGGCAGAGCATTAGTTTTTCTTCTATTTCCGATAAACTTGTCACGGATGGGGCATTTAACATCAATGCAAGTGCATCGAGTGGGCTACCTGTAACTTTTTATATAACGGAAGGCCCCGCAAGCGTTTTGGGAAATACTGTAACCTTAGATGGTGTGCCGGGAAAAGTGACCATTGCTACTACCCAGCCGGGCAATGGCACATATGCGAATGCCTTTAACGTTGAGCAGAGTTTTTGGGTAAATGTAAGCCCAAGCGGTAGTTGCCCTGGTACAGGTTTGATTTCGAGAGAAGTATGGAATAATGTGCCCGGCTTGCTGGTGTCTGACATTCCCCTCACTTCTCCTCCCGATATTATTGATCAATTGAACATTTTTGAAATACCTATCAATGTAGCAGATGATTATGGGACACGGCTTAGAGGTTTTCTTTGTCCGCCAGTGACTGGGAATTACCGTTTTTGGATTTCGAGTGATGATGGAGGAGAGCTGTGGCTCAGTACAGATGACGATCCTGTAAACAGGCAACTCATAGCCAATGTGCCGGGTTGGACAAATCCACAGGTATGGGATAAATACCCAGAACAGCAATCCTCTTTGATCTCGTTGACAGCAGGCCAGTTGTATTATGTGGAAGCATTGCATAAGGAAGGCCCAGGCGGCGATAACCTTGCAGTTGGTTGGCAATTACCAGGAGGGACATTAGAACGACCTATATTAGGCAATAGGCTATTGCCTTTTGGCGCAGGTATCCCAACAGCTGTCATTTCGGCAACGCCGACATCTGGTGATGCACCTTTAAATGTCAGTTTCAACGGTAGTGGATCGAGTGACCCAGATGGCTCGATTGTCAGCTATGCTTGGAATTTTGGCGATGGCTCAACTGGTTCGGGTGTTTCAACAAGTCATACCTATAATAGTGCTGGTAATTATACCGCCACTTTAATCGTCACTGACGACAGCGGCCAAACGGCTTCTGACAACATCACCATCAATGTAACTTCGACTGGGCCACAGAACCAGACGATTAATTTCCCAGCCATTCCAAATAAATTGACAGACGATCCGCCATTTACCATTTCGGCAACGGCGACAAGTGGTCTGCCAGTAAGTTTTCAGGTTGTTTCAGGGCCAGCTTCTATTTCTGGAAATACCGTGACATTGGACGGAACGCAAGGGGCCGTGACCATTCGAGCGACCCAAGGTGGCAATGCCCAATGGAATCCTGCTACGCCTGTGGATAGGACATTTCAGGTGTCACCGCCAGTGGGTGGAGGAGATATTGACCTTGCGTTGAGTGTAACATCTGATCCATCGGTTTTGACCATTTATGATCACATTTCATTCACTTTTACTTTAACCAATTCAGGAACTTCAACGGCCAATAATGTGCGGGTGTTTGTTCCACAACCAGCAAATGTCGTTTGGTCAGGAGGCAATGAATTTCAAGTATCGCAAGGCATATATGATCATTTTGGTTCAAAAGTGTGGTTTGTTGGAAACCTCCCGGCGGGAGGCAATGCGACCATTACAGTAAATTGGTTCACCTTGGCAGCTGATCCTTTGACAGCCTGGGCGGAGGTAAGTGCTGCCGATGAAACAGATGTGGATAGTACACCCGGCAATGGCACCTGTTGCTCCGCCAATGAAGATGACGAGGCCGCCTTGACCGTTACCGAGCCGGGGCAAGGGCCGCAGGATCAGACAATTAATTTTCCATCTATTCCAGATAAAGAATCGGATGATCCTCCTTTTACCATTTCGGCGACGGCGACGAGCGGCCTGCCAGTGAGTTTTGCGATTGTCTCAGGGCCTGCTACTATTTCAGGGAATACGATTACCTTGAATGGGTCAACGGGATCGGTTACTGTTCGGGCTACACAGGGTGGTAATGCCCAATGGAATCCCGCCCCTCCTGTTGAGCAAACCTTTCAGGTAAATGAACCAGGGCTGCTGAACCAGACCATCACATTTGCCCCATTAGCCAATAAGCAGACAGATGACCCGCCTTTCCAACTTAGTGCAACAGCCTCAAGTGGATTACCCGTAAGTTTCTCCATTGTCAGTGGCCCTGCGACTATTTCGGGGGATACCCTGACTTTGGATGGGACTCCCGGCACTGTCACCGTGCAGGCAAACCAAGCGGGTAATGCCCAATACAATCCTGCCCCCCCTGTGAACAGGAGTTTCCAAGTGACGACCCCCGGTGGTGGCAGTGGTGTTGATCTTGAGCTGACCATGAGTGCCTCACCCACAACAGTGACTCAATGGGGCAACCTCGCTTTTACTGCAACTTTGACCAATGCAGGCACAGTGGCGGCCAATAATGTGGAAGTGCATTTCCCAAAACCCTCATCAGTCGTGTTTGTAGGTGGAAATGAGTTTACAGCCTCCACGGGCAGTTATGGCCTTTTTAGCGACCAAGTTTGGGATGTAGGTACAATGGCTGCTGGCGCAACGGAGACCCTTACAGTGAACTGGTTTGTTTTGCAAAACAGCGCCATTACAGGCTGGGCAGAAGTGAGCAATGCCTCACCCGCTGATGATGACAGTACGCCCGGCAATGGCACTTGCTGCACTGCAAATGAGGATGACGAAGCGGCCTTCACTGCCACCTTGCCCGGCACTGGCCCACAAGACCAGTCGATCAATTTCCCTACGATACCAGATAAAGAATCGGATGACCCACCTTTTACTATTTCTGCTTCTGCCACAAGTGGTTTGCCTGTGAGTTTTGAAATCATAAGCGGCCCTGCGAGTATTTCTGGAAATACAATTACCTTGAATGGAACGACGGGTCAAGTAACTGTACGGGCCACCCAAGCAGGCGATGCCAACTGGAACCCTGCTACCCCTGTTGAGCGGACTTTCAATGTAAATGTGCCGGGGCTGGATAACCAAACAATCAACTTTCCTGCTATTCCAAACAAACTCACAACGGATGCGCCGTTTACCATTTCGGCAATGGCTACGAGTGGTTTGCCTGTGAGTTTTGCAATTGATTCAGGTCCAGCAAGTATTTCAGGAAATACCATCACATTGAATGGGACAACAGGCTCAGTTACAGTCCGCGCCAGCCAATCAGGCAATGCCCAATACAATCCTGCACCTGATGTGCTTAGAACGTTCTCCGTCACGGAACCGGGGCAGGGCGGCGGTCCTGACCTTGAAGTAACGATGACTGCCAGCAGCCCTACTTTGTTGATTTGGCAAAATGTAACCTTTAGTATCACACTTACTAATGCAGGGGATGAAACCGCGAATGGGATTCGGCTGGAAGTGCCGATTCCCCAAGGTTTGGCACATACATCCAACAGCCCCTCACAAGGTGATTACAATTTGTTTTTCCATGAATGGGAAGTCGGTTCTTTGGCAGCAGGCGAAACGGTCACTTTGGACATAGTACTGTTCTGTTTGCAAAATACAACGGCCTTGCCATATTTCGTACAAGTCGTAGCTGCTACACCAGCAGATATCGACAGTAGCCCTGACAATAACACATCGGGAACACCTGTTGAGGACGATGAGGCGTTGGTTACTTTGGCTCCTTTTACAAATCCATTGGTAGCTCTACAAGGGGCGATGTTCACCCTAAAAGCATGGCAGGAAGGAACCATCGTTAACTTGCTTTGGGCTTCGACCATTGGCGAAAATACCCTTGAATACATCATTGAGCGTTCGGCCAATGGATTTGAATGGCAAGAGATCGGTTCTCAGCCAAATACGGTATTTGAAAACATTCGGGAGATGTACGAAACGGAAGATCACTATCCATTGCCCGGATTGAATTTCTATCGAATCAAATTGATACAAATAGATGACAGCTACCTTTTTTCCAACGTCTTCATGTTGGAACATTGGGACGACCTCTATGGCTTTAAGCTTTTCCCTAATCCTGCTAATGAGTACGTGGACATCAGTCTTTTTGGAGTAGAAGGCCAGCGGGTTCGATTGCTACTTGTTGACCGAATGGGACGTTTGGTGAAGGAAATGGAAGTGGACTATGCTTCTTCTGCCCCACATCGGATGGAATTGGAAGGCGTGCCAGAAGGGTGGTACGTGATGTGGATTCAGGCGGCTGGGAGTAAGGCGAAGGCATTGCCGTTGGTGGTTGGAAAGCAGTAAAATAAAATTGACTGCTTTAGTAAGGAATTATTTATGATGTGAATGACGGGTTAAATCAGATCATTGGTTTTCAATAAGTTATAGCTCTAAATCATGGTGATTTTAAAAATCACCATGATTTAATCTTTTGATTATCAATACCTTTTCATTTTAAACCGTCATTCGCATTTATACCCAAATTTAGTGTTCTGTCAAATCAAAGGAGGTAAGTCCAAGTTCTCTCCAATCATACATCATAAATCTGTTTAGGTGGGTTTATGATGTATGATTTAGGCCACATCTTGACTTGTCAGAATTTAGTTGTTTTGCTACCTCAATAACAACAATGCAAAAATGAAGGTGTCATTTTTTTTTATCCTCCTCTTCTTGCTTCAACTTTCTTGCACTTCTGCCGATAAAGAACAAATTCCGCCCAACATCGTCCTCCTCTTTGCTGATGACCTCGGTTACGGTGACCTTGGCACTTTCGGCCATCCAACTATACGCACGCCAAACCTTGATAGATTGGCAGCTAAAGGTGTCAAGTTCACCAATTTCTACTCTGGTTCCCCCGCATGTACGGCCAGCCGATATGCATTATTGACGGGGCGATACCCTGTACATTCAGGGTTTGGATGGGTTTTGTTCCCACAGTCTTCAAAGGGAATACATCCAAATGAAATTACATTAGCCGAAGGGTTGAAAAAACAAAGCTATGCGACAGGTATTTTTGGCAAATGGCATTTGGGAACAGCAAAAAAAGAATACCTGCCGCTGCAAAATGGTTTCGACGAATACTTCGGCCTGCCATATTCCAATGATATGATTCCACCTAAGCATCCAGACATTCCATTGTTTGATGGCAACGACACTTTAGAACTTAATCCCGACCAAAGCACCTTAACCCGTCGCTATACAGAGCGGGCTATTTCGTTTATCGAAAAAAATAAAAATGGACCGTTTTTCTGTTATTTGCCTTATACCATGCCGCACCTGCCTTTGCACCCCGGAAAAGCTTTTGCAGGAACTTCGACCCGGGGGAAATATGGCGATGTGGTAGAGGAAATTGATTGGAGTGTAGGTGAAATAATGAAAGCATTGGAAGCCAATGGCCTTGCAGAAAATACCCTTGTTTTTTTTACCAGCGACAACGGCCCTTGGATCATCAAAAACGAAGAAGGTGGCTCGGCAGGTCTTTTACGAGACGGCAAAGGCAGCACGTGGGAAGGCGGTATGCGCGAGCCTGCCATTGCCTATATGAAAGGCAAAACACCCACTGGGTCGGTGGTGCAATCGCCCATCAGTACGCTTGATTTATATGCATCCTTTTTGAAATTGGGCAGCTATTCTTTTTCTGAAAACCACCACTTCAATGGGCGGAACATTAGTTCTTTATTTTTTGAGAAAAAGGATGAGCTAGAGGAACGCTCTTATTTTTATTACGGCTCACGACATCTGCATGCTGTCCGGAAAGGCGATTGGAAATTGCATGTGCGCACCAGCAGCCAAACAGGCAAGGATTATTTCGATGGTAAATTGCCGCTCCTTTTTAACCTTTCTGATGATCCTTCCGAGCAATATGATCTTTCAGCAGAACACCCAGAAAAAGTAGCGGAATTGCAAGCTGAGATTGATCGACAATACGAATATGTAAATACCCATCCTGATTTTTTCAAAATAGATAGGGAAAAGAGCCAATTATCCCATCTTGCTATAAAGGCAAAAGTTGATTTGAAATACCCGCCCCATCCCAACTATGATCATTCAGAATCATTGACTGATGGTTTTTTGGAAAAACCTGATGCGATCAATCTCCTCCCAGGGTTTAGGGAAACAGACTTTGAAGCTATGATTGATTTGGGCGAAATAACGGAAGTGCAAAAGGTAACGGTCGGCTTTTTGCAAGTGCCACGTAAATGGGTATTTCTTCCATCTGAAATTTCATTTTATACTTCAACAGATGGGAAACAATTTACTGAAAACCAACATTTTATCATAGAAGAACCAAATATGGGAACAAAAGAGCAAGTCGAGTATTTTACCCAAAATAAAATGGCTGTAAAAGCACGTTATATAAAAGTTACCGCTAAAAATCGGCCCTGCCCAGAGTGGCATGATGGCAATGGAAACAGTTGTTGGCTGTTTGTCGATGAAATAGTGGTGAAATGAAATAGGTTGAGGTATTAATAGCTAATACCTCAATACCCAGTACACCGCATTTATGCACCGAATCCTCCTTATATTCCTTTTCTTTTTTTTGGCAAATGGCTTGACCAGCAAGTTGCCCCCTCCTGTTTTTAATGGCATTAAAACGAACCATGACTACACTGTGGAAGAATTGGTCAAGGATATATTCATCAAAGGAGAATGCCATAATGTGAGCAATGTTAAAGCTATAGGCAACAATATGGGAATTGGATATTTTGAAGGGGGCAGCAGCATTTTTGGGTTTTCCAATGGCATCATTATTTCAAGCGGGGATATTTTGCTGGCAGAGGGGCCAAACGTCAGCGTTAAATCGGGAATAGGTTTTGGCGATAACACTGGCGACGATGACATTGACATCATGACGAGCGGGGCAATTATGGATGTGGCGGGGATTGAGTTCGACTTTGTGCCTATAGGTGAGTCGGTAACATTTCGGTATGTTTTTGCTTCGGAGGAGTACTGTGAATTTGTTGGGAGTATTTTCAATGATGTATTTGGCTTTTTTGTCAGTGGCCCTGGCCTCAGCGGCCCATTTTCGAATAATGCAGTGAACGTGGCACTGATCCCCGGCACGACCGAATATGTCGCTATCAATTCCGTCAACCATACCGACAATTCTACATATTACATTGGCAATGAACTGGAACAAGACACCGATAAATGTGGTATCCCTTTCCAGCCCAGTTTTTTAGAAGAAATTGAGTACGATGGCATGACCACTGCCCTAACGGCTACCATCCCTGTAGTGCCGTGCGAGACCTACCATATTCGCATGTTAGTAGCCGACGTAGGTGACGACATTTTGGATTCGGGCGTTTTTTTGGAAGGTGAAAGTTTTGATATGAGTAGTGAAGTAAGCATTCATGCAGAAGTGCCCAACAGCACTGAGCTTAATGCAGTGGAAGGGTGCTTGGATGGCCAGTTCGTTTTTACTCGCAATAGCTCAAACCTTGACCAGCCTTTAACGGTAAATTTTTCCATAGACCCCAGCAGTACGGCGGAGAATGGAGTTGATTTTTCTCTCATCCCCAATTCCATTACCATCCCTGCCGGGCAAAGCAATGCATTTTTGCCAATTGTTGTTTTGGGAGATGGGTTAAATGAAATAATGGAGACGCTGACCTTAAATTTGGATTTCCCCTGCGACTGCGAGGATCCTGTCTCAGCAACGCTTTTTATCAATGACGAGGCACCATTTGAAATTGAAAACACGGAAGTAGAAATCTGTGCCGGGCAGGAATTCGCCCTTGGGCCTACTATCTTAAATGGCGCTGCCCCATTTACCTATCTCTGGGAAGACGGCTCGACAGATAGCACGATTACAGCCACCATTGATCAAACTTCCGTATATAACGTAACCATAACGGATGGATGTGGCGCGGAAAAACCCGCTATTGTTTCGGCCATTTTGCAACCCGTTCCGCAGGCTGTTCTAAGTGGAGAGGCTATTTTTTGCGATGGGCAGACCACTTCTTTGGAAGTTGAGTTTGAAGGCAATCCGCCTTGGTCGTTTCAGTATAGTATTGACGGCCAAATGCAGATGCCTATTACAGATGTATTGCAATCTCCGTATCAGTTAACGACCACAGCAGCAGGTCTTTACGAACTCGTTCAGTTTACAGATGCCTTTTGTGAAGGAACGGCCACAGGCAGTGTTTTAGTGGAAAATGGAGGAGGACAAATTGAACATGAACTATCCCTACCAAGTTGCCCGACTGCCGAGGACGGAGCAATTGAAGTGTTCATTTCAGGTGGCATACCACCTTACAATATAATTTGGTCGCCTCCGTTAAATGGCAGTTTGCATCCAACTAACTTGCCTGCTGGCATCTATCAATTGCAAATAACCGATGCAATGGGTTGCATTACCATAGAAGACATTTCCTTATTTCCCAACAATCCTGCGGAAAAATGCAAGCCCTATAAAATGTACGTGCCAAATGCCTTCTCTCCCAATGACGATGGTTTCAATGATGAGTTCCGTTTTTTCCCTGCAGAAAATAGTAATATAGGCAAAATAAAAAGCCTCCATATTTTTAACCGTTGGGGAGCTATCGTATTTGAGAAAAATGAATTCCAGCCAGACTCGGATATGTCGCTTTGGGATGGACGATTTAATGGAAAAATATTGGATGCAGGGGTATTTGTTTGGCAGGCAGTCCTTCTTTTGGAAGATGGATCAGAAGAAATAGCCTCGGGAGATTTAACTCTGGTAAGGTAAAAATATGGAAACCAAATTCCCAATTAGATAACTGATAAAAATCATCTTCACTCCTAACATTGGCTCTTTCATCAAATCAACTTATCAATTAATCTTTATTGATCAAAATTTACCCCAATATCAAGCAGTATTTCCACTACGCTGTTGAATTTTCAAATATTTTCAACGGCAAATCAGCAATTCTCACTATTAAAAAAATTGAAATATGTGGAGAAGAAAACAAGAGGAGAGAGGTGTGTTTTTTTGGTTTTTTTTCAAAAAAAACCAAAAAAACACACCTCTCTCCAAAAACTCCCTTCCCTTTGGCCTCAAAGAACGGCTTTCATATTTCAAAAAAACTAATAGCGACAATTGCTGACGGCAAATTGATCATGTTGCACATCTTTGATATAATTAAAAAATTGACACACCGATTTCAATATTAAAGTGTGAGCAGTAAAACAAATAATGATGAAAAACACACCTTTCAAAAGAATTTTAGTCGCCCTTGATTTGTCCACGATGGACAAAATTTTAGTCAATTACTCCTTTTGGTTCGCCAAATCAATAAATGCAGAAAAAGTCTATTTTATCTACTGTGCCAAAGAACTCAGGGAAGTCGACAAACATAATACACCTGATGGAAAAGAAATGCCACGGGATGAAACGATTCACAACCAAATTTCGAGTGTAGTAAAAAATGAAAAACTGGCTGCCGAAATAACCCACGATATAATAGTCGACCAGGCTATGCCGCTGGAAGGACTGTTGTATTGGAAGGATGTCAAGAAAATTGATCTCTTAATGGTCGGAAAGAAAAAAAGCTCTTCGGGCAGTGGTGTTATTTCCAAACAATTCGTGCGGCAAAGCGATTGCCCAGTATTATTTATTCCAGAAGAGGCAAAGAAGAAAATGGACAGAATAATAGTGCCCATTGATTTTTCTGAAAACTCCCGAATCGCATTGAAACAAAGTATCGGTCTACAATCTCTTTTGGGCAATCCAGAAATTATTTGTTTAAATGTATTTTCTGCTGCACCCGGAGAATATGGGATGCATGAAGTTGGGCTGTATTCGAGAATTAGGGAAAAAGCGGCTGTTGATAAATATCTGCAATTCATATCCCCGCTTCCCAAAGATAACCTTAATATAAAGCCTGTATTTATTCCAGACAACAATTTTAAAATCATTGAAAATATTTTGGCTGCTGCCAAAGGAAAAGAGGCTGGGCTTATCATCATCGGGGCCGTCGGCCATTCGAAGGTGAAGTTGTTGACGGTGGGCAGTACCGCCGAAAAAATGATGCTGGCCGATTTTGATATACCATTGATGGTAATTAAAAAATGATTTTTTTGTTAGATTGTTGTTTTAAGCCGTTATCTGCCCATAAATCAGCAATCTATTTACTCAACAATTTCATTCATTTAAACAATTTTTTTGATTTATTGTAACCTTTTCTAACCTCATGCCACTTATATATAGAGGTTGATGAAAGTTGATTTATTTGTAGTCAATTTATTCCTTTTATTTTCAAGATATGGAAAAAAATAACCACGAGGAATTCTTAAAATGGTACGAGCCGCTCCACGAGCGCTTTACCCGCTATTGCAGCAGCCGGGCTTTTGCCCTTATGGAAACGGAAGACCTTGTACAGGAATCCATCCTCCAAACCTTGCAAGCATTTTATAAAATAGAGGACAAACGAAAATTACTGAGCTATATGATCGGCGTAGCGAATAACCTTGCGCGGCAGGCCAAGAGGCGTATGAAGTTCAAAGGTGAATGGGATGAAATGGCTTTAGAAAAACTTGAAAGCAGAACCAGTGACCCAGAGGTAGCGCTCGATATTCATTATTTATTAAAAGCCATTCAACAATTGCCGAATAAACAGCGAGAGGCTTTGACATTATTTGAAATAAGTGGTTTTAATATCAGGGAAATCAGTATGATACAAACATCAAGTGAAGGTGCAACGAAGACCCGATTGAGCAGGGCAAGGCAACAATTAAAAGAATTACTGAGCGAAGATAGCAGGCCGTTGCCTTTGTCGAAACGGTTAGCTATATATGCTTCTCTATTGTAGCCAGGAAATTTATTTCCTGAGAAAAATAAAACGGGAAATAAATTTCCCAACTACGGATGAAAAAAAGAATTTCCATATCAAAAACATTTTCTGCTATTCGGCGAATACCCGTTGAAGTTAGCTTCGAGCAAGTGCAGCGATGGGTGAAAAATCAACCTATTTTACCGCCGAGAAAATATTGGTCTGGCCTGTTTAAAAAATTTCTTTTTTCTGAAAATTAATTAACTTGAACCGTACTTCCGAACCCCAGTTTCGGGTAGGTATTTATAATTTTTTCCGACAATAAATAAACCGAAACAGCAATAAATAAAGGCATTGGCACGCCAATTCCCTGATATTTAAGTAGGTTGAATGAAATAATCGACATTTTTATAAATGCCATTAGCTGTTGACTTTTGCTATTGGCTTTTAATAGCTAAAAGCAAAAGGCTAATAGCCAATAGCAATAAAGCGAAAAAGTGTCGATTATATATGTTCAGGTACTTAATTGCCTAAAAAAATAAAAAAATGGAATTAAAAAATGATTTTATAAAATATGCAACTGGAAAATTAAATACTTCTAAAATGCATATTGAAAAATACATTGAAAAAAACAATTACGGCCTATATAATTTCACGCCGGCTGTTATTGAAGAGCGCCAATTAAATATTGCACAGATGGATGTTTTTTCTCGGCTTATGATGGATCGAATTATTTTCTTGGGAAGGCAGGTAGATGATTACGTAGCTAATGTTATCCAGGCTCAGTTATTATTTTTAGATTCAACGGACAATAAAAGGGATATCCAATTATATATAAATAGTCCGGGTGGGTCGGTCACAGCAGGTCTTGGCATTTATGACACCATGCAATACATCAATGCAGAAGTGGCAACCATCTGTACCAGTATAGCTGCATCAATGGCTTCAGTATTGTTAACTGCCGGACAGAAAGGAAAGCGAACTGCCTTACCTCATAGCCGGGTGATGATCCACCAACCTTCCGGTGGGATGCAAGGGCAATTTTCAGACATGGAAATTACCTACAACCTTTTTAAAAATATGCAAAAGGAACTTTATACGATCATGAGTGACCACATGGGGCAACCATTTGAAAAAATAATGGAAGACTGCGACCGGGATAATTGGATGACGGCGAAAGAAGCAAAAACGTATGGCGTAGTGGATGAAGTGTTGGAGCGTTAATTAAAAAGCTTCTTTCTATAAGGCATTGATAAAAAGGGGGGTGAAAAATAAAAAGCTATCCGTTTTTCATTTTTCACCCCCCCGTTCTTAATGTAATTTACTTTTTAATATATGCTCAAGAATGATAAAATCATTCTTCAGGCTCATAACTTCCCGTATGAATAACGATAACTCCATTTGTCCCACGCCCGCCATACATAAATGTCTCTGATGGGCTTTTTAAAATCTCGACTGCAGCGATTGAGTTCACGTCCACCATGATCAATACATCCTGATAGTTGTAGCCTACCTGAATGCCATCAACTACAAAGAGAGGCTTCCTTCCACGGATATAAACCCTAGTATTCAACCCAGCTTCATCTACATATACGCCTGGTGCGTTTAACAGCAAACTCGTTAGCGAGATAGGATCATTCACATAGATATAGGTATGATCGGTCATAGGTTCTTTGTCCGTTACAGGCTGGGAGGCGGAGCAGGCCGACAGGAGCAACACAATGGAAAATGCGCTTGCAAAAACTATTAACTTTTTCATGGCTTTCGGATTTTGGAATAATAAAACTACTTTAAAATAAAACAGTTAAAAATCCGAATAGCATGAAAGGTGAGGTGCTGATTAACAAAACTTTAGTACACGAACAGGTTTAGGACAAAGGCTCTGTTCCATAGCGTTTACCTTGAGCTGTCATTTTTATCAAATAATTCAAGCGTCTTTGCCCTTCGGCTTGCGCCCTTTTTCCACGTATTTCAGCGATCCACCCAATTTTGAGCCTTTTGTAAAAATGAGGAAAGGCTTCGAAATTTTTCCAAACTTCTGCGTCTACTTTTAATTGTTCCAATATCCAATCGGGAATGATGAAAGGGTCATCTGGCGAGCCGATTTGACCCTTTATCGGTTCAGTGCCTGCTGGGGTCATTAACCCCAATTTTTGCATTTTCCAGACCCGCTGACGGTTGAGTTCGGAGAGAAAAGTTCCTTTCTTTCGGCGGGGAGAAATACGCTGCACATTGCTCTCTTCGTCCAATTTTTTAATAACGCCGTCTATCCAGCCAAAGCATAAACATTCTTCGACTAATTCATCGTAATTAATGCAAGGTTTCCCCGTTGCTTTTTTAAAGCGGCGCAACCATATTTCGGATTTGGATAAATGATTTTTCTGTAGCCAGTTGCGCCAGTCTTTTCTTTTTTTTGGATAAAATACCTCGGTGATTTCAGGCATGGTCTGTCTTGTTTTTCAAAATAAAATTGATCATAATCATCAGGGAGAAAAAATCAAGTATTCTGATTGTAGGTTTTGTTAAATATCGACCCTCTGAAAAATTGGATGAAATGTGAACCTATTTCTCTTAAAAATTACAAGTCTCCTCGCTTTAATTCTTTTACTGCAAAATCCGCCGCCCTCGCAGTCAGCGCCATGTAAGTCAGCGACGGGTTCTGGCAAGCCGAAGAAGCCATGCATGCCCCGTCTGTTACAAAGACATTTTTAGCAGCCCACATTTGGTTATGACCATTGAGTGCCGAGGTCTTGGGGTCTCTGCCCATGCGGCAAGTACCCATTTCGTGGATGCAATGGCCGGGTGGGGTGGTTGCCAGATTGTCATAAGGTTCGATGTCTTTGTAGCCTGCGGCTTCGAGCATCTCTGATGCTGTTTTCATGATGTCCTGCCGCATGGCTATTTCATTTTCTTTGAATTCCGCATCTATTATTAAAATGGGCAGCCCCCATTGGTCGGTCTTGCTGGTATTGAGGCTTACTTTGTTGTCGAAATCAGGCAACTGCTCGCCCCAGCCACCAAGGGAGATGCGCCACTCGCCAGGGTGTTGTAACTCGTTTTTGAGCGACTGGCCAATGCCTGTTTTCTGCGTCGTTCTGCTCCAACCTTCCCGGAAGCAACTACCCTGATACCCGTACCCCCTTACAAAATCTTTATGTTGTTCCTTCCTGGGCAGATTTGCATAGCGGGGAACATAAATCCCGATAGGCCGTCGTCCATGATAATATTTATCCTTGAACCCATCGTAACTGGCCCTCACGCCGACTCCGAAATGGTGATCCATCAAGTAATGGCCAATCACTCCTGAATCGTTGCCGAAGCCATTTGGGAATCTTTTTGAGACAGAATTCAACAAGATAAAAGTAGTGCCTAAGGTGCTGGCATTCAGGAAAATGATTTTTGCAAAAAACTCCTCTGTTTGTTTGGTGTTGCGATCAATGATGCGGACGCCGCTTGCCCGCTGTTTCTCATTGTCAAAAATGACTTCGCTGACAATTGAATCAGGGCGTATGGTTAAATTTCCAGTATTCCGAGCCGCAGGCAGGGTGGCGGAATTGGAGCTGAAATATGCCCCAAACGGGCAGCCATTTTGGCAGCGATTGCGGGTCATGCACTGGCCACGGCCAAGGGCTTTTTGCACAGCGGTAGGCTTAGTCAAATGAGCTGCCCGGCCAATGATCATCCTACGGTCATTCCAGTTTTCTTTGATCTTTTCAGAGGTGTGCTGCTCTAAGCAGTTCATTTCAAAAGGAGGTTGAAAAATACCATCGGGCAATTGGGGTAGCCCTTCTTTAGAGCCGGTCACCCCAACAAAAGTTTCGACATAATCGTACCAGGGGGCGAGGTCTTTGTAGCGGATCGGCCAGTCGGTGCCGAAGCCGTCACGGGCATTGCTTTCAAAGTCCATTTCGCTCCAACGGAACGACATGCGGTGCCACATCAGTGAACGTCCACCTACATGGTAGCCACGTAGCCAATTATACGGTTTCACTTGTTCGTATGGGTGATCAATGTCATCCACCCAGAAGTCGTGGTTGTCTTCGAGAAAAGCATAACATTTACTTTGAACTGGATGTCGTTTTGCCAGATCGGGATGGATTTTTCCCCGGAAAGGCTTGTCCCAGGGGTTGTTGTTCATTCCTTTGTAATCTTTTATATGTTCGAGATTCCGGCCTCTTTCGAGCAGCAGGACTTTGAGGCCTTTTTCGGTGAGTTCCTTCGCGGCCCAGCCGCCAGAGATGCCGCTGCCGACGACAATGGCATCGTAGGTGCGTGCTTGTTGGGCTTTTCCGTTAATGTTGGGCATGTGGCTGTTGGTTGCTGTTTGTTAGTTGTCGATTGTTTTTGGAGTGGCCAAATGTAGTGGATTATTTAAAAATTACGGAACAACACGTCACACCCCCCTCCGCTTTTATCACTTCTGAGTTGTCCACCAATAAAATATCAACGCCAGCTTCCGCCAACCGCATGGCCGTCAATGGAAAATCGGCAGGGAAAATGACAGAATCGCCAACAAGCAGTGCATTCGCAGCGCCCGGCTCGTCGGGGTGGGTTTCTATTATTTTGAATTGTTGGAAAACAGCTGTATCCACCCAATCAGGATTGAGCAGCACCATGCCCTCTCCAATCTGGGTGACGGCAGATTTCAAGTGCAAGCAGCCCGTCACTTTAACACCCTTCACCTCATAACCCAGTGGTTCAACAAAACCCCCAAGCTGCTTTATTGCTTCTTGATTGGAGCGGCTCGAAATACCTACCCATATTTGTTTCCCAATCACCAACACATCACCCCCATCAAGTACACCCGGATATAAAATGAATTCCAGCGGCCTAAAGGGGCCAAGTGCTTCAACCAGTCCTGCAATTTCTGCTTTGCGACTAATCGCACCTGGATTGGTGATGATGGCCAGTTCATCCAAAACGATGGTACAGTCCTCCACAAAAACACTATCAGGAAGGTCAGGTGCCGCCGCCGCCTTTATGATCTGACAGCCGAGCTTTATTAGTGCTTTTTCATACTCGGTATGTTGCTTTTCGGCCAGCTTAATATCTATTGGTTGTCGGTCGAAATGGGTGAGTTCGCACTCGGCCATTCTTGGGCTTATGGGGCGGGTGATGGCTTTTAGCATTTGGATAATTTTTTTGTAAAACTTCAAATCGAAACATACGTTATTTTTCATGACCCTCGGGCATCAAACTTTAATTCGACCAATTTTCTACGTATCTTCGTAAAAAATTATTCAGATGAAATCTGTAGTAGAAAAAGGAAAGACATACAGTTTTGAAGAATATCTGGCTTTGGAAGAAAAGTCGGAAGTAAAGCACGAATTTCACAACGGAAAACTCACACCTATGGCAGGAGGGACATTCAATCACAGTATCATAGCCAATGCCATCGGCGCATTGCTTTTTAACTTTATTTTAAAATCACAAAAAAAGTGTCACGTTTCAAACAGCGATATTAAAGTGCATATTCCAGTAACCAATAGAAGTGTTTATCCTGATGTGACACTTATATGCGGAGAACCTGAGTTTTACCTAAATCACGTTACTGTTATCACCAATCCACAACTTATTGTCGAAGTCCTTTCAGATAGTACGGAAAAAAATGACCGCACCACCAAATTCGAAAACTACTGCTCCATTCCTTCTTTTCGAGAATACCTGCTCGTAGCACAAGACCGCCCATTCGTGGAAGCCTTTTATTTGCATGATCCAGAAACGGCGCTTTGGAAAATATCAAGGGCTTCGGGATTGGATGCTTCTATTAAATTACTGTCCATTGATTGCACTTTAGATTTAAAAGACATATATCGAATGGTAAAAGACTTGAAACCTGTTGAATAGGCATTAGGCTTTAAAGTTTTACATCAACAGTTGCCTCCAATCCCTCCCTCGTACATGCCGCCCTTTTCGGCGATGCCACAAACTCCCCTGTCACTGGCGACTTTAGCTCTTTCAGCTCATATTCTTTTTTTCGATTGTTCTCCAAGCAATAAGCATCGCCTTCACAAAGGTCAATGTTGCGAACATGGCCAATCAAATTGCCCATGAGTTAGATATATTTGCATTTAAACAACGTTGACCCGCTAACTTACTCGAAGCGGGATAAAAAAATGATTTTAGAAATCAACTGACTATCCTGTTCGGTATATACTTTCAACGGTAAAAATTGGCACCCAAAATCACAATTTTATCCCGTTGAAAGTATAAATCCTAATCCCTTCAATTGAAGGGATTAAAAACAAAAGCATGAAAAATCAGACCATCACCGTAGAAGGAGTTGAAATAAAAATCCTTTCTCATGAAGATAAGGATTATATTTCATTGACCGACATCGCCCGCCAAGTGCCAGGTCGGATTGACAATACAATCGGTAACTGGCTGAGAAGCCCTAGCGGTCTGGACTTCCTCAATGAATGGGAAACGATGTACAATGATGCGTTTGATGAAGGTGTTTTTTCAGAAATCAGGCAACAAGTTGGCAAGCCCACATTCGCCATGTCGGTAAAGGAATGGATTGCTACCACGAACGCTATTGGCATTACTGCAAAGGCGGGTCGTTATGGCGGCACCTATGCCCATAAGGATATTGCCTTTGAGTTTTGCACAGCTATTTCAACCAAGTTCAAGCTATATCTAATTCAGGAATTTGACCGCCTTAAGGAAGATGAAGCTGATCGGTTGGGATATAAAAGAGATGTGCGAAGGGAATTGGCTGCTGCTAATTGGCACATCCAAGCCAAAGCAGTTCGGGAAAACAGGGTGCCATTACTTGATTGGAACACTAAAAAAGAAGCGCCTTACCATATCGCCGAGGCCGACCTGCTCAACAGGATCGTTTTTGGGATGACCGCAAAAGACTGGAAATTGGCCAATCCTAATAAAAAGGGAAACATAAGAGATCACGCTACTAAATTGGAGTTGATGGTACTCAGCAATCTCGAAGCCATCAATGCGGTTTTGATCGAAGATGGCCTGAATCTTAGAAAGCGGGAGGCCAAACTATTGAAAGTAGCGGCGGCTGAAATGGAAGCGCTTATCGGTACAAAGGCAGTTGAACGCATTGAGAAAATGAAGTAGCTAACCTACCCATCAAAACAACAGTGCCTCCAATCCCTCCCTCGTACATGCCGCCTTCTCCGGCGATGCCACAAACTCTCCAGCCAGCGCTGACTTTCGCTCCTGCATCTGTAAAATCTTTTCCTCGATGCTGTCTCGGGCAATGAATTTTACAGCCATCACTTTTTTGTCCTGCCCAATGCGGTGGGCACGGGCAATGGCCTGACTTTCGGCAAAGGGATTCCACCATGGGTCGAGGACAAATACATAATCAGCGGCGGTCAGATTGAGGCCGACCCCGCCCGCTTTGGTCGTCATGAAAAATGCCTGTACGTTTTTGTCATTGTTAAATTGGTCAACAGCCTTTTTCCGTTGGGCAGGAGGAACGTCGCCTGTGAGCCAGGTGTAGGAGTAGCCCTCTTGCTCAAAATGGCTCCGGTACAATTGCAGGTATTTTTCAAAAGAACTGAAAATGAGCGCCTTATGGCCAGAGCGGCGGAGTTTATCCCAGTAAGCCAATACATCTTCAAATTTGCCCGAATTGGGGATTGCGGTATTGTGGTATAGGGATGTTTCACCGCTGTCGGCTACCAAAGCGGGATGGTTTGCGATTTGGCGGAGGCGGGTAAGTGCTGCTAAAATGGCAACCCTGTTAGTCGGGTTTTCAGGTGAGGTGATGTTGAGGAGTTTGTTTCGAGCAGCTGATTTTTCTTTTTCATAGAGTTTTTTTTGTTCGGCGGTCATTTCTACATAAACGATGGCCTCAGTGAGGGGTGGCAGGTCGGGTGCGACTTCCTCTTTGGTGCGCCGCAGCAGGTATGGGTTGACCAAGTTCCTCAATTCGTCTTTCATGTTTGTATCATCCAACTTTTCGATGGGGCGGATGAAGTGTTTTTTGAAATAATTAAAACTGCCAAGCATGCCGGGATTAAGAAATTCCATTTGTGCCCACAGGTCGGATAATGAGTTTTCAATGGGCGTACCGCTGAGGCTGATCCGATGGTTGGCGTGCAGTTCACCGACAGCTTTAAATACCCCACTTTGTGGGTTCTTGATGTATTGGCTTTCGTCCAGCACCACATATTCCCAATTTATTTTTTGTAAAACAGACAAGTCACGGCGGGCAGTTTGGTAGGTAGTGAAAACCATATCATATCGCTCCAGCAGGCGGGCATCTTTAGTCCTCTTTGATCCAGTATGGTTGCAGGTGGTCAGGCCAGGTGCAAATTTTTTCACCTCCCTTTCCCAATTAAAAACCAATGAGGCAGGCAATATGACCAATGCCTTTAAAGGCACAAAATCCCCACTAATGGCCACCTCTCCGAAAAGATCCAATTGTGAGCGACTGCCGACTGCCGACTGTGGACTGCGGACTGAAGACTGCTTTTCTTTTGCGATTAGCAAAACGACCAAGGTTTGCAAAGTTTTCCCCAAACCCATATCGTCGGCAAGGCAAGCGCCCAAGTTCTCTTCATAATGCTGGGCAAGCCATTTTGCACCTTCTAATTGATACGGGCGAAGAGTTGCACGGAGTAGTTTAGGCAATCTAAATGGCGTTTCTTTTTTTTCGGTCAAATGCTCTTCATCCGTCAAACCAAGGCTTTCGAGCAAGGGTCGTTGGCTTTTAGAGAGTTGGAGTTTTTCTCCACTCAATTTGCCCAAATGTGCCAAGCCATGAAAGCGAGTCATCCATTCCAAGGGTATCAAAAAATAAGTGCCATCGGGTAGTTCATAAAACCGGTTATTTTCCCGGATGTGGTTGATGAGGCGGGCAAAGGGGAATTCAAATTTACCGACCGTAATTTTTATCCGCAGGTCGAACCAGTCATTTTCCTGTACTATTTCTTGCGACCAGGAAGCTGGTAATAGGCTAATCTTTTTGTCTTCAAAATCAGGGATTTCCAATTGAAAACCAGCGGTTTGCAACTCCTCCTTCAAGTTGGCCAAACACTCCGCAGCGGCATGGAATGGGTCTTGGTCGCCGTTTTTCTCTCCTGCTCCATCAGGTAGCTGCCATAGCGAACCTTCGACATTTGCGAAGCGCAATTTTTTCAACTTTTCTACAGCTTGTTGTTCTATCCCTGGGTTTCGTTTTACCTGCATCACCCGTATTTCGGATTCACTCTCAAAATGCAGCGCCGTCCGCATCTCCTTTCGGTCGCCCCAAAGAAACAGGGCGCCCATATACTGGAATTTCAACTGAACGTACCATCTGTTTTTAAAAGGGTGTTTGGACAAGGCAAGGCGGCAGTTTTCCAATTTACGGGTACTCGTCACATCAAACCCCTCTGCTTCGATCTCCGATTTTTCAACTGCCTTTAAAATGAACTTTTGAAAATAAGTACGCAGCATCCGGTTCGGCACAACAATCTCATCTTTTTGGATAAATGGTTTTACCCAAAAACCATTTAGTTCAGGTAATCGGTATAAAATATTATCCACCAACAGCCAGCCGGGGATGTTCGTCAAAGGAACGACATGGCGTTCTCGCACCAGCCAGCGATTATCCTCTGTACTGAAATTGAGGCGGTAGCGCACCCCATCTTTTGTCCTTCTGAAAATGAGATGGGGCTTTAATTCTTCTTTTGGAAAACGAACCCGCACATCTTCCACGATCACTTTTTTTTGCACCATGAAAGTAAGTGGTAGTTTTTGCTCCACTATTTTTTCGAGGAAATTGGCCATGAGCCGATGGACGTATCGCGTGGCCGTCTTTTTCACTTCATCTGCTTGCAACAATTCGACGAGCGGCTTTTTCTTTCTGGCCTTGGGCGGCTGGTATTTTTCTTCTAATGTCTTTTCTGAAAGTGCTTCGATGAGTGAAAAAAGGCGGATGATGGTCGGTGTCATTTCATGGCCATAGCTGCCAATGGTATCAGGAGTTGCCCGCTGTACAACGAAAGTGAGTTTCCCTACTTTGTCGGTTTTGACAATCCATGCATCGGGGAGATACCAGCCGCCGGGGAGGTAGCGGATGATGTTAAAGACTATAGCGGTGTGCTGTGGGATGGAAGGGTCGGCGGAAGGTTGCCTCATAGTTTTTTGGGCAAAGGTAGTGAAATGTAGAAGGCTGGTTGGCACTTTTTAACATGTCCAGTTGTTATGGAGCAACTCCAAAGAGTTACTGCATTAGACCTCCTCATCACCGATATTACTTACTAAATTCTCAATTTCTGCTTCAATAGCGGGGATACTTTCACTGAGCGTTTTCCAGACAATATCCAAATCAACATACAAATAATCATGGATAAGCACGTCCCTCATTCCGGCCATTTGTTTCCAAGGTAAATGAGCGTGTTTGTTGCGCAAATTAACCGATATACGTTTGGTTGCTTCTCCTAATATTTCCAATTGTCTAATACAACCATCTTGCACTAGCTTATTTTCATCAAATCCTTTCTTGTCCATTCCCGTTGTATAAATTGCAATTTGATGAATACAGGAAAGAATGTGTTCAAGATATAGTTGGTCCCCTTTTTTGCTCATGCCTCGGCAATAATTTGCAAATCTTTAAGAATGTTTTTTTTCAATGCGGGATAAAGACCTTTGTCAGTGATGAGATCTACCTTTCGGCCCAAGCGCTCTGAAAGCTCTTGGACAATCGTTACATAGGTGAACAAATCAATGGTTTCTTTGAATTGGACTAATATATCTATATCGCTTTTTTCATTTTCCTCTTGCCGGGCAAAGGAACCAAATACCCCAATTTGCTTAACTGGGTACTGAAATAAATATTGTTTGATGGTATGTATGGTCTGTGCTCTAGTCATACTTATATAACGCTTTGTTCAACAAAGATAACCCAATTGTCATAATTAAAGTTGACTTTTCATTCGTCCGCTCTTCATAGGCAGCGACCTTATTTTCATTGTTATAAAAAAAAGCGCCTCCATTTAATAGAGACGCCACCCAATCTGCTTAAAATGTGCTCAATGCCTCCCCCACAAAGTCACCGTTGCTTTTCTACCGGAAAAGTTTTTCGTGTCATAATAAAAGACCACTTTTTGAATAACCCGCTTATTACCATCCAAATCCAACGGTCGTGATTGTGAGCCAGGTGGAATCGACTGGTTGACTTTTATGGTTTGGGTAGTGCCGTTGGCAAAATGCACAACCACTCTGTGAAGGTTGATTCCACCTTTAGTCACCTGTAATCTCAACTTTTGAAAACGACCTTCCCTGGCAGTTACATAAATCTCATCACGGTCGAGACGGTAGTTAACTTTGCGGGTGCCGAGCTTTTCCCAGCGCGGAGGGAAATTATTTTTTTCAATTAAAATAGGTGGTAAAATGGAAGTGGCCGAATGAGAATTGGAGTTGATGGAAGATGAAAATACGAATGCCAAAACGATTGCTAAATTTTTCATGCTATAATTGCTTTAATGGTGATAAAATGTTTTGAAAAACAGCTCTATGACTTGAAGAAATAGTGACCGTTTAAATGGCTTTTCTTAAAATTATGCTAAAAAAACACACCTCTCTCTGCATGATTTTCAACCCCAGGTCTGAAAACAAATGGTTGTTTTTTAAAGAGTCATAGTAGAATTAATGGTTTTTTAAAATCGATTTCTTTGCGCTGTTACTTTTTCTTTTTAATGCATTTTAATGTCAAACTTTTCCTATCGATAAAAAATTGACTTTTTCGAATCTTAACGGAAGATGCCTTTAAAACAAGGGCTTTTCTAGTATTTTAATTTAATTCTTTCTAAAATCCTTTTTATGAAAAAGTCAATCCTCTTTCTTTTCCTCTTTTCCTTTTTTTGTTTCTCTACCAAGGCTCAGCGAATAATTACTGGAACTATTTCAGAAGCTGCGACAGGTATTCTTTTGCCTGGAGTGCATATATTACATGAACATGAGAATAGTGGGACTATCAGCGACACACTTGGCCAGTACCGCATCAACTGGGACATAAGAAAAGGGGCACTGAAGTTTAGTTTTCCGGGCTGCCAAACAATCTTATTGACACCGGGAGAAAGTGACACGCTGGATGTCGTTTTAAAACTCAATGAAGCCTTGCTGCAAATTGATACGGTTATAACATTTGACCCAGAAACTTACGAAGAACAGATAATGACGGTACGTAATGATCTGAACCTCGAAATGATGTTGGGAAGTTTTGCCCCACAAAATAACTTGGATGAAAATCCTATAAGCAACACCAAAAATTGGAATACCGAAGACTATTCTGCCATCACAGAAAATACTGACAAAAACCCATTCCATGAACCGCTTTCCACTTTTTCTATTGATGTGGACAATGCCTCTTACAGCAATGTGCGACGCTTCCTCAACCAACACCAGCGACCACCAATTGACGCGGTTCGCATTGAAGAGATGATTAATTATTTTGACTATCAATATCCTCAGCCAAAAGGAAAACACCCGTTTTCTATCACCACCGAATTGTCTGATTGCCCTTGGAACGAAGACCGCCAATTATTGCTCATCGGTATTCAGGGAAAGGATATTGAATATGAAAAATTACCACCTGCCAACCTCGTTTTCCTCCTTGATGTTTCTGGTTCTATGCGCTCTGAAAATAAATTGCCTTTAGTGAAATCGGCCATGAAACTGCTTGTTCACCAATTGCGGGAGGAAGACCAAATATCCATTGTTGTTTATGCAGGTGCTGCCGGGTTGGTATTGCCACCTACTTCTGGTGTTGATAAAACTACCATTTTAGAAGCCCTTGATCGTTTGCAAGCTGGTGGTTCAACTGCTGGGGGAGCAGGGATCAATTTGGCATATAAAATTGCTAAAGAAAATTTCCTTGCTCAAGGGAACAACAGGGTAATACTTTGTACCGATGGTGATTTTAATATCGGCGCTTCAAGTGACGCAGAAATGCAACGGTTGATCGAAGAAAAAAGAAAAGACAATATTTTTTTGACAGTTCTTGGTTTCGGCATAGGCAATTTCAAGGACAATAAATTAGAACTACTTGCTGACAAGGGCAATGGCAATTATGCTTATATTGATCAATTTTCGGAAGCGAAAAAAGTGTTTGTGCAAGAACTCGGCGCCAATCTTTTCACTATAGCAAAGGATGTAAAAATACAGGCCGAGTTTAATCCAAAATATGTCAAATCCTATCGGCTCGTTGGCTACGAAAACCGATTGTTGAACAAAGAGGATTTCAACGACGACACCAAAGATGCAGGTGAACTCGGCGCTAGCCATCAAGTGACAGCCCTTTATGAATTGACCTTACACGACGATACCGTACCCATTCCAAGTGCGGACGTTCGCCCGCTCCGTTTTCAAAACCATAGCCTGACAAGAACTGCTACTAAAAGCAAAGAACTCGTTCATATTCAATTCCGCTACAAGCCTATCGGAAGTGAGCAAAGCGAATGGTTTTCCAAAAATATTTCCAATAAAAAAGGCAAGTTGGAAAAAGTGTCGGATAACTTCCGCCTGGCATCTGCGGTCGCAAGTTTTGGGATGATCCTACGAGGATCAGGTTTTAATAAAAACTTGGATAGACAGAAAATAGAAAAGCTAATTGCCGACATAGATGCTGACCCTTTTGGCTATCAAAGGGAAATGGTGGAATTGGTGGGGAAATGGGCGGCGATGGATTCAACTTTAGAGAAATAAATGGCACTACCTTCGGCAATTAAAGTGCGTTGAAAATCAAGGATTTAAATCATGGTGATTTTGAAAATCACCATGATTTAGTGCCCCAACCCATTAAGACCCACTATATTATTTTGTCCCATTACTCGCTATAAGTCTTTTTGGAAGCGCGTTTAATTTCATTAGTAAATAGCAAACGGCCTGACCGCTTCAATCTATCATCTATATTTTTTCACTGTTAAAATTTGTTTTTTGTTTTGGATAGTTCAAGATTTCGTAAAATTACTCATCCAGAAATTTCTTAACAAGAAAAACTTAAAACAAAAAATCATCACCAATTCAATGCACTTCCTGCCAAAATGATGTCTTCGTTTCCCATTTTCAAATTACCTTTTTTCCCTATATTCACCCCTCCATTCAAAAAATTAAAAAACAAATGTCAACGACTCACTCCCTTGAAAGAGCTAATCGCAATGCCCTATTTAATGACCAAGAAGTCATGAACGAAATAATGGGCCTTGCTCCAGACCAACTACTGCCCTCAGGGCTTGAATCCACCAATTTGCTACCGACCCAAGAAGCACTGGAGAAATTTTTTTCCAAAAAAGAATTCACTGCTGGGCCGGGTGGGGGAGGGCTGGAAGCAATCGTCAAAGTGACTGGGCGTCCTGCTTTGCTCATTCAAAACAACAAATTTGAGAGGCCACGTCTTTCATCCATCAACAAGAGGTTGGAGTTGCACAAAGACAATATCCTCAAGGTTATCCCATCAGTGGGAAGGGTGGAATTGTCCAATCATCCTGATTATGACTATGTTGGCACTGCATGGCTGATTGAAGAGGATGTGATGATCACCAACCGCCATGTGGCTGAGGTATTTGCCCGTCGGCAGGGTGACCGCGTTGTGTTTGGCACAACACCTCTTGGCCGAGCCTACGAATCTAAGGTGGATTTCAACCAAGAGCATGAATCGCCCAACCCGCCATTTAAGATCAAAGTATTGCAAATATTGCACATGGAAGCAAAGACCGAACTTGCCCCTGATATGGCTTTGCTGAAAGTGGAAAAAAGCCCACTATTACCTGAACCTATTTTATTGTCCAGCAAGAAACTAAGGCTGGAAGATCAACCTGATGTGGCAGTTATAGGCTACCCGGATCACGATAGCCGGAACAATGCCTTTGTCATGGAAAAAATATTTAAGGGCATTTATCAAGTGAAGCGATTGTCGCCGGGAAGAGTGTCGGGTGTACATCCGAATGGACATATTTTGATGCATGATTGCACAACATTGGGCGGCAATTCGGGCTCGGTCGTTTTTGATTTAGAATCGGGACAAGCTATTGGCCTGCACTACTCAGGGGCATTCATGCAAAATAATTATGCGGTAACAAGTTCAACCATTTTGAACCGCATGGCAAACCTTGGTGTGCAAGTAGCGATGGCCGATATCGGTGATACAGGAGGTAAAAAAGAAGCCGCTCCCAAGGTGGCGGATATGCAAAGCAGGATAGGTTTTGATCCTTTATTTTTAGGGGAAGAACTGGAAGTGCCGTACCCCCAACTGAGTGCTGAATTGGAAGCCCAAGTTGCCCCGGTGGAAGGTAATGATGATGACCTGCTGCACTACCTGCACTATTCCGTGAAAATGCACAAGGAACGCCGTATGGCCATTTACACGGCGGTCAATATCGACGGGGGGCTGCTTTACGGTATTCCAAGAAGAAGTGATTACTGGTATTACGACCCTCGTATTAAAAAGGAACATCAGGCAGGGCAAGAGCTTTATAGCCATAACAACATCCACAGAGGGCATTTGGTACGGCGGCTCGATCCTGCTTGGGGAATGGAAAGGGAGGAGGCCAAAGCCGCGGCAAAAGATACCTTTTTCTACACCAATAGCACACCTCAACATCAACGGTTCAACCCCCGTTCGTGGCTCAACCTGGAAGACTACATCCTTGAAAATGCAGATGAAGAAAACATGAAAGTGAGTGTTTTCACTGGGCCGGTATTTGCCAAAACGGACAAAATATACAGGGGTTTTCAAATACCTGAAGAATATTGGAAAGTCGTCGTTGTTGCCAATTCCCAATCGAATAGCCTTTCCGCTTCTGGCTACATCGTTAGCCAACAAGATTTTATGAACGACCTCGAATTTGTCTATGGCGAATACCAGACTTTTCATGTCCCTTTGCAAACGATTGAAAAAAAGACAGGGCTTGATTTTGGCCTGACTGATTTTGACCCGTTGGGAAATAATGAATCCACGCCAGTGCGTGTGATCCGGGGTTCAGGCGATATAATGATATAATAGAAAAAGTACAGCCAGCCAAAATATGCGACAATTCAACGACATAGAATTTGAAGAACTCCGGCAGGTAATCCTACAAGAAATGAAGCGCGAAGCATTTGAAAAAATGCTAAAGCAACTGGACTATTCATTTACCGAAGATGACAGTATCCAACCGTTTGATATATTCGTTTTCCGGATTTTGTACAAAGCCAATTTGAATTTGTGGCATCGCCGTTTGTTAGATGCCATCCTGTTGCTTTTGCCTGACCACGAAGTCGTTTTGAAAATAGCAGCCGATACGGGCATTGCGGCACAAGAGGAGTCTAATTTGGAAGCACTCGTCAGTTCGACTTCTCAATTTTGGGACTCCGTAAAAACGAGAAAGAAACTGTACAGGTTGGAACAACAGATTTGCCGCATCGAGGTAAACCTCCCTACTGGGCCAAAATATGGTACTGGCTTTTTGATTGGCCCTGATTTGGTTTTTACTAATTACCATAACGTGGATGACCTGATCAATGGAAATATTACAACCGACAAAGTAATTGCCCGTTTTGATTATAAATCTGTTGACAGTGCCTCAACCGACAATACGGAATCCATTTTTAAGGGCACTGTCCATAATTTGGTGGCTGACCCTAATGAAGCAGTGGTGGCGCACAGCCCTTATGCTGAAATGGATAAAACATCTGGGCCGCTCGAACGGCCTTGGCCACTCGAACATTTGGATTTTGCCATTTTAAAATTAGCCAAACCAGCAGGCAGGGAATTGGCGGGCGGGCTGACAGTGCTTCCCGGTATGAAGGCCGAACGGAGGGGGTGGATTGTTTTTCCTTCAACGGGTTTTACATTAAATATAAATGACACGTTGATCATTATGCAGCACCCAGAAGGAGAACCAATTAAACTTGTTTTAGAACCCAATGCTGTTATTGGTCTCAATCCAAATGGACAACGGGTACGCTATCGGGCTAATACAAAAAAAGGTTCTTCCGGCTCGCCTTGTTTCAACAGTGAATGGAAGCTTGTTGCGTTGCACCATGTGGGCGATCCCAGCGTCTGGGCCCCAGGATATAATCAGGGCATTCCCATCAACTTGATAACACTGTTTTTGAAAAAGAACAACCAGATGGATTTGCTCACATTTGATGAGCTACACTTAGATCCCATTGAAATTGATCCCGTCGAACAAGCTCCTCCTGCACCACCTGATGACCCCGATGCTCCTTTTAAAACTGTTTTCCTCAACCAGACTGCTCCATTCATCATCCGTTCCCCTTTCGATAAAAGGATGAAGGGCATGATAGCAAAGGAAAAAATCAAGGTGGTTTTGCTCAAAGGAGAAAGCCGGACGGGCCTTTCCTATAGCTATAATTTTATCAAACATGCCGCTGACAAACACGATGTCCAATGCGTCCATTTACCGCTCAAAACCTTGTTTTCACAAGAAGGCATTGCGAGTAGCCTGCCACTGGCCGGATACCTGATTAATAAAATGGACATTGACTATACTTTGCCTGATGATGAAGAATTTAAACTGACCGTATTTTTCAGCTCGTTCATTGGGAAGGTTAACAAGATGGAGGGGAAGTTCTTGATTTTTATAGACGACCTAGCCTCCTTTCCCATGACGACCAACTGCGCCAATTTCATTATCAGCCTGGCTCAAGCTGTTCAGAACGATTTAAAGAACACTTGCCTGATTTTAGCTGGGTTCAAAGATTTTTTGCCAAGTGAAATATTGGACATGATCAGAGAAGTGCCGCTCAGGTCTTTTGATGAAGATGATTTGGATTCCTTTTTCAAAACATTTTACGCAACCTTGCCTGAAATTGTAGATAATCGGTTGACCGAAACTGAGGAAGAATTTGTAAGCAAATCAAAGGAACTAATTAAAAAGCGGGCGGATTTGAACCAAATACCCAATGTGGAAAATGTAGGCAGGCAAGTAAAAAAATACTGCCAACTCATCATTGATAAACTGGAGGAATAATGAAAAGCGTTAGCCTCAACTGGGATGAAATAGATGCGGCAATGGCGGAAGAAGACGCTGCCAAAGCCGATAGTGAACAAGGGTTCAGCCCTTTGTTCATCGCTGCTGCTATGCGCTCTTCCTTTTTACCTGAAGCTTTGGCAAAAGAACTGCCCTCGGGCGAAAAGCTCCGCCGGGATACCAAGGACTTGATCCAAGCCTGTGATGTCGTGAGGGATAGGGGAACGTTGAAATGGCAGTTAAAAAATAGCATCCGTAAAGAGGTCTATAAAAGCCTTGGTTCGCTGGCTGCCATGAAACCATATCTGCCACAAGGAGAAAAAACCAAAGAAAATACCCTCCAAAAAATGCTCTCCGATTATGTGCAGGGGACTGCTCAACCCTTGAAAGAGCAAAGCCTTCAAGAACTGGGCGCTTCCTATCAAATTGCCGGTTGGCTGCACGAAATTGACACTGCCAACATACCTGCCCCGATTGAAGTACAAGCGCAACTGAGGATCAAAGAACTGACTGCTCCATTCCGCAAACTGACTGAGTTTTTCCAAGGAAGGGAGGATGAGCTGAAAAAACTACGAGCCTATCAGGAATGGCCACCATTACTCATCCACGGCTTAGGTGGTGCGGGAAAATCGACCCTGATCTCTAAATTTATTCTCGAACATTTAGAGGATAGTCCGAAAGGGCATATCCCCTTCATATACCTTGATTTCGATAGGCCGGGCATTTCCATTCGAGAGCCGTTGACGTTGCTGTTCGAGGGGTTGCGGCAATTGATTTTGCAATTTCCAGAATATGAAAAAATATTAGAAGAATATCGGCGTGGTTGGGAAAATGACCTGCTCGACACCGAACAGTCGCAAGTGCGGAGTTATGCCCAAAAAGGTTCGACGCGGAGCGGAGAACGCCGTCATTACATGCGGGATTTTGATACCATTTGGATTGAAATTCTCAATCAAGGGCAGAAACCTTTGCTATTTGTATTGGATTCGTTTGAGGAAGTGCAGTACCGCGCCACGCATAATGACCTGATTGAGCTCTTCAACTTTTTAGAGGAGATGTCCGCGTCAGTGCCACAGTTCAGGGCAGTTATTTCCGGGAGGTCTGAATTGCCTAAGGAATTCAACGTGCAGCCCTTGTTTATTGGGCCTTTTGATGAAAAAGCGGCCATGGGCTACCTTGCCCATAAGGGCATAAAGGATGCTGAATTGGCTGCCCGCATTTTCAAGCACATCGGTGGCAACCCTTTAAACCTTACGCTGGCAGCCTCAGTAGTTTTAAAAGAAATGGAGAAGGGCGACCAATCCCACGATTGGTTGTTGTTGAGGATGGAAGGCGAGCATATTCAGGAGTTGCTGTTCCGTCGAAACTTAGAGCATATCCACAAGCAAGAGGTGCGGGAATTGGCTTTCCCCGGCCTTACGGTGCGCTTCATTTCACCACCAGTCATTCAGCATATTTTGGCCAAACCATGCGGTTTAGGGGAAATAAACGAACAGAAGGCCACCGACCTTTTCCATGAACTGAAAAAGGAAACATTCTTAGTCAATATAGATGAGCAGGGTCGTTTCCGTTTCCGTCCCGACCTGAGGAAGTTGCTCATTGACCTAATGAGAAATCAAGACCCTGAACGTACCCGACAGATACATGATCTTGCCGTTGAATTTTATAAAAAGGAGGACAGTTTGGAGGCGAGGGCAGAGCATATTTACCACGCCCTGCGACGCGGCGATGACCCCAATTCGCTTGGGCAAGTAGTACAGCCTGAGCTACAACCCTATTTGGAAAATTCGTTATCCGAGTTTTCACCGAACAATTATATGTTCTTGGCCAGTGAGTTCAAACTGGAAGTGCCAGAAGAGGTGCGCCAACGTGCCGATCTCGGTTTTTGGGAAGAGAAAATGGTCAGCGAGCTGGAGGGTTTTTTGGCACAAGGGCATGTTTCTTCTTTTCCCGGCATGTTGGAACGGCTGAAAGAAAAAACCGAGCGAACCGATAATTCCCCGTTACGCTTTTTAGAGGCCAGCTTTTATGAATTGACGGGCGATCTACAACGGGCTTACGAAATTGGCAAAATTGCCTTGCGGGATGTGGAAAAAAGCTTGGCGTATCAACGGATAGGGTATATTTATGAATATGAATTGATCGCACGTATCAGGGCAAGGCAGGGCAAATATGCTAAGGCACAGGAAAACACTGAACGAGGCATCGCCGTTGCGAAGCAACAAAACCAGCCTCTACAGGCCATCGGCATGACGTTCGACCTCATGCAACTGCTCCGTCGGCAGGGAAAACCCATTGAAAATGCGATAGAAGAATTGCTGGTTTATACGGCAGAGAAAGACGGCGAATTGGAAAAGCTGTTTTTGGAGGAATACGGCATGCAGAAATACATACCATCCTACAATGATCCCGTCCCAACACTTTCATTTTTGAAAAAACACCTCGCCCGTTTTTTGCCTTCCAACGTTTGGGGTGATAAAAATTACCCCGGAACAATCGCTGCTTGGTTGGAAAAGACAATCGTAGGGACTATGTCCGATAGATGGTTAAATGCTGCTGATTTTCAAGGATTTATAGAAAAAACAAAAACACTTGCTGGAAACCTCGACCAATTGGAAAAGCATTCCAAAGCAAGGTTGGATGTTTTCCTTCGGGAAATAATCCCCCCGTCCGTCTATGAGATTTCTGTTTACGACTTGGTTGTTTTTGCAGAAATAGAAGGCCGGGTAGGGGAGTTGACGGAAGTAAAAAGCAAAGGCTATCAACAGGAGGTTTTCAAGCAGGAAGAGAAATCAATTGAGGTGGCCGTGTCTGATGAAAATGAACAGCCCCCTCCAGATGCCGAACCCTCTAAAGAAGATACAAGCTCGCTCAACATTTTTATGTCTTTTGTGAAAGAAGATGAAGATCTAAAAATAGAACTCGATAAACATCTGACCTTGCTCCGCCGAACCCCCGGCATACAAATTTGGGACATGGACAAAATAAATGCAGGCGAAAAATTCCAAGTGCAGGTTGACAAAAACCTCCGTTCCGCTCACATCATCTTACTGTTGGTCAGTGCCGATTACATGAGCAACGATGACGTTTACGAAAATGAAATGATGGTTGCACTAAAACGTCAAGATGAAGGCGTGACTGTGGTGCCCATCTATCTCCGTCCAACTTATATGGTAGGCTCGCCTTTGGAAAAACTGCAAGGCTTACCCCGCGACAACCGGGCCGTGAGCAATTTTAAAAACAGGGATGAAGCGTACAATGAAATAGCGGTAGGGTTGAGGAGATTGGTGGATCGGATGATAAAGGCTTAACAAACATGCAATAATTTCTATTATATCATGGGTTAGCCATTAATCCATAGGGTTTCAAGTGCTGTGCTTTTGAATAAGTGGTTTATAACCTCCTCACTTTTATGTTCCGAAATCGCACCAAATGCCCATGATCCTGTAGCCCGATATGGCCGTTCTTCGTTTTCCCATAACCTGGATAATCTTTGAATTTACTCTTGGCCACAAGTGCTTCCCATTCAGGTGATTCAAGGTCATAAGCCACCACGAGGTTGCCATTTAGCCAATGCTCCACATGGTTATTATTTAAAACAATGCGGGCAATGTTCCACTCTCCGACGGGCTTCGTGTAATCTGTTTCGGCAGGATGAAGATCGTAGTTGGCGGCACAGAAATGCAAGCTGTCCACGCCCATTTCCGCATAGCGGGCATTGTCCAAAATCTGGTATTCAGGGGCATTGTGCCAGATGGGCGTTCCGTCCATTTCAGCTACTCGGTAAAAAATGCCGCTATTTGCTGTATCGGAGCATGAGAAGTCAAGGGTCAGTTCAAAATTTTCATATTTATCCTTTGTGATAATATCTCCGCCAAAACCTTCTTCCTCTGTTCCCGATTTTTCTACGGCAATAGTGCCGTCCGTCACTTTCCAGCCGAGGGTAGGAAGTGTTTCATGATTGTAGCCCCGCCATTTGTCGGTTGTTTTTCCATCAAAAAGAAGTTCCCAGCCGGCCCTTTTTTCTTCGTCGGTAAGGGCGTTGGGAGTGGGTGGGGTAGGGGTTTCTTCCTGAGTGGATTGTTCATTTGAAGTGTTGCTTTGGCAGCTAAGTATCAAAAGAAGAAGAAGAAGGGGGAAAGAATTTTTCATGTTTCGATAAGATGAAATTTAATTACAGATTAAAAGCTGATTCTAAGCCAGGGCTGCGCAATATTTTGTGCCTAAAATGCTCGGGGCTAATGTCTGGATTTTACACGGATTGACCTAATCTTTTGGAAAATCAAAAAGGGAGCGGTAACATTGACCGATCATTATAAAAACATGCTGATGGGATGGCAACTGATTTGACAATAAAAATATTGGAACGCACTCCAACAGTGGAGGAATATCAATTTCTCCGTCGAACCACTGGGTGGGTAGAAGTATCGGATGAGCAGGTAGCTTTGGCGATGTCACAAACCCTCTTTGGGGTATGCGCATTTTCCATAAACCAACTGGTTGGGACGGGTAGAGTAGTGGGTGACAAAGGACTGTATTTTTACATTCAAGATGTCATTGTTTTGCCTGAATTTAAAGGTAAAAGCATTGGCAATGAAATTATGGAAGTATTAGAAAAATTTATCAGAACAACTGCGAAAGGTCCTGTATTCGTCGGCCTCATGGCCGCAAAAAATGTGAGGGGTTTTTATGAAAAATTCGGATATCAAGTGCGTGCCGACGATGCTCCGGGCATGTACAAATACATGAGCTTATGATGATGAGCAAAATCATTAGTTTTGCCATTATTTCCATACTTCTGGACATAAGACAAAAGACGTTAGATTTTAACAACGACTGCACTTGTTTTCGTCATGAAAATCAGCTTTTTAAAAATTTGTTTTTCTATAATGTCTATTTTCTAAAATCTCATGTCCAGTAGTATGCATTATTTCACAAAAAACTTCTAACTCAGTGGATATTAATAAATTAGCAGAAACTCTTGATGACGCAGCACTCAATGCAAAACCAATCCCGCAACTCAGCATAGAGCATCAATTTTCCTTGGCCGATGCTTACAAAATTCAAAGACTTTCCATCAACCGCCGTTATGAGCGGGGCGAAAAATTTGTCGGCATGAAACTCGGATTTACCAGTAAGGCCAAAATGGAGCAAATGGGTGTACACGATATGATATGGGGCCGGCTCACAGATGGCATGCTCCACAAAAGGGACAGCCCCTTGCCATTGAAAAGGTTCATCCATCCCCGTGCAGAACCGGAACTTTGTTTTTTGGTGAAAAAAAAGATAGACAAAGAATTGACCCTTGATGAGGTAAAAGACTATATCGTCGGGGTAGCCGCAGCAATAGAAATTATTGATTCCCGCTATGAAGATTTCAAATTTTCCCTAGAAGATGTGATCGCGGATAACTGCTCTTCCGCTGCTTTTGTGCTTGGCTCTTGGCAACCGCTCGACAAGCCAATTGAGAATCTGAAAATGGAGTTAGTCATTGATGGTGAAGTGGTACAAAACGATTCCTCTACAGCTATTTTGGGTAACCCCTGGGAGTCAGTCATCGCCGCTGCACGGCTCGCATTGCAATATGCAAAACCCATCCCGATCGGCGCATACATTTTGGCCGGGGCAGCCACACCTGCTGTATATTTAAAACCCGGCAACACTGTGAAGGTCATCGTTGAGCGCTTAGGGGAAGTAGGTTTCACAGTAAGTCAACCATGATTCCTGTAGAATTAACTTGGTTTGATTGGTCATTGGCCTTTCTGGTGGCGGTCGTGAAAAATGTGGCCTCTCGAAATGCCGCCAGTACCACAGGCGCCATTTGTGGAGCAAGTTACGGTTCAGTCCGTACTGTATCGTCCTGAAAAAAGTTGACACTTTTTCACTTTAAAGAAACTATCGATATGTCAAAGAACTGACCCATTTTTTGTCACTTGGGCGGGCGGGCGATATGCGATAAACTGTGCAATGATTAAAAAACTATATATTTGGCGGCCGCCCGAAGCGGACCGGGGCAATGCTGGGGAGCAACCCCGTAGGAATAGGGCGGCCGCTAAGCGGGTATAGCTATACCAAACCTCCCTGGCCCTATGGCCGGGTTTTTTTTTTCGGTGGTTATACCCGACAGCGCACATGCCTTAAAAAACCCTACGTTAGGGGGGCTGCCATGAGGGCTGTCCTTCTTTGCCCTTCATGCCGCCACCCTGCGGGGGGGTGGCAAGGGACGTGACTCTGTGTGGCGGCTGCATAGGCCGTTGCCGGGGTTTCGTAGTCCAGGCTCAGGTGCGGCCGTTTGTTGTTGTACATCCTGACCGCCCATGCGACCGCCTCCACGGCCTGGTCGAAATTGAAATATTGGCGGTACTGCAGGAACTCTTCCTTCAATGTCCGGTTCATCCGCTCGGCCAGTGCGTTCTCGTAGGGGTCGCTGTTCTCGGTCATCGAGACGTCGACTTTGTTCGTCCTCAGCTTCTTGATATAGTCGTCGCAGCAGTACTGGATTCCCCGGTCCGAATGGTGGATCAGCGGCTTCTTTCCGGTCCGTTGTTGCAGCGCCATTCCAAGTGCTTCCAACGGGCCTTTTGCGGAGAGGCCCTTGCTCAGCGCCCAACCGACGATCTTGCGGGAAAAGGCGTCCGTGATCAGGCACAGGTAACAGTGGTCGTTGCCCAGGGGGATGTAGGTGATGTCGCTGACCCAGAGCTGGTCCGGGCGGGTCACCTTGATGCCCTTCGCTATGTTTTTGTACTTGCGGAAGCGGTGGAAGGAAAAGGTCGTTTTCCTTCCTTTCTTCCTCTTTATCAGCAGGTTATGATCCCTTAAAAGGTCGAAAAACTTGTCCCGGCCAAGCCTGATGCCGTGGTTTTCAAGGAAACCCCCAAGCAGGTAATACAGCTTTTTCCCGCCGCAGCGGGGGAGGTCTTTGCGAACCTGTTTTACCTGGTAGATGACCGCCATGGACTGCATCTCCCGGCGCTCGGTCTCCTGCCTGGCCTTGTACCAGGCCTGCCTTGTCTTGCCAAACAGCCCGCACAGTTTCTCCGTGCCGGCCACGGGGTTTTTCATCCTCATTTCCCGGACTGTTTGGCACCAGGCTTTTTTCTGATCGGCAGTTCGAGCTCGTCCTCGGCGATGCGGATCATCGTCTCGAACGTTTGGCTCTTGATGCGTTCCCAGTCAAGGGCTTTCTCAAGTTCTTTTTTCTCTTTTTCGAGCGCCCTGATGCGCTCACGCAGGGCTTGTTGCTTGGTTCTCATCTGTACTGTTTTTGATGGTGAAAGATACGGCTGCTCGAAATGGAGCCAGTACCAACGGCGCCATTTCAACAGCAATATACGGTCTGTGCCATATTCTTGGTGTATCCGTTTTTCGGTCTTGATGCCGCTGAGCAGGAACTGGACGGCCTGCTTGCGGACAGGCGTGCCGATCCTTCGGTTTTTGTAAAATCTACTAGGGTGTTGCATTGTCCTGTTTTTCAGTTGTTTACGGGATGGGTGTCAACCTATTTCAGGACGATTCAACAATATTCATAATGCAGATTATGTTAAGTAAACATGCGCACAGCCTGTGTCTTGTCGTAAAAAACCCGGACTACCAACCGTGTTTTTTTATGGCAAAAAAATCGAAAAAGAACAAGCCGTTCTATGGGATAAGAACAAAAAGACGGGTGATTGAGGATTATTTTTACTCCTCGGCATCCATGAATGAACTTTCCGAGACCCATGGCATACTTGGAAGCAATACAGTTGCAGATTGGCTCAAAAAATATGGCAACTTAAGGCCCCATAAATTCTTAAACCACCCTATCATGCCAAAACCACATGCAACAAATGAAGACAAAAACCTTCGCAAGAGAAGATATAAGATTGACGGGCAATTGTACCTGGGAGAGCTGGAAGCAGATATGGAAACCGCTAAACAAAGGGTTCGTTTTTATGCCTTAACGGTAGATATTATCAACGAACTTGCCTTGGAATTGACAGGCATTGACCTTTTAAAAAAAACTGGACAAGAATTGTCGAAAAAGCCGCAAGCACAGGAGTTATGAGCATCAATAAAGCCTGTCAGTTATTGGGCCGAGCCCGTTCTACATTTTTTGAGGTGCGAAAAAACCAATTGATCAAAAAAGAAAAAGATCAATTGATAGAACAATATGTATTGAAACAGGCAGCTGAAATCCGGAAGGAAATGCCCCGGATTGGTGGCAAAAAACTCTATTACTTGATCAATCAAGACCCCCAACGACACCAGTTCAAATTCGGGGAAAGAAAGTTTTTTGAAATCCTTAGAAGGCATAACCTATTGGTCAAGAAGCGAAAAAAGTATGTCATTACCACAGATAGTAAACTTTGGCGAGGACAATTTGACAACCTATTGGAAGGTATTTCCATCAGCCGTCCTGAGCAGGTTTGGGTAGCTGATATTACTTATTTTAGGACAAACGATGGATTTATCTATGGCCACCTGATTACGGACGCTTATTCAAAAAAAATTATGGGGTTTAATGTCTCGGACGACATGAAAGCCACCACTACCCTACTTGCATTGAAAATGGCAATAAAGAACAGAAAATATGAAGAACCGCTCATTCATCATTCTGACCGTGGTTTTCAATATCTGTCGAAAGTGTATACAGATTGCTTAATGAAAAATAAGATTCAAATCAGCGTTACTCAAAATGGCAGTCCTTATGATAATCCAGTTGCTGAACGAATCAACGGAATATTAAAAGATGAATTTGAGTTAGGCAGGACATAAAGAATTTACAAATAGCAAAACAGCTTCTTGAAAAAGCTTTGCATGTCTACAATGATAATGGTTGACCACCGAAGGTGGTAACTTTTTTCATAGACATACTACTTTCAAATGGCTACACAATGAAAAGACATAATCCCTGCAATTCATGTCTTTGATATAGACAAAAACTGAACAGTTATACATTGCCGATTCACAGCTCCTTTCAGATTGTTCAGTTGCACTAAATTTAGGGTTATATGAAATCAATTTTTACCATCGCTGCTTTTTTGTCCGCCTCTTTTTTGCTGGCGCAAAACACTTTCACCGAGGTGGAAGACCTGCCCAGTTCCGCTGGCAGTGAGAGCATGGCCATGGGCGACTTCAACAACGATGGCTACGAAGATTTGTACATCGGGTTTTCCGCCCATAAAAACCAGTTGTGGAGGAACAACGGCGATGGCACTTTCACCGATGTGGCCGGGGAATCGGGCGTTGCCATGACGGAAAACGACGACACCAAGACCGTCGCTTGGGGCGATATTGACAACGACGGCGACCTTGACCTGTACGTGGCCAACAAGCAAAAACCCGATAAACTCTTCCTCAACAACGGTGAAGGAACGTTTACCGACATCAGCATGGCGGCCAATATTTTCAACCTCGGCTGGCCGCAGTCGGTCAACATGGCCGATGTGGACGGCGACGGGTTTCTGGATATTTACGTCTCCAATTTTTTGCAGCAGAACATCCTTTTCCAAAACAACGGCAATCTCACTTTTTCCAACAAAACTGTCCAATCTGGCGCACTGGACGAGGGCAAATCCATGGGCACTGTTTTCTTCGACTACGACCTCGATGGCGACGTTGACCTCTACCTTGTCCATGACCACAACCAACCCAATCTGCTCTATCAAAACGACGGGACAGGCCATTTCACAGAAGTGGGCGCAGCAGCTGGGGTGAACACGGCGAGCTTTGGCATGGGTGTGGACGTGGGCGACATCAACAACGACGGCTGGCCTGACCTCTACATCACCAACCTCTACCCAAACTTCCTTCTGCTGAACAACGGCGATGGCACATTCACGGATATTACGGAAAGCGCATGGGTGGATGATTCGGGCATGAGCTGGGGTGTCAATTTTTTGGACTTTGACAATGATGGCTGGTTGGATATTTATGTCTCGAACGAATTTCAATTTTCGCCGTGGCCAAATGTGCTTTATAGAAATAAAGGGAACGAAACCTTCGAAAAAGCAGAAACCGATGAGCCTGTCTGCAACCTCATGGGCAGCTATGGCGCCGCCATTTTTGATTATAATTTGGATGGAAATATAGACATCGCCGTGGCCAATAAAAATGAGGGCGACTACGCCCAGGTTTTCCAAAATGCCGACCGCCCCGGAAACTGGTTGGGCATCAAGTTGATAGGGGTGGAAAGCAACCGACAGGCCGTTGGGGCGAAAATCCGGTTCACGGATGACCAAGGAAAACTTCATTACGACGAACTTACAGCGGGCAACGGGTGGATGGCCCAAAGCACCCACTATTTCCATTTTGGCCTCGGCGATGCGGGGGCGGTTGAAGAAATGACTGTTTTTTGGCCGTCAGGCCTGGAACAGAATATTGAGCAGCTGGAGTTGGGGAAATACTACACCATCGTGGAAGGGCAAGCGCCAGTGGAGGGGATTTCGTTCGGTACGGCGACCCCTGCGGAGGAGGTATTAATGGAAAAGGGGTTGGAAGTGGAGGTTTTCCCAAATCCGAGTGAAGGCGAATTTTTTATAAAAATCAGCTCCGGAAAACAGGCAGGCCACCAAATTAAAATCACCGACCAATTGGGGCAGGTGGTTGTTGAAAAAAGGATGGACGGACATTCTATCAAGGAAAAAATTGTTTTAGGAGAACTGGGCAACTTCTCCCGTCAAATGCTTTTTATAAATATTTTGAGCGGGGGCAAATCAGTGGTGAGAAAAATGGCCGTAAACGAATCAAAATAACATCAAAAGCCTTCTGCACCAAAAATGAAAAGTCAGGCACTTCTTTTATTTCATTGCATTGTTTTTGGTTGTTTCAACTCCTGTTCAACTTCAGAAAACGAAATCCCTGTTGTGAAAAAATGGGATACCCTCACCCTTGATTTCACTGGCCCTGAACTTAGCGAAATGGATGCAGATAATCCTTTTTTGGATTACCGTCTTGACGTCATTTTCACCCATGAAAAAGGAGAGCTTAAAGTACCTGGCTATTTCGCTGCCGACGGAAACGCCGCCGAAACAAGTGCCGAAAAAGGCAACGTATGGCGGGTAAAGTTCACCCCTCCGAACGAGGGCTTATGGCATTATCAGGTTTCTTTTAAAAAAGGGAAAAACATCGCCATTTCGGATGAAAAAGAAAATTGTCAGCCCGTTGGGGAGGATGGGAAGGAAGGCGAGTTCAAAGTAGTGGAAGGTGATTTTGCGGAAAATGATTTCCGTTCGCAGGGGCGGCTACAAGTCGTGTCTGGTATGGCCTACCAACAATTTGCCGAGTCGAAAAAATATTACCTCAAAGGTGGCGCCGACAGCCCCGAAAACCTGCTGGCGTACATGGATTTCGATGGCACTTATGATATTGACACGGCCAATCAATTTCTCCATAAATATGAACCCCACGAAAAAGACTGGCAGCCCGGCGACACCACCTGGCAAGGCGGCAAGGGCAAGGGTATAATCGGCGCATTAAATTACCTCGCTGGCAAGGGCATGAACGCTGTTTATTTTCTCACCATGAATATTGAGGGGGATGGAAAGGATGTGTGGCCCTACCGCTCGCCCGATGATTTCACCCGCTTCGATTGCAGCAAGCTCGACCAATGGGACATTGTGTTTTCTCATGCCCAAAGCAAAGGCATCTTGCTTCATTTTGTCACACAGGAAACCGAAAATGAACTCTTGCTGGACAATGGCGATACCGGGCCGAACCGACGATTATATTACCGGGAATTGATTGCCAGATATGGGCATCACTTGGCCGTGATTTGGAACATGGGGGAAGAGAATGGTCCCGTCCATTTTTCCCCCAATGGCCAGTCGGATGAGCAGCGCCGAGACATGTTCACTTATTTTAAAAACTATGACCCTTTCCAAAATCTCGTCACCCTGCATACGATGGGTTCCGGCCATTACAAGGACAGCATATTGATGCCGCTTTTGGGCGAAAAAAACTTGGATGCCCTTTCGCTGCAAATCGGCGATCCATTTGAAATTTCTAAAGAAATCAAAAAGTGGCGGGAACTACCGCAGTCGGCTGGCCGCCCGTGGGTACTCTACCTCGATGAAATCGGCCCTTATTGGCAGGGCGTCCTCCCCGATGCCGTGGACATGGCGCACGACACTACCCGACGGGAAGCGCTTTGGGGAAGCCTAATGGCTGGTGGCGCTGGCGTTGAATGGTATTTCGGTTACAAACACCCCCACTCCGACCTTAGCTGTGAGGACTGGCGCTCAAGGGACAAAATGTGGGAACAGACCCACAATGCCATTGATTTTTTTCAAAAACACCTCCCGTTTTGGGACATGGAAAACCGGGATGATTTATTGAAAAATGCGGACGGTCAATGCCTCGCCAAACCGAGCGAAGTGTATGCAGTTTATCTGCCGCTTGGAACTACGGACGCAGTTTTGGAGGATGAAACTTTAGATGGTAAGAAAGTGACTATTTCGTGGTACAATCCTCGGCGTGGAGGCGATTTGATTGGGGAAAAGAAAGTAGTAGTAAATAGGACTTTGCAGCTTGGTGCGCCGCCTGGAGATGAGGAGATGGATTGGGTGGTTTTAGTAAATGGGGAAGACGTTGATTGATTTAACGAAACTAAATAAATTGATATATTCAACAGCTGTAAAATAATGAATTACTGCCTATTGCATAGAAACATGTTTTTACTGATGGCATGTGTACTGTCCACAATTACTGGTACTGGCCAGCAGTTAAAAGACGTCGCCTCTGACCTGAATATTAGTCAGTACTATTCAGAGCAGCGCTTTGGTACAGGCGTGTCCTGCTTCGATTTTGATGGAGACGGTTGGTTGGATTTGCACGTTTCGACCGCTTTTGGCGAAAGGGATTTGGTTTATAAAAATGTTGACGGCCAGTCGTTTGCGGAAGTTTCAGAGGAAATCGGATTGAACCTGATGGGCGGCTCCATCGCCTCCCTCTGGTTCGACTATGATGGCGACCACTTGGTGGATTTGCTGGTCATGAACTCCTGCCACGAGGTGGATTCCTGTTTTGGCAAAAACCTGCAACTGTTCCGACAGGGAACGGATGGTATTTTTACCGAGACGACAGAACTGGCAGGGCTGGATATTTTTACAGATGACCACCTCAAAACTACCAAGGGTGGTTTAACTGCTGGAGACCTCAACCTCAATGGCTTTCTGGATATTGTACTCACTCATTGGGGCAACGGGGAAATCTTTGTGTTGTTAAATGAGGGCAACGGGCATTTTAAAAAATATGGCGAGGAACTGGGCATCACAGGCAATCAGGAAAACTTTTTTCAACCACAAATTTGGGACGTAGATTACGATGGGGATCTGGATCTGTTTGTGAATGTAGATGCCGATCCCAACAGGTTGTTCATCAACGATCATTTCACATTTTCGGAAAGGGCTTTCCCAATGGGTTTGCATGCCGAGAACAATGAAATGGGCATGGCCATCGGGGATTACAACAACGACGGGCTGTTCGACCTTTTTCTGACCAATATTGACTACCTCGACCTCTTTGGTGTCAATACAGGTACTTACAATGTACTTTACAAAGGATTGAAGGAATCCGAGCGGAAGTATTACTACCTGAACGTAGCTGACCCGATGGGGGTAAAAAGTAGCGGCTGGGGTTGGGGCACCACTTTCATGGATGTGAACAACGACGGCTTTCAAGACCTCGCCGCCACCAACGGGGTGGACAATATCGGCGACCCTTCCAAATTTTGGCTCAATCAGGGCGGAGGGTCGTTTTTGGACATTTCCGATAACATCGGTTTCAACGACCAACTGGATGGCTACAGCTTGATTTCACTGGACTATGACCAGGACGGCGATCTGGACTTGCTGCAAACCGCTCACCCCTACCCTAACCAAGACATTTCCATCAGGCTGTTGCAAAACGACTGCCCAACCTGTGGCCATTTTATCACCGTCAAACCACGGATGGTCGGAGCGAATCATTTCGCCATTGGTGCAACAGTTAAGGTCAAAGCTGGCGGCAAAGACATGATGCGGTTGATAACGGCTGGCACCAGCTACCTTGCACAGGAGCCTGCCGAGGCTCATTTTGGACTAGGCACCGCTACCACCATTGATGAAATAAAAATAATATGGGCAGGCGGGGCGGTTTCCTTGGTTGAAAATGTGCCTGCCGACCAAATCATCGAAATAACGGATGCGGATGTGCTGCACACACCGAGGTTTACCAAAGTGGAAAAATTAATGGACTCCATCCATCTGGCATGGAACCACATCCATTCCTATGAAACGCTGTTTGAAATTGAAATAGCGTACAACCCTCATTTTGAAAATGCAATCGCCAAGGAAGTGGCCGCCACATTTCATGAGTTTTCCTTCAAAGATATGTTGTCCACAACTACCACCTTTTTAAGAATTCGGGCCAAAAACGATCAACTGACTTCGGCATGGACGCCCATGGTTTGGATTGGTCAATTCATCCCTGGCCCGTCCGAACTCAGGATTACCAATGAGGATTTTGAGAACCCCGTATTGGAGTGGAATGACAACTCTACCAACGAAGCTGCTTTCATTTTGGAGCGTTCGGAGGATTCTACCTTTTTGGCTGTTGAAAGCATCCGGCTCAGTGCCAATGAAACAAGATATTGGGACGTTGGCCTGCAAATAGACAAGCGTTACTTCTATCGAGTGGCGGCCTCCAATGATGTGGATTATTTATCTGAATACTCTAATGTCATTGAACATAATGCAATAGAAGATAGTACACCCATTCTGGTCGGGTATCCAAATCCAGCATCTTCCTTCATAAACCTTCCACTTGAAATGGACGAAGTAAAAATCATAGATGCCATCGGTAAAAGTTTTACACTTCACCGAGCAGATGAAGGGCATTTTGATATCGGGCATTTGCCGCAAGGCGTGTATTTTTTAGCGGGGAAAGAAGGTGAAAAAAAGGAGGAAGTTTTACGCTTTGTGAAAATTGATTAGTGATGGTTTTAAAATATATTAACAACACTTATGAAAAGAACAATTTTAATGCTCCCCTACCTTTTTTTATTGCTAAATATCAATGCCCAAAACCAACCCAATATCCTCTGGATTATCACGGACGACCATCGGCCCGATGCATTGGAATGTTTCAATAAAGCAACCATCGGCCAAAGCGAAAGTGAGCTCGGTTATGTCATGTCGCCGAATATTGACAAATTAGCCGAAGAAGGGACTTTATTTACCAATGCCTATTGCAACTCCCCCATGTGTACACCTTCGAGAAGTTCGATGATGACAGGACGTTATCCTTTTCGTTCAGGACACTATAAATTTTATTCGCACCAAGAAGCTGATATTGCCAAACCATTGGTTTCCCAAATTTTAAAAGAAGAAGGATATGGCACGGCAGTTTTTGGCAAAACGGGTTGGGGTATTTATAAATACAGGGATAATTCGAAAAATTCATTTACTGATTTTTTTGATTACAACATGCATTTTAAAAGGGATTTACAGGGAAATGGATTGGGGGATATTTTTTATTCTGCCGCTAAAGTTGAATTTATTGATGGCATATTTAGTCCGATTATGACGGAGGAAACGACCATTTATCCTGATGGTAGAAAAGTGACATACTTTACGCAATTGAGGGACGAAGAAATCCCGGAAAGGGATAAAAAAATAATGGCAGAAATTGATGAGGAATTTGATATTTTAAGAACATATACCCGGTTAAATAAAGGACTAATTATTGGCGGCGTTAATCCATTTCCTGCCGGGAAAACCGTTGATGGATTAATTGTCCAAGAATTTAAAAATTATTTAAATAATGCGAATAAAAAATACGAAACACTTTTTGGGAAACAAGTAAATGGAGCTGATACTAAAAAGCCAGTGTTTGTTAATTTGGGATTTCATTTGCCACATACGCCTGTTTTACCACCAAAGGAATTTCGGGATATTTTTAAAAATAAAAATTATAAAATACCTGAGTTCAGCACGGATGAATTATCCAATTTCCCACCTCAGTTGGTTACGCTATATAATGAGTGTAAAACCGACCAATTAACGGATGAAGAAAAATTGCAAGCCATCCGTGATTATTACGCTTTTTGTGCTTATGGCGATGCTTTAATTGGGACGCCGTAAAAACATTTAAAAATTATTGTGAAGAAAACAATCAGGAATATTTAATTATTTTCACCATTGGAGACCACGGTTGGCATTTAGGTGAACAAGGTATCATGGCAAAATTTGGCCCTTGGCGACAATCTGTTCACAATGCTGCAATTGTTGTATCGTCCGATAAAAATAAATTTCCAGCCGGAAAAATAAACAGGGATATTATCGAATTTGTGGATTTTGCACCCTCCATTTTAGCTGCGGCTGGCATAAATATTAATACAGAAAAATACGACTACTTAGATGGCTATGATTTATTTGAAGTAATAAATAATGCAAAGAAAAAAAGGGAATATGCCATTGGTGAAGTAAATGTAGTATGCGGCCACCGAGCCTATTTGCGAAATAAAGAATTTGCCTTTTCCATGCGTACCCGTGACCGATGGGACGACAGCCATGCTCCTTTTTTAAATGACGATATTACCTGGGCATTAATTTGTGAGCGCCCAAAGGCAGACATGGCATTGTATGATTTGCGAATTGATCCATTGGAAAAAAACAACCTCGCCACCCACAAAGACTATGTGGCGATGGCCGATTGGTTCAGAAATAAATTAGGGAATATTGTTTTGGGCGATGGCCGGGTCGAGTGTGACTGGACAGAACCCAACAGTTACAACATCAGCAATTTTGCTGGAGGGGCGGATGATAAAATATTAAATATTCCTGAGGAAATAATTCCTGCCATTGAAGATTAACAAAAAAAACATGAATACAATATTTAATCAAATACCAATAAAGCCAACGCTTATCCTGCTATTGGTTTTATCACTTGCTGCATGTACCGTTTGTCAAAATATTGAAACTGAATTGTTATCAACTCCAGCAACTGTCAAAAATTTAATCCCTTTAGAAATTAATTATTATTTAAAAGGAAGTAAGGTCAAGAAAATTTCGATTGACATTGAAAATTTGGGAAACTATGCAAGTTTAAGTTTATATGCGGATGACAATTTATTGGTTGATAACTTGAACGTGCCGCAGTCTGGAAAACAGGTTTTAAATACTTTGGTACAATTTAAACAATTGGGGAAAGTGAAATTTAAATTAAATGTTCGGGATGCGGATATTGTCATTAATCGTATTTCCTTTGAAGATGTGGCGGATTTAGATATTCCATTTTACAAAGATATAAGTGTGAAAGCTGGGCTGGATAAAGTAAGTTCCATTAAATATGGAGGCCCGACCATAGCCGATATTGACCAAGATGGCGATTATGATTTTATCGTCAACAACCACAATGCAGAAAGCAGTAAGTTGTATTGGAACAATGGGGATGGAACGGTCACCAAACACGATAAAAATCTCTCCCGCTGGTTTATGCACGACCTGCATGGTACGGCAATGGGAGACTATGACAACGATGGTGATTTGGACCTTGTACTAACGCAAGGTGGTGGAAATGGCGCACATCCATCAAAAGCCAATTTTTATAAAAATGATAATTCCAATTTAGTAAGGTTTACGGGTGATGTCGGCATAGACCGTGGTGGAAGAGGTAGAGGGGCACGTTGGTCCGACATGGATTTGGACGGTGATTTGGATTTGCTTTTGGTCAATGAAACTGGGTTGATGAAAGAAAAGCCCCAGCATTTTTTTTATGAGAATATGGGCGATGGAACTTTTAAATTTAAATCGGTTGAAGGCATACAAGATGTTCACCAATCCCGTGCTTTAATTACGGACATTAATGCCGACAATATTGATGATATTATTTTATATGGCCCTCTGTCAATATGGTTGGGGAATGGTGATTTTACGTTTACAGAAATAACGGAGAAGGCACTGAATTATTTACCAGAATTTACGCAAGTCATGGCTGTTGCGGATATTGATATTGACAATGATGGGGATTTGGATTTATACTTGGCGAGGGGGAAGGTTTTTGAAGGTGGCTTCGGCGAACCGCCCTCTTTAGACAGGGATTTTCAAAATAAAGAAATCGCCATCCGAACCCGTGGATATGAGGGCATTGATGAATTTGAATTTATGGCAGACGGAAAAATAAAACTGCACGATTATTATTATCTCGCTCAGGGTATTTATAGAGATAAACCCTACCCAATTTTTTTAAGTGAAAATAAAAAAGGAAATTTAGTGAAGTCGGGTGAGGAATTTGAAATGGATAGCACGTTGGCAATAGGCTGGCCGGATGATTTATCAATTAATGGTCTTTATTTTGGTTATTTAGGAAAAAATAAATGGCGGGCAGCTTTGGTACGACATAGCGATATGTTTTGGTCCTATAAATTTAGTTTGTCGGGCGTGGTGGATGTGATGCCGAAATTTGAACCGCATAACCGTAATGAACCTGATGTGCTTTTAAGAAATGACAATGGTCTTTTTAAGGATGTCTCAAAAGAATGGAATATTCAACCTGGCGGCAATTCCTTGGGGGTAACGATCGGTGATTTTAATAATGACAGCCATCAGGATATTTTTGTTTACCGCTGGGGGTTTATCGGCTCTCGCACTTCTGACTATATGCTGCTCAATACTGGGAAAGGGCGTTTTGAAACCGTCACCATGCACGGCGCAAGCGACATCGGTGGGCCTGGTCACGGCGATATGGGGCAAGCATTTGATTTTGATTTGGATGGCGATTTGGATTTATTAAATGGGAGCGAAAACGGTGAATGGTATTTATATTCAAATATAAATCCTGGTGCCGGAAATTATATTTTGGTAAAAGTTGGATATGCGCCGAAATCCAATGTTGATGCTATATCCGCCGAGATAATTGTCAAAACTGCCAAGAATGAATATCGCAAAAGAGTCGGTTCGGCAGGCGAAGTTTTTTCGCAAAGTTTATTGAATATTGTCCATTTTGGTTTGGGCAGGGAAGAGAAAATAGAAAGTATAAAAGTCAGGTGGCGGAATGGAGAAACGGTTTTAATGAAAAATATTTCAGTAAATACAATTATTGATACTGATAATGTAAATCCTGAAAAAATAAATATAGTTCAAAAAAATGCTGAGGTGCGAAAAGGGACTTCCATTGAACTGGAAACATCCATCGAACCGATTAATGCAAATAAAAATATCGTTTGGTCATCAAGTGATAAAACAATTTTAAAAGTAAATGAAAAGGGAATAGTTTCGGCAGTGGGTAATTCAGGGCAATCAGCAATTATCTCCGTAAAAAGTCCGATGAATAATTTATCCGCAACAAGTAAAGTAAAAATAATTGATTGGTTTCCTATGCCAATTAAATCGGTCGAATTACCTGTTTCATCAATGGAAATGCTCAATAGTCAAAGTTTAAAAATTAATGCGACCATTTTACCAAAATATACGGACGACCAAAGTTTAATTTGGACAAGCAGCAATAAACAAGTTGCAATAGTGGATAATAATGGAAGGGTGAGTGCTTTAAGTCCGGGCGAAACAACTATTAAAACCGTTTCAAGTGTTAATAAAAAAATAAGTGACGAATTAAAATTGACGGTCAAGCCATTGATTAAACCTTATGCCAAAATTTTAAATAAAGAAAAATTTGAAAAGCTAACCGTTGGTGACAGCATTACGGTAAATGTCGAATATCATGCCGGTTCGGGCAATACGGTGATTAGTGCGGATGAAGGTGGTGTCAGAGTTTGGCTGCGTTATTTTAAAAATAAATGGATACCAATCAATGATGTCATACTGGTGGATGAGAAGGCATTGAAAACGGAGTCGGGCAAAGTGACAAAATCGTTTTCCCTTGCCGATTATACACCGACGGCGGAATTGCCAGAAGAGCAGTTTTATCAATTGCGTGTCACGTTCACATCGAGTGATGGGAATATGTATGAGGATGGTTTGTATCCTTTGAATATAGTGGCGGAGGATTAAGTATCAAGTTGTTTAAAATATCAAAGTGAACCGAATTAGAAAAGGAAATAATAATTTGAAAGCAATTACTAAAACATTAATCCTTAGTGCGGTTTGTGGTATTTTGTTTTTTACAAGTTGTAATCAGGAAAATAAAGCGTCAGCAGATGACCTTGTTATAGTGAAACATGAACCCATCTCGATAGACATTATTGTTCCCGAACATGGCATGGCCGACCCTCATGCATGGGTGCAAAACGATTCAGTATTTATCATTTGCGGACACGACGAGTCGTGGGAAGGCAAAGGATTATTTCGCATGGACCGTTGGGAAATATGGTCTTCGACAAATCTAAAAACATGGAATTACCATAGAAGCATTTATCCTAAAGATACCTACATCGGCGACCACCCAAATTGCTGGGCTGGTGATATATGTGAAAGAGATGGCAAATACTATTGGTTTTTTTCAAACAGAAACATCAATACAGGAGTTATGGTAGCAGATAAAATTACGGGGGAATATCGTGATTTATTGGGAAAGCCTTTGCTGCCAGAAGGAATCGTTCCCGTACATGCTTATGACCCTGAAATATATATCGAAGATGGAGTATATACTATTTGTTTTGGCCAAGGCACCTATTATATGGCCACTTTGGCGAATGATATGATGTCATTGGAAACCGAACTGAAACCCATATTGGTACGAGACGAAAATGGGAACAAGGTGCAGACCGATGATAAATCTACTTTGTTTAAGCGCAATGGATGGTACTATTTGGTTTATGGCCACACTTATGCAATGTCTAAAAATCTATATGGGCCATACACGCTGAAAGGCGATTTCCTGAAAGGTGGGCATACCAGTTTTTTCGAATGGCACGGCCAGTGGTATGTGCTTCAAGAAAACCATGATATTAGTGCCATTTACCGAGGAGCAAGTTTGAAACCAGTGTTCTTTAATGAGGATGAGACCATATTTATTCCTAAAGATGATAAATGGTATCCTGGCCCCGGAAGGCCTTTTGAATTTAAAAACAGCACAATGGGATGGCGAGCTATAAACGGCACAACCATATCATTTTCAGAAGGAAAACTTATAGGAGAAATATCGGATAAAAATGCTGCCATAAAAAGCGCCCCTTGGTTATTTACCGACACTCATGGGTGTACTAAAGTTACGTTCAGGATGAAGAACAACAGCCAAGCTACAACAATGAAGTTTGCTATTTATACCCGCAATATGGATTCAGGTTTTTGGAATGAAAGTACCGGGCAAGTGGATTGGAATAAGCAAGAGTGGATAACTATTCCGATAACTGCCAATGATTCGGATTTTAAAACGTACACACTCAATCTGTCAGCATTCAAAGAAATCAATCAAAAATTAATGCAGGTCGCTTTACAGCCTACAGTGAATGCGGAATCAGGTTCTTGGGAAATTGATGAGATTGTGGTGGAGTAAGGAAGCTAAATTACAGAAATAAAATGTTCATAAAGAATATTATAAACGACACAAGGGCTTTCTCATAAAAATGTAAATAGTTTCAATTTGGGATATTTTGGCAAGGATTCCTGTGTGGTCGGGATTTTGTAATCCCGTACTTCGTTCAAAATGAAAGTAAGTACGGGATTACAAAATCCCGACTATATAGGAACCCTATAAAACGGCCTATTTTGTGGTCTTTTACCCGAAGATTCGGAGCAGGCAATTTTTATGAGAAAACCCTATAAACGACACCTACCTTGTCAAAAGCATGAATAAATTTATTACGTTAATACTACTTTCCATATCAATCCATTCATTTAGCCAAGAGCATTTTGACTATAATCGAATAACCTACTCTCAAGTTGGTTATGACCTGAGCCTACCAAAGGTGGCAATGATACAGCATATAGATTCAACATTTATTGATAGTAACGCCTCATTTAGTTTAATACGTGCGAAAAATAATAAACAAGTTTATTCGGGTAGCATAATTTCGCAAGGAAAGAAGTGGGGCAAATACTGGTGGAAAATAGATTTTTCGGATTATAAAAAATCAGGTGAATATTATCTGATAATTAATCGGAATAATCAAGAGTTATTTAGAACCAAAAAGGAATTGCCAATTATTATTTCGGCTGACCAGCTGTGGAACGAAACCTGGTACGCCACAGCATTGGCCCATTTGCATATTCGTGATAGTTTGAGCTACCAACCAGAAGGCGGCTGGAAGGATTGTGGTAGTCCGCTGCAAGAAGTGAGCAGTCATGTCATCATGCTCAATGCATTGTGCGACCTGATTGAATTAACCGCCGATGAACTAACTGAAAGAGAACGACAGGAAGTGTACCACCATCTTGTGGTGGGTGCCAACTATGTAGTGCGGTGTCAAGAAAAGGCGAAAGAAATCGGTTATCAAGAAGGAGCTGTAATTCATGAAATGCGAGAAAACTACAAAGTAGTCACTGGGAATGTAGCCAAGACCGCCATGATACTGGCCCGTATCTCGCGTTTGATAAAAGATAAAAACCCTGTATTGGTCGAATCGTATAAGAACAATGCGATTAAATCGTATAACTGGATTTCAGAGCATGGCCCCGTACTTCATTGGGAGCATTCCGATTATTTTTCAATTACCCACGGAGCTCCTGCTGGCATGTATCGTCCACCCAACGAATGGATGACCCGTGATTTGGTCATGATGATGTGGGCTTCTTTGGAACTATACAAATGTGGTGAAACGAAATACAAACAAAACGCCATTGATTATGCTGATAAAATTATGGCAAGGCAAGTTCCAAAAGAAAAAGCGGAGGAAGGATTATACGGACATTTTTACACTTATGACTCGCATGATTTCACAGAAAAAGCAAATATTCATTGTGGTGCATGGAATGCAAATTACAAAGCATATAATCAGGGAGGCCACTTCCCCCATTATATGATACCTCTGATTGAAATGGGCAGATTATGGCCTAATCATATAAATGCTAAAAAATGGGAAAGTACGGTATATAATTTCGCCTATCATTATTTTATTCCTGCCACCAACCAAAACCCATTCAAAATATTACCTGCTGGATATTACAAAGGGATTGGATTATTAAATTGGAGCGGATGGTATCATGGTCACAATAAGATATTCGGTTATGCAGCGGGATTGGCAATGGAATTTTATCATCTCTACGGTGATGAACAATTCGTGGAAATTGCCACGGGCAACTTACAGTGGATAGCAGGCCTGCATGCTGGGTTTCATGAAAACAATCCAGATTTTTCGGCGAGTATGATTGTCGGTATCGGTAACCGCTATAAAGAGGACTGGGATGCGATGGTCGGCACCATCACAAATGGGTTTGAGGCGGATGCCCAATTCAGGCTTGTTCAACCCTCCAAAGAAACGGATTTGCCGATAGTTTTTGGAGATGAAGGAGGGATTCATCACCCGGCAGGATGGATCAGTGGATTGACGAGGGTGAAGAAATATAGGGGTAAAAATGAATGACCTCTCTCAAAAATAACGGCTTGCCCATTACCACAAAACTCCTTGCACTTATTGCTCAACTGAGCGTTTTTCAAAATTCACCAGTTTCAACCAATCGTTGTTCACAAGAGACACAAGGGCAAAGCCATCTCCCACCCGAATGGCTTGCAAATCCTTCACATCCCCCGGCAGATAAAGTCCGCTCTGGTTGGGGCTTATGGGTACAAAACTACCAGCCCCATTTCCAAAAAGCACCAGCCCCAGACTGGCATCGTTGCGGGGCGTTTCCACCTCCGATGCATAGAGGTTGCCTGCTAAAATCAAATCCAATTTATCGTCGGCATTGATGTCCTGCACCACAATCCCATTGACGGAGGAAAATTGCGCTTGAGAAGGTAATTCATTGACTATAAATGATTTACCGTCATTTATAAAAACGCTGCTGGCAAAATGAGTGGCCTTGAGGTGCAGCGCCGTGTCGAGGTTTTTTTCACCATAAACATCGGTCAAGGTGGCGGAAGCAAAGGACTTGTAATCCTTGAATTTATGTTTGATGTTTGGTATCTGCTCGGACGAACATTGGCGGCCACGCAGGGGATATTTTTTCCCATCCTGATGATAGCCGAGCACGATGTCCAGCCGCCTGTTTTTGTCAAAATCCCCAGCGTACAATTCAAAAGGCTCGTCGGCGGATGCCTGGTATTTGTAGTTCAGGCCGAGGTTGCCAGCCACATAATCCATGTCTCCATCATTATTAAAATCGCCCTCGGCAATGCTGTACCACCAGCCGACATGGGAATTGCTGCCAACTGCTTCCGTGCGGTCAATGAATCGGGTTTTGGCATTTTCAAAAAACATTACGGGCATCCATTCCCCCACTAGGATGAGGTCAACGAGTCCGTCGCCATTAAAGTCCGACCAAAGGGCGTCCGTTACAATGCCGGGGTTGGTTAAGTCTTCCGATAGTTCTGCTGTGATGTCAGTAAATTTGGGAACGCCGTTTCGTATCCCTTCATTCCGCAAAACATAACTCCGATCAGCAATTGGGTATCGGGCTGGTTGCATCTTTCCCCCTACAAACAGGTCGAGATCACCATCGCTGTCAAAATCGGCTGCTTTGACCCGGCTGCCGCTGGTGTGCATTTCAGGCAGGCTTTCCATGTTTTTCACAAATTGCCCATTACCGTTGTTGAGGTAAAGCCTATCCTGCATCAATTCTGGTGTTCGGGCAAATTCGTTGCCGCCGCTCACCACATACAGGTCGAGGTCGTTGTCATTATCTACATCAAAAAAGAGGGCGTCCATGTCCTCGGCAGCGACATCCTGCGACCAGGGGCCGCCCTGCTCCATGAATTTTCCATTAACAGTTTGCAGGTAAAGGGCGCCTGGGGCATCCTTTGCATTGCCAATGAAAAAGTCTTCCAGCCCGTCGCCGTTCATATCGCCGACGGCAATGCCCGAACCCATGCGGGAGGTCTGGTGCGGCAGCAACGGCTCAAACAGGAAGTCGTTGTAAAAATTTTCTTGGTGCTGGAATGTGATGCCTGAGTTGGCGGTAATGTCTTCAAAAAACCGCCCAGTTGGCTCATTGTAGGATGCCACCATCTGCGCTTGCCCATATGAAACGGTCAGCACCTGATTGGTCGGAATATCAAGAAGGATCGCTTGGTTGCCATCCGACCAGATGATTTTCAGGCTGTCAATATCAGGGTCGTTGCCTAGTCCGAAATGGAGGATGGGTTCGACTGACGATTGGAAGCCGCGGGTTAGGGTCAGCTCTTGGAATTGCAATTTTTCTTTTTGAAAAACAAAAGCCTTGGTGCCAATGCCAAACGGGTTGCTGGCTGGCCCCTGCAATTTTACCCTCAAAAAAGATTGGTTGGCGGATACCTGATTGTCATACAAACTGGCCACTTGGTCCATGTTGTTGACCACAAGGTCGAGGTCGCCGTCGTTGTCGAAATCGGCGTAGGCCGTGCCGTGGGAAAAACCAGATAAATCCAGTTTCCATTGTTCGCTGGTATTTTCAAAAGTGAGATTTCCTTTGTTACGGAAGACCTGATTGGGCACAGGTTCAGAGGGTATGTCTTTATGTGAAACAGCAGCCATGCTGCCACTGAAATTAATTTTGGTTTTCAGTTCATCAAAATAGTCCTTGTTGTTCACGTCCCGCTTGATGCCGTTGGTGACAAAGACATCCTTAAAGCCATCGTTGTCGAAATCGGCAAACAGGGGCGCCCAGCTCCAATCGGTCATGGCCACGCCCGCCAACCGTGCCACATTGCTGAACTGGAGATGCCCTTCGTGATTGATGCCTTGGTTCAACTGCAGGGCATTGTACATGTACTGATAGTGAAACCCATGCTCGACGGTGCTCCAGAACAGCGCCGGGTTCATGCTGGCCATGTTCTCTTTCGAGCGGCGGTTGTCTTCGGGCGTCATGTCCACTTGAAGGAGGTCGGTCAGGCCGTCGTTGTTGTAGTCGGCAGCATCGCAGCCCATGCCGAAGAGGGAGTTTTGGTAAGTGGATTCTTTTAACTCATCCTTGAACGTCCCGTTTTTTTGATTGATAAAAAAGCGGTCAGGAGTACTGAAATCATTGGAAACGTAAAGGTCAGGATAGCCGTCGCCGTTAAAATCCGCTGCACTGATGCCGAGCGTCAACCCAAAATTGGCAATGCTACTTTTTTCAGAAACATCCTCAAACAGACCATTGCCTTTGTTTTCGTATAAATGGTCACTCTCTTCCCATACCAAGTTGTCCATCTTGTATTTGTAAACCTTGTTTGGGGTGCTGAAAGACATTGCCGGATAATTGCCCACAAAGAGGTCGAGATCGCCGTCGAGGTCAAAATCAAAGAAGGTGGACTGAATGGAGGGGCCGGGGTCGGCGATGCCATATTTTTCGGCAGCTTCGGTGAAAGTCAGATTTTGGTTATTAAGGTAAAGTTCATTTCGCATATCGCCTTCCTTGCCCGATACGCAAATGTAGATGTCGAGCCACCCGTCCTCATTGATGTCGCATAGCGTGGCTCCTGTGTACCATTTTTTGCTGCCTCCTATGCCTGCTTTTTCCGTGATGTCCTCGAATTGCCAATTTCCTTTGTTGAGGTACAGTTGGTTTTCCACCATGTTCCCGGCAAAAAAAATGTCGCTCAGACCGTCGTTGTTGATGTCGCCCGTGGCCACGCCGCCGCCGAGATAGAGGTAGGGGTAGGTGAAATAGTTGAGGGTATCCGTTTCCGTCAGGACGTTGTTGAACGTGATGCCGGACTCTTCGGGTGGGATGGAGGAGAAATAGCCATTGCTTCCTGCGTTCGATGGTTGTTCTTTTTTGCCGCAGGCGAAAAGGAGAAAAAACAAGGAAAGAAATAAGTAGGATTGGTGAAGGTTCATAGTATTCTTATGTACTCGTCCTTTTGTCATCCCTTTAGCCCCGCAAATTGAAAATTAATAATTAGGGATGTTAAGGGAAATGAATGGTTTTTTTATGACGCTGATTTTTATGATTTCGCTGATTTACGCTGTCCAATACGCTGGCGAAGCCAGCGTAAATCAGCGAAATCATAAAAATCAGCGTCAAATTTTTTCTTTATTAAATTTCTCCTGACATCCCTAAATGTAGTATTATTAATTATTTATTTGCGGGGCTAAAGGGATGACAAAAGGAGGCGGAAGAAAAAGCCTCACCTCAAAGATAGAGATGAGGCTTTTCAAAATCCTCTTTCTATTAAATATTCAATGATTAGTTACAGCAAGGATTTTGTTGCCAATCAGATTGGAGCTGCATCTCAGCTCCCGGAATTGGCGCGTAATAGAATTTTTCAAAAGCCGACTCAGGGTCGCCCACATTTACGCCATCAAGATCCAACTCCCGACCATCCGTTTTTCGTTTGGCTGTAGCCTCGGCAACAATCTGATTTCGAACCATGTTGAACCATCTGTGCCATTCTGCTGCAAACTCCCAGCCTGCCTCATCAAGGACTGCTTTGTGGAATTCATCAGAAGAAAGACCAGACAAATCCACACTAGGATCAGGAGTATTCGGATCGAGCCCAGCAGCCCTTCTCCTCACCTTGTTGAGGGCCTCATAAGCTTCAGCATTAGGTGAGCCATTAGCTTTATTTTGAGCCTCAGCATAAGTGAGCAGTGCTTCTGCATAACGCAAAACATAGGTGTTGAAATCGGTTTGCCAGCCAGTGCTGTTCGTATTTCCGGTCGTCTTCAGATAGTAAGGATTTCCTGGAAAAGTTTCCGACCAGTCAATCGGGCCATTTGGTGTATTAATGGTCGTCCTGAAAGTCGCATCCTTCCTTGGGCCATCGGGAAATTCTTCGAAAAAGGCGATTTCTGCGAAGTAATCATCCCATCCTGTGGCACCGTCATGGTCAGATGGGCCGATGGACAATGGCATCCGGTTGGTCAATGCCCAATCACCACAATCCAAACAAGCCTGAACAGCTAGGATACTTTCGTCATTATTGTTGTTGGCCGTGAGCCACAGGTCATTAAAAACCGGTAACAGTTCATGACCTGAGTTGTCAACCACGTCTTTAGCCAAAGCAGCAGCATCTGCATAATGCTTCGTTTCATTCAGAGGCCAACCTGCCATGGTCAGGTAAACTTTGGCCAGATACAATTTAGCGGCCCATACTGATACTCTGCCTGGCTCACCGGGCCAGCTGTTTGGCAGGTTGTCAACAGCAAAGGTCATGTCGGAAACAACTTGGGCATACACTTCGGCCTCGGAATTCCTTGGCCCTTCCGTTGGGGCATCGAGGTAAATCGGCACTGGCCCAAACGTTCTGACCAACTGAAAATAAGCCCATCCCCGTAAAAAGAATGCTTCGCCTGCCATACGGTCCCTCCTGGTAGATTGGGGGGCATTTTCATAGTTATTGATGACCGCATTGGCGTGATAAACAGCCTGAAAGAGCCTGTCCCAATTATGCTCCAACAACCAGCCGTTTGCCTCGGTGGTCCTAAACTGATCAAATTCGGCATACGGATCTTTATTCAGATCCTCCCTTGCCGTGACATCATCTCCGCCCAGTGTTGGCAGACCACCCTGGGCATTGAGATAATACTCCATGTACATCCGGTAAATGGCTGCCACTCCGGCTTTGATTTCAGCTTCCGTTGTATAAAAAGTTTCTGGAGAAACGAGACCTGTCGTGTCTTCGTCCAGATCGGCACATCCCCAATTCCCAATTCCAAGGGACACCAGAAATATGCATATATATTTTAAATTAAAGAATTTCATTTTTTATGATTTTACTTTAAAATGATGGTTAAAATTAAGCAATACCTTTTACTAACTCAAAAGGTTGCGTTCAGGCCAATCGTCCATGATTTAGGATTTGGATAAACACCTGTATCAAAACCTAAATCTGTATTGGACGCCCCACCGGAGTTGACTTCGGGATCATATCCTTTATAGTCAGTAATGGTGAATACGTTCTGACCACTGAGCGTAATGGCTACCCTGTCAATTCCGATCGTGGATAGGGTACTTTTTGGAAGATCGTAGGTCAGGCTCAGGTTCTTCAATCTTATGAATGTTCCGTCTTCAATAAACCGGGACGATTCCTGCTTTTGGAAAAAGGTAGAATTGACAGCCGGAATATCCGTATCCTGATTTTGTTCTGTCCATGCATCCACTAGGTCGCCATCGGTCAATGAACCATTGGCGGTTGCACCAATTCTCATGGCACGACTCCAATTGAGAACATCATGCCCCACCATTGACTGGAAGAATACGTTCAGAGAGAAGTTTTTATAACTCAGTGTATTGTTGAATCCCCAAATATAATCAGGAGCCCCATTGCCAATAACAGTGATGTCTTCTGTATTGATAACTTTGTCTCCGTTTATGTCATCGTATTTAACATCGCCAGGAACTGCTCCAAATTCTGCTGCCTGGGCTGCTTCAGCGGTACCCCAAACTCCTACAGTCCTGTAACCCCGAATGACACCAACCTGCTCTCCAACCATAATGGATTGGGCAATAGTATTTGAGCTTCTGAATGGAACAAAAGGAGTAATGGCGTCTTGTCCACCAGCATCAACTAAGATTGTTTTGGCTTTGGAAATATTGAAATTGGCATCCCACTTAAAATCTTTGGTATTGACAACATCCCCGCCAAGCGTAATTTCAAACCCTTCGTTTTCAATTTCACCCACATTCTCTAATCGGGAGGCCGGACCAAAAGAAGGGGGTAATGTTCTGGCTAAAAGGAGGTCGGTCGTATTCTTCTTAAAATAATCGAAAGTTGCATTTAACCGGCCATCCAGAAATTCCAAGTCTGCACCGACATCAATCTGGGTGGTTGTTTCCCACTTCAAATCAGGATTGTTTAGTGCTCCAGGAGCAATACCAGCTACTGTTGTTAACCCATCGAAGGAAGGATTGTTGGCAGCAGCAGTGTTGAGGGATGAAAAGGTGGAGAAAGGTGCGATACCCTCATTACCCACTTGCCCCCAGGAAGCCCTAACCTTTACCCTGCTCAATGGCCCAACGCTTTCGGCAAATGGCACAACGCCCAATGCTACAGAAGGGAAATACCCCCATTTATTATCACCCAAGAATTTTGACGATCCATCGGCCCGGTAGGTAGCAGTCAATAATACCCTGTCCATGAAGGCATAGTCAAGTCTTCCTAAGAAAGACCTGATCCCGGTGTTGTTTTGCCCAGCAGTTGCTGTTTGGGTACCAAAGGCAAGGTTGTAATAAAATCCAGTTAGGTTAGTAAGGTCTGCCGCAGCCGCGGTTGCGCCAAAATTATCCTCATTGGTTTCTTCAAAAACCCCTTTCACAGATAGGCGGTGCTGGTCAGTCAACTCTCTTTGCCAGGTCAGGATATGCGTATGCTGAAACCTGCTGAAATTGTTGTTGAAAACGGATGCCTGAGCAGTGGCGTTGCTAACGTCGTTATTTTGGAAATACCCTCTTGTCGTCTTCAGGGAGGCATTCGCCATACGGAAAGTATAATTTAAGCCTTGAACAATGTCATAGTTGAAATTGAAATTGATCGTGGTATTATCGGTGGTGATGTCTTGGTTTCTGCCCAAAGCCTGACCCAGCGGATTGGTGGCCAGACCAAAACTTGAAACTTTTATAAAGTTCCCATCTTCGTCATAAACGGGCGAACTGGGGGCAAAAACCAGCGCCGCAGCAGCTGGAGAGAAAAGTTCATTGTTACCTATAAAGGCATTGCGGGCCAATTCGTCAGAATACTGCGTAATGAGACCGACGGAAATTTTATCATTAATGTCGGCAGTGATATTGGCTCGGAGTGATTTCCGCTCGTAGAAGCTATTGGTCAAAATACCTTCATTATCAATGATGTTTCCAGCCACGTAGTAGCCAATCTTACCTTCTTTTCCACCTACCGATACATGATAATTTTGAATCATGGCATCGGTACCCTCCCTGTATATTTCATCCTGCCAGTCAGTACCTCCGCTTGCTCTAAGCTCGGCGATCTCATCATCAGAAAATACGGCGCTTCCCTGATTAATGTTGATTACTTCCGCAAATTCTGCCCCGTTCAGCAGGTCAAGTTTTTTGGGCAATTGTTGAAAGGTAAAATTTGTGGAGGCGGTAATGACCGTTTTGTCTTTTGCCCGTTTGGTTGTTACCAAAATAACGCCGTTCGCTCCTCGAGATCCATAAAGCGCAGTTGCAGATGCATCTTTCAACACCTCAATGGATTCAATGTCAGAAGGGTGCAGGGCAGGCAATGAAGCGCCCAAAACACCGTCAATGACAACCAAAGGGGCTCCGGAATTAGAGATAGAGTTCACCCCCCGAATCTTAATGACCCCCGTATTTCCTGGCTCTCCACTGGTGCTGCTTACCTGAACACCAGCTGTTCTACCCTGAAGGGCTTGTCTGGTAAACTGGACAGGCTGAGCCTCGTAATCTTCGCTGCTTAGGGAAGAGATAGCACCTGTAACGTCGCTTTTCTTTTGTGTACCATATCCAACTACGATTACTTCATCCAACTGTGAACCAGCTACGAGTTGAACATCAATTACCCTCTGATCCCCTACGACTACCTCCTGTGTCTGATAGCCTGTATAGGAAAAAGATATGATCGCATTCCTGTCAGGGACGGTCAAGGAAAAAGATCCATCAATATCTGAAACAGTACCAGTGGTTGTTCCCACCTGTACTATGTTCACGCCTATCAGAGAAATACCATCGTTCGTGTCGGTAACGGTGCCTGTCACTGTAACTTGCCCAAAGGCAATAGTTGTGATGGCCATTGCCAAAAAGGCCAACAACCATCGGGTCAAGTGTAGTGAAATTTGTTTCATGCAATAATTTTAAGTGATGAATAAATGATCGAAAATTTGGAACTTGATTCTCTTTTTCTCCGCATGGAGGTTATACTAAAATCAAAGTCCTTTCAGTTTTTGTGTTTATTAGTTTGGAATAGTTTGCTGATGGCAGAGTTTAAATAAATGTAGAAATTCCAAAAATCAACGAGGCGAATATTGCACTTACGGTCGGCTTTCCAGAAGAACTGAACTAAACAAAAACTGAACAAGTCATAATTAACTTGCAGAAGTGTCTTTTTTGGCCAAAGATTATCTTGGGCGGAAAGACAATCGCCGCACTTTGTTTTATTTTTCAGGGAAGAACGTCCATTATTAGGAACAGGGAAGGGGGTTCACTTGCTGTCCAAATAGTTATCTGTGGATTTTAAATAGACCATGTGGGCCATTGTTATTAATGACTATCAGCATTTTGGTACTTCCCATTTCGATCATCTCCAAGCCCCTTATATCCTTGTCCAAGAACAAGTCAGTGGAAAGGTTGGGGATAAGCTCAAAACCACCTTTCCCGTTTCCTTTAAAAAAAGTGCTAATGCCTGCATCGCAACGAGTGGTTTCCACTTCCGGCTGGTAATTGTTTCCCGCCACCAGCAAGTCTGCCATGCCGTCGCCGTCGAGGTCATCGAACACAATGCTGTTTATGGGAGAAATCTGTGCGGTCGGGGCTAAGGGCTGAAATGAAAAAGAGCCGCCCTGGTTGATGAAAATGCCCGACCTGAATTCCACCACCTCATAATGCAATGTCTGGGACAGGTCGGTACCAACAAGCTGTTCGAGGTCGCTGTTGGCAAATTCGTTGTAGGTTTTCACCCGTTCTGCTAGTTCAGGCATTTGCTGTGTCATACAGGTTTTGCCCCTGACGGGCACTTCCCTACCCTTGTATTCTTTTGCCAAAACAATATCCTCAATACCGTTTGAGTCGAAATCTTTGGTGTAAATGCGGAAGGGCTTTTCTGGTGAGGCATGGAATTTTGAGTTAAGACCCAGGTTGCCCGCCACGATGTCGTTGTCGCCGTCGCCGTCCACGTCGGCGACGAGCAACTTGTTCCACCAGCCAGTCGTTTTGGAGAGGGAAGCATGAGCAGCACTTTTTGATAGTTTGCCATTTTTATTTATAAAAACCTCAATGCCCATCCACTCGCCCATTACGATTAAATCCACCGCCCCATCCTTGTCGAGGTCGGCCCAGGCCGCATCCGTTACCATGCCGATATTGGCCAATCCTGGAGCGATTTCATTGATGACATTCGAAAAGCGCCCCTTGTCATTTTGCAAAAAATAGCTTTTTGGCGGATAGGGGTATTTGCCCGGCACTACCCTACCCCCGACAAAGAGGTCGGTGTCGCCATCTTGGTCGAAATCAGCACCCACTACCACCGACCCAGAGGAAACCATGAATGGAAGTCTCGTCTCCTCATTTTCAAACTTGCCATTATTATTAATGTATAGCCTGTCCTGCAAGGCTCGTGGTGTTTGCAAAAACTCATAGCTGCCGCTGACCACGTACAAATCCTGGTCGCCATCGTTGTCCGCATCAAAAAACAAGACGTCTTGGTCTTCATAAAAAGCATCTTTGGCGAATGCTTCCATTTCTGTTTTGTCAAAACTGCCATTCTGGTTTCCCAGCAATAACTGCCCCGCCTGTCGGTGGCCACCTCCGATGTAAACATCCGTCAGCCCATCGCCATTGACATCCGCCGTGGCGGCAAAGGGGCCTGTTTGTGAAAGTTTGTGGGGCAACAAAATCTGCACACCGTAATCATTGAAATAGGGGTCTTTGTGCTCATGCACAGACCCCATGTCCGCAAAAAGTGTTTCTACTTCGACCTCCTGTTTTTTCATACCATTTTGCTGATAGGAAACTTCTATTTGTTGGTCAGCGGCCACCGTCGGTACCTCCTGAAATGTGCCATCGGGCCAAGTGATTTCCAACCGTGCAAGGGTCGCATTATTAAAACCAAAATGAACCTGATTGGACACCGATGAGAGATAGCCACGAACGGGCATGTACTCCCGAACCTGACTACTGCCATCAGCAAAGAACAACTTGACCTTCGCCCCTACCCCATCAGGATTGCCCGCTGTACCTCTCAGTTTTATTTTTAAAAAATGACCAGACTGGTTCTCAACGGCATTGTTTTTCAGCAGCGTGACCGGGTCGTTGATGTTGTTGATCACCACATCCAAATCACCGTCGTTGTCCAAATCGGCGTAAGTAGCGCCATTGGAAAAGGTCGGATTTTCACTTGCCCAAGTATTAGAAACATCCTTGAAAGTCAAGTCAGATTGGTTTTTAAAAAAGTAGTTCCTGAGTTTTTGTTGCGGCAGCATTTGGGTGAATTGGAGCAAGTCTTCCGAGGTCGGTTTTCGTGCATTCTGCCGTAGGATGTTGCGGATTTCGATGTTTTTGTCCTGGTCCATCACGTCGCGGTAAACGCCGTTTGTGATGTAAAGGTCGTTCCAGCCATCGAGGTCAAAGTCTGCTGAGAGCAGCGCCCAACTCCAGTCGGTGTTGGCTATTCCGGCCATGTTGGCGATTTCGCTAAAAGAGCCATTGCCGTTGTTGAGCTGGAGCATGTTGTGCATGTACTGGTAATGATAGCCATTTTTCACCATCGCTTCGAAACGTTGCACAGAAGTCATGCTCATGGTCGTTTTGGAGCGGATATAGTCCTCGGGATTCATGTCCAGTGTCATCAAATCGGGCAGGCCATCGTTGTTGATGTCGGCGGCATCGCTGCCCATGCTGCTGAAGGACATGTGTTTAAATAGCTGTTCCCTCGACTCGGTAAAACCTTTGCCCTCATTGTTGACATAGACCAAATCGGGGTAGTTGAAATCGTTGCAGACATAGACATCCAGCCAGCCGTCGCCGTTGAGGTCGGTCACCTGCGGGTTCAGCCCAAACCCGATGTCGTACACCAAGCCCACCTGTTCCGATACGTCGGTAAAGTGGCCTTTCCCATCATTTTCATAAAAGCGGTCGCTGCCTTTCAGCTTCAATGATTCGGGGTCTTTTTCCACTGCTCTCAGATCTTCCACCGTACTCCTTCCTGTTACATTGGGTGTGTTGGACAGGTACACATCCAAATCATTGTCATGGTCGTAATCAAAGAAAGTAGCCTGTATGCCCCGGTTATTATCATCGAGGCCGAACTCGGCGGCTTTTTCGGAAAAAGTAAGGTCACCATTATTAATGTATAAAAGGTTGCTGAATTTTTCCTCGTTCCGCCAACCGCCCCGTGAGACATATATGTCCAAAAAACCATCGGCATTCACATCCGCCATGGCTACCCCGGCATTGAAGCCATCGTTGATTTGGATACCTGCTGCCTGCGTGATGTCCTCAAAAACGAGAGCTTGCTCCGAATTCACTTCGGGGTTGCCTTTGTTAAGGTATAATTTGTCCGCCGCCACATTGGATGTAAAATAGAGATCAATCAAGCCATCGTTGTTGATGTCACCTGCCGCTACTCCCCCGCCAATGTAGGTATATAGGTATTGGTAGTAATTGGACTCCAGCGTTTCCTCCAGTTGGTTGCTAAAATCCAAACCGGAATGTTCGGGAGAAACCGTTGTGAAGAGTTTGGGTTCATCATCTACTGGGCTATTGCTCGACTTTTGACAACTGGTAAGTGCCAAAAGATAAATGGATAAGCACAAAGTAAACTTGAAGAAATGTTGAGATGATGTCATAGTTTTTCTATTAAGTTACAATCAATATAAACCAGTGTAACAAAGATTGCTTTTTCAAGTACCAACCTTATCTCAAACATACTAAACAATGACTGAACACGACATTGGTAAAGTAGCCACAACAGAAGTAAAATGCTAATCTTTTGAACAGGCCAAATTATGAGGTGGGTTAAGAAAGTTTTCAAAAAAATTAGCATAAAAGGGTTTGTTCAGTTATTGTGCAGTCCCTTTTTGCACGCCCAAACATATTTTTTATTCCCTTTGGAATACATATTAAATGTTTTTTTCAACCACGTCTTCGCCAAATAAAGCATTAAGCACAAAACCATGAATTCCGAATATTTCAGAGCTTTTAGGTACGCTACCATTGTCGCTTTGGGCGGCTTTGTTTTTGGATTGGATGCAGCCGTCATCTCCGGCACCGTAGGTTTTATCACAACTGAATTTAACTTGTCAGACCTGCAAGTCGGGGCAGTAGTGGGCGCTCCGGGCTTTGGGGTGATTTTCGCCTTGTTGATAACGGGCTACCTCGCCGATAAATGGGGCAGGAAAAAGACACTACAGTTAATCGCAGTACTCTATCTGGTATCTGCTCTATGGTCAGCTTTTGCGCCAAATTTTATCCACCTCGTGGCTGCCCGGTTCTTGGGTGGATTGGCCTTTACTTCCCTTACCCTTGCTGCCATGTACATCGGTGAAATTGCGCCCTCAAAAATGCGTGGCAAGTTGGTAGCCATGAACCAGCTCAATACGGTGATTGGATTGTCGGCGGCTTATTTTATCAACTACCTCATTTTACAAGCCTCCAATTCCGGTGCAGAATGGGTAACGACTTACGGAATTACCGAATACACTTGGCGCTGGATGCTCGGTTCGGAGATCATCCCTGCTGCTATCTGGTTTGGGTTGTTGTTTACCATCCCAAACAGCCCCCGTTGGCTCATCTTGATGGGAAGGCAAAATGAGGCGGAAAAGGTGATGGCGACGCTAATGCCCGCCCATGAAATCAAACTGGAAGTTGAACAGATACAGGATAACATTGCTCAGACAAAAGGCGACCATTCCTTAAAGGCTCAGTTTAAAAAACTAATCAGCCCGACCATGAGAGCGGCCTTTTGGCTGGGGTTGGCTTTTGCCATCGTGCAGCCGATCACAGGCATCAATGCCATCCTTTTTTATGCTCCAACCGTTTTCGAGCAATTGGGCATTGGGACAGATGCAGCTTTTATGCAAGCAGTGTTCGTTGGTGTGGTCAGCTTGATTTTCGCTTCATTGGCGTTGATATTTATTGACCGGTTGGGAAGGCGTCCCATGACCCTAATTGGCTTGACGTGGGCGGTCATCAGTTTGGGCATTTGTGCTTATGGCTTCCACCAGGCGACCTATACATTGACCCCAGAATCGTTAACAGCCTTAAACGAGGTGGTGGATTTGGAAAAATTGCAGCCACTGGTTGGGGTTGAGCATTCGTCCGATGTGGCATTCAAAGGGGCGCTCAAAGAAGCCCTTGGAGATACTGCCGTCCGCGACCACGGCAGTGTGTTGATTCAGGCTGCAGGAAAAATGAACGTCACCCTAATATTAATTGGCATTTTGAGTTTCATCGCCGCTTTCCAGTTTTCCGTTGGCCCCATCATGTGGATTGTTTTTTCCGAAATATTTTCTACCAAGGTGAGGGCGGTTGCCATACCTTTGTTTGCACTTGTAGTGAGTATAGTCAATTACTTTGTCAATCAATTCTTCCCCTGGCAATTGAGCAATATGGGAGCGAGGGATATTTTCATTTTTTATGGCACTGCCTCGGCCATTGGGCTGATTGCACTATTTAAATTATTGCCAGAAACTAAAAACAAATCCATTGAGGAAATCGAGGCCATTTTAGAAAAAAGGGATACCAATGCGGATGAGCCAGAGGTGAAACCAATACTCCAAAAAGGGTAGCCCATATCTATGAAATGAGCAAAAACATCCACCACCTAAAAGGCATCACCTGGGATCATAGTCGGGGCTTCACTTCTATCGTCGCCGTCTCTCAGCGCTTCCACGAGCTAAATCCAAACGTCGAAATCACTTGGCAGAAAAGGTCACTGCAAGCCTTTGCCGATGAACCCATCAATGAATTGGCCAAACGATTTGACCTGCTCATTATCGATCATCCGTGGGCCGGATTCGCTGCGAGAACAGGCACCATTCTTCCCCTCGATGAATATTTGGATAAAAATTTCTTACAAGAATTAGCTGAAAATAGTGTCGGTAAATCACACGAAAGCTATACCTACAACGGTCATCAATGGGCACTTGCCATTGACGCCGCCACGCCTATTGCTGCCAGCCGCCCCGACCTTTTTGAAAAACTGAATTTGGAAATCCCCACCAATTGGGAAGAATTGGTGGCATTTGCCCAAAAAGGATTCGTGGCCATCCCCGGCATTCCGCAAGACACCCTGATGAATTTTTATATGGTTTGCTCGACCCTCGGCGAGGACGTTTGCACCACCGAGGAATATGTCATTTCAAAGAAAACGGGCATAACAGCATTGAGAATGTTGCGTGACCTCGGCGAGCATATTTCGGAAGAATGCTATGGTTTTAATCCAATCAAAGTCTATGAGGCTATGACCCTGACCGACCAGTACCTCTATTGCCCTTTTGCTTATGGCTATTCAAATTATGCCCGAAATGGGTATGCCCGAAAAGTGCTGAAATTTCACGACATGGTGGCCGTTGGGGGTCAAAAATTGATCTCCACCCTCGGAGGCACAGGTCTTGCTATTTCCGCCGAATGTCAGCACAAGGAAATTGCAGCCAATTTTGTCCATTTTGCCGGGTCAGGAGAAACACAAAAAGGGATATTTTTCGATAATGGTGGACAACTCGGCCATCGGAAGGCATGGGAAGATACTTACACCAATTTCCTCACATCCGATTATTTCAAAGATACTTTGCCAGCACTTGACCGGGCTTTTTTGAGACCGAGATATCATGGCCATCTATTTTTTCAGGACAATGCCGGGGAGCCGATTCGGCAATTTATGATGAATGGTGGAGATGCTGGGCAAGTGCTTGACACCTTGAACGATTTGTACAAAAAGTCGCTCAACATATGTAATTAGACAATAGACTTTAGATAAAAGATAAAAGACAGCAGACTGAAAACCAGTAGCCTATCTTTTCTCTTTTTTTCTTCTGTCTCACGACATAAAACCTATCAAAAAGAGAAAAGCTTATGAAACGCAGTACAGACCGAATTTTAACCACTCACGTAGGTAGTCTGCCTCGGCCGCATGACCTTTTAGATATGATGAAGCTCAGACTTGATGGCAAGCATGTGGATGAGAAATCATATGATGGCATGATAAATCAAGCTGTTCAAGACATGGTAAAAAAGCAGGTCGAAGCAGGTATTGATATTGTCACCGACGGCGAGATGTCAAAGCCCGGCCACGCGGTTTATATTAATGAAAGATTGGAGGGATTTGAACCTCGGCCAGACAAAGACATGAAGTTTCACCAGAAGGAACGTGAAACTTTTCCGGAGTACTACGAAGAGTACTTCCAGCGTGCCATGTTGGGCGGTGCAATCGCACCCTCAGCTCCCCTGTGCTGCGTGGGCCCAATTCGTTATATTGGTCAAGAGGCGCTCCAAAGGGACATTAACAATCTGAAGGAGACTATCGACAAATTCGATTTCGTCGAAGCATTCATGCCTTGTGCCGCTGTTACCGGGGTTGGATTTAATGAATACTATGCCAGCGAAGAGGAGTATATGTTTGCGCTTGCTGATGCCTTGGCGGTTGAATATAAGGCAATCGTAGATGCAGGGCTGATATTGCAAGTTGACGACCCTTTTTTGCCACATGTATATAACGACCAAGAGCTAAATGAAGCGGAAAAGGAAGCCAAAACAATGATGTATGTCGAAGCTGTAAACCACAGTTTGAAAGGAATTCCCTCAGAAAAAGTCCGTTTCCACACTTGCTACGGCATCAATCAAGGTCCACGTGTCCATGAGCCAAATTTGCCGGATATGATAGATAAAGTTTTGAGAGTTAACGCCGGCGCTTATTCTTTCGAAGCAGGGAACCCCCGGCATGAGCACGAATATCATCTATGGGAAAAAGTAAAGCTGCCAGAAGGAAAGCTCGTGGTACCCGGAGTTGTCACGCACGCCTCCCATGTTGTAGAACATCCTGAGTACGTTGCCGAACGGATTATTCGTTTCGCTGAAAGGGTTGGTAAAGAAAACGTCATCGCCAGTACTGATTGCGGCTTCTCTTCCCAGGCCATGTATAAGACGGAAGTTGAACCACGGATTGTATGGGCCAAGTTTAAGGCCTTGTCTGAGGGTGCAAAGATAGCCAGTGACATCCTCTGGCGCTAACCATCCAAAAAATGGGACAACCATGTTGCTATACCCCAGTATTTCTCCTGACAATTAAAAAAGGACAGGCATGCTGCCATTGGAAGGCATAACCGTACTTGAATTCGCCCAGTTCATGGCTGGCCCATCCGCTGGTTTAAAACTCGCCGACCTCGGGGCAAGGGTCATCAAAATCGAACGCCCCGGCACGGGGGAGGCTGGGCGGAAAATTGCCATTAAAAATTTATTCATTGGAAAAGACAGCCTCGTTTTTCATACCATCAATAGAAATAAAGAATCTTTTGCGGCTAATTTAAAAGATGAAAAAGATTTAGCGGCCGTGAAAAAATTAATTGCCCAAGCAGATGTAATGACCCATAATTTCCGACCAGGCGTGATGGAAAAAATTGGACTGGATTATGAAATAGTAAAAAAAATAAATCCAAAAATTGTTTATGGTGAAGTGACTGGTTATGGAAAAGAAGGCCCGTGGTCAAAAAAACCGGGTCAGGATTTATTGATACAATCCCTCTCAGGATTAAATTATCTCACCGGAAATAAAGAAGATGCCCCTACCCCAATGGGTATCGCCGCCACTGACATGCTTACGGGAACGCATTTGGCTCAAGGCATTTTAGCCGCACTTGTTCAAAGACAAAAAACAGATAAAGGTGCAAAGGTTTCTGTCAGCCTTTTGGAATCAACGCTGGACTTCCAATTTGAAGTAATTACTACTTATTTAAATGACGAAAATAAATTTCCAAAAAGGGCAAAAAAAGGAAATGCACATGCTTATTTAAGCGCACCTTATGGGATTTATAAAACAAAAGACAATTATATCGCCATCGCTATGATGCCGCTGACCAAATTGGCAGAGCATATAAAAATACCATTACCTGAAAAATATAATTCCCCCGAATCTTGGTACAATATGCGGGATGAAATCATGGAAATGCTGTCCACTATATTTTTAAAAAAAACCACGCAAGAATGGTTGAGTATTTTTGAACCTAATGATTTATGGTGTTCAGCGGTATTTGAATATAAAGATTTAATTAATCACGAGGGTTATAAAATTTTAAAAATAGACCAGGAGGTGGAAACCAGTAATGGGGAAATAATAAAGACAACCCGCTGCCCCATCCGTATTGATGGCGAAAAGATATTTTCAAATAAATCAGCGCCAAAAGTTGGGGATGATAATAAAAAAATAGCGGAAGAATTTAATTTGTTAAATAATATAAATCATGTTGATTTTGAAAATCACCATGATTTTATTTTTCCAATAACCAAACCTTTAGAAGACATATTAATATTGGATTTAAGCCAGTTTCTTTCCGGCCCTTCCGCCAGCTTGCGTTTGGCAGATATGGGCGCACGTGTGATTAAAATCGAAAAACCAGAAGGCGGCGATATATGCCGTAGCCATTATGTTTCCAATGTCTCGATGAACGGCGAGTCCTCCCTTTTTCATGCTATAAACAGAAATAAAGAAAGTTATGTCGCCGATTTAAAAAAGGAAGTAGATAAAACTAAAATAATTAAACTAATAAAAAAGGCAGATATATTAATACACAATTTCCGACCAGGCGTGATTGACAAATTAGGTTTAGATTATAATTCAGTCAAAAAAATAAATCCAAAAATTATTTATGGGGAAATATCGGGTTATGGCAAAGCTGGCCCTTGGAAAAATAAACCCGGCCAAGACCTGCTCGTGCAATCCCTCTCCGGACTCACAACCCTGAGCGGGAATGATGGTGCAGGTCCCGTTCCGATGGGCTTGGCCATTGTGGACATACTGGCGGGGGCGCATTTGGCTCAGGGCATTTTGGCCTGTCTGGTCAGACGGGGAAAAACCGGACAGGGCGGTTTGGTAGAGGTGAATATGTTAGAATCCATTATTGAATTTCAATTCGAATCCATCACCACTTATTTCCGGGACGGTGGCCAACCGACCCAGCGCACCAAGACCAACAACGCCCATGCCTACCTCGGAGCGCCTTACGGCGTTTACCAAACCAAAAACGGTTTTATGGCACTCGCGATGGGATCAGTCCCTGTGCTTGGTGAATTATTAGGCTGCGACGATTTGTTGAAATACCAGGCTTATGAAAGCTGGTACAACCAGCGGGATGAAATAAAAACAACCTTGGCCAATCATTTGAAAACCAACAACACAGAAAAATGGCTGGGCATTCTCGAACCCGCCGACATTTGGTGCGCCGATGTGATGAGTTGGGGCAGATTATTTGATACCGAGGCATTTAAGGTTTTGGAAATGATACAGGAGGTAAAAATGAGTGATGGTTTTACTTACCAAACGACCCGTTGCCCCATCCGCATCAATGATGGGTTTTTAAGGTCGGAAAATGGCTCGCCTAAGTTGGGAGAACATTCTAAAAAAATAATATCGGAGTTTGGCCTTTGAGCATCAATTACGGAGTCATTTCAAATGGCCTCGTAATTAAAATGGAGACAAGTTGCGGGGTCACTCGAAGTGACCCCGCAACGAAGCAGTTATGCCCTAACCACCCTTGTCAGGCAATAAATCCCCGTTGTTCAGTTTTTGTTCATACCTTTTTCTATGTCATGCCCAATGTTTTGGGGAATTTCAGCCTTAATTCCGCATTTCGATAATCAGTTGCAAAAATTATTGGTGTTCAGGTAAAAATGGAAAAAAAACAGCAGTTGTCGAGGTGGAATGGTTTGTTCATTTTTCATTTAAAAAAGTAATACATGGAACTAAAATCAACTTCAAGCTGGAAAGCTAAATGCTTCCATGTCGCATGGCTGTTACTCTTTTGCCTTAGCTTTGGGCAAGCCCAAAACATGACCGTCAAGGGCGTAGTGACCGGCAACGGTGAAACACTGATCGGTGTCAACATCGTGATCAAAGGAACAGCGATGGGGACGATTACGGACGTTGATGGTTCGTATGAACTGGAGGTCAACGCCACCGATACATTAGAATTTAGCTATACAGGGTTCACCACCCAAGAAATCCCAGTTGATGGGCAGACGGTGGTTGATTTGGAGATGGAAACGGCCAGCGCTTTATTGGAAGAAATCGTCGTGGTCGGTTATGGCACGCAGAAAAAGAAAGAAGTGACCGGGGCAGTAGCTAAAGTCGAATCAGATGCAATTTTGAAAACAGCAACAGCCGATTTAGGTGCTGCCCTGCAAGGTATGGTTGCAGGGGTCAACGTTCAGGCCAGCAGCGGAAGACCTGGGGAAGCCGCAAACGTACAGATCAGGGGCTTGGGCTCCATCAACTCCAATGCCCTCGGCCCGCTCTACGTGGTGGACGGAATACCTTACGAAAGCAACCCGAACATTGCCCCAGAACAGATTGAATCGGTGGATATTTTGAAGGACGGGGCAGCAGCTTCCGTCTATGGCACAAGGGCTTCCAACGGGGTCATTTTGATTACGACCAAAAAAGGGGAAGTTGGAAAGATGAGGGTAGATTTTACCTCTTATGGCGGGGTACAAAACATCACCTCTGGCACGCCATTGATGAATGCCCAGCAGCAGATGTACAACGAGGAGGTAAAATTGGAGGCACTCGGCCGTGACCCGCTCATCTTTTTCTTCAATCCACGGGCGTTGGAATACAATTCTGATTTTGTGGGGGACGTACAAAACGATAACGCCATCATCCAAAATTACAACGTCAACGTTTCGGGGGGCGTACAAAACCTGACCCTCAGTTTCAATACCAATTATTTCAATCAGGATGGCGTTTTGATAAACTCCGGCTTCGACCGCCTGACCAACCGGATTACGGGAGAATACACCAAAGGCCGGTTCAAAGCCTTCACCACCATCGGTTTTACGGAAGAAAACAGGGAGCAGGAGCCGTTTGCTTTGTATGAGTACAGCATTGTGCAAGTACCGTGGCAACGACCTTTGAGCACTATTGAATCCATTGGGGAAAACACCGTTGAGATACCTGTGAGAAATGCTATCCAGTACAGCTTTCTGTCACAGCAGTTGGACAATATTGACGAAAGGAAAGTCAACAGTTCCAATATTGCTATTAACATGCAATATGAAATATTGGATGGTTTGACTTTCAAAATTAATTTAGGCAGGAACTCCTGGGACTACCGCCGTAAGTTTTTCCGCCCGCAATACCTCGTTCACAATGGCGATGGATCGTTCAACCCGACTGCTTCGAGGGAGCAGGCTCAATTGGACGAAGACTATATTTTTACCAAAAAAGAAGCTTGGGAGAATGTGCTAAACTATAGCCGGAGTTTTGGGAATCACAACTTGAATTTATTGGCAGTCATGTCTTTTGAACAGTTCGACTCAAGGAATTTAGGCGTTGGCGTTATATTCGCCGAAAATGCCAGCAACGATATCCAGACTTTAGGGGCAGGTGCCCAGGGCACCACGCCAACCAGCATCAACGAAGAGCGCACCTTGACGGGCAAATTGGCAAGGGTGCAGTACAATTTCGATGAAAAATATTTGTTCTCCGCCAGTTTCCGGCGGGACGGTTCATCCAAGTTTTCGGAAGCGAACCGCTATGGAAATTTCCTTGGCTTCTCCGCAGGCTGGAACATTCACGAGGAGAGTTTCTTCCAAGTCAAAAATGTGGACGCCCTGAAGCTGCGGGCCAGTTGGGCGGAAGTGGGCAACCAAGACATTCCGTCCTATGCCTTCTCACCCGTCATCGAAAGTGGCATCAACTACCCGTTTGGCCCAAACGAGGCCCTGCAATTTGGCCTGATCCAACGGCGCTATGTGGACTCGGAAATCAAATGGGAAACGACTGTTTCAAGAAACATCGGTCTCGATCTGAGCATGTTTGAAAACCGCATGAATTTTACCGCAGACTTTTACCTCAATGAAAAGCAGGACATGCTTTTGCAAGAAAGGCTGCCACCCTCAGCAGGGGTCTTCCAGCCACGAGCCGCTGGTGTTTATGATGTGAAAGTGACCAATGCTGGAAATATGACAAACAAAGGCGTGGAGCTGTCCCTCGACTACCGCAACAAGACCAAATTTGGGCTGCGGTACAAATTCACCGCCACCTTTACCAAGAACGTCAACGAAGTCACTGATTTGAACGGCGTCGTGCGAGGCTATGCCAATGGCCGACCCATCGTCTCAATGGGTGAAAATGTAGATTATACGACCTTCCTCGCAGAGGGTTATGAGGCAGGTGCATTCTTCTTGTTACAACATGCGGGCGTCATCAAAACACCGGAACAACTGGATGCTTACAAAGCCATTGACGCCAGCGCCCAAATGGGTGATATGATGTACGTGGACCAAAATGGAGATGGCGCTATCAACGAGTCAGACCGGGTGTATGCAGGTTCTGGACAAGCAGAATTTGAATCGGGTTTGAGCTTGAACCTCGATTATAAAAACTTCGATTTTTACATCCAAGGCTACCTATCGTATGGAGCAGAAGTGTACAACGGTGCTGAATTATATGCTTATGCCGTTGGGCGTCACCGTGACCTATATTATATGTGGTCACCGCAAAACCCAGACTCTGATATCGCAACCGACCGTCAGAATTCATTCCACAACAATGTGCGGGCACGTTCCGATTTTTTCCTTGAAGACGGGACATATTTTAGGATAAGAAACCTGAATTTGGGGTACACCTTTCCTGGCCTGGACAAATGGAAAATAGATAGGCTGCGGGTTTATTTCTCTGCCCTCAACCCTTTCACCTTTACCAAGTATGAAGGCTACGACCCCGAAGTAGGCGGCGATGGCCTGTTCCTGCGTGGCGTGGACAGGGGGAATTATCCAGTGGCACGTCAGTTCATCATGGGCGTTCAACTTGGGTTTTAATTTTTTGAGAGGTCAGAGGTCAGACCGCCTTGCTGTCAGAAGTCAGATGCTCCGAATCTGACTTCTGACCTCTGACAGAGAAACGGTCTGACCTCTAAAAAAAATAAAACATGAAAAAGAATTTCATCCATATAATCCTTCTCACGACCGTTTTGGTTTTTGGTTGTAAAGAAGACGAGTTTTTGGAACTCACCAATCCAAACGCCATCACGACCGCTACCTTCTGGGAGTCCGAAAGGCAGTTCAACAGCGGCCTGACGACCGTTTATGGGGCCCTTCAATTTCAGGCTATCAGTGGCGGTCTGTTGCAACATGAAATGGTGTTAGGCGACATAGGCGGAACCGAATCCTGGTACCGTCCGACTGCTTTCCGGAATTTGACCTACAACGATGGCACCTATTACGTCACCGACAAATGGGATCAATGTTATGTCGGTATTTTCCGGGCCAATCAGGTCATCCAATATATTCAGGAAGCTGACCCGAATATATTCAGCGGAAACAGCCGCTTGGAAATCGAAGCGCAAGCCCGTTTCATCCGGGCTTTTCTATACTTTTTGGTCAACCATACTTATGGTGGAGCAGTCATGCACACCAAAGTAGCAGAGAGCAATGATGATTTTCACAAACCTTTTTCCCCTATGGAAGAAGTAACCAATACCCTCATCATTCCCGACTTGGAATTTGCCCGCGAAAACTTACCGCAAATATGGACAGGCGACAACATTGGCAGGGTGACTTGGGGTGCTGCTACGGCAATGCTGGGCAAGGTGTATTTGTACGATGAAAATTGGGCGAAGGCGGCCGAGCTGTTCAAAGAGGTCATTGATTCGGACATCTATAACCTGACGCCCGACATCATGGACAATTTCACACATTACAATGAATTCAACTCCGAGTCCATTTTTGAGGTGGCATATAATGCCGAACTCAACCCTGGCGCAAGCGGTGATGCCGTGGATGATAGCCCTTGGGAATCAGGAGCCGAAGCTTCCAATATGGCCACTGCCATGGGGCATTTAAATTTTGGAGCTTTCAATACAGTATTGGTTTCCTATTACCTGCATGAATTATTCGTGAATGATGAAGTGGATCCGGACAACCCCATGAATGATGGTAATGAGCAATCAAAAAGGATGTCCGCTTCCGTTTGTCCGAGAAATGGCGAAACCCTTTACTATAATCTGCCCATCGGCGAACGTGGTGGCTGGGCTTTTGGACAAAGTGCCTATGTGAAGAAACACGCTAACTGGTACCACTTGGATGCAGAAGATACCAACCACCGTTCAGGCATCAATTTCCGGCATATCCGATTGGCGGACGTTTACCTGATGTATGCGGAAGCAGTGTTGAATGCCAACGGGGATGTGAACACAGCCATCGAATATATTGACAAAGTGAGAAGCCGGGCTGGTGTTATCACGTTGCAGCAATACATGGACGACAATGCTGGCCTGTTCCCACAATTGCATATCAGCATACAAGTACACGGCAGCCAACCTTTGGTTTCCCCAACAGTGGAAAACGTGATGGCCCACATCCGCCGGGTCGAGCGGCCATTGGAATTGTGTTATGAAGGCCACCGCTGGAAGGATTTGGTACGTTGGGGCATCGTGTCAGAAGTGTTCAACGAACTGCGCCAGGATGAAATATGGAGGGATGAAAATACTGCAGCCATGCAAATTGACGGTGGAGGAGTTGCACCGCTTTTCATCGTGGAAAGGATACGCCCTGATTTCTTTTTGTCTTCGCAAAACTACAACTCCGCACAACATGATTATTTCCCGATTCCGGTACAGGAACGGCAGAATAACAATATGATTAATTAAAGCATGAAGGTGACATCTTTTTTCCCTGCAATACTTTTCAATTTTGCAGAATATTTAATGGGAAAAAAGGTGTCATCTCCATGCGACCGCAGATAATCAATACTTGTGAAAGTTTGTTTTTATGGCAAACTTTTCACTCAAACAAAAACACACCAAACATTTTTTTTTGAAACACATAAGAACACATAGTTTGTTTTAATTTTTTTTTTGCAAAAAAAAAATTAAAACAAACTATGTGTTCTTATGTGTTTCAAAAAAAAATGTTTGGTGTGGCTTTGCCACCATAAGCTCGATGTGTTTCAAAAAAAAATAAGCTCGATTTCTTAAATATTTTGGCAATATGAAAAAATTAAATTTCAACATATACCTCACTATACTACTTGCCGTACTGATGGTAACCGCCTGCAAAAAGGACGATGATTTAAAACTAAATGAACCCAGCCACCGGGTTATTTTTACCTCTGAAATGGATTTCCTGAACACCATTGAAGTCAACGGAGCTATTTCTTTTGGCGACGTCTCGGCAGGCGTGGAATCCCGGACATGGACATTTCCCGCAGGCGTGGTAGATATCGAAGGGTCAGACAATGACGTAACTTCCACAGAGGCCAATGTAAAAGCATATTTTCCGCAAGTTGGTGAGTTCGATGTGCAGTTAAACCAAGTTTTCAAAAGCGATGCTTATGTGGATGAAACGTTGAGGGGAAAAGTACTGGACACCACCATAGTGGTGACTGTATTGGACTCTATCGTGGCTACCATGGAAGCCTTTTATTTAAATGAAGATGGCACCTTGGGCGACCCGCTGGTGCTTGCGGATAATGCCGAAAATGAAATCCCCGCTGCTGAATACATTCGTTATACTTTCACTGGGACTGGCTCTCCCCGAAATATCAACTGGGAATTGGAAGGGGGCACGCCCGGAAATTTGAACAGTTCCGATTTTACCATTGATGTACAGTACAAATTCCTCGGCACTTTCGATTTCAGCATGACCCCTTTCAGAAGCCGACCTTTTGGCAGGGATACGTTGGCATTTAAAAACCTGATCAAGGTCATCCCCTCTACCAAGCCGGTTTTGGTGGAACAAGTAACCGACCGGGAGGGAGACATTGCCGTTGTTTTTGGTAGGGAAATAAATCCCACAACCATCACCTCATCGGATTTTGAAGTAAGCATTAAAACGGACAATGGAGACTTGATTGTACCCAGTTTCAGTTCCGTTGGCTTAGACCCTGACGAGGGAAATGTGGTAAGGATAAAATTGGCTGGCGAAGCCATTTACAATGATGACAGCATCAAAGTATCCTACAATCCCGGCACTTTGGTTTCCCTTGACGGGGTGGATGTGACTGGGTTTACAGAAGAATTATTGCGTTTTAATCTGGTCAATATTTTAAAGGAAAATTCAAATTACGACTGGAGTTTTGAAACCAGCAGCGAAGACCATTGGAAATACCTCGGCTGGGGAGCCCCCTATGACAAATACATCATTGACATGACTTTTGACCAGGCTTATGAGGGCTTCAAAAGTATGTACGTGTCTATGGAAAACAACGGGGGGATGATTGTCTCCCTAATAGACAATGATGGCAATGATGTCACCTTCCCCGGCAGCGCAGGCAAGACGTATGAGCTGGGCGCATGGGTGTATGTCGAAGAATTGGGCGACCCGACCATAGGGCTTGCCCCCGACCTGCGGCTCTATTGGGGGCCAGACACCAACTGGGGGCTTGGACCTAATCCAGAATTCAATGTAAGCTTCCCAGTGGGCGAATGGATTTATAGCTCCATTTTTATGGAGTTCTCAGAAACTGGTCCGAAGAACTTTTTGATCCGTGGTTTCAATGGTTCTAATCCTATGCCGATGAGCTTTTACGTGGACAACTTGGTTTTGGCTGAGGTCAATCTAAGACCATAACAATTTACTCTTTGTCGATAGTGGCTGTCTCATAAGTCAAAAAACGAAAAGTAGTGGCCAATTTTATTTTGCCACGAAGACACAAAGGCACAAAAAATAAAGAAAATTATCTCTTTGTGACTTTGTGTCTTCGTGGCTAATATTTTGTTTGATTTTTTCCACTTTAACTTATGAGATAGCCTCTTTATTCAAACAAACGAAAAGTGCAGCATAAAATCACCCTCGACCTCAGTGGCAACAATTGGCAAATGGAAGGCATCCGCCCCGGAGAAGGGGTGAAAATCGGCTTTCACGAACTGCCCCACGACATCACCGGCGATGCTTTCAACTGGGCTTATGCCAAAGTGCCCGGCGACGTTTATACCGACCTCTGGCGTTCGGGTAGGATAGACGACCCACATTTTGGGCGCAACAGCTTGAAAGCCAAATGGGTACCCGAAATGGAATGGTGGTACAAAAGGCAGTTTGACGTAGCTGCCGACATGAAAGGCAAAAGAATCCAATTGGTCATGGAGGGCGTGGACTATGCCGCTGACATATTTTTTAATGGGAAATTACTGGGCACGCAAGAAGGCATGTTCACTATTGGAAAATATGACATTACGGACTTGGTCAATTTTAGCACCATGCGCTTCGGTACCAACGTACTGATGATCCGCCTCCACCCTGCCCCACGGCGGTATAGCCAGGTAGCTGGGAGGAAACCCGCTTGGCACGGCGACTATTGGGTGAGCCTACCACCGACTGGAATATGGAGACCTGTTTATATCGAGGCGATGGGAGATGTGACGATTGAAAATACTTATGTGACCTCAAAAATAAATGAGAATTCAGCCGCATTAAATGTTGAATTGGAACTGGACAATAAATCCTATAAAAGCCGAAAAATAGAGGTGGAAATTGAAATAGAAGGATCGAATTTTAAATCAAGGAAATATTTTAAAAAAGCGAAAAAGAATATTGAGGCTGGAATTAATAAAATTGAAATTCCCATAAAAATAACCACCGCCAAATTGTGGTATCCATGGGATTTGGGCGACCCTAATTTGTACAATATAAAAACTACCATAAAAGAGTCTTCCGAACTATTGGACGAGACAGAAACCACCTTTGGCATCCGGGAAATAAAAATGGAAATGAATCCCGGCTTCACCAAAGAACAGGTTGAAAATCCGTGGACGGTAATGATAAACGGCAAGCGGCATTTTATGCGCTCGGGCACTTGGGGTGGCCCACCGGATATTTTTATGGGGCGGGCGCATCCGCATAAATACCGGGAATTTATTCGTTTGGCAAAAGAAGCGAATTTGAACAACCTGCGCATTTTTGGCTGGCATCCCACAGAGATTCCCTTGTTTTATAAATTATGCAACGAAGCGGGCATTACCGTATGGCAGGATGTTTTACCCATCGCCAGTTTATCGCTACCCGAAGATGAGGAATTTAAAAATACTGTTTTAAATGAGGCCATCAATGTGGTGAAACAAATTCGTCACCATCCCAGCCTCGTGATATTGGAAGGCGGCGAGGAAATATTTATGACGGCGGCCAACCGGCCTTATAATTTAAAATTCATGGAGGAATTGGGCGAAGCCATCCGGCCGTACCATGAATTGCAATATATTCCCGCCTCTCCCCTCTCCGATGAGGTCAGCCAAGAATTAGGTTTCAAACCCAATGAAAGTTACCACGCCAATGATTTGTTTTATGGTGAAGGCGAATGGGTCATGGAAAATTATTTTCCCAGCTTGGATTATGCGGTGATTCCCGAATTGGCGATTTCTTCTTGCCCGAATATTGAAAGCATTAAAAAATTCATCCCCAAAGATGAGCTATGGCCTCCGGGGCCAAGTTGGGGTCATCACTGGTGCGATTTTGATGTGTTCCGCACTTTGAATTATGAAGTGCTTGGCACACAGGCGACCGAGACATTGGAGGAATTTGTTGAGGCTACACAAATAGCCCAAGGCGCTATTTTCCAATATGCGCTGGAGCATTTCCGCCGGAGAAAACCGAAAACGAGTGCGGTGGTAATCTGCCATTACATCACGTTCGCCCCCGATTTTAAATGGGGCATTGTGGATTATTATATGGAAAAAAAGAAATCCTTTTTTGATGTGCAGCGGGCATACCAGCCGTTATTGATCAGCCTGCAATTTGACAAAAGAAGGTGGTCGTCGAAAGAAGAATTTATTGGGAATTTATGGGTGGTCAACGATTTTTTTGAGGAATATAAAAATTGCAAAGTCTCTGTAAAAATATTAGATAAAAATAAGGAGGTCTTTTTTGAAAAAAATATTTCCATTAAAAAAATAGCGGGAGATAGTGCAAAAGAATTCGTAGAAATAAAAAGCGAAGTGCCGGGTAAATCAGGCGATTTATTTTATGTGGAATTAAATTTATTCGATGAAAATAAAAAATTAATTTCCGCTAATGAATATTTGCTTATGGTCGGCAATCAAAAAAGGGAATTAAAAAAGATAAAAGCTATCGGAGCAGAAGCGATGGAAATAAAACAGAAATATGGTTGGGCAAATTATTACCGCTATTTCAAAGGGCTCGGTGGCGAAGATGGCGTGCCAGAAGCGGATGAAAAAATGCCGACGGCGAGAGGGTTTGGGGGAAAATAATCCCTCTCTATTATCATTTCCGAGGAGTTTTTGAGGTGTCACCTCATTGCTGATGAACGAATTCATTTATTTTCAGATTGCAGAGTTAAAAAATTTTTGATTTCTCAAAATAGCAAATTAAAACTATTTTGCAAGAAAAAATAAATACCGAAAAAAAGAACCGAGTGGCCTACATCACCCTGAACAAGCCACCCGCCAATGGCTATGAAATTGATTTATTAAAATTATTGGCAGAAAAAATACAAACAATAAATGCAGACGATGAAATAAAAACCATCGTCTTACAAAGCGCATTGGGGAAATTCTTTTGTGCCGGTTCGGATATCAAAGTTTTTGCGGCAAATTCAACCGATGAAAATAAAGAAATGGTGGTGGTAGCCCGTGAAGTTTGTGAATTAATAAATAACAGCCCAAAAATATTTATCGCTGCGATCAATGGGCATGCATTGGGTGGAGGTTTGGAACTGGCGATGGCCTGTGATATCCGATTGGCAGCAAAAGGGGATTATTTTTTTGGCTTGCCGGAAATTAAATTGGGTTTAATTCCAGGTAATGGCGGTACCATTAGATTAATTAATTTAATCGGTGCAGGACGGGCGGTGGAGTTATTGGTGACGGGCGGAAATATTCAACCAGCCCAAGCCCTTCAATATGGATTGGTGAACCACGTTTTCCCAAAAAATAATTTTAAAAATGAGGTCGAAAAATATGCGGAAAAATTAGCGGCTGGCGCAGGAAAAGCAATGGCAAAAATAAAACAGTTTAATATCCAATCAATGGGCATGGATTTAAATCAAGCACTAGAATTGGAAAAAAAATATGTAGACGAATTGTACGATACCTTCGATGCCAAGGAAGGCTTCGATGCTTTTATTGAAAAACGTTCGCCCAATTTTGAGTAATTCCGTAGTCGCCAAATTTATTTGGCGGATCTAACAAATAGAGTCTGCCAAATAAATTTGGCGACTACATTAATTCTATAGACATGGCTAAAAAAATCAAACATTACTCCTGCTTCATAAATGGCAGGTGGATAGACTCTTCCAAGCGGGATGTCATCGAAGTACGTAATCCAGCTAATGATGAAGTATTTGCCACCGTTACAGCCTGCACCAAAAAAGACGTGCAACGAGCCCTTGAGACTTCCGAAAAAGCACAGCCCGGCTGGCAGGCATTGCCCGCCCACACAAGGGCATTGTACATCTATGCCATTGCGGATAAAATAAAAGAGAAACGGGAACATTTTGCCCGTTTGTTGGTCATGGAGCAGGGTAAGACCTACCCCGAAGCCCTCGGCGAGGTGGACGACACCATCCGCTACATGACGTACAGCGCCGAGGCGGCCCGCCGGATTCAGGGTTCTATATTCCCGTCCGATGCCCCCAATGTGCATTTGGCCATCCACAAAGTGCCTTATGGAGTGACGGTCGGTTTGTGTGCGTTCAATTATCCTCTGGCTCTAATTGGCCGGAAGGTCGGCCCGGCATTGGTTACGGGCAATACGATGATTATCAAGCCACACGAACTGACGCCCGTAACTGCTTCGGAATTTTGCAAAGTCGTGCAGGAAGCCAAATTGCCCAAAGGGGTCATCAATATGGTTTCCACCAAAAGCGCTGATGCCGCATCCCTGCTGGTCGAAAGCCCCATCACCAAACTCATCAGCCTGACGGGAAGTACGCGGGGAGGTCGAGCCATGTACCGGGCGGCGGCTGAAAACATCACTGCCCTCATTTTGGAACTCGGCGGTAAAGCGCCTTTTATCATCTGCGATGATGCAGATATTGACAAAGCCGTGGAGGCAGCAGCCATTTCCCGTTATGCCAATTGTGGACAAGTCTGCATCTGCAATGAAATGGTCATGGTGGATCGCAAAATTGCCGACGAGTTCACGGAGAAACTCATCAAGCGGGTCAAGAAAATCAAAGTCGGCGACCCCTTTGATAAGAAAACGAATATGGGCCCCAGCGTCAGCCCTATGGGTTTGGAGCGGGTGGACAATATCGTTAAGGAAAACGTGGCGCAAGGAGCGGAACTGGTCTTAGGTGGAAAACGTCCAAGAGGTAAACAATTTGAAAAAGGGTACTGGTACGCCCCTACCATTCTGACCAATGTGCAAAACGACCACGCTACCCTGAAAGAAGAATTGTTCGCCCCAGTGTTGCCCATTATGAAAGTGGATAGTTTTGAAGAGGCCATCGCCTTGTCAAATGCGAGGGAAGAAGGTCTTTCCGCTTATTTATATACCAATGATTATAAAAAGCACATGAAAGCCATTGACACCTTGCAGGTAGGTACTATTTTCATCAACCATGCGATTACGGGGCAAATTCAGGGCTATCACTCTGGACATAAAACATCAGGCGTTGGTGGTGAAGATGGCATACATGGAATTGAGGGGTATTTGCAGAAGCGGACGATTTATATGGATTATGGCGGCGTATAACTGACCTCTTAATTTCTTCAATGGATAAAAGATGCCCTGCACCAATCAGGTACAGGGCATTTTTAAATATGGTAATATGAAACTGTTCCTTATTCTACAATCAATTTGTGGTAGCCAACTTTCCCATCTTCCTCTACCAACATCAGGTAAAAGCCTGCGGGTACATTGCTAATATCATACTGGCCATTGCCGTTCAAGCTACCACTATGGTGTAATTTGCCAGCGGCATCATAAACGGTAATGCTTTTTTCCAGGCCATTTGGCGTTGCAATGTTGACCAATCCATTTGTCGCGGGGTTTGGATATACTTCCAGACCAGGCAGATTAGGTACGAACTTCGTTCCCGTGGCAGGTCCAACGGTCACAAAGTAATTCCAATAAGTATCTTCAGCAGGATCGTATTCGACCCTTATTTGGATGATTGGAAAATGATCTGGAAAATCTGCTGTCAAGAGGGAGCCTTCTGGAATAACAAAGTCCATGTTAATGGTACCGTCAAGGTCAGCGAGACCAGTTGAATCAATGTGAGCATGAAAAACTTCAACATTAGGCGTTTCAAAACCAGTCCAATCGGGTTTATAAACGTCATAAGTAACTCTAACCCAATTGGCATTGAGGAAGTTACCGTATTCGCCCTCAATGTGGATTGTTTGTTCTACCTGAAAATCGCCAGAGTTTCCAGCGGTTGGGTTGTCAATCCCAGCAAAGTGAGTGATAGTGAGTGGCCCTGCATTGGGCTGTGCAGTTAGAGAAACTGCAAACAATGAGACCAACAAAAAAGTGTAAAGATTTCTTTTCATAATTATTGAGATTTTTGATTAAAAATTATTTTGGTAAATATTGTGAGAACAATATATATATCGGCAAAACTGAACTGAACAAAAACTAAACATGGCAAATATTCCTTTGCTCAGGTGTTAGCTTGTCTATAGTTTTTACAAACTTCATTGCTGGAAAAACACATACCGCTTTGAATGGACGGACACAAAAAATTTTGCATAGACAAATGAAAGATTATCAATATTTTACGTCAAAAACTTTACTGATCTCTGTCTTGCTGCTGTTGGTTGGCAAACTCTCTGGGCAAGTATTCAGCCGAGTGGAAGTTCAGACAAAATTGAGTGGGCTGAAAAACACGACTGGTATTGCAGTCGCCGATTTCGACCTCGACAACGATCTCGACCTGTTCGTGGTGGCCAAAAATGATTTCAACCCTTCCGACCCCACCACCTGGAGCCGCCTGTTCCGCAATAATAATAATGGAACGTTCGAGGATGTGACCCTTGCAGCGGGCTTCGGCAATCTCCACAACTATAATGAGGCTGACCCCGGTTGGGAATTGGGCGTGAAAATGGGCGCCTCTTGGGGCGACTACGACAACGATGGCTTTCCAGACCTCTTTCTCACCAATTACCGCAGCTTTCAGTTGTTCCACAACGAGGGGGACGGCGCTTTCAAGGATGTGACCGAGGCCGCTGGTTTTCCAACAGTGGATCTATGTTATTATTTTTCAGCGCTGTGGTGGGATCTTAACAATGATGGCTGGTTGGATATTTTCGTTCCCGATTGGCTGGGCTGCACCCGCAACAAGTTTTACCAAAACAACGGCGATGGCACTTTTTCGGAAAAAACCGACCAACTGGGAATTGCCGGGACGAAGGAGGGCAGCCTGATGAGCATACCCATTGATGCCAACGGCGACGGGCTGTGGGATATTTATATCGCCAACGATTTTTCGGAAAACGAGCTGTTTATCCAAAACCCCGACCACACCTTTACCGACAAAGCGCCTGAATACTTGGTGGACTATGATGGCAACGACATGGGCATGGCCATCGGCGATTACGACAACAATGGGGCATTTGATATTTACGTGACCAATATTTCTGAAAACCGCCTGATGACCCCTACGGGAAACGGCACTTACGATAATTTGGCGGAGGCCAAAAACGTATTCAACACTTTCTGGGGCTGGGACACCCGCTTTGCCGATTTCGATTTGGATGGCGACGAAGACCTGTTTGTGCTGAATGGCTACGAAAGCGACCTTGTTTTCTACCCCGTTTGGAAGGAAAATTTTTATTTTAAAAATATGCTGCTGGAGGGGCAAGCGACCTTTGAAGATAAATCAGAAGAAGCTGGTGTACGTGAAAACGGCAACAGCATCAGCATGGCCACTTTCGATTACGACCACGACGGCGACTTGGATGTGCTTGTTTCCAATACAGATGCTGCGCCGTTTTTTTATGAAAACAAAATGACCGACGGCAACCCTGCCAATGAGCCGCACTGGACGAAAATCAGGTTGGAGGGAACAGTTTCCAATAGGGACGGCTTGGGCAGCTATGTGACGGTTTGCGCTGACGGCAACGTGCAGCACCGCTTGTACTACGGCGCTGGTTTTATGTCGCAGAGCCTTCAGCCCGTGCATTTCGGTTTGGGAAATGCCAGTCAGATTGACAGCCTGAAAATCAAATGGCCGTCGGGTTTGGAAGAGGTTCATTATAATTTACCTGTGGGTAAAACCATCCATGTCATTGAAAACCAAAGCATTACGGTCAATGAATTCACCCATGAAAAAGTCTATGGCTGCACCGACCCCAACTCGTGCAGTTACGACCCCTCGGCGACAGTGGACGATGGCTCATGCACCTACCTGCCTACTCCGCAAATAACTGGCGAAACGAACGTCGGATTTTTACAGACAAAAAATTATAGCTGCACGGGCAGCCCCGGCAGCACTTACCATTGGTCGGTCAGTAACGGGGAAATATTGGAAGGACAAGGCACGCCGAACGTGACCGTGAACTGGCATTTGGCGAAAACCGCAGCCATTTCTGTCAGGGAGTTCAACACCTGTGCGAGTGAACTGACGGAGGCAGCTATCACACTGAACGGAAAGGACGTTTTGGAAGAACACTCCGTCGCTCGCCTATGGAACGAGGCGCTGCTCCATGCCATCCGCCACGACCTCGCCCGCCCAACGGTGCATGCCCGCAACCTGTTTCACACCTCGGTGGCGATGTTCGATGCCTGGGCGATTTATGACACACAGGCGCATCCTTATCTGATTGGAAAAAAGGTGGGCAATTTCACCAGCCATTTTGAAAGCTTTGAGCCAAACGAACCAGTGCAAACGGCGGTGGAAAAATCCATCAGCTATGCTGCTTACCACCTGTTGAGCCACCGCTTTGCCAACTCGCCCGGGCATGAAAGTTCACAAGCCATTTTCGATTGCTTACTAAAAGAACTGGGCTACGACAAAAATTTCACCTCCACCGATTTCACCAGTGGGGATGCTGCTGCGCTGGGTAATTTCATCGCCGAAACCATCATCAATTTTGGCTTGCTGGACAGCTCCAATGAGCAGTACGACTATGCCAACCTGCACTACCTGCCCGTCAACCCTGCCCTGCTGATTGACTTTCCCGGCAACCCCTCCCTGCTCGACCCGAACCGCTGGCAGCCGTTGACGCTGGAAACTTTCATTGACCAAAGCGGCAACCTCATTGGAGAGGATACACCTGATTTTTTAAGCCCGGAATGGGGCGATGTCGTGCCTTTTTCCCTAAATGAAAATGACCGAACGAGCTACCAGCGCTGGGGCAACGGCTATCAGGTTTTCCATGACCCTGGCCCTCCCCCCTTCCTGAACACCAACGATTCGACGCCCGAAAGCGAAGCGTATAAATGGGGCTTCTCGCTGGTGTCCGTCTGGGCTTCCCACCTTGATGCGTCGGATGGCGTGGTGTGGGACATTTCACCCAACGCCATCGGAAATATCCCTTTTGAAAAACTGCCGACCCATTTTTCCCAACACCCCGATTTCTACGACCTGCTGGAAGGCGGTGACATCAGCGAGGGCTGGCGGGTAAACCCTGCAACGGGCCAACCTTATGAGCCACAGCTTGTGCCACGGGGCGACTACGGGCGGGTGCTGGCTGAGTTTTGGGCAGATGGCCCCGACTCGGAAACGCCGCCGGGGCACTGGTTCACCATATTGAATTATGTGAACGACCACCCGTTTTTGGTAAAAAAACTGGGCGGCAAAGGCCCTGTCCTTGATCCATTGGAATGGGATGTGAAAGCCTATTTTATCCTCGGTGGCACGATGCACGATGCCGCCATTTCCGCATGGGGCATCAAGGGCTGGTACGATTACATCCGCCCCGTTTCTGCTATCCGTTACATGGCCGAACAAGGGCAAAGCTCCGACCCGTCACTCCCTAATTTTTCCCCGGCAGGAATCCCCTTGATGGATGGGTACATTGAAATGGTGAATGCTGGCGACGAACTCGCTGGCGACAATGGAGAGCATATCGGCAAAATCAAACTCTACACTTGGAAAGGCCACAACTTCATCGGCAACCCCGAAACGGATGTGGCCGGCGTCGGTTGGATATTGGCCGAAGACTGGATGCCCTACCAACGGCCTTCTTTCGTGACCCCGCCGTTTGCGGGCTACGTTTCTGGCCACTCGACCTACTCAAGGGCAGCTGCAGAGGTGATGTCTATGCTCACAGGCGATGCCTATTTCCCTGGCGGCATGGGTGAGTTTGTGGCTCGTAAAAATGAGTTCCTCGTTTTTGAAGATGGCCCCAGTCAGGACGTGGTTTTGCAATGGGCGACCTATCGGGATGCCTCTGACCAGTGCAGCTTGTCCCGCATCTGGGGCGGTATCCACCCACCTGCGGACGACATACCAGGGCGGCGGATTGGGGCAGCAATCGGTAAGGAAGCCTTTGCTTTTGCCCTACCCTACTTTTATTCGGAAAACAATGCTGATGAAGAAAATCACACCCTTGTTTTCCCCAACCCAGTTGGTGCATTTTCAACAATAACACTGACTGAAACCACTGAAGACATGGATTTTCAATTGGTCAATATGCAAGGCCAACAGTTGCCCATTTCGGCAGTGGAGTTCAACCCAGATTTTAGGTGTACCACGTTGACGTTTAGCGATTTAGCGGCAGGGGTTTATGTGGTTTATTCAGGAAATAAAAGTTGGAAGGTGGTGGTGCAGTGATTCGACGGGTAAACAAAAACTAAAAAATGAAAGACTTTAAACTTGCCGTGGTGCTTGCCATTGCTCATTTCTTTGTACAGGCACAAACGTTCGTTCCTTCATCATTTACCAACACGGCCGCTCCTACTTCCGAAACCTACCGATCCTTCACCTTCAATGGCGCATGGTGCTGGTTTTCCGACCCAAGGGCTGTTTATTTCGAAAGGAAGCACAAACGGACGTATGCTGGATGGATTGACAATTTTGGCGATATCCATGTTGGGTTTTACGACCATGAAACGAAAGCAATCCAAACAGTCACGTTGTATGACAATTTGGAAATTGATGACCACGACAACCCTTCCCTGCTCTTTGATGAGGAAGGCAAATTGATTGTTTTCTTCAACACACATCTGCTTAGTGCGAAACCCCTATATCAAATCAAAGCCATCGAACCGGAAAGTATTAAATCATGGGGAACAGTAAAGGAACTTCATTTAAATGACCCGGCTTTGAAAGATTTGGGACAGATGAATGCCTGCTACTCCAACCCCGTAAAACTATCGGCAGAAAGGGGACGGATTTATCTTTTTTGGCGGGGCATTGATGGTAAACCTTCCTGTTCTTTTTCCGATGACAATGGGGAAAATTGGTCGGTTGGAAAAATCATTTTCATGCCCGAAAGGAAATACGGCTTCCGGCGGCCCTACACCAAGATATTTTCCGACGGAAAAAGCAAAATACATTTCACCTTCACTGATGGCCACCCGAGGCGGGAAGCGGCGAACAGTATATACTATATGTATTATGAAGGCGGCGCATTTTACAAAGCCGATGGCTCTAAAATAAAAGATCTCGGCAGCGGCCCGGTCACCCCCAAAGAAGCCGATTTGGTGTATGATGGCAAACTGGGAAAAGCACGGGGCTGGACTTGGGACATCGGCGAAGACGGGGCGGGCAACCCGGTTATTGCCTATGCCAAATACCCAGACGAGCAAACCCACATTTATTGCTATTCGACTTGGCAAAACGGCAAATGGAACAACTTTGACCTCATCAATTCTGGCCGCTGGTTTCCTGAAACGATGGAGGGAATAGAAGAAATAGAACCCCACTATTCGGGTGGCATAAGCATTGACCACGAAACGCCTCACACCCTGTATTTGTCCGTCAACCGGGACAGTGTTTTTGAAATCGAAAAATGGGTTTCTTCTAATGCAGGGGGATCATGGCAGGTGACCAAACTGACAAATGGATCTACCAAAAACAATGTACGCCCATTCGCCATTCGAGGCGCACAAGCGGGCAATCCGCTACAGGTGCTCTGGATGCAAAACACAAAATACCATCACTATGCTTTTGAATCCTACCTGACGAACAACGGGAAAAATTTTGAGGACAGGCTTCATGCTTCCATTAAAATGAATACTAAATCTCCCACCATAAATGCGCCGCTCGAAAAACAACAAATAATAAATATCATGCGCCAAACTGCTGACTGGCAATTGGCAAACCCATTTTACAGTTCCTCAAAACTGGACTGGCCTTATGGGGCACTTTACACGGGCGTCCGTGCGCTTTACGAGGTCACCGGGGAACGGCGTTACCTCGATGAAATGATTAACATCGGCCAGTCGAACCAATGGCAACCGATGAACGAAGTATTCCATGCCGACCGATTAACCATCATTGATAACTGGGCATGGCTGTACGGGAAGTTCCAAGAACCCGAAATGATTGATAAATCCCAGTGGGTTTTGGATATGCATTTGGCGAGGAATTACAAAAAAGGGACTAATGTCAAATTGGACGGCAACCCCACTTACGACGAATGGTGGACTTGGTGCGACGCCCTGTTCATGGCCCCGCCATCTTTTGTACAGATGTGGAAAGTCACTGGCGAAGAAAAATACCTCGACTATGTGAACGAACAGTGGTGGAAAACATCGGACTACCTCTATTCAAATGCCGATTCTCTCTATTTTCGGGACGACCGTTTTTTTGAAAAAATATCCGACAATGGCAAAAAAGTCTTCTGGGGCAGGGGCAATGGGTGGGTCATCGCAGGCTTGGCGAGAATGCTCGAAAACATGCCAAAAGAATTTGCAGGCAGAGCAAAATTCGAACGGCAATACAAAGAAATGGCGCACAAACTTTTGTCCATCCAAGACGAAGACGGCCTCTGGCGGGTAAGCCTCCTCGACCCAGAATACCTCGACACAGGCGAATCGAGCGGCAGTGCTTTTTTCACCTTTGCTTTGGCCTGGGGATTGAACAACGGAATGATTGGCCAAGAATACCGGCCACAAGTTGAAAAGGCATGGACAGCCCTCTGCAAAAATGTGACCCCTGAAGGGAAGCTCGGCTACGTCCAGCAAATCGCAGGAGACCCCTACCCTTTTACCGAAGACCAATGGCATGTCTATGCTACGGGTGCATTTTTGTTGGCGGGAAAACAGATGTATTTGGGGTTAGGGAAAAAATAACCTGCCCGGCCTTTAAGTGGCTCTTTTCACCAAAAAACTTTCCTGTTCAGTTTTAGTCAAGTCAAATATTAATTTCCTACCCTCATTTTTCCCTTCCTTGTTTTTTGAAAATTTTTTATCGAAAAAATAAAACATGAAATCAAATTCATTCCTCCTCACGGTATTCCATATTGTTGTCATTTTTGGAATAAGTTCCTGCCATAATACCGGAAAAAACACTCCCTCTAAAGGCGACCCTTTCTGGAGCGGCAAAAAACAAATCACCCTCCTCGACTTTGAAGGGGAAATGCCCGCAGGGATAAAAACAACCGACGCTGCGACCACCGAAATCGTCTCCAACCAGGGCGTGACCGAGGGGGAAAAAGCCCTGAAAGTATTTTTCAAAGGCGATGAAAAAGAACCCGGCATCGAGTACCGACCTGAGACGCCAATTGATGCCAGCCAGTTCAACAATTTTGCGCTCGTTTTTGATGCGACGAATATCACCGATGTTTATTCCCTCCAATTATATGTGTGGGTCTATAACGACAAAGGACACAATGTGCGCCGCACGGCGGTAGTGCCCGTAGGCGAAACCAAAACCCTGTTTTTTGAATTATCAGGAAAGTATGTGAACATGGAAACCGGGCTGCGTGACGACCCCCACCCATTTCCTGAATCCGAGTCAGTTCACATGAAAATAAGCGGTCTGAAAAACCCCATTGATTATTCCAAAATTTCGGGTATCCACATTAAAATAGCACATCCCATCGCCGATAAGGCAGCCATTTTGGATAATATACGCCTGGTGGAAACGTCGGAAATCCCCGGCGATTATTTGGTGGGAATTGTGGACAAATATGGGCACCCTGCCAAAAAGGATTTCCCCGGAAAAATAACCTCCGATGCACAGTTAAAAAAATTAGCAGATGCCGAATTGAAACAACTGGCCGAGGAGGGCACAATGGCCGGACGCAGCAAATTCGGCGGTTGGAGTGAGGGCCCTAAATTGGAAGCGACGGGTTATTTCCGCACGGAAAAACACAACGGGAAATGGGCGCTCGTTGACCCTGAAGGCCATTTGTTTTTTTCCTCCGGCATTGCGAATTGCCGCATGGCCAATACGACCACATTTACCGGGGTCGATTTTAAGGACGAATCCGTGCGCTACCGTGACCCCGAAGATGTGACCCCTGAAGACTCCCGCGGCATGGTGGAATTGAGCGATGCAGTGACCAGTACGGCATACATTTCCAATCCCATGCGGAATAAAATGTTTACGGAATTACCAGCTTATGATGACCCCCTCGCCAATAATTATAGCTATCGCCGTGAACAGCATATCGGCCCATTCGACCACGGTGAAACCTATAGCCATTATCAGGCAAATTTGGAAAGGAGATATGGCGAACCCACTAAAAATGCCCACCGGGAAAAATGGGTGGACGTGACCCTCGACCGCTTTTTGAATTGGGGAATGACTTCTTTTGGGAACTGGGCAGCATATGAATTTTACCACGAAAACCGCATGCCTTATTTCGCCAACGGCTGGATAATCGGCGATTTTAAAACCGTCCGTTCCGGCTCCGATTATTGGGGCCCGATGCCCGATGTCTTTGACCCTGAATTTGCCCGCCGGGCTAAAGTGACGGTTGGCGTAGTGGCCGAAGAAGTAAAAGGCAACCCCTGGTGCATCGGCGTTTTTATCGACAATGAAAAAAGCTGGGGACTGCCCGGAAGCGTGAAAAGTGAAAAAGGAATTGTATTGGATGGCCTTTCCAAAAATGCTGCCGATAGTCCATTAAAAAAAGAATTTATCCGCCTATTAAAAAATAAATATGGTGACATCGAAAAATTAAATGCCGCATGGGAAACCAATATTAAAAACTGGGATGAACTCGCCGCTGGAATTGATTATAAAAACAAAGAAAACTTCAGCGAAAAAATGGTCGAGGACTTGTCCATGTTATTAGAAGCCTATGGCACGGAATATTTCCGCATCGTCCACGACGCACTGGAAGCGGTGATGCCCAATCATTTGTACATGGGCTGCCGTTTTGCCTCATGGGGCATGGGGCCAGAGCTGAGGGCCGCTGCCAAAAAATATGTGGACGTGTTCAGTTATAATTATTACGAAGAAGCCATCGGCACCAAATACTGGAAATTTTTGGAAGATATAGACCGGCCCAGCATAATCGGCGAATATCACATGGGCACGATGGAGTCTGGGCTATTTCACCCCGGATTAATTGTTGCCTCCAGCCACGAAGACCGGGCGAGAATGTATAAAAAATACATGCACACTGTAATTGACAACCCTTATTTCGTGGGCGCACATTGGTTTCAATATTTGGACTCACCAACCTCTGGCCGGGCACATGACGGCGAAAATTACAATGTCGGTTTTGTCACCATTTCTGATGTACCGTATCCGACGATGGTAAAAGCTGCAAAGGAAGTAAATGGGGAATTATATGAGCGGAGGTTTGGGAAATAAAGATTAGTAGATAATTTTTTTATGACCAAGTATAAAAATCAAATCAAAGGTTCACTAAACTGCAAAAGTTTGGTGAACCTTTTTCTTAAAAATAGGAAAATCTATTTTCAGGCGATTACCCTATCGATCATTTTATTGAATTTATTCTTTATTTTTTTTACATCATGCAAATCAGAAAAACATTCTTTAAATGACCTTTCAAATTTAAGTGTAAAAATAATTGACTCCATAAATACCATCTCACCAATCGTCACTTGCCAAGTTGTAAATAATAAGGGAAAATATTTCGCTTACGTGGCGGGGGAAGGAAATGAACTGGAATCTTTTGCAGTGGATGAGAACGGGAAATTTAAACCCATGAAAAATTATACCCTCACCAGTCAATTCGGCGGTTTGCGGGGCATCATGGAGACAAGCATTTCAGGTTCAAAAATTTTATTGATCGGAAACAAAGCGCATAATTCAGTGGAACAATATGCTGTCAATGATTCAGGTCATCTGCAATTATTGAGTGACTTTACTGATACTGATTCCACTTTTATCAAAGGCAATATCACCACCGAAATAATTGAAACGGGTGAGAAAAAATATGTTTTTGTTGGAGGCTTGGACACGGGGTTGAGTTGTTTTGAAATTACGGCGGACAATCAATTCAGGCATATTCAATCCATTGAAGATGACAGCACCACTTTTTTGAATGGCATCATCGGAATGACCCATATGAATATTGACGGACGGGTATTTTTATTTGCTGGAAGCTTTATGGATGATGGCGTAAGTAGTTTTGAAATATTCGAGGATGGACATTTTAAAAACCTGCAAAATATAAGGGACGATGAAAACTTGTTTTTAACAGGTGCTTTCCCGCTTAATTCCATTCAGTTGGGAAACAGAAACTTTTTACTCGTTGGTCATCGGCATAAATACCACTACCCTGTTTATAAAGATGAAGACATTGTTTATCACGGTGACGGCATTAATCTTTTTGAAATTGATGGGCAGGGAAAAATGAATTTAAAAACAACCGTCAAGGATAGTGAGGAATTAAATTTAAAAGGTTCGACTCGTATCGAATTATTGAAAATAAATGAGGAAACCGCCCTTGTTTTTGTTGCCACCCGTGACGACAATGGCGTTCAGGTTTTATCATTAAATGCGGAAGGGGAAATTATTCCCATTTATCAATTCGACTGTAATTTTTCTATTTATAATGGAATGACCATTGAGAAAATAAATGATAAATGGTATTTATTTGTTGGCGGTTATGACAAGCATATTTTGATGTCCTATTTAATCAAAATGTGAAATAATGAAAAGTTGATTCGCATTTAGCTGCTGAAATGCTTTTTATTCTCCACGGTTTTCGTGGTTCACCATAAACTAAAACAACTTAACAAAAACAGAATTCATCATGAAAGTTGACATTGATAAGAAAAAAAAAGAAAAAAATATTCAATCGAATTCTATTTGGAAATGCTGCCTCCTCGTATTGTTTATCCTCATAGGGACAGAAAGCATTTCCGCTCAGAGTGCTGATTCATCGAGTGCGGTGGAAAAGACACAGGCAAGAGTCACCGGCTTGAGGTATATCTGTGTGCATGTCCTCCAACTCGAAAAAACCCTGAAGCTGTACCAAGAGATTCTTGGTTTTAAAATGTCCGATGCCGAGGTTCTTAATATGCCAGGGATAGAAGGAATGCTGGTCTTGAAGCTAAGGGCGAATGACTTCGAAATTTCTCTTTCTGTCACCGCACCGCAGCATATGCACTCATTAGCGCCGATTGGGAATACTAACCATAATCATTTCATGCTTATAGTCAATGACATCGGCCCGATTGGGGATAGGTTGAAAGAAGAAGGATATGAGTTGGAAAATGAAAACTACGTTCAGGACAAATACACGTTTTTCACGGGGCCAAACGGGGAAATAATTGGCCTTTCCTCTTGGGATTAAGCCCGTAGCTGAATTAGTCAGGATTCAATCTTGTTTTAGTCATTTATTGTGATTATTTAATTTTACTAAAACCATCAGATTAAATCATGACTACTACAGAGACATGAACCTCCGAAAATGCTCCGTCAAACCTTTCCAATTTTCCTCTTTATGTTCAAATATTTATTGTCAACATTAATATTCTATTCATTTGTTATGAGCTGTCAAAATGAAGATCCGCCCGGCACTTTCGGATATGCTTTTGAAAAATTACAAAACATCGAAGGCATTGAAATTTTGCAAAATGGTGATGCCATGATTGCGGTATCTGGCATTTATCAAGGAAGAATATTTACAAGTTCTGTCAACGGCATAAACGGAAAAAGTTATGGTTGGATAAACTGGGATTTAATCGAAAAAAATAAACACGCCGAAAACATTGCCTATTTGGGAGGAGAGAGCCGCTTGTGGTTTGGTCCAGACCATGGACCTTTTTCGCTTTTTCATCCGCCGGGTGTCGAGCAGGTTGGGGAAAATATCGTCCCTCCCCACGATTTGAACAATAAAAAATTCAGGGAAATAAAAAGGACGATTCATTCACTCACTTATGGCAGTGAAATGAAAATCAGGAATGCGGCTGATTTTAAGTACCATTTAAGTGTTGAACGAAAAGTGGAATTATTGTCGGAAAACGAAATGGAGCAAGACCTGCAAATTGAGTTGCCGAATAATATTTCCCATGTCGCATTTAGTGCAGAAACGACGGTGGAAAATATTGACGAAAAACAATTAAAAAAAGAAACAGGCCTGTTTTCCATCTGGGAGTTGGGCTGTATGCTGACTTCTCCTGACAACATTGTTATTATTCCATTAAGCGACTCAACCAATTCAGTAACTGAATATTTTACACCTGTCGCTAAAAGAATTAAAATAATTGACAGCATTGTATTTTATAAAGCAGACGCCCTCGGCATGAACAAAATTGGCGTCCCACCTGAACATTGCAAAAACATCATGGGCAGCTATTCACCTTCCAATCAATTATTGAATATTGTCACTTTTAGTTTTGAAAATGATTCGCTTTATGTAAATGCGGTTCCCGAAAATAATACACCATACGCTGGTGATGTCATTAATATTTTTAATGGAGAAATAAATCTGAAGAAAAATTGGAACTGGCCGTTCTATGAATTTGAATCTTCTTCGAGTGCGAAGGAGTTGATGCCGGGAGAGAAAATATTTCATCGGCAAACGACCTATCATTTTGAGGGGAACATAGAGGAATTAAATAAAATAGCTGCAAGCGTATTGGGGGTCGATTTGAGTAAAATCCCCGTGTTTTAAAACGCCATTATTTTGGCATAATAAAAAACAGGTTTTCCAAATTTACTGGAAAACCTGTTTTTTTTTCTAAAAACGACTACCCTCTCCTACTGATATTTCTTCACCAGTGTCAAAATATACGCCACCATACCCGAGGCGACAAAACTTCCAAACGGATCAGCATTGGTCAGTTCATATCCGAAGAAATTAATAGCAGTCACAAAGATAGCAACAGCTACCAGTGCCGTCAATGACCAATATTTGAAAAATGCTTCTTTCTCAAATGGAAGGCTTTTGAAGTTGATTCCAGTGGAAACAGATTGCCCATTGCCCATAGCCATTTTTGGTGCACCTAATGTCAATACACTGAGTGTCACCATAATCAGGGCAAAGATGATAAGACCCCACTGCCCCATCGTTGGAATGGCAGGTGGGTTCACCGTTACAAAACCATTGCAAAACAAAGTAGAGCCATCTGAAAAGGTAGCTAAAGTTTGTACGATATGAATTGGGAAGTCAGCCGAAATGGGCGCACCAGCATCAATAGTATGGCTCAAGTCGAACGGGCTGGATGGGTTATCATAAGATGTTTCCGATGCATGCTCCAAGTTCGCAAAACCAGCGCTGAACACCAAATGCTTGACTGTGATATTAGTAACAGTGTGTCCACCTGGAGGGTTAAAAGTGCCCGTTACATTAAATGTCTGTCCTTGTGTCAAAGTAACCCCAGGAACCCCATCGCAAGCAGGAAGTATGGCACCATCGATTGTATTTACAGAAAGAGCTGATGGGGAAGCCGTAACAGTGACAAAGGCATTGCAAAAGAGAGTGGAGCCATCAGAATAAGTAATCAATGCTTGTACAATATGAATAGGGAAATCTGCCGAAGTAGGGGCATTTATGGCAATGGCATGACTCAGGTCAAATGGGCTGGACGGATTATCATACGATGTTTCCGATGCATGCTCCAAGCTCGCAAAACCAGCGCTGAATACCAAATGCTTGACTTTTATATTGGTGGCAGTCTGTCCGCTTGGAGGAACAAATGAACCAGTTACATTGAATCCCTGTCCTTGTTCCAAAGTTACTCCCGGTACTCCGTCGCATGCTGCAAGCGGCGAACCGTCAACGGTGGAAACTGTAAGCGAGGGTCCTGATGCTGAAGCTGTAACAGTGACAAAGGCATTGCAAAAGAGAGTGGAGCCATCAGAATAAGTTATCAATGTCTGTACAATATGAATGGGAAAGTCTGTCGAAGTAGGTGCATTGGCATCAATGGTATGGCTCAGGTCAAATGGGCTGGACGGATTATCGTATGATGTTTCCGACGTATGCTCCAAGCTGGCAAAACCGGCGCTGAAAACCAAATGCTTTACTTTTATATTGGTGGCAGTTTCTCCGCTTGGAGGAGTGAAATTACCCGTAACATTAAATGTCTGTCCTTGCGCCAAAGTAACTCCGGGAGTCCCATCGCAAGCTGCAAGCGGGGAACCGTCAACAGTGGAAACTGTCAGTGAGGGTGCGGGAGAATTTGGCACTAAATCACCATTCACATAAGTACAGGTTGTTGAAGTTGCACCGTTGTCATTACTTATGGTGATGGTTCCAGTAAAAACGCCCCGATCCGCAACCGGCAACGCAGGTTCCAATAATCTAATTTGCGGACCAACGAGCCTATACAGATTCTCACCAGATCCCGGAAGGCCACCCGTTGGTGGGTTCAGTGATATCGAAATGGGAACATTCGGACCTCCAAGGTCTCGAATAACCTCACCTACAATATCCAAATTGGTAATATGAACTGTCTGATCAGTCGTCTGAATCATATTTGCATCTGCTACACTGCCATAAGGTAAAACCAATGCAGCTACCCCGCCTCCAATATTTTGCCATTTAGCTGTGGCTGTACACGGAAGCTGGGCAAATATGGATGTCGAAAAGAAAGCAATAATGAGAAATAGGAATATAATTTTTTTCATAATTCTTTAATGTTGTTAAGGTCAAAAAAATGTATGGGTTTAATTAATGTGTTAAGCGGCTGTCTAAATCTTAGACAAGCTTTAAAAATGGAAAAACCGGAGGTGGGTGATGCTTTAACGGACTTAAGGATGGAAAAGGGACAAAGTATAAAAGACAAGAAAATAGTATTCTTCGTTTCATTTCACGAGATTATAATTTGTTAAAAAATGGGAATCGGTGGGATGTCAGGATGAGAAAAATGTTCGTAGGTCGCTTGATTTTTACCTTAATATGATTAACAAATATCCACCCTAAAAGTCAAGAAACTGGTATTTAGGCAGCTATAAAAGCAGGGTGTTCAGTTTTTTTTCAGTCATTGTACAGGCAATAAGCACAGGGTGATTGCCCTATAAAGTTCTAAGATGTTCAGTTTTTGTGGAGTTTGGAAAAGAATACAGTTCGCCACAATCCTGATACCTTGTCCAGACAATATAAATGGCAATTCATGAAAAAAATATTCATACATATGATGGTGATTACAGTGGTCACCACGTCAATGGCCCAAGATTGGAACGGCATCATCGTCCCCCCCAGCCCTGGCGCGGGTATGGTTTGGGAAATACAAGATGTCTCTGATGACTTCAATTACGATGCCCCCGCATCTTCCTTCGTGGATACCCTCGGCGGCAAATGGGTGAATTGGTACCACAACCCTTGGACGGGGTCGGCCCCCACTTTTTGGCGGCGTGACCATGTGTTTGTCGAAGATGGAAATTTCAAAATTATCACCAGCCGACCACCAGGCGACTCGGTGAATGTTGATGGCCAATTGCTGGCAAAAACTTACCTCGGCTGTGCCACTTCCACACAACAAGTGCAATACCCCGTTTTCATCGAAGCCAATGTGAAAATCATGAACTCCGTGCTGGCTTCCGATGTCTGGCTTTTAAGCGGTGACGATACCCAGGAAATTGACATTTGCGAAGCCTACGGAAGCGAGCGCTGGAACAATTCCTATTTCTCCGATGAAAGGCTTCACCTCAGCCACCACGTTTTCATCCGTGACCCTTTTCAGGATTGGCAGCCGAGCGACCCCGGCAGTTTTTACACCGATGGCGAAACCGTCTGGCGAGAGGATTACCACCGCATCGGGGTCTATTGGGAAGACCCGTGGAACCTGAAATACTATGTGGATGGCGAATTGGTGAGAACCCGTTCCGGCCCCGACGAAATCGACCCCGTCTATTTCACCAATGCCATTGACCCCGGCGACCCAACAAACGACACCCGCACCGGATTGAACAAACCGATGGACATTATCCTCAACACCGAAGACCAAAGTTGGCGGGCACTTCAGGGCCTCACCCCTACCGACGACGAATTGGCCAATGAGGAGGACAATACCTTTCAAATAGACTGGATACGGGCGTACAAACCAGTGCCCGGTGTGGTCGGCCCTGTGGTCGGAGTCACCATCGACCCAGACGAAGTCACGACCTATGTCGGGGATGTATTTCTATTAACGGCGAATATTGACCCGTACAATGCAAACGATTTATCGGTGGTATGGGAAACAGACAACCCCGACGTTGCGACCGTCAACGCCGCAGGAGAGGTGGAAACCCATGCCGAAGGAACGGCACAAATTATTGTGACCACCAACGAAAACAATTTAAAGGACACCTGTTTGGTCTCCGTTTCAGGACAGTCTCCAAGCATTTCTTTCGACGACGAATCCATTTATTTAAATACGGAATATCAAGTCGGCGGTGAATTGGAAGTGACGTGTAATTTCCATGCGGGCACAGGGCGCACCGTCATTAATGGCGGTTCTGGCGGGGTGAAATTCTGGTTGCGGGAAATCACATCCGGCTGGGGAGTCGCCAATGATTATGTCGTTTCCGACCCCAGTGCCATTGGACAAGAATCAGGCACAGCCACAGGAATTATATCTTTGGAAAATGTGCCTGCCACGGCGGAAATACCTGAAGAAAATTGGTATTTTCTATACGTGACTTTTGAGAATTCTGAAGGCGAATTTATTGACTTAGGCACATGGCCGATCAATATTATAAATCCGACAAGTACATTTTCGGAAGAAAAAAACAATAAGCTGAATTTATTTCCAAATCCAGCAAATGATGAATTGCATATTTTTCACAAAAATTTAAAAAGTGAATTTTCCTTGCAAATAATTGATGCCAACGGAAAATTAATTGATGTATCAGAAATTAATTTAAACGGCTCAAATATGCACCTGAATATTTCCCACCTGCCAAAAGGTTTTTTTGTGGTGAAATTGATAGCTGATAAAGTTTACATTGCCTCATTTGTCAAACAATAATGAATATATTAAATCATGTTGATTTTTAGAAATCAACCTGATTTACTAACTCTATGAAAAAAGCAAACTACTTCGGCCTTTTACTTTTTTTAAATACTATTGTATTTTCCTTCCATTCAATTTTAATAGCCCAACCCCAACCCAACATCGTCCTCATCCTTGCCGACGATGCGGGCTATGCCGATTTTGGTTTTCATGGTAGTCAAGAATTTAAAACTCCTCATTTGGATGAATTTCGAAAACAGGGGATGTTGTTTAAACAGGCTTATGTGACTGCTGCCGTTTGCGGCCCTTCCCGTGCGGGCCTATTGACCGGAAAATACCAACAGCGTTTTGGTTTTGAAGAAAACAATGTGCCCGGATATATGAGCGAATCCTGTTTGTCCGATAATGACATGGGGTTGCCACTCGACCAAAAAACAATGGGCGATTATTTAAAAACGTTGGGTTACAAAACCGCACTTATTGGCAAATGGCACCAAGGCAATGCCGACCGCTTCCACCCTACCAAAAGGGGCTTTGATGAATTTTTGGGCTTCCGTGGCGGCGCACGAAGCTATTTTGAATTCAATGAAACTAATCCAACCACCCGCCCGGAGGACTTCCTTGAACGTGGTTTTAAAAACTTTGGCGAAACGGAGAATTATCTGACCGATGCTTTTGTGGATGAGACCATTTCATTTATCGAAAAAAATAAAAGTCAGCCCTTTTTTGTCATGTTGTCCTTCAATGCCGTCCATACACCGATGGAGGCGGAGGAAAAAGATTTAAAGGAATTTCCTGAATTAAAAGGCAAACGAAAACAACTGGCAGCCATGACATTATCCATGGACAGGGCTTGTGGACGATTGTTTAAAAAAATTAATGAATTAGGATTGGATGAAAATACTATCGTCATTTTCACCAATGATAATGGCGGCCCATCGGACACAAACCATTCCAACAACTCTCCATTAAGTGGTACAAAAGCCAATCATTTGGAAGGTGGTATCCGTGTACCATTCTTGATGAAATGGAAAGGAGTAATCCCCGAAAATTCAAGCTATGAATTCCCCATCAGCACCCTCGATTTATTGCCCACTTTTTTTGCCGCCGCGGGCGGAAATGTGGGGGAATTAAATGAAATGGACGGTGTTGATTTGATGCCTTATATCTTGGGAAAAAATAAAGAACGGCCACACCAAACGCTTTTTTGGAAAAAGGAAAACCGGGGAGCAATTCGTGAGGGCGATTGGAAACTATTGCGTTTTCCGGATCGTCCAGTAGAATTATATAATATTAAAAATGACATTTCAGAAATAAATAATTTAGCTGCAGAATATCCTGAAAAAGTCAGGGAATTGTATAAAAAATTATTTGCGTGGGAAAAAACATTGGAACGTCCACTATGGCAATTGCAACGGACTTATGAAGGCAAAGCCATGGAACGGATGGATGCGTATCGGAAAAGAAAATAATCAAAATCATTTATGAAAAATGCACTTTTCCTATTATACTTCCTAAATTTTATTTCTTGTGAAAACCAACAAGAATATAAAAAAATAATCTCACCAAAATATGAACCCTCCTGGGAGTCACTAAAAAAATATAAAGTGCCTGATTGGTGGCTCAACGCCAAATTCGGTATTTATTTCCATTGGGGCGTATATTCGGTTCCCGCACACGAAACGGAGTGGTACTCCATTTTAATGTACAATAAGGAACACCCCGTGCATGATTACCATGTAAAAACGTATGGCGACCTCAAAACTTTCGGCTACAAAGATTTTATCCCGGATTTTACTGGAGAAAAATTTAATGCTGATGAATGGGCGGGATTGTTTAAAAAAGCAGGTGCGCAATTTGCCGGCCCTGTGGCCGAGCATTCCGACGGCTTTGCTATGTGGGACAGCCAACTCACCGAATGGGACGCAATGGACAAAGGCCCCAAGCGGGATGTGGTAGGTGAAATGGAAAAAGCCGTGCGCAAACAGGGCATGAAATTCATCACCACTTACCACCGCCACTGGCTGTATACTTGGTATCCGACTTGGGATGAAACCACCGATGCTTTTGATGAAAAATATGCTGGATTATATGGCCCGAAAGTACCCAAAAGCACTTTTGTTTTGGCCGACAAACCGACCTCTCCCCTACCCGATAAAGAATTCCAAGAGGAGTGGCTCGCACGCCTGAATGAATTAATGGACAAATACCAGCCCGACATTATTTGGTTCGATAATAAGATGGATATTATTGATGAAAAATACCGCAAAGAATTTTTATCCACTTTTTATAATAATGCGGAAAAATGGGGACGGGAAGTCGTCTGCACCTATAAATTTGAAGACCTGCCAAAAGGCACTGCCATCCTCGACTTGGAGCGTTCCCGCATGAGCAAAAAAAAGGAATTCCCTTGGCTGACCGACGACTCCATTGATTGGGGCTCGTGGTGCGATGTCAGCAACCCGAATTATAAATCCACCAACCGTTTGATTGATTTTTTAATTGATGTCGTGAGTAAAAATGGGGCGCTGCTTTTAAATATCACGCCACGTTCAAACGGCGAAATCCCTGAAGAGGTAAAAACCCGTTTATTGGAAATGGGTGAGTGGTTAAAAATAAATGGGGAAGCTATTTACAACACCCGCCCGTGGAAAATATATGGCACTGGTCCGACCGAAGTAGTTGAGGGTCACCTCAGTGAAAATAAAAATGCGGATAATACGGCGGAGGACATTCGCTATACTTCCAAAGGCGACGTATTATATGCCATTATTTTGGACTGGCCGGAAAAAGAAGCGATTATTCCAGTATTAAAAAAAGACAGTGAATTATTTACGAAAAAAATAGAGGGAATAAAATTATTGGGCAGTGATGAAAAATTAAAATGGGAAAGGACGACGGAGGGCTTAATAATTCAAATGCCAACAGAAAAGCCTTGTGAACATGCTTTTGTGTTTAAGATTAATTAATTTTTCAACCTTCGATAAATGCAATTTTCAGAATCACATAAACTGCATCCATAGCCAATCCGACGCACCTTCTCCCCTACCCCGATCAAACCGCTGATGGACTTATGGGGCACCATCAACGAACTGGGCGTCAGGGATACATCAATGAAATTTTCAGGGAAAAAGCGAAACAGCTTTTGCTGTTCGGACACATGCCAGCCACAGTAGCCGGGGCTGTATCGGTTGGTAACAGACAGGTTTAAAGATTGATAATGTTTTTCCAATTCATCGTGAATAATATCCATGCCTGCTTCAACAATTTCAGAGCCGATGACATCCACAATATACCCTTCGAGCAGCTCACCTTTCGCCATTAATCCCTTTGACCAATCACTGATGGCTTTTCCAGCCGTGGAGACAAAGGCGATTATTTTTTCTGATTTTTTCAATTGATGGAAAATGATCTTGTCCACTGTAAAATCTACTGAACTACCTTCCAAATCTTGACTAAACAATTGATAACCTTCCTTCTGTGCATCTGTAAGCGGGTAGGTGACCAGACCAGATTTAAATGTGCAGATCTCTGATGCTCTTTCAAGGCATTGCTCGATCATTTCGGGAAATGGCCAAGGTGCCTCCTCCCCAATGTAACCCATTGCTTTTTGAATTTGGGTATTATCCAAACCCAAATCAGAAAAGGGAATTTCGTATGTATTTTTCAAAAGGTCTGTCATTTTAATGTAGTCGCCAAAACTCGTCCCGCATTTTATCCAAAAACGAAACTGCCCCCTGTGGGTCACGAGCATACCAGTCAGCTCCGATTTGATGGGCAAAATCCATATTCACCGGAGCTCCACCAATTACGATATTGGTTTCAGGGCTGGCGGATTTAATTTCTTTAGAGACTTTTTCCATGTTGAGCATGGTGGTTGTCAAGAGGGCAGAAAGGCCGACCACACAGCCGGGATGTTCCTTGATGGCGGCCACGAATTTTTCAGGTTGCACATCCACGCCGAGGTCTATGACCTCCCAGCCGTTGCCTTCCACCATCATAGCTACCAGGTTTTTCCCGATGTCATGGAGATCGCCGAAGACCGTACCGAGAATAAAAGTCCCTTTTCTTTTCACAGAGCCATCGTTGAGATAGGGCTTCATGTGCACCATCGCCTTCGACATGGCCTTGGCGGACATGAGCATCTGCGGAACAAAAATTTTGTGCTCACTGAATTTTTGTCCAACTTTTTCCATACCTGTAATCATGCCTTTTTCCAATACATCAGATGGGCTGATACCTGCCTGCAAGGCTTGTAGCGTCAATTCATCGGCACCATCCTGCCCCCGCATATCGGGTGGGTAAGGGCTACCTTTATCGATTTTTCCAAATTCGATGCAATGTGATATTTTTTGCAGTAAGTCACTCATGATTTTTGTTTTATTAATATTCAAACAACGGATTGATTGTCAACTATTTAAATCATGGTGATTTTGAAAATCACCATGATTTGACCTAAAGACCGTATTCTTCAGGAATAAACTTGCCCGTTTCAATCGTGGGCATCACTTCTTCCAACAACCTGTTCTCATCCGTCGGAGTGGTTTGAAGTTCCATCCGCAACATTTCGAGCCAGGGCAATTCCATTTCGCTGAGTTTGAGATACCCGTCGTTTACAGCTGTTTCTATTAAATCCAAAGCCGTCATTGCTCCTTTCACAGCCGCGTCAATGTAATTGTCGCCACTGACGATGGCTTTTGAAATTTCAATCACATTTTGCGGAGCTAAAATGAAAGCCTGCGGGTCGTGGACAGCATCCGATTCCACCATCAGTTTTTGCAAGGCCAACATTTGTTCCTTGCCCTGTTTGATGGATTCGTTCATCAGGCGGCAGTCGTATTCCAGTTGTTCGAGGTAAACCGTTGGCGCCATGCCGGAGAGAAGTTTGATATTCTGCACCGATTCATTGCTCCACAAGTCCGTGCAAGCCGAAGCGATGTTTCCCAGTGGGCTGAAGTGGGCACAGGCAGCCGTTTTGCCTTCCATCGAAATGGGAATACCAGTAATGGCTTTCAAAAACGGGCCTTCATAACCGCAGTCCTTGTCGGGGCCTAAAGCACCTTTCTCCACGGCAACCAAGGTTCGCACTACCGTGATGATTCGTGCGATGGCGGCAAACAGCTTTGGGATGTATTTTTTATCGGCCAACACCATTGCGGTATTCCCAAAGCCACAGGCCGTATCGCCACCGGGCAGTACGCCTGTTTTGTTAGCGATGTCCATGATTTTTGTCCAAATGAAATCCATGTCCCGCACCCCGAGTACCGCCTGGGAGAAGATGAACTGCTTTAAGTTGCAACTAAGCAATGCATCGTCCGAAATCTCCTTCCCACCCGTAGTCTCGATGGACAGCAGGTTGCCGCCTTTTTCTGCCCCTTTTTCAAAAAGCTCTAACATGGCGGGCAGGTAGGAAGAAGTTCGCTGTTTGGGTGGTCGGTCGAATTCCCTCAGGTCGTTGGGCGTGAGGCGTATCTCCGTTTTCAGCTGATGTTTGGCATAAAAATCTTCACAGACGTCGTTCATAGCCTTTACGATACTGATGCCGATATCCGGGTACTTGGTCATTTCTATAACCGTCTCCAGCTCTAGTATCAACCCGTTGCTGTGCAGGTCGACTGCGCGGTTTAGGGCATCCGTTACGATTTCTTGGTATTGTTTAACGATGCTTTCTTTTGTTGCCGGAGACACTTCAACCGCAGGCAGGGTGAAATTGAGTTCAGGGTACACTATTCCTCCACCGATGATTAGTCCCCTGCGGGTTTTGACCGGGTTTGGGCTGGTGCCAAAGATTAAATCTTTTGCATTATCAATTTTTAAGCTCTTGAATTTCATAGTTGGTTCATCATTTAATTGAGTACAGTCTCTTGTTGTAATGCCTTGTAAGCAGGCTGATTCTGCGCCACCTCAATGAAAACCAACATGTTTTCAAGTGAAGTGTCACCTTCTACCGAGTGGGACGGCGAGAATATATAGCCGCCCCCTTTGCCCAATTCGAGTAAGTGTTCGGACTCCTTACGCACATCTTCCGGTGTACCGAAAGGCAATGTTTTTTGCATGGACAAGCCACCGTGGAAGGCCAGCTTACCCCGGTACATGGGTATCAATTCGTCCACATCCATCACTTCGGGTTGGAAGGGATTGAAGCTCTCAAGTCCAATATCAATCAGGTAAGGGAACAGCTCGTCCACGTCGCCACAACTATGAATCATCACATATTTTCCGGCATCCTTCACCCGCTTGTACATTCGTTTCAATTGTGGATAAATGAACTCCATCCATGTATCGATGCCCATGATTAAGCCATGCTGTTGGCCCCAGTCGTCGCCGAAATAAACAGCGTCGATGTCGTATTCCAGCGCCTTGTCAATCTGGGCAATATTGTAGTCGGCAATGCGCCCCAAGAGTTCATGCACAAAATCGGGATACATCATTAAATCCATTAACAGGTTCTCCATGCCCCGCATGGACCAGGCTCTTTCGTACAGCGAAAAACCGATTTGGAAAAGACGGAATAAGTCCGGTTTCTTTTCAATCTCAGGCTCGATGTTGGCGAAAAAACGGGGGTCATGTGGATTAGGAAAATAGACACCTTCCATAGAAGGTTCTATGATTAAAGGCTCTCTCGGATTGCCGATGTCCTTGTCAATCGTCCGATCCCAGACGACCTTGAAAACGTCCTGAAACATGTCCGGCTCGATTTCTTCAAAAAAGCCGATGTCGCTTCCCAGATTGAGGATGTGGTTGCCGAGCGGGATGTCCAGGTCCTCCTCGCCATAATGCTTTTGCAATTCTTGCAGGGGCTCCAGCGTAAACTTGAACGACCACGGCACATAAGGCGGTTTCTCGCCATCGAGCACTATTTTTATTACTTCACGCTTTGTCATATTGCTTTGATTTTTTGACTGCTTATTCACCCCTACTTTGTCATTCCCGATAGGGAATCTGCGACGTCATGAGACATGTAAAAAGTGCAATTTTCCCTCATGGCAGCCCTCGTGACGTTGCAGTTCCGCCTTCGGCGGATGACAAAAAGTTAGGTACAAAAACAAATCTAAATTCTTACTCTACCTTTTGCTTTCTGCCTATTGGCAATCATTTAGCTATATTTGCCCTAAACGGAAAATTGGCAAAAATCATGAAGCCGGAAAAAGAGGAAGTCGTCAAAAAACCGACCGAATCATTTTATGTCGGGCATTACCGCCAGAGGTACTTCCAGCGCACTTGGCACTACCACCCGGAGTATGAATTGATACTCATCACGCAAGGACATGGCACGAGGGTCATCGGCAACAACCAAAGCCCTTTTGAGGAAGGCGACCTGGTGCTGTTAGGGGGAAACATTCCCCATGCGTGGTTTTCCCACCCTTCTTTTTTTGATGAAAACAACAAAGAGGTTTGTGAGTCCATTTATATTCAATTCAACCGCTCCATTTTTGGCAATTATTTTTCGAATTTACCGGAAATGAAACCCATCAATATCTTATTAAATAAAGCTGTATTAGGATTGCAATTAATGGTGGATATGAAAGCTCCGATTGTGCTGGAAATTTTGCAATTGCCAAAAATGTATGGACTCGAACGGCTATTGAAATTAATCGCCATACTGGAGCAATTTCGAAAAGAGAATTATAAAACCATTTTATCCGAGGGAAATCAATCGAATATTTTTATTGCCCAATCCAATCGAATTAAAAAAGTACATGAATATGTGATGAATAATTACAGCAATGATATTAAGGTAAATGATGTGGCAAAATTGGTGGAAATGAACGTGAGTGCTTTTTGCCGTTATTTTAAAAAAATGACCCAGCGCACTTTTTCCCAATATTTAAAAGAAATACGTATTGATTTTGCGCAGCAATTATTGATAAATACGGATATGACTTCGAGCCAAATCGGGTTCGGATGTGGGTTTAATTCCGTTGCTTATTTTAATCAGTGTTTTAAAAGTATCAGTGGGATGTCGCCTTTGGAGTATCGGGGGAGTTTTAAGGCTTATTAGAAATTCATCACGCATATTTCTTCCTAAATTTCGAAGGCGACGTTTTTTTAAACTTATTAAACTGCTTATGAAAAAACGGCAGCGAATCGTACCCACAAGTATATCCGATTTCCGCTACTGACCAATCCGTGTCAATCAGCATCCGGCTGGCCATATTGATGCGATATTCATTTAAAAAAGTAAAAAAAGGCCGCCCCATCATTTTGCTGAAAAAGCGGGAAAAGGACTGTTCCGACATATTGACCAAACTCGCCATTTCTTTCAGGTATATTTTCCGGCCATAATTCTTTTCTACAAAATCGTGAATGGTTGCCATGCGGCTGCCGTATTCCGAGGGCAGGTCGTCGGTGAAGCTGGCTTCCGATAAGGTTTGGTACGGGACAGCTTGATAATTTCATCAAAATATCGAGCAACTGGACATAGAGCGAATGCCCGGCAAGGGAGGGCAATTCTTTTAAAACCGGGATTAAATATTCGCTTTCCTTTTTTTCAAAAATGACCCCTTTGGAAGCAGCAGTAAGCATTTCGAAAAGCGGTGATAGTTCCGGCACTTTGGAATAGATGCCCTTGTTCCACTGCACCACCGTAGAGATGGATTGGCCATTTTGTTGTACATGGTTTTTCCAGCAATGGGGTAAGTTCGAGCGCAACAATACCAGTTCGCCTGGCCTATATTCCCCAACATAATCACCGATGAATTTGGTGCCGATGCTCTCCTCGATGTAGGTCAGTTCGTGCTGGGGGTGGAAATGCCACGGGCGTTTCAAAGTTTTCGTTCACATGTCGGAAGGCGAGGATAGACTGCCCTTGCCCCAATTTAATTTGCTCTAAAACAGGTTTCACACATGCTCTATTTTATCTTTCAAAAGTAGTATAAAGCACTTTAAAACACAAAATAGTTTATTTTTTGGTCAAAAAAGGAAAATTTAGACCCAACGTAAACCCTGACATTTGCCCTTGCAAATTTTATTTTAAAAAATGGTAAACATGAAAAAAAGCGACCTCCCCGACCCTTTCGAGCAAGTAAGGTTAGAAAAAGGCGTCAGTGAAATGGACGACCAGAACGATCCCGTGACCATGGTACTCCGCCACAGGGACGTCCGCAAATGCGCCCATAATTGGCAGGCATTTCAATCGGGTGCGAAGCCGGGGCGCATCGTCATACCATCGGAAGTCTATATTCGTGACACCCGCCAAATCCCTTTTGAAGTTGACCCGCCTGCACATGGGGAATACCGGGTCCTTGTAGAGGACTGGTTTCGCCGCCCACTAACGCCTGAGTATGAGGCAAAATTGAAAACGCAAATTGATGCCGCTGTCGAGGAAGCACTGGCTCAGGATTCGGTCGAGGTGGTAGGAGGATTTTCGCTCCCACTGCAATCACGGGCGTTGACACTTCTGCTCAATATCCCATTTGAGGAAGCCGAAACTTGGATTGGCTGGGGCGTGCATGTGTTCCGCAGTGAGGAAAGCAAAACGGATGCTTCCAAAGCGAATATTTTATACGATTACATTGACGAAAAAATAGAGGAGGCTGCCGCTGATCCCGGCGATGATTTATACTCCGTTTTATTAAACTCAGAATATCAGGGAAGGAAATTGACGAAGGAGGAAGTGAAAGGCACCATGATTTTGACTTTTGCCGGAGGAAGGGACACTATTATTAATTATGTCACCAACGCCATCGCCTATCTGGCCGACCATCCCGAATCGCTAGAACGCATGCGAAACGAGCCGGAAATCATTTCCAAAGCCGTCGAGGAATTTGTGCGATATTTTTCGCCATTGACACATATGGGCCGGGTGGTCACGGAAGACACGCAAGTTTGCGAACATGCCGTTAAAGCCGACAGCCGTATTTCTCTTTGCTGGGCATCTGCCAATCGGGATGCATCGGTTTTCGAAAATCCAAACGAGGTGGTACTCGACCGAAAAATAAATCCGCATGTTGGTTTTGGCTTTAGCCACCATAAATGCCTGGGGCAGCACCACGCCCGTCAGATCATGAAGGTTCTTTTGACGAGCCTAACAGAAAAAGTGCATTTCATTGATATCCAAGACTACGAGGAAAATATCGAGGAATGGGGCGAATTCAACCTCAAGGTGGGATATGAAAAAATCAACGTGAAATTTAATAGGAAAGGTTGAGTGGCTTGTCAACTCAAATCTGACGAGTTGGTTTTTCTGCTCCATTACCCTACGCCGCCTTGTCATCTTGTAAAGAACTGTTCCGTCATGCGTGCGTGCCATACGTGCCGTCCTGACAGCCCACATGACGGAACAGTTCTTTACAAGATGACAAGGCGAGGGGATGAAGTAGTGGCAAGATCAACTTATCAGATATGATTTAACAAACCATCTCAACCATATAAAAACAATGGCCAAAATAACATTCATCACACAAGACAACGAGACAATTATTTTAGAGGGCACTTCCGGCTCCGTTATGGAACTCGCCCGCGACAACAATGTCAAAGGTATTGATGCTGACTGCGGGGGTGTTTGTTCCTGCGCAACCTGTCATGTACATGTAGCGCCAGCATATTTCGATAAATTAAAAGAACAGGAAGACATCGAAAAAGACATGCTCGAATTTGAGGACAACACCAATGAGTACAGCCGCCTTTCCTGCCAATTGCAAATCAGTGAGGCGATGGACGGGATGGTTTTGAAAGTAGCGAATTAATGTAGTCGCCAAATTCATTTGGCGGACTTTAAAGCTTGCCAAATAAATTTGGCAGCTACAATAATCATGACCGATATTAACAAAAATAAAACCTGTGCCGTCATCGGCGCCAGCCACGCCGGGGTCAATTTTGCCTTTGCCCTGCGGCGGGAAGGTTGGGAAGGCAATATTATTCTATTCGATGCCGACCCGATGTTGCCGTACCACCGCCCCCCCCTCTCGAAAGCCTATTTGACGAGTGATGATGGAATGGAAAAAAATATTTTAAAATCGGCGGAGGCTTATGAAAAAGAAAATATTGAATTGTGTTTAGGCATCAAAGTGACAGATATTAACCGACCGGAAAAAATCATTTCCTTAAATAATGGCAACACACAAAAATATGACAAACTGATTTTAGCGACAGGCGCCCGGCCATTTATCCCTCCCATTCCCGGCATTGAAAAAGGAATAAATATTTTCCCCATGCGGACGGCGGAAGATGCCACGAATATTCGCCATATTTTTCAAAAAATAAAAAATAAAAAAGTCGTCGTTATTGGCGGTGGATATATTGGATTGGAGACAGCCGCTTCTTTAAAAAAATTAGGTGGCGATGTGACCGTTCTGGAACGGGAAGAAAGGGTTTTGGCAAGGGTGACAGCCCCGGTGCTTTCCGATTATTTTCAAAAATTACACGCAGAAAAAGGTGTCCATATTTCTACCAAAAAAAATGTGGTGAAAATTGAAAATAAAGAAGACCATAATTTGGTCTTCTGCGAGGATGGGGCGCAATATACCGCCGACATGATTATCGTCGGTGTTGGAATAAAAGTAAATATGGAATTGGCGGAAAAGGCAGGTTTGGAAATTGAAAACGGAATCAAAGTGGATGCCACCGCTTGCACCAATGACCCGGACATTTACGCCATCGGTGACTGCACTTTCCACCACAATCCGTATTACGACCGTTACGTCCGATTGGAGTCCGTGCAAAATGCCGTTGACCAAGCGAAAGTGGCCGCCGCTGCCTTATGTGGGAAGGAGGTAAAATACGATGCCGTCCCCTGGTTTTGGTCAGACCAGTATGATGTGAAATTGCAAATGGTCGGGCTATCAGACGGACACGATAATTTAATAATAAGGGAAGAAAAAGAAAAGAAAAACTGCTTTTCCGTCTGGTATTTTAAAGGTAAAAATTTGCTCGCCGTTGATGCAGTGAATTACGCAAAGGCGTATGTGCTTGGCACAAGGTTTATAAAAAATAGACAAAAAATAGACAAGGCCAAATTAGCCAATGCCGACACCCCTTTCAAGCCCGCCGAACTGATGTTGATGCCTTAACTTTAGGGCAGCGGTGTTTTAGCTTTTTATAAAAAACTGCATTTAGCAAAACCACTCAACATGAAACTGAAAGAATTTTTACCGTTTGCATTTCTCCTAATCTTTTTTTCCCTTTCCTGCAAGGATGACGAAGCCCCAATGGCGGAGCCGGAACCCGACCCTGAACCAGAAATGATCGACTTCTCCGCTTTAGACCCGAACCTCCCCACTTTCGTTTCGATTGAGGACACGACGCCTGATGGAATGAGATGGGAAAAAGACGAAGACCTGTCCGATGAATTTGATGCATGGGATGCCAATAAATGGTTCAAGTCATTATGGAATTATGGAGTACCCGTTCAGATGAGAGACCAAAACTCTGGGGTCGCCGAAGGCAACCTATGGATAAAAGCTACTTTGGACGAGGGGCAAGAGAGGTGGTTCGAGACATCGAGGGTAATGTCCAAAAAACAGATCAATTATCCCATGTACACCGAAAGCCGAATCAAGACTGCCCATCTTTCCGCTTACAATACTTTTTGGTTAAACAATGGCGACATCAATAACCGAAATGAAATTGATGTAATTGAAAATAATTCCAAACCTTCCTGCAATTGCCAACCGGATTTTCCGTGGCAAATGAATTCGCAATATTTCCATGTGGTCGATGGCGATACTAAAAGAATGCATGGAAATTTTGACAACAGAAATCTTTCCGATTTAAATCCTTTGAAAGGCGTGCCTTGGAACGAAGATTATCACATCGTCGGGGTATGGTGGAAAGATGCCACCAATTTTCAATTCTATCTGGATGGAGAACCCGCCGGGAGTGTGGTTTCAGAGAGGGACTTCACCCGTGAATTAAATCTAATTTGGGATTTGTGGACCATTGATGCCACATGGTCAGGGGGAATTGCCGACCAGAATGATTTATTAGATGACTCCATAAATACGATGCGGATTGACTGGGTGAGGACTTGGCAATTGTTGGAGGAATAATATGCCAGGAAATATATGAAGCGAAGAAAATTCTTTAAAAATACCGCCAAAGGAGCATTGGGTGCGAGCATTGTTTCGTTCATGGGTAGTTCATGTGCATCGCAGAAGGATACTAAAAACACAACCGATAATTTAACGAAAAATACCGATCCCAAACAATGGAACCAAATGGGGACAGGCAAACAACCCCGCCCCAACCGAAAAAAAACAGTCATCTATGATGTGGCCGTTATCGGTGGTGGTGCGGCGGGAATGTGCGCTGCTGTAGCTGCCGCCCGTAATGGTGCAAAGGTTGTTTTGGTGCAGGACCGGCCAGTTTTGGGAGGGAATTCTTCCAGTGAAATCCGCGTACATCTAAATGGTGTCAATCATCTGAAAAATGGGCTGCCGGAAAGAGAGACGGGAATTATTGAGGAAATATTATTACACAACCGTTTTCACAATCCGCAGGACTCCTACCCTGTCTGGGACCATGTGCTATATGATTTTATAACCCGTGAGCAGAATATAGATTTGAAATTAAACACCTCTGCCATGCGGGCGATTATGTCCAATGGAAAAGTAGCCGCTGCCCACTGTTGGCAGATGACGACGGAAACGGAATACACCATTAAAGCGGATTTATTTATTGATTGTTCCGGCGATGGATTATTGGCCGCTACCGCTGGGGGCTTTATATCGGACGGGGCGGGAAGCGTCTTCTGAATTTAATGAAAAATATGCGCCCAAAGAAGCCGACGGCTGGCAGATGGGTTCGACTGTTCTATTGGGTTCAAAAGATATGGGTCGTCCAATGCCTTTTGAACCGCCTCATTTTACCATAAAATATGATGCGGAAAAATCGCACCCCGGCAGAAATTTAATTCCATTTGAATTGGGTTTTTGGTGGGTGGAATTGGGAAGCGATGGCGACATCATCGGCGATTATGAAAAAACAAAACACAAGTTGATGGGCTATGCCTACGGCGTGTGGGATTATCTGAAAAATTCGGGTGAATTTCCTGAGACAGAAAATTTTGCATTGGATTGGGTTTCGGCATTGCCCGGAAAGCGGGAGTCCCGCCGATTTATCGGCGATTATATATTGTGCGAACCCGATATGCTCGGTAATAAACAATTTCCCGATGCGGTCGCTTTTGGTGGATGGTCATTGGACGAACACAATCCCGGAGGCATTGAAAATTTGAGCGAGCCGCCGAGCTATTTTCATGAAGAATTTGAGGAACCCTATCAAATTCCTTTTCGCTGTCTATATTCTAAAAATATTCCCAATTTATTATTTGCCGGGCGGAATATCAGTCAGACACATATAGCTCTTTCTTCTTCCCGTATCATGGCCACTTGTGCATTGGAAGGTCAGGCTGTCGGTACGGCTGCAGCTTTATGTTCGCAAAAAACGATACTTCCCCGTGAATTGGGGCAAAAACACATGGACGATTTGCAGGAGCAATTATTGAGGGACGATGCCTTTATTCCGAACCGACCTGCGAATGATAAAAATGATTTGGCAAAAAAAGCCGCTCTTGTTTTCGCTTCCACTACCCTTTCGGGCGATGCCACTTTTTTGATCGATGGCTGGTCGAGGGATTTTAACGGAAAAACACACCACTGGCAATCAGACAGACTGCCCGCCGAAGTGCAGTTGGAATGGGAAGAACGGGTGACCATTTCCAAAGTGGAAATAAAATGCGATACGAATGTAAAAAAGAATTTGATGCTGCGACGGGACAGTTTGGAAAATGATATTTATACCACCAAAGTGCCGAAAGAAATGGTGAAATCATTAGTGCTGGAAACACGGGTGAAAGGCAAATGGAAAATTTTGGGAACTATTGAAAAAAATAGAACCCGATTGATAAAATTCCATTTCGACCCGATTGAAACGACAGCCATTAGGGTAAATATCAAGGAAACTTATGGGCACAAAAATGCCAAGTTGTTTGAAATCCGTTGTTACGCTTAATGATTGGTTTTTCAAAAATAACGTTACCAGTATTTTTATTCTTTTTTGGAATAACATTTTTCAACGCTGTTCAACCAAGTGAAATAAAACACAAAATCAAGGTTATCCACCCAGGCATTAGTTTGACCGATTCGGTGAAATGCATATTGGTGGAAGTGCAGAATGAAAAAAGCAAACCATATGAATTTTACATGGACGTGAAATCCGTGGTCTGTGGAGATGCTCAATGTCGGATTGATATTGTCAGGGTGTTTTGGGATAAATTGGGATTTTATAATCGGCTCGAATTGCCGGAGGGGGTTGAATTGGAGAAAGCAAAGGGACACCACTTCACGGAAGCAGACTATGAAAAATTAAATACCAATTTAAGCGACCCAAACTCCCCATTAAAAAATGTTTTGAAAGAAGAGGTGGTCGGCACTGTGGGTAGTGAGGGAGTGGATGCGATGACGGGTGCTACCATGATTTTAGAAAAAACCGCTTATGTAAAAGGTGCCGTTTGGACGTGTTATTCCCTTTGGCATTGGGTGCATGGCGACGCAATAAATCATATTCGGAATATCACAGGGGATGCATGTTCATTGAATGAGTTAGAATCATTTTTAAATATTGAAAATGCGGTGTTTCAATTGTTCGCATTAGAGCAATTTACCCGAAGAAAAAATTATGAAAGCGAAATTGTCGAATTAATTCTTTCGGTCATTGATAAAAATCCACCGACTATAAAATCGGGAATTGCATATTTTGAAAATGCCCCTGTTTCAGTTTTTTCAAATGGCATTCATGAAATAATGAATTTCTCTAATTCAGAAAATCGTCTGCTCTGTTTAAATGCCATTTTAAAAACCGACCATTCATTGTCGCAAGATTTTTTTGATCAATTAACATTTCAATTTTCCGAGACTGATTCTTTTGAAGAAATTCATTTGTTCTTAAAAATTTTAGAAAACAAGAAAAGAGTATTTCCCAGAATCCATGAACAATTATTACCACATTTGGAAAATGAAAATTTTTTGATTGCCCGTAGGGTGTATTGGTTTTTGGAGGAACAAAATCTTTCAGAAAATCAACGAAAAAAAATGAAAGCATTTTATTTAAAAAATGAAAATAGACTGTAACACAAATCACAAGCTTTTTTTCCTCATCTTTTTGAGTAATTTATTGACTATAAACTTTGCATATACTCAAAATAAACCGCTAAAGAAAGAACTCAGCGAAACGACCGTTGAGGAAAAAAGAGTTGAAAAAAAGTTCAGAGAAGAATGGCCTTCTATCGCCCAACACTCTACACCAGAGTGGTACCGAGATGCAAAATTCGGCATTTACACTTGTCTGGCGCCCGCTACTATTGCCACCCAATACGGCACCACAGAATGGTACGGATGGGCGATGTACAATACCAAACAAAAATATTGGACCAATATGGTGCGCCCTGATTCTCCCGATACAACCGATGTATTTAAACTGCATTTAGAAAAATGGGGCCACCCCAATGAATTTGGCTACAAGGATTTTGTCAACTTATTTAATCCAACCAATTTCAATGCAGAAGAATGGGCAGATATTTTTGAACGCTCCGGTGCCAAATTTGCCGGGCCAATGGGCGTTCATCATGACAATTACTATTTGTGGGATTCTGAACTGACGAGGTGGAACAGTAAAAATATGATTGGAATTGACATGGTAGGTGATTTGGAAAAAGCTATCCGCAAACGGGACATGAAATACCTCATCACTTTTCACCATGCTTTTGCCTGGTGGTTTTTCAGTGAGTCCTATAAATACGACGGCGGTGTTCCAGGCAACGAAGATCTATATTGCCGACCTCATAAATACTCAGCTGAAAATCATAATTTCAATGAATATCCCGATGCCGAATATGAAGATTTATGGTTTCGAAAATTGGAGGAAGCCTGCGTGAAATACAGTCCCGATTTAATTTGGTTTGACATGGGGCTGGAATTATTAAGTGATAATATCCGCAAAAAGGCGTTTGCCCGATTGTTGAATCTGGCTGAAGAGCGTGACCAGGAAATTGGCCTTTGTTATAAAATCAAATACGATGTTTGCATTCCTCCCTCCGCCGGTATATTGGACTATGAAAAAGGTCGTTCCACAGGGATACGGGAAGACCCTTGGCTGACGGACACACCATTGGGTGGTTGGTTTTATAATGGCATGAAATCACGTTCGGCCAAAGCGATGGTGGAAATATTGGTGGATATTGTCAGTAAAAATGGGTGTATGCTTTTATGCGTTAGTCCAAAGCCTGATGGAACAATTCCTCAAGACCAAATTGAAACTTTATTGGGAATGGGCGAATGGTTGGGAATGAACGGCGAAGCAATTTTCAATACCCGTCCGTGGGAGATTGCGGGTGAAGGGCCTACGGAACTTGAAAAAGACGATCATTTCAATGAAAATTGGGAAGCCATATATACCGAAAAAGATATTCGGTTTACATGCAGCAAAGACAATAATACGCTTTATGTCATCGTGATGGACAAGCCAACAACGAGCGATGTGACCATCACCAAATTTGCAACCATATATCCGTATTTTAATCGGGAAATAAATAATGTTAGCCTGATTGGAACTCCAGAAAAAATAACTTGGAGCCGTGATGAAAATGGATTGCATTTATCTTTTCCTGAAAATGCAAATGGGAAATATGCGTGGTGCTATAAATTAAATTTAGCGCCTCAATAAATAAATCTGAATTTTAGCAAAAAATGAGAATACATCATTTAATATTTTTCATTTCCATCATATTCATCGCCTGTTCCGACGATGAAAAAATAGAACTGGACGAACCTATCAACCCTGTAGAAACTTTCATCCCATTGGGGCAAGACAGTTCAATGTGGGAACTGGTATGGCATGATGAGTTTGACTATGAAAATGATAGCCTCGAAAACAATTGGATTTCACAAAATGGTTCATGGGGAGGAGTGGTACTGTGCAGTCGCTGGCGGGAAAACGCCGAAGTCCATGACGGCATATTGGAATTAAAAGCAAAAAAAGAAAACCGGGCGGACAAGACTGGACCTGCGGAAACATTTGGACAAAGGAAACTTTCAGCTATGGTTATTTCGAATGTAAATACAAATATGCCGGAGCTACCGGGACGAACAATTCATTTTGGCTATGGCCATATTATGGTGTGCCTGCTGACGAAAAAGCATTTGAATTGGACATTAATGAAGGGCATTACCCTAACATCCTAAATACCAATATCCACAACTGGACCGACGAAAACCCAGATGGCACCCACCCCCAAAACCCGAAGCGTTTTGCATTTGGCGGAGTGGAAACCAAACCGGGATATACCCATGTATTTGACACGCCGATAACGACCAAAAAAATTCGATTTTATTCTACCCACACACCTCATTTCCATATTGGTGAATTCAGAATTTACGCTCCAAATTCAGCAGGCTATCCCCAAGACCCCGTCTCAGAAACAGCTGACACAGATGTTGCCGGATTGATAAATTACACCCGTGAAGGAACTACAGCATTTTCGGCCAGTGGACAATATAACCCGCCCGACGGACGAAATACAGACCCTAAAAATACCGGGGATGGCTCGGTGGCTCTTTATGGGAAAAGTTGGATTGCTCAACAAGAAGGTGAAAAATGGTTGGAGATAACCTTGGAAGAAGAACAGGAAATCGGTTGTGTTCAATTTACCAATGGCTGGAAATCAGGAAATAATTGGAACGCATTAATCAACAATTATAAATTGAGTTATTACGACGGAACACAATGGGTGGAGTTCGCCGATTTCGACATTGCCAATGGGGCTGATTTTTCAGAAGAATATCACACCTATGGTTTTTTATGGACGGAAACAGATTTTGAATTTTATTTTGATGGAGAGATGTTCCGCAGCGAAGTACATACAGAATGCCACAGTCCTACCAATATATTATTGAGCTTAGCGATTTTGTCGGATGGGATTGCCGGAGCAGTCACTGATGATATTGATGGCACCAGCATGAAAATTGATTATGTGCGTTATTACAAGCCTAAATAATTCAACGATTCTTTAGAGTATGTTGGGATTTTAGCTTCCGGTGAAAAAACACCCCTTTTTTGATAGGCTGCCCATCCGCAAGCGGTTCTCTTCGTTGAAAAGATTATTAATCTTTTCTGCTTTGCACCACTTCGTTCATGTTGAAAAATTCATCACGTAGCTACGGCTATGCTCCAAATTTTTCGCCCCGAAGTAAATTCGGGATTAAAACCTTGTCTCATCAAAAAAATGACGCTTTTTCCCTCGAAACCTAAAATCCCAACATACTCTTAAATATCCCTCAACAAAAAAATAAAAATGCCAATTAATTCTAAGTCCGCAATTGCTACAGGCGATGGCAAATTTGTCATCGAAAACGTAACCCTCGCCGACCCACAACCCGACGAGGTTTTGGTAAAAATGAAAGCGGCAGGTTTATGTCATACCGACTATGATTCATTGTCATGGGGAAAGCCCATCGTCATGGGACATGAAGGTGCAGGCGTTGTTGCCAAAGTCGGCTCGGACATCATCGAATTTGCTGAAGGCGACAAAGTCATTTTAAATTGGGCAACGCCCTGTATGACCTGTTTCCAATGCCAGGAAGGAAACCAGCACATCTGCGAAAACAACTCGCCCGTGGTGGCCGGTGCCAATGGCCATACACCGGGTCATGCTCATTTGGAAGGCACAAAATGGAACGGCAATGCCATCGAGCGTTCTTTTAATCTTGGCACTTTGAGCGAATATGCCTTAGTAAAAAAATCGGCGCTGGTGAAAGTGGATGAGGAAAACCTGAACTTCTCCGCTGCCGCCATCGTTAGTTGCGGGGTAATGACGGGCTATGGCTCGGTGGTCAATTCAGCGAAATTGCAGGCGGGCAGCTCGGTAGTTGTTTTGGGCTGTGGCGGCGTTGGTTTAAATGTTTTGAATGCGAGTGAAATAGCTGGCGCAGGGCGGATCATTGCCGTTGATATTAATCCTCATAAATTGGAACTGGCGAAACAGTTTGGCGCTACCGATGTGATCTTGGCAGATAAAAATGACGAGGGATTAAATCAGGTCGCCGAAAAAGTAAAACAGATGCTTGGTGGCCGGGGAGCAGATTATGCATTTGAATGCACTGCTATTCCAGCATTAGGTGCTGCTCCCTTAGCAATGATCCGAAATGCTGGAACGGCGGTACAGGTCTCCGGCATCGAGCAGGACATCACAATTGACATGCGATTATTTGAGTGGGATAAAATTTACATCAACCCACTGTATGGTGCCTGTCGTCCGCAAATTGATTTTCCAAAATTAATGCGGTTGTATAAAAAAGGCGATTTGAAATTGGATGAGATGATTACGATGGAATATAAATTGGATGATTTGGCAACTGCTTTTGATGATTTATTGGAGGGGAGGAATGCGAAAGGGGTGGTTGTTTTTGATTGAAAAATATCGTCAACTAAATCATGGTGATTTTGAAAATCACCATGATTTAAAATTTATAAAAGGATGTCCAGTTTCCGTACCATAGAACTTTCCGACAGCCCATACGAACCGGACGGCCTCCGCTTCCTCACCATTAAAACGCCCAATCTACATGGGCGAGGAGACATCTGTCTATATGTCCCAAAAATAGAAAAAGAAATAACTGACCTGCCCATTTATATTTTGCTCCACGGGGTATATGGCAGCGCATGGATATGGGCGATGAAAGGCGGGGCACATCATACGGCAAAACGATTAATCGAAAATAAAATAATAAAACCAGCCATTATCGCCATGCCTTCCGATGGTTTGTGGGGCGACGGGTCGGCCTATTTTTCCCACCACCAAAAAAACTTTGATAAATGGATTGTAAATGATGTGCCATTGGCAATAAAAGAAAATATTCCGGAGGCGGGAGAATATTCCCCGCTGTGCACCGGTGGGCTTTCGATGGGAGGATATGGTGCATTAATGTTGGGCGCTCGTTTTCCCTCAACATTCAAGGCCATTTCAGGACATAGTTCCATCACAAAATTGGAACAAATGAAAATGTTCGTGGAAGAACCATTGGAAGAACACGTAAAATACACCGACCTGCCCGATGTAATTGATGCAATGAAAATGAATCGGGAAAAATTGCCAGCGCTCCGTTTTGATTGTGGAATAAAAGACGAATTAATTGAGCCGAATAGGATTTTACACCGACAATTAAATGAATTAAATATCCAGCATATTTATGAGGAATTTCCGGGCGGGCATGAGTGGCCGTATTGGCAGGAGCATGTGGAGAAGACGCTTAGGTTTTTTGATAAAAATGTAATTACCACGGAATAATATCCCCACTTTCAGATAAAAATTTCCCGCTATCTTTTAACGTCAAATTTTCGATTACTTTGGTCATCGTAAATATGGCCTCTTCCACGGTTGTTGTGGCCTCCTTGCCTCCCATGTCCGTTTGTACCCAGCCTGGATTTAAAGAAATTACCGTTATTTTTTTAGCGGCTAATTTAGTGACCATGCGGCGGGTCAACATATTCAAGGCAGCTTTAGAAATACCATAAGCATCCAATTCATCTTCTGGTGATTGATTCCAATTTAGAGAACCTCTTCCCGAACTTATTTGAATCAATTTTCCATGATTGTTTATTTGACGATTGATGCGTTGAATGAGCAAGGCCGGGCCGATTAAATTCACTTGCAATGTTTCCATGAAATGTCGCTGCGTCCATTCGCCAAATGCTTGTGGTTTGGCTATTCCTGCATTGTTGATCACCATGTCGAATTTTATCCCACTTATTTTTTCGCTCAATGACTGAATAAAATTTTCATCGTAAACATCCAAATCAAAAATCATCAATTCAGAGCATGATTGCGCCAATTTTTTCAGAGCATCTGCCTTTTCTGGAAACCTGCAAGTGGCGACAACCCGCATCTGCTTTTTCAAATAATATTCGGTAAATCCAAAACCCAAACCTCGATTAGCACCCGTAATTAAAATTGATTTCATGGTTGTTTTTTTTTTAAAGTACCCCGCTAATTTAACTTTTGTTGGACAAAATTACAGAGGCCCTTGAAGTGACTCCATAATTTCTATTCCAGCCGCCATATCCTTATCCATTTGTATTTTGTAGTTCTTTTATTTTTACTCCCATTTTCCACCATGCTTCCTTCTTTGAGAATGGGATTCCAACTATACGTTTCGATAGCAGTATGAATAAAAGCAGGCATATCCCACTCTACCGTCGGATGGAGCGTGTAAACATATTTTCCATTTAAATAAAAAAGAATTTCTTCGGGCGATTTCCACCATGCTCCATAAACATAATAACGCTTGTGGTTTTCTTTTTTCAATAAAATAAAATCCTCATCCCGGACACTTTCAGGATTGCATTCCGTTTTTCGGTGTATGGCATTTGAGTGAAAAATCTTGTCCCATTCTTTTGCCCACTCTTCGGTCAAGTCAGTAGTCCTTCCCACGCATTCCTGAATATCCGTTTCCAATTTTTTCTCGCAATCATATTTCGTCATCAGCCAAAAAGTGGAAGACATTTCTGTGGCGTTCGCTTTCATTTTGCATTCAAAATACCAGCCGACTTGACCGGGGTTTAATGAACGTACAATCCCTCCTTGGTGGGTAAATGTTTTTCCGTCAATATGGACGACCGAGTCCAATTTTCCGACGGTCACTTGCATTTTCCCATTTTTTACTTTCACATTTTCAGCTCTGAACAAACCCGGTGGTCTGCCAATCCATTTCCAATCATTGCCAACAGGTTCTTTTTGCCATTTGCCAGAATCCAATTCCGAACCATTAAAATCATCTGATAAGTTTTCTACTTTGACCCATTTTTTATTGGATGGCTTTGGGTCTTGACCGGATTTGAAATAAGGTTGGGAAAAAATTGCAGTGTAAAAAGAAATAGCGATTACAATAAATATAAATCTCATGATTTTAAAATGATACGCTCCCATTGTTCATTTATTTTTTCACTGGCAAGTCATACAATTTATTGACAGCTTTATTTTCCAAAAAATCTTCCTCGCCGTTTCGCCAGCGCACCGTTATTTCCTTATTGTCGTACCTTTTACATTATATTCAATAAAAACAGCTTCATTTTTTAAGGTTGTTTTTTCGGAAATTAAATTGGTTTGCCCTTTGGTATAGCCACAAAAAACACGAGTGGCAAAAATATTATTGCCACCCGCAGAATTGGTTTAAAAAAATAGTTGGCCATTGTTTCATTTTTTCTTTCTCTCTCCCACCCTCCATAATAGTTACGTTACTTAATTAATAAAACATCCCCACTTAAAACCTTTTTTCTCCCATCTATAAATTCCAACTCAATTAAATATACAAACACATCAGGATTCAATGTTTTACCATTGAAAGTACCGTCCCACCCTGCCAAAGTATTGGGCAATGAATTAAATTGCTCAAAAATCAAATCCCCATATCGATTGAATATTTTCATGGTTGACACTTCCCGAATTCCAGTACCCCCATAAACGGTGAATATGTCATTGATGCCGTCATTATTCGGAGAAAATGCGGAAGGGGTATAAACGGGATGTTTTCATTAACCGCAATGGTAATTTCATCCGTAGCCACACACCCAAAAACATCCACTACTTGCACGGAATAGGTAGCCGACTCCATCGGCGTAAGGATGGGGTTCAGGCAACCCAAACAAGACAGGCCACTGGTATCTGACCAAACAATTTGATCAATCATTGATAGTGGAAATGGCAACTGTACATTAAGTGTAACCGACTCCCCTAAGACCACCTCTGTCTCTGAAGCAGTTAAATTGACCCATAAGTCCGATGGGGTATTCAGTGTGATGGTACTGTCCCATTCACAATCGCCCTGATTTTGGATGAACAGGTCGTAATTGCCGCCTGTAAGGTTTTCGAACATGGTCTGGTTGCCTGCATCATTTCCATCAAAGAATATAGTGTACGGCGGAATGCCACCTGTTATATTTTCCAATTGAATGAGTCCATCCTCCTCGCCAAGACAAGTGGGATCAAAAGTGGTAACGCTGGCCGTTAGGGCTTCCTGTACTTCTATTTCAAATAAAACGGGTTCACTTTCACAGCTATTGGAAGCAGCCAATAACCAGAATTGGAAAGTGCCAGTCGCATTTAAAGTGGGAACAAAAGGGTTGCCGGAAAAAACAGGGGAAGCGCCTGTGCCTGGATCAGCTTCATACCATTGAAGCACCCCTTGATTGTTTAAACCAGCAATAGACAAATCATCATTTAAACATATTGAAAATGAAGGATTTACGCTGGGAGGATCAAGCAACGCTGGCTGTCCTGTGCAGGGGACGCAGATGACGCCGTTGTCGCATTCCAGCACTTCAACCATATCATTTTCGGTGCAAGGGTCACCGTCATCACAAGGCAGAAAGACGGTACTACCTGTACTGCAATCTATTGATGTTCCTTGGCAGGGTACGCAGATGCTGCCATCGCAATCAAGGATGGTTTGCTCATCGTTGACGGTACAGGGGTTGCCGTCGTCGCAGGCCACCACACTCGTCGTACCATTGTTGCAATCAACAGGCGTTCCGGCACAGGGGACGCAGATGCTGCCGTCGCAGTCTAAAATGGTTTGCATGTCATTTTCGGTGCAGGGGTCGCCATCATCACAAGCGACTACACTCAATGCGCCGTTGATACAATCTATAAGAGTACCCGCACAGGGTTGGCAAATGCTGCCGTCAGAGAGCAAAATGACTTCTTCATCATTGATGGTGCAGGGATTGCCGTCGTCACAGGATTGGGTCACTTCGCAAATGCCGTTTGCTCCACACGGGGCGGGTGTGCCCATGCAAGGTTCGCAGATCGTCCCGTCACTGACCAGAATGGTTTCTTCATCATTAATAGTGCAAGGGTCGCCGTCGTCGCAAGCCACCACACTCGTCGCTCCTGTGCTGCACCCTACCGGTAGGCCAGCACAAGGCACGCAAATGCTGCCATCACAATCAAGTACCGTTTCCACATCATTCTCTGTGTCAGGGTCGCCATCATCGCAAGCAACCACGCTCGTTGAGCCCGTAGCACAATCCGTGGGCGTTCCTTGACAAGGGACACAAATGCTGCCGTCGCAATCGAGGATGGTCTGCTCGTCGTTGATGGTGCAAGGATTACCATCGTCGCAGGCCATCACGCTGGTTTGGCCGTTTAAACAGTCAATCGGCGTTCCCGCACAGGGTTCGCAAATGCTGCCATCGGAAAGCAGAACCACCTCCACATCATTAATAGTACAGGGATTGCTGTCATCGCAGGACTGTGTCATTTCACAAACATTGTTTGTGCCGCAAGGAGAAGGCGTTCCGGCACAAGGGATACATACTGACCCATCGCTGTCCAATATCGTTTCTTCATCATTAATAGTACAGGGGTCACCATCGTCGCAGGCCACCACGCTTGTTGGAGCGGTACTGCAATCTCCTGGCACTCCAGCACAGGGGACACAAATGCTACCATCGCAGTCCAAAACCGTTTGCACATCGTTGATTGTATTCGGGTCGCCGTCGTCGCAAGTAACTACATTCGTCGAGCCAGTGTTGCAATCAATTGGCGTTCCCGAACAAGGCTGACAGATACTGCCATCTGAGAGCAGTATGACTTCCTCGTCATTGATAGTGCAAGGGTTGCCGTCGTCGCAGGGTTGGGACATTTCACAAACATTATTTACCCCACATGGAGCAGGCGTTCCTTGACACGGGACACAAATGCTGCCGTCACTATTGAGGATCGTTTCTTCATCGTTTATTGTACAAGGATCGCTGTCGTCACATGCCACTATGCTGGTAGAACCTGTGCTGCAATCTACTGGTGTTCCAGCACAGGGGATGCAGATGCTGCCGTCGCAGTCGAGAATTGTTTGTACATCGTTTGTTGTGTTGGGGTCACCATCGTCGCAGGAAACTACACTCGTAGAACCCGTGTTGCAATCTATTGGTGTTCCCGCACAAGGTTCGCAAGTACTGCCATCAGATAGCAGTATCACTTCTTCATCATTAATAGTGCAGGGGTTGCCATCGTCGCAGGGCTGGGTCATTTCACAAAAATTGTTTGTACCGCATGGTGCTGGTGTGCCTGCACAGGGAATGCACACTGTTCCATCGCTGGTCAAGACCGTTTCCTCGTCATTGACCGTACATGGGTCGCCATCATCGCAGGGCTGCACAGTTGTTGGGGCGGTGTTGCAATCCCCCGGCACTCCAGCACAGGGGATACAGATGCTGCCGTCGCAGTCCAAAATGGTCTGTTCGTCGTTGATGGTGTTTGGATCACCGTCGTCACAGGCGACCACGCTGGTCGGGCCGGTATTGCAATCCACAGGCGTTCCGGCACAGGGAATACATGTTGAGCCATCTGAAATTAAAATGGTTTCTTCATCATTTTCAGTGCAGGGGTCGCCATCGTCACATGGAATGGTCAACTCACAGGCCATATTTTCCCCACAAGGGGCAGGCGTACCTATGCAGGGGGCACAGATACTCCCATCCAAGGCCAATGTCTCCTCATCGTTGATGGTACATGGATCGCCATCATCACATGGTAATACCACCGCACATGCGGGGTCACAACTACCGAGATTTAAAGTCCCTGCACAAGGCGCACAAATACCACCATCTAATGAAAGGGCTTCTTCATCATTCTCAGTACAGGGGTCGCCATCATCGCAAGGTAGCAGTACGACACAAGAGGGGTTGCAACTGCCAGGGTTCAAAATACCTGCACAGGGGTTGCAAACGCTCCCATCCGCGGCAATAATTTCCTCATCATTTTCTGTGCAAGGATCACCGTCATCGCAGGGAAGTATGGTCACACAGGCAGGATCACAACTACCCAGGTTCAATGTTCCAGCACAAGGGATGCACGCACTGCCATCAGCAGCTATTGTTTCTTCATCGTTTATTGTACAAGGATTGCCATCATCGCAGGGCTGCACGGTCACACACGAAGGGTCGCAACTGCCCATATTAATTGTACCTGCACAAGGAACGCATACATTCCCATTTGCCGCTACTGTTTCCTCGTCGTTGATGGTACACGGGTCACCATCATCACATACTTGAACCGTTACACACGACGGGTCGCAACTACCCATATTAACCGTACCCGCACAGGGGACGCATATATTCCCATTCGCTGCTACCGTTTCCTCATCGTTGATGGTACACTGGTCACCGTCATCACATGCTTGAACCGTCACGCACGACGGGTCGCAGCTGCCCATATTAACCGTACCCGCACAGGAAACGCAAACACTGCCATCTGTCGCTACAGACTCCTCGTCGTTCTCCGTGCAAGGGTCGCCGTCGTCACAAGGCTGCACCGTCACACACGAAGGGTCGCAGCTCGCAGGATCAACTGTTCCCGCACAGGGGACACAGGCACTGCCATCGGACGCCAGTGTTTCCATATCATTGATGGTACATGGGATTGCCGTCATCGCAAGGCTGCACCGTCACACAGGAAGGGTCGCAATTGCCGGGGTCAACCGTACCCGCACAAGCGACGCACACATTGCCGTTCGATGCGACCGACTCCTCGTCATTGATGGTGCAGGGATTGCCGTCGTCACAAGGTTGTACCGTCACACAAGAGGGGTCGCAGCTCGTAGGGTCAACTATTCCCGCACATGGTACACAAATGCTTCCATCCGAGGCCACCGTTTCTTCATCATTTACCGTGCAGGGGTTGCCGTCATCACAGGGTTGCACCGTCACACAGTTGGGGGCGCAACTGCTGGGGTCTTCGGGTAAGTTGACAAATACATTTTCAAAGGTGCAAGTGCCATCAGACCAGAAAATAACGATTTGAACTAAAGTAAATTCCACTGGCTCTCCCCCACAAAAGGCAGGGTCACTGTCGCAGCGGGCCAGTGCATTCGCCCCGATGGTATGCATTTCACTGAACGGGCTTGCTGGTGGTGGGACAAGATTGGTAGGCGCATCTGTATAAACTAAACAAAAATTATCAGTAAATGCCTGATATTTTATTTGGATGCAGGTCGGGGTCGCCGTTGGGTGGGAATAGGTGCCATCGACCGTGATGGTCTGCCCCGGGTTCAAGTTCATGCCTTGCGCGATGGTGAATGACAATGTGCCTCCCGAACCGCCACCCGTAGGGGTACAGCCACCGGGTGGGAAATTACATTGGGCAGAAACGATTGATGAATATGCCACCGATGCGGAAATGATGATGAAACAAACGAGTATTTTTTTCATTTTAAAAAACAGCTTGGTCGTTACCACTTTGGTAACGGTTTGTTTTTTCCAAAAAAATTACCTGATATTAAAAGAGGTGTTGGCACTTAGAGTACCAACACTTCTTTGCATGACCTTCTTATTCGCCCTTCATTATTTTATAAGACCTCGTCAAGTCCCTGCCCTCCAATTTCAACAAATACATCCCTGATGGGAGGTGTTCCACTGAGATGATGCCGTTGTTCTCCACCTTAGTCTGTAAAAGCAATTTGCCCTGCGTATCAAAAATCTGGGCATCGAATTGCCCCGCTTCCAGCCCGCTCAAGTGCAGGTAATCGTCGGTCGGTACAGGGTAAATACTGATATCTTCAATCCCTTCTTCATCGGTACTGTTCGAGCCTTCGATGTTGATGTTTGGTCAGCCCTTTGTCATAACTATTACCATTGCTGGAGTTGAAGTTGATCCAGAGGAAATAAAAATTGCCAGCTGCCAAGTCAGCAGTGGCCACCGCATTATCCAGTGAAATGCTTGCTGTGGAAGTACCAGACTCTGTATCCAGGGCATCGGCATCAACGGGCGAGATAGTCCTTCCACCACGGCCCAAGTAGAGGTTACCTCCCGCAACCAATATTTAATACCTCCCTGAATTGCCAGCTACAACCGTATTGCCAAGAGCCAGCGTGATAGTTACAGGTCACGTCGAGCGTACCACCGACTTGGTAAACAGTGTTTAAATAAATGGACTCATCGTCAAATTCAATAAAAGGGGGCAACCAAGGGGAGGGACAGTGAATGAGTGCTGCTGTCCTGCAAACCACCACTTACCGCGGTAGCCGTGATGATGGCCGATGCCTTCGGAAATCGGCATCTCACCAAACCGTCCGCATCAACCGTCGCAACCGCATCATTGCTGCTAGTCCAAACTACATCCATCGTATCGGCCAAAATAGGCAGCACCGTAGCGGTGAGCAACAAGTAGTCCCCTACTATAATGTCGGCCATATCAGGTGTAACCGTCACGGATTCTACGGGGATGGGGATACCACTCAACGACTGTCACCAAGGAGGAGTCCACTAAGCCCACCAACTACCGTGGTGGCTGTAATCACGGCTGTTTCACCAAAAATATTTCCAGTTACGAGGCCATTGGGCATCCACGCTGACAGCAGCAGCATTGCTCGAAGCCCACACCACTTCCATGTTGGCATTGATTGAGCCTACCTCAGCGGTCAGTTGCAGGGAAGTACCTTCCCGCACATCAGTTGAGGATGGGTCAACAGTGATGCTTGTCGGAGCTACATTGTCCGTATCGTACAAGGTGTTGACGGCTGACAAATCCTTCATGATGTAAGTCTCACCATTTCGCCACCTTACGGAAATGCTGTCAATCTCCGTTTCATCCCCCAATCCAAAATGGATGGTGTTCAACAGGCTTTGTGAATGAGCCTCGACCAGCCGACCCAACCCTTTTGGGGAAATCGTGATTGGGAGTATGTACAGTAACTTCCGCCGAAATGGGGTCAACATTTGTATTCGGGCCGTATCTCAACCCTCACCAACACATAATTTCCGCCGCCCGCACTTTCATTTTTGTATAAATGCCAAAGGCCGTATTCGTCATCGCCATTGAGGATTTCCACCTTTCCGTCCAAATCAAAATCGAACGCCTGCCCCATGTCCCCGTGGTCGGGCGAACCTGCATTATTGGCGCCATGAGAGGTCGTTATTTCAAAACTCCCCTGCCCTGTATTCAACAGCATGTAGTCGGAGACCCTGTGTTTCAGGTAAGGAAACCGATGTATATATAAATCTTGATGACTGTCGTTGTTGAAATCGCCCGTGGTGACACCCCAGTGGTTGCCGCCTTTTGGGATGTTCCAATCGTTGGAGACATTGGTGAAAGGACTGGCCATCGTTTCTCAACAAAATATCCTGCACATTCTTGTTATTGGGTGTCCATCCCGTTGGGGTAAATGCGCTCAGGCCATCCATTGAAAAGTGAATAGACCAATAAATATCTGCATTGCGTACCGACTCCACCTTCCAGACGCCATTGCCCACATGCCCGATATACAGCCCATTTTCCGTACGGTGTGGCTGGCCAGCCATCTGCCATGACGGGCGTGATTTCAAGTGAAGCGTTAATATCAGCCAAGGTCTCTTCCTGCAAGGTGCTCCCCAAAAACAAAGGAAACCCGCCCGTGTAACCATTCCGGTTGACATGATCAAAGCCGGAAATGGTAATGGATCCGCTGGCATTGATTTCAAAAGGGAGCGTTCCCTGACTGCCCGAAACCCTCATATCCAACCTGTTGCTGGCGGCATGAAAATCCACCGAATTCTGGTCAGCCACGGTAAAATAATATTCTCCTCTGGAAAAATATAAATCCAAATCACCATCATTGTCTATATCAATATCTGCTGCCGCTATAATGCCCCATGTACCAGGCATACCAAGAGGCAACCACTGGTTCCCAACATTCGTGAAAGTAAAGTCGCCATTCCCTTTCCATATAGAAAGCGGGGGAAAACAAAACGATGTCGTCTATATGGTCGTTGTCCAAATCGGAGACCAACAATTTTTCACCATTGGCATTTTCCAATCCAGCAACATTGATGGTCTGAAACGACCCGTCCCCCAAGTTTTCATAAAAAATATGCTGTTCGTTGTTGCCGCCATTGATGCCTTCGGCATTTATCAGCATCAAGTCCAAGTCGCCATCCAAATCCATGTCCGACCATCTCGGCGAACGCCCCCTAGCACCTGAGGTTATACCAACTTCTGCATCCTTTCTTAGCAGCGTACCATTATCATTTCTGTAAAAAACAGGCGGGGCAGGGTTAGTGCCATTTCCGCCGCCCAAAGAGATGACCAAATCCAAATCGCCATCATTATCGTAATCCCCAGCTGCAGAACCATGTAAATCCATCAATGTCCACAGTGATAAATCAGGGTCTTGTTTGGAAAATGTGCCATCCCCATTGCTCCAGTAAAGCTTGCTGGGTGAGTCGTTGTGGTTGTTGAGGACGAAATCATAATCACCGTCATTGTCCATATCCGCGATGCTGGGGCCACCGTATTTTAAACTTGGTTCATCCACTATCCCGGCATCATCAGTTATGTCATTGAAATCAGGAAAAGAGATTCCATTCAGGTCGGCCTCATCAAGGCTATTGACGGTAATATCCCCTCCCGTTGCCACGAGCTTGATTTCTTGCATGCCCGTTGCATTGAATTTCGCCAATGCGTTGAGCGAATGGTCGCCGGCATTGGGCAAATCCATGTTGTCCACCATCAATACATCATCGGCATAGATACTGAGGTTGGCGTAAGTAGCAGTGGTGGAAACTTGCATTTCCAGCCGTTTTAGCAGGAAGCCTGTTACATCGTAATTGACGATGACAGGATCGGTGCCGATGGTGACGGGGGAGGTAATGATTTGGGCGTGGGAGTATTGAACCAAACAAAGCAGCACCAGTAGGATTGGGTATTTAAGCTTCATGTAATGCGATTTTTTTATTGTAAAATGCTACTCCCGAAATTGGGATTTAAGCAATGCTGACAAGATAGGATGCAGGCATGGAAATACGCGTTGGGGTTGGAGGCTTTGTTGGATTGTCTATTTTTTGTTTAGATGTTTTGGGCGGAATGAAGCGATTCCTTCCATTTGAGGTAGCGGGTTAGGGTTGGAGTTTTATATTTTACCACGAGTCGAAAACCAGCAGCAACGAGATTAGAGAAAAATATTTAATTTCACCTTTAAATTATTCATAGCCTACCTGGAACATACACTTCAACAGGATTTTCTCAGCCAACCAAAAGATGGCATTTGGTAAGGGGGATAACCAAAAGATTCATCTTTGCCCTGCCTTTTTTGGTTTGTAAACCATTGATAATCAGCCGATGTTGGAATTCCAGCATCGGGAAACTATCTGGACATCTATAGCCCACCCTATATTATGAACGACATAAAAAAATTCGCTTACGAAGGCCAGGCCATCAGTTTTGAGTTTGCCGACGGTAACAAAATGATTAATGCCACGGAGATGGCCAAGCCTTTCGGAAAGCCAGTAGGTAACTTTCTGCGCTTAAAAGAAACCAAAGAGTATATTGCTCTTTTGGAGGAGCGATATTCACATCTGAATATCGGTCGGGATGTCCTTCGGGTTGTCAAAGGTGGAGATACAAAAGATGGCCTTCAAGGGACATGGATGGAAGAAAAACTGGCGCTCAAATTTGCGTCTTGGCTCAGCCCGATGTTTGAACTCTGGGTGTATGACCGAATCCAGGAACTTCTTTTGACAGGTAAAACCGAGGTCAAGAATTTTAGTCCATCTGGTATCATCAAAGGGCTAAGGATGGTGGTTGAGCAGTTAGAGGAACAGGAGCGTTTTAATGAAACCATTAGACAGGATGTGGATTTTATCGCTGACCGGGTTGAAGAACTGGAAGCCAAGATTACGAGTGTTGATGACCACTATTATACGATCGCCGGATATTGTACCCTTATCAAGAAGCCATGCCCTTTACATCTTGCCAAGGAATGGGGGAAAAAGGCAACCGCATTGAGCCGTCAGAAAAGTATCGCTACAGGAACAGCACATGATGAGCGTTTCGGAAAAGTGCGCACGTACCATCAGGATGTGCTGGCGGTAGTGATTAGATAAGTGTCACTTTCGCTGGACATTGTCCATTATTCATTTTTCAACAGGTCAGAGACCATTGGAAATGTGGCCACTGGATAAAACCAACGGCAGTGAGGATCAACCTAAAAGGAAGTCCACTGATTGCAAAAATTGATACAGTTTGGAGAAATACTTTATTTATACTCAAAAATACAACGTATGAATATTCAAGCGATTAAAGAAGAAATTCAGCGTTGGGACAAATCCCAGCAAGCAGATCTAATGCATTTTCTAATTGAACTCCTAACAAACGACCAGTCCCGATTATCTGATGACTGGAAAAAGGAGTTGGATAAAAGGACGCAGGCCCTGAAAAATGGTACTTCAATTGGGCGTCCCGCCCATGAGGTTGTCGCTAAATATACTGCTCGATAAAAGTTTTAAGATTTATGACTGATTTAAATATAAATTTATGACTGATTTTGAAAATAAAAAACATAAGAATAACAGCGATAAAGAAATTGGTTTTTCTGAATTGACAAAATTGTTTAGTATAGTTATTGGCTTGTGGATATTATCTCTAATTCTGGTTTATTATATATTTAACGGATGGAACAATGGAGCAGCCTTTGGTGACAGCTTTGGTGCTATAAATGCCTTATTTTCAGGATTGGCATTTGCTGGTATTATTTATACCATTTTTTTGCAAAGGAGGGAATTGCATTTACAAAGGTTGGAATTGAATGCAACAAGAGCAGAATTAAAAAGGTCTGCTGATGCACAAAAAGAATCAGAACGGGCTTTTAGAAAACAAGCTGCTTCTCAAAAAATTACAGCCCAGCTAACAGCATTGTCAACTTTATTAGAAGCATATACAAAAGCTGAAGAAAATTTTATTAAACATAATATTACAACAAATCTTGATCTTTCAAAAAGAGAACAGCTTATAAAACAAATTGAAATTTTACTATTGGATGCAAGAGTGAAATTATAATTGCCTTCAGTGTTGAAGTTTGCTCTTGTTTCCTAATTCAAATCCAATGTTGCAGGTAAGGCAACCCCCAGTCCAATGCTTTCAAGCGTGACGCTCGCAAGTTGCAAACTTGTGAGAACAGGTAGCGGATTGTTTGCATAGAATTGGCTGATACTGTCACTGTGCCGATATGTAAGTTATTTTAAATATTTGGGGTAGCCCAGCGCAAGCAGGTTGAAAGGCAACATAAAACAGTTCTTTATAAACATGTCAAGTTTATGTCTATTTGCAAACTGCCGAATATAAATATTTTGCACCTAATTTTATGACCCCAATTAAATGGCCATACCAGCTTATCCTTAATTGAACTTTTTGTAAAAAAACACCAGAATAATGAAATTTTATTGTCACATCCATTTAGTATCAATCGCTTTATTTTTATTCGTTTTAACAGCTTGTAATAAAGAAGAAACAGAGATATCAGTAGTCGTAACTACCAAAACGCCCGAGAAGACAGCGGTTTTCTCAGAGATTATTACAGGAGGTATCATTACAGGGGATGCTGGTGTTGCTATAACAGAAAAAGGCGTCTGTTGGAGCATAACTGAAAACCCAACCATAGAAGACAGTAAAAAAACAGATGTAACTTCTTCTGCCGATAACTTCACCGTCACGATTACGGGGCTTGAAAAAAACACCACCTATTATATAAGAGCTTATGTTACCATAGATACAAAAACGATCTATGGCAATGAAAAAACCGTTGAGATAACTAATGATGTGGCTTTTTTACCTGATCCTGGTGCCGGAAAAGAATGGACCATACAACCAAACTTCACAAATGAATTTAATTCTGCCGATGGAAAGTCATCGCCTGAATTTACCGATAATTGGCAAGATAAATTTTTTAATGGCTGGACAGGTCCGGGAAGAACAATCTATACCCCCTCACAATCTTCAATAATTGATGGAGAACTTGTTTACAGTGCAACTATAGATGGGCAGTCAATAAGGACAGGATGTATTTCTTCAAAAGCAAAAGTTGGATACCCTTTATATATGGAAGCAAGGGCTAAAATCAGTGAATCTTCATTGGCATCAGCCATTTGGATGTTAAATGAAAAATCAACCCAAGAAATCGACAACTTAGAAGCCTATGGGGACAAAACAAACGATTACTTTTCCAAACGCTTGCATTTGAGCCACCATGTATTTATAAGGCAGCCTTTTCAAGATTACCAACCAACGGGTCAAGAAACTTGGTATGTAGATGGCAATGGTACCCAATGGGCTGACGAATATCATAATTATGGTGTTCTATGGGAGGATCCTTGGTCTTTATCCTATTATGTGGATGGAGAACTTGTTAGAACAACACCGGTTGAAGAAATAGATCCTTTAGATTATACCAGTGGTACTGGCTTGAACGAAGACATGCACTTAATTATCAGTGCTGCAGCCCAACCCTGGAGAGAAAATCAGGGGATTGATTACCTCACCGATCCATCTGTATTAGATAGCGATCGGTCAACATTTAGAATAGATTGGATACGTGTTTATAAACCTGAGTAGGTTAGGGATTGCTGATTTTTAGAACGCCCTTGTTAGAATTTTGGGGATAAGTATAATAGTGTTTCATCCAGAAAAAGCTTAGTACACACTTGATAGGCAAAGTGTTACCTCGGGGCTGTCCATGGGGTTTTTGCAAATCCGTTCTCCATTGCTTTCCAAAAATTTACATAGCGGCGGTTTTATGATGGGTGGGGCGTTTAGGTAACACTTAAACCCCATTGTGGGTACTGCCTCTTATTGGGTAAGTTTACCTAAAAAAGTCAGGGCATAAACATCTTGGTTTTGTGAATTTGTTAGAAGCCAGTAACTTTCCACTGTATTGCGCCAAGCACGTTGCGACAATCCACTTACGGAAGGATAAATAGTTGAATTTCAGGTGCTTCTCATTCCGTGGGCTACGTATATCCAGACATTGTGAGTAATAATTAAAAAATGAAAGTAGAAGAATATAAGCGAAGGCTCAAATTAAAACTTACACATGATATTGATGACGTGTTAGATGAACTAACCGAAAAAGTTGATAAAGATTCATTAAAATTTAATGATTTAATTCAACAGAAAGGGAGGCTGAACCAAATAAAAAAAGACAATATAAATGGAATTGTTGCTTATGAGACTTCAACTATTGAATTTAACAAAATTAGATTTTCAGTTGCAGAAATAATTTCAAGTCTTTATGAAGTCGACCTTCTTAATACAAACAAGATAGACGACGAAACTGATGAATTAGAAAGTTTATTCCAAGAAGCTGAAAGATTAAATGAAAAAGAAAAGTTTGAAAAGGAAAAGAGAAATATATTAGAAAGCAATGCAGGATTGTATTTTGCAAATCGAGAATTTGACAAATTATATCAACTATCGAAGGTAGTACAAGAAAAGTATAAAAATCGGACAGGTTATTTTTTCAACTCAAGAATTAATAAAGAAAATAACAAATTCATTGTGTATGGTCAAGATGGGTTTTCAGTGTGTTTTACTTGGCACCAACCTTTCTTTAATTTGCTACATAAGTCAAACCTATTTGTAAGGACGTATAATTATCAACCTCCATTAGATAGAGAAGATGTGAGGTTTCAAGAGGATTGGTGGAAGTGCCATGAGTCCGAAGATTTAATTTTCGATTTTTCAGAAGGATGGGTTAAAGGGTGGAAAAATAATAAGACGAATAAATTTTACGAAACGGAAAATCTGATAGAAGAAAAGTTTAAAACCTTACTAAAATTAATCATTGATAACAAGAAAAAGAAATAAAATATTGCTCACACTAACGCATAAAACGTTAATGCCCAGCAAAAGCTGGGCACGTCGCCGGCGCTAAACGTTGTGAGCAAGCAAGAAAAAAGCATAAAACATGAATCTAAGAAGCGTTCATAATTTGTTAGCTGGAATTTGGTTCATTTATGAAATCTTCATCGAAGAACTGTTACCAATAAATATAATTTCAGTTTCTAAAATAGTATCGCCAATTTTAGGAAGCATTCTATTGGCAATTGGATTTTATTTTTTGGTTTTTAATCGAACCGAAAAAAAGATAAAATCAATTGAAGAAATTACAACTCAGGACAATCTTGGAAATTACCTTCAGGTATTTTTTATTATGATGATAGTAGATTTAGAGTACTATCATCCAATTGGAACATGGATAGAGCTTGGATTATACGGTATCAGCTTTTTGCTCATTTTGGTTGTTCTTTTCAAAGTAAGGAGCATAAAAAGAGAACTTCAATTGGGAGTAATAATTGGACATTTAATATTAGGTTATTTTATCTTTAATTGGAGTAAAAATAACTATGTAAGACATTATGGAAATGAAATAATTGGAAGCAATTGGGCGAAACCGAATTTTACAACAAAATACATTGTGAAACTTTCGAAATCAGAGGATTCAAATAATGAATACATGTTGCCTGCAATCGTTACGGTATTCTCAGAATCGATTGAAAGTAATCATCCGCAAGAAGACAGCCGGGGGCAAGAATACTATGAATCCTATGATGAAAAATACATCATGCTCGAAAAAGTATTTTTTAATAATGGAAATTATTTAACCTTTGAAGAATGCGATTTAGAAATGGGCAGAAAAATCTATTGTACAGACCAAAATGATGAAGATTGGTATATTGAATTGACAAAAGAAAAAGTAAAATGAAGCCTGCTCACACACAAAGCATAAAATGTTCATGAGGGCTATGTGCCCTCACGCCATTTATGCGAAACGTTATCGGTAATTTAAAACCCACGAACAATGTTTTTCAAGAAAGATATTTATAAGGCACTACGACCAACTCCTGACAATTCATTTTTGGGGATGGCATTTAAAAAAATGTCAGATGTGGACTATAATGATGCACTAATATATCCCAGGTTCAAATTTTTGGATGTGGACAAGCCTCATCGCGAAAACGGAATATTTGAAACTTCCGACTATAAAAAAATATTAGAAATAATTGGCAATACAACCCTATCAGTAGGCTCAATTTTTAGCTATAATAAAAGCAACTATGAAATTACAAGTATTAGCGTTGTCATTTTAGATATTGTAATAGACTACTCAAATGGGCACACAGACTACTATATCGGAAAGGCTATTCCCTTTCATGTCGAGATTTCAGTTTTAGTCAAAAAAAGAGATTATTGGGACATAACATTAGAGTTTGCAAAGAAATACAGCGAACTTAAAGGCAAAGAAAATTTATCGTTATCAGAAAAAGTTGAATTATCTACAAATAAATTTGAAGCTGAAAGATGCTTTGAAAAGATTCTTTCCACTATTAAAGGCGATACAATTCAGAATAAGGTTGCCGTTGACATTTATCGAGTTTATGGAATTTTCAAATCTGATTGTAAAGAACATTTAGAAGCTATAAGCCTTTTCAGTCAAGCTCTTGAATTTGACCCATCAAATAGTGAATTGCATTTTTATATCGGTTATGAATATGGACTGATAGATAATGATGAAGTGGGACTTAAATATTTAAAGAAAGCAGCAGCTTTAGGATCAAAAGAAGCAAGTGATTATATAGATGAAAACTACCGCTAATAAATATGGGCTTAAACGCTACCACACCGCATAGCCAAACCGTTACTACCCACTACATACAAGAGTGTTACCTAATTTGAACCATATTGGTGACACTTTTTCATCCCCCCTAAATCCAAAGGCGATAAGATAAAGTAAATTACAACCCAAGTGCAGTACACTCCCCTCCCCCGTTATCTATTCATTAAAAACAAAAAAAAACTGGCAGATAGAGACCTTATTCCGACTCACTTCATGCGTACTGAGCCAGTTGTGTTTGGCAGCGTTAAAACTTATATCTGGAAATAAGTGGTCAAAAAATAGACTTATTTCCAGATATAAGACTTCCACTACCGAAACAGAGGGTTTTCAAATTGACCTGCTCATTGATCGGAAAGACGGCGCCATCAATCTTTGCGAAATCAAATTCCACAGCGACCCCTTCACCGTCAGCAAAGAAGTTTATGCAAAACTCACCGCCCTCCGGCAAAGGTTCTTGGATTACAGCGGAACGAAAAAACAGGTCTTCCTGACGCTCATCACCAATCACGGCATTGCCCACAATGCCTATTCGAGGGAAATCGTAGATGCAGAGGTCACATTGGGGCAGTTGTTTGAAGGCTAATTTTCCACCACCACCCGCTTCATCATACGATGGGAAAAACGAAATGATTTGACTTTTATAGTTAATAGGATACCTTAATTCGACCTGTGATTTAGCCTTGAAACAACTGGCATATTTTTCGTACTTTAGATAAGACCCTCTCATTAATAATTCTATTTACATATTTCAAAAGACGACTTAGTTTCTAAACACATTATCAGCGGTTGATAAAATATGTTTCCCTCTACAAACTCTTAAAATCTTAGTACATGGAAGTATTTAGATTTATCCTTCAAAACGCTTTTGCTTTTATTATCCTTTTCAGCTTCGGCGTTCATCCGATATTGTCTCTATTTCTCATCTTCATTTTTTGGGTGGGACTTTATATTGTTTTTGAAATTCGAGTAAAGACAAATACAAATAATTTACAAATAAGGAACGGAATTAGCCATGAAATTTACGCAGGAGAAGACAATGAAAGAATCAATTCTTATGTCCAGAGGGCTGGTATAGTTGGAACTAGGTGGAGAGAAATTGTCAAGAATCTACCGCCTGAAAAACAATGCGACTATATACTAAAATTAGAATCTACTTTTAGAGGAGCAGGAGATATTCAGAGATTAAATACAATGCCTGTTCTATATATCGAACCTCATATTCATTACAACAATCTTGTAAAGCACTTAAATTTATCAGTTGATTATAATACCTTTTTGAAAGACTATTATTTTCACTACAAAAAAATGTACGAACAGGTGCTTCTTGATATTATTCTTAAAAAATTTCCAATTGAATCAATATCATAATGAAGCAATTTATAAGCTTAAATCGCTTTATCATTTTTTTATTCCTCCAACCTTTTCGTCTATCGCTTTTCTCTTTTTCGCTTCCAAAATCTGGTGCTTAAAATTCTTGTCCGTCACCACCTTTTTACCCGTACTTTTTTCATAAGCGCCCAAAGCATCGCCCGCCGACGAACCGCCCTTGACGGCCGCTTGACGGTTTTCCTCAAAACCTTGGGCGTCGGCCTCAATGGTTTCGCTTTTGGCTGTCTCCTCGCCCAGCATGGTAAAGATCAATTCGAGGTTGGTCATGTGGTCACGGAGGTTTTCCCTTTTCAGCCCTTTGAGGTTTTTATAATCGGATGGTTTCAGCCCAAAAGTCGCTTGGCTTATTTCGGCAGTGAGGATGCCATATTCAAGGCCTTCTTTTACGTCCCTGTTTTTCCATTGGTCGGTCAGTTGGCCCCGCACCTCAATGGATTTCAGGCGGGCAGCAATCCAATCTTCGCTGTAGCCCAATTCTTGGTAGTATTTCCTTGCCCGTTCGGCGGCCAGTTCGGGGTTTTCGATTTCCTGCACCCTTTCATATCCCACCTTGGCCAACCATTGTTTAAAGGGTTCTGCTTTTGGGGAAGGTACAGATTGAATGATGCGGAACAGTCCCTTTGTATTGGCACATTCCATTTTGTATTTTTTGCCGTCCGAAGATTCTATTTTCAGTTGTCGACAAATTGTCGACAACTGAACTCCGCTGCTTTCCTTTTCCCGCTTTTTAAGTCTATACCAGTAATCACGAGGCTTTACACTCTCCGTTAAAACTTCAATCACATCTACCACCACAAACCACCATTCTTCATTGTGCCATAAACGGCGAATCCGTTTTTCCTGAAATACAATGAGTTTGTTTTGTTCTTCCATTTGTTTTTAAAATTTATTGGAGTGAATAGATATAATGGCAAATGTAAAATTAAATGTTAGAAATAGATGCGCCATTGCCACCTTATTGTTTCAATAAAAAACATAAAATTTAAAAAAATAAAGTAACTCCTTACCAGTATATGCAAAATCAAACATTTTTTTTGAAACACATAGGACACAGAAGAACACATAAGTTCTTTTAAATTTTTTTTCCAAAAAAAATTTAAAGCGCCCTTTCAAAAATTTTATGAAATAAAATTTTTGAAACTCTATGTGCCCTAATGTGTCCTATGTGTTTCAAAAAACAAACAATATATTCATTGTTAGGTAATTACAAAATAAAATGTATTTACAAATAGAGAAGATAAAAACAAACACCATATTGAAAACAACCTATTTTTTGACAACCCTTTTTCTAAAACTACCAAAAACCTCATTGGACAAAGCAACGGTGTAAACGCCAGCAGAAAAACCCTCAATGGGCACTTCAACCACTTCCCCTGAAAGGCCCATTATTTCCGTGTTCAGAACCACTCGACCCAAAGCATCGCAAACAACCAGATCAAAAGTAGCCCCATTGGCATTTTCCACTTTTAAAAAAAACACCTCCCCTGCTGGGTTTGGAAAAACCTCAATATTAATATCATTATTTAATTCATTATTGGCAACAGGCGTATCCATAAAAATCGGCGTCAGCACTGCATCTGCATTGGTGATAAATTCAATCTCCGCACACGTCTCCCCCGTCTCCAGCCAATGCGAAAAATAATAGCCGGGGTGTGGAACAACCTTTATTTTAATCGGCACATTTTTAAAATATTCACCAGCATAATTAAAGGGAATTTTCATTTCATTTTCATGTAGAAAAACATCGCCAGTAGTGGCGGCATCGTAATTAAAAGCCAAATCATAGCGGCCTTCCAAATTGAGGGTGCTTTGAAAAATGGACTTGATGAAAAATTCCCGGTTGTTGTAAAAGCTCCTGAAATTTTGGACATACTCCTGCCATTTTGAAACCGACCCACCTGACGGTGTGCCGCTGCCTAAGTCGTTATGTCCCAGCCACTTGGTGATGTGCCGTTGCATTTCAGGCAACAATAAATTTTCCATGCTGTCCACCATGGGGATAACCCTTTGAGGGGCAAAGATGAGTTCCCGGAAAGTGCAGGTACGTTGGATGAGTTCGTTCCTGAAATTTTCATTTTCCATCATTTGCCTGAAGAGCCAAGTGCTTTCAGGGCCATTCGGCCATTGGGGAAAACCTGGTACGCCGCCGATGTTCTGGTCGTTAAGCATGTGGGACAGGGTATTATGGTCGGCTTTGCCGACATTAAACCCCCAGCTACTCCAGCCTGTGCTGGCGTCCGTATCGAATAGCATCCAGCGGAACTTGCCGTCATTTTTATCCCGCCATATCCGCACGTTATTTCCCGGCCAGTCGTAATTGGCCATATATATTTGTGCGATGTGATAATTCAGATATTGCTGAAAATCTATCATTTCCCGCAGGACATCAAAATGCTGATCATCAGCCAAGCCATTATCTTCAATGTATTCTACCAAATTATCGTAAGCCACAAAATCCCCTTCCCGTACATGGCTCCCGGGGCCATAAGGATCGCCGAGCAGGTCAATGTTGTTAGGATCAACGCCGTGATGGCTTTCGATGTAGTATTTGTTGTACATTTCCCGAAGGCCAAAAATGCCCCAATACTCCCCATTAAAATAAACCCGCACGGGCCGGTAATCCATTAAATCCAGATCAACGGTATTCTCCATGACGAGGTGGTTCATGCCGTCGCGGAAAAGCATTTCAATCCAATCCGTGCCACTATTGCGAATTTTTATCCGGCGGAATTCCGTAATGTCAGAATTGGGGAATATTTTATAATCAATCAGTTCGTCACCGTAGTCGCCATTCCGCATGAAAAAATTGAGGCTTTTCATTTTTAAGTTCCTCGAACAAGCGCCGCCGATTTTCATGCCTGCATTTACCCGAAAGCCTTGTGTGCCGTCCGGCTCGTAGAAGGTGAGTTCACAGGGTCGTTCCCAATCTTGGTTCCAATTGTTGATGACATTGTCACAATAGTCAAGCGTACCATTAGTACCGTGTACATAAATGCCCGTTTCATCGTCCCAAAAATTTTCGGGTTTTGACTGTACATTTAAAATGGCGATTTCTGTTGCCTCATCAATCAGGTAAAATTCTGAGGTAACGCTACTGCTGACGAAGCCCGGTTTGAATGCCTTCGCCTGCACGAGGGCAGTCGCTTGCACCTGAACTGGGTTTTGATATAAAAAACTTGTATTGGCTGGCAAGCTGCCGTCGAGTGTGTAATAGATTTCAGCTGTGGCGTCAGCAGTACTCATTTCCAGTTCCACCATGTTTTGATAAAATCCCCCTGCCTCGGAAAATATCACTTCCTCATTAAAATATTGCAGTTGTCCATTGTTGGAGGCATTGGGGCTATATTCTCCAAAAAACACCCATTCGTTTCCACCATCTTCTTTTCGTCCGTAAGAGACATTGGTAGGAACAGCTGGAAAACTCAAGCTATCTAAAATATATAAATCACCATTTAATTCTTGCACCAGTGCAAGGAATTCGCCGCCACTTTTTAATTTAAAATCAGCATGCAGGCCGCCCTGCTCTGGCTGGCCATCGGCCCAGATCATGCCGAAACCATTTGGTGGAATATTGCCCAATGCCGTCACCCGCCATCTTTTTAAATTATTGGGGTCATCAGTCAGATAAAGCCCTCCAAGAGCAATCGGATTGGGGCCGCCGTTGTAAATTTCCAACCAGTCATCCGTGTCACCATGCTCGTCTGACACTTGCGAATTAGAGGGCATTATTTCATTAATGAAAACCTGAGACAGCAAAGTATCCGCCACCGGCATGGCAGCTTTCAAAACCAATCGGGATGCCTGTGCCGGGTTCAAATCATACGATGCCGCTATTCGTTGACCAGTGCCTGAAATGATGAACGCCATTGCATTCCCTGCTGCCCAATCTGGTCGGTCAATAATTTCTTGTACGACTGATTTGAGTTCCCAAGTCCTTTGATTGGCGGCTGTCTCGCTGGGGTTGTACCACCCGCCGGGTAGCCAATCTTCCTGCGCTGAGGTCAGAGGGCGGCTGCTAACGTTGAAGTTCACTGCTTCAAATAAAGCGGCATTTCCGGTCGCTTCGGCGGCGAAGGTCAATTTGGAGAAACCAGAGCTTGTCTCTTCGTCCGTGGTGAATTGGATATATGCCTCCTGTACTTCAGTGCCTTGCAGTATCGGGATATTTACGAAGCGCAAGCCTACCGTTTGGTCACCATTGGTATTGTCGTAGATCAGTTCGAGGTCGGAACTGCCAAGGTCAATGACGCCGTTCGAACGTTCTTCCACGTCGTCGGAGGCATTTGAAATGGGGATGACAATCTCAAAGGTGAGGGTGTCCTGCGCCGTAAGCATGATTGGCAATAACCCAAAAAAGAAAAGGGATAATATGACTTGTTTTATTTTTTGCTGCATGACCATTGCTTAATCCTTCACTATTTGTTGCACAAAAATGTTTTCCTCTGTTTCGATTTGCAGGATATATATGCCCGAAGGCTGATTTTTTAAATCAATGGTATTCTGCGAATTGCCAATTGGTTGCCGTAAAACGGTCGCACCCAAAATATTCGAAACCACAACATTCGCTCTGCCCATTTCCACCGGAAGGTTAATATGGAATAGCCTATTCGTTGGGTTTGGATATATTGAAATACCACTTCCCTCAATTGAGCTAATGGTAGCATTCGGCCCTGTAACGGTCACATTGTTCACCGCACAATGCCCATTGTTCGTTGTCCAATTGCCTCCCACTGCCCTTTTCCACGCAAATATGGTGTAACCGCTGCCTGGTGCGGGAGCAGTAGGAACCCAGGTGCTTATCTCTCGAAAAGTGACCGGAACTGTGGCCGTACCAACACCCGGTTGCACAGTTACTTGCCCCTCGCCTACCCACACGTTGTCGACATTCTTGATTTCGACGGCGATGTCAAATGTTTCGGCAGCGGTGTACTCGACTTGAAAATCCATATCGGTTTGGCTCGGAAACTCATCGGGAATCAACTGACAGAACACATCATTTTCATAATCGGCAAAAACGGTGATGAGACTGGAGTCAGTCAAACCACCATCTTCCGTGATGGCGATGATACTGGTCTCGCCAACGGTCAAGGCTGTTACAACTCCATCCGCATCAACGGTCGCCACCGCATCATTGGCGGATTGCCAAGTGACGTTTTGGTTGGTGGCATCGGCGGGTAAAACAGTAACGGTCATCTTCAATTGCTCACTGATGGCGAGTTCGTATGTTGCTGGTGTGAGTTCTATACCTGCCACTGCTATGGGCAATATGTCGGACACCACCTCAACGGTAGCGTTCGCCGTCAATCCACCATCCACAGTAGTCACGGTGATATTGGCCATACCAAGCCCTTCGGCAGTCACATTGCCAAATTCATCCACAGTAGCTACGTTTTCATCACTTGATTCCCAGGTGACTGCATGGTCAGCGGCAGAAAGAGGTGAAACAGTAGCAATGAATTGGAAATCATTGCCTACTTCCAGTTGTTTGAAATCAGGGTTCAGCCCGACACCCTGAACCGCCTCATCGGTGGATCGGGGAAGTGGCTCACTCAATTCATATACCCTCATGCTCACGCTGCTGATGTGGCCGCTTGCATCGTCAAATTGAACCGAAATATCATTGTCTTCCCGCAGGTGAGCGTATGGGATGCGGATTTCTTTCAGACCAAACCAACGATCACGTTGTGATTGATCATCGCCACTGTACTCGTCGGATACATGAATTTCCTGCCCATTGACTTTCACCCTCGGCGTGAGGCTTTTGCCGTGGTCACGCCCGAATCCGATTCGCAAGGTAGCTTCACCGAATTGCGGCACATCCACGCTGTTGATGTGGAATTTATGCTCCGCAAAAGCGGCAATAGGCGTGAGGTGTTCCTCGGCGTAGTATTTCGCCTCAGAAGAAATTTTGTCAATAACTACGGGATTCTCAAAGGTGTATTCAATCACAGCAGTTGCTTCTGGCTCAAGGTCGAAACTAAGCAGGTCGGTATGATTGGTCTCTTCCAAAATGGGGGCATCTCCTTCTAAATACAGGTGCTTCACTTTGATGTTTTGCAAAGCATTTCCAGTCACGTTGCCAAGGTTCAGGTCAGCAGTTGTGGTTTCAAAATTGAGGTTGACCAAAACAAGGTGCAGCTTGTTTCCATCCACAAAGGCGATGCTTTGGATGTCGGGGTTTTCTGAACGGGTGTCCACCCTCGTGCCTCGTACATCTTTCCATTGCTCAAACAATTTAACCATCTCGGTATAGACCCAATGGTTGCCCGTTTCGCCAGGTGCCTCATTGGCCCTGCGCATCAAACGCCAGGGGTAAGGGTTGCCAGTCTGTTGATTCGTTCCCCATTCAGCTTTGGTGATGATGAACGGGATCGTCTTCAACATAATGTGGGGCCGATCCATAAACGTCAGCCACATGGAGGACATGGATTTCATGCTCATCCAGTCTCGGTAAGGTGTCCAAGGGTTTGGTTCGAGTTCGAGCGCACGGCCTCCAAACTCAGAGATCAAAAATGGCTTCACTTCACCCAATGTCAAATGGCTGTAATGTTCCATCATGTCAAAAGTCGCCTCGTTGTTGCCGCCCCTCCGCAATCTTTTTTGCCCACCGGCAATAGAATTGAAATCATATAAGGTGGATGGCCCAATAATCCATGTGGTCGCCCGACATGTCCATGAACAGTTTCCAGCGCTCGTTCCAACGCTGAAAATTATCCTTCCTCAAAAATAGGGAAGGCGGTGCAGTAACCACCTATTGGCACATCCACTCCCTGTGCACGGATGGCATCCGCCACATCGTTGTGATATTGAAAAACTTCGGCGGGGGAATATGGCCCATTGGTGGTGAACTCCCAGAGTGGTTCGTTCATAATCTCTATCCAGGCAGGATTTGGTTGGCCGTTGCCGCCGTGGAATTCATTAACAAAGCGCCCCATATATTCCCCTGCTGCATCCCCACTCGCCATTGCCCAACCCTGCCCCGTCAAGGTGCCATCGGGAAAAAAAGGATGATGCTGGGCAGCGATGATGATGTCGCTCCTCCATTCATAGGGATGGATAGAGGTATTGTTTGCGTAGTTGTTCCTCACCTGCTGTCCTCGTTGGGCGATGTGGGCAGGATCGGCATAGCCGGGGCGGCTGGGGTCTTCATTCATTTGGCCCAACTGCCAGGTAATGCCCCCTGTGTTCCGACCTCCATATACATCGTACCCCTCTAAAAAATCCTCCCGCAAGTTGGCAAAATTGCCTAAGTTGTTGCCACTCGTCCAGTCCGATTCCGTGTTGTCCCAATGGGTGTTTATAAAAACGGAACGGCTGAGGGTGTCCACGCCGCCAACGGTATGGCGGAAGGTGGGGTTGATGTCCACGGTGTTTTGGCTTGTGGCTAAATGGGCAAGCATGAAAAAACAGCCCGTGAGAAGTATAATTTTAAATTTCATTTTTAGTTGTTTTCTTGTATTAATGTATCGCTCTTTTTTAAACACATAAGGCACATAAGGAAACATAGTTTTTCGCCTTCGGCGATTTGGAAATTTGCCGAAGGCAAATTGTTCTTTCTATGTGTTCTCATGTGCCTTATGTGTTTAAAAATATCATGTGTTATTTAAAATTCGCCCGGTACTCATACATCCCGTAATTCGTTTCCCGCACCTTCTCAATAAATTCCACATACGGCACATCGGCCATGTCCACCAGACCGACATTATAATTTTCTCCGTCCTCCCTTCCAGTCATCATTTGGTCGGTGTATTGAAACCAGTGAGCGCCTACAATCTGCGGATTCCGCAGTCCGCTCTCGATATAGGCTTGATATTTTTCGCCACGGTCGGTCTGACTATCTGCATTTTTCACTCCAGTATGAGAACTGCCACGGTCGAGTGCGCCAAAGTGGAACTCGCCAATCATGATGGGAGCATCCACGCCTTCCGGCAAATGCACATTCTCGATGCTGTACTCGTATTTGTTGAAACTCACGATGTCGCAATATTTGGCGGCAGCCGAAACCGTCTCGTCATTGTTCGCCCAAGCGAAACGACAGCCCAGATAAAGCTGATTCGGGGCGATGCGGTCAAGTTCCTCTTTCATAGTGCGGAAATAGGTCTCGCCGATTTTCACATAAAAGGCATCCATGTCGGCTTTGGCTGCTTGGTAGTCCGGTGGGGTCGTGCTTTCAGAAAGAGCATCCCACGAGGCGTGTTCCGTTTTCCATGATGCATTCAGTTTGGCGATGTCGCCATATTTCTTTTTCAAATCACGGATGAGTTCTTGTTTGGCGGGCTGCGAGGCCGGGCTTTTCAAAGCCCCGATAGAGAGTGAGCCAAGGTCGCCCCACGACATTTCATTGTCCACAAAAAAACCCATGCACCACGGGTCGCCGGCACCCGCCCTTTGACCATCCATGCTCTGGCGGACTGCTTGCCGGAAGCCGGGGTCGAATACATCGTGGAACTTACCCCAGAAGCCATCCGAACCTTCTATTTTCGGCGTACCGTTTATCCAGACCGTTCCGGTGTAGGGCGTTTTTTGCTGTGCAGCCGCTTCCATATCAGAGACGTTCCCGAAGGTGTTCATGCCCCAACTGTCGAAGCGGGCATGCATGCGCTCGTGGAATTTTGCCTTCCAGTCTTCGCCATATTTCCGGTACAAATTTGCCTCGTAAAAGTTGTACGCTTTGAACGGTACTTTGTCGCTGTAATACCCGTGCGACGACCAACCACCTTCCCGGTAAAAATTCCCCATCGGCTCGTTTTCCTTCGGTAAATCTTTAAAATAATGCTCCCGTCCCTGCGTGCCCGTCAGGCCATAATTGGTCAATGCACACACAATGCCCGCCGACCAGAACGGGTAGCCATCGGGGTCAACCATCCACCATTTGTCATCTACTTTTTCGGTACGGAACCAGCCCGTGGCTTCCAGTTTTGGACCGCCAGTCCAGCCGCTGTATTGGCTGCGGTTGGGGCCTTCGGGATGGGCGGCGATGTCCTTCACATCGCGCTCGTCGTATTTTTTCAAATCCTCCACGGATTGTATTTTGTCTTTCCAATCCCGGTGGATGTACTGGCCGTATTCATTGATAAAAGGGAAAAAACCTGCGGTGTCCCGTACTTCAAGTTGTCCCTCGGCCCATACTCTTTTTATTAAAAACTCATTCTCTTGCTTCGCATAACGGGAGTAAAAAGACAGCTCATCAATCTTCGAAATATCCGTCTTGATGAGGCCGGGGGTACCACGCATACCAACTATTTCGAGCTGGGGTTCATGCACCCAAGGTGTCCACGCCAGCGGCACAGTGATGATGCCCGACTCGCCCGGTTTCAAATCAATGTAATCGGAGCAGTACCATTTGGTGAGGCCGTCGGGGTCATCCCCGACATACATTTCAACTTGGATTTCCTCATCGCCCGTATTGGCCACCTCGCCCTTCACGAGGTAGTAGCCTTTTAAATCCCAAAGGGCGTTGGCAGGCTGTTTGACCACCACGCCGGGCTTGGAGAGCTGGTTGCCAGTGGAGACTTTGAGGGCTTTTTGCCCGCCATCGTCCACGACTTCGAAAGTGGCATCCTCGGTGACGACCTGTGCGGGGTCTATGCCGTTTTCAAAAGAAAATAAGGTCAGGCTGTCCTTTTCGGTGGTGGCATCATTTTGCCCTCCACAACTCAATATGGAGACGGCAGCGGAAATGCCAAAAAGAAAAAAGGCTAAGGTTGGAAGATTCAATTTCATGCTGTTGGAAGATTAAATCATGGTGATTTTGAAAATCACCATGATTTAGAAACAGTTATTTATTTTAAAACACGCTTTACGTCTTTGCCCAATTCGCCTTCAAATCCTCATCGCTACCCGGCTCCTCCCCTTTCGCCACATGCGTCGTCACCCGCCGCCCGTGGAAGCGTTGGATACACTGGTAATCATCGGTCACATATTTATGGGTCAGCCCCCAACCAAAAATGGCGAATGGCTCTCGCTCTGCATCCAAAGCACGGTTCAGCCCGATGGCATGGGGCGCTCCTTTGATAACCGACTTGATTTCGAAGTTGATGCCGTCGGGCGACCACTGGATGGTATTTTTCTCTGGCCCGTCGGTGGTGATGAGGGAAGCGATGCCGCCGCCGTAGTTCCACACGCAGATTTCGTGGCCACTGTTGCTGATGGGATTGTAGGGTGACTTGACGTAAGGCCCCAGCGGGTGGTCGGCTATGGCCAGCCCATGTCGGATTTCCCTGCCGCCAAAGGTGATTTCCTCGCCCATGCGCTCACCTTTATAATAGAGGTAAAATTTGTTGTCGAAATGCAGTACACAAGGGTCATGGGTTTTGAGGCTGTCGAAGTCCCCTTTTTTGACCACCTTGAAACGGTTGTCCTCTTCGCCAAGCCAGACGCCGTTGGTGGCGGGGCTGACGATGGGGGCATTGCTTTTGTGCCAGGGGCCGTGCGGCGTGTCCGCCCATGCGATGGCGACTTCCTCCCGCACTCTTGCGGTGTAGGGTGATTTTACGGTTTGATAGAGTAGGTGAAATTTCCCCTCGTGCACGAATACTTCCGGGGTAAAAACGGAGCGGTCGTCGAAGCGCCCTCGCTCGCCTCTCGCCACGGCCAGCCCCTCCTCCTTCCACGTCCAGCCATCTTCGGAAGTGGCATACCAGATGTCGCACCTGTCCCATGGGAAGACCTTATTTTTTTCCAAATCCCCAGTGAAGCCGTCGGTCGACCCAACACTGCGGGTGTACCAGGTGAAGTATTTGCCCTCAGCCCGAATGACGGAACTGGGGTCACGCCTGACAACGCCTTCCTCGTAAGCAAAATCACCTTTCAGGTCAAATACTTCAAATTGGCCAAACCACTCGTTGCCGAGTTTGGGCCAGGTCAGCGCCCGTTTGGAGGCGGCGCTCAGGTAACCGGGGTTGGTGATGCCGAGGCGGTCGAAGTCTTCCTGTGTGTAATTTGCCATGCCCTGTCTTGGTTGGTGTTTGGTAAACAGCTTTTTTGTTGTGGAAAGGTACTGCAACCAATAGGCAAAAACGGCCAGCATGGACTGTACTATAACTGAACAATCCAGTTGTTGAGTGGAAAACATTCTGAACAACCATGCATTTTATCCGAAATTTATCCTTAAATTACAATTGTTCTGGCAGGATAAACCAATTTACATGTGGACGATCACTAAACAACTCATTTTTTTCACCTCAACATGTCTGCCCATTTTGCTGCTGGCCCAGGCAAAGCCCAAGGTCGAGTTGCCAGAGGTGGATCTGAACCGCATCCTTTTTGAGAAGGCCAGCAACCTTCGGTACGATTACCCAGACAGTTCCCTCCTCTTGCTTGAGGTTTGCTTTAACAATTTCATGGAAAAAGGGGACACCCTGAATGCGGCCTATACATTGAGGGAGCAAGCCCGTATTTACGGCCATCAGGCGCATTACAAAGACTCTTACGACAAGTTATGGACGGCACTCCTACTCGCTGATCAGGCCCATCTCGAAAAAATGAAGGCCATTATATATGTGGACATCGGATACTATTACAGCTATTATAAAAGAAAGGAAAAAGCCATTGAGTACTTCAATTTAGCACTCAACATCAACAAAAAACTAGTGGAGGAAGGGGAGCTTGACAAGGCCTTTCTCGCCGACAATTATTACGCCTACAGTTCCACCTTCCGAGGATTGGAAGAGCCTGAACCTGCCAAACGCTACCTCGACAGTTGCTACTTGTACCACTCATCATCGGTCAGCGACATTGATGACAATTATTTGAAAATAGAGGAAGCATACCATTTAATAGTCGCCAAAAAATACGACAAAGCAATTACAGCCTTTCAGGAAACACTGCCTTGGATAGAGAAAAACGACCCTGGCTATCAAGTACTGGTCTATACCTATATGGGGGATGCTCACCGGCAAAAAGGGGATTTTCAGCAAAGCGAACAATGTTATAAAACCGCCGTCAACGCATCTGACAAGTATCACAGCCACCTCGATTTTTCTCCCCTTGTGTATGAGCGGCTGGCCGAGCTGTATTATTGGAAAGGTGACCTGAAATCAGCTTATCAAAGCCTTAAAACGGTCAAAGAATTGGACGAGAAATTCTTTGACAGCCGCAGCCCGAACAACCGCCCCCTGCTCGAAATCCAGGATGCTTTCCGTTTGGAAAAAGAACAACAAAAAAAACTGATTCAGGAACAAAGACTGACCCAATTGGAACAAGAAGAGGAAGTATTGTTCTTGCAAAGGACCATCCTACTTGGCAGCCTCGGGTTTCTGGCACTGCTTGGTTTTGTGTATTTCAGGTATGTCCGCTCCAAGCACAAGGCGGAGAAAAGGCTGATAGAAAAAAAGAAACAGCTCGAAATCCAAAAGGCCAATGAAATAGTGGAACTGAAAAATAAGGAACTGTCCACTTCGACCCTCAAGCTCATTGAGAAAGACGAGTTCATTTCCAACCTGAAAAGCAAACTATCCAAAAGAAGCGGCGACATCAACATTGGGGAAATAAAACGCATTGTTTCCCACATGTCCGCCGGAAACGACCAGAATTGGGAGGAGTTCGAGGCCCGGTTCATTTCCGTAAACAAAGGATTTTACGAAAGGCTGAAGGCCAAATACCCCAAACTCACCCAAGGCGACCTGAAGCTCTGCGCCCTCATCAAACTGAACTTCTCCAGCAAGGACATGGCCCGCCTGATGGGCATCTCCGTGGAAAGTGTGCATACGACCCGTTACCGATTGAGGAAAAAATTGGGCTTGAACCGAGAGGATAATTTGACTGAATTTATTGCCAGTATTTAACATCCATTTTTTGAATGAAAAAGAGCATACTTTATATCGCCCTATTGTCTTTGGGTATTTCTGCTTGCCAAAAGCCAGATGCCATCCACCGGGAGCAGGATTTTAACTTTGGTTGGAAATTTTCCTTGAATGAAAAACCGGATGCCACTTCTCCTGAATATGAAGACGAGGATTGGCGAACGGTTGATCTGCCACATGATTGGAGCGTAGAATTCCCTTTCGATTCCACCTTATGGGAAGGCTGTACAGGTTATTTGCCTGGGGGCATCGGCTGGTACCGAAAACATTTTGAAATAAATAACGATGACGACCAAGTCGCTTACCTACACTTTGATGGGGTTTACAACAATTCCGAATATTGGCTAAATGGTAAAAAAATCCATCATCACCCGTATGGCTATTCACCATTTTATTTTGACCTGACACCCCACTTGAAAAAGCATAATGAAAACATTCTGGCTATAAAAGTTGACCGCAGCCGTCGGGCAGACTCCCGCTGGTATCCCGGTTCAGGTATTTACCGAAATGTAAAATTGATTAAAACAAATAAATTACATATCCCCATTTGGGGCACATTCATTACTACACCGCAGGTATCGGAAAATGCAGCTGAAATTGCTTTAGAAATAAAGGTGAAAAATGATTTTTATGAAAAAAAGGAGTTTCAAATATTTACAAAAATATTTGACCAATTTGAAAATAAAATTACAGAATCAAAAAATAATTTTTCGCTTGAAAAAAAGACCGAGGATGTATTTCATCAAAATATAGAAATAAATACGCCACAGCTTTGGTCGCTCAATAATCCGAATTTATATACGGCAATTACGTCCCTATTTTTTAAAGGCAATAAAATTGATGAATATTCCACGCCTTTCGGTATCCGCACATTTCGCTTCGACCCCGACGATGGATTTTTCCTCAATGAGAAAAACATGAAAATTAAAGGCGTTTGCCTCCACCACGACGGTGGACTCGTAGGCGCTGCGGTTCCGAAAGACGTTTGGCGACGCCGCTTGCAGATTTTGAAAAGTGGTGGCTGCAATGCCATTCGCAATTCTCACAATCCCGGCTCGCAGGAGTTTCTCGACCTCTGCGACGAAATGGGCTTTTTAGTGCAGGATGAATTTTTTGACGAGTGGGACAACCCCAAGGACAAACGCCTCAATATGCATGAACAGCATAGTGACTATGACTCCCGAGGCTATGCAGAACAATTTCAGGCTTGGGCAGAAAAGGACCTAAAAAACACCGTACTGGCACATCGCAATCACCCCTCCATCATTCAATGGAGCATCGGCAACGAAATCGAATGGACTTATCCGCGCGCCCGCAAGGCTACAGGCTTTTTTGACAATATGAACTGGAACGGGAATTACTTTTGGTCACAACCACCTTTTTCACCAGAACAAATCAAAGAGACTTATTTCAGCCTGCCAGCGGGTGATTTTTCCATTGAAAAAACGGCGAAAAAATTAGCTAACTGGACAAGGGAATTGGACACCACCCGCCCCATTATCGCCAACTGTATCCTTCCAGCATCCAGTCTCGCTAATGGCTATGCAGATGCCCTCAACATCGTAGGTTTCAGCTATCGGAGGGTGATGTACGATTATGCCAAGAAGCACTATCCAGACAAGGTTATTATGGGCACGGAAAACCTCGCTCAATGGCACGAGTGGAAAGCCGTCATGGAGCGCCCATTTGTCTCCGGCACATTCCTCTGGACGGGCATTGATTATATGGGCGAGGCGAACGAAGGCTGGCCGAGAAAGGGCTCAGGTTCCGGCCTTTTGGATCTGGCGGGTTTCCCAAAACCTTCCTATCACATGATGAAATCATTGTGGACGGATGAGCCACATATTTATATGACCACCCAATCACTGCCAAAGTCCATTTATAAGATAAATAAAAACAAAGCAGTCGTTGAAAATGTGGAGGGAGCATGGGAGCAAGCACTCTGGTCATGGCACGATGTGAATGAGCATTGGAATTATACAGACGGGGAAATGGTCATTGTAGAAATTTTGTCAAATTGCGAGGAGGTCGAATTATTTCATAACGGAAAAAGTTTGGGCAAAAAATATCTGGCTAATCTCCCAGACCATATTTATAAATGGGCAATTCCTTTTTCTTCTGGAAAATTAATAGCTAAAGGGAATAAAAATGGAGAAGCGGTTGAGTATGAATTAAATACTGCATTAAAACCCGTTTCCATTTCCGTCGAATTGGACAAAAATAATTTAACGGCAAATGGATATGACGTGGCGCATATTGTCGTGCAATTAATAGATGAAAATAATAACCCCGTCCAGCATACCGAGCGTGAAATATTTTTTGAAATAAATGGAAATATAAAAAGCCTCGGCGTGGACAATGGCCACAATAGAAATGTACAACCATATCAATCCAATAAAGTGACCACCAAAAATGGACGAGCTTTGCTCATTGTGCAAGCTGAGAGAAAAAAAGGTAAAGCCCTCATCACGGTGAGTGGAAATGGATTAAAAGATGCGGTTAAAGAATTGGTGGTTGAATAAAATCTCTTCATGCAATATTTTTCAAAAATAAAACCCACTTCTTTTTTCCTGCTTTTCTTCTCCATTATTTTATGGACAAATTGCCATTCAGAACAGCAGGAAGAATATTTATTGCGGGTCAGTCTTTGGGCTAATGAAGCCCACACTTGGCACCAGGCATTTTTGTATTTCGCTGATATATTGGAAGAGCGCTCGAAAGGCCGCATTAAAGTGGAAGTTTATCCCTCCGAACAATTGGCCAAAGAAATTGAAACCATCCGTTTGATTCAGGCGGATGTGATTGACATGACAGTGACCGCCTCGCTGCTGAGTAATTGGATTGAAATTGCCACTTTCTGCGAAATGCCATTCTTGCTGCGGGATTCCACCGAAAAACAAGCCTTGATAAATGGCCCCATCGGGCAACGGGTAAAAAAAGAAATGATTGAAAAAGTAGGCTTGCGACCTGTGGCAGTATTGGAACGAGGCCCCCGCCAACTCACATCCAACCGCCCCATCCGCCACCCTGATGATTTAAACGGATTGATACTGAGAGTTCCCAATGTACCTTCCTTCGTTACGGCTTGGAGTGCCCTTGGCGCAAAGCCGACCCCGATGGCTTTTTCCGAAGTTTTCACCGCTTTACAGCAGGGTACTGTGGAAGCACAGGAAAATGACTTTGCATTGATATTGAGCGTCGGGTTTGATGAAGTGCAACAATATGTCAATGTTACCGAACATGTGATGAGTTGGAGTTATGCGGTCATTGGAGAAAAACAATTTCAACGTCTTCCAGATGATTTAAAAAATATATTCCTCGAAGCGGCGAAAGATATGCAGGCTTATGAGCGGGAATTGTTTTTGAAAAATGAAAAAATGGTGCAGGAAAAATTAAAGGAGCGGGGCATGCAATTTATTGAGGTGGATAAAAAGGCTTTTAGTGAAAAATGCGGGAAGGCGATTTATGAAACCCTTTCGCCGGAAATGCAGGAATTGTATCTGGAATTTGTGGAGATGCGGGATAATATGTAAAGAAAAACAACATACTTTTTTGAAACACATAAGGCATGTAAGAGTGCATAGTATTTACAATTTACCTTCGGCAAATTACGGCGCATACCAGTTTTGCCGGAGGCAAAAAACTATGTGTCACAATGTATTACATACTTGTAAAAGGTTGCTAAAAAAAACAATCTTTTCGAACAAGTCACAAACAATCAAAGACTTATGACGAGTTTTTTTTTGAAACACATAGAAACATAGGACACATAGCATTTTAAAATTTTATTTCATAAAATTTTTCGTCCTATAAGTTTTAAATTTTTTTCCAAAAAATTTAAAACAAACTATGTGTCCTATGTTTCTATGTGTTTCAAAAAAATGTGTCATGTGTTTGGTTGTGGCTTCGCCACGATAAGCCTTATGTGTTTTAAAGAAAACACTTGGTATTATTATTAAAATGAAAAAAGCAATTTCAAAATTCCTAAAATATGGCACTTTGATGAGCACCTACGCACTCATCACCAGTGTGCTGTTACAAATTTTTGCCCGATTTTTTTTAGCAAATGCACCATCGTGGACGGAAGAAGCTTCGCGTTTATTTTTTATTTATGCCATCGCCTTTGCTGCTGGACTTGCCCTGAAAAATAAATCTTACGTAGCACTTGATTTCTTTTTTGAAAAATTATCAAAAAAAACAAAAAATATACTTTGCATTATTATTCCTATCCTGACTACTGCACTTTTTGCAATCATGGCAATTTATTCTATGCAGTTCGTTGTATTGGGCCTCCCTGAATTTTCTCCAAGTATGAAAATTAGAATGTCCATTGCTTTTTTCAGTATGTTCATCATGTCCGCCTCTCTTTTTTATTTTTCTTTTTTGGAAATAAAAAAGAGCATTAAAAATTATCGCTCATGATTGCCGTGCTGGTCATAGTATTCATCGTCTGTTTGGTGCTGCGGTTTCCGATTGCCTTTGCCTTGGGGCTGTCTTGTTTGGTCTATATTTTTTGGGCAGATATTCCACTGATTATTTTGCCCATGAAAATGTATTCGGGCATTGACGTATTTGTTTTGCTCAGTGTCCCCGGTTTTATCCTTGCCGGAAATCTGATGAACCACGGCGGCATGACTGAAAAGATTATTTCATTTTGCAATCATCTAATGGGGCATATCCGGGGTGGTTTGGCATTGGCGAACATTGGTGCTTCGATGGTGTTTGCCGGTATTTCCGGTACGGCGGTTTCAGACACGGCAAGCATCGGTTCGGTGATGATTCCGGCCATGAAAAAAGAAGGTTACGACGAGGGTTTCGCCTGTGCGGTCACGGCTTCGTCTTCTACCGTTGGCCCTATCATACCTCCGAGTGTGGTCATGATTATTGCCGCTACATTGAGTGGCTTGTCAGTGGGCAAATTATTTTTGGCGGGAGCTATACCTGGATTTTTATTGGGAGCCGGACTGATGGGAGTGGCCTATTTTATTTCCGTCAAACGTCAATATCCAAAACACCCCCGCAGCAGTTTCCAGCAAGTTGCCCGGGGGTTTGTGGACACTTTTTGGGCGCTGTTGATGACCATTATTATATTGTTTGGAATTGTTGGCGGAATATTTACCCCCACGGAGGCATCCATCATTGCCGTCGTCTATGCCTTGATAATTGGCATATTTGTGTATAAAAAATTAAACTTCCGAAACACCCAAATTATTATTTTGGACACGATGAAAACGACTGCTTCACTGATGGTGCTTATCGGCTTTGCCAACCTTTTTGGGTGGATATTAATTACTGAGCGTTTTCCTCAATTTATTTCCAATGAAATACTGGATTTTACTGACAATAAATACGTCGTTTTATTATTGATAAATATTGTGCTGATTTTTATCGGAACATTTATGGAGACAGTGGCCGCACTTTTAATTTTATTTCCCATTTTATTAAAAGTCGCCATGACGGTGGGTGTTGACCCGATTCACTTTGCGGTTATCGCTGTTCTAAATTTAATCATCGGCTTGACCACGCCGCCTGTCGGCATCTGTTTATTTGTCGCCTCCAGTATCGGAAAAACATCCATCGGAAAAATCACGAAAGAAATATTCCCATTTTTAATTGTGAGTTGGGTGGTACTAGCGTTGGTGACTTTATTTCCAGAACTATCTTTGTTTTTACCGGAATTATTTATGGATTAAAAACGAGGCCTCATGTTAGAGGGTCATTTCAAGTGCCCCGCTAACTTAATTGTTTAAAAATAAAGCATTTAATTTACGGGGGCACTTGAAGTGACCCCGTAATTGTTTATGGATTAACACACATATTTTTGAAACACATAAGGCACATAAGAGCACATAGTATAATTTGCCTTCGGAAAATTGAATTAAATACTATTGTGTCCTTATGTGCCTTATGTATTTCAAAAAAAAATCACGTGTTTATTCAATCTTGCCTCCGCCGCTGGCATTCAAACCGCCGAATATATTGCCAATCCCCCGAAGCATATTTATGCGTCAATCCCCAATTTAAAATCCTAACTGGATTTTCTCCCGTATTATTTTCCCGCACCAAACCAATCGCATGTGGCATTTCCCGAACGTGCGATTTTATTTCAAAATTCACCCCGTCCCGTGCCCATTGGATGGTATTCCGCTCCGGCCCATCGGTGGTGATTAATGAAGCAATGCCGCCATCATAATGCCATACACAAACTTCGTGGCCACTGTTGCTGATGGGATTGTATTCCGATTTGATATATGGCCCTTCCAGTTTATCGGCGATGGCGACACCGTGCCGAATTTCCCGCCCGCCGAATGTTATTTTTTCACCCATGCGTTCACCTTTATAATAAAGGTAAAATTTATCGTTGAAAAATAGCAGGCAGGGGTCATGCACCTTGTGGCTGTCAAAGTCACCCTGTTTTTTCACTTTAAAATGATTGTCCTCCTCGCCGAGCCACTCGCCATTGTCGGCGGGGGACAGAATAGGTTCGGGCAGTTTTTTAAAAGGCCCTTCGGGAGAATTGGCGGTGGCCATACCAACCTGATTTTTCACCCGCAGTACATACGGTGCTTTCACGGTCTGATAGGTCAAAATATATTTCCCATCATGCACCAAAATTTCCGGCGTGAAAACTGAGCGGTCGTCGAAAGTCCCGGCATCGCCACGGGCGACCACCCTACCCTGCTCTTTCCACACCTGTCCATCGGTGGAGGTGGCGTGCCAGATTTCCGTTTTGTCCCATGGGAAAACTTTCGCCTCTGGGTCGCCCGAATGGAACCCTTTGGAGATGCCCGTTGAGCGGGAATAGTAAACGTGGTAAACGCCTTCCACCGAAATGACCGCACTGGGGTCACGCCGAACCACCCCTTCCTCGAATGCAAAATCCCTTTCAAGGTCGAATTCTTTACATTGACAATACCATTCACCTGTCTGGGCATAGTTGCGTTCCAAAGCCCGTTTGGAGGCGGCACTTAATTTTCCATCTTTCGGGATGGCGAGAAAATCGTAAACGGAGTCGGAATAAGCGACCTCGGCAGATGCCATTTGAGTATTTTTTTCAGCAGACTGACATCCAAAAATGAGAAAGATAAAAACAGCGAAAAGGAAGGTAGAAAATTTCATTGGTTAAAATATTTTGAGAAAAATCAGTGCAACAAGAAACGTCCGATGACAATTATCACCCAAACTTCCGAATGTCCAGTAACCACCTCTCAAATATTGTCCCTTGTTCAGTTTTAATGCAGTCCAAAACCCCTGCTATTTCACTGGATAGCATCAATTTCACCCCTCAGCATGGACCTAAATTTCAAAAACATGATAGCAACTTTTTATGAGGGCAACCACAGTTTTTCGGTTGCCGATAAACCAGTCGAATCCCCGAAAGAAGGGGAAGTCCGCATCAAGGTCGCCTACTGCGGCGTGTGCGGAACGGATGTTCATATCTACCACGGCATGATGGACAAACGGGTGAACATGCCAATGACCATCGGCCACGAAATGTCGGGTGTCATTGACGCCATTGGTTCAGGTGTCGAGGGCTTCGATGTAGGGGCAAAGGTAGTCGTGAGGCCACTCGACAACCGGGGCGAAAAGCCCTCCGACAAGGGTTTCAGCCACATTTGCGAAAACCTCAAATTCATCGGCATTGACAGCCCCGGCGCCATGCAACAGTATTGGAACGTGCCTGCCTTTACCCTGCACCCTCTTTCCATCAAAACGGATTTGAAACTGGCCGCGCTGACCGAGCCATTGGCCGTTGCCTGTCACGACGTTCGCATGTCTGGTCTGCAAAAAGGGGAAACAGTGGTAGTATTGGGAGGAGGCCCCATTGGAATGTTGGTGGCGATGGTCGCCAAGCACCACGGCGGCAACGTCATCATCTCAGAGGTGAACCCCGTCCGCATCAAAATGGCCAAAGAAATGGGCTTCACCGTGGTCAATCCGACCGAAACCGATTTGGTCGCTTTTGTCCGTGAAAAAACGGAAGGTCGCCTCGCCGATGTGGTTTTCGAGGTTGCCGGGGTACAACCCGCCCTCGACGTGATGACCGAAGTCGCTGGCATCCGTGGCCGCATTGTCATGGTAGCCATCCACGGTCAACCGAAGCCAGTGAACCTTTTCAAATTTTTCTGGAAAGAACTCAAACTCATCGGCGCAAGGGTCTATGAGCCAGCGGATTACGACGAGGCCATCGCCCTCATCACCCACAACGACCTGCCATTTGAGCAATTGATTACCGATGTGCAGCCCCTGAGTACGATTCAAACTGTTTTTGAAAACATTGATAAAAATCCTGACGGCATGAAGATGCTGATGGATTGCCAAGCGTAAACTGGTTGAGATGGTTGAGAAGGGTTGAGATGGTTTAGTTCTCAACTCCCTCAACCATCTCAACCCTTCTCAACCATAAAAAAATGAGCATCCTAAACAAATTCTCCCTCGCTGGAAAAACCGCCCTCGTCACTGGTTGCAAACGGGGCATCGGGAAAGGCATGGCCGTCGCCTTGGCCGAAGCCGGGGCCGACATCATTGGCGTGAGTGCTACTTTGCAACTGGGCAGTGATGTGGAAAAAGCAGTGCAGGCCACTGGCCGGAAATTCAAAGCCTACGCCTGCGATTTCAGCGACCGCAGCGCACTGTACGGTTTTATCAAACAGGTAAAATCCGACTTCCCAGTCATTGATATTTTGGTCAACAATGCCGGCACTATCCTCCGCAAACCCGCTGCCGAGCACCCAGATGAGTATTGGGACAAAGTCATCGAAGTGAACCAGAGTGCTCAATTCATCCTCACCCGTGAGTTTGGGAAAGAAATGGTGGCCAGAGGTGCCGGAAAAATCGTTTTCACTGCTTCACTGCTGACCTTCCAGGGCGGCATCACCGTGCCAGGGTACGCTGCGAGCAAAGGCGCTGTCGGGCAGATGGTCATGGCATTCGCCAATGAGTGGGCAGGCAAAGGCGTCAACGTGAACGCCATCGCTCCCGGCTACATCAGCACCGACAATACCGAGGCGCTCCGCAACGACCCCGTGCGAGCGGAGTCCATCCTTTCCCGCATCCCGGCCGGGCGCTGGGGAGAGCCAGAGGACTTTGCCGGGCCAGTCGTTTTTCTCTGTTCCGATGCAGCGGCGTACATGCACGGCAGCATTATGCTCGTGGATGGCGGCTGGATGGGGAGGTAAGTTTTGCCTCATAAAACATGATGATTTTAAAAATCACCATGTTTTAAAAACCTTCGTTTATGAAAAATTATCAACTCTACATCGGCGGAAAATGGGTGGACGCCTCCACCGGAACGACCGACCGCATCATCAACCCTGCTGACGAAACGCTCGTCGGGTTGGTGCAAAATGCCTCGGCAGCCGACGTACAAAAAGCACTCGAAGCTGCACAGTCTGTCCAGAAGTCATGGCGGAAATTGACTGCCCGACAAAGAGCGGATTTGCTACGAGCCTTCACCGCTGGCATCCGCAAAAACAGCGAGCGGCTGGCAAAACTTATCACACAGGAGCAGGGCAAACTCCTGAAAGTGGCCCGTTTTGAAGTGGAAGTCACCTGCTCCTTTATCGAATACGCCTGCGAATGGGCCCGACACATCGAGGGCGACATTATCCCATCCGACAATCCGAACGAACAGATTTGGATTAACAAAGTGCCGAAAGGGGTCGTGGTGGCCATCACTGCGTGGAATTTTCCACTGGCATTGGCAGGACGGAAAATAGGCCCTGCTTTGATCACGGGCAACACAATCGTTGTCAAGCCCACACCTGAATCGCCGCTTTCCACCCTCGAACTCTGCGACATTTCTAAAGAGGCGGGCATCCCCGACGGGGTCATCAACATGGTGACGGGCGGTGTGGATGCTGGCAAGGCATTGGTCGAAAACCCCATCACGAAAATGGTAACCATGACGGGCGGCACGCCAACGGGGCAGGCCATCGCACGGTCGGCAGCGCAAAATTTGACGCATGTTCAATTAGAGCTTGGAGGGAAAGCACCCTGCATCATTTTTGAGGATGCCGATTTGGAAACGGCAGTCGAGGCTGCATTACATTCCCGGTTCGACAACTGCGGACAGGTCTGTACCTGTAATGAGCGCATGTATGTACATGAAGCGATTTACGATGTTTTCATGGAAAAATTTATGGCAAAAGTGAAAGCGCTCAAAGTTGGTGACCCAATGTTGGAAGACACCGACCTCGGCCCGAAGATGAACGAGGCAGGGGTTTTACATTTGGAAAAACTGGTGGAGGAAAGTGTGAAAGCCGGAGCAACGATTTTGAGCGGCGGCAAACGCCCTTCGGGCAAAGGTTTTGAAAAAGGCTTTTGGTTCGAGCCGACTATTTTGGGAAATGTAAAACAAGAGATGAAAATCGTTCACGAAGAACTGTTCGGCCCCGTTTTGCCCGTCATCAAGTTCAAAACTTTCGAGGAAGCCGTCGGCTATGCCAATGACAGCGAATTTGGCTTGGCCGCCTTGGTTTTCACCAATGACATGAACAAAGTCATGCGCCTGCACAAAGTACTCGAATTTGGTGAAATCTACGTCAACCGGGGCCACGGGGAGCAGCACCAAGGGTTTCACAACGGACTGAAACTCAGTGGCAGTGGAGGTGAAGACGGCAAATACGGCATTGAGCAATACCTCGATAAAAAGACTTCTTACATTCGATATAAAGCATAAATGGTAATAATGGAAATTGAGAAATTGGAAATTAGCGAACCCGTTAACTTTCTGTTTCCCAGAATGTCTTAATTTCTATTTTCCAATTTCAGAAAAACATTGATGAGCACTCGAATCAAACAAATAAAAACCCAACTTTTTGAAGTACCCCTGCCCGAAGTCCTCTCCGATGCCAAGCACGGCGACCACTTCCACTTCGAGCTGGTAACGGCTACTGCCACGCTGGAAAATGGCATGGAAGGCACAGGCTATACCTACACCGGTGGCAAGGGCGGCCATGCCATCAAGGCCATGATAGAGCATGACCTCTCCCCTGCCCTATTAGGAAAGGACGGAGCCGATATTGAGCATATTTACGATTTCATGGAGTGGCATATTCACTACGTTGGGCGAGGCGGCATCGCTTCATTTGCCATTTCCGCTGTAGACATTGCGTTATGGGACATCCGCTGCAAGGCCGCTGGAAAACCGCTCTGGCAAATGGCAGGAGGCGCAAATAATTCTTGTAAAGCTTACTGCGGTGGCATTGATTTGTTGTTTCCTTTGGAAAAATTATTGGGCAACATCCAGGGCTACCTCGATAGTGGTTTCAATGCCGTGAAAATTAAAATCGGCAGGGAGAAATTGGAGGAGGACATCGAGCGCATCGCCACTGTACGTCAACTCATCGGTCCCGACATTACTTTTATGGTGGATGCCAATTATTCCATGTCCGTCGAGCAGGCCATCGAAGCGGCAAAAGCATTTGAAAAATACAATATATACTGGTTCGAAGAGCCAACGATTCCCGACAATTATAAAGGCTACGCCGAAATCGCCGATGCCACGGGTATGCCTTTGGCTATGGGTGAAAACCTGCACACCATCCACGAGTTCGAGTATGCTTTCGAGCAATCGAAACTGTCGTTCATCCAGCCCGATGCTTCCAATTGTGGTGGCGTGAGCGGTTGGCTGGCTGCCGCCAAATTGGCACAAAAACACGGCATCCCTGTCTGCTCGCACGGGATGCAGGAATTGCACGTCAGCCTCGTTTCCTCGCAGCCTCATGCTGGCTTGCTGGAGGTACATAGCTTCCCGATTGATGAATATACGACCCGTCCGCTGGTGGTGGAAAACTTCCGAGCCGTTGCGCCGGATGCGCCAGGTGTGGGGGTGACGTTTGACTGGAAAAAATTGGCGCCGTACCGGAAGGCCAGCGCATTGATTTAATTCGGTTGAGAGATTATCAACCATCTCAACTCTTCTCAACCTTTCTCAACTTTAAATAATGAAACAACTCATTTCCCTTCTCCTCATTTGCTTTTTTTATTCAGTCTTCGGCCAAAACACAGACCCAGTCCGGCTGCCGGACAATATGCCGCCCGAAGACCGCATCTGCTTCGCCCTCTACACTGTCCATGAAAACATCTTGAAATTGACGGCGCAATTTAACCCTATCAAAAATACGGAGCCATTTGAGGCCAGCCTGCAAATCAAATCAGGCGGGGAATGGAAAAAGGTAGCGGACGCCCCTATCATTTACCCCGGCTACACTGCTACTTTCCGTGTCGAAAATTGGGACGACACGAAAGAAGCTACCTATCGGGTGGAACACAACAACACCGCATTTTACGAGGGCATCATCCGCAAAAACCCGAAGGACAAGGACGAGTTCGTCATGGCCACTTTTAGCTGCAATTCCATCTACCCGGAACACGGGGGCGATATTTCCCGAAAGGACATCGTGGATAACATCAAAAAACTCCAACCCGACCTGTTGTTCTTCTCAGGCGACCAAGTCTATGACCACAGCGAGCATTACCTACATTGGCTGAAATTCGGGCGGGACTTTGGTGAAATCATCCGCAACACCCCCACTATCGCCATTCCCGACGACCATGACATTGGACAGGGTAATATGTGGGGCGCCGGAGGCGGAAAAGCTACCTCCCGTCGGGGCATTTCGGGTGGGTACTATATGCCCGTGGAATACGTCCGGGAAGTGGAACGGGCGCAAACGAGCCACCTCCCCGACCCTTACGACCCGACACCCATCAAAGGGGGGATTGGGGTTTACTATACCGATTTGAAATGGGGCGGCATCAGCTTCGCCATCTTGGAAGATAGGAAGTTCAAGTCGGGGCTGACGGGAATGGCAGAGCAACTCCCTGATGTATTTCCAAATGGCGCTTTCGAAGCTATTTTTGACTCTACGGTTGATACCCGAAGGTTCGACCTGCCTGAACTGACACTCCTCGGAGAGCGCCAGTTGAAATTCCTCGAAAACTGGACGACCGACTGGGAGGATGCGGAAATGAAGTCCGTTTTGTCGCAGACCATTTTTGCTCTCGTCAACAACTATACAGGAAAATACGGCAACCCAATCTACGCCGATTTCGACACCAACGGCTGGCCACAGACAGGCCGCAACCGGGCACTTTCCGTTATCCGAAAAAGTTACTCCTGTATGATTGCCGGCGACCAGCACCTCGGTACGGTCGTTCAACACGGCGTTGAGGACTGGGGCGATGCGGGCTATTCCTTCGCCACGCCCGCCATTGCCAACCTTTGGCCCCGCTGGTGGCATCCCCATCAACCGGGAAAAAACAGGAAGGAGGAAATGCCGGAATATACTGGTGACTATTTGGATGGTTTTAAAAACAAAATGACCGTCCACGCTGCTGCCAACCCTACCCTACAGGAGCGGAAGGAAGGCGGGAAACTGAACACCCGGGCTGCCGGATACGGGGTCGTTCGGTACAATAAATCTGCCCGCACCATAACCTTCGAATGCTGGGGCCGGAACGTGGATATTCATGCCCCCGACAGCAAACAGTACGATGGCTGGCCCATCACCATTTCGCAGATGGATAATTTCAACATCGAAAATGGATATGAATTGCCGACGCTGGACATTTCAAAAGATGACCAAGTGGTGACGGTACGGCATAGTTTCACCGGAGAGGTAGTCTCGTCGGTTAGGGTGAAGGGGCGAGTATTTCAGCCGAAGGTGTTGACAGAGGGGAAGTATGATGTTTTGATTGGGGAGGGGGAGGTTCAGAAGCGGGTTTTTGAGGTGGAGGCGGAGAAGGAAAATACCGACATGTTACAGTTAATCATCGAATAGTAGTTTTTCAGCGACAACCCATCGTCCAACCTTTATTCTTGAATTAGGCAGGGCTACAGGGTTCGGCAAAGTTGTTCGGTAGGGGTTTTTGTCTTACCAATCCTTCCAGTTCCAAATCGGAATAATCCACCTTTTTCGGCTTCGAAGTTTTCAACCCCAAAATCAGCTCCGCATCCCGGACGAGGTGTTCCACTATGATGAGGTTGGTACTCCGACCTTTCACTGTCTCCCGGGCAGCGTTGAGCGTTGCACCCATGTGCTGGGCCAAGTTGTTCTCGGGTAGCCCCAACCGCAAAATTGCACCCACACTCGACTACCCTGAGAGAGCCAAGTTGGTACAAAATAGTTTGATCCGACTTGCGGAAGTCATGGCAGAAAAATGCACGAGTGCAACGGAATACATTATAACGACTATAAACTTCCATGGTGCTCTGGAAAATAAACAAAACCAAAGCGCCCCAATAAAAAATCGTTGTTAAAAGGTATAATATGAATTTCAGCTATTTTTTACTTGCTTCTTTTGGATTCTCCTCTTTACAGCTTTCGTTTCAGAACTCAAAACAAGATAATTTTCCTCCAAAAACTCTTTCCCTGAGCCTGTATTTCCAAAAAATAACTTCCAGCGGGAAGACCAGAAAGTGGCAATTGGATAGGTTGTCCGATATAATTATAAGATTCGGTTTTCACTGAATGACCAGCCAAATCTGAAACCCTGATCAACACTTCCCCTATTACTGAGCCTTCAAAATCAATGGTTAATTTATCTGAAGTTGGATTGGGAAATATTTCTGCTTTGATTTCTTCGTGAAATCCCCTATCTCCGCTTGAGAGGATCATTTGTGGCACTTCTGTTAGAATAGTACTAATCAGAGTACCGTCTATGGAATACCCAGTAAGACGGAACCAATAGAATGAATCGGGAGAATATCCGACTGGGTTCCAAAGAAATTCCGAAGTGGTCAGGCTATCGGCGATGACAGTGAATGTCTCCTTGTCGTCATTGCTCACTTCCAGTTTGTAGTAAATGGGGCGGCCATCATCAGGATCCAGTAATTGCCAAGTGATCGGTATGCTGGCATCCCAAGGGTTGTTGCTGTTTGGTATTAGAAATTCAATATCCGGGTGGTCATAGTGCCGAAGCAGCTCGGCGAAGCCATGTCCAGTGACAGGCTGCCCCTCGAAAGTACCTTCAACATATGTGGTGCCTTCGTAAAACCGGAAGGGCAATGCCACCTCATGGTCATCGTGCCGCGTAGTTATAATCAAGTCCATTACAGGTGAGGTGGCAGTAAGACGCCATTGGCGGGAGTAGCACACTTGTCCATCTGGCATCCAGATATAACCCAAGCGATCCATATTAAAGTTAGAAACCGTAACTGAAGTTGAATCATTAATATAGGCACTCAGGTATCGGTAGGTAGCAGTATCGGGAATTTCGTTCTGTGTGGTAAATATGTTCCAAAGGTTAATATCGGTATCATTCGACAGCTGTAGGCTGAACCATTCGTACTGTTCCCCTGTGTTGGGATTGAAATTGCCCCATTGGCGATCAATCCATGCAACGCCTGTGACCGTTTCGCTGAATCCCTGAATAGTTAGAGTGCCTGAAACCTCCACCTCTGTTTGGGAATAATAATAGGTATAATTGTCAATGCCTTGGTATAGAAACCCTGTGTCACCCACCATCAAGGGTCGTTTTAGAGTATTAAATTCGAGGTCAATGGCTCCGTGCTGCCCGCCAGCGGAGATGCGGTACTGAAATGGAAGCAGGGCGCCTTGTGTATCCCTCTTGGTTACCCATGATTCCGTACCTGCCCCGAATACAAAGGCTTGGATGTTAAGGTGATCCTCAGCGAGGGTTGGATAGTTGCAGGGAAGCGTTTCATCAAAAAAGGTTCCCTCTGTTTCATTAGCTATATTGAAGATCCGGAACCCATCAAAACTGAGGGCCGGAAAGTAAAAATAGGTAAGCATGAAAGAATATTCAGTACCTGTGGTTTCTCCAGTAACCCGTGCATTGGTGTACCACCACTCGATAGGCTCATTAGGATGCCAACCTTCGTCAGTAGGGAAAAACAGCTCACTATTTTCTTCGTGGTAAGGGTACACTTTCCAGCTTTGGGCGATTGCCGTAACATGAAAACTGATAAGCATTAAAGTGGCATATATAAAATTTTGGTTCATAGTTTCACATTCAAAATTTCAAAGATAAGTTCTTTATATCAATATCTACTTTCAAGGAACAGGCCTTACCGAAAAACTCCGACAGAGCATTGATTACCAGTAGGAAATTTCGCGTAATGGTCAAACATTCAATTACCGAGAGTCTTGAGGCCCGATTTTCTTTCAAAACCGCAATTTGCCATGCTCAACCTTTCTTTTCCTGTATTCAGCAATCTTTAAAATGACAACCATACTTGGAGGATTATTTTTGTCATTGTCATTAGCAATCATTTCGTATAAATTGCGCCGGATAAAAAAATAACAACTATCATGTCCCCTATTGCCCATCGGATATATATAACCACTTTGGCCAGTATTGTATTGCTGACAACGATTTTCCTCGCTTACAAAGGATATTCCTACTATGGTACTTCGCTTGAAGAGCGGTTTTACCATTCTGATCACGATTTGTTCAAACCAAGCGGACTCTTTGGACAAGGGCTTGGTGTCATTGGCACATTGCTCATTTTCATTGGTGTATCCATGTATATCGCCCGCAAGCGGTATAAGTTTTTGAACAAATTTGGCCGTTTGAAATATTGGCTGGAGTTCCATATTTTTTTGTGCAGCTTAGGGCCGGTGATGATTTTGTTCCATACTGCATTCAAATTTGGAGGCATCGTTTCCATAGCATTTTGGAGCATGGTGGCGGTGGTGGCGAGTGGCGTTATTGGCAGGTTTATTTACATCCAAATACCCCGGACGATTGAGGGCCGGGAACTGAGCCTTGGTGAATTGCAGGAGATGAAAAACGATATAGACAAAATGCTCAAAGGCTCCTACGACCTTGATGAAATGGATTATCAAACCCTGATTGACTCCACTAAAACAGGCAAGAGGAAAAAGGAAGGAGGCAACCTATTAACGAGAATGGTACGTAAATACTTTGAGGACAAAAAGACCATCCGCAAGGTGAAAAAAATGCTCCGCAAAAACAATATGGATAATAAAAACGTGCGGAAAGTAGCCGATTTAATTAAACGGGAACTATCCATTGGGAATCGGATAGAACGACTACAGACCATGCGTAAACTTTTCAAATATTGGCACGTGGCCCACATGCCGTTTGCCCTTATCATGCTGATCATAGTCATAATACATGTAGCAGTGACGGTAGCTTTGGGATACCGTTGGATTTTTTAACCTCACACAAGCAATGAATTCGTCCTAACAATGTTGTTCGAACAAATAATTATTTACTCAGCTGTATTCGCATTATGTGCGCTTGTTGTTTTCTTTTACTTAAGAAAAGAGAAGAAAGCAGACAAAGCCGTAGAAGCAAAGATTGAAACAGCCAAAGAAGAAGGGCTTTTCGAGCCCGTATCGCTGTACCCTAAAATTGACCTGGACCACTGCATCAAAAGCGGGGCTTGTGTAGAAGCATGCCCAGAAAAAGACATACTTGGCATCCTCAAAGGAGGTGGTACATTGATCAATGCCTCCAACTGCGTTGGCCATGGCGCTTGTTTCCACGGGTGTCCTATAGAGGCAATTTCATTAGTCATTGGTACAGAGAAACGAGGGGTGGACTTGCCACATGTCAACGAAAAATACGAATCCAATGTGAAGGGCATTTATATCGCAGGCGAATTGGGTGGCATGGGACTGATAAAAAACAGCGTGGAACAAGGTCAGATGGCAGTCGAAAACATCGTGAAAGCCGTGAAAAAAGGCCAGTCTGATTATGACCTCATCATTATTGGGGCAGGCCCGGCAGGTATCGCTGCCTCTCTCACAGCCAAAAAGCATGGGCTGAATTTTTTAACCTTGGAGCAAGATTCCTTGGGAGGTACGGTTTTTAATTTTCCCCGCTCAAAGATTGTCATGACCGCTCCTGTTGATTTGCCTTTACATGGGAAGGTGAAATTATTTGATACCAGCAAGCAAGAATTACTGGACTTGTGGAATAGCGTTTTAAATAAAAACAATATCAAAATAAGGGAGCGTACCAAAGTGGAAGGCATTCACCCCAACGGTAACTGTTTTAAAGTACACACTAACCAGGATGATGAATTTCAGACCCAAGCAGTGCTTTTGGCCATTGGGCGCAGAGGAAGCCCGAGGAAGCTGGGAGTACCTGGTGAAGAATTGGAGAAAGTGGCATACCGGCTGTTGGAGCCAGAGCGGATTGAGGGCAAAAAAGTGATTGTAGTGGGTGGTGGCGATTCAGCCGTAGAGGCAGCCATGTCCCTCGCCGATGAGAACGAGGTGATCCTCTCCTACCGCAAAGACGCCTTTGGCCGCATCAAACAAAAAAACAGGGAACGGCTGAACTATTTCATTGGCATGGACAAATTAGAGGTGCTTTACAATTCAAATGTGACCAAAATCGAAAATGAAAATGTACATCTTAAAATTGACGGGAGTGAAGAAAAAGTTTTGGAGAACGACCTTGTTTATATCTTCGCAGGTGGAGAATTGCCAACCCAGTTTTTGAAAAAGGCAGGGGTGATGATCACGAAGCGTTTTGGTTATACGATGAAAAAATATGCCTGATGCTTATTTCGCTAAACCACAGAGACACAGAGATCACAGAGGTTTATTTTTATAAAAATTCTCTGTGATCTCTGTGTCTCTGTGGTTCACCTGATTATTGGTTTTTAAAAAATATAGCTTTCTGAAAAGCAAGTTTCTATTTACCCTTCTCTTCATTGCGTTGCTTATTTCAAAAGCAACCGCCCAAATCTCTCCCGGAGATCTGGCTAAATCGCATGCCCACCTAGAAGGAATGTCCAACTGTACCCAATGTCATGAACTCGGCAAAAAAGTATCTAATACCAAATGCCTTGATTGCCACAAGGAAATTAAAAGCCGACTCGATGAAAGGAGTGGTTTTCATTATTCACCAGAGGTACGGGGTAAAGATTGCGCCACCTGCCACAGCGACCACCACGGCCGCAACTTCGATATGATGCGCTTTGATGAAGACAATTTTAATCACAATTTAACTGGGTATGAACTAACTGGAGCGCATGAAAAAATAGACTGTCGAGAATGCCATAAACCAGATTTCATTGATGATCGAGACTTAAAAAAAAGAAATGAAACCTATCTTGGCCTCGGCAATGCCTGCATTGATTGCCATGAGGATTACCACCAAAAAACACTTGGCAACGACTGTGCAAAATGCCACGACACCAACGCCTTCTCCCCTACCCCGAAATTTGACCATGATGAAACAGATTTTGCGCTTACTGGAAAACATATAGATGTTGAGTGCATCCAATGCCATCAGATGGAAACCCGTAATGGCAGGGATTTCCAAAAATTCGCTGACGTACCCTTCAACAGTTGCAACAGTTGTCACGACGATGTGCACAATAACAACCTCGGACCAGATTGTAAGCAATGCCACACCGATCAATCATTCACATCACATAGAAGGCTAAATCGCTTTAACCATAACAGCACTGGATTTGCCCTGAAAGGCCAACACCGACGGGTGGACTGCTTTACATGTCATAAAGCCGATGAACCACCTATCAGGATTTTTCAGGACAATATTGGTATCCCTTCCAGTAATTGTGTAGCATGTCATGCCGATGTACACGAAGGAAAATTTGGCACTAACTGCGTAGAATGCCACACGGAGGAAAGCTTTCGGATGGGTAATAATAACCTCGACCAATTCAACCATAGCCTAACTGACTTCGTGTTGGAGGGGAAACACGAAACGGTGGATTGCCGCCAATGCCACGTATCAGAAAATCTGACCGACCCCCTACCCCACAATACTTGCTCCTCTTGTCATGATGATTATCACAAAGATGAATTTACCGGCGGTTTAACAACTCCCGATTGTGCGGAATGCCATACGGTGGAAGGCTTTACCCCAAGCTTGTTCACTTTTGAAGACCATTCAAATAGCAATTTTCCGCTAGATGGCGCGCATTTAGCGACGCCTTGTTTTGCATGCCACTTACAAGAAGATAAATGGCGGTTTAAAAATATCGGCCAGCACTGTGTAGATTGCCATGAAGACATTCATGTGAATGAAATTGCGGCTGAATTTTATCCAAATCAAAATTGCAGAACTTGCCATACGACCAATAGCTGGACGGAAGAGAACCTGTTTGACCATAACCTGACAGCCTTTGCTTTGGAGGAAGGCCATTTGCGAACGACTTGTGCCTCTTGTCATGTCAACGAGGAAAACCCGCCTACCCGATTGTTCAAAGAAGTTTCAACAGAATGCATTGCTTGCCATGACAATGTACATGGAACCCAATTTGAAATAGAAGGTGTGACGGATTGCAAACGATGCCATGGTTATGAAGGCTGGGAGGCCAATTATTTTGACCATAATAAAACAGCATTCCCATTAGAAGGAAAACACATTGAAGTGGCTTGTGATAAATGCCATAAGGAAACCTTAGTAGATGGGGAAATTTTTGTGGAATATAAAATGGCGAGTTTTGAATGTATAGATTGTCATAAATAATGAAATTATTTAATACTTACATTTACAAAATATAGCACGACAATATTTTTTAGGATAATTATTTTTCGCTTAAATTAATTAAGCAGCTATATCAATATTTTAAAAAAAATAAAATTATCATCATGATAGAAAATTACTTCAGGAGATATTTGAGTAATGCTGATGCAAAAATAATGGCAAGCATTTTTGTTCCCAAACAGTTTAAAGCAAAAGAATATTTTGCAGAATATGATAAACCGTGTAATTATTTAGGATTCGTCGAAAGTGGTTTGACGAGATCGTATTATATTGATATTAAAGGGAATGAAAATACGGTGTGCTTTTCATCTGATGGAATGATGGTGGTTGATCCAGTAAGTTTATTCTCTGGAGAAAATGCACGATTTTCGATACAAGTACTGGAGGAAAGCACCATTCTAATTACAACAAGAAATCAATTAGAAGATTTATACAAGTCCGAGCCACAACTTAATTTATTTGGGAGAAAAATAATGGAAGAGTCGTATGTCTTTACCATCAAAAGAATAATGGATCACCAAACACAAACTGCAGAAGAACGCTACATAACCCTCATGCAGAATACCGAATTGTTTCAAAAAATACCTCTCAAGTATTTAGCTTCATATATTGGTATAACAGATTCTTCTTTAAGCAGGATCAGAAAAAAAATTTCCCGATAGCATTTCTTGCCATATGTCAAGTAGATCAACTTTTCCGACTCCGAATTTTGCATCAAAACCTCTGTGTAATCACAACATGCAAAATTCAAAAAATGGAAAGTTTAAAAAAATTAAGCAGAAAAAAATGGCGACCAGTTTTTTTCATTTCATTCACTACCCTATTGGCATATCCCGCATTTAATTCTCACACGCCACCTTTCAAGGATATTGCAGGCAATCCCATTGAAAAGAGTATATCCACCATGGAAGAAATTTCATTAAGTCGCTCAAAGCAATGGATATTCATACGGGGTAAGGATATTTCTAAACCATTGTTGTTATTTCTACATGGAGGCCCCGGAAGCACTAGTACAGTTCACATCCGCAAGTTTTTGCCGGACTTGGAAGAGAAGTTCATCGTAGTTCATTGGGATCAGAGAGGAGCTGGAAAATCATTTTCAGCTGGACGTCCCAAAAAGAATTTTAATGTAGAACAAATGATCAATGATGTGGGCGAATTGACGGATAAAATGCTCAAAAGATTTGGGCGTGAAAAAATGTATCTCATGGCTGCATCATGGGGCACTTACTTGGGAATTGAAGCTGTCAAAAACTGGCCGGAATATTATTATGCATATATCGGTTCAGGACAAATTGTACATCAGGAAGTTGGGGAGCAAATTTCTTACGATTATGTGCTTTCAATGGCTCGATCACACTCCGATCAGAAAGCCATTCAAGTATTGGAGAAAATAGGTCGTCCGCCTTATTCGATTGGGAAACATGTCAAATATCTTTCGAAGCAAAGAAAGCTACTACTTCAATACGGAGGAAGTTTTAGAAATAACAAAATTCAAAAACAGTTTTTAAACAGCAGTATTATTTGGAAACAGGAAGAATATAATTTAATGGATAAAATCAATTGGGTGAGAGGACAATACAGGTCCGAAAAAATATTAGGGCCAGTATTTCGAAAAGTAAATTTTAAGGAAACCGCAAAAAATTTAAAGACACCAATTTATTTTATCCAAGGAAAACACGATTGGCAAACACCGACAGAATTAGTAGAAGAATATTTTAAAATTTTAAATGCACCACTTAAAAAATTATTCTTGTTTGAAAAATCTGCCCACGTTCCCATTGTTGAAGAAAAAGAAAAATTACTGAAATTACTTGATGAAATTCTTGCCGAGAATAAAGTTTATTGGAGGTTAGACCAATAAATAACGAGAGAACCTTTTGAGGTTATTTCATGAGCAGCTAATTTATTAGTGTTTTATAAAAGTGGCGGTGAAAGAATTTCATTGTATATGCGAGTCAAGGGTTGAATTATCTACTTGATAGTTAGTTGTTTGAGATGAAATCATGGTGATTTTAAAAATCACCATGATTTAAAACCCTGACAATCAATACCTATTTAGTTTTTAACCCTTGATCCGCATTATATATAATTTTAAACATAGAGCTACATAGAAAACATAGAGTATTGCTTTTCAAATTTCTATGTTTTCTATGTGGCCATGTGTTTAAAAAAAATTAGCCAAAAAAATTATTTATCCATACTTCTTCATCGTATACCCAAACCGCTTCATAACCACCACCCCTGTTTTTTTCAAAAATTGCATCGGTAATTCACCTCCTGCAAAAATATAAACGAGGTCATTTTCTAAAATTTGTTCCTCTCCTGTTTTGGTTTTTAGAAAAACCATATCGGGTTCTATTTTTGTTAAATCTGAATGATAAATTACTTTTATTTTATCCATGCCAATGGCATATTGAAGTCGCTCCCGGTTTTGTGGTTTGACCCGCCAGAAATTGTTTTTCCGATAGGAAAGCGTTACTTCATTTTGATCAGCTAACGACACCGCCGCTTCCACCGCCGAATCCCCACCGCCCACGATAACTATTTTTTTACCGACAATTCGCTCAGGTTCTAAAAGGCGGTAAGCCACCTTTTCCAGTTCCTCTCCGGAGATGCCCAATTTTCTGGGACTGCCCCTGCGACCAATTGCCAAAAGAATTCGCTGCGTCCTGTATTCTTTTCCATTATGAGTATTGACCATAAAACCATTGCCATCAGGGCGGATGCTTTCCACCTTAGTATGTTCCTGCACATCAATGTCGTGTTTAGATAAAACAGCATACCATAGATCGAGCAACTCTGTTTTAGAAGTGCCGAACAATTTTGCCTTGCCGTGGAGTGGCAATTCAATTGGGCCAGTCATGACAACTTTTGAGCGGGGGTAATTAAAAACTGAACCGCCCAAGGTGTCCTGTTCCAGAGTCAAAAAATTCAAGCCCAATTTTTTGGCCATCAATGAAGCTGAAATACCCGCTGGGCCTGCACCAACTATAATAAGGTCATAACCCGATTTCCCTTTTTTCAAACCTGCCTTCACCATATTCTCTACTGCCATCTGGCCTTGTTCTATGCTATTTCTTATAAGCCCCATGCCACCCAGTTCGCCAGCAATGTAAATGCCCTGGATATTAGTTTCATAGTTCTGGTTGATATGTGGCAATTCGGCCCCCCGCTTTTCCGTGCCGATGACCAAGGAGATGGCCTCTACCGGGCAGCCATGGAAACATGCACCATGCCCCACACAATTGGAAGCTTCAATCAAAGTGCCCCCCCCATCTAAAATACCGAGGATGTCCTGTTCTGGACAAGACCTGACACATGAAGCAGACTTGATACATTTGTTGAGATCAATCCTTGGGTGAAGCGATGCCGGTTCGTGCAGCCCCTCTGCTTTTGCCTGGGCAATTTTTTCTTCAACAATTTTTGAGGCTGCTCTTTCCCTTTTGATGTAATAATAAACCACGCCTGCGCAAAACAACAGGACAATGGAATAGATTATTATTTGTTCGAGCAGCATAGCTAATGGGTGGGAAATGCCGTTCCCTTTACTGTTGGAGTTTATTCTTTATACTTGTATCGTCATTTTGCCCCATACGCTTAAAAGCCTCAGAAGGGTAGCTATTTTCGTAAAAAAGCATATCGCAATTCTACTAAAATTTCATTCTTCTAAGGCTATGGGAGGCTTTTGTCTGGTTTTCAAAATTTATGAAACCTGTAGGCCAAAATTAATCCCCGCTTATATATAATCTCATTAAATGTTACCGAATGGGGAAAATGAGCACCTGACTGGGAATCTGATTTGCAAGGCTTCTTAGGTTGAGAACCCTGCACTTCCTGTTCAGGACTATTTTTTTCTCTTTGAAACACCCCTATTCTTCCCACTAAATCTAGATTGATACCTTTGTCAAGAAAATATACCCGACCTATGGCCAAAATATTCTTATCGTTAATCTACGTGGTTTTCGCCTGGCCTGCGTTTGGCCAAGACCTTAAACCATACATCACGCAGAACGGCACTGTCCATTTCACATCCGATGCACCGTTGGAGTTGATCGAAGCTTCCTCAAACGAATTGCAAGGAGCCATAGACCCAACCAGCAACACTTTCGCTTTCCGTATTGAAATCAGCAGCTTTGAAGGTTTCAACAGTTCACTGCAGCGTACTCATTTCAATGAAAACTACATGGAAAGCAATCTTTACCGCACGGCCACTTTTGTCGGTAAAATCATTGACAAGGTGGATTTGGCAGTGGAAGGCCTGTATTTCATCAGGTCGAAAGGTGAATTGGACATTCATGGGGTAAAACGGGAGCGCATTATTAAATCTACGGTCAAGGTAGCTGAAGGAAAAATACTCGTGCATTCCCGTTTTACCGTTTTGTTGGAAGAGCATGATATTGATGTGCCGAAGGTCATTCAACAGAAAATCGCCACGGAAATACTTGTGAATATGGAAGCCGAACTTCTAATGCAGAAAATGTGAGGAGCCTTTTTTATATATCCTTATTCATGCTTTTGGTGGTTGGGGCCAATGCCCAAATGCCATTCTTTAAAATTCATGAATTGGGGGAACCCTATCTACAGGCCAAGGCCGAGTTGATTTATGAGGATCACAACAGCGCCTTGTGGGTAGGAACTACAGAAGGGTTGTTTCTCTATGATGGCATTGAGTTTCATCCATACCTGAAAGAGGATAGTACAAGTAACCATGTCCGCTCTATTTTTAGGGACAGCAAAAAGCGCCTGTGGGTAGGCTATCAGGATGGCTCAATTTACCATTTTCAACGGCAAAACCTAATAAGGTGGGAGCCAGAAGAAGGCACACCTCAAGTACCTGTCAACGGGTTCGTAGAAGACGGAGAAGGCCTTATTTGGATGTCAACCTATGGCGAAGGCGTCTATTTTTTTGATGAAAAAAGGGTGTACAATATCAATAACCAAGATGGTTTGCCAGGTGATGATATTTATGTCATAGTTTCATGTGCTAAAGGAAAAGTCTGGTTAGGAACAGATGGTGGTATTAGTGCGTGTTCGTATGCCGACCGAAAGAAATCCATTGAAAACTACACCAGTGAAGATGGCCTGCCCGATGACATTGTTCAGGCCATCCTACCCAATAAAGAAGGAAAGCTTTGGATAGGAACGTATGATGGAGGTGTTTGCCTTTTCGACCCTGAAGAAAAAAAGTTCACTTATCCCCTACCCCAGCAGGAATTGGGGATTGTGAAATGCCTTGAGTTGTTTGAAGGAACTGAGTTATGGATCGGCACTTTTGGCAGCGGCGTTTGGCGCTACTCGTTGACCCAGGGAGACCTCAACCCACTGCCCAATTTTAGACAAGCAAAAGTGGCCGACCTCCATCGTGACATTGAGGGGAATATCTGGGGTATTACTAATTCCCACGGCATCTGTAGCAGCAACCGCCAATTTGAGTTTATTGAAACTGATTTTGAAAACACCCAATCCGTTTTGGCCGATTCAAAAAACAGGCTATGGGTCGGCACCCCAAATGGCTTATTTTCTCACTTGTTGGACGAACATGGTCACAGCACTTTCAACAAGCATTTACCCCATCTCAAATTGAACATTCTCAGCCTTTTTGAAGACGAATTTGGGAATATATGGATCGGCACTTTTGGGCAAGGGCTCTACATCTATCAACCCAACACCGGTGCTGTCCGCCATTTTACTTCCTCAGATGGCATCGGGAACGGTAATATCTTTTCCATTGATGGAATAGGCGGCCATATTCTATTGGCCACACTGGGAGGAGCAACAGAAATAAACTATGATGGAGATATCCTTAAGGGAGGAAATTTTGAGTTTCTTCACCTTGATGAGGAAGACGGGCTCGGCACCAATTTCATTTACAAAGTTTTCATTGATAGCCAGGGACAGGCCTGGTTCGGCACAGATGGCAAAGGGATCAGCGTATTGGAAAATGGCAAAGCGAAAAATTTTCCTGTAGCTGTCCACACCCACGAAGATGTGGAAGAAGAGGAGGACACTCGTTTACACGCAGTATATTCCATTACGGAAGATAAAAGCGGTCACATCTGGCTCAGTACCGACAAGGAAGGCATCTTTGAATTTGACGGCAAAAACTTCCAACATCTGACCGTCAAAGAAGGCATCCGAAACCTTGAAATAACCAGTTTGGCCACTGATGCCAACGGTCAAATCATTATCGTCCATCCGACAGGCCTTGACCTATTGACACCGGAAACCAAACATTTGATATATTATGATGACGAAGTGGGCGTTCACGATATTGATCCGAATTTGAATGCCATTTGTACCGACCGTTTTGGCAACGTCTGGATCGGCGGAAAAAACACCATCATCAAATATACAGCGCTAAAGGAAGAACTGGAAATCCATCCACGAACCTTAATGAACAGCATATCGGTATTTCTCGAACCTATTGATTTTCATAGTATTAACACATTTTCGCATCGGCAGAACAACCTCGTATTCAATTATATGGGGCTATGGTACACCGACCCAGAAATCGTAAAATACCGATACAGGTTAATGGGCTATGACTTGGATTGGATCGAGTCAAAAGACCGACAGGCGACTTACTCCAACCTGCCTGCTGGCAAATTTACCTTTCAAGTTACGAGTACCGAAAACGATGCCTGGGCAGACGAACCCATCGTCCAATATAGTTTTGAGGTAAAAAAGCCAATTTGGCTTCGCTGGTGGTTCATTGCTTTATTGTTACCCACCTTGGTGGGGCTGTTTTATTGGTATCAGAAAAATCGGGACAAACGCATACAATTGGTCAATCTGTTGGAAAAGGATAAAATAGAAAGCCAGCTTGCTGCATTAAAAGCACAAATTAATCCCCATTTCCTTTTCAACAGCTTTAATACGCTCATTACCGTTATTGAAGAAAACCCAAAACTGGCTGTGGAGTATGTTGAAAACCTCTCTGACTTTTATAGAAAAATCATGCTCTTCCGCGACAAGGAGATCATTTCCCTTTCCGAGGAAATTGAACTGGTAAAAAACTTTGCCTTTCTTTTGGGAAAAAGATATGGAAAAAATTTCCGCTTGGACATCAACTTGAACCATAGAAACGCTTACATCGTCCCCTTCACTTTGCAGGTATTAGTGGAAAATGCCGTGAAGCACAACATCATCTCCAAAAGCAAACCCCTTACGGTGGACATTTTCTCAAAAAATGGCGACTACATCACCGTGACCAATAACCTACAGGAAAAATTGACGCAGGAACAATCAACGCATTTTGGCTTGCAGAGTCTTATCACTCGGTACGATTTGCTGGGAAAAAGAAAAGTAAAGGTGGAAGAAACAAAAACAGAATTTAAAGTACATGTGCCAATCATTGAATAAATTAATTTATTCAGTTTTTAACATGCCCTTTACAAGTCCCGGAGGGACGGCACATTTTAGCGAGGGATGTGAATCCCTCGAAATATTCTTCATATTTCGAGGGATTCACATCCCTCGCTAAAATGTGCCGTCCCTCCGGGGCTTGTAAAAGAAATGCCAAATAATTACAAATAAGTTTTTTTGGGAATTTCCAATTCCCAAATTTCAGAATAAAACCCACTGTTATCATGAAAATCTTAATCGTTGAAGATGAAGCGGCTGCTGTAAGGCGCTTGAGCAAAATGCTAAAAGAAATTGACCCAAACATTGAAATTGTCGAAGAGTTGGACAGTGTTGAGTCGGCAGTTAATTGGTTGGATAAAAACCCGACACCCGACCTTCTTTTTTTCGATATTCATCTCGCTGATGGTTCCAGTTTCGATATTTTCCAACATGTGAAAATTGATAAACCCATCATTTTTATCACCGCTTATGATGAATTTGCTTTGGATGCGTTTAGGGTAAATGCCATAGATTATTTATTGAAGCCCATAAAAAAAGCGGAACTAGAAAAGGCGCTAAAAAAATACTATCAATGGCAACAACCAGCTGCATTTGATTACAAAAAACTAACCGACGCCATGAGCGGCCACACGCAAAGCAAACGCTTCCTCATTCGATTCGGACAGACCATAAAAGTCGTTGATATAAAAGACGTAGCCTATTTTTTCACAAGTGACAAAATCACTTTTTTGGTCAACAATGAAGGCAGGCGCTACCCTATTGATTACACCTTGGAAAAGATTGAGGACTTGTGTGATTCCAGTACTTTTTTTAGAATCAACCGCCAGTTCGTTGTTAATATTAATGCCATCAAAGATATGTACGCTTACTCCAAATCAAGGGTAAAACTCAACCTACAGCCACCCTGCGACATGGAAACGGTCGTCAGCACAGAGCGGTCGCCCATTTTTAAAAAATGGCTGGTCGGTGAACAAAAGAGCTAATATGAAAAGGTTCGGTTTGAAAGGAATCGGGCCTTTTTTCTTTCCTTTTTCAGTCTCCAATTTTTCCCATTCGGCTACAATAATTTAGGATCAGCGGAAAGACCGCTTAGGTTTGCTTTGCCAAATTAAAAAAGCAACCCAGCAAATAACTCTTTACAAATCATTGATTTTTTCTGCGAAAAAGATTCACTTATGAAAAAGCCATTCCTCATCAAAAAAATTCGGAGCGAGTCAATCAGGCTACCACATTATTCCACAAGCAATCGGTTCATCCAATGTTTGGTTTTCATATTGTTGGTTTGTTCCTTACCGTTCATATCTCAAGCCCAACACCTTGAATTGGAACAAGCCCGACAACTTGCCATCAGCAATCAACACCAAGCTGCTGAAACCCAGCTCAGTGCATTGGTGCAACAATACCCTGACTTTTTGCCCGCTGAATTGCTAAGGGCACACAACCTCTCCTGGGGGCGTCAGTATGCCCTTGCGATTCAAGCGTTTGAACACATTTTAGATAAAGAACCCAACAACCACGATGCTCTTATTGGATTGGGATATGCTTATGCTTGGTCGAATGATACACCAAATGCATTGTTCCCTTTCAGCAAAGCTTTGCGGGTGCAACCTAATAGTGAAGAAGCCAGAAAAGGATTAGGGCATACCTATCTTATAGCGGGCAATGGGCCTGCTGCCATCAAGGTTTTTAAAGATTTGGTGAAAGAATTTCCTGAAGAATCAGAATACTTCACCGGACTGGGGCAAGCCTATATTTTAGAGGACGAAAATAAAAATGCCCGCAAAGCATTTTCTGAAGCTTTATCGCTTGACCCCAACAATAAAACTGCACAAGAATTGTTCGACCGCATGCGGACAGAAGCCTCCATCTTAGAATTTGATGCGTGGGGAGGTTATTCCAATGTCGGCGGCGATCAGCGTTACGGATTGAGGATTTTACAAGCTTCTTATCAATTTGACCCAAAATATACATTGTATGCCCGTTATGACAATACCCTGTCATTGGACAATATTGATTTTGTGACCCGTCGCAATGAAGTGCCTGCCATATGGATGGGATCCTTGGCTGGTTGGAACAATAAAACGGCTTCCCGCCTTGAATTGGGCAGGCGCTTTTTTCAAAATAGAAATGATCAGCATTTGGTCAAAGCGGAACAGGTATTCTACACCCGCAGTGCATTCAATGTCCGGGTAGGTGGTTTTGTGGGTTTTGCTTCTGACACTCCAACAGAATGGTATGGTTACACGAGTTTCTATGTGCCGTTGGGCAAGGTATTTTCCATTGAGCCATCTTATTTCTACACCCGTGATGGGATGAATCCAAACACCCAGCATCGGGCATTATTGGCAGGAAAGCTTCGCCATCCCAAAGGCTTTGAATTAACAGTCGGTGGCTTTTACGGAAAACCCAATCTGGACATCGAAGGGGTGAACGATCAAATTACAGGCGGCTATGCTATCGCTTTGATCCCATTTAGCAAAATAGTTTGGGGGCTATTGGCCGTCAATCATGAGGACGGGGTTTTCGATAGGTCAACAGTTTTTGCTGCAGGGCTTAAGATACGTATGGAACGTTAGGAAATTTTAATAGAATAAACACTCGCTTCGAGTTTATCTCCACTACTGAAAAAATACAAACTATCCATCAAAAGGAAGAGCCAATCCAACTCTATGCTGCAACATGGGTGAGGAAATTTTTTCAGCCTCTTCTCAAACTAAGAGCCAAATATCTCTAAACCAAATCAGGCCAGCGCTGCAACGCCGGCCCGAAAGTCAATAATAACTTAAAAAAGAAATTATGTTACAAAGTAACACAGAAAACTTCCATGCGGCAAACCCGGCATTGGAATTCCCGGTAACACCACCGCTCAGCCTCTCACCGAGCTATGAAAGAAAAAGAACCAAAGCGCTTCTGTCCTATGATCCTAAACCTTGGCTTTATGTCAGTATTTTTGGTGCATGGCTGTTATCATTGGTTTGGTTTCAGCCCCGCCTATGGGAGTTGCTGGAAGCAAGTTACAGCACAAGCAGTTGGTGGGCACTTTTCACTTTCATTTTGTTCATTGACTTCGCATGGTTATACGGCTTTTACAATGTAGGTGTAGTTGCTTTTGCATTGATCCATAAATACTTTTCTAAAAAACCAGAACAAGCCTTAACCAAAACAACTTTGCTCGAATACCCTGCCGTGGCATTGCTTTATACCACTTATAATGATTTTTTTGGAGGAAAGCGTACTCTCATGTGTCAACCAGGACTACCCTAATTTCACCGTCTATATTCTCGATGATAGCACCGATCCAGAATACATGGATACAGTGGATGAATTTGCAGCCCGCTTCCCAGAAAGGGTTAAGGTTGTGCGTCGTCCAGACCGGGTAGCCTTCAAGGCAGGCAATATGAACCATGGCCTCGCCAAATTCGCTACCGACGAACCATACTTTGCCATCGCCGATGCGGACGAAATCATGCCACCAGATTTTTTGAGCAAACTCGTCCCTGTTATGGAGGCCGACCCTAAATGCGGCTTCGTACAAGCCAATCACCGCGCCAACCCCAACGTGAAATCCAACCTTGGCAAGTCCCTCGGTGTCGGTATTGACATCCACTGGAAATGGTATCAGCCGCTCCGCAATGAATATGGCTTTGTTATGTTCTTAGGCCATGGGGCATTGCTGCGCCGCAAGGTTTGGGAAGAAATTGGTGGCTTCCCCGACATCGTAAGTGAAGACCTTGGATTTGCCATCGAAGCCAGGGAAAAAGGCTACCGTGGACGTTTTGTGGAAGACGTGGTTTGTTACGAAGATTTCCCCGACACTGTGCGTGCTTTCCGCATCCGTCACATGAAATGGACACGCGGCACGAGCGAATTTTTAAAGAAAAAAACAAAATGGCTACTAAAAGCCAAAAACATTACCTGGACGGAAAAGGCCGACATCCTCTTCCCTACCCTGAACCTGCCACTCACACTCGTTTACTTTTTGTTCATGGTCAATGCCAACTTGATGCTGCCCTATTTTTTTGGAAAACAACAAGACTTGACCTTGGCTTTGGGTGGCTATGAATTTGTCTATCCGGTGATGGTGTTGCATGAGAAATTTTCGACCATATACAGCGGTGATTTTTTCGCCATCACCATGCTGACCTTCTTTGCGCCAGTACTTTGTTTTATTCTGGCAATGGCAAAAACGCCATTGAAATTATTTAAATTTTTGAGTCATAGTACTGCCCTTTACGCAGCACTTGGGCCATTATCCTCATTAGGAGTGATTGCCTATATGATTTCCGGCAAAGCCATTTTCCTTGTGACTGGCGACGTAAAACAACAAGATCACTCTTCTGGCAAAAAATCACTTGGATTTGTGAAAAACTTTAAAAATGGTTGGCAAAAACTCATTACCAAAAGCCACCCTGACACCTATCCAGTCCAGATTTTTGAGGTGATAACGGGACTTGTATTTGCCATTGCTTGCGTGTTTATGTTCCAGATTTCCTTTTTCGGATTGTGTCTAGCGTTTATGCTGCTCCCTGTCATGCACTACTTGGGTTGGGATAACAAATTGGTCAAAGGACTGGTCTATTTACCCTTTGCGTTGATCCTGTTGGGTGTGGGTTTGGCGAGCCTTAGTTTGATGGGTATGCAGGCGGTGTTTTTTGGGTATGGGTTTCATTTTTAAAAAAATGCTTACTCACACCTCAGAATCCCGGAGGGATGGCACTTTGTAGCGAGGGATGTGAATCCCTCGAATTGATGCCGAGGGATTCACATCCCTCGCTACAAAGTGCCATCCCTCTGGGATTCCGAGTCTAAGGCGGCAAAAAAAATTAAACAACCTATTCTATGAAAATCCAAAACCTCTTCCTCTTATTTTTATTACCGCTGAGTATTTGGGTAAATGCCCAAAACGTCCAACTCCCCGACGGCTTTGCCGCTGAACTTATAGCTGAAAACCTCAACCCCGTCGGAATGACGATGGACCACCACGGCCGCGTCTGGATCGTTGAAAAACACGGTCAGGTGAAGATTATCGAAAACGGTCAATTACTTCCTGACCCATTTATTACCCTTCCAGTAGATGACTTCAATGAACGCGGTCTGCTCGGTATCGCCCTCCATCCCGACATGGACAACCACCTCTATGTTTACCTTTATTATACTGTGCTTGGAGAGGACCACAACCGACTCAGCCGATTCATGGCCAATGGAGATTTAGCCATTCCTGGCAGCGAAGAAATATTGATCGATTTTGAAAAACTCAATGGCACGGTCCATAATGGTGGTGCTATGTTGTTTGGCCCGGATGGAAAATTATACCTCGCCATCGGTGATGGTGCAAAATCGAGCAATACCCAAAAGTTCGACAATACTTTTGGCAAAATTCTCCGCCTTAACGAAGACGGCTCTATTCCAACCGACAACCCATTTTACAATACCCTTGATGGAAATAACCGAGCTATTTACAGCTATGGTCTTCGGAACCCATTTTCCATGACCATGGACGAAACGACAGGGCGTATTTTTGCCTCCGATGTTGGAGGGGCTGACTTTGAGGAGGTGAACGATATAATATTTGGAAAAAACTATGGATGGAAGGAAGTCGAAGGCCCATTGCCTTTAGGCCAAGACCCACCTGATAATTATCAAGACCCAATTTATGCCTATTCACATGACGAGGGATGTGCTGTTGTAGGGGCGGCGTTTTATACACCTGAATTTCAGCAATTCCCTAACGAGTACTTGGGTAAATTTTTCTTCGCCGACTACTGTGACGGCTACATTAAAGCCCTTGATCCAAATACTGGACAGGTAACAGATACTTTCGCTACCCATATTGAACGACCACTGGCCATCTACGTGGATCATGAGACCGGAGACCTCTACTATCTTGCCCGTGCAGGTCTTGGCGGCGGCTCTCAAGTTGATAATACCAGCACCAATAATGGCTCTCTCTGGCGGGTTTTTTATACTGGCACTGGAGCGCCATTTATTGCTGCACAACCCAAGGATGCGTTAGTGTCTGCTGGTGAGGATGCCATTTTTCAAATAGCTGCTTTTGGCTCGCAACCGCTTGATTTTCAATGGCAAAAAGATGGTGTGGATTTACCAAATGGCACAAGTGCCATTTTGTATTTGACCAATATTTCTCTATCTGACAATGGACATCAGTTTCGTTGCATTGTTACCAATAATGAAGGTAGCGATACAACTGACGTGGCTATTCTATCTGTCACTTCCAATCAAAGGCCCTTACCTATGATCGAATTTCCAATTGCAAATAGCTCATTCCGTGGAGGTGACACTTTACAGTTTCAAGGTTACGCCACTGACCCGGAAGATGGAGTCATCCCGACAACTGCTTTAACATGGAAAATTGATTGGCACCACGACGACCACACCCACCCCGTACTTGACCCAACCACAGGGATTGAAAGCGGCGAGTGGGTAGTGCCTACTTTCACCGAAACCGACCCCGATGTTTGGTACAGAATTTATCTCACAGCGACAAACAGTGGGGGCCTCACAAGAACAGTTTATACAGAAATATTTCCTGAACTCACTATCATTGACCTTACTGGCCCCGATAGCCTACCGATCAACGTGGATGGGTTAGTACGCCCTCTACCCTACTCTTTTGAAAGCATGATCGGCATTCAGCGCACAGTGGAAGCGCCGGATTTGTTTACCGACAGCATATCCCTCTTTTATTTTGAAAAATGGGACGATGGTGACACCAATCTCATCAAGTCATTTCAAACGCCTGTGGATGGCCTTGCCCTTGAATTGATTTATGAAGAAATCCCCCTTGGCAATGGCATTGGCCTTTACGGCGAATATTTCAACGACCCCGAACTTGACCTCGATGGCGTGCCTGTCATGAGCAGGGTGGACAGTGTTATCAATTACAATTGGGGTGGTGGTTCGCCAGCTGAGAATATTGTTCCTAACGACTTTTTTACCGTCCGATGGGTGGGTGAGGTACAAGCATTGTTTGAGGGCGAATACACTTTTTACATCCGCTCTGACGATGGCGCAAGAATGTGGGTAAATGAAAAATTGCTTTTCGATAAATTTATCCCGCAACCGCCAACTGAATACAGTGGTAATATTTTTTTGGAAAAAGGTCAACGCTACCCTGTCCGCATCGAATACATGGAACTGGCAGGCGGGGCTGAAATTGCCCTTTCTTGGAGTCATGTGCGCATCCCAAAAAGCATTGTTCCTCAGCGACAACTCTACCCGGTCACGAATACTGCTTCCGTACGGGGAGAGGTCTGGCTCGATGAGAACCGCAACAACTTTTACGATCTCAATGAGATGCCATTAGAGAACGTGACCGTCCTCCTTTACGATGCTACCGATACAAGCCTCATTTCAACACAAAACACAAATATTCAGGGTATTTACAAATTTGATTTATTACCAACGAAGTTGTTTTACCTCCACTTTATCGGTACGCCAACAGGGTTTCAATTGGACAGCGGGACAGGCCTGCAACCCAATGGCCAAACCCCTGTTTTTGATCTGGATCAAGGCGAACATAAAGTGTTGAATGTGTCCTTCTACCCTGCCGTGAACGCTATACTTGAAAATGATTTGGTTGAAAAAATGGAGATTTTCCCCAACCCTGCCAAAGGGCATTTTTATGTGAAAACATTGCCCAAGTTTTCAGGTCATGTGACCTTCTCAATGTATGATGTTACGGGAAAAGTATATTTGTCAAGCAAGGTGAATTGGCAATCAGGGGTTTGGCAGGAAAGTTATTTTAAAACTCAGGATATTCCAATTGGCATATACTGGCTAAGAGTGGTTTCAAATAATGGGATGACGGTAATGAAAGTGATTCTTATATAAATTGGTTTAATTGAATTAAATTAGGGCAAGTTATCCAATGTGGCAGCTTGTCCTATTCTTATTTTTAGCCCAAAAGACAAAATCATGGAAAATATCGAACGCAAACTCCCTCCCCTTCCCCTCGAACTGCAACGTGAAATTTTGGAAAAGGGCACCCGCCAATCTATCTCTGCCGGAACGGAAATTTTACGGGAAGGGCAATACGTAAAGGTCGTCCCACTGGTACTGGAAGGCAGCATCAAAGTATTCAGCAGTTATGAAGAAAAAGAGCTATTGCTCTACTACATCGAACCTGTAGAAAGTTGCGTCATGTCCTTCTCCGCAGGCCTGTGGAATGCACCCAGCCGGGTAAGGGCCGTAGCCGAAGAAGATACCGAAGCCTTCCTCCTCCCTGTGGGTGAAATGAACCGCTGGATAAGAACCTACCCAAAACTAAACGAACTATTTTTCCAACAATTTAACCAACGCTACGATGATCTATTACAAACCATCCATGCCCTCCTGTTTGAAAAAATGGACAAACGCCTAATGGATTATTTGATGGAAAAATCAGAGGTGCTCAACAACCGCTTCCTCGACTTGCGCCATCACCAGATCGCCCGTGAAATGGGCAGCGCAAGGGAGGTCATCAGTCGGGTGATGAAAAAATTGGAGCGGGAAGGATGGGTGAAACAGCACCCCAATGGCATAGAAATATTAAATGATAGATAATTTTAGGTAGAAATGAGATTTACTAAATTTTGGAAATTTAGCAAATCGGCTAAGCCTTTCCCGTTTTGCTAAATCTCAAAGATTTAGTAAAAAAATTTCTTGACGTGGTGACCGTGGTTACTGCTTTGAGGTGAACGATGTATGCACCTTTGGAACAAACAAAAGGAAATGAAATCAAAAGCATTGAAATTCCTGCTTGTTTGCTTGATCTGCGTGGCCATTGTGGCTGGAGCAGTCGGGTTAATTGAAAAATTTTTTCACTAAAAATCTCACCGTCATGAAAAAGAATATGGGATCTGCTGACCGAATCATTCGTGTCATTTTAGCCATCGTTTTTGCTGCCTTGTATTTTACTGGAACTGTTACTAGCACATTGGGCGTGGTACTGCTCGCATTGGGTGTCGTTTTCGTGCTGACGAGTCTGGTCAGTTTTTGTCCTTTGTATGCGCCTTTCGGCATCACTACTTGTCCAATGAAAAAAGGTAATCCTGCTTGAGCATTCTTTAGAAGAAAAAATCCCTGGGGCATCATGTTACCAGGGATTTTTTTTAAATGCTGCTAAAAGGATATGCTTAATACGTTACTTCTATTGTTTTACAAAAAACAACTCTTCCAAATGAGTATCATTATCGTCCTTTAGCTTGATTTCACTATCCGATCTGTCCGTAATGATCCAGTCGTCATCAAGGTCGCTGAGCGGCTTTATGCTGCTGCCAGAAAAGATTACCAAGCGCTGGCTACCATCATTGCTGGTGGTTTGCCAAGTGCCGATCACCGTTGAGCCATTGCCGATAGACTCAAAAGCCCCATTGTCACGGAAATAAAAAACATATCCCGAAAAGTCGTTCGTCTCGTTTTTGTCCTTGTCCCAGTACCAACTCACCTTCCATCCGTTGCCAGTAAGCATTTGGGTAATGTCGCTGTTAGATGGCAAGTCATCGTCGGATTTGTCACAGCCAGACGCTATAAGAAACAAAAGGGGCAACAGTGCAACAAGTGCTGTTTTTAAAAAATTGGATTTGTTCATAATTAAAGTTTTTGGTGAATGATAATTCAAGTATTAGGTGAATTTTCATGCCCCAAAGTTTCAGATGGTGAGTGATTATTTGCCATAATATTCTGTTGAACAGGCAAGAATGGTTTCCGAAGTGGAAAGGACTGAGGATATTTGCAGGTAATCAATATACACCTATGGAGCAACAGCAATATCACAAAAACCGATGGGCACAGATGATCGCATTGTCGGTTGGCGTCGGATTAATGGCCGCCAAGTTTTACGCCTACTGGCTCACCAACTCCAACGCCATACTGACCGATGCGCTGGAATCCATCATCAACGTGGTGGCAGGTGCATTTGCTTTGTATTCAATCATTCTTTCAGCCAAACCCAAAGACACCAATCACCCGTATGGACATGGCAAAGTGGAATTCATCTCGGTCGGTGTGGAAGGGGCTTTGATCTTCTTGGCAGGACTCTCCATCATAGTCAAAGGTATTTACAACCTGTTCTTCCCACAGGTGATCCGATCAGTTGACGTGGGAATGGTACTGGTTGGAGTGGCCGGATTGATCAATTTTGGGTTGGGGTATTGGTTAGTGTTGACCGGGAAGCGCAACCATTCCATGGTATTGGTAGCCGATGGCAAGCACCTCCGTTCCGATGCATGGTCGTCGCTCGGCTTGTTGGTCGGGCTGGCACTTTTCTATTTCACCAACATCACCTGGATAGACAACCTGACGGCCATCATCTTTGGTGGGATCATCATTTTCACGGGCATGAAATTGCTGCGGACTTCTATTGCGGGCATCATGGATGAAGCTGATTACCAGCTTATTAGCAATTTGGTGGACAAGCTGGAAGAGGCAAAATCCGAGAATTGGATTGACTTGCACAATTTCCGAGTCATCAAGTACGGTGGTAGGTTGCATATTGATTGCCATCTTAGTGTGCCTTGGTATTTTTCGGTAAAAGACGGCCACACCGAAGTGAAATTGTTTGAAAAAAAAGTAAAAACACTCTGCGAAATCCCTGTGGAGCTATTCATTCACGCTGACCCGTGTCGGCCCGCTATTTCATGCCGTATTTGTGAAAAAACCGATTGTCAGGTGCGGGAACATTCGTTTGAGCAACGGATCACTTGGAATTTGCAAAGTGCGATGGGGGTGCAGCAACATCAAAGGGTTTTGCAGTAATTAGATTAGTGCGTATACTAAAATTGATATTTCACCCCACCTCTTATTTTCACCATATTTATTTTCTGATATTTATATTCCCCATTGCTACCAAAATCAAATTGGCCAATGCTTTCCAATTGCACCCGCCAATGATCGTTTAGTCCATACTGAATGCCAAGGCTGCCCCACAAAGAAGAAAATTCAAATGTTCTGGGTAATAATTGATTTAAAGTTTTTTTATACTCACCTCCTGTGGGAGGATAATATTCATAAATAATACTAGATCGCAATGCACTTTGAGCAACAATGCCCAAGCCCATTGATGGTTGAATTTTTTTAGTATTTGAAAAGTAATATTTAAATCCAATGGGCAATTGGGCATAATTAAAACTGCCTTTTAATTCATGTAATTGATCGTCGGGTGCATCTGGGGTGGGTTCTGGAAAATTATCAAATATTTCTGTAAAGTCCGTTTGGTCGTCTTCAAATTCTACTTTGAATTTCCATCGTAAATATTCAGCACCTATTACCATGTTCCAATTTTTTCCATAACCAAATTCAGCTTGTACATCTGCACTTAACCCGCTTTCGGCATTAAAACCAAAACCGGGCAGAAAAACAGTACCTGCATTAGATGACAAAGAAAAGTCGGTAGGTTGCATTTTGTATAAATAATATCGTAAGTTATTTTTCTTTTTATTCGCTACAAAAGGTAGGTTATTTATAAATAAATTTGGTTCGTCGTTATTTTTAAGCGGCTTTATACCCAACATGTTTATTCGGTATAAAATTGACTTTTCGTATGAAGCATCTTTTGGCATTACTGTATTTAATTCTTCATCAACATTTGAAGGTTTTGAAAATAAAAAGGGAGAGGAGTTAGTCGCAAAATAGTTTTCTATAAAAGAAGATGGGTTGTTTTTTCCTGTAAATGAATTGGGATTTTTATTTCTAAAAAAATAGGAATAATCAATTGGAGATTGGAATTGTTTATTTGTTGCAGTTGCTATTTTTTCTGTAATAAATATTTTTTTAAAAATAGTGTCATAAACAAAAGTTTCATGGCGGGTGATAACCGTATCAATGAGTGAAGTGGTTTGAGTATAGAGCTGAGATTCGAGGCTTTCGATTTTTGTGGTTGCCTCATCCAACTTTTGGTAAGCAAACCAAGAAAACAACATTGGCATCATCCATAACAACAGCGCTAATGGAATTAAATAAAACAATAATGTACTCCTTTTTTTGGATGGACCATAGAGGCGGCCCTCCATATCTTTCCATGACTTCTCATCGAAAGGTAGGTCAGGCGGGTCGTTTAGTATGTGCTTGATTTTATTAGTAAAATTTTCATCCATGACTATAGCGAATTAGGTGGCCGGCTGTCCTTAGGATATCTTGCAGTTTACGCCGGGCTTTTGAAAAATTGGATTTGGAAGTGCCAATGCTGATGTCCAGCCGTTCGGCGATTTCCTGATGGCTCAAATCGTCAATAGCAAAGAGGTTGAAAACTAATCGGTATTGTGGCGGCAGTTTCTGAACGCTTTTTAAAACATCATCGTAAAGGAGGTTATCCCAACCCTCGTTTAAAGCAGTAGAGTGATTATCAGAATTACTTAGTTCTGCAAACGGCTCTAACTTATGGTACTTCCTGTGGTAGTCTATGGCCGAGTGAACTAAGATGGCTCGTAGCCATTGTTTGAAAGGTTTGCCTTCATCGAACTGTTCTATTTTGGTGAAGACCTTGTAAAAACCATCATTCAATATTTCCTGCGCTTCTTCCCGATTGTTAGCGTACCGCAGGCATATACTCATGCCATAACTGTAAAAATTCTCGTACAGCTTGCGTTGGCCGCCCTTGTTCCCATTCTTACAGGCTTTTACCAGCAGTAATATATTTTGGCTCTTCGAATCCATGGACTTGATGGTCATTTGTACTGTACGCATATCTTTACTATTTGGGTTGCCTCGTCGTTCAAAAGAAAAAAATTTAAAACTTGGAGGCAACCGATCTTATTTTGCGATACGTATGGTTGAAATATAGATTTTATTCGGTTGGAATTTTTATCCAAGACATCGCTTTATCCTTATTCCCCTATTGGTGGCCAGAAATAATTCTTTTGGAATCATTTCTTTTGGTTCGATTAAAGTTGGTTACGGGCGCATCCTCCCCCCAGCCCCCTCCAAAGGGGGAGATGGGGCCTGCTATTACTTAAAATTATAGCAGAATATTAATTTAATGAACGGCTGTGTCTCCCCCTTTGGAGGGGGCTGGGGGGAGGATAAGAATACGACCAAAAAAACATTTAAAGCAGATTTTTTAATTAGCTAAAATAAAATCTAAATGAGTATGATACCTCAAGCAAAAAAGAATGGCAATGCATCAACCTCTGTTGGATCATTGAATAAATTCATTAAAAAAATGGATAAAAAAATAAATGTGCTGACTGATGTAGAATATATGGAAAAAAGAAGTGAATGGATGGAAAGCAACCAACCCCCCGTATTTCTATTCCAGGGAATATCGTTAACGGACGTGCGTTCGCCCGTTATTTTTGTTACCCTTTTCGGTGAACCTTCGTCCAAGGCATTTAGAATTAATGCCAATGAAAGTTTATTCAAGCCTTTAAAAAAAATAACTCTGTCCAGGGTGTTGGAAAAATTCATAAACCATAAAACAAAACTGCTTGAGCCAAAAGACCATATTCCAACTTATCACCGCTCACAACAACATTTCCTCATTAAAGGCAGTAAAGAATATTTTAGGATAGAAATGAACGATGTAGCCTATTTTCACACAAAATCAAAAATTAATTTTTTGGTCACAAAAAAAGGGCGGAGATTTCCCATTGAAAAATCATTAACGGAGATTAATGAAATCATCAATCCCAAGTGTTTTTTCCGAATAAATAGGCAATATATAATCCATGAAAAATCAATTAAAGAAATGCACAAACACTCAGGGTCAAGGATGAAATTAATTTTGGATCCTGCTCCACCTACTGAGACCATTGTGAGTACGGAACGGACGCCTTTGTTTAAAAAATGGCTGGTTGGAGAACTTCAATAAAAACAAGTTGGATATTTCTTTTTTATGGCTGAAAAATGTTTGAACATTATTTATCCAAAAAATAGACGCTTATCACTATAAAAGAATGAATCAGTTAAAAGAGATTTCATTACTGTACACTTTTGAAAACGACCGATTTTCAAGCCTGAGAGAAAGAACATTTTAGAGAGAGGTGTGTGGTTTTTTGGCCTGAAAACGTGTTTGAAATAAAAAGTGTACGGTAGAGAAAAAGAGATTTACTAAATTTTGAAAATTTAGCAAATCCCCAGCAAAATGCCCTGATTTGCTAAATCTCAAAGATTTAGTAAATCTTACTTCACTCTAAAATATGGATAAGCGAAATTTGAAAAGGTTTTGCATTATTTTAATAATCACTTTTTGATGGAACATACGGTTCGCCCCTCTGCCCCTCCCGACGAATCGGGACTGGCTTCCAAGGAGGGAAATAGGCCCTGCATAAATTTCAAGAAAAATCCTTTAATCCTTATTGAGGCCAAGGAGGCGAACCGATTTTCATATTTTATTTATAATAGTCAGATTATCAGTGTTTTAGCATTGATTATTGGACTATCACTTGAAACCCGTTCACAAAACCCCCATGGAGAAAATCTAATAATTGATTGCGCTGCCTGTCATTCACCAGAAGGTTGGGAAATATCAAAATCAGCATGGGACAACGGCACATTGGTCATACCCACTTCGGAGGAAACTTTTAACCATGACAATACCGCGTTTCCCCTCACTGGCCAACATGAGTCATTGGATTGTCGGGATTGCCACGACAATTTGGTATTCGAAGAAGCACAGTCTTCTTGCATTTCCTGCCATACCGACCTCCATCAAATGACAGTTGGCGACGACTGCGTCCGCTGCCATAACACAGAGCATTGGTTGGTAGATAATATAGCGGAATTACATCAGGAAAATGGTTTCCCTCTGTTGGGAAATCATGCGCTTACCAGCTGTTATGACTGTCATATATCTGAAACAGCGGTCCGCTTTGACCGAATCGGGAATGACTGCATCAATTGCCACCTCGACGAATATATGGTTACCACGATGCCCGATCACCAAGCAGCCAATTATTCTTTGGAATGCATGGATTGTCACGATGTGGCAAGCCCTGATTGGCAATGGTCGTCAGGGGGAGCTGGACACTTGTTTTTCCCATTGACTAAAGGACATGCCATTGATGATTGCGCAGCTTGCCATGTGAATGAGGATTTTTCAAATACCCCTACAGAATGTTCTGCCTGCCATCTACAGGATTTCCAACAAACGACCGATCCAGATCATGAGGCAGCAGGTTTTCCCACCGATTGTGCTTTATGCCACACCACAGAAACAGGGTGGCCAACGGATGATTTTACGGAACACGATAACCTATATTTTCCCATCTACAGCGGAACACACCAAGGGGAATGGAACGAATGCACCGAATGCCACACCATAGCAGGGGATTTCTCCAGTTTCAGTTGTATTGATTGCCATGAACACGATGATCCAAATGATTTGGCGGACGAACACGATGAGGTGCCAAATTACAGCTACAACAGCTTGGCTTGCTATGAATGCCATCCAAAAGGCGAAAAATAACTCAGAGTGATCACCCGTTCAGCACCTAAATTTTCCTGTTCAGAAAATAGCCCTCCTGTAAATCAAGGGAAAATTAGGGGCAGTTTTTGAAATGTCATAGATTTGTCAAGCACCTACTTACCATTGATTCAGAGAATAAAACTGAAACCCATACTTCTGTAAAATTTACACAAGGATTTCTTGCACAGACTGGCATCCATATTATTCCTGATTGGACTACCTGCGGCGCTGTTTTCACAGAACCCGCACGGTGATGATATACAGATGAACTGTGCTGCCTGCCACTCCTCTGAAGGTTGGGAAATTTCACAAAAACATTGGGAAGAGATAGAATTGGTAAAACCATCTAAGTCAAAAACGACGGGGATGCGCATGCCTGTTGATACTTCCAAATTTCATCATAACAAAACCATGTTCCCATTGGAAGGGCAACATGCCTCTGTGGATTGCCGGGGTTGCCACGAATCACTGATTTTTGAAGAAGCGCAAACGGAATGTATCTCCTGCCATGTCGATTTGCATCAAATGACGGTTGGTTCAGACTGCGCCCGCTGCCATAATTCAGAAAATTGGTTAGTGGACAATATCACCGAACTGCATCAAGAGAATGGCTTCCCTCTGATTGGCGTTCATTCCACGGTAACTTGCTTTGAATGCCACACGTCGGAAACGGCTTTGCGCTTTGACCGTATTGGGAACGATTGTATCAATTGTCACCTCGATGAATTTCAGGCTACAACAAACCCCGATCACGAGGATGCTGGTTTTTCCACCAATTGTATCGAATGCCATGAGATGGACAATTTTGATTGGGGGACGGAAACGGTGGACCACAGCTTTTTCCCATTGACCAAAGGCCATGAGGTAAATGATTGTGCGGCCTGCCACGTTGCGAGTGATTTTGCAAATACACCTACCGATTGTTATGAATGCCACCAAATGGATTTCGAGGCAACGACTTCACCTGACCATCAAGCAGCCAATTTTATGACCGATTGTGCAGCTTGCCACACCACCGATATTGGCTGGATGCCTGCGGAATATGCCGCCCACGACGCGGAATTTTTCCCTATCTACAGCGGCGCACATGAAGGCACTTGGGATGACTGCGCCGCATGCCATACCAATTCATCTGATTATAAAGAATTCACTTGTATTGCTTGTCATGTTAATCCTGAAACAGACAATGTACATATTGATAAAGGCGTAAGCGGGTATGTTTATGAAAATACAGCCTGCCTTGCCTGCCACCCATTGGGTACTGCAGATGGCAGTTTTGACCATGATGCGACAAACTTCCCATTGACCGGGGCGCATATCGGTGTGAACTGCATTGATTGCCATGACAATGGTTTCGAGGGGACTCCCACAGATTGTGCAGCCTGCCATACCGTTGATTTTCAAGGTACAACGAATCCTGACCACGAGACATTAAACCTATCCACTGACTGTGTGAGTTGTCATACCACCGAGCCAGATTGGTCGCCTGCCACCTTTGCCAACCATAATGATTATTATCAATTGAATGGCGCACATGTAGCAATAGCAAATGACTGCGCTGAATGCCACATCAACGGCGATTACAACAATACGCCCAATACCTGTGTGGGCTGCCATCAGGGCGATTACAACGCAACGACCAACCCCAACCATCAATTAGAACAGTACTCGACCGATTGTTTGCAGTGCCACAATGAAGACACATGGACTATTCCTCCAACAATTGACCATGATCTTTTTTACCCGCTGACGGGGGCACACCAAACGATTGATGATTGCACCCTTTGCCATATCAACGGCAATTACAGCAATACGCCCACCGAATGCGTCGGCTGTCACCAAATGGATTACGACCAAAGCACCAACCCCAACCACCCGAACCTGAACATCCCAACCGATTGCGCCACCTGCCATACAACCAACCCAGGTTGGACACCTGCGAGCTTCCCTATTCACGATGATTATTATATGCTAAACGGGGCGCATGCCATGATAGCAAATGACTGCGCTGAATGCCACATCAACGGCGATTACAATAACACCCCCAATGACTGTGTGGGTTGTCACCAAATGGACTACGATCAAAGCAGCAACCCCAACCACCCAAACCTGAACATCCCAACCGATTGTGCCACCTGCCATACGACCGATCCAGGTTGGATTCCTGCGGGCTTCCCTATCCACGATGATTATCACATGCTGAACGGGGCGCATGCCATGATTGCAAACGACTGTGCTGCATGCCACATCAACGGCGATTACAACAACACCCCCAACGATTGTGTGGACTGCCACAGCGATGATTACAACCTTACCACCAACCCGTCGCATATAGATCTTCAATTTTCAACCAACTGCATTGAGTGCCACACGGAAAGTGAGTGGGATCCTTCGACCTTCGACCACGATGTGCAACATTTCCCCATCTACAGTGGCGCACATGACGGCGAATGGAATGCATGTGTTGACTGTCATACCAACCCAAGCAATTATGAAGAATTCACTTGTGTAAATTGTCATATTAACCCAGATACGGATGATGAACACGCAGGTGTAAATGGATATATTTATGAAAACACGGCTTGTTTAGCTTGCCATCCAACAGGCAATGCGACCAACGTTTTTGATCACAATGCGACTAATTTCCCATTAACTGGGGCGCATGTTGGTACGGATTGTATTGACTGTCACTCGGCTGGTTATGTAAATACACCAACCGATTGTGCGGCCTGCCACCAGATGGATTTTACCCAAACGACTAATCCTAATCACGTAGCAATTGGCCTACCTACTGATTGTGCCAGTTGCCATACCACTGACCCCGGTTGGATGCCTGCCGATTTCCCAAACCACGACGATTATTATCAATTAAAAGGCGCGCATGCTGCAATTGCAAATGACTGTGCAGCTTGTCACAATGGGGATTACAACAATACGCCAAACACCTGCATGGGCTGTCATCAGGACGATTACAACGCCACGACCAGCCCCAACCATCAATCGGAACAGTTCTCGACCAATTGTTGGGAGTGCCACAATGAAGACACATGGACACCTGCGACATTATTTGACCATAATAATGTTTACCCGCTCACGGGGGCACACGAAACGATTGAGGACGATTGCATCCTTTGCCACGTCAATGGCAACTACAACAATACGCCAAGCGAATGCGTTGGCTGCCACCAAACGGATTACGACCAAAGCTCCAACCCCAACCACCCAAACCTGAATATCCCAACCGATTGTGCCACCTGCCATACGACCGAGCCAGATTGGATGCCTGCGGAATTCCCTATCCATGATGATTATTATGCACTTAATGGAGCACATGCCATGATTGCAGATGATTGCGCGGCTTGCCACAATGGAGATTATAACAATACACCTAATACATGTTATGGCTGTCATCAATCGGAATATGAAAACTCAACTAACCCCAATCATGCATCAGCACAATTCTCTACCGATTGCACGACTTGCCACACAGAAGATGAATGGATGCCTTCCACTTTTGACCACGATGCACAGTATTTCCCAATATATAGCGGGGCGCATGACGGTGAGTGGGATCAGTGCATTGATTGCCATACCAACCCAAATAATTATGGGGAATTCAGTTGCACCGTCTGTCACTTAAACCCTGAGACGGATAATGCTCACGTTGGCATTGGAGGATATTCTTACAATAACCCTTCTTGTTTTGCCTGCCACCCAACAGGAAGCGCAGATGATAATTTCGATCACGACCTGACCAATTTCCCACTAACGGGCGCACATATTACAACGGAGTGTATTGAGTGTCATGCTAATGGTTTTTTTGGAACCCCTACTGATTGTGCCGCTTGCCACCAAATGGATTATGATCAAACAACCAATCCTGACCATGAAGGCATTGGCATTTCAACCGACTGCGAGTCCTGCCATACAACCGATCCAGGTTGGGAGCCTGCCACGTTTGCCATTCATAATAATTACTGGGTTTTGGATGGTGCGCACGTTGATGTCAGCGACTGCGCGGATTGTCATAATGGGGATTACAACAATACTCCCAATACATGTGTCGGTTGCCACCAAGCCGATTATGACCAAAGTACTAATCCCGACCACCAAGCATTGAATCTCTCAACGGATTGTATTAATTGCCATACAACTGATCCTGATTGGATGCCTGCGGAATTCCCCGACCATGATGACTATTACCAGTTAAACGGGGCGCATGCTTTGATTGCAAATGACTGTGCAACTTGCCACAATGGCAATTACAACAATACCCCAAACACTTGCTATGGATGTCACCAAACGGATTACGAAAACACCACCGATCCTGATCACCAAGCTGCCCAGTTCCCACATGATTGCCTGCAATGTCATAGCGAAGATGCTTGGATACCTTCTACTTTTGACCATGAGGTAGTTTACCCGCTGACTGGCGCACATGCCGATATTGCGAACGATTGTGCTCTGTGTCATGTCAATGGAAATTACAACAACACCCCAAATACCTGTGTGGGTTGCCACCAAGCCGATTATGATGCAAGCACCAACCCAGACCACGAGACATTGGGACTTTCAACAGATTGTGCCACATGTCATACGACTGATCCTGATTGGATGCCTGCTGCCTTCCCAGATCACGACAATTATTATCAGTTAAATGGCGCGCATACACTTATTGCAAATGACTGTGCGGCTTGCCACAATGGTGATTACAACAATACCCCAAACACTTGCTATGGCTGTCATCAAGCAGAATATGAAAATACGACCAACCCCGACCATGAAGCGCTCCAGTTTTCAACGGATTGCGCGAGCTGTCACAGTGAGGATGTATGGATGCCTGCCAACTTTGATCACAATGCTATCTACCCACTGACTGGGGCACATGCCGATATTGCCAATGATTGCAACCTCTGTCATATCAACGGGAATTTTAACAATACTCCAAACACGTGTGCCGGTTGCCACCAAGATGATTACGATCAAAGTACAAACCCCAATCACGTTTCATTAGGTTTGTCAACTGATTGTGAAACCTGCCATACGACCGATCCAGATTGGGAACCGGCTACCTTCCCCATCCATGATAATTATTGGGTACTTGACGGAGAACATCTCAACGTAAGTAATTGTGCAGATTGCCATAATGGCGATTACAATAATACGCCGAATACCTGCGTGGGCTGTCATCAAGCAGATTATGATCAAAGCACCAACCCCAACCACTCGGCAATTGGCATCCCTACAACTTGCGAAACCTGCCATACAACCGAAGCAGACTGGGAACCGGCTACCTTCCCCATCCATGATAATTATTGGGTGCTGGACGGGGAACACCTAAATGTTCCCGACTGTGCCGATTGCCATAATGGCGATTACAATAATACCCCTAACAGCTGCGTGGGTTGTCATCAAGCGGACTACGATCAAAGTACCAACCCCAACCACTCGGCAATTGGCATCCCGACATCTTGCGAGACCTGCCATACAACCGTCGCAGATTGGGAACCGGCTACCTTCCCCATCCATGATAATTATTGGGTGCTGGACGGGGAACACCTAAATGTTCCCGACTGTGCAGATTGCCATAATGGCGATTACAATAATACGCCGAATACCTGCGTGGGCTGTCATCAAGCAGATTATGACCAGAGTACAAATCCTGATCATTCCGCGATAAACATCCCAACTGATTGTGCTATGTGCCATACGACCGACCCGGATTGGATGCCCGCAACTTTCCCGATCCATGATAATTATTATGTGCTAAATGGTGCGCATGCCATCATTGCCAACGATTGTGCCCTCTGCCATAACGGAAACTATAACAATACTCCGAACACCTGCTTCGGTTGCCATGAAGACGACTATAACCAGGCGACCAACCCAAACCACATTTCTGCTCAGTTCCCGACAGATTGCCAAATCTGTCACAGCGAAGATGCCTGGATACCTTCGACCTTCGACCACAATGCCATCTATCCTTTAACGGGTGCGCACCAAATCATTGAAGATGACTGCGCTCTTTGCCATGTCAACGGCAATTTCAACAATACCCCTAACACTTGTGAAGGTTGCCATACACCAGACTACAACCAATCGACCAATCCAAACCACGTAGTACTGGCCATTCCAACCGACTGTGCCATGTGCCATACGACCGACCCAGATTGGATGCCTGCCACCTTCCCTATCCATGACAATTACTGGCCGCTGAACGGTGCGCATGCCAATGTCAACGATTGTGCGGACTGTCACAATGGCGATTACAACAACACGCCAAACACTTGTTTTGGATGCCATCAATCCGATTATAACAATGCCAATAATCCAGATCATGTAGCCGCAGGATTTCCTACCGACTGCGAGTTATGCCATGATGAAACTGCCTGGACGCCCTCCACCTTTGACCACGACAATATGTACTTCCCTATTTACAGTGGAAAACACGACGAAGAATGGAATCTTTGTATTGACTGCCACATAGGGGGTAATTACAATTCATTCAGTTGCATTGACTGCCACGAACATGACGACCCTGTTGACTTGGCTGATGAACACCAAGGTGTTCCAGGGTATTCTTATTCCAGTCCAGCATGTTATTCTTGCCATCCGACTGGCGAAAAATAATATTTGTGCTAAATTAAATTTTTATGAAAGTCCTTATAACCATATTTTTTGGTCTAATCGCTTTATGTGCATTTGGACAAAATGTAACAGGAGAGGTATCCTATATTTCTTCGCAAAACGTTTATGTAAAATTTAATTCCACAAAAAATATAAATGTTGGGGACACCTTATTTATAAAAAAAGGAAGTACGCTCTACCCTACCCTACTTGTTACAAGCAAATCTTCTATCTCCTGTGTTTGTTCGCCATTATTGGATATTTCGGCAATAAAGGTTTCAGATGAAATAGTATTTCAAAAAAAAGAAATAAAAAAACCGGAAAACACAACTCCTGAATTACCTTTTGGAAAACCTACTGAAAAAAACGATGTGCCCATCACTTCGCCCCCCCCCATTGCACCAGAAGAAGAGGAAGAAGAAATTGTTTTTAAACAAAAAATAAAAGGGCGAATTTCTGCTGCTTCTTATAGCAATATGTCCAGCACAAGAGAACGGCATCGCATGCGCTATGCATTCTCGTTTCGGGGCGACAATTTAAACGACTCCCGTTTTTCAACAGACAATTACATCACCTTCCGCCACACTTTTGGTGAATGGAACAGGGTGCAGGAAAATTTTGCCGATGCACTGAAAATTTATTCCCTTTCTGGAAAATATGATTTTGACAAAACGACGAGCCTGACCTTTGGCCGCAAAATAAACCAGCGGGTTTCCAGCATGGGTGCCATTGACGGACTGCAACTTGAAAAAGGGATAGGCGGGCAGTTCAGGGTTGGCGCCATTGCTGGTTCACGGCCTGATTTCAGAGATTATTCCATTAATTTTAATTTATTGCAAGCAGGCACTTATCTCAGCCATACTTCAGATAAAACCAAAAAATACCAACAAAGTACCTTTGGCTTTATAGAGCAACGAAACGCAGGAAATGTTGACCGCCGTTTTGTTTATTTCCAGCACTCCAACTCATTGGCAAAAAACCTGAACTTGTTCACTTCGTTTGAAGTTGATTTATATGAAAAAATAAATACAGAAGTGAAAAACAAAGCGACCTTAACCAATTTATATTCATCACTTCGCTACCGATTTTCCCGAAAATTCAGCATTTCCGCTTCTTATGACACACGAAGAAATATTGTATTTTATGAGTCCTATAAAAATACCATTGATAGTTTATTCGAAAATGAAACCAGACAAGGGCTACGAGTTGGATTCAATTTGCGCCCGCATAAATTTATCACTTGGGGTGTAAATGGCAGCATGCGTTTCCAAAAAAGCCAAGGTAATATTTCCAGAAATTTAAACAGCTACCTTTCTATTAGCCGCGTGCCATTTATTAATGCTCGAGCATCCCTTACCGCAAATTTTTTGGAAACGGGTTATTTAACAAGCAGCATATATGGTATCCGCTTGAACAAAGATTTAATAAAGAGGAAATTATCTGCTTCGGCTTACTTCCGATGGGTGGATTACAACTACAAAACTTCCGAATTCAAAACGCACCAAAACATTGCAGGGGTAAATTGCTCGATTCGTTTGACAAAAAAATTAGGACTGTACATTTATTATGAAGGTATATTCAGCGACCGCTCCCCTACCCAGACTCGGTTTAATACGAAGATCATACAAAGGTTTTAACGATCTGATTTCCGAAATTTCCTTTTGACTGGAAACGGAATTTTGTTTTGCTGAAAAATGTGGCAAAGGCGATTTCGGAAATCGAATCGCTTCCTTTTTCGTAACTTTGACATTTAAATCAGGAAAAACATCATTCAAAAATGAAGTTTATAAAATCCATCTTCATCTTAATTTTTTTCGCCTTTTTTATTGCCTGCGACTCTGGCCCAAAAGTCATTGAAGCGGAATCTGTATCTGCGGAATCTACTCCCAATAATACAGGCAGTTCTGCATTTAAAGACGTGCCAACACCTAAATCATCCACCACGGAAGTACATAAAGTAGTCGTAGAAGAAATCCTGGATACTGACAAATATTCCTACTTATATGTTTCAGAAAATGATGATAAATTTTGGATTGCCGTCACCAAAATGCCAGCCGAAGTAGGTGAGACACTTTATTATAAAGGAGGACTTTTGAAAAAGAATTTTTACAGCAAAGAACACGACCGGACTTTTGAAACAGTGTACCTCGTTTCGGATATTAGAAAACAACCCACTGCTGGTGCTGGGGGAAGTGGTTCAGCCGTCGATCAGGCATTGAATAAAATTCAAGGTAATGCCCTTGTTGACGACACACCCATAAATGTCTCGCCAGCAGAAGGGGCCATTAAATTGTCGGAATTGATTTCCAATAAAGAAAAATACGATGGTAAGACCATTATGGTCACAGGTAAATGTGTAAAAATAAATCCTAATATTATGGGCCGAAATTGGATACATATTCAGGATAATTCTGGAAAAGATTTCGATTTAACAATTACGACAGCAGAGAACATTCCTTTGGGCCATGTAATAACTCTGGAAGGAACAATTGCCTTAAATAAAGATTTTGGGGCAGGGTATCGTTATGATATAATTATGGAAGGAGCAGTAATAAAATAAATAGTTTTAATTTCATAAATAAAATAGCGATGGTACACAAAGTTCCACCGCTATTTTTTTTGGAAACAATTCAGGTGTAAAAAGAAAACTAATTTTTTATAAAGCTTTGATTGCTTTATAGAGTATTACAGCCTTATTTTATTTTAAACGCCAAATCCAAGCTCACCAAAAATGCATTCAAGCCAGTGCTCCTTGTATAATAAGCCCCACGCAATTGCACCGAATCGAATTTAAGTGTTTTTTTGCTGAAAGGTATTTTCATCCTACCCACACCATATACTGGTGCATATTTAACCCCCATTCCAAATTTATGGCTATTTAATTTCGACAAATCATAATCAGAAGTATAAAAGGTTTCGTTGCTATTGTGTGTAGTGTATGGCGCAAAATAATCAGCAGCTGTTTGTGTGTGGTGGCGGTAAAATGGCGACACGGTAAAGGCATTTCCCAATTTAATAGGTGTTTCGAGACTCGCTGTATGCGCATTAATACCAAAGTCATCCCAGTAATAGCGATAATATGTACGAATAATAAAATTATCAAATGGAAAATAATTAAAACGCACACCTATGGGAATTTTTAAACGGGTATTAGGCAAACGCTCAATATCAGGCTGCGACCGATCTGAAAAATAAACCCGATGAAAGGGAGTAGATAATAAACCGCCCATATAAATAGCTTCCCCTGAGATAGACATCTGCGTGCGCTTATTAATGACTTGCGAATAAGTCGCCTGGAAATTATAAGAGTTGCGATTGGGAGAGGCGAGGGTGCCCCTAACTTCTGATCTGATTTCCCTTGGATAATAAATACTCCAACGGTCGAGAAAGGCTTGGGCATTTAGGCTGAGTTCTGAATTTCCCTCGTTCCATTCTTTTGCATACGACAAACCGCCATTAAATGATAGGTAATCGTATTCCCTTGAAAACCCGAAGCGGGCACCATAAGTCTCACCTCTGTTTAGTTTTTTATGTGAATAGGCAATATTTCCATATGTCCTTAAATCCTTACTGGAAGCAGAAGAAACATTATTATCAATAGCGTCAGTGGAAGCTGAAGTATAAAAATCAGCGCCAACTGAAATATTAATTGATTTAACACTGTCCAATGGAACATTGACCACAAACAGGCTGGCGATGTCTCGCAATTGTTCTGTGCCAATGCCCCCAGTTACTGCTGCATTATTGCCATCTTGTTCATAATAACTGGTCAGGAAATTAGCTTCTATTTCCTTGCTATTTTTTTTCATTTGATACCCCTCTTGTGCCACAGAAAATAAGGGGAGCAATAAAATTAATATTGAATAGGTAAACTTCATTTTGTTCTAATATTATTTTTCATATCCTAACCACGGAGACACAGAGGGCACAGAGATTTTTTTGAATTAATCATTAAACATAAACCTCTGTGCCCTCTGTGTCTCAGTGGTTCGTAAATATTAATTACAGCCACACCCTCCTCCGACTTTGCCGCCGTTTGCTCCGGCAGCTCCTTCCCGGTACGCTTCGAAGTTGGTTTCGAATAGTTCGCATTTATTAGCAGCTAATTCCATTTCGCTGTCATTTAAATACATTTTTTGATATGCCTTTACGCTCACGCAAGACGTGACCTCAAATGCCAAAAAAATCAGGAGTAAATAAAAAAGTGATTTTTTCATGTATCATAAGTTGAAATTAATTTATTAAGATTTTATAAACCATTAATAATAATTTAGTTTTAAGTTTTCAGAAGTCAGAATATCGTCTTCATCCGTAACGATAAGGCATTCCACCCCATTTAATTGATCAATTAAATTCAAGCCCATTTTCTTTTCCCAACACAAAAACAGAGGTAGCCAAGCGCATCGGCCAATTCCGCATCTGGGCAAACAATTGTCACACTTTTAATTCCCGTAGTTGGATAACCAGTACGAGGGTCAATAATATGAGCGTATCGTTTTCCATCAAATTCGACATATCGCTCATAATCGCCTGAAGTGACAATGGCCATATTTTTCATGGGCAACCAGCCCAGCACATTGTCCTTATTTTTCGGGTCAGCGATTTTAATCGTCCATCCTTCTGGTTGGTGGCTTTTTCCCCAAGTAATTAGATCACCACTGGCATTGACAACGCCGCCGTGAACGCCTGTTATTTTTTCCATAATAGCTTTAGCCCGGTTGGCTGCATAGCCTTTTCCAATGGCACCAAAACCTATTTTCATCCCTTTTTCTTTTAGGAAAATGGATTGCTGCTCTGAGTCAAGAATAATATTCTGCCAATTGATCTTTGAACGGGCTGAGGTGACTTCTTCCTGCGACGGCATTTCTGTCATAGAGCCATCAAAATGCCATAATTTGTCCATGGATGCATAAGAAATATCGAATGCTCCATCGGTGAGGTCGGATATTTTTTTTGCACGAAAAATCAGGTCGAATAGTTCTTTGTCAACTACCACTGGTTGAATGCCTGCCTGCCTATTCACCTCACTGGTTTGGGACTTAGGGTTCCAGGAAGAAATGATTTTTTCGATGCGTTGAATTTCCTCAATACCCGCATTTATAGCCTTCCATGCAATGGTATCGTTGTCAGCTACTGTCGTTATTTCGAAGCGGCTGCCCATTAATTTCAACACTTTTTTTTGTGCTGAAATCTCTTTGTTAGGAATAGGTGCCGATGCAATGAAATCGTTTAGCAATTGGGTGAATTCATGTGCAGATTGCCCTTTAAATTCAGGTTCTGTCAAAACAATTTCGTTTTTGTCGAGCAGTACAATTTTTGGGAAGACCCCTGAGCGGTTGTATTTTTCCGCCAATACTTCGTTGTGTAATGATTGCTTTTCAGGCAATTTATTTTTTTTCCTCGCAGGAAAATCAAGATATAGCACGGCAATTTTACCGTTGGCATATTCGGCAAAATCTTTTGATAATAATATATCCTGTTTAAATTGAATACAAGGCTTACACCAGTCTGACCCGGCAAAAACCATTAGAATATTTGCGTTATTTTCAATAGCATATTCTTTGGCCTTTGCCATGTCCGTAAACCATTGCAGGTTTTCATGTTGAGCGGATAAAGGAAGGCCAATAGAAATGATAAGAAAGGTAAAAAGTAATTTTTTCATTTAGATGTTTTTATACTGGACAATTGGGAAATAGATTTCCCCTAATGGGGATAAAATATTTTTTCTATTGAAAGATGATCGAGTGATATAAATCATCTTTGGAACAAGACCGGGACTGGTGCTTAATATATGGTACGTAGTAATTCTTAAATGCGGTTGCCTGAAGTATGTTGATCGGGAAAAAAGAGGGGAAGAGGTTTAACAAATTTTTTAAAACTTGTCAAACCTAAAATCGAACACATTTTAAGATCGGAAATTCGACTAATTATTTATTGGATAAAGAAAACTATATTTAAATGCTCGCTGAAGCCTCCTTTTTCAAATAAACCCGATGCCGCCAAAAAGCCAATAAACTGATAATGGTCAAAATAACCACCGCATAATAAATTGGCGCTGGTATCGGCATAGGGTCTCCCGCTGCATAAGAGTGCAGACCGGACAAATAATAATTCACTCCAAAGTAAGTCATAATAACGGAGGCCCATCCAAACAAGGTAGAAACATTAAATGCATAAACGCCACGGAAGCCGGGAATAAAACGCATGTGCAGAATAAATGCATAAATTAATATCGTCACCAACGCCCAAGTTTCCTTGGCATCCCAGCCCCAGTATCGGCCCCATGATTCATTTGCCCAAACGCCGCCCAGATAAGTGCCGATAGAAACCATAAATAACCCGCCAATTAAAGTCATTTCACTGATATAGGTCATTTCCTTAACAATGCGGTACACATTTTTCCCATTTTTCTGATTCCCAAAAATCATAAAAATCAAATTCAGAACGCCAATTAGTGCGCCCAACATAAGGAATCCATAACTGCCTGCTATCAGGGAAACGTGAATGGTCAGCCAATAGGATTTTAAAACGGGAACTAAAGGCGTAATTTCTGGATCAAGCCAACTTAATCCTGCAACCATTAAAATAGTAGAGGCCAAAACAGAAGTCGCGGCCAATCCACCTAATGATTTTCTGGCAAATAAAAGCCCTGCTAAAACCGTCGTAAATCCAATATATATCATGGACTCATATCCATTGCTCCACGGCGCACGCCCCGATACATACCAGCGCAGGCCTAAGCCAAACGTGTGCATAATAAATGCAAAAGCAAAAATGCCAAAGGCAATTTTAGTTGGCCATTTTAAATTCGAACTTGGTTTAAATACAGAAGTAAATAATAATCCTAAAAATGCCAATCCGAGCAAGCCATAGACTTTTCCCAAGCGGGAAAAAACATTTAATTTATTTAATAAAATTTCGGCATTTAATTTAGTATCAGAAGGAATAATATTGGCACCATTTGTTTTTTGATAATGATTTAATTCAATTAATAAATTATTGGCCAAATCCCAATCGTTGTCATATAAAGCTTGTTGCAGGGTGGGTATATAGGCTGGGTAAAATTTTTCGGGAAATGAATTTTCAATACTTAAATTATGCGCATGTCCAATGTCAGCAGGGTTTCGCCAAGTATTCGTTTCATCGCCAGGTACAGGAAATACTTTCATAAACCTGCCAGAAAAAACCATGCTCGTAATATTCACTTTTTCGTCGAGCTTCATTAATTCTTTTTCAAAAACGCCTCGGTCACGTTGTGGCTTGTTATAGGCATTTCGGACATGTTCTTTTAATTTATAGTCGCCATTTGTTCCAAAAAAGTCACTGTAGGTGGCCAATTTTTCATGCGTACCCAATATATTTTTTATTTCCTCGTGATGCCCCAGTTTAATTAATGGAACATGATACCATTCTTTTGGGTTAGCTGCCATACCCAAAACAATTTGCTCGGCATTTAATCCATGCAAATTTTCTTTTCTGGATAATTTCCGCAATATTTCATTGGCATAAGTATTCATTGGTTTAAAGCGGCCATTGTGGTCTTGCAAAATTAATTCTCCAAATAATTTGGCGTGTTGAATATTCACAGCAGGTAAACCTTGCTCGGAAGGAGGGGTCGCATTTAATGGATTTAAAAAAGAAAAAAATAATCCAATAAAAAATATAGCTACAGCGGTTTGCGGCTGACGCATTTTTTGGATATTTCTCAATAATTGTTGGAAGCGGCTTTTTTTACTAAAAAACGACATCGCAAAACCGATCGTCAACAAAACATAACCCAAATAGGAAATCCATGTGCCAAGTGCGTCGTGATTAACACTTAAATAAGTACCCAATTCATCTTTATCAAAAGAAGACTGAAAAAAACGGTAGCCCTCGTATTTTAAAATATTGTTCATAAATATTCTTTGGTCATGCACCAAATTGGAGCGGTTGTCCAACAACGTTACTTCACTCGCATACGATGAGGCAGAATTAGTGCCCGGATATTTTTCCAAAATAAATTCATTTAATTTAATGGAAAATGGCAGCTCAATATTCTTTGCACCATAGGCAACAGAAAAACCCATACTTCCCACTTCTAAAATCCGTGGACGCCCCTGCACTCCTTTCGATCCGAACACATTAAATATTTTTTCCTCGCCGTTGGTTTTTATTCTCATCGTTAAACCTCCTATACTATTACTGGCCATTTTTCGGTCGGAAGATTTTACTTCTACCCGCCCGGTCGGTGTAAATTGCCCGAAGACAAAACTTTGTGAGCCGCTCGCATATAAGCTTCGCAATAATAATGGGTGATATATATTTGGCGCTAAAGTGTCCCTTTGTTGGGTAGCCATTTGTGTGACATCAAATGGTTGGTTGGTTTTGGTAAACAATTGATCGTTTTCGTATTTAATATTAAAAGCCATTGGGTCTTCTTCCTCCCTGAAATTGAATAACGTGCCTCTAATCCTTACCCGGTCGCCATATTTTACAAAATATTCTTCCCTTCCACTTGCACCGCCGATCACCACTTTGACTACAGGCAAACCGTTTTCATCGTCCACCAACATTTCCGAAGGGTTGGGCATAAAGTCAAGGACTTCCACATCCACTTGTTGGCCAGCCAATATATATGATTTTTTTAAAGTATTATCGCCCAATGTGGCAAATAATACCGGTTCGTCGAATTTATATTTTTTGCCATTTTTCATGGCCTCAAAAACAAGGTATGTATCTGCCGACAAAAAAGAATTGGACGTATCGTCCTGCCGGATATGCATCATGCCCTCATATCCAAAATAACGGGTCACACCGGCACCGATCAAAATAATGATCATGGAAGCATGGAAGGTGAGGATGGCCCATTTTTTCTGCTGGGCCATGCGGAAGCGGAAAATATTAACAACGAGCGAAATGCCGAACAGCACAAGCAATAGCTCAAACCATCGAGCCTTAAAAACAACCTTTTGGGCGGAACTGGTACCGAAGTCGTTTTCGATGAAAGTTGCTGCACCAATGGCAATGGCAAAGAGGATGATATACAGCCCTGCAGCGGAGGTAGAAAAAAGTCTGTCCGCTATTTTTTTCAGTAGTTTTAAAAACATGTCTAATGAGATTGAAACATTGACCTTAAAAAGAAAAGACTAAATTAAGGCTACTTTTAGGGCAAGTCGTCATGGAAATGGCATTTTTTTGCGAACGGGGAAAAATCATGGATGAGCCCGATTTTTGTCATGTTTGGCTGGAAGCCCGGCCAAAGCAACACTCCCTTCTACCCATCAATTTATGGACTAAAGCTACTTTTGCCCATGAAATATTTCATCCACCTCGCCTATAAAGGCACTCAGTACCATGGCTGGCAGCGACAACCGAACCATATCAGTGTGCAGGAGACATTGGAAAATGCCATCGAAAAAATGGTGGGTGAAAAGATAAGTTGCATCGGCTGTGGAAGAACAGATGCTGGGGTGCATGCCAGTCAATTTATTTGCCATATTAGGGTGGATAAGGAATTTAACTTTGACCCTGTTTTTCGGCTCAATCATATATTGCCCGATGATATTTCCATTTTTGATTTTATTGAAGTAGATCCATCTGCCCATGCCCAATACGACGCTATTTGGCGGACTTATACCTATCATATCCACCTCGAAAAAAATGCTTTTTTGAGCGAAGTCAGCAGTATTTACCCAAAAGAAAACTTGGATATTGCGGAAATGAAAAAAGCAGTCGCCTTGCTGCTCTTGCACAATGATTTCAAGGCCATGTGCAAACAACCCCATCTTTATAAAACCACTATATGCAAAATGAAAGAAGCTCGATTGGAGGCAAACGAAAATGCAAACAGGATAAAAATAGTACTAACGGCCAATCGTTTTCTGCGGGGTATGGTTCGGTTATTAGTCGGCCATATTTTGGAAGTAGGCTATGGGAGGATGAGTTTGCAGGCGTTTGAAAATTGCCTCAAAACTGGAGAACGATCGCCTTATTTTAAGTCGGCCCATCCGGAAGGGCTTTTTTTGTCGAAGGTGGTTTATCCGTATTTGCCTTAAACCCGAAGTGACATTCCAAATTTCAGTATGCCACCTCGGATTGAACGCTTTAAGTTAAAAAGGATCTCACTACCGTACACTTATTAGTGATGTTCATAAATAAAAATTCTGAATTTATTCACCAGTGTTTCCTCCCCCCGCCCCCTCCAAAGGGGGCGGGGGGAGGAAACATGTTAGGATTCCTTATTTACGAACACCTCTATTGGAAATGACTGATTTTCATGTCTGAAAGAAGGAAGATTTAGGGAGAAGGATCGAGGGCTAAAATTAAATTCTATTTGCTAACGCTTACAAAGAACTTATGCGAATCAGGGGTTGAATTAGTTGACTGGTTTTCAGTTGATTGGAGCATGAAATCATGGTGATTTTCAAAATCACCATGATTTAAATCCTTGAAAATCAATGGTTTTTAATTTTCAACCCCTGATTCGCATAACTTATAATTTTTCAAAATTTTCATTTGATTACGGGCATCAATTTTCGATTACTTCTCGTAGTCAACCTATAAGCTTTCACTTCTCCTTGACAGCTCGTATTATCTGAATTTCCCGTACATCTAATCTGTAAATCCACTGTTTTCTTTTTTGGAATTAATACAACTGCCGTTTGCTCCACTTTAGTTGGCCCTGTTTTTTTATATATACCACTCTTAGCCCCTTTCCCAAATTGGGGATTTTGTTCAACAATAAACTCGTTACAAGTACAATTTTGTGACTTCTTTGCTTCTACAAGTAGCAGCAAATCTTCTCCAGATTCATTAATGAATGTTTTAATTACTTTTGGTTTCGTTTCGCAAACATTTGCTATTTCAGGCTCTGCTTTAGTCAAATCAGTATCGTTGACCGTCACCAAGTTTTTATCAGTCGGTGCTAAGCCTTTCGGCCTCTTCCCTCCTACAGAAAAATGATAAAAAGGCTTGCAATTTTCATCCCCAATTGCCCCTCCACATTTAATGGTAAATACCAAGTTCTCCGCTGGCTTCTTTTTGGGAATCTTAAAAACGAATATCTTTGGTGGGGCTTTTGGTGCAATTTTAAAATTTCCTACCTCACCCTTATTACTTGTTGTTGTCCAATTTTTTAGTAGATCCCAAAGTATAGCTATTTCCACTTCACAGGATCCTTTGTTTTCAACTTCCAGAATGCCTATTAAATCCTCTTTATTCAATTTATAACTGAATTTATATTCCTCTCCACATGCCAAATTGGGAACTACTTTTTGGTTTAAAGGAGGCTTCAACTTTGGATTGTCGTTAAACTCAAACTTAGGTCCGCAGGAAAAAAGGAAAATGGAAAGGCACAGAAAGAATAATTTGAAAAAACTCATTTTTATCATTTTTGATTTTTTCATAACGTAGAAAATTTTGTGTGCAAATCATCCTATAAGAGCACCCAACCATACTGTTCAGTTGGCCAATAAGATTATCAGGCAATTCAAGCATTGCTGTTAAGTTGACTTATAATCATATACTCCTCTTATGGGAAGAAATACGATGTAATTAAATTGTTATATTAGAATGTCAGAGTTAAAGAAATAGAGAATCCAAATGCAAAATTTGCTGCAACACTTTTCTTGGAATAAGGGAAACGATTAACTAAAGTCAAGTTCAGATTTAGGAAAAAAATTGTGATAAGATGCGAAAGGGTAGTAAAAAAGATATACAAAATTTTAGCTAACAATTCGCACCTATCACATTAATAGGTTGGTTCCGTACATTAAATATTGTGGGTGTGGTTAATTTTCATCTTTAATGCATCGGCAAGAAAGTCCATTATCCGTGTGATACATTGCATTCCCAAAAGTATTAAAATCAAAAAAATTAAACTGCCAAGCGAGGTCCGCACCTACCCTGTCAGACGTCCAGTAAAACCCGCGTGCCCCAATATCTCTTATGATCCCATCTAAGTACCTCATTCCTCCTAACCGGCCGTCAAAACCACTGGTCCCTCCAAGTACAAGATTGGCGAAACTAACCTGCGGGTCACCCCAAATCCAACCATTGGAATAGTCATAATACCCACCGAATGCCATTGCTAGTGAAATAAATTCATCTTTTGTCGGAAGCCGCCAACAGGGACCGAGTTGTTTACATGCTTCTTTGGCTGCAAAATAAGTGTACAATAAGCCAAATTCATCTGTATCTGCCTGAGTATCATAGCTAAAACTATTTGCTACAGGTAGGCTTAGGTTTTCTGTCCAAGTATTCCCATTAATGACAAACGTCTGAGGAGATGAAATGGCACAAGGGTCTACAGTAGGGGGAGATGGTGCTGATACGACCACTTCATCGTCTTCTGCAACACAAGATGAAAATGCGATAGCCAGACATGCTAATCCAATAATGAATACATTCTTGATGTTTTTCATGATAATAAATTTTATAGGTTAAAAAATTGAACTGATGTTTTTTAGCCAGCTTCCAGTAATCAAAATTTGTGATGGAACAAAGCACAGCCACCCTCACAAGTGTGCCCTATGAGCCAGTCAGAAAAATTTAACAAAGGATTAAATGACTAAATCATCAAATTCGAAATGCGGAAATTGCTGTTTCATTAATTAACGAAATCACTATTTGTGTTTTTTTTCAAACAAACTTTATTTAATTTGGGATATAGTATAGCCTGTTTTGCAAGCATATTTTTGCAAAGAAATTATGAACCAATAGGATGATGAATTATCCCAATGTCTAGTTGCCGATATTGGAAAACTGCTTATTCTTTAGTTGAAAGATCATATGAATATGACATCCATAAACTTTCGAGTTGATCCATCAGTATTCTCTTTGATGATGCTGATTTTGCCGCATTAAATACAGTTCTAAAAAGAGCATTAGTCGAATGGCCTAAACCTTCTATGTCCAAAATTCTCCTTTCAAGGTTTTCATAAAACTCTTCAATGTAAAATATGGGAATTTTTTGACTTGTATATTCATTTGAGTTTCGAATTGGGACCGCCCGATATAAGACTTGTTCTTTGCTAAGGTATTCTACCAAAACACAATCTTCTTCAGAAGAATGGTTGCTGACATGATATAAATCCCATAAGGATAAAGCAAAGAAGGAAACATGCGTTTGAAATTCTTTAGAAGTCTTATAGTCTGGCTCCATTCGCAAACGATCTGATAGTAAGGTCGAAAAATTAAGAGAGAACTGTAATGCTTTTGCATTATGAAAGGTAAATATTGGGCTAATAGAAATTTCAATATTGGGGGCTGTAGTTTTACTATTATTCCTGTCTTTTGCTTTGTCATTATTTTCATAATACTTAAAAGGAAGTACAATGCTGCTGCCATACAGTATTTCGGTAGAAAGTAAGTTCGTATTTTTTAATAAACTACTTTTTGCCCTAACTGAAATCTCCAATAACTCAAATTGTTCCTCAAAACAATCATCGATACCCGTTTTTAATTTAATAAAATATTGATTTCGATATGCTTTATCTACAGCAAGTCTATCACTATTAAATACTAAATCCTTAATATGATCGGCATCTAAAACTTTATCAATATATAGCTTATTAACAGCCTTGCTTCGATCTATTCTCAGAAATTCATTATATCCCTGAATTTTTGAAAATTCTACAACCGACTTTAAGTTATCATTCAACCTTATAGGAATTTTTTCTTTATAAAGATGAAGCATGGCAAAGCCATGATGATTTTCTATTTTTCTTGTATGAGGCAACACCTCTAACAAATTTCTTTGAAGCTCAGAACTCCTTTTGATTGTTTGGCCTTGTTTAACCAATTTCATTAATTGAGCAACCTGTGTTAGTTGTGCCTGAACATTGACAACAAGAAAAAGAACGGTCAAGACAGTAATAAATAATTTTAAATTGAATTTCCTTTTTTTCATTATTGAAAATTTTAGCTTCAAAATTAAATTCATCATCTTCAGAACGGGTCAACAAACAAAATTGATGTCTAAAAATAACTCTAACTGATTATTCGTTCCGGCGACCACAATTTCCCAAATCAAACCTACCAATAATGCAAAATTGCAGAATATTGTTTTGTTCTGCTGCCAGCGTTTTCCAATCAAGGGCTATTTATCATGAAGGGGCATCCATTTTTATTATGAAAGATTAAAGTCTAACACCATTACCTTTATTTTTGAGAAATGCAAATACACTTAAATAAAAACGATCATTCTACCGTCCAATACAAAACTGCCATCATCGGAGCAGGTTTCGCTGGCCTTGGTGCGGGCATCCGTCTTAAACAAGCTGGCAATAACTCCTTTATCATTTTGGAGAGAGCATCAGATGTCGGCGGCACTTGGCGTGACAATACTTACCCCGGCTGTGGCTGCGATGTACCCTCCCACCTTTACTCCTACTCGTTTGAGCCAAACCCTTCTTGGTCAAGGGTTTTTTCCAAGCAGCCTGAAATTTTGAATTATATCCATGCTTGCACAGAAAAGCATGGTTTGAAGGAGCATATTCAATTCGATGCAGCCATCAAGGAATTAGTTTTTGATGAGATGAATGGCTATTGGACACTGACTGACCAACGAGGTGAAAAGACAACGGCAAGGACGGTGATTGCTGCTATCGGCCCATTGAATGTTCCTGTTGTTCCAAAAATAAATGGGCAGGAAAATTTTGGAGGAGTATTTTTTCATTCTTCTCATTGGCCAAAAGATTTCGACCCAAAGGGTAAGCGCATTGCCATCATTGGTACAGGGGCCAGCGCTATCCAGATCACTCCAGAGATTGCTCCTAATGCGGCGCAACTCTTTGTTTTTCAGCGTACTGCGCCGTGGGTCTTGCCCAAACGGGATGGACAGTTTTCTAATTTCACAAAATCTATTTTAAAAAATTTGCCGCCCATTCACTGGCTTTTTCGGGAATTGATTTATTGGTTAATGGAGCTGCGGGGCAAGGGTCTTTTTGGAAATAGGCTAATCGGAAACTTAGCGGCAGCCATTGGCAAAAAACACATCCGTGATTCTATTGCCGACCCAGTGCTGCGAGAAAAGGTTACACCTAATTACCAGATCGGCTGCAAACGCGTGCTGCCTTCTAACGACTATTACCCTGCCATTCAACGCCCAAATGTGGAACTCGTGACTGAGCCGATTGCCTCAATCTCAGAAAAAGCCATTTTTGGGAAAAACGGCAGCCAATGGGATGTAGATGCAATTATTTACGCCACAGGTTTTGAAGCATCTGAATTTTCCAATAGGGGCATGACCGTCATTGGCAGGCATGGCCGCAATTTATTTGATGAATGGAAAGAAACTGGTGCTGAAGCCTATTATGGCATAACAGCCAATGGCTACCCCGGCCTTCTTTTTATGACTGGACCGAATACTGGTTTGGGCCATAACTCGATCATCCATATGATGGAATCGCAACTGAACTATATTGATGATTATTTGAAAAAACTGGATTCCTTGTCCTCAAATGCCTACCTCGATGTAAAAAAAGAAGTGCAGATTAATTTTAATAAAAAAATACAGAAAGCACTATCAGGCATGGTATGGGCAAGCGGTTGCAAAAGTTGGTACCAGACTTCTACTGGGAAAAACACAACGATCTGGCCAGGGCATACTTTTACTTATCGGAAAAAAACAAAGCGGGTGGATTTAGAAGATTATGAGGTAGTGGAGCAGCCCACGGCTTCAGTGGGGGCGTGAGGCAAAAAAAATACTTGCCACATTTTCGGTTGCATCCCCTTTCCCCACCTTCCTATTTTTGCCAAAAAATAAATTAATAAAAAATGACAACGACCACCCTACCCGACCGCCACACCATGTACGAAGCCCTCGTGAACAAAAACAGCCAATTCGAGGGAATCTTTTTCGCAGCCATTAAAACGACTGGTATTTTTTGCCGCCCTACCTGTACTGCCAGAAAACCCAAACCCGAAAATGTGGAATATTTCCCAACCACAAAAGAAGCAATGGCCAATGGCTACCGTCCTTGTAAGGTCTGCCATCCCATGCAGATGAAAGGCGAATTCCCCGATTGGTTAAAAGGGTTAATGGATGAAGTCGCTGCCGATCCTGCCATCCGCCTCAAAAATGCCGACTTACTGGAAAGGGGCATTAGCTCCGACCGGGTACGGCGCTGGTTTTTGAAAAACCACGGCATGACCTTTCAAGCCTACCTCCGCATGCAGCGCATCAACCAAGCCTTTGGACAAATAAGGCATGGCGAAAAAGTGATTGAAAGCGCTTTCGAAAACGGCTACGAATCGCTCAGTGGGTTTGGGGAAACATTTAAAAAAACAACAGGTTTTGCCCCAAAAGAAAGTCAACAGCAAGAGTTGATTACCATCACCCGCATTCCTACCCCTCTTGGCCCAATGCTCGCTGGTGCAACGGAAGAGGGTATTTGCCTATTGGAATTTACTGATCGGCGAATGCTCGAAACACAACTGGCCCGTTTGAAAAAATATTTGAAAACAGAGACCATTACAGGCCACAGTCTTCATTTTGAAACCTTAAGCACTCAATTGGCTGAATATTTTAAAGGCGAAAGAAAAGACTTCGATTTGCCACTTTTATTGCCCGGCACTGATTTTCAAAAAAAAGTTTGGGATCAATTAATGACCATCCCTTTTGGCAAGACCCGCTCTTATGCAGAACAGGCCATTGCCATTGGCAATCCAAAAGCTGTCAGGGCTGTAGCTAAAGCCAATGGCGACAATCGTTTGGCCATTATCGTTCCTTGCCATAGGGTCATTGGTTCAGATGGAAAGCTCACGGGTTATGGAGGTGGTTTGTGGAGAAAGGAGTGGCTATTGGCACATGAGAATCAATATAATGGACTTTAATTTTCACAGTTGATTTTGCCCTCAATAACATCTATGCAATTTCTGCACCTTATCCCAATTTAATCCAAAATCCCTTAGTAATTTTGCAGCGGTTTTTCATCTTGCTTCTATATACTTTTTTAAATATTTGGTTTTCAAGCTTGAAAAAGATTATATCGCAGAAGAAGGAAGTTTTTTATAAAAAAAACACCCCTACTTAAAGATTCTTCATTTTCTCTGATAACCGAAGCAATAAAAAAGTATATAATAGAAAATCTTTTAATCAATAAATTATCATAACATGAAAGCAAAACCTAAGGACATAAAAACCCTCTTGTGCTTCTCCTTGATGGTACTTTTCTCGGCGATGGCATTCGGCCAAACCCCAGATGCTGTAAAGCAAAAATTTGACGAAATGTTTCCTGGTGCGAAATCCGTGAAATGGCCAGAGCCGGAAGCAGAAAATGAACACGATGCAGAATTCAGGTGGAAAAAAACAAATATGGTGGCTCAATTTGACAGCGAGGGAAACTGGCTTGAAACAGAAACGGAAATGGATGCAGATGAGATGCCAGCTGCTGTTTTACTAGCCATCAAAGTCGGTTATCCAGAACATGAACTTGATCCAGATGTGGTGATGCTTTCCACTCCTGAAAGGGATAAAGCTTATGAAGTGCTGCTGGAAAATGATGGGGAAGTTTGGAAGGTGGTATTTACTGCAGGTGGAAGGGAGTTGGAGAAGGGGAAGGAAGAGGGTTGATGTTGCTTGATTACAATTGCCATCAACTTTCTTGGATAGTTCAGTAAAAGGAACTAAAAATGGCCGAAGAAAAACCTTCGGCCATTTTTGTTGATTGTCTCCTCTTCCATCTTTACTGATTTTGCACAAATCTATTGGGTATTGGGTCAGGTAACCTTGAAAGGAATTACGAGTCCCAACAGCAAGCGCTAGAAGCCGCTGATGAAGGGTTACATTCAACACTACAGCTTTCTCCACTAGAATTTGATAAGGAACAAGAAGAAGAAGAGGACCCTCCACTATCACAGCCGTCTTCTCCCGGTGTCGCTGTTGAGCCTTCACACGATTGAAGTTCTCCTCCTTGATATTGACAGCAAAGACAATGTATTCCTATAGTACCGCCGCCGCCGAATCCTCCATTTCTCAAACTGATGTCATTCTTGCTCACTTGCCGGATTAAACCGACCCCAATTGCTTCATGGGTAAACCCGCCAATAGCGACTAAAGGCTCGAAGACATTTTCATCAACGGTAAGTAATACCCTGTATGAACTGGTTAATGAGTTAATTACTATGCTTCTTCTCACAAATAGAATTTCTGCCTTTTCAAATTTTGTTTCCTTAAATGCATCACCATTACCGCTCATTTGTAATACATAATGAATGTAGGTTGAGTTTTCTCCCTTGAAGTAAAAATCAACCATTGACCCTTTTTTACTATCAGTAATTGTTTTTACTTCCACTGAACCACGAAGATATTCTCCTTTTTTGAAGTCCAGTTTCCCATCGTTATAATCCGTTACTATCTCAGCGGCATTGGGAATAGAGTAATCTTGTTCTTGTGTTACTGATTCTGAATAATTTTCACATCCAACATAAATTAGTGCTAATAAGATAACGGAGGCAAATAATACAAACACGGGGGAGGTTAGATTTTTCATAAAAAAAGTATTTAAAGTTAAAGAAAAAAGCTCTTTGACAGCTTAGTACAATAAAAAGCTATAAATAATATCACTTCAATATTACGGTGTTTCTTCATAAAAAACTGAACATGTTTCAATTTTAACAATTTTATTCCCCCTGATTATAAATTCTATTGGTTCATCAAATAATTTAGGAATGAGGAAATAATAAAACGCACAAGATTGCGTGAGCTATTTTTCCCTCATTCCTTAACTATCCGTTATTTCAAAAAGCACCAAATGAACGGTGCTTATTAAGTGAGTCAATTTGAACAAATTACCATTTGTCAAGCTATAATCCAGCTACTTTCCCTATTAAAATCTTTTTGTGCAGCTCAATGAGGCGGAGCGGCACAGCCATTTCGATTTCGTAAATGGCCACTTGTACCAAGTGACACCAGCTCAACTGGTATTTCAAAATGTGATTCGACGACATCTTAATTGCTGGCAAAGTATATTTCATGATTATGGAGAACTGGTTAAATAAAATCGTTCCCAATATTTAGCTGTTCTCCAAACCAAAAAAATGGCTGCGGTTTATTATTGTCTTGAAAAGTGAAAATCACTTTTTTCCCTAAATTTGAGCGCATTTGATTAAAGCCACTCCAGTGCAGTTAGCACTTGGAGTGCTAACTGCACTTCCAAACATGTCAGCCTTTTTTCAAAATAAAAAATTCTACTTAGCAGTTGTAGGCCTATTGGCCATTTTCACCTTGCCATATAATTGCCATGTAGCGGAAACTACATCCAAAGGCAATAGCGAAAAACGCTTGCCCGAAGTTGTTGATTTCAATTTCCATGTTAAGCCCATCCTGTCTGACCGCTGCTTCAAATGCCACGGACCAGATGCCAATACCAGAGAGGCCGATTTGCGGTTCGACACCAAAGAAGGTGCATTTGCCGCATTGGGGGAAAACAAAGACCATTATGCGATAGTGGCGGGCGACGTCAAAAAAAGCACATTAATAGAACGTATTTACAACTCCGACCCCGACGACATGATGCCTCCGCCCGAATCGAATTTATCCTTAAATGAATATGAAAAAGCCATTTTAAAGAAATGGATCAAGCAGGGCGCTGAATGGAAAACGCACTGGTCTTTTTTACCATTGGAAAAACCGCATTTACCAAAGGTGAAAAATGCAGCATGGGTCAGAAATGAAATTGACCACTTCATACTGGCACGTTTGGAGCAGGAAGGGCTACCGCCATCGGAAGAAGCTAAAAAGGAACAATTGCTGCGTCGGGTCACGTTCGACCTAACAGGTCTGCCCCCTACCCTTACAGAACTCAAAAAATTTTTAAACAATTCAAATCCAGACGCATATGAAAAGGCAGTTGACCGATTACTTGCCTCCGATGCCTACGCCGAAAACATGACGGCTAAATGGCTTGACCTAGCCCGCTATGCCGATACCCACGGCTACCAAGATGACCTTGAACGGATAATGTGGCCGTGGCGGGACTGGGTGATCCATGCATTCAAAACCAATATGCCTTACGACCAGTTTGTCACATGGCAACTAGCGGGCGACTTGTTACCTAACCCTACCAAAGAACAGCTCATTGCAACGGCCTTCAACCGCAACCATAAGATAACACAGGAAGGCGGCGTGATAGACGAAGAATATCGGGTGGAATATGTAGCTGACCGCACCCAAACCTTTGGTACGGCCTTTCTCGGCACTTCTTTCGAATGCGCCAGATGCCACGATCATAAGTACGACCCCATTTCGCAAAAAGACTTCTACAGCCTGTTTGCCTTTTTCAATAATATTCCAGAAAAAGGGTTGATCCCAAAATACGGCGCCATTCCAGAACCCGCCATCAAACTCACTAGCGAGGAGGTCGAACAAACCCTGACCTTCATCAACAACGCCGATACTTTAAAAGAAATACCACTTATGGTGATGCAGGAAATGGACAAACCAAGGCAAGCACACATCCTTAAAAGGGGTGCTTATGATAAACCGACCGATCCTGTAGAACCTGCTACGCCTGAGTCCATTATGGCCTTTCCCGAGTCGTTCCCAAAAAACCGGCTTGGCCTTGCTGAGTGGTTATTTTCGGAAAACAATGGGATTCCGGCACGCGTAATGGCCAACCGCTTATGGCAACAGTGCTTTGGCAAGGGCATTGTCGCTACCTCATATGATTTCGGGAATCAGGGATCATTACCTACCCACCCTGCCCTGCTCGACCACCTTGCCATCAAACTGAGGGACAATGGTTGGGACATTAAAGCGACTTTGAAGTATATCGTTATGTCGGCCACCTATCGTCAATCCGCCAAAGCGAACCTGAAACTAACCAAACGAGACCCGGAAAATCTTTTGCTCGCTCATGCGCCACGCCTGCGATTGACGGCAGAGCAAATCCGCGACCATGCTCTTGCAATCAGTGGACTGTTGGTGGAGGAAGTTGGTGGACCAAGTGTCAAGCCTTATCAGCCAGAAGGGCTTTGGGCAGAAAAGATTGGCGGCGGTGGAGGCAGTACCGCCAAATACGAGCAGGACAAAGGCAAAAAACTCTATCGCCGCAGCCTTTATACTTTTTGGAAACGGACTGTACCACCACCGAGCATGATGACCTTCGACGCGGTGTCCCGTGATTTTTGTATGGTGAAAAGAGAGACGACGAGTACTCCCCTGCAAGCACTCATCATGCTCAACGATCCGCAGATTGTGGAGGCAGCAAGGGTACTTTCTTATAGAGCGATTGAAGAAAAAAGCGATTTGGAAAAAAGGATTGCCTTTATGTTCGAGTTGGCAACCTCCCGTACCCCGGAAGCTGAAGAGTTGGAAAAATTAATGGTTTATTTTAAGGAAGAATTAAATCGTTTTTCTAAAAATGAAAAAGAAGTAGAGGCATTTTTAAATATCGGCGAATTTGAGCAAAAAGATTTATTGGAAAAACCGGAAATGGCGGCATATGCAGTAGTGGCAAACGCTATTTTCAATTTGGACGAGACGATAACGAGGGGGTAAAATAAATACAAGCTGAAAGAAAAAAAATTAATCCCCTTGGGCGAATATTGAATGAAAAATCAACCTTAGTGCAGGGATTAAATTTGAACAATTTTATTTGATTCTCTGACAATTTTTGTGGAGCGGGAAAACAAGAAGAGAGGGAGGTGAAAAAACAAAAAATTGAAAATTTTTTATTTTTTCACCTCCCTCTCTATCAGTGTTTTAGAGAAAAGAACCTTTTATTTATAAAAAATGGAAAATAAAATAATTGCTGACCATCACTACCAAATGAACCGCCGCAATTTCTTGTCAAAAACAAGTATAGGAATTGGCACTGCTGCG
>CBDCVJ010000041.1:0-437397 GCA_965222975.1 Saprospiraceae bacterium | reverse complement strand
GTCATCCATGCTGTTGTCACAGATTTCGATTGGGGGAATTGAATCACACTGACCAAACAATGCCAGCACCTCAGCTTCAGATAATGCCCTGTTGTAAATACGGAGCTCATCCATATGCCCGATCAAGAATTCGTCCAACCCAGTCCAATCCCTGCCAATATGCAGGTCATGGTTATTTGAAACGATAGTCGCATCACAGGTTTTTAACCCTTGCGTAAGCGACACCCCATCCAAGTAATATTCAATTACATCAGTCTGCGTATCAAAAGTGACCGCCACAAAATGCCACTCATCCAATGAAACGATCGGGTCAGCAGCTTGGTAATTCGCACAAGGGCTATGAAGAGAGGCTATCCAATCTTCTTCAAATCCAAAAAAATATTGCCGAGTGTCATCGCTATTTGCCAGGGCTTTGTTCATGATAGGGGCATAGGCTACTGCACTGTTAGTAAACCATTCATCTGGTTTTACCCATGCAACCACAGAAAATGCTTCGGTAATATTGTTCAACGATGCAGAGGCTGCCACATTTATAAAATCGTCTCCATCCATGTGAATGGAAGAGCCATAAATACCTGCTTCAAAAACTGGGTTGCCGATGATGATGCCGTCATTTCCATTGCCGCTTACGTCAAGCACATGGTTCTCAAATGGATAATAGGCGACCAATCCAGCATCAATATCCAAGTCGCAATAGTCGGCACAGAAATAATTACAATTTTCATCATCGCAGTCTATAAGGCCATCACCATCGTCGTCAGTATCATTGTCACAGATTTCATTTGAGGGAATGGTATCACATTCATTGAAAAGTTCATTGATTTCATCTATTGTCAATACCCGGTTATAAATGCGGATGTCCTCCATAACGCCTTCCCCAAATGGCTGTTCATTATTATGGCCAATGCGTAAAGGTTCATCCAGATCAACATGCGGCCAATCTCCATCGGATTGGGTGATTAGATTCATTTCCACTCCATCAACATAAATCAATAATTTGTCGGATGATTCGTCTGCTACGGTTACGATATGGTGCCAGTTGCCATCTACAATATCTTCTTCCGTATAACAAAGCCTTTGAGTACTAGGCTCTTCCAATAGGGCAAATATGATCTTTCGGCCCGGAGGCAAGAACTGAGGATCTGAACCGGCAACATAAATACTGTACTGTTCATGTTGTCCTAAAATTTGGTTTTTAGAAATTAGGGTCCCTGATTGATCTTTATCAGGAAGCATGGCCCAAAGTGATATGGACCAACTTCCGCTGCCTGGGTTTAAATCTGGGTGCTGGGGAATATTGATATAATCATCGGTGCCGTCAAAATTCATGGCGCCATTTAAGTTTCCAAACCTATCAGTTGCGGGGATAGCTCCTTCAATCGTTCCATGGTGACCATTACCGCTATGATCCATTGCTTCTTCGTTTAATGTATAATAAGCAACCAAGCCATCCTGCAAACTGGCAGGTAGTAGGCAATCGGCACAGTTTGGATCAGTAGCGCAATCGCCATCAGCACAGTCAACAAGGCCATCACCATCATTGTCAATGCTATCGTCGCAGATTTCGGTATCAGGGCAGGACCCTCCATTATCGGGGTCGTCATTGCCAATCAAACCGTCGCAGTCGTTGTCCACGCCATTGCAAGCTTCGTTGGCACCAGGATAAACGGAAGCATTCGTATCATCGCAATCGCCATTTTGCATAATATATTCAGCACCGGGTTGCTGGCAGTCAGTAACGGACTCCCCATCACCATAACCGTCACCATCGCTGTCCACATACCAGTCAAAAAGTTCCTGACCTTCGCAAGGGAATTCGCCACAACCTTTTATGGTAAAATAATTGAAAGCGGCTTCAAGCATGGACCCATCCTGGTTATAATTTGCGACATGCATACCAACCTGATGAACAATATTGCTATTGAATACTTCAGAATCCAGAAAATTCCAAGTGCTCCCTGCATCAAGGCTGTAATAAACATCCACGGTATTTCCAATTTTGGCCACCCTCACAGTTACATTATTACTTGGTATGGCTACGGCAGCTCCTTCAACTACATAGGGCAAACCGGGCAAGTTGGGCTGGTAAACAAACGAACGGAGGCCGAAAGATCCGCCAGACCTGTAAATCTCCACATAATTAACAATCAAGGCATATATGCCCACATTGGGGTCCAACATCCCTACTATGCCAGCGGAATGGTCGTTTGCCGTATCATCCAAATAAAACTCACTCTCAATGAGCCAATCCGAATCTGTAACGATCGGCCTTATGATTTTTGGTTGATAACCTTCTGGGAAGTGAGGATTCGCCAAGGTCAAATTCAGGTATCCGTCCCCATTCAGTTCGACCAGCAAGCTACAGCAAGCGGCTGGGTGATATACCAACCATCCCGCCTCAAGGTCGGGTTCTGTAAAATCGTCATCAAATACCTCTGCCCCCAAGCCACAGAAGCAAAAGCACTCGCCATCCTCGCAGTCAATAAAGCCGTCGTTGTCGTTGTCAAGGTTGTCAAAACAAATTTCCACAGACTGTGAAAAAAGAGAAACTGTGTTACAGCATAAAAAAATGAAACAGGCGATGGTACAGAATGAGAATTTCATGTTGTGATCGGTTTTGGAGGCGGTTAGCGCTGTGCTTTGATGTTTTTTTTACAAGCGCCAAAGGCCAGTTGATTTTGATTGTTAAAAAAGTATTCCGTCAAAAGGGTGTAGAAAGCAGCCAGTCCCAAAAGGGGAGGCATTGGATCTCAATAATGTTAGATGGATGATTGGTCTGGGAAGTGGAAGGGAAAGTATAATCCACTATTCCAATCGATTTATCAGATAATCCGCATAGCGTAAAAAGGTGAACCGCTAAATTACCACCTTTTTCAAAATCTAATTTTTCGGCTACTTTCGCTGGTAAAAGTCCAAGCAAACATTCATGAACAACGAGGAATTTAAAATACTGGTCGAAAAACTGAAACGGGGCGACGAATCCATCCTCGACCGCCTCTTCCTTGGCCACCACACCTACTGCGAGGAAATCCTCTGCCGGAAATATACCACCTCCACCCCACCCTGCACTCCTGCCGATGCCAAAGACCTCTTCATGGATGCCCTCCTCAAATTAAGAGAGGAAATGCTAAAAGGAAAAGTAGAAAACCAAAACATGCGAGGTTATCTCCTCACCATCGCTTCCCGAATTTGGCTGAAAAAATACAACGGCAACCTTCTTTCGTCCCACTTGAAGTGAAACAGGCAGAATATTATTTAGGTAAAAAAGAAGGACAGGATTTTGGCAATTTCGATCACTTAGTAGCAGCTGAAACAGAAGCGGCATTTAATGCTGAAAAACAAAAACGTTTTGACCTTTTCCAAAAAGGATGGGATGCGCTGAGTGAGCAGTGCCGCCGTTTATTAAAAGCATTTTACCTCGATGGCATTGGGCTGAAAGATTTGCAAGAACCTTTTGGCTATGGCTCTTACGACAGTATTAAAAGCATGCGCCGGAAGTGCTTTAATAAATTGGTGAAGCAAGCCACGTAACGCAGTCTTCAGACTGTACTCGTCGAACAGGCTTTAGCATGTGCAACGAAGAGAAAGAAACCCTACCCCATATTATAATAACAATGCTGCTAAAAAGGAATACTTGCATGTTGTGCAGCCTGAAGGCTGCGTTACGCTATCTCTCCGAAGCCGGGCTTGAGGTAGGTAAAAGGATGGTCCTTCCAATTTTTCACCACCCCAGCCTTTTCAGGGTTTCTAACGGTATAGCGGACAGAATTGTAAAACTCTTGTTGGTTACGAATCCAATGGTCAAAACTTTCTGGCCACCAAAACCTCCCTTTCCTACCAAGCATCTTGTTGGATTCAAATGCGCTTGCTCCTTTGATTAAGCCCATGAAGTGACCTACCTGTTTGTAGTTTTCCTCGTTGGGCTGCACACCATTCGGTAAATTGATCAGTTGAATACTTGTGTCCACTACCAGGTGAAAATGGTTGTACATGACCGAATAGGCGATGAGGTCATAGTACACTTGGTCGAACTCCTTGATTTTCTTGATGACTTCACCGGCCACCCGTGGGTCTTTGAGCCAAGTGGGGCCAAACTGAGCCATGTCGAGGTAATCGTCAATTTTTTTGAAATACATTTTTTGGGCATTGGAGATTTCCAATTTCCGCCGTTGACCCAATTGTGCGTTGGCTTTTCCTGTGAAGTCCTTTTGTGGTTTAAACTGTTCCCTTATCTTTTGGATCGCCAGGTCCTTTTCCCGTTGCCATTTCCAGATGAGCGTTTTGGGAATGGATCCGTTGAGCCTTGGAGTGATGAAAAAAATGCCGCCGATGGGCATGAGGTGGGGGAGTTTTCTCTCGGTAAATGTTTTGATAGCCACGATAGGTGTATTTGTGCTTTATCTGAACAGTAGGTTTCAGATAGCCAAATTTAAGTTTCTCATTAGATTCAAGCAAATGTATGTTAATATGAATGTCCCTGCAAATTTTGGGATTTACTGGTAACGCAGCCTTCAGGCTGTACCCGTCGAGCAGGCTTTAGCCTGTGCTACCGGCATACGACATCGGAAACCCGTCCTTCCCTCGAACTTTGATCATTGGATTATTATTTGGTCTTGTTTGCATATTAACTGCACAGGCTAAAGCCTGCACGACGGGCACAGCCTGAAGGCTGCGTTACTCAGCACAAGCAGTTTCCAACCTAACCGATTCTTGTATAAAGGTTTTCCCACCCAACAAACGTGACACCTCCATCGCCGAAGTGATCGCTCCTTCATGAATTCCATCATACAACCATGCTCCTGCATAATAAGTATTTAATTCACCATTGGTTTCTTTTATTTCTTCTCTATATTTTATTGCTTTCACATGTTATAAAATGGCGTCACGTGGTTTGCTTTATGAAGTATTTTTTCAGAAGCAATTTTATTTTCAAAATTATAAGTGACATAATAAGGTTTGTTTTCTGGTATTCCATAAGCACGGTTCATGCATGTATAATATCCAGTTTTTTGTTTTTTCTCATCATGTAAAAAATTAGTGAAATTATATGCCTGTTTTTTTGTTGTAGAAAACATGGACGCATCAGTGTGGGCATATGTCGTAATATAATTGGCTCTCCAATTACCAAACCGTTTCACTTCCGCATAAGTTGGGTCGGCCAATAATTTCAGCACTTGTTCCGGTGTGGCGGCCAACACCACTTTATCGTACTTTCTCATTTCTCCATTTTCAAAAACAAATTTCACCTCATTATTTATTCTAAATATTTTTTTGACATTTGAATTAAGGAAAATTTTTCCAGAAAATGATTCAAGCATTTTTTCAAAATAATAATAAACACCTTCTTTTATGAAATAACTTTTTTCGCAAGTCAGCGAAGTCCTTAATAGAGGAATACCAATTTCTGCGGGAATTCCCCCAGCATGTTTACAAGAAATGGAATAAGTAAGTTCTAAAATGTTTTTCAGATATTGTTGAGTTAGTGCAGAATAATTTTCTAAAAAATTCGAAACAGAATGACCAATAAAATCAGTTGTTATCAGGCTAAAAGCATATCTTATAAAATGCGTCAACTCTTTTCTTAAAATTGAATCAAAAATAGGATTTATCACTTTTTTTTGATTTTGGATAAATGCATATTTTGGTTTTGACGCCTCCAATTCAACACCTAATTCATCCATTAATTTTTTAAAATTCGGATATAATGCAACAGGAAAAAAACACACGCCATTTTCCGTGTAAATGTTTTTAGGCAAATTATCCACTTCAACATTTCTATTTAGTGTACGAATATTCCCACCTAAAATTGATGCTTTTTCATAAAGGTGGACTTCGTGTTTTTTATTTAGCAGCCAAGCAGTAGTCATGCCGCTTGCGCCACCGCCGATAATTGCGATTTTCATAATTGTTTTTTTGTATTCGCCAAATTTATTTGGCGGACTTTATTAATTTTATTTTAATAATAATTCATTTTACTCCCAATCTTCCAAATAAATTTGGCGACTACTTTTTTATTTCCAAATAATAAAGGCAACATTTTCCCTTTACTTCTTCTTCTGGAAAAACTCGCACTGTTTTAATTACATCCTGAGGAATTAAAGAATAAAACTGATGCACTTCCTCCTCTGTCCGATAAATTAATGGCCAGTCAAGAAAAGCTTCCATAAAAGCAGCATCTGGCGTTTCCGGGGTGTAATTGGCAACCAATAATTTACCACTGGGTTTCAACATATCGAAGATGGCTTTTGTGAGATGAGCTGCCGTTTCATTGGGCAAATAATCGTAAAGACCTGCCGCGTAAATAAAATCAAATTGGCCTTTGATCCTTTTTTTGAAAATTGCACCCAATGAATCGTTAAAAATTTCGACACCGTATTTCCCAAAATCATTTTTAGCTACCTGCAAACTTTTGGCATCTTGATCATGCGCTACAAATCTGCCAAACTTTTGTTGACTGATCGCTTGGCACAACTGCCCCTCCCGCAACTGCCCACAGGCAATGGATAGAATATGAGGGTTGTCAATTTGCTGGCATGTAATATCTATCATTTGAGCAAGGCGTTGCAACCTCAAACGGGCAGTGGCCTGCACGGGTGCTTCGAAAAATGCCTCTTCCAACCAACGGCCTCGTTGGGTCGTTTGAGCCATTTTCGCATCCCTTTCCCCCATGCCATAAACGAGATCCAACATTTCGGCATCTCCCAAATAGCCCCGCGGCCAAGGCTGGCTGTGATTAATCTGAGGGCTTTCCAACAGGATGGACGTTAATGGGTGGCAGCTCGCTATTTCTTTCGCTTGTTGCCATATTTCTTTGCCAAAAGACATCATCAAGCGCAGGTTTTCAATTAGCAATTGAGTCGCTTGTTTGACAGCGTGACGATCGTTGGATTTTAACAATTCATAATAATAGTCCAAGGTAAATTCAAATTGTTGCAGTTGCTTGGACACTTGCGGAGTTTGGATGGTGGTTGTCATGATAATCAGTTTTTGGTGTAGTTGGGAGATTTATCTCCCAACAGCAGAATGCACTTGGGAGATAAATCTCCCAACTACGGGGGAATGAACGTTTTGATATTTAGAAGAATCGAATTTATCTTGTTTTTGTAAAGCGAAGAGGCTGTTCAGCAAAACCTTGACCTGTGGAATGGCGGCCGCGGCAGCTCGGTAGCCTTCCTCAAAGTACTGCTCTGCCCATTGAGGGTCTTTTCCGGAAAACTGGGAAAGGTCAGGTGAGACCATTATGTCCACATGCTTTGCAAGTGCTTTGGTGTTCAAGTCCATGGAAATATGGCAGGCATTCATCAGCACGTCGAGGGTATTACTGATTTTGCGAAAGCGTCTTCTTTGCCCAAGGTTTATAGCGATAATGATGTCAATATCCTCCTCAAAAAGCGGGGTAACGCCAAGGCAGTCACCGACACCACCATCCACCAAAAGCCGTCCTCCTATTTCGACAGGACTAAAAAGGCAGGGGATTGCACAACTGGCCATTACAGCATGATCAAGCCTACCCTTGCGAAGTGTCACCAATTCACCCGTCTCGATGTCGGTAGTCACAATTGCTAGTGGTAGGTTGGCCTCTTGGATATCCGCATGGCCGAGGTGTTTGCGTACTATTTTACCAATGGTTTTGTTTGAAAACAAGCCTTTTTGGAAAAGCGATGGGCTAGACACATTGGCGATGCTCATGGAAGCAGCTTGTTGAAAGATTGTGTCAAACGGCAGCCCAAAAGCAAAAAAGCCCCCTGCCAATGTGCCAACACTGCTGCCTGAAACAAAATCAATAGGAATACCAGCTTCACATAGCGCTTTCAACGCGCCAATATGTGCAACCCCTTTTGCACCACCGCCACCGAGGGCAACGCCAATTTTTGGGTAATGCGCTTTCCTGATTGTCCAATTACTATTGACTTGAAAGGAAGATTCGAGTAGGTTGTTGTAAATCGGTTTTGGCATGGTGCATCCTTTTTATTGGATTTACCATAATAATCCGCCAAGAAGAAAAAGGTGAACCACCTTATAAATTCAAGTCTTAGTTCATAGCTGCAATCCACTCCTTTATTAAATCCACCCCTTCCTTATGCACCAGTTGCCGACCAAGCTCGGGCATCATTGCACCGGGGTCGGTTGATTCCATACGGTAGGATAAAATGGATTCCTCTGGCTTGCCCGGCACGATGCTGAACAGCCTGCCACCAGAGCCATTGCCGGTGGAGACAGGTGCTTTTAAGACACCGAGGTTGATGCCGATGGGTTCATCGTAGGTGAGGTTCAGGCCAGATGTGTTGGCCGAGCCGTGGGGGTTGTGGCAATGGCCGCAGTTGGAGTCGAGATAGGACATGGCCCGATCGTGGAGGCTGCCGCTTTCGGGAAGATCCCATTTGGCAGCAAGGGGTGTTTTATCGGAAGGCTGATAGCCGGTGAGATAGCCGACGGACGACCATTTTTCAAGTTGATTCATCTCACCGTCGGTGTATGCAAAGGTCTTGTTCATCTGGTGGGCTTTGGGGCCGATGGGGGTTATCTTTCCATCATGGCTGTGACAATTTTTGCACTGGTTACGGTCGGGAATAAGGTAGGTGAATTGTTTATCCAAATAGGTCACTTCTTGCTGATCACCGATGAGGTTGAGGTGGGCCTCGGTCTGCTCATCATTCCAGATATAGGTCATTGCATCCCAACCCGATTCCCGGTTGACCAGCAAGCGGGTTTCGATGATTCGGCGATCATTTTCATTTTCATAAAAAAAGTTTTTGATCAAAACAGCACCTGTTGGGAAGTCAAAAGAAATGCCTTCCTGATAAGCGGCGGCTGTTCCCTCTGGCATCCATACGAAGCGGCTTTTGTCGGCGTAGTCGCTGAAGAGGGGGGAGTTGAGGTCGTAGGGCAGCACCCGCTCGTTGGGTTGCAGGTTTTTCATTTCGCCAGTAAAAAACTGATATTGGGAAAGGTGCTTGAAAGGTTTTTGTGAAATGTCCATTTGGACACCCTCTGTCACAGGAGCTTGGCATTTTGAGAAAAAAACAATGAGGAATAGTACACAGGCGATGGTAGGTATTTTCCGATTTAAGATCATTTACCTGATTATAAAATAAGATGGCATACTACCGGGCATGAGATATTAGACTTTAGACCTTAGAAAAACAATGCTTGTTTTACATTGAAAATCAAGTATTTAGAAATGATATTTTGTCTAATATCTATTATCTAATATCTCATGTCCAGTAGTATGATAAGATGGAAAGCATTTTCTTAATGCCTCCCATCTTCTGAGGTTTGCATTAAAATAAATCCATTATCCATTGAACAGGAAGCCTACAAGGCCAGCCCCGAAAAATATCGTGCTGCCATTAATCCTATCGGTTGCACCATCGGGTTTATAACTTTCCCTCAACCAACCCACTTCGAGTGAAACGCCTAAATGGCCTTTTCTAACCATGATGCCTCCACCGATTTTAGTGGAAAAGCCACCTTCAGTATTATCCCCATCCCCTATGGAAATATAATTGAAGCCACCGCCTATAAACGGGATTCCATTTCCTCCACTATCAAAGAAATACGCAAGTTTGGGACCTACCCCTATGGTTGTGAAACTAAAGTCCCCTTGAGAAACTCGGTTGAGGGAAAAGTCTCCACCCACTCCTAATTGGTCTATAACGAAATTGTAGTAAGACGGGGTAAAAATGATCGTGTTCTGTGGTTTATCATCAAAATTGTTGTAAAGGTCACCTCCTTGAGAGGTAAACGAGAACATCCCACTAATAAGGTGGGATCCTTGGCTGGTGGCAGCAGATTGGCCGATAGTTTGGTTGAGGCCGAAAATGAGTACGGCCAGAGCGAGTACAAAAACTTTTTGTTTCATTGTAGAAAAATTATAGGTTAAAAAATAAAGTTGTTCATAAATAAAATTTTGGAATTTGTTACCCCATGTTTCCTCCCCCCAGCCCCCTTCATAGGGGGAGACAGGCCCGTTCAATTGTAAAATTGAGTGCTATAGCTCTAAATTTTAGCAGGCTTTATCTCCCCCTTTGGAGGGGGCTGGGGGGAGGAAACACATTAGAATTACTTATTTACGAACATCTCTAATGGTTATATGTAGGTCATTATTTCACTGCCATCCAAGCGTCATGCCCTGAAATATCCATCGTCTCAAGTGAGCAATCGAAAGCGGACATATCGGTACTCTTGTTTTGCATCATTTCATTGGGGGTGCTGCCCTTGCCAGCATTCAGGTTGAGGAACGACACTTCGCCGTTGTTTTTAAAACAGACGACCTCGCCGTCCTTGCCATAGGTTTCAGGGTTGAAAATACCGTCTATGGCAATGTCAATGGTCTGTCCTCCCGACATGGCAGTGAGCAATTTTCCGAAATCAGTAGTCATGTCCATTTCGCCTGTATTGTTTTCCAACACATTGTCGTGAATGTAAACGGCAGCGCAGAATGGGTCATATTCTTCCGACTTGAAAGGCCGTTCCGTGAACAGCCAACTGATCAGGCTGATGGCCACCGTTTTATGTCCTTTGATAGTATTGTTGAATGCCTCTATTTCCCGGTGGGCCATAATGGTAAGGCCGCTTCCTGGAGGTAAAGTGGCAACCACGGTTCCTTCTGGCCCAAAGTTGGGATGGTTGTTATTTTCCATCAAATTGTCGTGGACTTTGATCTTATAGCCGTTGGCTTGTGGCAGGTCGGGCATGTCGAAGATGAGGAGTCCGCCTGTGTTATCCACTGCTTTATTGTTGTAAACATCGGCGTTGCGGGTGTTTTCGATTTCTATGCCTGCCACGTTGTGATGGGCATAATTGTTCCGTACCACCACGTTGGTGGATTGGCCAACATAGATGCCCGCATCACTGGCATAACTGGCCTCGCATTTTTCCATGAGTACATTGGTGCAACTGACGGGGTAAAGGCCATAACCGCCGTTCGTTGTCAGTGCGCCTCCCGTCCAAGTGGCCTCCATGTCCCGCATGGTCACATTTTTACAGGCCTGAACTTTGATGGCGTCGCCCTTGGTATCGGCTACGGTAAAACCTTCAAGCGTAAGCCCTTCTACATTTTTGACCAGTAGTCCTTGCGCTCCTTCTATTTGCCCTTTGAAGGTAAGAACGGTTTTACCCATCCCCGCTCCTTTGATGGTCACATTGGGAACACCATCAAGAGAAAGTGGCCGCTTAAATTCAAATGTGCCTTCCGGCAACAGGATCACCTCATCGGCGGCGGCAGTGATGAGTTTTTCAGAAAGATCTTTAACCAGGGTTTCGGCCGGGAGAGGTTGTCGGCCTTGCTCTTTTGGTTGGCAAGCGAATATGGAAATTAAAAGAAAAAGAACAATTGCGTTTTTCATATAGTTGGTTTTTTCATTCAAACACAAATCAAACAGCAATTCTCGCTATTAAAAAAATTGAAATATGTGGAGAAGAAAACAAGAGGAGAGGGGTGTGTTTTTTTGGTTTTTTTTGAAAAAAACCAAAAAAACACACCCCTCTCCAAAAGCCCCCTTCCCTTTGGCCTCAAAGAACGGCTTTCATATTTCAAAAAAACCAATAGCGAGAATTGCTGCAAATCAAAACCATATTGAGATTTTGATTTGTGTTTGAATGAATTTTTCATTAAGACTCAAAGTTAGTGGCTTACATTGATTTTTTGTGAAATTACTCCACCGCCCATGGTGATTTTTGCCAAATACATTCCCGATAGTAAATTATCTGTTGGAACATGAATGCTTCTTTCTTTCCAATTTTTTTGCTAAAATACCAATCGCCATTCAAATCGAACAGCATTATTTTCAAATCTCCTTGCCCAAATCCACATGCAACAATTCTTTCGTTTTTAACCAAACCCATCCCACGACAGCCAATGAAGCAACACCGCCAAAGATGACAGAAGGCACTGTTCCCATCAGGCTTGCTGCCAGCCCAGACTCAAATGCCCCCAATTCATTAGAAGCACTAAGGAAAATGCCATTGACAGAATTGACCCGCCCACGCATGTCGTCTGGCACGACGAGTTGGAGGATGGTCTGCCGGATCACAACGCTTACCGAGTCGAAGGCACCGACGAAGAACAGAGCGGCTACTGACAAGTAGAAATTCTTTGACACCGCAAATACCAGTGTCGCCACTCCAAAACCTGCCACAAACAGGAGCAGCGTCCGCCAAATGTTTTTCAAAAAAGAAATATTGGAAATAATAAAAAGCACAACCAGACCTCCGACTGCCGGGGCAGATCGCATAATGCCCAACCCGCTCGCACCAACATCTAAAATAGCCTCCGCATAAACAGGCAAAATAGCCACTACCCCGCCGAACATTACTGAAAACAAGTCGAGGGAAATGGAATAAAACAACATCTCTTTGGTGCGGACAAACCGCAACCCTTCTTTGATCTTTTGCCATGCACTGCCTTCTTTGGGTAGCCCGAGCATTGGATTTTTGACGGGCAGCCATATCATTTGCACTATAGCAAAAAGGCCAACTACTACCAAAATAGTATCGGCAAAACCCACTGCCTCATAAACAAAACCTACCACCCCCGGGCCGATGATGATGCCTGCCTGCCACCCCGAACTGCTCCAAGTGGCAGCACTCTCATACGCCGTCCGTGGCACCACAAATGCTTTCATCGCCTGCACTGCTGGTGAGTAAAATGCCATGAAAATACCTGTTAAGAAAACGACTCCATAGATGATAAGCTGTAATTCCAACGAGTGATCTCCACCTGCCAATCTTTTACCAGCAAAATACAGTACTAACGAACTCAACATCATCCCCAACAAGCTGAAATGGATGACCCGCTTCTTGCTCCACACATCTGCAAAGTGCCCTCCAATAAGCGATAGCCCAATGAACGGGGCAGCCTGTGCCAGACCGATCAGCCCAATGGCCAATGGGTCGCCTGTGATCTTGTACATTTCGTACTCGATGATGACGATCTGCATCATCACAGCAGTATGAAAGAAAAAACTCGCTCCGAGCAGATTGCGGAACTCGGGGTAACGGAAGGCGAGAAATTGGTCTGGGTTGCGGCGCAGCATTTTGTATAATTAAGGTACTATGGTATTGGGGAGGCAAGTTAAACGAGTGATATAGTTTGTGAAAATTTTGAGAAACTACTCTTGTCATTAAGCTTTAAACAACAAAGCCTTCTGGTAATAAATACCAGAAGGCACCTAAGTTTTTGGTATCCATGTCGAGGTGAGCTTGACTTGGTACATTGTCTTAGGTGGGACAAATGTACGGGGAATGCAGCAATTTTAGTTTTATTGAAATATTTAGCCTCATTCCAAGAATAATTAGGCAGCTCAAGAGCGAAGGGTGTCTTTCTACTTGTCCTTTTTAAAAAAAGGAATAATCAGGAGTCGCAAAAATTCAAGGTTATTTCCCAATTTCACGTACTTAAACCAATTCTGCCCTTATAAACCAAACAAGCCTTCCATTAATATTGGGAAGGCCTGCATTGATAGTTTATTGCTGCTTTGATTTCTAAAGCAATCAGTCAATTCTTAACATTTTGTCGGCACTAGTTGATGGTAATATTTAAAGAGTAAGGAATTGCTGCCCCGCCATTTTGCGTAAATGACCACGTAGCAGAGTTTGGAACCAGACATGGAGTGAATTCAACACCTGAAGCTGGGGCCGCAGTGATAACGACCTGATTGGTGTTGCATCCATTGGCATTAAAACCATTCCAAGTCAAATTAAAAGCAAAATTTTGAATGACCTGAGTGTTCGAACCTCCGCTACCGTTAGCGGTTATGGTATTTTGGTTTCCGCTTCCATCCTGATAGGTAACACTGTAAGGATTGGTAGAGTTATTGGTTAACGTAATAGCGCATTGCGATTGAGCATTTAAATAAAACCCAAAGCAAATGACTAATAGACAAATAAATTTTTTCATCACAAAAAGTTTTTAAGTTAATGCCTACTCTATCCGCTTTTCGGCTTCCGCGTTTATAATTTCAAATAAAAATCAGGGTCAATGATTTCTGAAATAAAATGGAAAAAATACCAAGAGTAGTTTTCATTGTTCATTTGAATACCTTTATACTTTTTCATGAAGGGGCAATCATATCATCATTATTTACAGACCCTCTGGCATTGAATTAATTTGCAATGAAAATCCAAAACAACCAATGCCATTCACTTGACAGTCTTCTTTTTTTTACAAACAGGATTTTAAATATTTTTTAATAAAAGACGCTTGATACTATTCATTTATATATACTATGTAATCTCACAATAAAAAGGTAATGGTAGTTTTCCTTTTTTTACAAAAAGTATTTTTACTTTAACGTGTTCCGTAAAAAAGCAGGACAATAGATTTCCTTAAAAAAAAACGGAGCGCCAGCTTTGTGGCTCTCCGATGCATAGAAAAAGCATGTTATTTTTTGACCGATTGGGTGCAGGGCTAAACAGCTTTTTAGCCTAGACATACTGCAAAACAATAGAATCAACTCATTAATTAGCTAAAGCATTTGCGGTGGCTGAAACAGTTGATAAATGTTGAGCAAAACCAGCTAAAGCTTTCTTAACCAACCCAATAAAACTACATGTGAACTACGTCTTTAATTATCAAGTATAAGGGCTTGAAGTATTTGCCAATGTTTATAAGCAATTCCTTTTAAAGGCATGCTGCATTAGGCATTTTAGATAAAACATGCAAATAGCTATCGTTTACATTATTATTGTTTTGAAGAAAAAGGTAACATCAATTCAATGTTTTTTTATAAAATTCATTTAGGGTAAAATCATTAAAACTTTTTTACAAGCCATCTTTGAAAAAATTAATAGAATTAAATATTTTTTTTAATACCAATTTTTAGAAAAAAAATTCAAATATTTTTTAACAACAATTATGAAAGGCCCTAATTAAAGGGGAGTTAATTTTACAATTCTTTCAGCCAAGTTCAATGATTTATAAAAAAATAAGCCGCCAAAAAACAATATCTTTGGCGGCTATCTAAAATGTATTTTTAGGGTTTATTCTACTACAAATCTGCTGAAAGATTGATTTATTTCCCCTTTAAACTTAACAAGGTACATACCATCCGGCCACCCTGTTAATAAAATTCTGTCCGGTTCAAAGTTCCTTCGTCAAGATAAATTTCCTTCGTGTAAACTGTTCGTCCAGCAACATCATAAACAGTCATTATTCCTAATTCATCAACAGGAGAAGTAAGCTCAACAGTGACTTTTTCGCTAGCGGGGTTCGGGAAAATATCAGTCAGGAAATCTTCTCCAGTACCATTTTTAGCAGAGATATGAATACCCCCTTCATCACCACCATGATGTGGGTAACACTCACCAGCTATAATGTAATCAACAACACTGTTTGAACAACCCTCGAATGAAATGGTCAGGGTTACAATATAGCCGACGTAGCCCTCGAATTCGTGAATTGGGTTTTCTTCGGTGCTGGTTTCTCCATCCCCAAATTCCCACAAAAATTCTGTCTCAGAACATAGCCCAATCGTTGTATTGGTAAATTGAACCGTTTGGCAGAATGGCTCATCAAGGAACTCGAAGGTGAAGGAAGGAAATAATTCACAGCAGTCTTGTTCTTCTACAATCGGTACTTGACCGCTAATAGTACCAAAGCAGGATGGGTCTTCCGTAGAATAAACAATAAACGTGATAAAGTAATTGCCAGGCCCTGGAAATGTTACAATTGGATTTTCTACCGTAGTAGTGGTAAAGCCAAAATCCCAATAGAAGCTCACTGATAAGTTGGATGGATTGGATGTAGAAGTGTTGGTAAACTGGAAAGTATTCCCTTGAAGCCAAGCGCTAGAAAATGACGCACCAATTTGACATTCCCCCTCGCAGGGTACTTCTGAGGCAGTTGTAAGGGGGAGAATACAGCCTATTTCACTTAATTGAATAGAAATCGGGAGTTCTTCTCCTTGACCCACACAATCTGAAGGGACAAGTTCATTGTTTGTAGATATTTCACCTGGATCCAGAGTTTGAGTAGCACCAAAAACCCAAGGTTGACATTCATAAACCAATGAAAATTCAGTGATATCACTCCCGCAACCTATTTCATCGCTATTGTTTATAACAAAGGTATTCACTTCTATTCCTTCATCAGAAATACAATAATTAGCGAACCCTTCAAAGTCATGCAGCTTAAATTCTTCTGATAAAAATTATTTGAGGTTCTGAATTTAAACATTCATCCCCGTTACATTCTATAATATTTTGTGTAACCAACTCAACTGTAATTGACCTAGGGCAAATATCATTGGGATTTGTATAAGGAAAGTCGATTGGCCCATCCTCCCAAGCTATTTCCATTGGAAATGCTACAGTAAAATTTAAATTAGGGTCGGTAATTAAATTAATCGAAATATTTTGATCTGGACAAGGCGGCATATTTTCATCAAAATCAATTGTAACTGAGAAATTGCCGCTGAATATTCCATCATACGTAAATTCATTGCAATTAATTTCTGCTCCAATTTCTTCGAAACAAAATTCATCCGCTAATCCCAAACTCATTATGCCGCTGGACAATGTAATCACCTCACCGCAGTTCCTGGTCGCTGTTAAAACAAAATCTACCTCGTCAGAAGTCGGAAAATCACCCGAATCACAATCAACGCCAACGCCGACAATCAAATGGATTCTCCGGTGTCCATTCCCAGGCGTCATCGCGCTGCCAGGCAGCCCACCGATTGGATCAGTCTGATTCAATATATTGGAAAGATCAAACCCGCCATTATATGTTAAATCGTAATGTAAACCTGGGCCAGGTGTACAATCAAATGTATTTGCCAAGGGGATTCACATCGTCATACCTATAGAAAGCCTCTGCAACCGTAAAGCCTGCCGACATATCGACATCAAGGTTCAGATCATACACTGGCCCGAGGGAAGGATTTTCTATCAATACAGAAAAATAGGTAAGATCGCAAGCATCTTCCGCAGCATTGCAGACCTGTACCTCCATATTGACAGTTGAGGGTATGACATTAATAGTTATTTGCCCCATATCATAGCAATCAGAAGGCTCTGTAGGTATGGTAAAGTTAGCAGGAGGGATTTCCTCACCCATGCAAGATTTGAACACATAGTAGTTCAGTTCATGTGTAGGGGGGTCACAATCTTCAATGGTATAATCAAATTGCAGTTCCCTGTTGAATTGAGAGATAGGGCCATTGATCTCAAACCACTTATGATTCCCTATTGTACCTGAACTTGATACATATTGACCGGAAGACTCCAATGTCAGCCAGTCATTTACATCTTCAAAAAGTATCCACGAAAAATCAACGTCTGTATCAACAGCCCTGACGTTGATCTTGATGGGTTCATCCCCACTACTGGAAGAATTTCCAATAGAAGTGGTAAATTCAGGCACCAAAGGATAGGTTTCAATAGAGCCGCCCTGTATAGGAATTGGTAAAACTTCATTGAAGTCAATCAATTCCACACATTCCTCATCGTCAGAATAAGAGTAATCTTCATAAGTTCCAAGATATCTAATGAACAATTGACCTGGAGATTCGCAGGTTATGTTCCCACTGAAAACCGTAGAAAGCCCGGTCGCAAAGTCAGGATAAAGGAGCTTATCAAATTCTGGTGGAATCAATAAGTTTTGCAAATCAAAGAAATGAGCGACATCGCCCCCAGGAAAGTAAAAAGCAGGGATATATTGCACCCCATTACCATTATTATAAATGAGGTATTCTACAAAAAAATCTTCTACAACATCTTCTTCCTCATCCTCAATAAGAATGTATAAATTTGAAATATAGCTATTGATAGGTCTATATTCATTAATAAAATCATCGCCTACTGACCCCCCTTCGTATCCAAGCCCGTAACCTGCACTGTTAATTGAACCCCCCGTATTGCATAACTCTGCTTCCGATGGCTGTATCATTCCAAATATTGTTTCCACGTGTATGATACCGAAATATTCGGCCGTGCCCGCCCCTGTGCAATAACCTACATTATTATGTCCCGCATCCGATCCAAGAAACCCTCTGAAATCATTAATGACCTGCACTCCTAAATCCATTGCTTCGACTGTTTCTTTATCAACTTGGGCGGTGATCGTTAATGTTACGGGTATGGGGTCAGGTGATCCACTTATAAAACTAGATATATTGCCGCCAAACAGGTATATAAACACATCTTCTTCTAATGGTCCATAATTGGCGGGATCAGGGCTAGTGGGAGGCCCTTGATAATTTAAATTTATGGTATTCCCCTGAACTTCCAATTCTGCGGTCATATTTGTAAAAATATCCATACCTGCTACAAAGCGCTCGCAGGAAAACCCACCTATGATTGTTAGGCCTGTATTTTGAGTAGTATTGATCACTCCCTGAATGACCATTTCTACTTCATCGCATGGGTAGGCAGTACATTCATTAACAGGACCAGCAGGGTCTATGGGATTGACATTTGTTCTTTGCGCAGTGAATGACTCTGTTAAAATTACAGAACAGTCATTTAACCAATTTCCACCCTCTGGAAAACCAGTACAGTGGCCATACAGCTCTCTGATACCACAGCCTAATAAAATTTCACAGGTTTCACAGTTCGTCCAATTTCCTTTTAAATCAAATAGGAGGTCAGAAGTGCCATTACTAGTTGCTGGATCACAATCTTCATCCAATTGAAGGGACAACTCAAAACAACGGGCCTCGTCTACACCTGGCACTGTCAAACCAGCCGAAGCAGCCGCTCCAAGATCCAATTCATAGACTCCTTGGCCACCTGATAAATATGGTAGAAAAGAAACCCCATTTAATGTAACATCATTAATGATGACACCCGTTAACTCTCCAAAATCAAGGTATAATGTCTGTTCGAAAACGCCCAAATCAAAAAGGTCATCCTCAAAACCTTCCAATTCTGATTCTTGAAAACAAATCAAGACAGGCGTTTCTTCATCTGGAGAAAGGTCAGGAGAACTATTGCAGGCATACGCATTGGTGTAATCAACCCCTCCAGGTAAAATCAGGGTATTTAATACTGGATCTGCTACACTACGAGACAGCGTTTCTTCCCCAGAAACACAACTCGCATTATTTTTCCAATACACTGTTCCTTCCACTACTGGTAGATCTTCAATCTCGGTAGCACAAAAGTCAAACTCAAAAGGGCAGCCCGAAGTAATCCAAACATCTATAGTAAAAAACTCACCAGCAGCTAGGTCATCAAATTCCCCATCCCCATCCAGATCTTCCAAGCCTAAAAGTGGATTGGTAGAACAGGAAAAATCAAAATATAACGAATTAGTGGAAAATTGATCGACAATATTGCAGGCTGGGATATTGCTGTTATCAGTGTTGAAATCAGCTATTCCAATTGGATTATTATCATAGTCATCAGAGTTTCCAACAGCAAATTTCTCGATATTCATAAATTGGTAAAAAGCGATATTAACATCGAGGTTCGTGGCCATGCTTGGTGAAATATTCGTAACAGTAAACCTCAATTGTACTTCGTTCCCACAAAAATGTAAATCTTCAGCACTTTGAGGATCGTAGGTAATTTCTAGACCATCGTTGCCAGGGATATTTGCAGGTGAACTGACATAAGTTGTGGAGGTGGATTTCGAGGATGGAGTCGCACAGCTACCATCACCGCAATTATCAATAGTAAATATAACAGGGTGAGATCCGCTTGGCGGGCATTCACTTAGAATCAAATTACTCAGGGTCAAAGTAGCTTCTCCCATTCCGTCGTCAAAATACTCTTCACAAAAACCCTCAAATCCTTGAAATGCCGGATTGTTCGGATCTATTGTTATGATGAGGGTATTCCCATTTACCGTGACCGGAACATCACCACCAATAAATGCAGGATCAGCGAAGGCTATTTCCGCTGTGGCGTTGTTAAAAGTTATACCGCTTGGAATTTCAACCGTCACTTCAAAAGAAGAATTGTCGCTACAATCGGTTCCAGAAATTTCCAAATCATAAGTGATGTCAAATGGATTATTCAATAAAGGGCTTACGAGGTTGTTTCCGTCTTCCAGTACCACTTTAGTGTAAGTTATATCAAAACTATTGCTGGTAGCACTTAAGCAATAATCATCCCCTCCTCCAAATTCAGTATAAGCACTGTTTACTATTATAGAATTATTCAATAATTCTGTACCAGCTGACCCACTCTCTATTAAATCCCACAGGTCGCAACTAGGTTTTATTTTAAACATGAGAGGCTCTGGAGTATTCGTCACTTGATCATACACAACCGAAAACTGGGAATCACCTTCCTGTGTACCATTTATAAAAATCCAATTCCCTCCACCTCCAATATTTACTAATTCCGTAACAAATAAATCATTTTCACCGGGGTCATCCAATAAGACTTCTACAGTGCAAAATTGATCTATATAATTGTCAGGGTCTATTAAATGTACAGTGACTAATACTTCACCGTCACATAGCACTATATCGGGGATTTTTTGAATTAATATAAAGCCATCCGGTGCACTAGTTTCTTCGCAGTTCTCATGGTTACATTGGCTATTTAATAAATTTAAGGATGAAAGCAATATAAAAATTGCGAGCGATAGAGTTTTTCGTGTTTTCATGATATTTTTTTAAAAAAAATTAAAAATGTACCATATGGCACAAGAAAGCCCTGTGCCATATGGCGAAGAAAAAATCCAATCAATGTATAACAGTGATTTTTTGAACGTGATAAACCTCTTCCTCGGAGTTGACTTTTAATAAATAAGTCCCATTTGGAAAGGATAACATATCGAATTTATAATCTCGGGGATTTGTCTCCAATTCTGATTCTAAATAGAGCCGTCCTTGCAGGTCAAAAATTTGCAGTTTAGTGGATGGGCTTAAATTATCTGTTATTTTTATTTCGAGAATATCATCAGTTGGATTTGGGAAAATATGGATATAAGGTTTTTCATTTAATTCATTGAGATTTTTCTCAAATGCATACCTGTTGGTGTTTATTTCTGCGGGTTTATTTTCAGTGCAAGGGCTAGGGCACCCTGCCACATCATAAAAATAATAAATAGAAACCCCATTGTAAAATACCTCATATTCAATCGTCCAGGTATGCCCCCAATTAACATAAAAGGTGCCAGAGGGTTCCTCATAAATTACTCCAGTAGCATCAACCAAACAAGTAGAACCATTGTTATTGCAGATGTATAAATTATAAGTTAATTGGTGGCCTTCCCCTATTGCAGCTGCGTGAAGAACATCAGGGCAGCCAAAAGCAAAAAAGTCATAGGTACAGAAATGGTTTTCCGGAGTTTGCCCGACGCAATTGACTTGCATTCCGGGACTACATCCATTTATATAATCATCACAAAAAACCATTTCCTCTAAAAAGATCACACATCCCGTAATAAACTCTATCCTGGCAGTTACTTTTGTAAAACTTAAATTTGGAAAACAAAAGGTAGCTGTATTGCCAAATATAGTCTCAGATATTGGCGATTGAAGTTGAGGAAAAGTCACAGTCGTCCATCTAACATTAGTTACATAATCATAGATGTTTGGATGGGTAGGATCGGATAGGGAAAATTTATAAGAGCAACCGCCGCAATTACCTAAATAATCAATTTCAATCTCGGTATCGCTTGCAAAATCACAGGGGTTTCCACAAACATCCCCATTGCAGACCAATGTGTTCGACAATTCCCAACTACAAGCTACACCGTCAACAGTACCATAAACTACGGCATCTGCTTGGGTACTTGCCTGATTCACTGAAATATTTAATGGATTGCCTGTTCCAACCAATACACCACCGATATACCATTCTACGTCAGTTATCGCAATATCAATTCCCGCAAGATCAACAGGCACAACATTTAAAGCATAAGTGCATTCCACTCCTTCACTATTGCTGGCGTCAACAGTGCAGCCAGATATAGAAGACTCTATTTTGACCCTATCACCATGAACGCCAGTACAGCCAAAATTGGAAAGGCCATCGCAATATATCACGACGGGTTCCGTCTCAAAAACACATACTGATGCATAGGTGATGACTGCCCTTACCTCGCCACCATAAACATTATTTAGTTGCAGGGTTTCTTTATTATTACCCGGACCAAAGGGTATATCATCAATATACCATCTAACGATCAAAGGCTGATCAGGATATAAAGCAGTTGGATTTCCATTGAGAAAATATTCAAGTGAAAGCTCCCAATTGCAATCCAGTATGCCCGTGCAGGCATCATGGCCACAGCCGACCAATTCGGCATTTATTTTTACTTCATCCACCAGCTCACAGTAACAAATAAAATCAAACGGGTCTATCACCAATTCAAAAAAACACACTTGGTCTGGAATGCCAAACTCATCAAGAGTCATCAACATGAAATTAAGGGTCGTGTTGACTGAACTCCCGGAAGTAGGTAGAAAACAATGTTCATTTCCAGTGAGAAAGTCAAGTCCTTCTGGAGGACCTCCACAGGAGGGGTTGTTCCCTGTAATAGGTGCATCCCCAACTTCTTCCCAGCAAAAAGTCGAAAATTGTGTAGAAAAAGTAATGCCTGGTTCAGGTGGATGTAATTGAGACGGTATAAACTCGAAATCATGAAATTCGATTTTTAGATTCTGGCTACAATCTCCAAAATCCCATTTTACTGAAATCGTAGCGTCTTCGCTCAGTTCGAATGGAAACTCATCACATCCCTGTTCAAGGGGGTTAAGCTGAAACTGACTACTATTTAAAGTAATAGAAGAAATTTGTGAATACATGGTGCCAACATATAAAGCACAAATAATGGCAAGATAAATTTTTGATTTCATGTCAGATTATTTTAAAAAAATGAAATAAAAAGACCTCTTCAAAGAATTGCAATTCCTTTGAACCAATTTCATTTGAGAGAGATTTTTTTAAATAAAAATGAAAAAACTGGTGGCACAAATTAAATAAAACAATTCCTCTTTTTTAAGGACAGAAATGGACATCAGCGGCCAATTGAGGACATTACAAGTTCAATGAGTCCGCCCGCCATTAATTTTATCCAAATCTCTTCTGGGTGAGCCAAAACTATCATATATAATATCTTGCTCAAGCGGTGTCAACATCCTTTTAGGCAATACAATCCCTGCCCTTTTCAGCCAACGCCTAAAAGTGCGTTCACTTATGGAATACTCATCTGCAATTTGTTTTCGGGTTTTAACAGGCTGGTAATTTTTTAAATTCATGGCTTGTTTTTTTTTGTTAAGAGAGAATGCCAACAGCCATATTTCAACTGAGGCGTGGTTTAGAATAAAGAAGATAAAATAAAATAAGCCTGATTAAGGCTTTATATCGTATTTACTTTCTCTCATTCATTCCTAATATGTAAGGTTAAAATAAAAAGGTAATGACAGGAGTATGTTTTTAAATAAAAAATTACTAACGGCAGAATAGACACAATAGTCAAATTGATTTAATACCGAAAAAGCCAACCTGCCCATGTCGGTTACATGAACTGAATTTTGTGGTAATAAAAAGATAGGGATTGCAAGAGGAATGAAAGAAAATTAGTTTATTATTAATATAAAAAATTAGACAATTTAAAATAGAAATGAAAAAGCCAATATTAATAATAAAATGTAGATATGGAGAACTATCGACAAGAAAAAAATCCAATTATAAATTTCATTTTAACTTTGACAGAGTGCTTATTGTTTTTATTGCATCATTCTAATTTGCTCAATATTATTTCTGCTTCTTCGTAATTAAATGAATCAACATCCAATGTAAGTTGCTGCAAATATTTTTTAGCAGATGAAATATCATTAGATCGAAGCGACAATAATGCGGCATACCAAAGCCCTTGTTCGTAATAAGGGGAATTTGTATTGCTTATTAAGTTCTGAAAATAGGAAAGCGCTTCATTATTTTTACCCAACTCCATTTGACAGATGCCTGCCGCCAGACGAACGCGGTCTTTATTGTTTACTTCCTTGGTGAGCAATTCTTCTAATACAGGAAGGGTATTTTCATAATCTTCATTTTTATACAATTCACTGGCCTTTGACAACTGTTGGTCAGCGTCCAGACCACGGGCACTAAAACTGAGGCTGTAGGGTTCATAATATTGAGCATATAGTTCAGAGGGAGAAGGAGGTTGTGCCCAAAGCCAAATTGCAATACCAATGGCAATAATTGCCACAGCGGCAGCGGCATAGTGCCAAACTGAAAGCCGACGGACATTGGCTTCAGGTTTCATTACTGTTTCATGGATGCGTCGTGCCCTTTCTTTCATTTGGATATCGCCCAAGGCGTTCACAGCAACGAGTAGGTCTTTCCGTTCTTGCACAGCCCTTTGCAGGTCGGCGTCATTCTGCAATTGCTGTTCGAATGATATGAGGGGTTCGCCTTTCATACGGCCTGATAGATATTCATCAATGATATTGGTGTCGTGGTACGGCATAAGGCTATTAGCTGATTTTGTTTTTGATGGAGGGCAATTCGGAGGCGAGCGTTCTTAATTTTTTCATGCATTCCGACTTCTTGTTCTTGGCCACCTGTTCGCTGGCATAATCCATCAGTTCGGCTATCTGTTTTAACCTTAGCCTGTCGTAAAAATAATAGACCAACAACCGTTTACAACTATCCCCGATCCGGGAGAGCAGTTGGTCAATGGCTGCTTTTTTTTCTTCTTCCATGAGGGAATACAACGCCAGTTCTTCGATCGGAACCGAATTGGCGTTTTCATCCACTTCTACGGTTTCCTTCCTTTTTTGCAATTGCTTGTACCATAGATTACGGCAAATGGTATAAAGATATGCTTCTACATTGGTGGCATCCTTCTTCAGTTTGCCGTCCTTCGCCAATCTATAAAGTGCAACTAGACCGTCTTGGAACAAGTCTTCACAATCGGCATCCGAGCCTTTGTACTTTTTGACAAAAGAAACCACCGTCCGATAGACCTGACGGTGCAAATAAATCAACGCCTTGTCAACAGACTGGCTATTGCCAAATTGCAATTGTTCGATGATCTCACTGCCCGGTATTTTCTTTTTGGTCTCTGCCATAGTTATTCCTATCAATCAGAAAAAGGTAATGCGACCGATGAAAAATATTGAGATTAATTAATACAACCAATGGGCCGGCTTATGCTTTTTTTAATATTTTGGTTTTGAAGTATTACGGGAGGGTTGTATAGTGGTGTGTCCTCAAAAAAGAAGGCGCTGAAACAATCTTTCTTTTCGGCCGTGAAAGTAATAATAGTTGCAAAAAATCTTTCCTTTACCATTACCTTTTTCTCTCGCCCAGACATGTATGAGAATGTATAGGGTGAACAACTATAAAAAGACGGACTCCTAATTTATATCTGTATTCATAAAGGTTCTGCAGTTCCGACAGTTTATTGAAATTAGGGAATAAAATTCTGGGTTTTTGCACAGATACTGGCCCAACCTACACAGTTACTAGTTCAACCTTGCTTAATCAATTAGAGGAACTTACTTTTGACATAGGCTTCTAAACCAAATTGAAGTGGCTAAAACCCAAGCCTTCCCAAAACTATGATTCTTTAATTTCTTTTGCTGGACTCATTCTTATTTCCTTATCGTTCCGAGCATAAAAAGGTGTGCTTTTCGCATGGCCTTTCCATTATATGTCGAGGTGAGCAATCGGCTAAAACATTGTTTTTAGGTCATGAAAAAATTCATAACTAAAAACAATTAAAAATGAAGCAAACAATTATTTTATGTAAAGCATTTTTGTTCTTTCTTTTTGCAATGGGAATTTGCAATGATTCTTATGGTACCGAACGACCAATTGATACCAATTGGTACAACTCCATGATCCAACATGGGGCGGGCGGAGATGATTTCTGCGTTGAGGTGCTATCCGATAATTTACTATTTTTTGATTTGAAGGTACGGTTTGCAGACCAGAATGTTCAGGCATATCCGGCTATGATGATATATTTCCATGATGTCGTAAATGGAATTAGCGGCTTTACACCTAGAGTAACCCCTGCCATGGTCGAACTAGTGAATCTTGGCTATGGGGTACCAACCTATCAGGCAACATTTACGGTAAAAATGGATATGACCCGAGATTGTGGAATAAGCTCCTTGTTTTGTGCTGAAATGCAATACCAACTCGTGACCGATGAAGATCCCAAAAACCTTGGAGATACGGTCGCCTATCCTCTTGCTGACAATCTAGGCTTATTTCCCCAAAATATATTTTGTTTTTCCGAGAACATCGGCAGAGCAAATTATTGGCAAGTGTTCAAGGAGATTTGTTGCGAAGTTGGTGGCCCTCCAGGCACGAGCGATCCTTGCAATGGCCTGAACGGACAACATATTATAAACAATGGCCTGAGTACATTTATCCCTCTAGTCTGGTTGGTTGCCAACCCAAATAATGGATATGTAGAAGGACAATTGCCAGCCAAAGAAAGTTTACAAAAACATGAATTAGAGAAAGTTGATGAAATCAATTTACAGGAAATTCAAGTCAGCCCTAATCCATTTAAAGATCATGTTACATTAAGGCTCGATTACGAAGGTTTGCCGAAAATCAATATTGATTGTTTCGATATACATGGAAGGGCAATGACATTAAATACCACGGAAGGATCAGAAAATATCACTCTTAAAACATCTGATTGGATACCGGGCATATATTACCTCCGTATCAAAAAATTAAATGAAGCTAAAACCTTCAAATTGATCAAAACACAATAAGTACATCTTTTTCTTCTACATTTGATGGCCTATTCTATTTTCAGTTGGAATAGGTCATCATTCTTTCACTAGCTGTGATTATTAATTGTACGGTAATATGTCTTTTCTATAAAAGATAAATTCAATGAAAAGATTCGGCTTTCAAATTCCGATCAAAAGTGCAGAGTATTTTTTCTGCCTGATTGTTTTAACATTTTGTTTCACCTTTAACCTAATCGGACAAAATAATGTGGAGGATAAAGTGAAACTGGCTATAACGCAAAGAGAAAAAATTAATGTCAGAGATCAAGACCAAACAAAAAACATTGAATTTCTCAATGAAGCGCTAAAAACATTCAAAGAAGTAGAAAATTGGGAACAGTATCGCATAAGTTTATCCTACCTGTCTACAATCTATTATTACCAAAAAGATTATGAAAATTATTTTGCAATAGTTCCGCAATATGTAGAATTGGCAAAATCTCTTCATGGGACTTCTTCTAAACAGTATGCTTTTGCCCTTGGCCAGTTATCACTTCAATATAAATTAAAAGGTAATTTCTTTAAATCAATTGAGGTGCAAAAAAAAAGTCTTCAAATTTTGAAGGATTATTTTGCTGAAGAAGGGATATTATATGATTTAGAAAGCATCGGGCTTAAATTTCAGGATATTGGTGATTATGGAGAAGCTTTGAACTATTTTGAAGAGGCATTAAAACATACAAATAATTCTGACAATAGACAGATTCATATTATTGCCCGATTATATCGTCAAATGGGGAAATGTCATTTAAAATCAAGCCAAAATAAAGATGCCCTTCGCTGCTATAATAAAAGCAAGGACATTTTGGATCGACTCCCTGAAGTTCCTTATTACCAACAGACGGAATGGTATGCTTATCAAGACCTATCCGAACTCTATCTAAAAAAAAACAAACCGGACAGCGCTTTATATTTTATCCATAAGGCTATAGATATTCAAAAAAAAACCTCACCCTTAGAAGCCTATAAATGTTACTTACAGCTTGGCGATGTCCAATCAGAAAGAAATGACAATAACAGCGCCTTGGCAGCCTATGAAAAAGCCTACGTTTTAGCCAAAGATGAATTTTCAAATATCGAAAGGCACCCAAGTTTTGCTTTATCGAAAGCCAAAATAGCTTGGGTCTTTCAAAAACAAGGAAATTTTTCCAAGTCGCTGGATTTTTATCAGAAGGCACTGCGCTTCAATTCACATGGTTTCGAGTCAAACGATATTGCTTCCAATCCAGAAATTGGTCAAATGATCTTAAAACAAGCTGGGCTGGAAATCCTTGCAGGAAAAGCCGAAACCCTATTTGCCTCCTATAAAAAAAGAGCAAACCTGAAACATTTAAAATTGGCCAATAAGTGCTACCTTTTGGCTGTTGAGACCATAAAGGCCATCCGGAAGGAATATATGGCCGATGGTTCCAAACACAATCTGGCAAAAAAGGCTCTCCTCATTTACGAAAAAGCTATAGAAACCTCTCTTGAACTTTTCCAAACAACTGGTGACAAGCATTACCTCGAACAGGCTTTTTCTTTTTCAGAAAACAATAAAGCCGTCCTTCTTTTTGAATCCATCCGGGACGATATTGCAAAAGGATTTGCAGGAATTCCTGACAGCCTAGTTGAACGAGAATACGACCTGAGTGCCGAATTGAATTATTATCAAAAAAAGATCATCGAAGAAAAACAAAAAAGCAACAGTGCTGATCAAAATAGTATAAAAGAATGGGAAAATAAGGTATTTGAATTTCGCCAACAGTATCAAAAATTGATAGCTTTTTTGGAAAAAGAATACCCTAGTTATTATGAATTGAAATATATAGACCAATCGGCCAAAATCGTGGAAATAAGAGAGAAATTAACAAATGATAAAACAGCCCTTGTGGAGTACCTAGTCGGAACTGAAAATGCCTTCGTTTTTTTATTAACAAAAAATGACCTGCAAGTTGTTAAAATAAAAGAAAAAGAAAAACTGATTGAAAGAGTCGCCCGCTTGCGTGAATTAATTTCCACTCCGCCAAACAGTGAAAAATTTGGTGAGGAATTTAATGAATTTACCCATTTGTCAAATAATTTATACAACCAATTATTGGTTGGAATGCTTAGTGATTTATCACCAAAAATAAACCGCCTTATCATCATTCCCGATGATGTCTTATGTTATTTGCCATTTGAAATATTATTGCGAAAAAAGCCTGTAACCAACAAACCCACTTATTCCCCAATGTCATTGACCTATTTAATAGAAGACTATCGCATCAGTTATCAATATTCTGCCTCCTTAATGGCTGCCGAAGAAAAAAACAAAACGGTTCAGGCTGCAACGGGTAAATTCGTCGGCTTCGCCCCATCCTTTAAAGGCAGCTATGCAGCTCAACGAACCTGTTCTACGGATATGCTATATAGCCTGCAATGCAACAAACAGGAAGTTGCTATGATCAGCGAATTGATGGAGGGGGAAGCACTGTTTGCAGAACGTGCAGGGCTTGGTTATTTTATGGAAAATGCGTCCGATTACCGTATCATCCACCTCGCTACCCATGCCTGTGTGGACGACAGCGATATTGGTCTGAATAAAATCTACCTCTCCGATGGTGATCTTTCACAATACGAACTCAACAACCTCCGCTTAAATGCTGACCTCGCCGTCCTCAGTGCCTGCAACACGGGCATGGGCAAATTATTGAAAGGCGAAGGCATGATGAGCCTTACCCGCAGCTTTATGCTCGCTGGCAGTAAAAGCGTACTGACCAGCCTCTGGTCGGTGGACGACTGCGCCACATCCGACATCATGGTGAATTATTATAAATGCCTGAAAAAAGGAATGCCAAAAGATGAAGCAATTGCCAAAGCGAAATTGGCTTATTTGAAAACGGCTGACAGGAACAACAGCCATCCCTATTATTGGGCTGCCTTTGTGCAATTCGGTAATATAGAATCGTTAGATTTAGTCAACCATTTTCAGTGGTATCATTTGGCAGGCATATTGGCATTGGCCTCGTTATTTATTTATCATTGGAACAAGAAAAAAATAGGCTAATTCCTTTTCTTTTAGAATTTTCAGACTGTCCTGATTGCAAACCATCATTTCCGAAAATAAATCATTTGCAAGCCATTATCCATTTGGTGTCAATAAGTACCATTTAATAAAACCGGAAAATCTAAAGATCGGATTGGTTCACAAATAACTGGCCATCTGACTTGCCGGTAAGGCACTGATATTCAGAAATTTGACAAACTAATCACAACCAACTTTTTACGAATCACTTCACTATTAACCAAAACGAGTCAACCAATCTTTTTCTGAAACGACCGACTTAGCAGCAAGAACAACACCCCAGCGCTCAGCCACGCAGGGAGCGTCAAAAAGGAAAGAAAAATACCGGCCTGTACGGAAAGCACATAGAACAACCCGGCGCTGGCAACCCAAGCGATGAAAACGGCCATGTTAAAATGGCTGTTCAATTGCTCGGCATAATTGGGGATGATGCCCGCCCGTTTGGCGAAGAAATGTTCAAAAACAATGACTGCCCCAACGGGGGCGAGGATGAAACCGTACAAGGCCACAAAACCCAGCAGCTTCATCGCAAAGGCTGGGAAGATGCCCGCAATGGTGGCGACCCCACCTGCCAATAAGGTGGTCTGGACGGTGGAGAGTTTGGGAAGGATGGCCTGGAAAGCAAGCCCTGCCCGGTAGATGGTAGGATTAGCGGTAGTCCAGCCAGCGATGACGACGGCGATGATGCCGAACAGGCCGATGGCGTTATAGGCAAGAGGGCCAGGGGCCACAGGCGGTGCCTCGTTGTTGCTGAGGAAGGCTTGCGCTTCAGGCGATTTTAGGTAAACAACATAGAGCAGGGCAGCGGCAATCCACGCCATGTAATGGCCGATGTACATGCCCGCAGCGGTCGTCCAGCCCGTGCTTGGTTTTTTGGCATAGCGGAACACCGTCAGGTCGGACATGCCGATGTGCATGGCGGCATTGCAGAACCAAGACCATAGCACCACATGCCAAAAGGTGTATTTGATCTGTCCGGGGAAGGGTTCGGTGCCTTCGCCCCAGATATTCCAGAAATCACTAAAACTCTTGACTTCAAGCTGTCCCAAGGCGACGATGCCGCAGGCCAGAAATGCCGCTACGATGAAAGGCGACATCCAGTTGGCGGCCTTAGCGACGGAACTGTAGCCCCTCGCCGCAATAATGGAAATGACCGCCCCGATGACCAACACGATGATGACCCAACCCGCCCCGTTGGGCATGGTGTCGGTCAGCTTGGGCATGGGGATGTCGAATGGAACGCCAACCGCCGTGGCAGAGACGGTTATCATCGCCCCGGCCAAAAAACAGAACAGCAGGCCGTTCAGCACATTGTAAAACACGACGAGGTTTTTGCCGCATATTTTTTCCAATTGATAGTACAAAGTGAGCCGCCGTTTCACCGCTATTTCTGCCGTCAGAAAACGCCATGATAAAACGGCCAATAGGTTGCCAACCAGCAATCCGACGATCAGGTCGAAGGCACTAACGCCCACTGTAAGGAACAATGGCCCGATCATGAATTCCGTACCTGCCGCATGTTCGCCTGCGTACATCCCGAGAAAGCTTTTCCAATCTTTTAAATGGGTGGACGGGACTGGCTGGCGTTCAAATTCCTGGTTGGCGGAGTCGTCTTGGTAGGTAGCTGTTTTTTCTGACATGGTCGGCTTTTTCAATGGAAGAATATGTTAGGAGTTTTTTTTCAGACGCTGATTTGACACTGTTTTTTTTTTGACGCTGACTTTTTATGATTTCGCTGATTTAACGCAGTCAAATATTCAGCGTTAAATCAGCGAAATCATAAAAATCAGCGTCTGAAAAAAAACAGCGCAATGATGGGAATTTATTTTCAAACCAGCTTCCGTTGTTTTGTAAAGGCAATTTAGGGACAAAATTCCACCGCAAATTAACCAAACATTAATTTTTAGCTATACTGTACTATACTGTCCTGATAGTGTTTTAAAATAGATACTTTTGTTTCGAGCCTAATTGGCATGTTAAAAATTAATTCCATCATAATATAAAACTCATAGTAAATGAAATCTTCTCCAACAACCCTGTTTGCGAAAACCAAAAAAAGTGAAAGGCCTTCATACAAATACGTTGATTATTTATGGGAGAACGATAAAGCGGCCGAGCTTGAGGGCGACGAGGTTGCCCTGTTCCTCTACCGCTCCAATATCCTCGGTGCTGACCTCCGCATCACCAACTATGGCGGTGGGAACACCTCCTGCAAGACCATCGAAAAAGACCCCCTAAGCAATAAGGAGATGGAAGTGATGTGGGTCAAAGGCTCTGGTGGCGACATTGGTACGCTCACCCGAAGCGGCATTGCCGGGCTGTACACCGACCAGCTGCGCTCGCTGAAAAATGTCTATCGGGGGCTGGAACACGAGGACGAAATGGTAGCGCTGTTTTACCATTGTATCTATGACCTCGACAGCCGGGCGCCTTCCATTGATACGCCGCTGCACGGGCTGCTGCCGTTCAAGCATATTGACCATTTGCACCCCGATGCGCTGATCGCCGTGGCGGCGGCGAAGGACAGTAAAAAAATCACGGAAGAAATTTGGGGCAGTACGATGGGCTGGGTGCCTTGGCGCCGACCGGGCTTTGAACTGGCGCTGGAACTGGAACAATGCCTCAACGAAAACCCCGGCATCCGGGGCATCGTGTTGGGCAGTCATGGGCTGTTCACCTGGGGCGACACTTCGCATGAATGCTACATGAACAGCTTGGAGGTGATTGAAATGGCATCAGCGTACATCGCCAAACGGGAGGGCAAGGACAGGCCGGTTTTTGGTGGGGCAAAAATCGAAAGCCTGCCAGAGGAAGAAAGAAAAAAACAAGCGGCCAAAATCGCCCCCATTTTACGGGGACTGTGTTCGAGCGAAAAACGCATGGTCGGCCATTTCACCGACGACGAGCGAGTACTGCAGTTTATCAATTCCAACGACCTCGGAAAATTGGCCCCATTGGGTACGAGCTGCCCCGACCATTTTTTACGGACAAAAATCCAACCGCTTGTCCTGCCGCTTTCACCAAAGGCTGAACCGAATGATTTTCAAGCAATTAAAGAAAAAATCGAACCTGCCTTTGAGCAGTACCGAAAGGAGTACGTCGAATATTACGAAACCTGCAAGCACCCCAATTCGCCCGCCATGCGCGACCCCAACCCAGTGGTCATCCTCTGGCCCGGCGTGGGCATGTTCACGTTTTCCAAAGACAAACAGACGGCGAGGGTATCAAGTGAATTTTACATCAACGCCATCAACGTGATGCGGGGCGCCGAGGCCATTTCTGAATACACGGCCCTGCCCCGGCAGGAGGCGTTCAACATCGAATACTGGCTATTGGAAGAAGCGAAATTGCAGCGGATGCCAAAGGAGAAACCACTTTCCCGACGGGTGGCCATTATCACCGGGGCTGGTGGCGGCATCGGTAAGGCCATCGCCCACAAACTGGCCGGGGAAGGCGCCTGCGTGGTGCTGACCGACATTGCCGAAGGACGCCTGAAGGACGCCATGAAAACCTATAAACGGGACGTGGCCACCTATGCCGTCTGCGACGTGGCCAACACCCATTCCGTGAAGGATGCTTATGAAATCGCCTGCCTCGAATTCGGCGGCGTGGACATCGTGGTGCACAGCGCCGGACTGGCCATTTCAAAACCATTGGAAGAAACAAACCTGAAAGATTGGGATCTGCTACAGGACGTGCTGGTAAAAGGCCAGTTCCTCATGGCCAAAGAAGGGGTCGAGATCATGCGGCAACAGGGCTTCGGCGGCGATGTGGTGAACATTGCCAGCAAAAACGGCCTCGTCTCTGGCCCCAACAACGTAGGCTACGGCACCGCCAAAGCTGCCCAACAGCACATGACCCGCCTCCTCGCTGCGGAGGTGGCCAAGGACAAGATCCGGGTGAACACCGTGAACCCCGACGGCGTCATCGTCGGCAGTAAAATATGGGAAGGCGAATGGGCGGAAGGCCGGGCCAAGGCTTACGGCATCACGGTGGAGGAACTGCCCGCCTTTTATGCAAAACGGAACCTGCTGAACGAGATCATCCGCCCGGAGGACATTGCGAACGGCGTGTTTGCAGTGGTCAGCATTCTGGACAAGAGCACGGGGAATATTATTAATGTGGACGGGGGCATGGCGAATGCGTTTGTGCGTTGACACAACCCTTTTGACACTGATATTTATGACTTCGCTGATCCACACTGGCAGTGTAAATCAGCGAAGTCATAAATATCAGTGTCCTCAATCCAAGTCATGAAAATTCAATCAAGTCATATCGTCTCCCATAACGAAAAACGGGAAAAAGGCCATCTGGAGCAATACGGTTTTTTGAAATCTCAACTCGCTAAAAAAAGCATCAACGCCGATGCCATTGCCGAAAAAATAAAGAATTTTCAGGTGGCCATCCCAAGTTGGGCATTAGGGGCAGGCGGCACCCGTTTCGGCCGCTTTTCCATTGGTGGCGAGCCAAGTAATTTGGCGCAAAAAATAGACGACGTCGGCATCCTCCATGCGCTGACCGGTTCGGCGGGGGCCATCTCACTGCACATTCCCTGGGACATCCCCGACGATGCCCAAGCGACCAAAGAACAGGCCGCCTCCCTCGGCCTCGCCTTCGATGCGGTCAACTCCAATACCTTCCAAGACCAGCAAAGGCAGGCCGCTTCGTACAAATTTGGGTCGCTGTGCAGTGTCCACCGAGCGTCCCGTGAACTGGCCATCCGGCACAACATAGAAGTGATCGAATATGGCAAGGCATTGGGTTCGAAGTCCCTTACCGTTTGGTTGGCGGATGGCTCGAACTTCCCGGGACAGCACAATTTCCGCAAGGCATTCCAACATACGCAGAACTCCCTGCGGGAAATTTACCAGCACCTGCCCAATGACTGGCGGATGTTCATCGAATACAAACCGTATGAGCCGAATTTTTACAGCACGGTCATCGCCGATTGGGGCACATCGCTCCTATTGGCGGAGGACTGTGGGGAAAAGGCATTCACCCTCGTTGACCTCGGCCACCACCTGCCCAACACCAACATCGAACAGATCGTGGCGAGGCTGATGATGCGAGGGCGTCTCGGTGGTTTCCACTTCAACGATAGCAAATACGGCGATGACGACCTGACCTGTGGCAGCATCAAACCCTACCAGTTGTTCCTGATTTTCAACGAACTGGTCTATGGCATGGAAAACCCCACAGGGGCAAGCGATGCCAACAACCCGCCCCTCGCCTGGATGATAGATGCCAGCCATAATGTAAAGGATCCGTTGGAAGATTTGATACAGTCACTGGAAGCCATCAAACTGGCTTATGCACAAGCCCTTTGCATTGATCAACAGGAACTGGAAGCTGCACAAATGGAATCCGACGTGGTGCGCTGTCAGGGCATTTTACAGGATGCCTACCGCATGGACCTGCGGCCACTGCTGCGGGAGGCCAGACTGAAAGCGGGGGCTGCCCTGTTTCCCATCGAGGCCTACCGGGCATTGAATGTGCGGAAAAATTTAATTGCCGAAAGAGGCACAAAAACCGTAGCAACTGGACTATAAATGAAAAAAGTGCAGCTTATATACGATATTGGGAAGACCAATAAAAAATGTTTTCTTTTTGATGAAAATTATCAGGAGGTCTATAAAGACTATAGAATATTTCCTGAAATAAAAGACGAAGATGGACACCCATGCGATGATTTAGTGGCCATCGAAAATTGGATAAAAAATATTTTCCAAAAATTATTGCGCTCCAAAAAACACGAAATAAAAACCATTAATTTTTCCACTTATGGCGCAACCATGGTCCACCTGGATAAAAACGGAAAACCGCTCACGCCACTTTATAATTACACCAAACCTCTCCCCGAAAATATTTTAAAACCTTTTTATAAAAAATATGGCAACGAATTAAAAATAGCGAGCGAAACGGCCTCCCCGCCATCGGGCATGCTCAATGCTGGTTTTCAATTATATTGGATAAAAAAAACGCAACCCGGTATTTTTAAAAAAATAAAATGGTCGCTGTATTTCCCACAATATTTAAGTCATCTATTCACGGGCGTTCCGCTGACCGAGTTTACCAGCATTGGTTGCCACACCAGTTTGTGGGATTATAAAAAAGGGGATTACCACGATTGGGTATATGCGGAAAGAATAGATGAAAAACTGCCGCCCACCGTTCCGACCACCACCAGTATAAACATGGACTATGGGGAAAACAAATTAAAAATAGGGGTGGGCATCCATGATAGTTCAGCCGCCCTGCTGCCTTATATCAGGGCCGATAGTAGGCCATTTTTATTGGTGTCCACGGGTACCTGGAGCATTTCCCTAAACCCTTTTTCCAAAGAAATATTAAGTGAAGAAGATTTAAAAAACGGTTGCCTGAACTATATGCGGATAGATGGAAAACCTGTAAAGGCAGCCCGTCTTTTTTTGGGAAAAGAATATCAAGAACAGGTAAAAAAAATGCAGCTATTTTTTAAAAAGAAAAAAGGAGCGCATAAAAAAATAAAATTCGACGAGGCTGTTTTAAAAAAATTAAAAAACAATTTTAAAAATAAATTCTTTTTTGAACATATACATATAAAAAGAGAACAACCTGATAAAAATGATTATTCCCAATTCAAAAATTTCAAGGAGGCATTTCACCAATTAATGATGGAATTAATGGAGCTGCAAATAGTGGCCGCCAAAAAAGCCATTGGAAAAACCGACATTAAAAAGATATATATTGACGGAGGCTTTGCCGACAATGATATTTTTGTGAAATTAATGAGCCATTATTTTCCCGATAAAAAAATAAGGACGACCCGGTCGCCATTGGGTTCGGCACTGGGGGCTGCAATGGTCATCAGCGATCAGGAGATCAGCAAGAAATTTTTGAAAAAAAATTATGCGATGAAAAAACATCAATAAAAATGAGTGTGAAAAAGCAAATCACATTTTTATTTCTATGAAAATAGCTCTATTCATACCTTGCTACATTGACCAGTTTTATCCACAGGTCGGCATCGCCACATTGGAGTTGCTGAAAAAACTGGGCTGCCAAGTGGAGTACCCTATGTCACAGACCTGCTGCGGCCAACCGATGGCAAATGCGGGGTGCGAGGAGGATGCCATTCCCGCTTATCACCACTTCGTAAATATTTTTTCAAAGTATGATTATATTGTCGCTCCATCGGGAAGTTGCACTTATCACGTTCGCCACCATTACGATATCATCGAGCAAACGGAGGGGGTAAGGCAGGTGCGGGAACGCACGCTGGACTTGTCGGAATTTTTGCTGGATGTATTGAAAATCAGTCGGTTAGGGGCGGAATTTCCGCACCGGGTCGGCCTGCACCAAAGTTGCCACGGGCTGCGTGGACTCCGCCTCGGACAGGGCTCGGAGAGGCTCGGACAGGGGTTTTCAAAAATAAAGGCCCTCCTCCAGATGGTGAATGGCCTCGAACTTGTTGACCTTGACCGGCCCGACGAATGCTGTGGGTTCGGTGGCACCTTTGCCATCAATGAACCGACCGTTTCGGTGAAGATGGGAAAAGACAGAATAGGTGACCACCTGCGGAACGGGGCTGAGGTCATCACGGCGGGGGACATGAGCTGCCTCATGCACTTGGAGGGGATTGTACGCAGGCAAGCCAAGCCGTTGAAGGTGATGCATTTTGTGGAGATATTGAACGGGTCTTGATTTTTTCAGACGCTGATTTCTTGTCTTTTTTCAGACGCTGATTTCTTGTTTTTTTTCAGACGCTGATTATTATGATCACGCTGATTTTACGCTGTCTTTTTTCAGACGCTGATTTTTTGTTTTTTTTCAGACGCTGATTATTATGATCACGCTGATTTTACGCTGTCTTTTTTCAGACGCTGATTATTATGATTTCGCTGATTTTACGCTGAATATTTAACTGCGTTAAATCAGTGAAGGCATAATATTTTGTGTCTGAAAAAAAATACATTACAATAACAATCTTTTCACTTACTTTTAAAAACAATTACTATGGAGAACTTTTCGAATTATAAACATTCGGCACTGACTGGAAAAATTATTGAAGCGGCTTATGAAGTTTACAATTATTTCGGATATGGCTTTTTGGAATCAGTATATGAGAATTCGATGGCCATTGTTTTGAGGGAAAAGGGCTTTAAAGTTGAACAGCAAATGCCAATTAAAGTCTATTTTAGAAAGATATTAGTTGGTAATTTTAAAGCTGACTTAATTGTAAATGACAAAGTCATCATTGAATTAAAAGCCGTTTCGGAAATAATTAAGAAACATGAGGTACAATTGGTGAACTACTTGCGGGCAACGGAAATTGAGATTGGTTTGCTCGTTAATTTTGGGGAAGATATTAAAGTAAAACGAAGGGTATTCAGTAATGATGGAAAAAGGGCTGAAGGACGAATATGATATTTTTTTTCAGACGCTGATTGTTATGATTTCACTTATTTAACGCTGAATATTTAACTCCGTTAAATCAGCGAAATCATAACAATCAGCGTTTGAAAAAACAACGTAAAAAAAAACAGTGCCACAATGAACCATGCCATAAATGCAAAAAAATTCATAGCCAACGAAGCCCGTACCGACTGGCACAATGAATCCCTTTGGTTCGTGCGGCAAAAAAGGGACAAGGCAGCGTTCGCCATCCCCGAATGGGAAGAACTCCGTGAACTGGCTTCACAGATAAAATCACACACCCTTTCCCACCTCGATCTATATTTAAAAAAATTCGAAAAAAATGCACAGAAAAATGGCGTACACGTACATTGGGCGGCAGATGCGGAAGAGCATAATTTAATTGTCCATCATATTTTAAAAAAACATGGGGCAAACCATGTGGTAAAAAGCAAATCCATGCTCACGGAAGAATGCCATTTAAATCCGTATTTGGAAAAAAATGGAATTGAAGTAATTGATACAGATTTAGGAGAAAGAATAATTCAGTTAAAAGGTGAACCACCAAGTCATATTGTGATGCCGGCCATTCATTTAAAAAAAGAAGAAATCGGCGAACTGTTTCACGAAAAATTAAAAACAGAAAAAGGGGCGACCGATCCAAAATATCTGACGGAGGCTGCCCGGCAACATTTAAGGAATCAATTTTTAAAAGCAAAAGTGGCCATCACCGGGGTAAATTTTGCCATAGCGGAAACGGGCGGGGTGGTGGTCTGCACCAACGAAGGGAATGCAGATATGGGTGTCCACCTCGCTCCGGTGCAGATCCACTGCATGGGGCTGGAAAAAATAATTCCCCGGCAAAATGACCTGGGCGTTTTCACCCGGCTTTTGGCGAGGAGTGCGACGGGGCAGCCCATCACCATTTATACCTCTCATCACTACCGTCCAAAACCGAATGGCGAGATGCACATCGTCATCGTGGACAACGGGAGGAGCGAACATCTGGGGCGAAAGGATTTCCGCAATTCCCTAAAATGCATCCGCTGCGGGGCATGTATGAACACCTGCCCGGTTTATCGGTGTAGCGGTGGCCACAGTTATGGTTCCACCGTTCCAGGACCGATCGGCTCCATCCTCACGCCGGGTTTTGATCTGGAAAATCACAGTGATTTGCCTTTTGCTTCCACGTTGTGCGGCTCTTGCTCGGATGTTTGCCCGGTAAAAATTGACATTCATGAACAGCTTTATAAATGGCGGCAAGTGATTGCCGAAAAGGGGCATTTGCCGAGGGCGAAAAAAATGAGCATGAGTATGGTGGGAAAAATTTTGGCGAAGCCAGGTACTTATAACTTCGTTGGTAAAATGGCCCGGATGGCGTTGAAAATATTGCCGCGGCCAATGGTATATAACGGCCTTAATGAATGGGGAAAAGAACGGGAACTGCCAAAAGTGCCGAAGGAAAGTTTTAAGGAATGGTATAAAAAGAATGCAGAATGATGAGCCGCGAAAAAATATTAACGAATATTAGGAAAAACAAACCGACAATGCTTCCATTACCAAAGCTTCATGATTTTTCAAATTCTGAAAATAATTTGGATGGGAAATTCATCCAAACCGTGGAAGCAATGGGTGGAAATGTTTTTTATAAAAATAAAAACCAGTCACTTGCCCCAATTATTGAGCAGCATTTTCCACACGAAAAAAATATCCTTTCGACAGTCGAGTATTTTTCTGGAAATATAAACTTAGAAGAAATCAATAGTCCTGTATTTTTAAAAAACGTTGACCTCGCCATTTTGTCTGCCCGCATCGGCGTGGCAGAGAACGGGGCAGTCTGGCTGACGGAAAAAGAGATGGGATACCGGGTGCTGCCATTTATATGCCAGCACCTCTTGGTGGTTTTGAATAAAGAAAATTTGGTAGAAAATATGCACCAAGCCTATCAAAAAATCAATGTGGCAGAAACGGGCTTTGGGGTATTCATTGCCGGTCCTTCGAAGACGGCGGACATCGAGCAATCACTCGTCATCGGGGCTCAGGGTGCGAGGAGTTTTACGGTCCTTTTAATGGGTCGTACGAAGGGCTGGATGTTGCCCTGAAAGGCAAGCCCCGGTTAAACTTGGACAAGAAGAAATTTGATGGAGAGGTAGAAGCCCATTTGGTCGCCTTACGCTGTACTCGACTGTATTAAATTGAACATGTACTAAGAAAGCATATGGACAAACATCGTAGCTTTGACAGAAGTTCATAGAAATTCAAAAGCGACTATTTGGCAATAAAAGTTTTCAACTGTCGCTGTTAAGTGCCTTGATTTAAATAATCGTCATTTTTGAGTGAGCTGTTTTTTCGATAGACAAGGCAAAAAACCATTGCATAACTTGTCCCGCATTTTATATCGGGAGCCTTAGCTATGGAATTATTTTTTAACACTGTATGTCAGAAAAAGAGCCGCTCATAAATGTGTCGATTATTTGGGTCAAGGTACTTAAAAAAGAAAAAAAACTTCAATTTAAATTGAAAAAAAATACATCAATATCATCTCATCTATTCAGAGCCATTCTAAACTCACTTAATAAAAAAGGAATTGATATTGATTTACTTTTAGAAAATTTAGGCATTTCATCAGAAATATATTCAAACCCCGATTACCGGATAGATGCAAATTTAATTCGCCGATTTTGGGAAGAAGCCAGCCCAATGGTCGAAGACGATTATATAGGGTTGTATTTGGGCACTTCCATTTCGATGACAGAGTTTGGACTGCCTGGAATGTTTTTTCTATACAGCCCGACCATAAAAATTGCCATTGAGAAAATAATAAAATATGAGGTATTGGTTTCAGGTTTTCTAAAAATGAAAATCATTCCTCAACCTCATAATAGAGAAAGAATAGTTCTCGAAGTCAACCACAACCACCCACAGGGTCAGCATGTAATACTCACCCAAACGGTTTTGCTTACCCAAACGATTAAACAAATAGCGGGCATGAGCCATAATCCTGAAAAAGTATTTTTCAGTATCCCATCCCCGAATGACACAAGCCGATTTAATGCAATATTTAATTGCACAATTAATTTTAATCAAAAAATAAATGCGATTGAATTTAAAGCGGATACACTTAATCAACCCATTATACATAGAGATGCTAAAATACTCGAAAATATTGAAGGGTTGGCAACAAACAATCTAAATGAATTGGTCAGAAAAAATTGTTTGTCAGAAAAAATATATAGCATCTTTCAAAAAGAAATTTATTCCTCCAATCAAGTGCCAAGCCTTTCAGAAATTGCCCAGTTATTTAATGTGAGCGGAAGAACATTGCAAAGAAAATTGAAACAAGAGTCTTCGAGCTACGGTGAAATTCTACAAAAACTACGAAAAGACGAGGCACTAAAATTATTGAAAGATAAAAAGTTAAATATCAATGAAATTGCATGGTTTTTAGGTTATGCTGAACCCAGTTCATTTGTCATGCAATTCAAAAAATGGACGGGCAATCCCCCCTCTTCTTTCCGGTCGTGATTTCCAATATAGATGCTTGTCGCTTTTCAGCAATAATGTGTCGTTTTACCATAATTGCTAAGGCTTGTACTGCCGTTAACTTTGCATTATTAATTAACCAAAAATTATTGTAATGGAAAAATTAACATCGAAGAACACCGCATTTTTATTGATTGACCACCAAGTAGGAACGATGGGTTGGGTTCGCTCTGATGATTTGGAAAGAATCAAACTGCACACCACCGTTTTGGCAAAAGCCGCAAAAGCTCTGGACATTCCTTTGGTCTTGACCAGTAGCATGGAAGATGCGCCACAAGGGCCGCTTTACCAGGATTTACAAGAGGTAGCGCCTGAAGCTTATGAAAAAAGAATTCTTCGAGGAGGAATTGTAAATTGTTGGGACGACCCAGCATTTGCCAAAGCCGCAAGAGATACCGGCAGGAAAAATTTAATTATGGCTGGAATCACAACCGATGTTTGTTTGGTACATCCTGCCATTAGTGCTGTAAAAGAAGGTTTTAATGTGATTGCTATTCCTGATGCCTCTGGGTCTCCAACTAAAACTTCTGATGACCTTGCATTGAGAAGAATGGAGAATGAAGGGGTTGTCCTGACTTCGACTTTGACCTTGTTATCTGAACTGGCATCAGATTGGTCATCCGAAGATGGAGGCAAGCTGATCGGAATCATTACACAAGAATATTTACCAAAAATTTTATCGTAAAATAAAACGTCCATGATTAAATAATTATTTCCATTTGGAATTTAATAATTATTTAATCATGGTTTGTTCCATCCGTGCAATTATAAAAATAATTTAAGACAGATGAAAATAACAAATTATCCAAGAGAGGAAAGGCAATATCGGGACATGGGTTTCATTGAAATATATTTCAGTTTTCGTCCTGATTTTTCACAACCCAAACGAAGGAATTTTGGTGTATTATACAATTTGGATGATGCCCGAATGCCTCCCAACTCAAGAGGCTTTGGTATGCATCCGCATCGGGACATGGAGGTTGTCACATTATTTTTGGAGGGGGTTGGGCATCATGAAGATACGACAGGGAATATTGGAATTACCAAAGCGAAAGCGGTACAATTGATAACTTCGGGAACTGGCATTATGCACGAAGAATACAATTATTCCAAAGAAGAACCATTTAGAGGAATCCAAATGTTCTTGCACCCAAAAGAAAAAGGAGTGAAGCCCAATTACCAAAAACGGGAGTTAATTCTTGAGGATTATTATAACAAACTCAGCCTATTGATTTCACCTGACGGCAGAAAAAATACATTACAAATTGCCAATAATTCATTTATGAGTTATGGTATTTTAAATGCGAATAATGAAATAAGCTATCAGTTAAATAATTCATCTAATGGCCTATTTATAAAAGTTATTGAGGGTGAGATAGAAGTAGCAGGAAATCATTTAAGAGGAAAAGATGAGATAGGAATAGAAGATGTAAATAGTTTAACAATTTTTCCAATACAAAAATCTGAAATCATGGTGATGGAAGTGCCGATGCTATAAAATTTTAATAAAAAATGGTAAATGAATTTTTAATTTTTTTGGGTAGTTTTTTAAGGAGCACTATCATTAAAGTTAAGACAATGAAAATATTTAATTCAGAGGTAAAATATTCTCAATTATTAACGACCGATATAAGAAGAAAATATGCAGTAATTCTTTTTGGATTCCTTTATGGTTTTTTACCCAACTACATACAAGCTCAACCAATTCCCATAGAAATTTTCGCAGGAGATGATTACTTGCAAACGAATATTGTGGTAGCTAAATCATTTACATGGAAATGGGCAATGTGTTAAAAAGTTTTTATGCCCTTCAGGAAAAAATGAACGTATCAAGAAATTTCCACTCCCTCGGCAGTACGCTAATATGAGTCGGATTTTTTGCTGGAATTTTTGTGTTTCTATTGCCCTTTACCATGATTCCCGAATTAATGAAATTGGGGGATTGGGGCTTTTGGCTCTCTATACCTATTACTGCCTTGCTGGGGTGGATTTATGTGATGATGGAAGTGATTGGTGATTATTCTGAAAACCCTTTTCAAGGAATGCCCAATAACATTCCAATGCTTTCTTTGTGTAGGGTTATCGAAATTGATTTAAAAGAAATGTTGAGTGAAAAAGAATTGCCTCCAGCAGTTCAGGCGAAGAATGGGGTGTTGATGTAAAAAACTGTGATTGGAAAAGGCTGAACATTGACTTTAATTCAATCTGAGAAAAGTATCCAACTATCCGGGAAAAGTATTAATGCTTTTAGAGTAAGCCAATCTACCTTTGCTCATAAATAATTTTTAATTAAAACAATTGCAAAATGAGCAAAAAAGTCATATTTATCACAGGAGCAAGTTCAGGTATTGGTTATGCCACAACTGAATACTTATTAGACAAAGGTTTTAAGGTGTATGCTGGAGCGAGAAGGGTAGAAAAAATGAAACCATTGCAAGAAAAAGGGGCAGTCATTTTTGAATTGGATGTAAGAAAACAGGAAAGTATCGACCAAGCTTTTCAGACCATTATGGACAATGAAGGGCAGATTGATGCTGTTTTCGCCAATGCAGGTTATGGTGTGCAAGGCTGCTTCGAAACCGTGGATATTGAAGATGCCAAAGCAGAATTTGAAACCAATGTATTCGGTCTGGCACGTACATTCAAAACCGTTTTACCACAAATGCGAAAACAAAAATCTGGAAAATTAATCGCTTGTTCATCTATTGTGGGTACTGTGTCTGTACCAGGAATGCCGTGGTATCCTGCATCCAAACATGCGGTGGAAGGCTTGTGCGATGGTTTGCGAATGGAGGTGAAAGATTTTGGAATTGATGTCGTAAAAGTACAACCTGGGTATATCAAAACGGAATTTGCGGATGTCGCTTTTACTTATTTGGATAAAGCCATTGCTTCAGATGCAGGTGGGGCGTACCGTGAAAACATGGAAAATTTCAAGTACAACTTTGATAAAGCATTGAATGAATCCGGAGCTGAACCAATAACGATTGCCAAAGCAGTTTATGATGCCATTGAAAGCAAAAAACCCAAACGAGCCTATCGGGTAAATAGCGATGCCAAACAAACTCACCTCCTGCATTCTACATTTGGAGATGCGGCTATTGATAAAATTATGCCTATGATGTTTTTTAAAAAACATTAAATAATAGAGTAACTTTAGTTTTTCAAATTTTTCGGCTATCATCAATTATCACAATAGAATTTATTTGACGATAGCCGATTTATAAAAATTCAATTTCTATCTTTCAAAATAATATTCAAGAATATGCTAACTTATTTTGAAACTTATATTACTGCACAAAAGGCAGTAGGATTGCATTTTATTTTATTAGGAGTTGGATTGTTGGTTGTAGCAATTATCGCCCAAATTATGGGAAGTACGACTCTCGCAAATGGATTAAAAACAGGTGCTTTGGTTTGTGGTTTAATGATGATTATTTCTGGTATTGGTTATCGGATGACCGAAACCAAATTACTTGAAAAACAGACCCAGTTATTTCAAAAAGAAGCAGCAAATTTTCAACAAGTTGAAATCGAAAGAATGGCAAAAGTCATCAAGGATTATCCCATCTATCAAATGGTATCCATAGCTTTAATTATTGCAGCATTGTTATTGATTTATTTTACGAAAAATCCCTACTGGCAGGGCATCGCTTATGCGGTCATTATTATGTTTGTCGGTTTTATGATGATAGAAGCCTTCTCGCAATATTCCATCAAAGCTTATTTTCAAGCATTAAAAAATTAGTATCATGGCTGATGACAAAATTATATCTGTTGACAATATAAGTCAGTTGAATGAACTATTAAATCAAGGCAAACCAAAGCATCCACTCATCAGCATAATAGACTTTTCAAAAGTTGATTTTCAAAAAAATAAACAACTTCTAAATGCGAATTTTTCCACAGCCTACTATTCAATTTTACTAAAAACACTCCAGTCAGGCAGCCTCAAATATGGTCGTCAAAATTATGATTTCCAGGAAGGTAGTTTATTCTTCATGTCCCCCAATCAAGTCTTTAAATTGGAACATACGGATGCTATTTATGGATGGGGTTTGGTATTTCATCCTGATTTGATACGTGGCACTTCTCTCGGTAATAAAATTAAAGATTATACCTTTTTCAATTACGCCGTAAATGAAGCACTCCATTTATCAGACGAAGAAAAATCAACCATTTCACGAATTGTCAATGATATACATAAGGAAATTAATCGCCCCATTGACAAGCATAGCAAATCGGTTATTGTTTCGGGCGTTGAATTGTTATTAAATTATTGCTTGCGATTTTATGACCGACAATTTATCACAAGAACAGTAGCAAATAAAGATGTATTAACTGTAGTCGAAAAATTTCTATTGTCCTATCTACGCTCTGACCTACCTCGCCAGAAAGGTTTACCTACCGTTGTCCAATGTGCTGAAGCAGTCAACTTATCCAACAATTATCTATCAGATTTATTAAAAAAAGAAACAGGGAAAAGCACCCAGGAACACATCCATTATTTTTTAATAGAAGAAGCCAAAACAAAGTTGTTGAGTTCCAATAATTCAGTTAGTGAAATTGCTTACGGATTGGGATTTGAGTACCCTCAATATTTTAGTAAATTGTTTAAGAAAAAGGTAGGTATAACGCCTTTGGAATATAGAGGGATGAATTGAAAAAGAAAAAATACAGGGACTAACAGATTGTAAAACAGCAAGTTAGAATATTGGAGTTGCGAAAACGAAAACAGTACAATTGATAACTTCGGGAAGCTGTACTTCTTCTCAATTAATTTGCCCACCTTCTCAATAACTGTCAGAACAAGGTTGAAATTTTAGAATAGATTATCGGCCAGTCATTCCCACCGACCTTTCGCACATCTTAACGAAGCAATGCAAGATAAACTCGGCCTGTCACAAGAGCAAATGCAAAGTGTACTGCGGTTGAATCGGGAATATTGGCACACAAGAAGGCGCATCAAGCAAACACCGGATGTGATTGGTAAAAACACTGCCCTGCTTACCTGTTGGGACAAGTGGATGCAGGGGCTTTCCGAGTAGTTGACCGAAGCACAGATGGACAGCTTCATGCAATGGCAATCAGGAGTGGATTTATTAAGTGCAGAACCATATTGAAAAAGAGGATTTCAAAAAAAGTAATTTATGGGGAAGAGGTGGTTCGATTTGAATTTATTGGAAATGGTAATTAATTCGAATTTGGAAGAAATAAAAAATACTGATCGTAACGTTTTGCGTAGCTATTAATAAAAGTGGTTTCGAATCTATAAATTTTGATAAATTCCCAGAGCGGCGGGGTAAAATAACTCCGCCGCTCTGGGAACTGCCTGAAATTTTATAGAGCTACGCAAAACGTTACAACCAGAAAAAATAAAGTAGAGCAACCGTAAGGATCAACATAGAGAAAAAGCTGACAAAAATCACCACTACAATTATGGTCAGCAGTTAGGCTGGGTTTTATCAATAAGTTATATTTGGCAAAACCAAATGTTTTGCCTAAAACCAACCCCCATATTGCACTTGCCCGACGTGCCGTCCTTTTGTTGCTTGCCGGATGGCCCTTAATATTCCTTGCCCAAAACCTGACCCTTCCCTTTCAGCACGTGACCCACGGTGAAGGGCAAGACATCAATTTCATTTATGAAATCCTACAAGATCGACAAGGCTTCATGTGGTTTGGAACCTATGATGGCTTGGTGCGCTATGATGGATATCACTTCAAACGGTACGGCTATGAAGCAGAAGATGGAGGGCCAATAAAAGGACGAAAGGTCAACGGCCTATTGGAGGATGCTTTGGGGAATATCTGGATTGCTACCTATAAGCAGTTGCAAATCCTGAACCCTAAACAGAAAACATTTTACACTTTCCCTGACTTGGGTGGTGATTCCACATTTTCCTACTCGAATCCAAAATATAATGAGGTGTTTTTGCAGGATTCTTCAGGCAATTTCTGGCTTCGTACCACGAGAGGGCTTTTCTGCATATCGGAAGGGCATGGCGAACCACCTTACAACATAAAGCACTTCCAACATGAACCAAACGATTCCCTCAGCCTCAACAGCAATAACGTTCATGCCTTGCTTTACGACAAGCACCATCGGCTTTGGATAGGAACAGAAAAGGGACTTAACTACTTTGACAGGGAAAAAAATAAAGTCGTTCGTTTTGATCAAAGTTGCAACGCTCCTGTCACCAATCTTTGTGAAACTGCATCTGGAAAAATTTGTGTTGGCACAAAGGGGGCGGGGCTATGCCTTTTCGACCCCGAAACACAAACCTTCGTCAACTACTTGCCCCGGGAAAATGATGCTTTATCCATAGCCGGAGAATCAGTACGACAAGTTGTTCGGGATGGCAAAGGGAACATTTGGCTCTTCTCACGTTCCCTTAAAACCAAAAGATATTCGCTTCAGCGATTTGACCCAACAAATGGGCATTTCAATTCTTATTTTGAATCATACAGACCTGGCGGCTACTTTGGGGCTAGGGCCCTTCACCTGTTCGTGGATCGAGGAGGATATTTATGGGTGGCGACAGGTGTGGGATTGAAACGCTTCGACCCGTACAAAGAGACTTTCTCCGATATCCACCAGTTGGAAACCTACTTGAAAGACTGGACGTTGCTCAATACTTTCTACGAAGATCAAAGTGGAGTTTTATGGATCGGTACGATGAGCAGGGGATTGCTCAAATATGCTCCTTCTACTAACAAATTCCGGTTTTATCCGCCTCCCCTCATCGAAGGCAAAAATGTGACAGGTAGTCTAGGCAGGTATATTTATGAAGACAGCCGGGGAATTCTTTGGATGAGAACCGCCGACGGAACAGACCTCTATGCTTTCGATGCAAATAATGAAATGCAAAAGGTTAAGCAGTACCCATTTGTGTTCAGCACTATGCTGGAAGACCATCGGGGGCATCTTTGGATAGGCAGTTCGAAAGGGGTGAAACGTTTTGAGCTGACAACTGGGAAATGGCTTCCTTTCCATCAACAGTCCGAATTTGATAGCTTGAAAGGGCTAGGTATCGTGCTGGAAGATAAGGAAGAGTGGCTTTGGGTTTTTACCAATAGACAAGGCGTACTACGTTTCAACCCAGCCACTGGTGAAATCAAACAATTTCGTCACGACCCAGAGGATCCAAATTCTATTAGCTCGAATTTTGTCAGCGGAAAGATGCTGGAAGATGAAAATGGCAATATTTGGTCAAAAGGGGCGAGAGGGCTAAACAAATACAATCCGAATACCGGAAATTTTACCCATTACTTGAAAGGTATACACACTTTGGGATTGATCGAAGACCGGAAAGGCAGGTTTTGGGTGACGACTGTGGGCGATGGGTTGTTCCGATTCAATAAGGAAACAGGGGAAAGCAAGCGGTATTCCAGAAAAGAAGGTTTTCCGACTGTCCGTCCTATTAGTATATTCAAAGACAGGCATGGCAATATTTGGATGACAAGCGATGTGGGCATCATACATTTTCAACCCGATACGGGAATTTCCCGCGTGTATAACAAATCTGACGGCTTGCCCAGCACCGTTTTTTCTTATGGAAGTCGTCAGAGAAGAAACGGAGAACTCTTTTGCCCTTTATGGGAAGGAGGGTTCATCCGTTTCCACCCAGATAGCCTGCGGTTGGATTCCATTCCACCAAAACCTGCCATTGTCGATTTTCAATTGTACAATAAATCGGTGGAAATTGGAGGGAAGGACTCAATCCTCTCTCAATCCATTTGGGCAACGGATCGGCTTGTTTTAAAACACCACCAAAATGTTTTTTTATTGACAGCAAAGGCAGATGCCACTTCCCGTCTTGAGGGGTTGGAATGCGGTGCTGATGCTTATTTGGCAAAGCCATTTGATAAAAGCGAATTACTCATCCGCACTAAGAAATTGTTGGAGCTCCGCCGACGATTGCAGGAACACTTTACATCCAACGGCTGGTTTTTCCAACCTCAAGGAAATTACCTATCGGGTGAAGATGTTTTTATGAAAAAACTAAGGGAGGTGTTGGAAGCAAATTTCTCCGATGAACAATTTGACATACCTGACCTATGTAAGGCGCTGCACATCAGTAGGGCGCAGCTTTACCGCAAAGTGAAGGCCCTTACGGGTAAGCCTGCTGGTCACTTGCTCCGCTCCTTTCGTATGCACCAAGCTAAAGCCTTGCTTGAAACAACAGACATGAATATTTCACAAATTTCATTGGAGGTGGGATTTAAATACCTCGCCCATTTTAGCCGCTCGTTTCAGCAAGAATTTGGGATAAACCCGAGCGAAATGCGGAAATGAGACACTATTGTAAAAGTTTGAGACATATATTCAAATACTCGCCCATATAAAAATCCACATTGTTGCCATTCCGATGACGTCATCTTTTAACATCGGTATTGGCGAAAAACTACTTACCCATGTTCTGCTCATTTTAATCAAAATGCTGCCGGGCTGTTATCAGGCTTTTTTCCATTACCGGCATTTTTTCACCCTCAAAATTTCACTATCATGAAAAGGAGAACTTCCATTTTTGTTACGGGGGCATTTCTATGTTTGATTGCCTCTTTAGTATTTATTAATTGTACGCAGGAGCCCCTCCTTGAAAAGGCACTTGACGAACAGTACACCGAGACCATCGAGATTCCAGCCGAAGTAGCTGCTTATATGACGAAAGAAGAGAAAGAAGCTTTCTATGCCGGGCCACCCTCTTACACTCCCTCCTCTAATGAAGTATCCGACCGAAATCCACGAAAAAAGAAATGGCGGCCCTTCTTCACATGGGGCGATATAGTGGGGCATTTTTACCCTGTGCTGTCCAATTGTGATGACCCGCTTAACGCAGAGATTTGTTTTGATATTTCTGATTGCCCGGACGAGTCAACGTGGGTCGGCTTTTTTGGCGGGTTCATTGACAACGAAGTACACATGACTGGCTATGGCAAAGTGGATCAAAGCTGGATGCGCTTTGGTTGCGGCCCTTTGCTCAGTGAGGCTGGAAAGTTCAACGGCTCGTATGAAAAGGGGGAAAGTACCCTGCAGCATTGGTTGTCAGGGCCCGGCTCTTTTACTCTAAATCCTGATGGTACTGCTAACATTGATATGCCGATGACCGTTTGCAATTCAGCCTATCCAGAACCGACCTGCTGGCAGTACAGCACTGGTGACTTTGCTGATGCTGAAGGATCTTTCACTTTACGCCTTACAATTACGCCAATACCATATGGTATGTTTGAAGATCAGCCAGGACACGTATCGGCATGGGGGTGGTTGTATTATTGAGCGATTTATGCTATTCCATAATTCGCATTAACCCAAAAATTCCAACTTGTTATTTTAACAAAACCAAACACCCTCCAGGCGGTTCAGCCAATACCGCCTGGATTTTCTCCAAATAAGCACAAGACTTTTTCATTGCTCTCTCCTTCCACCTTTCACAAAAGAAGAATGAGACAAGTTATTCGTTCACCCTGCCTGATTTCAATAAGTGAAATCAGGCACTAAACATTCCTGTCTTATGAAACCAAAAATTCTCCACTTTGCTGCTGCACTGTTCCTGATAATTGGAATAACAACACTTATTGCCCAACTGCCCCCATTCGAACCTCCGGTATTTCATGAATTTGGACTGGATTGGGGGTCAGACTACATTGCCTCCTTTAAATTGGTGGATCTGGATCAAGACGATACGTTGGAGGTTGTCGCAGCCTTGTATGATGGCCAACAAGGTGATTTAAGGTATTATGAAAACATTGGAAGTAATGCAGCTCCTGCATTTGTTTGGGTAGAATCATATCCTTTTGGCTTGCCGAGAAATATCTGGCAATTGGTTGATCTGGACGGGGATGGAAAAGAAGAAGTTTTTTTCAGTCAATTCGCCAATAACATTCCGGTTCGCATGAGGGTAAACATTGCTGAGTCTGGCCCACCGGATTTTAGTGGCGATTATATTTTCAACCCTTATGGTATTACTTTGCCCACCTCACATGTTGATGGAGATACCTTGGATGGCAACTTTCCCAGATTTAGCGACTTATGAAGTTTGCCTGACAGTACATTACCAATGCCGGAGCGATGAATTCTGCCAAACAGTTGACATTGCTGGAGACACTGGCGAAAAAGAATTAAGTACTACATTGACCATCTATCCCAATCCTGCTAATGGTTTTATACGAATGCAATTAATGACTGTCAATAAAATAGGAGATTTAAAAATCGAACTGTGGGATCAGTTGGGGAAAAAAGCTTTTCAAAAATCACTTATTGCATATTCAAATTCATGGAACGAGCAAATAGCAATTGATCATTTGCCATCAGGTATTTATTTGTTGAATGTTTTTTCCGACGGTCAACAGGTGTCCGGAAAATTTGTGAAAACCACCTTTTATTAATCGCTATAAAAAATCAAGTGCGATAACTTGTATTGACCCTAAAAAATGGCCGGAATTCGAAATGAGTTCCGGCTTTTATTATTTGATTCACTACCAAACAATTCCATCTGAAGGGTTAAATAATGGACATCTTTTTAAAGACCTTTTGCACTATTGGGTTTTGACGATATTTATCCCACGACGGCTCGACAATAGCAATTTTTAAAATAGGGTCTCTTTCCTCCAATGCTTTTTGCAAATATTCAGAAGCCTTTTTTTCTTCCCCCAGTCCAAAATATAATAGTGCAATGCAAGCGGGCGAATCCCACCTTTCGGAAATGTTTTTTTCAATATCTACAATTAGTTTTTTAGCTTCTTCGGGGCGGCCTGTCTCGATATAAAACAATAATCTCGAGGTCAGATAAAAGGAGTTTTCCTGAGCAGTGGCCGTTATGAGTTTGAAATATTTTTCCGCCATTTCTTTTTTCCCCAAACGGTAATAACAATTGCCCAATAAAATATAAGCGACTTTATTTTCCGAAAAATCAACAATTAGTTTTTCAAGGACTTTTACTGCATTGGAAAAATGATGTGCCCGGTATAAAATTTCTGCTAAACTTAATTGTGAATTTAAATTCAACGGATCCAATTCCGCTGCTTTTCTGGCCAATTGTTCTGCAGTGCCCAAATCCCCCGTCATGGAATGATAATAGGCTTTTACCCTGTAGATGTCGTGCGAATTGGGATTAAGGGATAGTGCTTTTTCGTATTGTTCGAGCGCTTTTTGATCGTCCCAGTGGTAATAAAAATTGGCTACTCCTTCGATGAGATAAGGCTCGGCGATAGTGGGGTCGAGTTCTTTTGCCCTTTGTGCCGATGCCTTTGCCCTAAGGAATGTTTTAGGAGGAAAATTGGCAATCACAACTTGATAAAAATAAGCGTACCCCATGCCCGTATGCGCAAGGGCATAATTGGGGTCGAGGTCGAGCGCTTTTTGAAAACAGGAGATGGCGAGGTCAACATGGGCACGTTGGTCAAGGTAATAACGCCCCCGAAGATACCATTGGTACGCATCAATGTTTTGTGTTGGTTTTTCGACGAGCGGTTTTTTCTCCTGATCTTTTAAAAGTGTCAATTCCAATTTTTCGACAATATTTTGGGCAATGTCATCTTGAATCGCAAAAATATCTTCCAACTCCCGGTCGAATCGTTCCGTCCATATTTGGAAACCACTTTCCACACTCACCAATTGGGCAGTGACCCGCACCCGGTTGCCCATTTTCCGTACACTGCCTTCCAATAAATTTTTCACATTTAATTTATTGCCGACTTCTATTAGATCCAGTTTTTTCCCTTTAAAAGAAAAGGACGAGGTACGGCCTGCGACTTTTAATTTTTCCAATTTGGAAAGCGCATAAATAATTTCCTCCGAAATACCGTCGCTGAAATATTCCTGTTCCGGGTCGCCACTTCGGTTTTCAAATGCGAGGATAGCGATGGATTTTTCCCGAAGTGAATTCGGGACGGGTTCTTTTTCAGTGTTTTTAAATTTTCCTTTTAATTCCTTTTTATCGGGAATAATAAACCCCTCATTTGCTAAAACAAAAACTTCCATTTCTTCTTCCACATTTTTAAAAGCAAAACTTCCCAGTGAAGTTATTTTTATATCCGGCTGGTTTTTTATTTCATCCCTAATTTTTTTAGAAAATAAAATTGCGCCCGGGATTCCCATGCTTTCGATGCGGGAGGCGAGGTTCACACTGTCGCCATAAATTTTTCCATTTTCAAAAACGACGGTACCGCTGTGTAACCCAAGCCTAACGGGAACGATTGGATTTTCTGAAAAAATGTTTTGTAATTCCATCGCACAGCGCACTGCTTCCAGTGGATTATTGAAAATGCACAGGGCGCCATCCCCATAAAAATTAATTATTTGTCCATTATTTTTTGGAATTAATTCTTCAATGTTTTTTTGAAAACGACGGAGCAATACGGAAGCACTCTGCTCGTCTTTTTGCATGAGGGCAGTGTAGCCGGCGATGTCGGCGAAGAGGATGGCGGCTAATTTCCTATTTTGTTTTTCTGGCATTTTTATTTTTATAATCAGAACAGAATGCTTAAAGGTAGCTCTAAAAAGACGGATGGATTGGTATAACCTAAATAATTTGCTGGAGATACCAGACAATGGTACTCCATACTTACTTTTCCATCATCCGCTCAATTCCCGTCCATTGTTCATCAACACTATTGTTTTTTAATTCAATTGTTTTTTCCAACAAAGAGGATAGCCGGAATGGGGCATAATATAACCATCCCTCTTCCGCTTTGACATACAAATTGCCCAACACATGCACCATGATGTATGGGTCATACGGAATGACTTGCGTTTTTTTATTTCTCGTCTCAGCCATGCCAACCGTCTGGTCGAGTACCTTTTCGGTAAAATCGACTATCTCTTTTTTGCTGTTCCAAATCTCTGCTTTGGTGGTTCCGATGTTGCGGTAATCGTCAGGCAGGTAGGATGCCCAATTTTGCAGATCGCCGTTGAGGTAGCTGCTCCAATAATCCTCCATGACCTGGAGAATTTCCACTTCAATTTTTTTAGTGATTTTCATTGGTTTATTTTTAACAATTTCAAGAATATATTTTACTACCCTACACTTTTTATTTTATATCCGTTTTCAGGCCAAAGGCGAAGAAAACTAGAGGGAGAGAGGAATATATTTCAGTTCATCATAAAAACTTGGAAAAGTACATAATTTCATACCTTCGCTCACAACAAAGTACCACCTCTCAAATTTCCCCGACGGTTTTATTAAGGACGGCATTGCTCCTAAGGAAAGTACGAGGAACCAACTTAAGGTGATGAAGCGGCCTTCTCCTTTTTCACAGAATAGCATCGTTGAATTTCAAAGTCGATTGGTGATAACCAATCTTGCTTTTCGGTATCCATGAATAGCGGCAGGTAATTAATTGACTTTGTATGCCAACTTCTGTAAAATCTAAAACTCAAATGAAAATGAATATCCGTTTTAACTTCATCACTGTCCTGTTAGTTGTCCTAACCATCTCTTTTGCAATGCCCGATACTATCACGGCCAACGAACCTTCAGCCAATTATACGGCCGTCAAAAAATCAGGCGATCAATCTTCTATGCCTGCCTACGGTGTCGGTTATGAAAACAAACACAATGTGCAAGGAACCCTGGGGTTTGCCCCGGAACAGATCGGTGCTACCGGGCGCTGGCTGTTATTGACCTCGCTTTCCCTGATGGTGATCATTGTTTTCGCTAAATTGAAAATGGTGATGACAATGATGAAGGAGGAAGATCGACATCGGCGGGGGTGATCATTCCAGGTTTTTCGTCAACACTTAAGAGTAAATGGGTAGATGGACAGGATTAACGAAGTTTAAATGATATAACTTTCTATTTCTAAACATTTTATAATCATGTAAATCTTGTTAATCCTGTCAAGAGAAAATTTGATATTCTGCCTGCCTGCTTATGGTGACGGAAAAGCTGAAAACATTATTTGCTCTCTAATATTAATTCGCCTTCCCAAGCTACAATTAATTTCAATATATAAAACAGGCTGATCGCACCTACTAAATGCTTGATGGTATGCCCGCTCCAAAAACCTAAAAAGTAAAATATGGCATCGTCATAATGTTCACATATTTTTGCGACGATATACCAGGCGAGGATGTAAATAATATATTTTACATACTTAACTTTTTTGGGAAACAACCACAGGACAAATGGTGCAATCAGAAAAAAAAAGATCAATTTTAGGGATTTGGAAAAAAATATCACCGAGCAGTAATGGCTACAGGCTGCAATTTTTCAGGATGCCATATATACATTTTGTTTTTGCGGTAATTAATGGAGATTTTATATTGCTTTAAAAATTCGAAACCCAATAAGCCATCCAAACTGGTGGGGAGTGTACGGTTTAAGTCATTCATGTCCTTTAGCACACATTTCATGGGCGACCAAGAAGTGTTTTCAATAGTCAGCTTATGTAACACCCCATGTGTTGATAACGACTCATTTCCAGTAAAACCAGCAGTTGATTGGAAACCATTGGGGCGAAAGTGATCCCACATTTTTTTAGTTGCACTCGTTTTTATTAAGTTGACAGAAGCTCCACTGTCAATCCCCAATTTTAATTTTTGACCACCTAAGTGTACCATTAAATAAGGCAAATGCCCATTGGGTTTTAATGTGATGGAGTCCAATAATTTTACATGTGATAATTGGGAGTTTTTTCGTTTTCCTTTTTTTCCGAGTTGATAAAGTGTGAGATTTCTATTTGTGTAATCAATAACTATTTCATATTCTTTCAATATTTCATATCCGATATAGCCCATTATTTCTTCCCCTATTATTTCTTCCAAAGAAGCCAAGGAAACGACGGCTGCCGGATAGGTCTTTATTTTTTTATTTTTCCAGTTAAATTTTACAACTCTTTCTTTGTATACCATACTTGATCCTGAAAAATCGTATGCCCGGTTTTTGGAATTTATTCGACCTGAAAAATATTTGGAATTTAATACCATTGATTTTGTACCGGTATCAATAATATAATTCCCTTTTTGGCCATCGACAAATGCTTCGACTATGATTAAATTGCTGGCTAAATGAAATGGGATGCTCAAGAAAGCAGCATCATTATCTTTTTGATACAACGAACCTGAAATGTTTATTTCTTTGCTGTAGGAATTGATAGAGATGGATAATGCCGCACTTATGAAAATCCATTTTAAATTCATTACCGTACACTTTTGAAAACGACCGATTTTCAAGCCTGAGAGAAAGAACATTTTAGAGAGAGGTGTGTGTTTTTTTGTCCCGATTGGCATCGGGACAAAAAAAAACACACACCTCTCTCTGTAGGGTTCTTCTCTTTCGGCCTGAAAACGTGTTTGAAATAAAAAGTGTGCGGTAGAGAAATTTTAAATTAGCCATGATCTTTTTTTGGGTTCTAAATGATTTCATTTGGTTAAATTTGAATAGTAGTTCTTTAGTCACCGTTTCATCCTCCCCAGCCCAATTCATTAGAAGGGCTGGGTGGAGGAAACGGAAGGGGATTCCTAAATTTTTAAAAACCCCACTGATGATAGATCAAATATGTGGAGGTAGACTACCGGAAAGCTTTCACTAAGAATTCAAATGTTTGAACTTGCAAAAAAAAGATTTGAACTATTGATTCATTTATAAATAATGATAAGGTGTAGTGGATTGGTTGTTAGTTATTTACGTGTCTCACTGGGCGATACGCCAAATTCCTCGGAAAAGGAACGGGAAAAATAGGAAAGGTCTTTAAAGCCGACTTCGTAAGCGATTTCTGAAATGTTAAGGTCGGTCGATTGTAATAATTCTTTTGCTCTTTGCAGCTTTAATCTTCGAATATATACAGCGGGAGATTGGTCGGTTAGCTCTTTTATTTTCCGATAAATTTGGGCTCTGCTGAAACCCATTGCCTTGCAGAGTTGTGGCAAGCCAAAATCGACATTGTCCATATTGGAAGTAACGATGGCATTTAATTTTGTCAGGAATGCATCGCCCGCTTCTATCGGGGCATCATTAATTCCCTCTGGTTCGCTGGCATAATTGGCTGTTTTCAAGTCCTGCTTTTTATGCTGAAAAAAATAAAAAGCAACTCCTGAAAATAATAATAAAAACATGATCGGCCAATAATTATTAGAAGCAGTTGCTGGTTCGGAATGGGTTATTTCCAGATCTGGCAGCGGCATTGGGCCGAGTACATTCTTTTTAAAATCGGGGTGGTTGAACAGAGGCTTTAATCGCCAATCGCCGTCAAAAAAATAGGACCAGAGTGACTTGCCTTTATTCCGGGCCTCCTGTAATAAAGCAATGGCTGTGTCGTGATTTCCGAGCCATGCCTCAACAATGCCTTTAAGCATTTCAGGATTACCATAATCATACTTCCCTTTTATTTTGTCCAATTGCCCAATTATTTTTCTGGCGGCACTTTCATTTTTCATTTGGGCAAAATAAATCCCTTTAAGTGCCAATATATCGGGTTTTGACTCGTCCAAACCTATTCCTTCTTCAATGATAGGCTTCGCCTTTTCTGGTTCATTTAATGCCAAATAAAGAGTGGTCTGGATTTCCTGTAAGGCAATACCGCCCGGAAACGGACGGGGGTCTTTGTTTTCTTCCTCTAAAAAACGAAGATAGTTGCGTGCCTCCTTTTCGGCTTTTTCGAGATCGTCGGTAACCAATAATCCGGCAATGGCAAACCCTCGCAGATAGTGAGAGGGGGCATTTTGAGAAGACCAAGTGTTGATATAATGGTCAAGTTCCTGATTCAGTATATGATATGCTTTCAGCTGTGCCAACCCAAATATTTTATTAAAAACAGTATGGGAATTGCGGATGTCAAAAGGTATGTTCTGCCACATTTCCGTGGCTTCTTCCACTTTGTTTGATCGGGACAGTGCTTCTATTTTCCTGATGTATAACTTCTTTGCATGAGGGGCACTGTCATAATCAAGGGAGGCAAAATCTACCTCTTGCAACAATTCAAGTGCCTTTTGAGGCTGGTTGAAATACCCTAGCAGCATACTGACTTTCTGCTTGATCACAAAAGTTTTGCCCCAATAGGCTTCCATGTATGGTGAGTTCCAATGCTTCCAAAGTTGGTCAAAGTTTTTTGTGAGCCTTCCTTGTAGCCCGTTCAGGAATTCCAGTTCCATTCGGTTGAGTTGCCCTTTTTTGTTTTGGAAAGCTGTAACCATGGAGTCGGCCTTAGCTTTTTCTGGGCTGCTGATTAATTTATGGATGTAACTGAAAGTAGCATAGTGGAAATTGGTGTCCAGTTCCGATGCTTTTTTCATCAGTACCTTGGCCATATCTGGGTTGTCGTACCATATTTTGCTGGCCTCCAGATAAGCCTGGTATGCCTCATAAACTGGTGGTCGGCGTTCATATCCCGCCCGGTCTTTGGTCACCCAATACCCCAATATCCGTTGCTTCAGTGCTTCAATGGATCCAAGTGGGTCATCTACAGTGCCCTCTATGATTGGGAAGGAAAAAACAATTTCGCCGTTCGACAAATCCTTTACATTACTCGAAAACATCAGTGCATTATCCATCTCGTAATAGGCTCCTTCGATCAGGTAATGCACATTTGCCTGTTGTGCTATTGAATTGTCCAAGGATGATTGCTGTGGCCGATTTGATTCGATAATGCTGTTCACTTCCCCGACCGACAATATCTTCCCTTCTCCTGTTTCATGGAGGCCGGATGTAATCCAATCAGCGGCCATCTCACCGATCACATCCATTTCCGGTTTGCCCGTATTGTTTTTAAATGGCAATACCGCAACATAGGTTTCCTTTATTTTTTCGGGTAAGGCAGCGCTTGTAGCGTTTCCTTTGGCACAGGAAGTGAAATACCAAAATACCATAGCCAACAATACCGCCAGTAGGGTCATGACCCACTTTAGCTTCACGGGTCTATTGAGCAGAAGAGTACTTACAACTATTTTTTTTTCATTGAATGCCATAATACTAAAGACCATAAATTTACTCAAAAGTTGAATTTGAAATACTTTTTCAGAAAATTCTTTGCTCAATTGTTGACTGCCTGTCAATTGCTATTGAAACTGTTCGGTACAGTTCTGGGCATCATTTCCGTTTTCCCGCTTTATTTTTTGCGGACATGTGATGTTTATATTTTGCAATAAAAATTGGATTGGCAAGTTAGTCATTTAACAAAAAACCATTCATTTCAGGATAGCGGGTATTTTCCCTTAAATTTGTTGCTTCCCATATTTCATCATCCATTCAAAAACAAAAAAAATGAGATCTCACTTTATTTTGCCCCTCCTTGTTTTTTTTAATTTTCAGATTTTATTTTCTCAGTCTGATGCTATCCTGACCGGTGCAGAAATCGGGAAGCTGATGGATAAATTGCATCAGAACGGCCAGTTTAATGGGACGGTACTCGTAGCTGACAACGGAAAAGTTTTGTACAAAGGGGCACATGGATATGGTGATTTTGAAACTAAAAGAAAATTGGTGATAGAATCTCCCTGCTATTTGGCATCCGTTTCCAAGCAGTTCACCACTATGGCTATTATGATATTGAACGAAAAAGGGAAATTAAATTATGATGATCCGTTGACGAAGTACTTCCCTGAATTTCCAGATTATGCAAAAAATGTTACAATTCGCCAGATGATGGAGCATACTTCCGGAGTGGCCAATCATTATGATTTGGGCATTTATAAACCGGGCTTGACGAATGAGGATGTATTGCAAGCTTTAATTAAACAGGAAAATTTGAATTTCACTCCAGGTGAAAAATATAGTTATAGCAATGGCGCCTATGTATTATTGTCAATGATAGTTGAAAAAATATCGGGCCAGCCATTTTCGACCTTTATGAAGAAGAATATTTTTGCTCCGTTGGAAATGGAAAACACCTGTGTTTTTGATAAAAATACACCTGCAATGAAAAACCGGGCTATTGGATATACGCCTGCATGGACAAAAGAAGATTATGAAATATATACTACCGGGGCAGGTGGCATGTATTCTACTGTAGAGGATTTATTTAAATGGGACCAGGCATTATATACTGACAAATTAATTTCCAAAAAAACATTAGAAGAAGCGTTTACCTCTGCCAAATTAAATGACGGCTCGGAAACGGGCTATGGCTTTGGCTGGGGCATCGGTGAAAATGAAGATGGCGGAAAAATTGTACGACACTCAGGTGGCCTCAACGGCTTCCGAACCTTTATCGAAAGGGATTTGCAACATAAAAGAACAATCATTTTATTGACCAATAATGGCAGCACTTATTTAAATGGCGTTTTGGATGCTATCCGGAATATCCAAAATGGAAAAGCATATGAAATGCCTAAAATAAATATCGGACAAAAATTACATGGATTAATTGAAGAAATTGGTATAGAAAAAGCTTTGGTTAAATACAATGAGTTAAAAACAAACGATACTGGGGAATATGATTTTAGTGAGTCGCAATTAAATAATTTGGGCTATTATTTTATGGGAGAAAAAGATTACGAAACTGCTATTGCTATTTTCAGGCAAAATGTAAAATCATTTCCCGATGCATATAATACATATGATAGTTTGGCTGAGGCGTATATGGAAGGTGCTATTGAAAACTATAAAAAATCATTGGAATTAAACCCTGGAAATGAAAATGCAAGAAAAATGTTGGGAAAAATGAGCGTGGATGTAAGTGATGTGGAAAAAGAAGTGGAAGTGCCTGAAAAAATATTGGAAAAATATGTCGGAAAATATGAGCTGAATCCTGCTTTTGCAATTACTATTACCAAAGAAGGAAAACAATTAAAAGCACAAGCCACCAACCAACCACAATTCGAAATTTACCCGCAATCGGAGAATAAATTTTATTTAAAAGTGGTCGCAGCGCAAATCGAATTTAATTCGAATGATCGAAATGAAATAGAAAGCCTTACGCTTTTTCAGGGAGGGCAGGAAATGGTTTTTATGAGAATAGAATGACCAAGAGGTTTGGTGAACAATAGATGGCGGCACATGAAAAAGAATTGGGTACAACGCCTGTTCATAAATTTTGCATTTCCCAATCATCTACGCTTTTGGTTTGGCTACTGAAATTGATGCCCATAACGACCAACCGTTTGTTGGATGCCTTGTATTTATCCGCATACGATTTTTCACGGATTTGTTGGAGCGCAGCTTCTGCATTTTCATCCAATTTAAATTCCACTAAATAAATATGGGTGTCCGTTTGTACGACCGCATCTATCCGGCCATCGGATGTGTGTACTTCGGCATCAATAAACTGACCTAAATATTGGAAAACGAGGAAGACTACAGAGTGGTAGTAGGCTTCTTTTTCTTTTATGAAAATATGGGAGGGAATTGATTTGAAAAGGCTGTTGATGATGGTGATGACTTGTTCAGTATTGTTTTCAATAAACGCTTTTCGAAGCTTGATGACAATTGGGGTGGTACGGGCAGAAGAATCATTTCGATATGCGCCAATTAAATGCCGGAGCATGGATTCTTTCACTTCTTTATTGGGATAATCGAGAATATAAATCCCAAATTCTTCTACACTTTTTATTGTGGTATATCCAGTTTGGAAAAGCAACGGGAGGGTGTCTAAATTATCAATATCATAACTTTCAAAAACACTTTGATCCACTTCTACTTTTTCAAAATTGATGTCCTGTCTGCTTTTCAATAAATTTACCAAGAAAGTGGGGGTGCCGGTCGAAAACCAAAAATTATGGAATGCGCTTTTTTGGAAAAAATTCAATAAAGAAAATGGGTTATAAACAAATACCTCTCCGTCCCAGCTGTACCCATTGTACCACTCCTTTATATTTTCCAATATTTCTTGCCTATCCACTTTTAACCGCTGCTCGCTGGCTTGTAAATGAGCCTCAAAATTATCTTCCAATTCCTGTTGCGTCATACCGACAAGGCTGGCAAAACGCCAGTCAATAGTAATATCTTCGAGATTGTTGAGCTCGGAAAAAATACTGACTTTGCTGAATTTTGAAACCCCGGTTATCATTAAAAACCGGATATAGGGGTCGGAATCTTTAATGATCGAATAAAAGGATTTTAATATTTTTTGGTGTTCTTTTGCTTGAGGTATATCCTCCAAATAATCAATGATGGGTTTGTCGTATTCATCAATCAGTAAGACGACATTGTTTATCCTTGATAGTTCTTCAATTAATTCTTTGAATTTCTGGTCATATTTATTAGCATTTAATTTCAAGTTGTAAATTTCAGCTTGCTCGCCTAGCATTTTGATTAGAGCAGCTTCTAAGCCCATTGTTTTATATCCAATGCTACTAAATGAAATATGTATGACTGGGTGAGTCGTTTCCCAATCCCACTGGTTTTCGATCCATAAACCATTGAACAGTTCTTTTTGGCCGTTGAAGATTTCTTTGATAATTGAAAGCGTCAAAGACTTACCAAAACGGCGGGGGCGGGACAGTAAAACATATTTTCCGCTATCCAATAACCGAAAGATGTCTTCAGTTTTATCAATATATAGGAATTGATTATTGCGGATTTCCCTAAAATTCTGAATGCCGATTGGTAATTTTTGTTTCATTTTTCAAAAGTAGGGATTTTCTCAAGCTTTTCTATAGCGGATTTTTTGATAAAAGTTTGGCTGTTCAAATAGCGTAAGTACTATTCAACATTGCTGTCCATTTAACAGATTAGGGCAGTTCAAACTCATCCCCTTCCGCTGCGATGCCTACGCTAAATGAGTATTGCTTATTCTTTAGTGCAGCAGAGAGCAGATTGTTCAACTGTCCATCAGAATGGGCGGGATCATGGTGGAAAAACATCATTTTTTTCACTCCGGTCATTTTGGCAAATGCAAGCGCATCGGGGATGGAGCTGTGCCCCCAGCCTACCCGTGGCTGGTATTCTTCCGGCGTGTACTGGGCATCGTGGAAAAGCAGGTCAACATCTTTTGCAATGTTGTATCCCGATGTCCACATGGGATCATTTGGAAAATTGGCAGAGCCCAAGACCGGTTCATGGTCGGGAATATAGGCGAGGGAGGATGCACCGCTTTCGATACGGAATCCAAGCGTTGGGCCGGGGTGGCATACATAATCGGATTTGATGGTCAAATCGCCGATTTGGAATTCACTGTGGTTGATTTCGATGAGGTTCAATTGGCAGGGAAGGTCTTGTAGGCGGATAGGGAAAAGCGGGGGGGACAAATAGCGGGTCAGGCGGGTAGCCAAATTCTCCCGAATGCTGTTCGGGCCATAAATGTTAACCGTTACCGCAGAATTATACAATGGTCCGAAAAAACCAAGACCAATGATATGGTCCATGTGCAAGTGGGTCAGCAAAAGGTCGACCTTTGCTATCCCTTCTGGTATATTGTTTGACAGGCGGCGGATGCCTGAACCTGCGTCCAAAACGAGGAAAGCATCATTGGAGGTGACTTGCACGCAAGAAGTATTTCCCCCATAAAAATTGTTGTCGGGACTGGGCGAAGGGATAGAGCCACGAGTACCCCATATCGTGACTTTCATGATTCCTTGTTTTTCCAAAAGATGGCCATTGCCCCCAAGAAGCGGTCGGGCCGGCCAATAATGGGGATTGCGGTTACTGAGATTTTATTGATTTCGCCTTCTAGGTTCTTGATATAGAATTCACCGTGAGTGGGGCGCTGCTCAGTCAAAGCGGTTACCAATGGCAATTTTTCAGGTGGAATTTGTTCCCCCTTTTCATCTGCTTGATTGAAAATAGTGGACCATTCGTTCATTGGCATTCTGCCTGCCTCTTCGTACCGTTTACCTAATAACTCCTCCGCAGGTTCATTATAGAACAAAAGCTCGCCATTTGGATCTATTAAAAAAACAGGTACGGTGAGGCAATCGGCCAGTTGCCTGCTGAGTATTATTTCTATTTGGTTGGCTGACATATGGGAATGTTATCGCTGATTTTTCAAAAAATAAAGGTATGTAAAAAATACAATAGGCCGTTGGCTATTGGCATATGGCTGTTAGCCGCTGGCATTTAGTCCTTTATTGCCAAAAGCTAACAGCCAATAGCAGTTAATAAAAATCTTTGTTCGCTTTTGAAATAAGGTAATTCACTATCCAGCCATAAGCAAAAATGCCAAGGCCAAAAATACCGATGGCGATCATCATGCTTGGAAAAACAACCCAAGTTGCTCCCGCAATGGCCAATATAATGGCATAAACCACCAGCCCCTTGCGTGCCTTATTATGTGGGGGGATGGTAAATGCCCCGCCAATCGGGATCATCATGATGCCTGCCACGATGCCCGCTTGAAAGCCGCGTTCGTTGCCTGTGACAAAAAAGAACACAAAGCTCAACAAACAGATCAATGCTGCCAGCCCAGTGAGATTGGAGCCGAGTTTTTCATCGTCGTTCAGAGCATGTCTGCCTATAGGGTGAAGTCGGAGGAACAGGTTCGAAACTGGTTGGGCAATCCAGGTAGAGAAGGCAAACAGTACGTAAAGTACAATGAACGGATAAATGAAAGGAGCAAGAGCAGGATTGTTCCTCGCCATGCTGAGGGCCAATCGATAGAGCAGGTAAATGCCAATGATGAAACCCCACTGGTACTTTTCCTGCAATTTGTTCATCCAAAGGAAATATTTCAAAATGACCCTGTAAACGTGGTTCTTCCCTTTGATGGCCTCTTTCAATCCTTCTCTTGCAAAGTCGTTGCCGGGGTCGAGGCGGAGTGCCTCAAGGAAACTGGCAACGGCACTATCGTACTCGTCTTTTTCGATGGCTACCCATCCTTTGTTGGCGTGGGAATGGCTGTTTTCCGGGGCTTTGTGCAGGGCATAGTCCATAGTGGTGGAGGCATCATCCTTTCGGTTGAGCTTGATGAGCGCTTGTGCCCGGAGGTTCACGAGGTTGACGTTTTCTGGGTCGAGTTCGAGGCCCCTGTTGGCTTCATTGAGCGACTGTTCCCAGTTTTGTTGATAAAACTCAATTTGCGAGCGCAGCATAAAAAAGTGGGCGTTTGACGGGTCGAGCCGCTGCCCCTCGTTGATCGCTAACCGCGCCGCTGGTATTTCTTTGTTGTAAAACGATGACTTGCCCAAAATGTAATAAAACATGGGCTCATCTGGGCCATTGGCTACGGCCAGCTTCGCCATGTCCACAGCTTGTTTGAACTCGTTTTTGTCAATATTACATTCAGCGAGCAGGGCATAAGCCATTGGATCGTTGGGATTTGCGGCAAGTGCTTTTCGAAGTTCGTCCTCTGCCTCTTTCATCCGGTCGGTCTGGAAAAGGTGATGGGCACGTTCGATGTATGGGTTTGTCACTGTTTAGCTTTTAGGTTTTGTGTTTGTGATGGTTTTAAGGTTTGGTTAACCACAAACCTAAAACCTTTTAATCCAAAATGGAAAAATTTTAATAGATGAAAAGCGGCCAGAATATTTTAAGATTTGAGGCGACATCCCGATGTGAATCCGGGACAAGTTCTTTTTAGCAGGGAGGCAAAGAAGGGCTGGCAAAAAGGTGTTATCTCAATTCTGACTTGCATCAAGGTGACACTTTTTTTCTTTTATAGATAGTTACATTAGAAATTTAATTTCAGGATTTAAATCATGGTGATTTTAATAATCACCATGATTTAGGAGCTTTAATTTTAAATGTAACTATCGCTAAATTCAATCTCGAAGCGCTTTAATTTTCCTGCGATTATTTTTTTAAAACAAATAATTAATTCCTCTCCATCAATATGAAACCTGCTTTTAATATTCTCCAGTTTTGACAATTCCTGTTCGTACTCAGGTATTTTTGATTTCATGGGTTCATAAACGGATTTTAATATTTTGTCTTTACTTTCAAAAGTATTGATTCGTTCAATTCTATATTGGAGCGAATTAATTTCATCATAATTTGGATTTTCTAAATTTTTAAGGGTAGCCAATTTTATCCTCATATATTCGAGTGGTATTCTAAACGCCTCCGCACCTAAAAAATCCCAATCTTTAATACAAAGATTCATTTCGTTTTCCAAAAAGTCGTGTTCTTTTTGTAGACCTTCAATTAGTATTTGTAGTGCGGCTATCATTTATTTTAACTATTAACTTATTGGTTCGCACAAAAACGATTGTGGTCAAGTGTATTTATTTCTTTGTTTATTATTTCACTAATTTCTTCGGCTCTATCAACAATCATAAAGTGTTCTCCTTTTTCAATCAATCTTATGTTGCTGTCTTTGGAGGGTGGAATTAATTTGTCGTTTGTACCTCCAATTTTCAAAATCCTGTTTTTCAATTTTTTTGTATTATTCCATGATGTCAATTCTCCTATTGCCCATTTTGTAAATTTTAAATCTGCATCATCTAATATATGGTTTAGCAGTTGTTTTTGTTTAGCTCCAAATGCCCAATTAGCAATTTTTCTTGGAGGGAAAAATATTTTTTTCGGTAAATAATTAATAATTCCCGTTTTCCCAATAAGTCTATAGATATTTCTTAATTCTCTTTTTGTTTCTGCCGATGATATAAGAATTGTTAATTTGGGATTTAATTTTTTACTAATTTCTGTTGCTACCAAACCACCAAAACTTACACCCAAAATTCCAAAATCTTCATTCATTTCAATATTTTGGGCAAGTCTCATTGAATATCTTTCAATCGTTTCTTTATTTTTTGGGGCAATCCAATCTAGAGGAATAAATTCGCAATCAAGAGTTAGGTATTGAAAAACTCTTTTATCAGCACCAAGCCCACTTATCCCATATATTTTCATTTCTTATTTTCTAATAATCTACAACATAAAGTAAGGATGAAAGCCCTTTTGTACATTCACCGCTGTTTATATATTGCAAACCTAAAACAACCTTCTTATTTCGCCAAACATATTAATTGCAGATATTGAGTAGATGGACAAGATTAGTCTTTATTTTCTTTCTGGGTGCTTAATAGAAAAATCTGCCTGATGAAATAATTGGCCAAAGTATTCTATTTTTCCTCCAATAATTATTTCCATTGTATCTTCACGCCCCAATTATTTTAAATTTAAAATCAGATCATGAATAGACATAAAAAATCAATCCTAACCACATTGGTATTATTCTGCCAAATATTGTTCTTCTCTCTCTTCGCTCAAGACATGAAATGGACTGCCGACGGCAACAGCTATTTCACAGAGAAAAAAGGAGGTATCGTAAAGGTAAAATTGCCGGACATGAAGGAAACGGAAGTGGTCAATAGCAACAATCTGATACCTATTGGCAGAGAAAAGCCTTTGCCCATTGATAATTTTTATTTCACTGATGACGAAAAAAAAGTATTGATCTATACCAACAGCCAGCGGGTGTGGCGCTATAAAACCCGTGGCGACTATTGGCTCTATGATCTCGGCTCAAAAAGCCTCAAGCAATTGGGTAAAGACCGGCCAGAGGCGTCGCTGATGTTTGCCAAAATTTCGCCGACTGGTCAGCACGCCGCATTTGTCAGTGAGCGGAATGTTTATGTGGAAAATTTGGCGACTGGTAAGATCAAAAAACTGACGGATGATAAGGGTACTCCCAAACTTATCAATGGTACATTCGATTGGGTCTATGAAGAAGAGTTTATGTGCCGGGACGGTTTCCGCTGGTCGCCCGACGGCAAGAGCATCGCTTATTGGCAGATTGATGCCAACCAGATTCGGGATTTTTACATGGTGGATAACACGAGTGATGTGTATAGCGAGATTATTCCCGTGGAATACCCAAAAGTCGGAGACCCGCCTTCACCAACAAAAGTCGGAGTGGTGGACATCAACACGGCCAAAACCACCTGGATGGAGGTGCCCGGTGATCCGCAGCAGCACTACATCATCCGTATGGAGTACAACCCCGATGGCAAGTCCATCATTATCCAGCAACTGAACCGCAAGCAGAACCAGAGTTTCCTTATTTCCTGCAATCCAAAGACGGGTGAGACAAAAACGATTTATAAAGAGAAAGACGAGGCTTGGGTCAGCACCATCAATGAATGGAACCGCACTACTACTGGCTGGGATTGGCTCAATGGTGGGAAAGAATTTGTTTGGGTAAGTGAAAAGGACGGTTGGCGTCACCTCTATCTCATATCTGCTGATGGCAAAAAAGAAACGTTGCTTACCCCTGGCCGTCAGGACGTGATCAGCATCGAATTGATTGACGAAAAAGACGGCTTGGTCTATTATATCTCAACCCCGCCTAACCTAGCTACCCAGCGCTACCTCTATGTTGCCAACCTCAACGGAAAGGGCAAACCCAAACAACTTTCCCCCATAAAAATGCTTGGTACGCACAGCTATACCATCTCTGCCAGCGGCGACTTTGCCAAGTGGAACTTTTCCAATCATTATACCAAACGCATGAGTGCTTGGGTCACAATGCCCGACCACAACCCCTTGAAAGGCGAAAAAGATTTGAAAAAGAAATACGACCCAAATAAGAAGGAAGTTGACAATGTAGAGTTTTTCAAAGTGACCACGGAAGACGGTGTGGAAATGGACGGCTGGATGCGAAAACCCTATGACTTCGACGAATCGAAGCAATACCCGATCATTTTCTATTTCTATGGCGAACCTGCTGGAACGACAGTCGAAGATGCTTTTGGAGTGGCTAATAGCTTCCTCTATAATGGTGACCTTTCCCAAGACGGCTACATCCATGTCAGCCTCGACAATCGGGGAACTCCTGCTCCCAAAGGCAGGGATTGGCGCAAGGCTATTTACCGCAACATCGGCCAGATCAACATCCGTGACCAAGCGATGGGTGCCAAAGAGATCATCAGACGGCCCTATGTGGACTCCACGAGAGTAGGGGTTTGGGGCTGGAGCGGCGGCGGTTCTTCCACCTTGAACTGCATGTTTCAATACCCCGACATTTTCACCGCAGGTGTATCCATTGCACCCGTGACGAGTTCCTTGTTTTACGACAACATCTACACAGAACGGTACATGGGCCTGCCACAGGAAAATATGGATGATTATGTGAATGGTGCCGCCATTACCCATGCCAAAAACCTAAAAGGTAAACTCCTCCTCATTCATGGCACAATGGACGACAACGTGCATTTCCAAAATGCCGAAGCACTTGTGAATGAATTGGTTAAGCATAATAAGCAGTTTCAATATATGGCCTATCCGGGGCGCTCGCATGGGCTGAGGGAAGGAGAAGGCACGTTTATGCACTTGTCTACGATGGTTACCAATTTTATGCGAGAGCATTGCCCACCAGGAGCTAAAACTGCATCAACAAAGCCTTGATGCCAAAAAACATTATAAATCATATATCGAATAAATCTTACATCATAAATCTGTGCAGAACTCGCTTTTAATCTCATGATACGCAATTATCCCGCAAAGGGACGCAAAACAAGGTTTATCCACATATATACTTTGCGTTCCTTAGCGAGACCTCTGCGTTCCTTAGCGGGAAACGCTCACCCATTTGTAGCGATGCCCGATTCATATTATTCAAAAAACCGTACCTCCGTCCGCCTGTTCATCTGATGTTCTTCCTCGGTGCATTTTTTTCCATCCATGCAATCATTCAGCAATTGATCCTCGCCCATCCCATTGGCAGTGACCCGTTTTTCCGGGATACCTTTTGCGATCAAATAGTCAGCGGCTTTTTGGGCTCGACGCTGTGATAGTTCCTTGTTGAAAACGGCTTCACCCCGGGAGTCGGTGTGCGATCGTAGTTCGATGGAGAGGTTGGGGTTACGTTTTAAGAATATGGCTATTTGATCAAGTTCCTTGGTGGCGTCAGTCCTTAGATCGGATTGGCCATAATCGTAATAAAGATGTTCCAGTTCGATGAGAAAACCTTTTTCCAAATCGTTGTTGAAACTGTTAAATGAAGAGGGTAAGTCAGCGGTCGCAAGCAATTGCAGGTCCTGGTTGGTGAGGCCGCTCTTGCCATTTAGTTGAAAAGTGGAGACGAGGGCGTAGTCTTCGCTATAGCTTTCCTTGGATGCATTTATGATAAAGTCGCATCCGTTTTCTATACAAAACTGGTAATGGCCAGAGGTGTCGGTTATGCCTGTCTTGATTTCATTTGTTCGGAGGTTGTTCAAGGTGATTGTAGCATTGGGCAAGAATTTCCCTGATTGTTTTTCAGTAACCCTTCCACGCAGGTAGGTGCAGTTGGAAGGCTTGAGAGGAATACATTTGTCTGTCTTGTTTTTATTATAAAAATAGAAAACTTCCTCATAACCAGCAATTTTCACATTAAACAGATAGTCATTTGATTCGATTAAATACAAATCGAACAGCCCTTTTTCGCCAGAAAGGAGGTGACTGTTGATTGGCTCAGAAGGTACAAATGGATCGGCCTGAACAACCTGTTTCTTGAAACCCCTTGATCCTCCAATTTCAATCAATTTTACAAAAGTACCATTTTCAAAACCCACATATTCGCCACTTTCAGATTTGGTATAAACCGTAAGAGACGCTCCTTTGATTTGCTGCCCGTTCATTTCGTCAACCACACAGATAGTTGTATTGGGTAAATAATTCAACTTGTTGGATTGTGGCATCGGTAATGTAAAATGATAAATATCGTCTTTGCCCAAACCCCCTTCCCGGGCAGACGCCAGGTAGCCTTCGGTGCCAGTTAGGCTTAGCACATAGCCGAAGTCATCTTTGTTGGAATTGAATGGCTGCCCGAGATTGGTTGCTTGTTCCCAATCACCGTATTCATCAGTCTGACAGTGGAAAATATCCAACCCGCCAAAGCCGCCCCAACCATCGGAAGCGAAGTACAGTGTGCCATCATCATAAAGAAAAGGGGAAACCTCATTGCCCGCTGTGTTGATGGTTGGCCCTAAATTGATGGGAAGCCCCCATTGATTATTGGAAAATCTTGAAATATAAAGATCCATGCCACCGTAACCTCCAAGGCGGTCGGAAGCAAAAATGAGTTGTTGGCTATCGGCAGATAGGGCAGGATGGACGTCATTACAATTTTCATTTCCAAGGTCGGCCAAACCATCTTTCAACCATCGCCTACCCTCTTTAATGGCAATGCCTATTTTTAAAAAATGCTCTTTGCCTGTATTATTTTTTTTAGGTGAAATATTTCTTGTGTAAAACAACCGATCGCCTTTTTTTGAAAATGCCAACGGCCCTTCATGGAATTTTGTGTTCAAGCCCGTTGAGAATACTTGAGGCAGTGAGAGTGTACCATCTTCTTGAATATCAGACAGATACAAAGCGGCAAAGTTGTCACCTGTCCATTTATCTATATTTTGCAAACGGTTATTGGAGGGTTTGTTGACAGATCGGGTGGAAGCAAATACGATCCCGTTTTGGTGAAATACAGGGCCGAAATCGGATTGCTTTGAATTGATCGTTGTTACATTTTCCAAAACGACTTCTTCGCTTCCATGCTTTGTTAGTCGGTCAATGGCCGCAGCCATTTGACTGCCCCTATTGTCAAATTCACCAGACATGGCCCGATCGTATTTTAGGTAAAATTCTTTGGCCAAATCCAGTTTTCCATTGCACTGAAGTGTTTGGGCGTAATGAAGGTAGTTTATGGGATTGACTGTTTGCTTGACCAACTGGGCATAATATCGCTCTGCATTCTCGGTATCATGGTTGAGACGGTAACTATTGGCCAAACGTTCTAAAGTATTCAAATCACTTTCTGACCCTTCATACAATTTTGCGGCAGCGCTGTATGCCTGTTGTCGATAAAGTTTGTCTGCTTGTTCCAAGGTAGTGGAGGTTTGTGCCCAGTTGGGCAAGTAAGAAAAGCAGAAGAAGCATAACAAAAAGGGAATTGCATTATTGCGTTTTCGTATGGTTAATTGATGATGTTCACGGGAATAGGTCATAGGGCGTTGGATTAGAAGATAAAATACATTAATAAATTTAAATATATCAAAAAATGATCCATTCGGTAAAAGCAGGTAAGTTTACGTAAATATCAATGTTTGGATACAAAGCAAAGTTGACATTGGAGGGTTATTCTTATAAAAATTTCTCTGCTCGTTCCCAGTATGGGTAAAATAGTATTTTAATGTGAGGTATGGATTAAAGCCGCAGAGCGGCGACCCTGTTTGTAGCAAAATCAACCAAAGGGTTTTCAGAGGGGCAGCGCTTCGGCACGGGTATCTACTGAAGGTGTGTCGGGGCGCTCTCCTTTAGAACTGCTCCTTGTCCAATAGTATGAATCAGGTAAAAGTAATTTGCACAAATCACTGGTTGTAAGCATGTTCTGTTCATTCGCCATTCACCATTAGCTATTCAGCATTACTTATGTACATTTCCCCTTTAAAAAATTTAATTTTGCGCCCTGTTTACCAAAAGCTATCACATCTCAACCCTTTCATTACTTTTTCACTTAATTCCAATCACATGAAAAATTTATTAATTCTCTTTTCCATTTTTTTATTAACTGCCTGTCAATCAAATAGTAATCAAAACACTGCTGAGCAAGTAGTCGAAGAAATGAAACCCAAACCTCCCATCATGGATTCATTTGAAGAAGTCAATGTGGTAAAAATGCATCTCTTTGGCACTACCGAGGCGATGCCGAACCCCGACAATTATCCATACACAGGCAAAGCCCTAACAGGGGACCTTGCTAATATGCTGGGAGACGGCCTGCAACCAAGCGACTCAGGCGGTGCTTATGCCTGTTACCACACTGAAAACAGCAACCATTACATCCTGAGAATACCCGGTAAACAAGGGTCGAGCGACCTCGCATTGGCCATGTGGGATGAGACAATGGGCAAGTTGGTCAAGGTGATGGACTTGGCCTACATCCATTGCGAGGAAGGTACCTGCATGCAGCAAGATGCCTGGCTGGCCGATCTTGACGATAGTCGAACCCTTGAAATGGTCATACGTAAGCGAACCCGTGATGCCCAAGGTAATGTTTCCGATGAAAGCTTTGAAGTATTGACGGACGATGGCACGGGTCATTTCAAAAAAACAAATGAACAATTGGCCTCACTGGCAGTAAAAGATAATTATGTGATGCAGTAAAAGTGAATGAATGAAAGAATGAATGGATGATTGAATATTCTCTCATTCTCTCATTCTCTCATTCTTTCATTCTCTCATTCTCTCATTGAATATGTCGAAAAAGAAGAAACCTCTCCCTCGTGTAGCCTATTTCTGTATGGAATACGGCCTCCAATCAAACTTCAAAATATACGCTGGCGGCCTTGGCATCTTGGCAGGTGATTACCTGAAAGGTGCAAAGGATCATGGCTTTCCCATAGTCGGCATTGGCATTAAATGGAAACAGGGTTATGGTGATCAGGTGATCGGTTCAGATGGCCAGCCTTTCGATGCCTACCACAATTACCAATATGATTTCCTGGAAGACACCGGCGTTTCTGTAGATGTAGAAATACGTGGACGAAACGTGAAATGCAAGGTTTGGAAAACGGAGGCGCACGGCAATGCTTCTCTTTATCTGCTTGATACCGACTTGCCTGAAAATAAAGATGCTTGGATTACAGGGACAACTTTATGGGTGGTTCGGCGAAGACCGCATAGCGCAAGAGATGGTGCTTGGCATTGGTGGAGTACGGGCGCTAAGGGCATTGGGCATCAAGGTGGATACTTACCATTTCAACGAGGGGCATGCCCTGTTTGCGGGGTTTGAGCTGTTGCGGGAAGAGATGGAAGGTCGCAAAGGAAAAAGAAAAAGACCTAAAGGTAAAAGTCGCAAACGAAAAGAGGTGAGCTATAAAAAGGCATTTAAAAAAGTACGTAAGAAAATTGTCTTCACGACTCACACCCCTGTTGTTCAGGGAAATGAGAGCCACCCAATTGACCGTATTTTATATATGGGAGCCAACCTTTGTTTAACACAAAAACAACTAAAAAAGCTCGGTGGCCAACCATTTAACATGACCGTCGCTGCACTGCGCCTCTCTCGGAAAAGCAATGCCGTTGCCCAACTACACGGCAAAACGGCCAATGACATGTGGAAGCATGTAAAGGGTCGTTCTGAAATTGTCGCCATCACAAATGGGGTTCACCTGCCAACTTGGGTGGATACCAATATGTTGGAAGCTGCTGCAACTGGAAAAGATCTTTGGGCACCTCATATGAAAAACAAACGGGCGCTGGTCCGTTTTATCAAAAACAAAACGGGCGTTCAATTAAATGCAAACAAGCTCATCATCGGTTTTGCCCGCCGGGCAGTGGCATATAAACGGGCGAGCCTGATTTTTACCAATCCACGCATCATCGGGCCCTTGCTGAAAGACCAACAGGTACAGATTGTATTTTCCGGCAAGTCGCACCCGCTCGATGACAATGGTAAAAAACTCGTAGCTGAAATTGTTGCCATGAGTAAAAAATACCCTAAATCGGTTGTTTTTCTGGAAAATTACGACATGGAAATAGGGGCTGCCATGACCCGTGGTGTCGATGTATGGCTGAACAACCCCATCCGGCCAAAAGAGGCCAGTGGCACTTCAGGTATGAAAGCTGCCATGAACGGCGTCCTCAACCTCAGTGTCCTTGACGGTTGGTGGCCTGAAGCATGCGACCATGATGTCAACGGTTGGCAAATAGGAGATGCTTTTGAGCATAAGGACCCAGCCGTGCAAACCACTCACGACCTGAAAGCACTTTATTCTGCATTGAAAAATGAAGTCCTTCCAACCTATTATAAAGACCGAACAAAATGGAAGGCCATGATGCACGCCAGCATCGAAAGCACCCGTAATGCTTTTTCTGTAAAAAGGATGCTGGATGAATATTATGGACTACTTTATTAAATGGTTTAAATGGCTAAATGATTTGAATGGTTGATTGACGTAAGAAACTATTCAAACCATTCAAACCATTCAAACCATTCAACTATTTAAAGCCATGAAAAAAAACTATCTATTACTCCTGATTTTCCTTTTATTGGGCGGTGGAACTGCTTGGTATCTGTTTTTAAAAGATGAAAAAAAGGCATCAACGACCTTAGGCTGGGACCGCAAATTTGCCGTCGAAAACATTGATGAAGTACATAAAGTGTTCATTGCCAAGCGAAGCGGGGAAACCACCACATTGACCCGGAGCGAAGACCATTGGGTGGTAAATGGTCAGCACAAGGCAAGCGATAATGCCGTCGAAAATGTGCTGGAAGTCCTTAGTGATGTTACTTTGAAGTATGTCCCCCCACATACGGCTTTGAAGAATATCGTAAGGGAAATGGCAGCAAGGGGGATTAAAGTGGAAGTCTATGATAAGAAAGGAGAACAACTGAAAGCCTTTTATATAGGTGGTGTGACTGCGGATGCCCGGGGCACCTATTTTATTATGGAAAATTCTGAGCAACCAATGGCCGTTGAGATTCCCCAAATGGAAGGCCAGTTGCGCACCCGTTTTGATATTACAGGTGACTTTTGGCGTGACCGCACCGTCTTTAATTACCAACCAGAGGAAATAGCGGCCGTCAGCATTGAATACCCCAAACAACGCAACAAATCTTTCAGATTGAAGAGGCAGGGCAATGACTTTGAGGTTAAACCGTTTTATGATAATGTGAAACCGATTCAACATCCCGTGCAAAATGGCCGGGTGGAAGGATTTTTAGTAGGTTTTGAAAACCGTATGGCAGAAAGTTTTGATCAGGAATATGCCTTTAAGGATTCCGTTCGGGCAACGATCCCTTTTTCCATCGTCACTATGACGGATACGGAAGGCGAAGAAAGAAGGGCGACATTTTTCCCCTATTATAGAATAAATGCTGTGACAGGCGAACGATATACAGATATTGTGGAGAGGTATTTCACGGAAGTGAACGATGAGGATTGGTTGTTGACACAGCACCGGGTTTTCAAAGATATTTTTTGGTCATATGAAAGTTTTTTTGAACCAATAGGGGTGGAAGTGAAAAACTGAAACCACTGAATATTCGGCACTTTTTTGGAATAAATGAAATTCGTTCCGATGATTTTCCAGAAAATATCCGTATATATGCTGCCAACCTTTTACCCCTTTACAACATTTGTAAGTGAACCTAACTGTTAACCTTTAAAATTATATCCATGAATTTTCGATTTCTTTTCCTGTTTGTTTTAGTAGCGCTGCCATTAATGATGCAAGCCCAATTGACGGGTTATGCAGCCGTTGCTTATGATGAGGAAACCCCCAATTCTGCCGATGAGCGAATACATCTCCATGTTGATTTGTTAGCCCTTTATTCAGGCTGCAACCAATCACAGATGCACACTTTGGAAAAACAGCTATGTACCGGCGAAAAAGTCAAGTATTTCATTGAAGACAATATGCAATATCCAGCAGCGGCAAAAGCTGCAGGTATTTCAGGCAAGGTTGTTCTAAGGGCCATCATTGAGAAAGATGGTACGGTCAGCGGTGCAAGGGTCATGGAATCTGACGCGGAGGAGTTGGAGGCGGAAGCCGTCCGTTTGGTGACCTCTATGCCAAAGTGGACTCCCGGCAAACTAAAAGAACAGACCGTTCGGTCATTTAGAAAGATTACGGTCAATTTTGAACTTCCCAAATAATTGACAATCAAGGGTCTTTTTTACGGCCCATACGTGAATCTTTTCGCAACCCCGTCCGTTTATCCTTTCACTTTCGAAAATTCATTTATTTTTTCGAAAAAAATTAACGGGTGGGGTTGTTTCTTTTTGTCAAAGAAATATACCTTTGCGACCGCTTTTCAAAAGAGCGGCTTCGATTGAAGAATCGGAGTGAAAATTCAAGCCTCCTTAGCTCAGCTGGTTAGAGCGCCGGACTGTTAATCCGTAGGTCCAAGGTTCAAGTCCTTGAGGGGGCGCATCTCTCATTCATGAGAAATCCGAAAAGCTGCCATTACTGGCGGCTTTTTGTGTTTTTACCCACCATTGAAGGTCAAATCCATTCATTGAACTCCAGAAAAATAACCCCTATTTGTAACCCCTTTCATTGAATAAATAGTTTGGTGACATTTACTGAAACTCCAACAGATTACTCAAAACAATTCCTTCAAAACCTGCTCACGATAACTCGTCCCAATCGGCAGTTTCATTTTCCCAATATGGATTTGATTGCCTTCGAGGGCAGCTACTTTCCCTTTCGCAACGATATAGGATTTATGCACCCGCATAAATTTATCGGCAGGCAGGCCTTGTTCCAATTTTTTCAATGAGCCGAGAGACAGGGTACGACCTGACGACGTATGGTAGGCAACATATTCCTTCATGCTTTCGATGTAAAGGATGTCTTTGTAAAAAATGCGGAACACTTTGAAATCAGATTTTACAAGGATGTAGTCTTTTTCGTCAGCAGGATTTTCAATCGGTAAGAGCGATGAAGCATTCTCTGTATTTTCTTGTTTTAAAATTTTTCCCGCTTTATTGACGGTTTGCAAAAAGCGTTCAAACCGGAAAGGCTTGAGCAAATAATCCACAACGTCTAATTCATAACCATCCAGTGCATATTCTTTATAGGCAGTGGTAAATACCACCAAGGGTTTTTGCGATAGTGTTTTCAAAAACTCCACCCCTGTCAATTCTGGCATTTGTATGTCAAGGAACATAAGGTCAACTGTTCTTTCTTGCAGCACTTGCATGGCCTCCAAAGGATTGGCGCATTTGCCCACTATTTTTAAATGGGGCAAACGGTTGATGTAATTTTCCATCAGGTTTCTTGCCAGTTCTTCGTCGTCCACAATAAGGCAGTTTATTTCTTTCATTTTGTATATAGTTTTAGCCAGACATTAAATTCATTCTCAGTGCGGTGGATTTTTAAAATATGCTGGCCGTCGGGGTAAAGTAGTTCGAGGCGTTTTTTGATATTTTCCAATCCCACACCGCCGACTTTATCTTTAGTAAAATTATTTTTCGGGAGGCTATTACACACACTAAAATTTAATTCACCTTCATTTATTTCCAGTGCAATATTGATATGCCCGCTTTTCAAATTCTCAATTTGGCTGTGCTTAAACGCATTTTCTACAAAGGGAATAAAAAGCAATGGGGCTATCATCATTTCAGGTGCGGATTTATCCAAATCAAGTTGTACATCCATGCCCCGACTGTCCTTTAGAAGTTTCAAGTTGACGTAATTTTCAATGTAATTTATTTCGTTTTTTAAGGGCACTTTTCCCTCATTTGAATCATAGACCATATAGCGCAATATTTCCGAAAGCTGCATAACGCTTTCTGGTGCTTGTGGCGCTTGCGCTACCGTCAAACTGTAAATGTTATTCAGTGCATTGAACAGGAAATGGGGATTGACCTGTGATTTAAGGAATTTCAGTTCCGTTTCCAGTTTTTCCTTTTCTGAACGGATGGCTTCCTTTTCTTTTTTGTTGGCAAAGCGGGCTATTTCCACCAATGTGCTGCCTAAAAAGGCGATGACGAAAGGCATCATGTGACCTAACCACCTGAACCCGATTATAGCCTCTCTTGCCTTTCCCAGTCTTTCCCCCTTCCTCAAAAGAGGGTTGCGCTTTGGATTGTAATCGAACCATTCCGACCAAGGGAAAATGTCGCTGTGAATCAGCACCACTACCAACAAAAGCAGGGCAATGCCAGCGGTGACGAAACCGACCTGCTTTTTTCGGAAATACAACTGTGGCAACAGGTATTGGATATTGACCACAACGATAACTGCAATTCCAATGAAACTGGCCATCGCCCTTCTGAAAAAGGGTTGGGGATTTTGAAACCCATTGGAGAGGATAAAAGAAATCACCAACCAGCCACCCCACCATAAAAGTATCTGCCAAAATATCCTGTGCTTTTCAAATTTTGCCATGCTGCAAAAATGGACGGTTTTTTCCCAATAAAAAAGGATTGTCAACCACGCTGTCTTTCTTCTCAATCAATTTGCCCACCTTCTCAATAACTGTAATTAAAGCATGTAAATTCCAGAAATTGAGCGGGCTCAACTTGCAGAAGGCAAGTTGAGAGGCTGCGTTGAATTTATTTTGGCAGGGCATCCCATGTCTGCACCTTGAAACCAAAATTAAAACAACAGGACTGGAAAATATATACAATCTTCCGAAAAATATATACACTCTCAACACGAATGAGATTTACTTTTGTAGTGTCAGCTTATTTCTCTTTTTATCCAAATTCAATGCAACTTTTATCAAAAACATACATGACCCTATTGCTGCTCAGTTCCATCGGAATGTTGGTTTGGGGGTTGGCGGGCTTCTTTGAATATTTTACGGGCATCGTTCCATTCATTGAATTGCAAAATGCTGCTTATCCAAGTGGGGTGCAATTTGTGCATTGGTTTTTAATTACCATTACGGGCGGCGTGTTTTTGTTTGGATATATATACCGATGGAAGTGGACACCTTTTGCGATGGTATTGTTGTTTTCCAATCTGGCAGTATTATGTACGATTCAAACTATTGATTTTATGTCAGAGCAATGGAGTTATTCGTCTTACTTTACAGAAATCATTTTATATGGAGTTCATTCCATATTTTTACTTTTTTCTTCTATTTCCCAATCCCGTTTTGGATTTAATTTAAAATAAATGAAAAACATCATCATCGCAGGGGCATCAGGGATGGTCGGCAGCATTCTATTAAAACATTGTCTGTCTTCTTCGGAAGTGGCACAGGTCGCTTCTTTGGTGCGTAGAAAATCCAACCATCAGCATCCCAAATTTAAAGAAATCATCGTAAAAGATTTTACGGATTATTCCAATAATGCAACTTTATTTAAAAATATAGACGCTGCGTTTTTCTGCATTGGCGTTTACACCGGACAAGTATCCGACGACAAATTTAAAATCATCACCGTAGACTATGCGGTCGCATTTGCGGAAGCGTTGAAAGCTAACAGTCCAAATGCCAATTTGTGTTTGTTGAGCGGTGCAGGTGCTGACCGTACCGAAAAAAGTAACGCCTCTTTTGCACGATACAAAGGAATGGCAGAAAATCAAATTTCCGCTTTGGGGTTAAATTTTTACGCATTCAGACCGGGCTATATCTATCCTGTTACACCTCGCAAAGAACCTAATATAATGTATCGTGCTATGAGATTATTTTATCCGTTGATTAGGTTAGGGGGAAGTAACAGCAGTATTAAATCAACTGAATTGGCAACTGCTTTATTTAACGTCGGAATGAACGGCGCAAAAAAGGAAGTATTGGAAAACAGGGATATATTGGAATACATTTAAGGGTTTTTTGAAAATTATTTCAATCGAAACAAAACTGAATCTGCATGTTAGTAAATAAAAACATAACAGTTGGACAAATCATCTCTTGGACTTGGCAGCACATTTTAAAACTAATTTTAATTGCCTGTGTCTTTGCTGCTTTGTACGCTTATGAACTACTGCCTATTTCCCTGCCGTGGTTGCCTGTTTCCGTTATCGGTACTGCCGTTGCATTTTATTTGGGTTTTAAAAACAATAGTGCCTACGACCGCATGTGGGAAGCCCGAAAGATTTGGGGCGGAATTGTGAATGACAGCCGTACTTGGGGTATGATGGTGGATGGCTATGTTTCCAACCTTTTTAAAGACCATAAAGCAGATGAATCTGAAATTCACCAAATCAAAAAACGGCTTATTTATCGCCATATCGCATGGTTGTATGCCCACCGCAGCCAATTATTGGTGGCTACCCTGTGGGAGCATGTCAGTCAGAGCGGGCATGTTGCCCGAACAGCAAAGAATTTTCAAAAACAATTTGGGATTGGCTTGGTCGATGATGAAGTAACAAGAACGGAACTCCGACTTTTTTTACCAAAAGAGGAACACAACCGATTGGTCGCTAATGTCAATACTGCCACACAAATCATCAACGAACAATCAAGGGATTTAAGAATACTTCGAGAGGGTAATTTCATTGATGATTTTCGGCATATGGAAATGGGCAACGTGCTAAAAAGTTTTTATACGCTGCAAGGAAAAAACGAACGTATCAAGAAATTTCCGTTGCCTCGTAATTATGCCAATATGAGTCGGGTGTTTGTTTGGATTTTTATTTTTCTCCTGCCGTTCACCATGATTCCCGAATTGATGAAATTGGGCGATTGGGGTTTTTGGCTATCCATTCCCGTTACTGCCCTTATCAGTTGGGTTTATTTGATGATGGAAGTGATTGGAGACTATTCCGAAAACCCATTTCAAGGCATGGCAAATGATATTCCAATGCTTTCTTTGTGCAGGGTGATTGAAATAGATTTGAGGGAAATGTTGGGCGAAAAAGAATTGCCTCCTTCGGTTAAAGCTAAGAATGGGATTCTAATGTGACCATAAAATAGTTTCAAATGGCTTTCTCCGATAGAATGCATCAAAACATATCTGACAATTTAATTCTTGTTTAAGCTTAATAAACTCCCAACTCCATTGGCAGTATAAATATGCTGAGTAGTTTGGTGAAGCACTTTATTGTAATTTTCTATCGGTTCTTTTAAGCCCATAAAATCAACTACTGTTCTGAACGGCTTTTCTCCATGAGGCAATTCCAATAGTTCAACTACCGCATCAGCTATTGCTTGTGGATTTTGTTTTGGATTGGTTTTAATATAATCAACATAGCCATTTAAAGAGGCATCAGGTGCATGCACCATGTCTCCATATCCTTCATTTCTGGTTTCATCACTTGGTCGTAACATTCCTCCCATAAAAGCTGTTGGCATTCCTCCTGGCTCGATAATGCAAGATTCTATCCCAAAACCTGAAAGTTCCGCACGATACCCTTCGGCTATGGATTCTAAAGCATATTTTGAAGCACAATACACGCCTAAAAATGGAGTTGTAATTCTTCCTATACAGCTTGATGTATGTAATATGGTTCCTTTTCCTTGTTTTCTAAAATATGGAAGTATGGCTCTCATCAATCGTTGCGCACCAAAAACATTGACATCAAAAACACGTTTCATATCTTCTGCTGTAAACATTTCCTGAATTCCGTTTGCTCCTAATCCTGCATTATTAAAAACAATGTCCAAGCCGCCTAAAATTTCAATGGTTTTCGCAACACATTCATTGACGCTTGCTTCATTGGTCACATCCATTTCGACCAGTTTTACACCTGCCTTTTGAAGTTCTTGGGCAATAGCTTCGTTTTTGCCTTTGGTCGAACGCATTGTTCCAACGACTTGAAATCCTTTTTCGGCAAGAGATTTACAGGTCAAAGATCCAAATGCTCCGCTTGCCCCTGTTATTAAAATTTTCTTACTCATGATTATTTGATATTTATGATTTAAAATTTTTGACAATACAAATATCAAATGCTCATGACTGAAAGGGTAACACAGAACAGGGATGGTCTAACACATATTTAGGAAAGTGAATTGGTGAATAAAAAATGGAGGCGTGTTATGCTCCCCCTTTAATTTTAAAACTGGGTATGATATTTAACTGGAAACTGCTCAGGTATTTCTTCTTTTGATTCGCCCAAGTTTTGTCGTAAATCAATTTCAATTCCTCGGGCAATGGTGGATATAGGAACATCATTGGCAGTTCCTTCAAACGGGTTCTCGCCTGTTCTTCCTATTCGTTCCATTGTATGAAAAACCCATGCGACAATTACATAAAAAGGAATACAAAGCCATATAAATATTTCACTTATCATTGGGTGTGAATCTGCAAAACTATCACCGATTTCTACAAATTGCGGGACGAGTGCTAATGGAAGTAGTAACACAAAAATCCACATAAAAAAATGATTGAGCGTTGCAAATTGTCTTGGATATGGGAAATTCTTAATGCGCTCACTTTTGCCTTGAAGGGTAAATAATTCTTCTAAAACGCCTTCTAATTGTAAAAAGGAAAACTCCCAAATAATACCTTGTTCTTTGAGTTTACGTAAATGATGGGATTGCAAATATAATAAGGCAGTCTGTTTGTTATTTTTACTCATGACATACTCAAAATCTTTTTCAGAAATATATGGTTTTAAATCAACATCCAAAGAAGATTCCTTTTCAGGTGGGCGAATATCCCACTCTTGATTGGTTTTATGTTTAACGGTGGTTTCCCAAGGTTTGGGCATCCGCATAGCATGGCGCAAAGCAGTCATCCATGCAATGTGGCGATAGGTAAGCGTTTTGATTTCATGCTTCAATTCTGCTTCAGCTATTGGGGAAGTTGTATATTCATTGGTCAGCATATCCTGTACAAACATCCCAAAAGTTCGGGATGTATTGACAATCCCTCCCCATATCTTTCTTGCTTCCCAAATCCTCCCATAAGCTGAATTATTTTGGAAACCAATTACAAATGCTACTGCCGTACCAATTAAAGCTAATGGTGTCCAAGGTATTTTCAACCAATTCAAATTAAAAAAATAAAAGGCAGCTACCCAAGCTATAATTATCGAAAGAAATAAGAATGTCTCAAATCGAGTCCACCAAGCCATTTCAATGGTGGTGTAGTTTTTCTTTATGTGCATAATTTGATTATTGTAAATTACTTAATTCTCTCTATACTGTTGAGGTGTCATACCAGTTTTAGTTTTAAACATTCGGCTAAAATAGTGAGGATAATTAAATCCGAGCGTATAGGCTATTCCACTAATCGAGTCGTCAGAACCCATCAATAAATCCTTTGCTTTTTCTACTAAAAAATCATTAATGTGGTCTTTGGCAGTTTTTCCTGTTTCCTTTTTGAGCAAATCACTTAGATACCCCGCCGACACATGGCATTCATTCGCTAAATAAGCAATGGAAGGCTGACCCAATTCATGGATTTTATCTGATTTGAAATATTCTTTTAACAATGATTCTACTTTGGAAGCTATATCTTTGTTTTGAGCCGAGCGGGTATTAAACTGACGTTCGTAAAATCTTGTACAATAATTAAGCAATAGCTCTATATTGGAATTTAAGACCTGTCGGCTATGGTTATCTATCCTCGCTTTAATTTCTTCTTCAATCATCTTTATACAAGTGCTGACCGTATTTTGTTCTTGCACTGAAAGATGCAGCGCTTCATAAACGGAATAAGAAAAAAAGCTATAATCGTCTATTTTATTACTCAAAGGGGTGTTCCTAATCAAATCAGGATGAAAGTAGAGCATCCAACCTTCCACTTCATTTAGTTCTTGAGCTTTGTTCAATGTAATCACTTGGTTAGGTGCGGTAAACATCATCGCACCTTCATTAAAATCATAATGATTCCTTCCATAGTCCAATCCGCAGCTTTTATCTTTTAAAGCGATGCAGTATAATTCGGATGAAATTTTTACACCAACCAATTCTTCTCCATAAGCCAATTTCGACGTGTCAATAATGGTAATTAAAGGATGTGTAGGTTTTTCAAATCCCATGTATTCATGTAACTGACTAATTGATTTGTGCTTTATCATACCCTTTATTTTTGTCAAAAATCGAATAATTTAAGGTTCTTTACAAACACTTTTTCAGGATGGTTGAACACTTTTTGTTTTTGTATGGTAGTAAACTGGAAAATCTATACAAGGTTTGGAGAAATCTATAAGTATGCGATGAAATAGGGATATAGTTTTGTGGTATAATTCAATTCATCAAAAACTTAAAAAACATGAAAAAATTAGAAAATAAAGTTGCCATAATTACAGGCGCAAGCGGTGGTTTGGGAAAAGGGACGGCTATTGCTTATGCAAAAGCAGGTGCAAATGTGGTGATATGTGCCAGAAGATTGGAAAAACTCCAAGAAGTAGCAAAGGTATGTGAAGAACAGGGCGTGAAAGCCTTACCAATAAAATGTGATGTCATGGTACGGGAGGATTTGGAAAACCTTATCAACCAAACCATACAAACTTTTGGCAAGGTAGATATTCTGGTGAACAATGCCATTTCAACCAAGCAAGGAGTTTCCATTATGAACCATACCGAGGAAGTTTGGAACAACACCGTAACAAGCGGTTTCGAAGCTGTGTGGCATTTGATGCGCCTTTGCTATCCTCATATGAAAGCTAATGGTGGAGGTAGGATAATTAACATATCTTCAGGCGCCGGACTGATAGGGGCACCGGGGTTTGGCGTTTATGCCGGGGTCAAGGCAGCGGTACATGGCATCACAATGGTTGCAGCAAGGGAATGGGCACCTGCAAAAATCACTTGCAACAGCATGATTCCCGTTTTTTACAGCGACCTTTCCAACAAGTTATTTGCGGGTGAGTTTGGCGAACAGGAAATGATAAATATGATTCCATTAGGCTACATCGGCGATGTCGAAAAAGACATTGCCCCCGTCATGGTATTCATGGCTTCCGATGATTCGAGATACATCACGGGGCAAATGATTAAGGCAGATGGTGGAACGGATATTCATTTTTAAAACAAGTTTAAAACTTTCAAAATCTATTATTCACAATAAAAAAATCAATTCATGGAAAAATATATTGAAAACGTCAAGGTGGAAAAAATAAATCATTCCCACCGCAAAATTTATACAGACATCATTATTGACGCCACTCCAGGACAGGTCTGGTCGGTCTTGACCGATACCAAATCCTATAAAAACTGGGCGGCCTTTTTAGTGGACATTCAAGGTGAAATAAAAGAAGGCGAAAAAATTACCGTCGTTTTTCAAATCAATCCTGAAAAAGAAAAACTCACGACAATCGAACATACCATTTCCGTAGTTGAGGGAAAGGAATTTTTCTGGTCAGAAAAAGGACCCGGTGGTATTAAAGACAATCATCACTTTAAAGTAGAACCCGCAGATAACGGAAAAACCAAATTTATCCAATCGGATGAAATTATGAAAGGGGTAACTTTTTTGATGGGAGGCAATTTATCAAAAATGTATGCCAATGGCTATCAGGCATTTAATCGAAAGTTAAAGGCAGAGACAGAGCGGAGATTTAATCAGTAACGGATTATAAAAATTGAACTCAATGAACTTTAATTTAAAAAACATCCCTTCGCAGAAGGGCAGGCTTGCCATTGTCACAGGGGCAAACAACGGTATCGGTTTTGAAACTACACTTGCAATGGCAAAATATGGTTTCAAAGTTGTCATGGCTTGCCGCAATTTGAGCAAAGCCGAAAAAGCCAAAACGGATATTTTACAGAAATTGCCTAAAGCAGATTTGGACATTCTCCAACTTGGATTTGAGTGATTTGGAAAGTGTAAAAACCTTCGCCAAAAATTTTACAATTCCCTCAAATAAATATGCTCGACTGGATGTGCTCATCAACAATGCAGGGGTTTTGATATATTCGGGCAAAAAAAATAAGGCAGGGGTGGAATTGCAATTTGCAACAAATCATTTAGGGCATTTTTTATTGACCAATTTGCTGTTGGAAAAAATACCTGATAATTCGGCTTCCCGAATAGTCGCTTTGAGTAGTCTTGCACATAAAGGAGCAAAGATTCATTTTGAAGATTTGAATTGCGAAAAAACAGATGACAAAGAGGCAGCCTATGGTCAATCCAAACTCGCCAATCTGATGTTTGCCGATGAATTAAATCGCCGATTAAAAAAAGCAAATAAAAAAATCATTGCTTTGGCAGTTCATCCCGGCGGTTCGGACTCAGGGCTTTTTGATGAAATGTCCAGACTAAGATATTATACTTTTAAAATCCTATCGCCGCTTATTCTTAATTCTCCTGCTTCCGCTGCCAAGCCTTCTCTCTTTGCCGCTTTAAGTACAGATGTAAAAGGAGGTGAATATTTCGGGCCACAGGGTTTCAATGAATTCAAAGGAAAAGTAGGCTTTGCCAAACGGAGCGATTATTCCAAACGGGAAGATGTCGCAGAAAGGCTTTGGCAGTTGTCAGAGAAAATGACTGGTCAATCATTTCAACCATAGGGTACAGTTTTCAAAAAATTAGTATGTTTACTCCTGACAACTGTAATCGGATGAATGAAGTAATTCATATAGAAAGCATTTCGGACATGCACAATGTCTTTGGGCTGGCAAAGCCCAAGCATCCGTTGGTTTCCGTTATCCGATTTAAAGACGCTCAAATCAAACCCGAATATCACCACATTCGTTGCTCCTTTGGCATGTACTGTATAACCCATAAGGATGAAACCGATGGCAGCATGAAGTATGGTCGAAATTCTTATGACTTTCAGGAAGGATCTATGTTATTTATCAAGCCAGGGCAAGTATTGACTTATGATGGTCATCAACCTACTGGTGAAGACCCGGGTTGGGCGTTATTATTTCATCCCGACCTGATCAGAAAATCTGAATTAGGTAAATCAATTGATGATTATTCATTTTTCTCCTATGACATAACAGAAGCCTTGCATCTTTCTGACGAAGAAAAACAGTCGCTTGATGAACTGGTCGTAAAAATTGAAAAGGAATATCACCAGAATATTGACCGCCACAGTCAACGATTAATCATTTCCAATATTGAGTTATTACTGAACTACTGCACCCGATATTATGACCGCCAATTTTACACTCGTGAAAATTTGAATAAGGATGTTTTAGCAAAGTTTGAAAATCTGTTGAAGACTTATTATTCAAATGAAAATCAATTAAATAGGGGTATCCCCTCCGTGAGTTATTGCGGAGCAGCACTCAATATGTCCCCTAAATATTTGAGTGATTTATTAAAAAAAGAAACAGGTAAAAATGCGAAATCACATATTGATAATTTTTTGATTAATAAAGCTAAAAATCGCTTGTTGAGTTCTATGGAGTCGGTTAGTGAAATTGCTTTCGCTTTGGGGTTTGAGTATGCTCAACATTTTTCCACTATGTTTAAAGCAAAAACGGGGATGAGTCCGAGTGGATACAGGCGTTCGAATTAATTATATATTTGGATTGTACCACAACTCTAAACAGTCAGACTCAAGGCCAGTCAAAAAAAGAAGACCACCAGCCGGCCTCCCAACAAAAAAGTACCTGCCAAAGCATCCTGTTTGGCTCAAACTTTACCATACCGCAAAAACGGCTGCTTTTTCCCAATAAAGAAAGATTGTCAATCATACCGTCATTCTTTTCAATCAACCTATCCACCTTCTCAATAACTGTTTGAACAAGGCTGTAAACTCAGATATTGAACAGATTTCCCTCGTCTTCGGCAAGATTTGCGGCTACGTTGAATTTATTTTTTGCAGCGCCCCTATTACCTCCACCTTGCAGCCAGAAATAAAAACAATGTGATATGAAAATATGAGTGCATCCTTTACACCTAAAGATGAATTGGAAGAATATCTCTGGTTGATTTTTCACAATGCTGAAAATTTACCTGATGAAGATTGGAACACGCCTTCTGAGAAAGTAAGGGAAAATATTTTTCAAACTCTTTTTCAGGAAAAACAAGCTGATAAAAAAACTTCTTTCAATAATTCTATTCGATTAATTAAAATAAGTAAAAAATCATGAAAAAGAATTTTTTGAAAACCATTGGGACTGTACTTGTAATGGGCTTTCTGTTGACGGTCTTTTCACCGATGAACACTTATGCCCAAAAGAAAAATCACGGTAAAAAACCAGCAAAAAAAGTAAAAGTGGTCACGCCTGTTAAGCACTATAATAAACTGCCACATAGAGGTGCTCAGGTTACTGTGTTGCCCACTAAGAACGTCCTTATTCGTCACGGGCGCTATGACTACCATTTCCATAATGGCGTTTTTTATCGCCCTATAAACGGCAGTTTTATAGTAGTTGCGCCACCAGTCGGCATACGGGTATCGGTATTGCCTCCCAATCCATTTCATTTTAAATATATGGGCTTGCCCTATTTCTATTATTACGGGACATTCTACATCTCACATTCAAGCGGTGGATATGAAGTTGTGGAAGCTCCCATCGGTGCAAGGATTGATGCCTTGCCGGATGGATATGAAGTGTTCGAGTTGGACGGAAAGGTGTACTACCGTTTGGACGACACCTATTACAAGGCTGTAATTGAAGACAACGGCAATGTAGTCTATGAGGTGGTTCGGGTATAACAAAACCTATTTCTTTTTCATTTTCAAACAAATCAGAATGGCCAGAAGTAGTCTTCGCTCTGGCCATTTCAAAATCAATTATTTCATTTTTAAATAAAAAAATAAAACTTAATTCCGATGAAATTCAAATTCCTTTTTTTACTTATAGCATTTTCATTTTTAGTGAGCAATTGTACAAGTACCCAAAACACGCAAGCCCAAAGTCGGGCAGGAGACCCAGAATTTATTGCCGACCAACAAACGGCTGAACTGATGACTCCTCTCAACCTATCAACCGACCAAATTCCAAAGGTCAAAGCAATCAATCTGAAATATATCAAAAAGGCAACGGAACTGCGACAGCAAGCAGGAGGAGACAGAAGTGCGATGCAAGCGCTACGGGAAAATATGAACAAGGAAAAAAATGACGAAATGAAACTTGTCCTCACCAGTAGCCAATATCAGAAATATCTTAGCATGCAGACTGAGAACCCTGGCAGACGGGGCGGCGGTGGCGGGAAAGGTGGAGGGTGGCGGACGCAGGGGGCTTAATTAAAATGGATTATCAATTTCCCGTGCAAAATTTCCTTTTATAATAAATCAAAAAAGAAACCTCCTGATGAAATACATTTTATTGGTTCTTCTTGGGCAATTAATCACATGGTCTGTTTTTGCCCAAAATGGCGCTGTAACTGGCAAAGTCGTGGATACTATTGATGGCAGCCCTCTACTGGGTGCACACGTAATTTTAACAAGCGATGCCCCAGTTATTAGCTTGTCAAATATGGTGGACGACGACGGTATGTTCCGATTTGAAAATGTGGAAAATGGAACATATAAAATATCGGTTTCTTTCGTTGGGTTTCAGGATTTTTCTAAGAGCATTAAAATTAATGACAAAGAATTTGACCTTGGAATAATTAAATTAAATGAGGGAATAGAGTTAAAGGAAATTCAAATAACGGAGCAAATTGTTCCAGTTATTCAAAAAGGCGATACGACAGAATTTAATGCAGAAGCATACAAAACACTCCCAGACGCAAGTGCAGAAGATTTAATTGAAAAAATGCCGACGGTGGTAATTGAGGAAGGTAAGGTGCAGGCACAAGGGGAAGATGTAAAAAAAGTATTGGTGGACGGTCAACCGTTTTTTGGAAATGACCCGAATGCCGCTTTAAAAAATTTACCCGCTGAGGTGATTGACAAAATCCAAATTTTTGACCAGCAAAGTGAGCAGGCACAATTCACAGGCTTCGATGATGGCGAAACCTCCAAGACCATTAATATTATCACTAAAACCAATATGCGAAACGGGCAGTTCGGAAAAATATATGCGGGATATGGATATGAAGACAAATATCAGGCAGGTGGCAATATCAATATTTTCAATGGCGACCAGCGCATTTCATTAATTGGCATGTCCAATAATATTAATCAGCAAAATTTTTCAACGGAAGATATATTAGGTGTGGTTGGTTCGACGGGGCGAAGCCGAGCAGGTGGAAACCGAGGAGGTGGGGGCGGTAGAAGTGGTGGCAGAAAAGGAGGTAACAGCTCAGGCGCATCTGTGAATGATTTTCTTGTTCCTCAACAAGGTGGCATTACTACGGCAAATGCTTTTGGAATTAATTTCTCAGATAAATGGGGTGAAAAAACAGAGGTGTCTGCAAGTTGTTTTTTCAATAAATCAGACAATATGACGGAGCAGTTGGTTCGCCAACAATACTTCGACACAGAGGGGATAGATGAAATTTATAGTGAAGAAAGCATTTTTGAAAGCACCAATATTAATCATCGTTTTTCAGGACAATTGAAATACAATATAAACGATAATAATTCTTTGGTATGGCAACCTAAATTAACTTGGCAAGGAAATGACGGGGCGGAAACTTTATTTGGACAAACTTTATTGAACAATACTTTATTGAGCCAAACGGATATAGATTTTAATGCCGATTTATCTGCATTGAATTTAGAGAACAGTCTTCTGTGGAAACATAAATTCAACAAAGACCGCCGAACATTTTCTGCAAACATTATTGCTGGTTATGCTCCTCAAAAAGGCGATAGTTATCTTTTGTCAGAAAATTATTTTTTTTCCAACCAACCTGACTCCACTATATTAAATCAAAATTCCATACTTGATTTAAATAGCTGGAATATGGCAGCTAATTTCCAATATACTGAACCAATTGGAGAAAACAGCATGTTGATGACAAATTATAGAGCAAGTTACCAGCAGGAATTAAGTGATAAATCAACATCGGATTTTGACGATAGCTCTCAGGAGTATGACGTATTTAATTCATCGCTCAGTAATATTTTTTCAAATGATTATTATACCCAGCAATTGGGTGGAGGTTATAATTATAGGAAGGGAAGTTTAATGGTAAATGCAGGTGCAAATGCGCAATGGGCACAATTGTTCAACGAGCAAACCTTTCCAGTTGAAAATAATTCAGAGCATACTTTTTTGAATATACTTCCAGCCGTGAGAGTGCGATACATGATTGACCGAACTGAAAATTTTAGTTTGGCCTATCGGACGAACACTCAATTGCCAGCCATCGAACAATTGCAAAGTGTAGTGGACAACAATAATCCTCTTCAATTGACTATTGGCAACTCCGACTTGGTTCAGTCTTATCAGCATAATCTTTTTGCCCGTTATTCCAAAACCAATACGGAAAAGTCATCGGTTTTTTATGCTTTATTAAAAGGAGGCTACACTAATAATTATATCGGCAGCAGCACCTATTTGGCAGCAGGTGACAATGACTTTCCCATACTTGACGAAAATAATGTAACGGAAGGTGTGCAGTTGACACAGCCTATAAATTTAGAGGGCTATTGGAACCTCCGTTCATTTATTACTTATGGCTTTCCTGTCCAGCCGATTAAATCAAATCTAAACATTGATTTCACTGCGGATTATATTAAAACCCCAGGTTTAATTAATGAGGAATTAAATTTTTCCGAAAATACAACTATAGGAATTGGTTTGACACTCGGCAGCAATATTAGTGATAAATTGGATTTTACATTGTCCTCCCGTAGCAAATATAATTTTGCGGCCAACACTTTACAGACCCAGAGCAACACGGATTATATTAATCAAAATACCCGCCTGAAATTCAATTGGATTTTGGGAGATGGAATTGTATTTCGAACTGACCTGATTCACCAGTTTTATCAAGGGCTTTCCGATGATTTTGACCAAAATTATTTACTGTGGAATATGAGTCTTGGCAAAAAGCTATTTAAGAACCAACGAGGTGAAATCAGTTTGTCTGTTTTTGATTTGCTTAAGCAAAATAATAGCCTGTCTCGTTTGGCTACAGAAATTTATACAGAAGACATTCAGGCCAATGTTTTACAGCAATATTTTATGCTCAGTTTTAAATATGATTTAAGGCATTTTAAAATTGGGTGAAATATGAGCTGTCGTCATTAAAAAGCAGAATATCATGCAAAATGATTTAAGCAAAAAATACAGCAAGGCCACTATCATCATTCATTGGTTGAGTTTTTTTGGAATTGTTTCACTTATACCTATGGGGTTTTATATGAGTGATTTGCCCGTCGGCGAAACGAAAATCACCCTTTACAAAGCCCACTCTGTCATTGGGGTTATGGTTTTGTTGTTGACGCTTTTCAGGGTGTATGTATTTTTCAAGCATGAAAGACCTCCGCATTTGGAAACGGAAAAGAATTCCATAACAAATTAATTGTGTGGATACACAACGCTTTTTATTTCGTGATTTTGTTTTTGTGCTTTTCGGGCATTGGTACTTTAATTTTAAGTGGTGCAGGAACTGCCCTGCAAGCAGGTGATTTTAATATGCTGCCAAAAGAAATGGATGTGCCGCCATTGGTGGGGCATCAAGTACTTGCCAAGATATTTATCGCCTTGTTGTTAGCACATGTCGGAGGAGTGGCTAATCATTACATAAAAATCAAAGAGAATACTTTAAAAAGGATTTTTTAAGTATTTGTTTGTCTGGTTTTATTATTCATTCAAAGTAATTAAAAGTCATTTTTAATGCTGTCTTGATACGGGATAGGTAGGGAAAAGTATGCAAAAATTTGACTTTAATAAATAAACTAAGAAATGAGATATTCTCTAACGTGTTGCTTTTTGTTTTTTGTTATGGTTTTTGTAAATGCTCAAAATCCAGAAGACATTAAAATAAAAGGAAATTATCAGGACGAGTCTTTGGATTTGGTTTTGCTCAATTTAAAAATAAATCACCGATTGAATTTTGAGTATGAAAAAAAAACAGTGGAAGATATTCGCATCACGGCCAGTTTCAATAAATCACCTTTGGATTATGGTATGAAAAAAATACTGGAGGGAACGAATATAGATTTTGAATTCAAGCCACCCCGAACCATCATTCTTTTTCCAAAAGCGGATAAACCAAAAGTGGATTGGTCAACGGTTTCACCCACCCGTAAAAATTTCAACGTTTCAGGAATTGTAAAAGATAAAAAAACGGGGGAATCATTACCCTTTGCCAATGTCATGGTAAAAGGGACGACCAATGGAGCAACCACAAATATTGATGGTTATTTTACATTGTTTAATGTCCCATCTGACACTTCGATTTTAGAAATAGGTTATTTAGGGTATCAAACAAAACAATTTAGAATTACTCCAGAAACGGATGTTAGTCAAATTGAAATTGGCTTGGAAGATTTTGGGGTGCAATTGGAAGAAATAATTGTCAAAGCCACCAAAGAAGAACAAATGTTGAGTGCTTCAACGGGAGTCAGCCGGATTGGAATTGCGCCAGCGGCTTTATCAAAAATTCCAAGTTATGGGGAGAAGGATATTTTCCGTTCGCTCCAATTATTGCCAGGAATTAGCGGCTCAAATGAAAGCTCTTCTGGCCTCTATGTTCGGGGGGGAACGCCTGACCAAAACCTTGTTTTATTTGATGGATTTACGGTTTATCACGTTGACCACCTTTTTGGTTTTTTTAGTGCATTTAATTCCAACGCAATTAAAGATGTCCAACTATATAAAGGTGGTTTTGATGCAAAATATGGAGGGCGATTATCGAGTGTCGTGGAATTAACTGGCAAGGATGGAAACACAGAAGAATTTAATATGGGGATGGGCTTGAGTTTGTTGAGTGCCAATGGTTTTGTGGAAGCCCCATTTGCTGACGGGAAAGGTTCATTTTTAATTGCTGGGAGACGTTCCTTTCAAAGTAAATTTTACAACAATATTTTTGATGCCTATACAGAAAGCAACGAAGCAGCCAATAGTGACGTGCCACAACCAACAGGAAGGGGCGGACGGGTTGCTTCACAAAATGTTCAGCCCAATACTTATTTCTATGATTTAAATGCAAAAACAACTTACCGACCAAATTCAAAAGATGTTTTTAGTTTGAGTTTTTATAGCGGAAAAGATAACCTGGACAATTCCCGAAATGTGGATGAGTCTGCATTCAGGAACCGAGGTGGGACAGTCCCTAATTTTACTTTTGACCAAGAAAATACGGACTTGACTGAATGGGGGAATTGGGGGACAAGTGCAAAATGGTCTCGCAGGTGGAATAATAAATTTTATTCAAATGCCAACCTTTCTTATTCCAATTATTTCAGTGAAAGAGACCAGAGTGATGTCACCACCATTACGAGGGCTGATACAACCATCGTCCGAGACAATGGGAGCTACGAGCAGAACGATTTACGGGATGTAAGTTTTAAATTGGACAATGAATTAAAAATTTCCCAAAACAACCAATTGGATTTTGGTGTGCAAACAATTTATAATAATATAGATTATCAATTTATTCAAAATGATACAACGACAGTTATTGACCGAAATGATGAAGGGCTGACTTCTACTTTTTATTTACAGGACAAACACACTTTTGGGAATAAATTAATTTTAAAAAGCGGGCTTAGGACTTCCCATTATAGTGTTACCAATAAATTATATTTAGAACCAAGGGCGGCACTGACTTATTTGCTTTCTGAAAAAATAAAATTAAAAGCCGCATGGGGAAAATATCATCAATTTGCCAACCGAATTGTGCGAGAGGATATTCAGCAAGGCAGCCGAGATTTTTGGTTATTGGCAGATGGCGAACAAGTGCCTATAAGTTCTTCTTTTCACCATATTGTTGGAGCGAGTTATGAAACCTCCGATTGGCTTTTTGATGCCGAAGCATATTATAAAACATTGGATGGTTTGTCGGAATATTCCACACGTTTTGTACCAACAGGATTTGGAAGAAACCAGACCATTGCTTATGAAGAATTCTTCCATACGGGGACAGGTATAGCCAAAGGAGTTGAATTTTTATTACAGAGAAAAATTGGAAAGTTTACAGGCTGGGCAGGCTATACTTTAGGCGAAGTAAAATATGCTTTTGAAGCATTTGGAGAAGAACCGTTTTTTGCCAATCAGGATGTGACACATGAATTAAAATTAGTTGGAAATTACAAGCTGGGGAAATTCACTTTGGGGGCAACCTTTGTGTATGCTACTGGCAAGCCATATACTGCACCAACAGGTTTTTATGAATTAAAACTTTTGGACGGAACGACCAGTGACTTCTTTGAAGTTAGTGATAAAAATTCAGTGCGATTTGATGATTATCATAGGCTTGACCTTTCAGGAACTTATGATTTTAATTTGGGAAACAGCAAAGCGAGTATGGGGCTTTCCCTTACCAATATCTATAATCGAAAAAATACTTGGTATAATGAATATGAAGTCATTGAAGGGGAATTATTAGAAACCAATGTTTCACTATTAGGTTTTACGCCAAGTTTATTTTTTACATGGACACTTCGTTAATCTTTAAAATCAACAAAAATGAAATTCATAAAAAATATAGCTGCATTTTTCTTTTTGGCCTTTTTATTTTCTGCTTGTGAAGAACAAAGCATTGAAAATATAGAAACTAAAACTGCCGTAGTGGAGGGCTATTTAGTCGCAGGGCAATCTATTGACAGTCTAAAAATCACACAAAGCTTTTCATATACCCAATCGGACTCAAATATTATAACCCTTGATGGATTGGATGTGACCATTTCTGATTTAAATAATCAATATTTTTTGACTTCAATAGGAAATGGTGTTTATCAAAATTCTGAAGTGGTTATTGAGCAGGATAAAAGCTATCGTTTAGAATTTGAATGGGAAGGAGAAATTATTTCTGCTGAAACATATATCCCATTAAAAAAAGAAGCTCAATTATCCGTTTCCGAAATTAGTTTAAATAAAATAGAACTGGGAACAGGTGGAGGTGGAGGTAACATTCCTGACCCAGTAGAAATAACATGGGATAACAGCGAAGGGGATTATTATTATATCGTCGTTAAAAACATTGAGAGCGACCCTGAATATGTCAATGAAAATGTTGCCCAATTTCAAGCCGAGAATGGTGGGCAAAGCCGCTTTGTTTTTATTACCGAACCACAGATTTCAGATTTTTATGCCATAGATGCCCGTAGGCAACTCACACAATTTGGGACACACCAAATTATTGTTTTTAGGGTAAATCCTGAATATGCGACTTTGTATGAAAGTTTCGGGCAATTCAACTTTATCCTTGGAACAGCCGCCAACTAATATTGAGAATGGTTTGGGAATTTTTACGGGGTGTGAGTAGTGATACGCTTTATTTGGAGGTGAAGAAAATTTAAAAAAAATATTTCCAAATACTTAAATGAGGGGTGGGCATAAATAATAACCAATTAACCGTGGTTTTTAGGCCACGAAGTCACGAAGACGCAAAGTTTTCAATTCATAAATTATTCATCTTAGTGCCTTTGTGGCTGATAATCAGCTAATTGAATTATGCCCACCCCTCAAATACTTAAATGATGTCTTCGCAAATCAAAATAGATAAAAAATTGGAAGAGCTTCTAACCTTTATTTTTAGATGGTTGGGGTAAGTGTTTAAAGGAGCAGTGGCGTAGTTATGAGGATGAGATGTTAAATAAGATTATTGGTGAAAAAAGAAGAGACGAGACAGATGAATAAAATAGAAAACTCAGGCATAGGAGAGGTATATAAATATATGTACCCCAGTTTGGTTAATCCAACCTGCCATTTGGGACGTTTTTCCAAAAATAAAACCATGCTCGAAATCGAATACTTAGGCAATTACCCCAATGCAAAGGAAACTCAATGGAGCAATAAATGCCAAGGTGTCACTCATGATGCCGATCATTGGTACATCACCCAAACACTGCAAATTTGGAAAATACCTGCTTCCGCTGATTTGGATTTTAATGAGAAAACATCAGCAACTCAGGTATCGCCCCTTCCAAAACATTTACAGAAAGTTGGCTACAACCATTTTGGAGATTTGGATTATTGGGAAGGCTATTTATTTATTTCACTGGAAAACAAAAGAAAGAAAAACCCACCTGCCATTGTTTTATGGGACAATAAAAATTGGCATCAAGTCAGCGGAAGTTTTGTGGGATTAATAAGATTTCACTGAAAAGTAATTTTTTTTTAATGACATTTGAGAGCGTGCATTTTTTTAGAAAATGCATTCTCCCTATTTATTTATAAGCATCTGCGCAAACTGACAAATGCCAGTAGCTGCAATGAAGAAAATCATGCGCTTTTCCTCATATTGTCAATAGAATTGTAAAATCAAAAAGGTAGGCCATTTTAGCGCTTACCTATCCTTTCAACCTAAATTTTACAGTAATGAAAAGCCTGAATTTCAAGCGGAATGTCATTGAGCGTTTCTTAACCGCAAGTTTTGTGCTCGCCGGAATAGTGATGTTAGTCACTAGTTGTTTCGACTCAACGAAAAAAACTCCCCTAGAGGAGGGCAACGAATTTTTCCAATCTTATTGCGTAATCTGTCATGGAAAATATGCAGACGGCAAGGGCAATATGGCCGACCGCCTGAACACCCCTCCAATGAACTTAACCACCATCGCCGAACGGCGGGGAGGTGTTTTTCCAGATGAAGAAATTGCCAACATAATTGCAGGTAAAGATAAGGTGCCCGGACACAGCACAGGAGACATGCCCGCTTGGTGGGAAACTTTCAAAAAATCGGAAGACATTAAAAAGGACAAGGAGGTACAAAAGAAAATAGACAATATTGTAGCCTACCTGAAAGCTATTCAGAAACAATAAATGTGGATGTCATGATACTAGTTAAATCTCCTCTTTATCAAAGACAGCAATTCTCGCTATTAGTTTTTTTGAAATATGAAAGCCGTTCTTTGAGGCCAAAGGGAAGGGGGTTTTTGGAGAGGGGTGTGTTTTTTTGGTTTTTTTCAAAAAAAACCAAAAAAAAACACACCCCTCTCCTCTTGTTTTCTTCTCCACATATTTCAATTTTTTTAATAGCGAGAATTGCTGTATCAAAGAGAAGTAAAGAGGTTATTTCAAAATATAATGGAAATGTTTTCCCGAAAGGAGCCTTGTAATCAGTGCAGCTCAAAACTGTATCCGCAATTCGAATTTTCACGACATTTCTATCAAACTAAAAAAATTAAAGCCATGACAATTACAAAAGACAAAAAGGCAGATTTGGCAGGCCCAGGTATTAGTACTTATGAGCAAGTTGAAAAAGTGCTGCCAGAAGGTTATCAATCCTTGTTGAACCGGAAGGAAACTATGCAGGCATTGTTTTCCGCTAAAAATTACATCGAAGAAAACCTGGCTAAGGAATTGAACCTCATGATGGTTCAGGTGCCCCTTATTGTAGATGCCGACAGTGGTATGAACGATATGCTGGACCGGGACGGCTCCCGAACACCAGTGTCGTTTCCTTGTGGACTGGGCATTGCACCCGCGCATTCAGGCGCAGGTAGTACAGGCCGCCACCAAATGGAAACGTTTTGCCTTGAAACAGTTCGAATGCAAAGTAGGTGAAGGTATCAATACAGATATGCATGCGATCCGAAAAGATTACTTCCTCGACCATGACCACAGCGCCTATGTCGATCAATGGGACTGGGAAAAGCATATCACTGCTGCCGACCGAAATCTTGATTTTCTTAAAGAAACTGTTAGGAAAATATGGAAAGTGCTCAAAGGGGCAGAAACAATGCTGTTGGAGCAATTTCCAAAACTCCAACATCCCGACTACCCTCCGCTCCCGGACGAACTGCATTTTATCCATGCAGAAGAGATTCTCAACCTATTCCCCGATCTGCCGCGCAAGGAACGGGAAACGGCTATCTTGCAAAAATGGCCTGCTGTGTTCATTATAGGCATTGGCTATCCTTTGGAAGATGGCTATCCGCACGAAATGCGAGCCGCTGATTACGACGATTGGGTTACACCTACCATCAAAGTGAATGACCAACAATTTCATGGGCTCAATGGCGACATCCTTGTTTGGAATCCTGTCACCAAACGCCGACACGAACTGACCTCAATGGGTATTCGGGTAAATGCAGAAACGCTGGAAAAGCAATTGGTGCTGAGTGACCAGTTGGAAAACCTACAATTGCCCTATCATCAAGGGATTATCAACAATGAATACCCGCTCTCCATTGGCGGTGGAATTGGCCAATCCCGCACTTATATGTTGTTATTGAAAAAAGCCCACATCGGGGAAGTGAGCGTGACCGTTTGGCCAGAGCAGTTGAAAGAAATCTGTAAACAGAAAAATATTCATGTGTTGAATTAGGGTCAATAAATTACTTTGACAAAAATCAACACAAAAGATGACCTTCATCGCTTTTCAACATTTTCAAAGGGAATACTTTGCCGCTCTACTTTGAAAAACCTCCTTTTGAACAATACCAGTTATGAGACAAAAAGCGATCGTCAAAATATGGGTTGCCATTTTCTTAATGGCAGCTTTTTCTTTTTCCACTTTCTCACAGAACCCAGAAGAGAAAACTACAATTAAATGGAGCGGCCTTGTGAACGTGGACTACATGTTTGACAGCCGTCAAACAGTCGCAGCGAGGGAAGGTCATTTCCTGCTGTTTCCCTTCTCCGGTCGTTAGGGGATCAGATGGGGAAGACATCAATGCGACCCCGAATTTCAATATCCTGGCCATCCGCAGCCGCTTGAAAGGGAGCATTACAGGTCCTGATTTTTTCAACTTCAAAACTTCAGGCGCTATAGAAGCAGCCTTCTTTGGGCAAACGAATGCTGATATCAACGGCCTGCGCCTGCGCCATGCCTGGTTGAAATTGTCAGGCGAGAAGGTAGATATTCTGTTTGGGCAATATTGGCATCCCATGTTCGCAACCTCTTGTTTTCCAGGCACATATTCCTTCAATACCGGAACGCCATTCCAACCCTTTTCCCGAAACCCGCAATTACGGATTTCCACCAAAGGAAAATGGAAATTGACCGGGGTGATTTATGCCCAACGGGATTTTGCGAGCTGGGGGCCACAAGGAACGACCCCCAGATTACCTACGTAATTCGGCTATTCCTGCTATGCACGCACAGGTTCAGTATGAAGTGGGCAAACTGGAATTTGGCACAGGCACTGACTTTAAAGTGCTAAAGCCCTCCCTGAAAAATGCTGCTGGCAATAAGTCCAGCGAGACAATTAATTCCAGCGCCTTTTTGGCATGGATGAAATGGGAAAGCCCTTTTGGTACAATCAAGGTGGAAGGGGTATGGGGCGAAAACATGGCAGACCTCTTGATGTTGGGTGGTATCGCTGAAAGAGATTCCTCTGGCGGATTTTGTAACATCCGGGTTCTCTCCTTGTGGTCTGAATTAAGCGGCGGCTCAGATCATTTTGAGTGGGGATTGTTCGGCGGATATTCAAGAAACCTTGGATTGGCAAAACCGCTTTCCGGCGAATTGTACGGGGTAGGTACTGACATTCATCATCTGTACCGGATAGCTCCAAGAATAGGCTTGAAATCCGGCCATACAAAAATAGGGGTGGAGGTAGAATATACCGCTGCAAAATATGGTCAAGTGGAACAAAACTCGGAGGTCATGAATTCCCATAATATCGGTCTGGTGGCGAATGTACGGGTGTTGGGATATGTATTGTATAAGTTTTGAAGCCATCGAGTATTAGTTGCCCATCCCAGTGGGCAATTCCTATTGATAATGTCTTGATAATAAGGCAATTGCCAGCTATCCATTTGGCCAATCATTTCCAATCACATTTTACCTTTCTTTTTTTTACACAAAAAAAACCTTCCCTTTCCGTTGAGTTAACATTTCCTGATTATTTTTCCATAATAAAAATACACATTTCACATTTGAACAAACAGATTAGAAATCTCCGAAATGCCTGACTATTTTCTGATCATTGTTATCATCTTATTCGTTCTCGCCATCTCCGACTTAGTGGTTGGTGTCAGCAACGATGCAGTCAATTTCCTAAATTCAGCCATTGGATCCAAAGTAGCTACCCGCCGGGCGATCATGATCGTTGCCAGTCTGGGTATTTTTATTGGAGCCACTTTTTCCAGCGGCATGATGGAAGTGGCCAGAAAAGGAATTTTCAATCCAGAGTTTTTCCTTTTCTCCGAAGTCATGGTCATCTTTTTGGCGGTCATGATGACAGATATTTTCCTCCTTGACCTGTTCAACACGTTTGGGTTACCGACCTCTACCACAGTTTCTATTGTATTTGAATTGTTGGGAGCAGCTGTGGCCATTGCCCTATTGAAGGTATTAAAGACAGGGGAAGGAATCGGAGCCATTGGTCAGTATATTAATTCCTCCAGTGCTTTGGCGATTATTACGGGCATCCTATCCTCAGTGGTCATTGCTTTTCTGGTCGGCACATTAATCCAATATTTTTCACGTTTGCTGTTCTCTTTTCAATACCAAAAACGACTGAAATGGGTCGGAGGAATTTGGGCGGGGCTGGCATTGACGGCACTTACTTATTTCCTGATTTTCAAAGGGTTAAAAGGCGCTTCATTTGTTTCGAGAGAATTTGTTAGCTGGGTGAGTGGTCATCTTGGGCTTCTGCTTTTAGGCGCGTTTTTATGGTGGAGCATGGTCATGCAATTATTGGTTTCTTTTTTCAAAATCAACATTCTTCGGATCATCGTTTTACTTGGTACGTTTTCGTTGGCAATGGCGTTTGCTGGAAACGACTTGGTGAATTTCATCGGGGTGCCTATTGCCGGGTTCGAGTCATTTCTGTATTGGTCCAATAGTGGATTGGCGGCGGATGCTTTGACCATGGAATCACTCAGTCAGCCTGTGCGTACTGAAACTTATCTGTTGTTGATTGCTGGTGGTATTATGATCATTACCCTATGGCTCTCTGGAAAAGCCCGTTCTGTAACCGATACAGAAGTCAGCTTGGGCCGTCAGGGGGAAGGACTTGAAAATTTCTCCCCAAATGTCCTCGCCCAAGGCATTGTCCGCTTAAGCAGGGGACTGGGGCATGGTTTAAAGGCGGTAGTCCCTAATGCTTGGTTAAACAAAGCCGGGCAAAGTTTTCGTCCCGTTGATTTTGATAAGGAAAATGGCGGGCAGCGCCCCGCTTTTGACTTAGTGCGAGCCTCTGTCAATCTAACTGTGGCGAGTATGCTCATCGCATTCGCCACTTCCCTCAAATTACCACTTTCCACTACCTACGTTTCGTTCATGGTTGCTATGGGCGCTTCCTTGGCAGACCAAGCCTGGGGACGGGACAGTGCGGTGTATCGCGTAGCAGGTGTATTAAATGTGATTGGTGGCTGGTTTTCTACTGCCATCATCGCATTTATTGTAGCAGGATGTTGTGCTTTTTTGATCCATACATTTGGCGGCTACGCCATTACAGTTCTATTAACTGTGTTGGTGTTTTTCATCATCCGGACTTTTGCGCTTCACCGTAAGCGGGAACAAACCAAAAACCGCATCAAAACATTTGATAGCCAAACGACCACCATTTCACCCCACGAACTTATTTCCAATACAGCAGAAAAAGTCAGCAACCACCTTCGGCTAATTGCACAAACATACCTGCATGCGATGGATGGCCTTCTGCAAGAGGATCGGGACCTTCTCACCAAGGCCAAAAAAGATGTGAAGGAATTAAAATCCCAAAATGAAGAACTGAAAAGCAAACTTTACCGATCAATAAAGCGACTGGAAGGTGAAGGAACAGAGGCAGGTCGGCTTTATTTATTGGTGTACGATTTGGAACAGGATATTTTGCAGTCCACCTCCCTCATCGTGAAGGCCTGTCGCAACCACGTTGAGAACAGTCATAAACCTTTATCTAAACGACAAGCCGAAAAAATCCAACGAATTATTATTCAAGTTCAGGCATTCCTTTTGGCTGTTGCAGATCGTATGCAGCAGAAAAAATTTCAGTACATCCAAGATTTACTCAATCAAAAAGATGATTTGTTTATTGAAATAGAAAAACAACTGAACGAGCAAATAGCAGGCATTCAACACAATGGATATGGGATGCGCAACAGTATGCTCGTTTTTAGTTTGAAATTGGAAACGAAAGACCTGGTGGCGGTGGCTGCCCACTTTGTTAAGCTATATCATCGGCAGGCATTGCTGAAAGGTAAGAAATCTCCAGAAAGAGCAAAGTCCTCTCTCCTCACTATGGACTTTACGTGATCCATTGTATAAATTACCAAAAAGCACTACTTTTCGGCTCAAAATCTTCGTAAAACCATGGTGGACAGACCTGACAACGTCAACGTGTTTATTCTTTATGCTGCTCAGGACGAAGACCTGAAAAGTGAGTTGGAAAGCCATTTAAGCATGCTACAACGGCACGGCTACATTGATGTCTGGCATGAAGGGCAAATATTGCCAGGGGAAGACAAAGACCGCCTTATCAATGAATACCTGAGCAAATCCCACCTCATCCTCTTGCTCGTAAGTGCCAATTTTTTAGCACCTGATTGTTACGGGAAATACGAAAAGGAATTGAAGGCCGCCTATGACAGACAGGAACGGGGAGAAGTGAAAATCATTCCCGTCATATTGCGTCACTGTATGTGGCAAATGGATTTGTTGGAAAGCTTGAATCCTTTACCAATGGGTGGGCACCCAGTCAGAAGCAACCACTGGGAAACGCCTGACCTTGCTTTTCAAAACATAGCGGTTGGGTTAAAACAGATCGCTAGTAACCTTCTCCAAGCCAGCCAACAAATTGCAGAGGCGCAAATCGCAAAACATATTGCACCAAAGGCTAAGCCTTCCAAACCAAAGACTCCTACGACTACATCTTCTTCTGCTCCTTCTGAGCGCGATCAGGAGGCTGAACATTTGATCAACAACCTTTTTTCACTATTTCAGACATTGGATGAAAAAACATGTTCGCAAATGGCTATTTCCATCGTGCATGGCAGCCTCGTCAAATTTCAGGAGCTGGAACAAAGTTTTTTAAAATATAAATTTTTGAAAGCCTATAACAATTCCAACCTTTATAAAACCCCCGTGTACATAGAAAATATCAAAGTCACTGGAAGGAAAAGTATGGGCAGGGCTGATGAAAAAGAAATGGGGGAAGAAGTCATGTATGAAATTTCGAGGAAGGAAAACATTGGCGCTTTACCCGGCCATGTCCGTATCTTTTTCCCTTCCAACGGCGGTTTACCGAAAATCTCCAATTTAAGTTTATAACAACTAATTTAGCGGGAGGGGATTTTTTCCAAAACACTAAAATTCAGCAGGAGAGTTGAAAGAAATAAAAGAATATTTTTTCCATTCTCCTACCCTATAAAAATAATGATAACAAAAAATTTACATCATGGTCAAATGCTCAAAATGCGGAACAGAAAATAAAAATGAATCCAATTTCTGTATCAACTGCGGAGAAAAAATAATCATCGAAACTGGCAGACGTAACCAAAAAACCCATAGGTCGCCCATTACAAATAGTGGTAGCGAAGTTGGTGGATATGCTGAGGGAAAGACGCCAGTCCTTGCATGCATTCTTTCATTGGTGATTGTAGGCTTGGGCCAATTTTACAATGGGGATACCAAAAAAGGAGCGATTATGCTAGGCGGTGCAATTGTAATGGGAATTATCTCCGCCGGGATTATCTGGTTGGCGCTTGCTTTATACTCTGCTTACGATGCCTATCAAGTTGCGGATGGGAAAAAATCTTTGGGCGCATGGTAAACATTTCAAAGCTCCACCCAAGGGAATATGAACACCCTTTCGACAAAAAAGCCCTGGATGCCCTCGAAAAGACCAAAGGGATGGACACCTTGGTCAAGAAGTTTTATGAGTATGGCATCGAACGGGTGTTCAACATCCAGTGTACCGGCAGCTACCTCAAGGTGACACCGAGCAGTCTGCCAGTCATTTACGATCTGGTGGCTGAATCCTGCGAGGTACTGTTCCTCCCCCAGATTCCCGAAATATATATACAGCACTCTGAATATTACCAAGGCTTTGTGACGGGCGTCGATAACCCGATCATCATCTTAAGCTCCGCTGCCATCGATCACTTCAATGAAGCGGAGAACCGCTTTATCATAGGGCGGCTCATCGGCCATATCAAAAGCCAACATGTCTTGTATTATGAGATCGGTTATTTCTTGCCGGTATTGGGTCAAATATTGGCGGGCCCTACCTTGGGGTTGGGTACTTTGCTGACTACAGGGCTGCAGATGGCTTTGACCCATTGGAGGAGGATGTCGGAATATTCCGTTGACCGGGCGGGGTTATTGTGTTGTCAGGATGTTGCCTCGGCCATGTCCGCCTTAGCCAAAATAGCTGGGTTGCCAAAAGAACATTATTCTGATTTCAGTATCGACGACTTTGTTACGCAGGCAAGGGAATTTGAAAGCTATGACGAGACCAATTACAACAAGGTGCTTAAATATGCGAGCCTGATGTTCAATGAAAGTTACTGGTCAGTAGAGCGGGCCAACCAGCTTCTCCTCTGGGTCGATAATGGCGAATATCAAGATGTACTGGATCGAAAAACCAAAGCAATCCAGCAGCCATTACCGAAAGTTCAATTTTGTCCAAACTGCGGGAATCGGCAGACCGTTGAGGCGAAATTCTGTAGCAATTGCGGGAATCGTTTTTAGTCCTTCATCAATAATGCGAGTAACGGGTTAAAATTTGAAGACACCTGATTATCAGTGGTTTAAATCATGGTGATTTTAAAAATCACCATGATTTAACGATAACCACCCGAAAATAAACTATTTATTTTAACCCGTTATTCGCAACAACAAAAAGCAAGATAGCTTCGGCAAATTTATCCTACCCTGATGGAAATAAACCCTATCCTTCAATCCATTCTCGATGATTTGAAACCACTTCGTGGAAATGGACACATCGCTACCTATATTCCCGAATTGGCCAAAATTGATCCCAACAAATTTGGCATCTGCTTGCAACTTGTCAATGGGGAGTCTTATGGCTTGGGCGACTATGCGGAAAAATTTTCCATCCAGAGCATTGCCAAAGTCTTTGCCCTCACATTGGCCATTTCCAAATTAGGTGAAAAAGTTTGGGAGCGGGTCGGCATAGAACCATCTGGTAGCCGTTTCAATTCCCTGGTGCAACTGGAATACGAGCAAGGCATCCCGCGCAACCCCTTCATCAATGCCGGAGCCATCGCGGTGTGCGATATACTGGTCAGCCGTTGCAGCGATCCAAAAACGGAAGTGCTTTCTTTAGTGGATGATCTCGCAGGTCGCCCTGGCATCAACTTCAATTTTAAGGTCGCTGAATCGGAACAGAAATGTGGCTACCTCAATTATGCCATGGCCTATTTCCTAAAATCCTTTGGCAACCTGCACAACGACGTGGAAGAGGTACTCGACCTCTATTTCCATATTTGTTCCATCGAAATGACGTGCGAAGAACTGGCAATGGCATTCCTCTTTTATGCCAATCATGGGCATGCTCCATTACGTCCACAATTTCTCACCAAAAGCCAAACGAAACGCCTGAATGCGCTGATGCAAACCTGTGGATTTTACGATGAAGCGGGCGAATTTTCCTTTAAGGTTGGCCTCCCCGGAAAGAGTGGCGTGGGTGGCGGCATCGTTGCCATACACCCTAAGTCTTACAGTGTAGCAGTTTGGGGGCCAAGGTTGAACCCCAAAGGCAATTCCGTGATGGGCATGAAGGCATTGGAACTGCTCACTTCGAGATTGGAGAAGAGTATTTTTTGACTGAAGAAGATACCTGCATTTCTTCCCACTTCATAAACCAACATATTGGTCTGCTTCCCTGATTTCAATTTTCAACAAGTCTGCCTTTATCTGATCGGTACGGGAAACCAAAATCTTCTCATCGGCCCCAACTGCCAGGCTTGGCACTTGCAGTACAATGCCATTTAGAGGCGTTATGACTTGGAAAGTCTTTTTTGCAAAATCATAATATTTTAGTTGACAACCATTTTTCGTCCATTGATAATAATAAATGCCCATTTTGGTGATGGCCATGTTCATTTTATCAAAATGTTCTCGTTCAGGAAATAACTGTTCGGAATGTCCGGTTTCTATTTCCATTTTTCGCAGCCCCCTCCCTTTAAATGGTGTATAAAAAATTAATTGCTTGTCGGCTTCGCCTGTGACCAACGCTTTATAGCCCCCCGTTTTGGTTATCATTTCATCAGCCTCCCCTTTCAAGTTGCAGCGCCATATTTGCCAGTCGCCCGATTTGTCCGAGGCATAATAAATGTATTTTCCATCTGGCGAAAATTCAGGATGGGCATATCCATATTTATCGGTCTTTAACGGCATCAATTTTTTTGTTTTTGTCTCCAAAATATAAATACCTTGCTGATCAGCGACATCCCCTTGTAGCACCACCATTTCAGCATCAGGAGAAAGGCTCATCCAATGAATGGACCTGGAATTAAAAACACTTACGGGTGCGGCCTGGTCGGGGTGATTGCTATCGCATAACCATATTTGCGTAGGGCCATTTCTTGCAGAGAGAAAAGCGATTTTTTGCCCGTCACTTGTAAAGCGTGGATGCCAATCCCAATGGGTGGATTGCAGGAAAGGCTCGAAACTTTCATTTTCAAAAACATGAATATCCGTTAGTGAACTCCATGCTTCGTAAATTAGGCTAGGAGTTTGGGGATAAGCCAATAAATTGCTGGGGCGGTGACTGCGGACAGAAGTGATGTATTCTGATTTTCCATTTAAGTGATACCCCCGCATGGCATATTTATACCCTTCGTGTTCCGACAGCCACACGATCAATTTATCCAAAGGTTTTGAATAAACCATGCCCATCGTTTCATGCTCGATTTCTTTAAGCAGCTGCTCTTCACCGAGTTTTAAATCGAGTAAAATAATTTTCCCGTTCACAGGTGCTTTTTGGTTGAGCAAGCTTTTTCCAAAATCTGACCGAATAAAGGCCAAACGACCATCTGGTAATAAGTTCGGAAAGTGATCCCCATATTTGCTTTTTTGCGGTGTGGTCAATTGACGGATTTCCTTATTGTTGAAATCAAAACTAAAGATGGAAAGTGGATCTTCAGACGTTTTTTTTGCTGAAAACATCAATCGGGCTTGTTCGACGGACCAAACCAAATTTGGCTTAATGGTACTGAATTCCAAAGTTGCTACTGACTCTTCTTCTCCTCCAGCCAAGGGAATGATTTGTAGGTCATAATGCTTGCCGTTCCTTATCCGTAAAAAAGCGATTTTTTGCCCATCAGGCGACCATACGGGATTTAATTCGGGTTGATTGTCCTTTGAAGTCAAACGCCTCGCAGTCGCCGATTCCAGATGCCGAGTGTAGAGGTAAAACGGCTCACTTCGGTCTTTTCGATAAGCATACACCAAATTTGCCCCATCTGGCGAAATGGCTGCTTGCCATTCCAGGCCCACCTTTGAAGTGATGGGTGAAAACTTGAACTGAACAGATTTTTCAGTTGTGCTGGGTTTATTCAAAATGTTTTTCCCAAAAAAAAGAAGCTAAAAGTAGGAGAAAAGCCAACGCTCCCAATGCTATTAAACTTCCCTGGCGTCTTTTCATGAAACCCTTCTGCAACCATAACTTCTTCGGTAGCAATGCATTTCTATCTTCTTTTAATAATTTCGGTTGAACAGTGCATCGGAGCTTGTAACCAACGGACCTTATGGTTTCAATTTCCATCAGGTTTGGAAAATTGTCTTGAACGACCTGCCTTAGTTCGGATATGCTTTTGGTAAGCAGGTTTTCGGTTACGATCCGTTCTTCCCAGACGGACTCCATCAATTCAGCCTTGGTAACAATGTGGTTAGGATGCTCAATCAGGAATACCAGCAAGCGCATGAGACGCGGCTTGACGAAAATAGACTTCCGCTGGTTTTTTATTTGGTAGGTGCCAGGGCATATATCCCATTCACCTATTCGGATGATTTGTTGAACAGCCTTCATAACAAGTTGGATGATTTCAAAGCCAAAATACAACCTCACTATCTATTCATAAAGAATTCACAGACTATTCAGGCAATTTGCCAATATGCACGACAAAGATTGAGATAGCTTTGTTTTTGATCGGCAAGTGACTTTATGCGTAACTACATTAGGTGTTTTTCAAATGCTGTTGGCTATTGGCCAACAACCGATAGCTAACAGCCAACATTATTTGAACAATATACCAAAACCTATCATGGCTCTATCTAAAAGAGGTCAGCGTACCTCTCATACTAAATGATTCTCCAATCAGGGAGTTATCACCTGACTGTAGGGGTGGGAACTGCTATCCTTCCGATCCAATTGAACAGCCCATTACGCTTTTTAATACAGGCCTATTTTCTTTAAACACGCTGCTGTTTAATCGTAAAATTCATTTACAATCATAAAAATTAAGACTATGAAATCAAATCGACTTATTAAAAAAAAGAGCCCTGTCAGTTACGTTTTAACACTCGGGGTTTTCATTACGGGCCTATTGATTTTTAATATTCAATGCCTTTTTTCCCAAACGCCCGACCTCTATACCACCAGTTTTCAAAATGACGCAGTTGGGCGTTATGATGGGGAAACGGGGGCTTACAAAGGCTATTTTGTTTCACCTGGTTCTGGCGGGTTAGATCGCCCGCAAAAAGTGTTTTTCCATCCGACCAATGGGAATCTGCTCGTTACCGGTTTTTTGAATACTCAGATCAAAATGTACAATGGTGAAACGGGTGCATTTATTGGCAATTTCAGTTCTGGGTACAGCCTTGCCAGCCCGACCAAAATGATCCTTGGCAGGGATTCATTGCTTTATGTCAGCCAATGGGGAGGGAAAGTAGTCCGGTTTACCCTGAACGGATCGTTTGTGGATGAATTCACTTCTATAAACATTCCTGCTGGCTTGGGCATGATTTGGGACGACGATGATAATTTGTACGTAACGAGTTGGGGTAGCGACGGCTTTGATGGAAGGGTTTACAAATTTGATAGTCAGGGAAACTCCCTCGGCACATTTATCAGTTCATCTCAGCTAGACGGTCCTGTTGGCGTCTGGCGGGACGATGCAGGCGATTTTTATGTGGTGGATTGGAGGAAAGGTTCCGTACTCCGCTTTGATAGCAATGGTGCATTTAAAGGAACTTTCATCAGCGGAACCGAAAGAACCGAAGGCCATGCTTTTGGGGCTGATGGCAGCATCTACCTATGCAATGTACAAGTGAACAAGGTCGTCCGCTACAATTCTAATGGCTCATTTGATAAGGTGTTTATCGACAACAACTTGGCCGGCCCAAATTCTATCACCTTTGGCCCTGTTATGACCCCAACTGAAAACCCTGTCTTCAGTAACTCAATTCACATCAATGTATTTCCAAACCCTGTAGTGAAAAAAGCGACCATTCAATTTGAATTGCCGTCTTCCGAATTTGTCAATTTAAAAATAGTAAACGAAGCTGGGCAGGCCGTGGATTATTTGAAAAAAGCATCTTTAAGTGCTGGCAAACATCAAGTGGATTGGGACGCATCTCATTTTTCTTCAGGTATTTACTTTCTTCATCTTGAGGTGCGTGATGAGGTATTTACAGAACGGCTAACGATCGCAAGGTGATTGGGTTACTCGCTGTTGGCCATTGGCCAACAGCAGCGAATTTCCAAGTCATATATTAATTTAAAAGAGTTGTCCATAAATAAGTAAACCAAATGCATTTCCTCCCCCCAACCCCCTCCAAAGGGGGATACCCACCCTGCAAAAATCTAAGACAATAGCAGTGCGAAAAATAAATGAACGGATTTATATCCCCCTTTGGAGGGGGTTGGGGGGAGGAAATCTGATTATGAAACAAGTAGCAATTTTTTATTCATGAACAAGTCTAATTTTAAATCATCAAATAAAATCCAAGTAATGCGAAATTATATCATCACCTTTTCCTTCCTTTTCAGTTTCTTATTGACGGCATTATCCTGCGATAAAAAGGATGAAAACCCTCCCATCCCCCCTACCTCCATATACGACACCATTGAAGATCTGCGTAGCAGCTACAAGGTTTCTACCTTGACCCAGACATTCGATGGTAGTGGTGGCCTCACGGTGGATGCCGATGGTTTTATTTATGTGGCCAATTTCGGTGACCAATTAAATAATGCCAATGGTAAAAAGGTTAGCCGGGTTGATCCAAATACGGGAGAAGTTTCCGAATTCGCCAATGGCCTGCTAGGCGCTTCGGGAAATGCATTTGACAGCAAAGGGAATCTTTTTCAAGCAAATATCAAAGGGAACACGATTAGCAAAATTACTCCACAAGGTGATGTGACGACTTTTGCTACTGAAGGGTTTTCCAGCCCGGTAGGAATTACTATCGACAAAGATGACAACCTCTACGTCTGCAACTGTGTAGGCAATAGTATTCGAAAAGTATCACCCGACGGCACTTCGACCGCCTTTGCAAGTAGCAATTTGTTAACTTGTCCCAACGGAATAACGATTGATGAAAATGGTAATCTTTATCCGGTTAACTTCAACAACGGTAGCCTTTTAAAAATTACCCCAGATGGTACGGTCAGCTCGCTGGTCACACTGCCGGGTGGCGGCAACGGCCACGTGCATTATGCAGGCGGTAAACTATATGTTTCTGGCCGGGGTGCTAATAGAATTTTCGAAGTCACTTTAGAGGGCAAAGTGGCTCAAATTGCCGGAATAGGAACAGCCGGAAATAACAATGGGGATGGAGATGTGGCTTCCTTTAATGTCCCCAATGGCATCCATGTTAGCAATGATGGTTCAAAAATTTATGTGAATGACAGGGCAGTTGGAGTTGGTTCTCCACTGAACCCTGTTTATGTTAGGGTAATTGAGAAGAAGTGATTAAGACGAGAACTGAAACACGTGTCCGACACTTTCTTTTGCCTGAAAATGAATGATAAATAAACTAACGGAATTTAATATAATGAAGTGTCCGACACGTATTCTACCTGTTCGATTCGGAAGGTATTCTAAAATGTTTAAAATAAATATCGTCGTTGCACAGGTCGTTGTCCAAAATAATTAAATGCAATTGCCCATTTATTTTATCAGGTTTTTTTATTCCATTTATTAAAGGAGCGTCCAAGTTCCAGAGCGTGATCCCTTCTACTTCCTGTATATTGGGAAAACCTGGATCGTAAGGCACCTTGATGTGTTCCACAAGGGTATACCCTTCTGTTTCGAATATATAAATACCTCCCTTTTTTCTTCCGTCCGATGATATATAGAGCAATTTATTCTTTTTGGAAAATACTCCACCTTGTACCCTTTTAATATTAATCGGTTTCTCTTGCTGGTCTTTTAAGAGAATTTTTCTCAAAAATTTTAATTCGAATTTTTTGTTTTTTGAGATAGAAAAATCGTATTCGAATAATTCACTTTTACACTTAAAATCGGAGGTGAAAATTGTCCCTTCTAATGGATGGATGGCACACCAGGGAATATCCTTTTTATTTGGCGACGGTAATATTGCCCCTGAAAAATATTTAAAATTTTTGGCGTCCCATAAAATTATGGCAGGCGGTTTTGACTTGCTTTTATTTTCCAGTGAAATAAATAGATAACCTTCCCAATAATCAAGGTCGCCAAAATGATTGTACCCTGCTCTCTGTAAATGTTCAGGAAGTAGCAACACTTGTGATTCCGGTGTTTTTTCAGAAAAGTCCAAATCAGCGGAAGCAGGTATTTTCCAGATTTGCAGCGTTTGGGTGATGTACCAATGATCGGCATCATGAGTGACACCTTGGCATTTATTGCTCCAGCGTGTTTCCTTTCCATTGGGGTAATTGCCTAAGTATTCAAAATTCAGCATGGATTGATTTTTTTTTTGGTAAATGGATTCCAATTGACGGTTTGATTCACCTAACCGGGAAAACAATGCCTGGACTGATATCAATTGACCCAGACTTCACTTTTTGAATTTATTCTTTCCTTTTTTAAAACCAACTCTACCAGATTATGTTACTATACCCTTTTGAGCAAGCATCTCAGGCACCGAATTCACGTCCTTTAAATTTTCTATCCCCCAATTTTCAAGGGATAAAAGAACCATCTCCAAACTCCTTCCTTTTTCGGTCAAAGAATATTCAACTTTGGGCGGAATAACGAGATAGGATTTTCGGCTGACCAATCCATCCTTTTGCAATTCTTTAAGATGTTGCGTCAACATTTTTCTGCTGATATTGGGTATGAGGCGGTGGAGTTCGCCATACCTTTTACTCCCTTCCAATAAATAGCATAAAATACAAGGTTTCCATTTTGCAGAAAATATTTTTAAAGTTTCGATGATTGCACATTTCTTTTCGCTATGAGTTTCCATAAAAGTAACTTTTTGGTGCCTAAAGGAGGTTTAAGTAACTACTTGACAATTGCTTTTATTTTAAATTAAATTGGTGCTCAATTTAAAAAAAATAAATCAATATGTTCCACTTAGCACAAATGAATATTGCAAGGCTTACATTCCCAATTGATCATCCTCATATTTCGGAATTTGTCAATAATTTAGACAGGATCAATAAAATAGCAGAAAATAGCAAGGGGTTTATATGGCGATTAAAAGACGAATCCGGAAATGCAACTGGCATTGAGGTATTTGATGATCCTTTGATTATTGTAAACATGTCTGTATGGGAGACGGTCGAAGATTTAAAAAGTTTCGCCTTTAAATCCGACCATGTTGAAATAATGCGTAAAAGGAGGCAATGGTTTGAAAAACCAAAAACTGCATATATGGTATTGTGGTGGATTCCAAAAGGGCATATTCCAACGCCTGAGGAGGCGAAAATGAAGTTGAATTATTTAATACAATTTGGAGAAAGCAAATTGGCATTTACTTTTAAAAAAACATTTGAACCACCAAACTCCTAATTACACCTAATATTGTTTGTTTATTAAATATAAATAGGACAATAATCGGAGATATTAAAAAAAAAGGTTTGAGTTAATTCTTTAGTTAAATTATAAACCAATTGTGTTCATGTGTTTTTTCGAAAGCCTATGTTCAAGTAATAAAAATTAAATGCGGCAGGCATTAAAAATTAATCTTAAGAATTAAACAATTAATTTAAATTGAACTGATTCTTTCATCTACCAGTTTATTAGTTCCCTCATCTTCACCCGCACTTTTTCCGCCGAAGGCAACATCGTTTGTTCCAAAGTACTATTCAAAGGAATAGCAGGCATATTTTCTGCACCCATAGTCATGACAGGTGCATCGAGGTACTGGAAACATTTTTCTTGGATCAACCCGGCAAGGCTGCGAGCAAAAGAATTATTGGTAGGTTCTTCGGTCAATACAAGGCAGCGGTTGGTTTTTTTCACCGAATCGAAAACGGCATTTTCATCGAGTGGATAGAGGGTTCGCAGGTCAATGATTTCAACTTGTCCTTCAAAGTGTTCGGCAGCGTTCAAAGCCCAATGCACCCCCATGCCATAGGTAATCACTGACAGCACATTATTATTTTTGGCAAACTGCCCGTCCACAGCAAGCACAGTATTGGCCTTTCCAAATGGGAGAATGTAGTCGGCTGCCGGCTCAATGGTTTTGGCCATTTTTGTGCCCGGCACTTTCGACCAATACAACCCTTTGTGTTCAAAAATAACTACAGGATTCGGATCGAGGTAGGCCGCTTTCATCAACCCTTTCAAGTCAGCACCATTGCTCGGGTAGGCGATCTTGATCCCTCTGATATTGGTCACTACCGACTCGACGCTCGAAGAATGATAGGGTCCACCGCTACCGTAGGCGCCAATAGGTACCCGAAGAATCATGCTTACTGGCCATTTGCCATTGCTCAGAAAGCAAGAGCGGCTCACTTCAGTGAACAATTGGTTCAGCCCAGGCCAAATGTAGTCGGCAAACTGCACCTCTACAATTGGCTGCAAGCCCACCGCTGCCATGCCCACTGTCGAACCGACGATGAAGGCTTCTTGAATGGGCGTATTGAACACCCGGTCATCGCCAAATTTCTCCGCCAACGTGGCAGCTTCCCTGAACACCCCGCCCAGGCGACCTCCTACGTCCTGGCCGTAGAGCAGGCACTCTTTGTTTTCCCGCATCAAGTCTTCCACAGCGTGAAGGGCACAGTCAACCATGACGACTTCTTCGCCTTTTGCGGGCGTGCGATCACCAGACTCTTTAACTACAGTAGTGGGGGCAAACGCATGGGTGAACAGATCTTCTGGTCCGGGGTCTTCGGTTTGGAGCGCTTTTTCAAAATCGGCAGCCACTGTGGTTTCTGCCTCTGACACTATTTTGTCAAGTTCTTTTTGGGAAAAACCGACCTCCCGCAATTGGCCTTCAAGGATGGGAAATGGGTCTTGTTGTCGAGCCACCTCCAAGTCGTCCCGATACCATTCCATACGAACACCAGAAGTATGGTGATTGAGCAAAGGACAGGTGGCATGTACAAGGAATGGCCTTCGTTCCTCACGTATAGTAGCAATCACCTTTTGCAAAACAGCATAGCTTTCCCTAAAATCGTTTCCATCGATACTCACTGTCTCTATGCCGTGAAATCCTTGGGCATATTCGGCTGCGTTCTGGGCCCGGGTTTCTTCTGCATTGGCGGAAATGTCCCAACCATTGTCCTGCACCAGATAAAGGATCGGGAACTGTTTGAGAGCAGCCATTTGAAAGGCTTCTGCTACCTCTCCTTCTGTAACAGAAGCATCGCCGAGCGAGCATAGCACGATGGGTTTGTTTTTTCCATAATCCTCGCCAATGCCCAATTTTTCCTTGTACTGCATGCCCATTGCAGTCCCTGTCGCAGGAATGGCCTGCATGCCTGTGGCGGAGGACTGGTGTGGGATCTTCGGCTTATCATCATCCCTTAAACTTGGGTGCGAATAGTAGCTTCGGCCACCAGAAAACGGATCATCCCTTTTAGCGAGCAATTGCAGCATCAAGTGATAAGGCCTCATGCCAATGGCAAGCAACATGGAATCGTCCCGATAGTAGGGATAAGCAAAATCCTGTGGGAGCAACTGCATGCCCGCCGCCAATTGTACCGCCTCATGTCCACGAGAAGTTGCATGGACATATTTGGAAACGAGTTTGAAATTGGCTTCATAGAGTTCCGTCATCGCTTTGGCGGTACTCATCAACTGGAATGCTTGTTTCAGTATTTTTTTACTGATCCTACTACTGGGAACGACCATGTTTACAAAAATTGGTTAAGGCTGAGAAAGAATCAATGGTTAAATGGTTGGATAGTTAAATGGTTGTGTTGACTCGGGCTTGGGAATTGGCTATAAAGATCGGATTTTCAGGTGGAACGCACTAACTCAAATTTCTATTTGGAATATTTTTCTAAGAATGGTCTATTTTTCATAGGAATCCTATTTTTGCTTTTTCCAGAATTTTAACTTATGGAATAATGTTCTACTGTTTTCATCGGTTTACAACTTCTTGACTAATCACTTTTCAACTAATCACAATGCCCAAACTCGATTCAACCGACTTCCAAATCCTCAACCTCCTCCAACAGGATGGACGCATGACCATCAAAGAACTATCTACCCGGCTCAACCTGTCAACTACGCCTATTTTTGAGCGCATTAAAAAATTGGAAAAAAGTGGTGTCATTGACCGTTACATGGCGGTATTGAACCCTGAGAAATTAGGGAAAAAACTGACTGCCTTTGCCCACATTTCCATCAAGAACCATTCAAAAGAACAAGTGGAGGGTTTTGTAGAACGGGTCATCAGTTTTCCCGAAGTACTGGAATGCCACTATGTGACCGGGGCCGCTGATTTTATGATCAAAGTGCTGGTAGAGGATATTGAAAAGTACAACCATTTTGTTTTGGAAAAATTATCGATAGTGCCAAATATCGGAAAGGTGGAATCGCTGTTTTCGTTATCAGTGAGGAAGAAGACGACGGAAATCCCGCTGTGAAATTCTGTTCCAATTTCAAAAAAAATTCAAATTTTCAACTTCTGATACGCTCTGATTTTTTATAAAACAGACCGTCTACCAAATAAAGTCTATTCTTCACACATTTCCCTAATCAAACCATTAATAAAATCAACCCCTTTCCCCAACTGCTCCACCGCTATAAATTCATTTGCACGGTGCGCCTGTTCAATAGATCCCGGCCCGCAGACAATGGCTTCAAAACCGGCCTGTGAAAACTGGCCTGCTTCTGAAGCATAGGCAACTGTCTTCAATTCCGTATTGCCAGAAAGCCGCTTTACCAAATCAACGATGGGCATATGGGCGGGGGTGTCCAAAGGCACCACAATGGGGTGGAGTTCACGGGTGATTATTTTTGCGCCAGCAAAGCGCTTTTGGAGAAAGGCTTCTTGTTTTCGGCAATGCGCTTCAAATTCGGCAATGACCTCGTTCATGTCAACCTCTGGTATATTTCGGATGTCCCACTTAAAAGTACATTTGTCTGCCACCACATTGATGGCGATCCCTCCTTCGATGATGCCAATGTGGATAGAGGAGTGATCAGGAACAAAACGGCTATCAGTCAACCCAGCCTCTATCATTTCATTCATTTTATTCTCCAGCCACATCGTCAAACGGGCCGCTTCGTGGATGGCACTTACTTCCTTTCGGATGCCACTGCTATGGCCTGCTGACCCGGTCACCGTCGTTTCTAAATAGATAATGCCTTTGTGCCCTATAATGGGCTGCAAAAGCGATGGCTCACCAATGATGGCGTATTTTGGTCTTTCTTTATAAAAATCACAAATGGCGTTCGCTATAATTTCCCCTTGCAAACAGCCAATCTCCTCATCAAATGAAAAGGCGAAATAGATGGGCTTTTTCAAATTGGCCCTGAGCATATCAGGTACACAGGCGAGACAACAGGCCAAAAAGCCTTTCATGTCAGCAGCTCCTCTTGCATACAGTTTTCCTTCCTTCTCAGTTAATTGAAATGGGTCGGTATGCCAGTCCTGGCCTTCCACTGGCACGACATCCGTATGGCCAGAGAGGATCACCCCGCCATCTACTCCCGGGCCAATGCGGCAATGGAGGTTGGCACTCGTTCCTTCGGCATTTGGAACTAATTGATAGTCAATACCATGGTCATCGAAGTAGCTTTTGATGTATTCTAAAATTGGCAGATTGCTCATGCCGCCGAGCACGGGGAAAGAGACGAGGTGGGAAAGAATTTTTTTAGTGCGGTATGTTTTTTCCATGTATCGAGTGTTTCCTTAAACCATCACTGCCACGTTATCCCCATTTATCAAGACCACAAGTAATCTGCCACGAGGTAAACGAAGCTATCACATTAGAGCTTGTTTAAATTTTACCTTCCTGAAAACCAATACTTTAGGCACTGACTTCGGATTTAATCAGTTACTTATCTCGATAAACGTCTTCTTAAATCCTATGTCATTATCCTAAATTATTGATTTTCAGTTCATTAAAATCTTAAACATGCTCTTAATTGGAAATGAAACTTTTGAAAACCGAAATAACGAAAAGAAAAGCGGATTGGCAGCACAAAATTTCTTGCCGATCTTTACAATCGCATATTCTGAGGATCTTGGCGGGTATCAAAAATATCTGTTACATAAATAGTCTGTCCTTCTACTCGATATATGGTTTTGTAATTGCCTTCCACCTAATATTTATAAATCCTGGCCAGTTTATCACGGGCTTCTTACGTGATAATCACTCTCAAGGGTAGAAGAAGCCAAACAGGCCGAAGAGCATCGCCAACAACAAGCTGCCGAAACTGAACATCAGTAAAGTATTGTTGAGGAAGGCATTGACCCTTTCCACCTTCCTTCTTTTTGATAAAACCTCTATCTTTGACAAAAAATCACCTATGCACGGAGCTAATAAACAATCCTACCTCCACTTTAAGGACTTGCTTCCGCAACTGGACATCCACGAACTGGAAACAGCCATGCGGGAAATAGCCTCCCTTTTGGTCAGGCGAAAATCCAACGACCCTAAGCACAAAGAAAAAGAACTGTTGCGCCAGTTGAATGAGGAATGTGTATTGCCGCAAGAGAACTTGGAACGTTTCCATTTTTTAAATAAAAAAAGGGGAGAAGGCGAGTTGCCGAAAAGGGAGCTGGAAGAACTTTTTGCTTTGATAAAAGAGGAAGAAGGAATGCGGGTAAAAAGAGTGAAAGTGTTGGGGGAATTATCCCTATTGAAAGGTATTCCTCTTGTCCATTTGGCTAAAGACCTTGGTTTAGCTCCTCCTACCGATGCATGATACTTATATCCCTCAAGAATTAAAAAACCGGGTCAGGGAAGAAGCCCGGCTTGTTTGTGAATACTGTTTGGCTCTCAGCACTTTTGCCTACCACAATTTTTGCATTGACCACATCATCCCTATTTCCCTTGGAGGTTTAACTGTTTTTGAAAACCTTGCATTTTGCTGCCAACATTGTAACAATGCTAAATACAATAAGATAAAGTGCATTGACCCTCTCAGTAATATGGCCATTTCCCTATTTCACCCAAGGCTTGAAGAATGGACTGAACATTTTACTTGGAGTTCGGATAAATCTATCATTCTTGGTCTTACCCCAACGGGCCGTGCTACGGTTTCTTGCCTTAAAATGAATCGGGAAGAAGCTAAAAACTTGCGGAAGGCTTTGACAGGGTTTGGGGTACACCCACCATAATTAACGATTAAAAGATTATATGATTAACGATTTTCGATTTCCCGACAGATCAAAAATCGTTAATCATATAATCTTTTAATCGTTAATCAATTTTATTCACTCGGATTTGAAAATTCGAGCTACAATCACACTGGCCCCCACTCAATATAAACTGTGAACAACAACACCAACCACGCCACTCCCAATATCATCAGCACCAGTGGAAAAATAAACCGCAGCCAACGATCAAACGGCACTTTGCACATACTCAACATGGCGATCAGTCCACCCAACGACGGATTGAACAAATTGGTTACACCGTCACCGATTTGAAAAGCAAGGATGGCTGTTTGGCGAGTTAGACCAAGCAGTTCACCCAGAGGGATCATAATGGGGAGGGTAGCCAATGCCTGGCCACTGCCCGATGGGATAAAAAAATTGATGACCGACTGCGACATAGACATGCAAACGGCTGAGGCATAAGTTGGCAAAGAGGACAGCATGCCCGACAACTCATAGGCGATGGTATCGTTAATACTGCCCATTTCCATGATGACTTTGATGGTGGTGGCATAGCCTACCATAAAAGCACCTGGCGCAACAATGCCCACATACTTTAAAGCTGTTTCGCTAAGTGTAGTTCCATCCATGCGGGCCGCAATGCCCGAAAGGACGGCGATGATGATGAATATGGCCGATATTTCATTCATATACCAGCCATGCTGGAAAATGCCATACAACATCATGCCGATACCCGCCACAAAAATGCCCATGACCAGCCAATTGTTTTTCGTGATATGATATTCCGAGACTGGACGGGAAAGGGAAAAGCCGTCTGTGTTCAGGCCAAGAGAGAGGCTTTTTTCAGGGTCTTGCAAAATCTTTTTGAAATAGCGCACATTGTACCAGGCCATTAGCGTCAGACCTATAAAACATAGTACACTCCGAATCAAAGCTCCCGAAAACAATGGCATTTCACCGATCTTATGCCCAATGCCGACAGTGTATGGGTTGATGGGCGAAAGACCAAAACCGACCGTGATCGCTCCTACGGAAATGCCTGCCGCCAAAACCAAATCACCGCCCAATGCCAGCGCTATCACAGCAGCGATAGGCACCATGGCGATGTTGTGCTCATAGCCAATTACCACACCCAACATGCCAAACGCATAGGTCAGCGCCGCTACCATCATCAACCTCCTCGACGGCCCGATTTTTTTGACCAAAGTACCGATTGTATTTTCCACCATCCTTGATTTTTCCAACATGCCGAACATGATGCCCCCTGCCAGCACTACAAAGATGACTTCTGCTGCCGTCTTGAATCCCAACGGAAGCGCTTTGAAAATGCCGAACAACCCAACCGGGGTCGGGTCTATTTGCTGATAGGAACCCGGAATAACCCGTTGCCGCCCATCCACCAACTCCCGCTCATATACCCCTGCCGGGAGCAAATGACTGAGTATGGCTGTGAACACAATGATACCAAACAACATCACTACCGGGTGGGGGATGAACTCATACCATTTTTTGGATGCCATAATTTTTCTTATTCCAATTTAGTCACCCATATATTCCGAATACTGTGCCTTGAATCTGCACCGCCATTTCCGGCTCCAAAACCGATATAAGGATAAGTAGTGTCAACGGTCATTAATTTTGTAAATACTTCTACACCTTCATAATAAACCCTGACCCTATCTTTTTCTACCATAATTTTCACACGCCGCCATTTATCATGAGAATAAATCGGTGCTAAATAATTACTAATAACCAAATCCCTCGAATCGGCCAGGCCATAATCATCTTTCCCATCTGTTAAAATAATGGCATTTTTTCTGAACGTTGCAAAGTGGACACCATATCCTGTGCTATCATATAAAAACCCTCGATGGCTTCCAGAAGGAACCTCAATATTTTTATATGCATTTTTATTTTTCATAAACATAAATACCAATCCGTCCGCAGGTTCATCTTCCCAGGAATAACCATAAGCACCTTCTTTATTATAAATATTATATTCAAAATTCACTTCAAAAGGAGGGGTGACTTTTTTATCAGAAAAAACAACAGCGCCAGCATTTTTCATTTTGTCTTCCGTTAAAATTATTTCGCCATTATTGAAAATTGGATAATTATCGCTGGCTGTATTGACGAATTTATGGAAATTCCCAACATTAAACATATCGGCCACTACAATTGGTTTCGACTTATAGTAGGAAGCTTTTCCCTGATAAGCCTGGGCAGAATAATCCGAAGGTATTACTATATCTGAATAGGAACCCGACTTGGAATCAGGATTTAAATATCCGCCCTTCTCCTTGATCACATCATCCACCTTAATTTCAACACCACTGACCTTATCGCTTTTTTTTATAATATCCTCCCCTACCTCAAACTCTTCTGCTCTTTTCATCGGAACGGGCGGGTTATCAGAAATGGCCGTTGGTTCAATTGAGAGAGTACTAACTTCTGTGTTTATCACATCTGCCGTATGCGTTGAAGTTGGTGTTGAAGTTGGATTAAAAAAAGGAATTCCCCCTCCTGCTGTTTCCCTTGCCACCAAATTAAAATCCTCCTCATCCAATTCATAGCCCAACTCTTTATAAGAGCGCTCCCGTATTTCATTTAATTTTTTCCTGAATTTTTTTGAATTAGGATCTAACAAATAATCATCAAGCGCCAATGCCTTTTTATTATCAGAAAATAAAACCAAGTCAAGATTGAGCAATCTTATTTCATTTCCAGCTGTACCAACCCAGATCAACCTTCCTTTAGGGCCAAATTTCAAATCCGTTATAGGTTGGTTGGTTGTTATTTCAGCTATCTTTTTTTCTTTGTCAAAATCCCAAATAAATAGTTTATTAAAAGAAGAGGAAAGGAACAATTGGCGGTCACGGTTAAAATTAATTAATTTATCGAGGCTTTTAAATTTTAAATTGGTAATGGGCCGCTTATGCCCAACCAGTTTTTTAATGGGTTTTTTAGTGCTTTTTTTCAGGTCATAAACATGGATCTCATTTTCAGATGTACCCAGTGCGATATAACGATTTTTCTCATCGAAAGAAACAGCACGAACAGATTGATTGGTCATTATTACGGAGTCAGTAATTTCATTCTTCTCAATGTCCCATATCAATAACCTGTTATTTTCAAACCCAGCAGCCAGCAATTTATCATTGGGGCTGAATTCGATGCAGTTGACTGCCCTATAAATATTGTTTTTATTAAGGGTAATATGTTGGCCATTCTGAAGGCTCCACAAAACCAGCCCTCCATCTGCATATCCAGAAGCCAGGGAATAACCATCCCCTTTATTATTATATGCTATGGCGCTAACACCCTGAGAGCCATCATTAAACAAGGCATTTATTTTTGGCGCATTATTATTTTTTTCAAAAACAAAAACCGTTTTCCCAATATTAATTTCATCTTTTGATTTAGCATTAACAAATTGGACATTTTCCGATGAGCTACTCGGCCAATTATATACTTTTTCATTAAAAATAAAACTGTCCTTATTTACAAAAATGGTATCATGGCTTGCAGCGTAAAAAGCAATCATATCTTTTTTTGGATGATAGGCAATCCCTTCAATATCGCTCTTTTTGGGTCGCCCATCAGCCGACTGCCCATAGGCTTTTTTCAATAAAAATTTATCACGAATATTTTTGCCATTTTTTAAATCCAATACATTTAATTGATTATTATTACTGCCAATGGCAATATGGTTTCCTTTTCCGCTAACATCTATACTTGCAACAGGAAAATCCAATGAAATGGAGCCGCTCTCATTATTATCATTTTGATGGAGTTCAGGAAAAAGCAACCGACCGGTGGCCGCAGGCAATGGATCCTTGTCCGTATCCCTGTCGGGGTTCAAGGATTCAAGCGTAAAAAGCCAGGAACGGTCATAGTCTTTTGCTTTGAAAGTGCCGTCCGCTTTTTCATTGAACAAATTGGCGACCATAAAATTGGCTTTTTTTGTTTGTTTGTCCGACTCTTTTTGTGCCCTTTCGGCTTTCGCCAAATTTTCCAATGCTTCTTTTTTGGCTTCTTCCTCCGCCAGTGCTGCCGTTTTTGCAGCGCTGGCCGCATCCTTAGCAGCCTTGGTTGCAGCTATGGCAGCTTCTTCGCTTTCCAGCGCTTTCTCTTTCGCCGTTATGGCATCCTTTTCCGCTTCCAATGCTTTCAGTTCTGCCTCCTTTGCCTGATCCCTTTGGTCAAAGGCATAAAAAGCAGAAACCATTGATATAATACTCAGGATGATCCCAAAAACGGCCCACCTGTAATTCCGGCGGCGCTGTCTTTTGGCTTCTTCCAATTCCCTGTTCTTTTCTTCTAATTCCGCTTGCGCTTTGAGTTCCCGCTCATATGCCTCTTCTTTTTCTTTGACCAGCCGTTCCCTTCTCATCCTGATTTCTTTTGATCGAAGGATCGGGCCGACCAACGTATCGTGGCTCAATTCGTAAGTATAACCACCTTTTGCACTGGACTCAGACCGCAGTAAATGGCTGTCCACCAATTGGCGCAATGCTTCCTCACTGATACTATATTCTTTCAATATTTGCCCTTCGTACAAAGTCAACCTTCGTTTCTCTTCCTCAAATATCAACCCTTCCTCGACTAATTGTCTTGCTGCGTCCTGTTGCCCCACATCTAATTCCGCTATTTTTTCTTCATAAAAACCATTAATAATATTATCCAATTTTTCCACATCCTGCATCCCAATAATTGCCAAACTATTTTTTACTACTTTTCTTTCAAACGAATGGCAAACGATCTGCAACTGGGTCAATTCAATTTTACTTTCCCCTCCCTGATTGAGAAAATTAATTATTTCATCAACCGCTTTATCCTCATAATTAAAAACAGGGGAAGAAAATACAAATGTTTCTCCGACTGGTTTAGCCATTGCCGGCTCCACGATGGCTGCCCTCGCCTGGTTGGCATCTAAAGAATCCAGCACATAACAGTTCTTTAAAATATTGGGAATATGATGACTGAGTTGGTCAAGTAAATGCAAGCGGTCGGAACGAATAGCCAACAACCCTTTGATTAAAGGTGGGCTTTGAAAAATGCGGAGTTCTTCTGGACTTAACAGAGCCGTCCCCCTACCCTCTTTTTCTTCCAATATATCCCAGTAGCGTTGTGGCACCGGTGTATAAAGTGCCTCGGACAATTCTTTTTGAAATGCAAGGATGGCTGATTTTGGATAGGTAAACAATTCTTCAAACTGATCAAAAATAATCAATAATCCTTTTCCTTCCTTATGGAGTATTTGATATTCTTTTATGTCATGCCAGAGCGTGTTTTCATTTTTAATTAATTTATCCAAAAAAGTCGAATGAGCATCGTTTTTATTTTCAGTAAGCGTTTCTTTTTTTAAACGCAACAGGTGCTTGGTTTTATCGAGTGGCATTTCATGTTCCCGATCTTTATCATAAGCAGTAAATCGGATTGTCAAATATTCATATCGGTTTTCTTCCTCCAATTTGGGGATTAGTCCTGCATTGATCAAAGAGCTTTTTCCCATCCCCGATTTACTGTGAAGCACAGTAAGTGTTGACAATTTGACCATACGGTGCAAATTGGCCTGGTCTTTTTCCCTGCCAAAAAATATGGGCTTTTGATCGGTTCGGAATGGTTGTGCCCCCGGGTATCTTTCTAATACAGTTTTCATTTTTGAACGGGTTTTTAAAAGAAATCAGAGATCAGACGATTTCATTTTCAGAGTTTAGATAAAACACATCGGTAATCTGAGAATAAAATGTTCTGACTTCTTACTATCTAAAAAGCCTTTTGCATTTTATCCAAAAAGTCAATAATATTTTTTCTTAATTTATTTTCTTCCGTTGTTCTTGCATCATCGCCTAGTGTGCCATAAGTTATTTTTTCTTCAAAAGAAGAGAATTGGCCTTTTAATCCAAGCACTAAATTCAACCACTCCTTCCCAGCACTTCCAATTTCTTTTAATTTACTCAAAAGCAATTCGAATATTTTCGCAAATTCATTTTCGGCAACCATCATTCGCAATTCATCGAAATTAATTTCCAGATTGGGCATTTCCTCTTTTAGCCGCAATATTTTTTCCTCCTTGCATTGTACATGCAGTTCATCAATAAAATCTTTTATTTCCTCCGTAACGAAAGTCATAGTATATTGCTCAATGCATTCCGACAAAATTTGTTGATCGATAAAACTATTGGCCGCATATTTTTTGGAATCCCTTTTTGTGTCGTGCTGGCTCAGCATCCTCATAAATAAATGGGCGTACCATTTGTCGAACGGCATTCCCAAAAAAATAAAATAATCCGCATCCAGGATTTGTTCTTTTAAAATCGGCGACATGCTATTGCCTTGAAATACCGATTCCAAGTAGGAATAAAAATCGTTGTAGGTCATCACCAGGGAATTGCGTTTGTCCAATTCCCCTAAAAGGTTAAATATAAAAGGATGGTCTTTTTTTGGGGTAGGTTCATCATTGTTATATGGCCGCCCCCTTAAATAACTGGAAAAATGAAAGGGAAGTCCCTGATCGGAAAAAGCCTCTTTTAGTTTATAATCGGGCGTAAAATTTAGAATTAAGTGAAACGGAATCTGCGAGACTTTTTTCAGTACACCCTCTACCCACTCATTTTTTTGTTCATAAAAATCTTTGACCGTTTGCCAGGCATCAATGGCATTGGCCGATGGCAGGTAATGAAACCACCCATCATCATAGACCCTTATGGACAATTCTTTTTCTTTGGATTTTAAAAATTTGGCAAGCTGTTTTTCGATCCTTTCCTGGCCTGGTTGTACATAGGCCCCCGGCCCAAGGCATAAAATACATTTGCTCCCGTCTAGACTTTCTATGAGGTGTTTCCAATTGACGGAGCTTTTTTTAACCGGGGGTGTTGCAGTGTTTGTCGTACCCATTTGTAGATTTTCATTTGAATGGAATAATGTCAAAGGTATAAATTTAAAAAGTAAACAGGCATAATTATCTTAAAATTAATTGCTGGAATGTTTAATTGTTAAATTGTTGGTTCACAGTAGGTTGTAATGGCAATCATACAATTCCCCATACTACTGGTATAAGACGTTAGATATTAGAACACTCATTTATAGTCACAGGGTTTTCTTATAAAAAAATTTCCTTCAAATATGGGGCAATCCAATGTGCTTTTTTTGGCTAAACCCCGCCACTCGGAGATTTGAAGGAAAATGACCGATAAGGAATTTTAATACGAAAGTCCTTTTATGCTCATTGGCAATCAGGAGCCTTTAAATGAGCTTTTATCCAATGTCTAATGTTTCATGTCCAAAAGGATGAGTCTTTATGAAAGTCTGAATTGCGTGCCCGTAAGTCCTTCTATTCTATTTCCACCTCTACAAATCCAAATTTCCCTACATCGAACAGTCCCATGTCCGTCATTTTCAACGCAGGAATGACGGGCAGCGCCAAAAAGGAGAGGGTCATGAAAGGCACCCTTAAAACACAGCCGAGCGAAGTTTTGGCCCATGCGTCAATTTCAGAATATTCTTTTGCCAAAATATACCCATCGGCAGGGCTCATCAATCCAGCGATCGGAAGTGGCAATACTTTCGTTTCACCGTTTTCACCAACGGCGCTGATGCCACCTTCTGCTTCGATAACTGCATTAACAGCTGCACAAAGCAGTTCATCGTCCGTGCCAACGGCGACAATGTTGTGCGAATCATGTGCGACGGAGGAGGCAAGAGCACCATGTTTTATTCCAAAACCTCTGACGAAACCGATGGTAGGACGAGCGTTTTCAGCATATCGGTTGACGACGGTTATTTTTAAAACATCCTTGGTTGGATCAGCTTGTAAATAACCACCCTGAATTAATAAATTACCAGAACTAATTTCCGTCACTATTTCTCCATCCAATACTTGAATGACCAGCACCTTCCCACTTTCCTTTTTTGAAATTATTTGGAAATCATTTGGCTTTTTGGAAAATGCTTTAAAACGATTGGGTGTTGCGGATTTGATATGTGGTATAAGTGACTGGCCGCTTTTGGAAACCAATTTCCCATCGAGCCAGGTTTCCGACACTTCCATTTTTTCCAAATCTTTAACTACCACAAAATCAGCAGGTTCGCCCTCTTTCAGTAGCCCGACAGGTAGGTTATAATGCTCGACCGGATGCACACAGGCTGCCCGCAGCACATCGAATAAGTTGCAACCTTTGGCTAAAGCACGGGCCGCCAATTGATTGATATGCCCATTGATGAGGTCGTCAGGATGCTTGTCATCGCTGCAAAACATGACTTGCTCGGGGTATTCATTTATCAGGGGCCACAGTGCCTCGAAATTGCGGGCCGCACTTCCCTCCCGAATCAGTATTTTAACGCCCAATTCCGCTTTTTCCTTTCCCTCTTCATAGGTAAAACACTCGTGGTCGGTGGTGATGCCTGCGGCAAAATATTTTTTTGCTTCGGATCCCCGCAGCCCCGGCGCATGGCCATCAATAGGCTTGCCCAAACGCTTGGCAGCCTTGAGCTTTTCCATGACCTCAACATCCTCGAAAAGTACACCGGGGAAGTTCATCATCTCAGAGAGATAGCCGATTTCAGGATTTTTCAGCAACAATTCCACCGCTTTTGCATCAAGTGCATCACCTGCTGTTTCAAAGGTGGTTGCAGGTACACACGAGGGTGCCCCAAAGCAAAATTTCACAGGCACCCGACTTGCTTCATTGAGCATGTATTCCACGCCTTCCGCTCCGATCACATTGGCTATTTCATGTGGGTCCGAAACAGTCGCTACCGTTCCATGCACCACCGCCAACCTCGCAAATTCAGTAGGTGGCATCATGCTGCTTTCGATGTGGACATGGGCATCCACGAAACCCGGTAGCAAATAGCCGACATCAGAAGGTTCGCTTTCCGTTTTGTTAATGCTTTTAATGCGGCCGTTTTCTATGCTGATTTCAGCTGGGTAAATTTCCCGTTTGTGGAGGTCAACCAGTTTTTTATGCAATATCATTTTTATTGGAATCAGAATTTAGTGTGGTGATTAGTTTGACAGAGCGGTGAATATCAATGTTTTGTCAAAAAAATTGAATGTATGGTTATTTACTTTTTAATCCAGCAGTTAGGTGTTCTAAACAGGACTAAAAAAAAACCTTCCAAAATATTCTTTCAGACCTGATAACCTTTTTCAATTAAAAGTATGAATAAGCATCAATCCTAAAAAACAACGGTATAAAATTCCTTCATTTTATAATTCAAAAAATAATCAAATGAAAACAGCCAACGTATTTTTCCTGACCATAGCTGTGTTTTTTTCTAACCAACTTTTTTCCCAGCTCCAAACACCAGTGACCCTTGAAAACCAACCAATACTAAACCATGAATGGCAACAGACCGAAAATTGGTTGCAAACATTCCATACCACTTTTGGCAAGGAAGCTACGGCCAATTGGATGAGTGAATTGGCTGTGAATGGCGTCTTTTACCGCAACAAGGAAGCAGGCGGCTTTATCGTCGTACTGCCAACATATGTGCAGTCGAAGGCCAAACTCCAGGCAAAATTCCAATATGGGATTTACGAAAACAAAAACACCCGCCTCTTGCCGATTAAGGACGATGCGGCAAATTCGGGCAATTTGTGGACGACCCGCTTCCTTGGTTTTTTGGGCGGTGTCCCGGCTTCGCTTGATATGGCCGTTGTCGAACAGGGTGGAAAATATTTGACCTTGATGGGTTTTTACCCAAACCACGAATTGGTCAATGATTTTTCCAAAAAATTCCAGCAATTCGTTGAGCGAAATTATGGAGAGAATGTTTTTGCATCCCGGTAAAAGCCTACTAAAGAACTTCAACACCTGAATTTTATGCGTAACCTTGCAATTACCTGCCGGAGGAGAACAGTTGGTTTTCCTTCGGCAGTTTTTTTGGATTCACAGCAAAAACAGCAAAATCCTCACACCAGCGCATTCTCAATATTTGAATCCAGCGTAAACAGACAAGCCGTCCGCAATTTATTAGGTATTTCCTGCAAGCGCTTCAGATCCAAATCTTCTTTATCGGGCAGTTCCAAAATATTTAGGTCGGCCAAAGGTGCTTCCGACCACATATTTGGTGTACGGGGCAAAACGAATATCTGCGTATCTTTTGGAATGCGGGCGAGCGTTTTAATTTGCTGTACTTCAGTTTTGATTATAGACTCATCCATGATGACTTCCGGCCGGACGGTTTTGATAATGTTCAGATTAGCCCGCCAGTTTTTTCGAATGATGAGAGCTGTGAGAATAGCAAGGTCGTTATTGCCGAGGTCGAGTTGAGTCTCCCAATCCTCTGGTATGACATCCAGCCAGATGTTGATGGTTTTTTCAATCCCAAGCCCTACACTTTCGAAAGTGGCTAGGATAACGAGGCCCCAGTTCCGCTTCTTTGTTTCCCGCACGATGGGCAGGTACTTTTCTTGCAGTCCATCCTTTTTTTCATCCAATTTTAGGAATATCGTATTGGGTTTGAAAAAAGCCGTTTCCAAGGCTTGCATGCTGATGCTTACCGTTTTACCAAAATCATCGCCATCCACCAAGGTATAGGAAGCAGAGATGTTTGCATGTCGGAAGGAATTCATCAGTTCGGGCAAATAACGACGCAGGCGCAATTCCTCTCCACCGAGCAGCATGCCCAGCACCTTGATGGAACCCTTGGGGTGGGTGAGCGCATAAATAAGCCGATATGCCCCTTTGATCTCTTTAGGTGATTCAATGGGGATGAGCAGTTCCGGTTGCCAGGCACGGGCTTCTTTTTGGGGAGAAAGTTCATTGGAAATTTTAGTAGCCCAATCAGCGACAGAAGTGAACAGGCCACTCCGCACATCGCCTTTTTTACTGATCAGTTCCTTCCGCAGTAAAACCGCATAAAAAGTGACCACAATGGCCAAAGAAACCAGGGACACTGTCGGGTTGATGATGAACATCACAAAAAAGCAGCCGATGGTTCCCAATAAAGGCACGATGATCGGAAGCTGGATCATTGGCCGAAAACTCGGCAAGCCCAAGCTCTGTTCGATCAGTACTACTACATTGATCATGGCATAAGTGATCAGGAAAAACATCGTAATGAGCGGCGCTATGGCGTTCAGATCACGCAACAACAAAGAGAAAACCACTACTAACATACTGAAAAACATCGCATTACGAGGTTCGCCTGAAGCGCTAACTTTCGCAAAAAAACTACTCTTGGGCAAGATGTTTTTCTGCCCTAATGCCAATAAAATACGCGGCGCACCAACCATCGAACTCAAAGCTGAGGAAAAGGTGGCCCCCAGCAAACCCGCCACCACTATCGGCTTCCAATAAGCCCGGTCAATGAAAATGTAATAATCACTGACCAGCTCTTCGGGGGTGGCCATGATGGCAGCGATGAAGATCATGGCCATATAAATCAACCCTGTTAAGACGACGGCAGTCAAAGTCCCATTCGGAATGCTTTTGCGGGGATCACTCAATTCACCGGACATGTTCACCCCTGCCATGATGCCTGTTACGGCAGGAAAAAACACGGCAAATACCATCCAGAATGAACCATCTTTGAATCCTGTAATTTCATTCGTTTCTGGATCAAGGATCGGCTCTCCCTGATAGCTTCCAAACCACTGTAGGTTATTAAAATCAAAAGGTGAATCGAATACGCCTGCTACGATTGATACCAGCGATCCCAAAATAATTGCCATGATGAGGTATTGGATCTTAAAGGCGAGATCGGCACTGATACCGGCGATCACAGCCACAAAAGCGAAAGTGACCACGTCAATCAATAGGGGCGAATGATCAGGGAATATCCACAGCCAACCTTCCCGGAATCCAAAGACGTACATGGCCACTACACAGGCCTGCGAAAAGTAAAGCGGAATGCCAATGCTTCCTCCGATTTCCAAACCCAACGACTGTGAGATAATGGAAAATGCCCCACCTGTCTCAATGCGGATATTGGTGGTCATGGAAGCCATGGAAAGACTGGTGAACAACGTAATCGCTACCGAAATGCCGACTATGACCATCGCCCCGGCCACGCCTGCATTACCCACTACCCAAGGATGCCGGATGTACATAATGACACCGAGGATGGTCAATACAGTAGGGGTGAACACCCCTTGGAAGGTACCAAAGTATTTGACTTTGGCAATTTTCGGTTTTTGTTTTGTACTGGCTGACATAAAGGAGGGTTTGACTGTCGGAGTAAAGGTATGGAATGGATGACTGTTTTAAATAAGGATATTTTTATACCTCACTCGGCAGCATCCCAAACGCCTGCTTGAAACTCCTTGTAAAATAAGAAACACTACTATAGCCTACTTCCATTGCTACTTCTGAGACATTTCCTGCTTTTTTATTTAATAAATCTTTTGCCCGGGCAAGCCGGAAATCACGGATCATTTCATTGGGGCTTTTTCCTGTTAAGGATTTAAGTTTTCTGTGCAATTGGCTGCGGCTGAAAGCCACTTTAGCAGCGAGGTCTTCCACGGAGAAAAATTCGTTGCCTATGTTTTCTTCAATAACTGTGGAAACCTTTTCGAGGAAGCGTTGGTCCGTGGAAGTGACGTGGACTGCATTTGGTTTCAAATCTGTTAGATTTTTAAAATCTAACAGATTGGCGAACCGCTCTTTTAATCGCTGTCGCTGTTCTACCAAATTCTTTGCCCTAACGAGCAATTCCTTTTCATCAAATGGCTTTGTCAAATAGGCATCGGCGCCCGTTTCCAATCCTTCTACTTTGTGTTGTTGGCCAGCTTTGGCAGTCAATAATATAATTGGGATATGGCTTGTTCGCTCGTCTTTTTTCAAAGTTTCACACATGTCAAAGCCATCCATTTCGGGCATCATCACATCACTGATGATGAGGTCTGGCGTTTTTTCAATGGCCACCGCCAACCCTACTTTTCCATTTTCAGCTTCTAATATTTGGTAGTCTTTCCGTAAGGTCTCGGAAATGAATTGGCGCAGATCGGAGTTGTCTTCAACAATGAGGAGCAAAGGTTTTGAGGCGAAATCTTTCTCCGCAAGTTGGGTGTTGAAGGGAGGGAGGGAAGATGTCATCTCAAAACCGTTCGCCGAAGCCGTCACTGAGGTTGCATCCTGAAGTGATTTCGGAACCTGCTCTTCTTCTTTCCATTCGCTTTCCCTAACGCCCGAAAAACCTGTCCGTCCGGTAGGCGGGAACGTCACCTCATCGGCTTTAAATGCTTCCCTATTAATGGGTAGGGTTACTGTAAAAGTAGTTCCTTTTCCCTGTTCGCTTTCCACTTCAATCTGCCCACGGTTTAGTTCAACAAGTTCTTTCACAAGGCTTAGTCCTATGCCTGTGCCCTTGTCTTCAGATCCTTCTATTTGATAAAAACGCTCAAAAATTTTATCCAAATCATTTTTGGAAATACCTGGGCCGCTATCTTTTATGATGACTTCTACGGACTCATTTCTTAAAATTGTATTTACACTTATTTGCCCTCCTTTGGGTGTATATTTAAAAGCATTGGAAAGAAGGTTGACGATGATCTTTTCCAATTTATCTTTATCGAAAAAAGCTACCTGCCCCGTTTCGGGAAAAGTGGTTTGAAAATCAATTTGTTGCCTTTCCGCCAAACTTTCAAACGAGAATACCATTGCCCTAACAAACTTCACAACATCACCTTTGGCCACTTGCAATTTCATATTGCCGCTTTCCAATTTCGATAAATCCAGCAGTTGATCTATCAGTTCTTGAAGCCGCAGAGTGTTGCGTTGCATCATGCTTACATGTCGTGCAGGGATGGGTATTTCGTCATTATTGTTTTGGGGGAAATCAACTCCGTTGGCTGTCAAAAATTCCTCTTTTGCTTTTTTTAAAGGAGCCGAAATCAACGTCAACGGTGTGCGAAATTCATGGCTGATGTTGGCGAAAAAATTAGATTTTGTTCGATCAAGTTCTTCCAATTGTTGGGTCTTACTTTGTTGAAGTTGTAATTCCATTTCAGTTTGTTGTCGCTGCAATTTGGAACGATAACGGAAGTACTGAAACACTCCTAATAGTAACATCAAGGTTATGATACCGCCAATCGCAAAACCACGAAAACGGGCATCTCTTTGGGAAATGGCCAATTCCTTTTCCGCCAGTTCCTTGACCTGTTTCTCTGTGCGGTACTGGCGTTCCATTTCCACGAGGTGTTTACTTTTTTCGATGCTTGAAAGGCTATCTTGATAGGTCTTGTTTTTTTTCAAAAATTCAATAGCCAACGAGTATTTGCTTGTTTGCTCATAAGCCATGGCCAGTTTCTCAGTAGTGCAGGTCAGATGCACGTAATTTTTTAATTCAACTCCTGTTTGGAAGGCCGTTTCTAAAACTTGCACTGCATCATTTGTCTTGCCCAAATCCAAATAAAGCCCTCCCAATTCACACCCCACCGAGGCTTGGAAGTCAAGATTTTCAATATCCTTGGCAATGGAAAACCCTTCATGAAAATAACGGGTCGCCAATTCCGTATTGCCTCTTTCCCGATTGGCCTCACCAAGCAGTTTAAGGGTAGGCAATAAATGATAGGGCTGTTTTTTCCCACCTGCTATTTCATAAGCCTTTTGAGCGTACATTTCTGCTGAATCGAGTTTACCTATGTCCAGAAACACTTGACCTCTGTTCGTATAAAAATGATCGAGCAGAGGCCGGTTAGGGCTTTTTAGAGATTGTTCGATACCTTGCCAATTATAATCCAAGGCCAATTCATGCTCTCCCAACATATTATAGGCAGCGCCGATATTGGCCAGCTCAGTGACAGACGCCCAAGCATTGCCAGTTGATCTTTTGTAATCCAGTGATTTAAAATAAAAGACCAACGCAGAGTCATATACGCCCCGCTCTTCGTATAGTGTGCCGATGTTAGTATTGATAGCGGCGAGGGTCAACGTATCCCCTATTTTTTCAAAAAGTTCTATAGAAGTGAGGTTATGAAAAATGGCTTTTTCGTAATCAGTCCAGCGGCCATAAATGATGCCCAGCAAGCCGTGACAATATGCCTGTCGGCTTAAGTCGTTGTCAGTCTCGGCCAGATCAATGCTTTGGTGAACTAAATCAACAGCCATCGAGTATCCCCCAGCAATTTGCAGTACATAGGCTCGGCTGTAATAAGTAGCGGCCAAGCCCTTGCGGTAGTCAAGTTTTTTGGCTAATTGCTCCGCCTCTCCTGAAAGCAACAAGGCCCTGTCTTTCTTTTTGTATTTATAGTAGAAGGTGAGGGAATTTAATGCATTGACCCGGTTGGTGTCTTGAATGTTCAAAAGTAACACTTGTTCCAGGCTGTCAGTCTTTTTGTTTTGGCCAAAGCATAGCCAAGGCAAAAGCAGCAACAATATGTAGAAATGTTTTCCCATGAATTTTTTGCGGAAGTGTATTCATAGGTCAAGGTAAGGGTTTTTGGAAAAAAGAAGAAAGGATTATTCGCAAGGCATTACTTTAACATAATCGAAATAAGCGGAAATGGGAATAGAATCGGCTTTAACCACATTGTTTGTGGTTTGTCCATGAACGGCAAACGGCCCGGCGTATTTTGGCCGCAATGGGTAAAACAATTCATTTGCGGCCTGTTTGCCCATCATAGGCTTGTTGGATTTCTTCTCGAAGAAAGCCTAAAAATTTGGGTTGGTGCAACGTTCTGATTGTGCTTCGCATATAGTGAGCATTACACTATTTTTTTTCTAACCAAAAAATGTATTTATTCATGAAATTTTTCAAACAACTAACGCTATTGGCCCTACTGGCAGTGCTGGCATTTGCCTCCTGCCAGAAAGAGGAGATCACCTCCCCGCCGGAAATCGAAATCCCTAACATCGACCCTACCGATGACCATGTGAACGGCTTAATTGACCGTTCCTTTGGTGGTGACGATGGCATCGTACTGGGGTGCATTTCCATTGACTATCCATTCGAGATGTCGTTATTGGATGGCAACACCATCGAAATCACTTCTGAGGACGACTTTTTAAATGCCTTGGATGACGTCGCCAACCCACCAATTGATTTTGTGTATCCGCTTAACGTGACCAACGAAGAGGAAGAAACCTTCACGGCAAACGACGCAGAGGAACTTGGTGAACTGTTCACCGATTGCATTCCCGATATGGGGTGGGACGATGATTTTGAGGAATGGTTCTTCCCTGCCTGGGACATTTCTTATGAAAATTCTTGCTATGAATTGGCCTATCCCCTCACCTTGCTCGACCAAGACAGCATGGCTGTAACGGCCAATGATGAAGACGAGTTGATTTCGCTTTTGAGCGATGGCAACCTCTACAGCTTCGCCTTTCCGCTCAACCTTATTGATGAAGATGGCAATACGGTTACTGCCGACGATGCCGGTGACCTGTTCGACCTATTGTCAGAGTGCAGCCCAAACCCCGGCCCCGGTGGCTGTGGCGTTGGTACTTTCGGTTGCTACGAATTGGGCTATCCTGCAACCCTTGTGTTGATTGATGGAAGTACGGTAGTAGTCAACGATGATGATGAATTTGCAGAAGTAGTCGTGTCGGGCGAATGGGCTGGATTTGAATTCCCGCTCACCTTGATAGATGAAGATGGCAACGAAATCACTGTGAACAACGAAGAAGAACTTGATGAAGCCCTATTCGATTGTGCCGACTTTGGCGGAGGGCCCGATTTTGAGTTCGGTGATTTTTTCTGCTATGACTTTGTTTATCCATTCTCGGTGCAAGACCTCATTACCGGCACTACCATTACATTCAATGATGCTAATGAGTGGGAGGATTATCAGTTTGGCAGCCCGGCTGGCCCTAACCCTTATGAATTTGTATTCCCAGTGACCTTGGTCAATGTTGAGACCGATGAGGAGATTGTAATCAATGACAATGAGGATATAGAAGATGCTCTGTCAGAGTGTGTTGGCATTGACATAGGGCCTGAATTGGGCGAGTTTTTATGCTATGATTTTGTCTATCCCTTTTCGGTGGAAAATTTCATCACCGGAACTACCACTACCATCAATGATGCTCAGGAATGGTACAACTTCGAGTTTGGCAACCCAAATGGCCCTGAACCCTTTTGGTTTGTCTTCCCACTTTCCTTAACGCATGTAGAAACAGGTGATGAAGTAACGGTTGATGATGATGAAGAATTGGCAGAGGCATTGGAAGAGTGCTGGTAAACCAGACAAGTGTATGAATAAAAACAGGGGAATGTCAGCTTTTTGGCATTCCTCGGTTTTTAATTTTTTCAGATAAGGGAATGAAAGGTTTGAAGTGTCAGGGAGGAGAAAATGAGAGTTTGAGAGAATGAGATTTTGAGAATGTGAGAGTCGCTCATTTCTCAAATTCTCATTCTCTCAAATAAGACTACTTAACCGCAAAATATTTTTGGTAAAAAGGAACACCATAGAAAAGTGCAAGAGAAAGGATCAACGAGCTTTCAAAGCTTTGTATGAAGCCTGTTTACCTTATGTGTTTACCGTTGTAAAAGGCTATACCGACAACCCTGATTTCAAAAAAGATTTAATGCAAGAAATATTTGCCAAAGTATTTCTAAACATAAAAAGTTATGACCCCAGTAAAGGCGAGTTTAAGCCTTGGCTGCGAAGGATCGCCGTCAATCAGTGCCTGATGTTCATTCGGGATAAATTAAAAAAATTCGAATTTGATGATTTAGAAAATGCCAATTTGGCCGAGAGACTACATGAGCAAACAGACGTTAGTCACCTCGACCCAGACCTGTCTGAACAAGTACTTTCAAAAATGCCTTCGGGTTATCGACAAGTATTTTCTTTGGTTGTTTTAGAAGGATATTCACATGATGAGGCTGGACGTGAGTTGGGCATTAGTGCGGAAACGTCAAGATCGCAACTGTCGAGGTCGAAAGCATGGCTCCGCAAATATTTTTTAAACAATAAAACCCTGATAAATAATGGATTCTGCTAAACACAGGGATGGGAAAAACGGCCCCCCACAAGGCCACGAGTGGGAAGATGCTGCCTTCGGTTGGGACAACATGAAGGACGGTATTTTTCAAAAAATCGTTGAAGAAGACCCTCAATTCTTTGAGGAAAAACGCAGGCGAATGCCCGTTTGGATATGGGCAGGTGCGTTCATATTGTTAGTTGTGGGTGCTGGTATTTGGTTGAGCAAGGATGAAGAACTGGTCAATTTTAATACACCTTCCACTTTGCCAACAGATAAGCCTTTAGTGAAAAATCCAACCATCGCAGAAGAATCCAACCATTTTTCCATTAAAGGCCAAAAGCACAACCATCAAAATAAATCCACTAATTCTCAAATAAAAAACAGATCATTAAAAGACCCTATAACGAAAACAATTTATAAAAAAGACCCCCCCATTTTACAAGATAATACAACTTCCCAACCAAAAACAGAACTGGATAAAAAGAAAGCGATAGCAGCAATTGTATTATCCGAATATAATCATCAAACAAAAAGCGCCGCTCCACAGAGTGGCCGAAATAACCTTGCGCCAACCGTTGATCTCGCACCTCTCTTGCCCTTAAAACCTTTTGACATCCGGCCAAGCGATCCGCCTACATTGGCCAATTTAATTCCTAGTGATTATGGCAACAATAATGAGGGAAATAGCGCAGAAAAAGGCCAATGGAAAATAACTGTAGCAGGCGGGTCGCTTTTTTCTTTTTCAAAATACAGCGGTAATTCAGCAGCAGTGGCCTTGCGGAACGACCATACATCCCCTTATTTCGGTTATCAATATGGCATGGACGCATGGATGCCGTTGAGCAAAAAGGACTACCTGCTGTTTGGCTTCAACAGGCGGGTGGTTTATCAGAATATTGATATTTACACAGAACAGGAATTTGACACCTTGTTGCAAAACGGCCATGTGAAAACCACCCATTATATTGTTGGGGGCAGAACTTCGCAAAGCTATAGCGACACCTTGGTAACAGGCCTCAAGAAATACCGTTTGGTAAAATACAATGAGTTTAAATCAGTGCAGTTGCAGGCTGGGTACGCAAGGGTATTCCACTATAAAAATTGGCATTTTAACCCTTTTGTAAACATGACCATTGGCTTACTCACGCACTCTGATGGTTGGACGGTAGCATCGGACAAATCCACCTTTGCCTTTAATGACGCAAAGCCAATCAACAAACGTTTTCAATTCAGCTCACAGGCAGGGATGGACATTGAGCGTACTTTGAATAGGGAAATCTCCTTGCACCTTCAGTACCGCTATGGCAAACAATGGAACAATGCCAGCAATGAGCCGGATATGGTGCTGCGGCCTGCATTCCATTATTTTTCATTGGGGGTTGCCAAGAAATGGTAAGGAGAATAGCATGTGTTCAACACAAGGCTTGATTTACATTTTAATTATTTTACCATTGCTAAAAACAATTCCTTCTTTATTTTTAATTACATAAAAATAAATACCGCTGGGAACATGTGATCCCTCGACTTTCAGTAATGTATGGCTGCGGGCAAGGTATCGTTTGATCACACGTCCATTAATATCCAGGAGGTTGAAGATCGCTTCCCCCTCACCAGGCAGCTCACCTATTTCAATAGTAGTAAAATCTTCAAATGGATTGGGAGCCACCTTTACTTTAACTTGCTGCTCAACATCATCCACATTCACAATTTCCGAAACTAAAGTGTTCAAAGTGGTATTGGTAACGATAGGTGGGTTGAAATCAAAAAAGATGCTTGCATCATTGGTGATTTCTGTGTGTTCCGGCAATCCTTCTTTGTGTTGGATGCGGTATTTCACAAAACCGTGGCTGGCGGGTTCGTTGGTCGTGCTGTCGGGGAGGAGAATATTACGGAAAAGGAATTCTACCAATCCGTCGATGCGCAAGGTGGTTTCAAAATGATGGCTGGCTGCTATGGGCCGAAAAGTAGTCCAGTCCAAGTCATCGTCGAGTCGATCTTCGATGCGGACGGTGAATGCGGTATCTGTACCAGTGTTTTGAAAGCGAACGGTGTACTCAAATTTTTCACCTAAAAGGGTCAGGTGTTCTTGTTGAATGCCTTCTGGTTGAACAAGCTTGTCGTTGGGGTCATAAGCACAATTGATGATGGAGGGGTATTCGAATGTTGTATTTGCCTGCGGAATTCCATTGGCGTCGTTGGCATGAGATGTAGCAGTAAACCTCACCGTATCACCTATAAAATTTACACCAGGCATTTGTAATAATAATTCAACATCTGCTAAGTAGGAGGGGGGCAGTTCTTCATATTTCCAAAATAAAACATTGCCTGCCACGGAATCGGGCATAGGCACGGCATTCAGCAGGGTCGTATGCGGGTCTAATTGAAATGAAATATAACCCGTCGAAAAGGTCGTACCTGTATTTTTGTAATTGAGCCAGAAAGGGACTTCAAAACCACACCGGGTAGGAGCGCTTGAAACTGTTGGCTCCACCTTGGTGATGATCTGGTTTGGAATAAAGCCAAAATCGAGGTTTTGAATAAGGGTATCCTGAATTGATACTTGATAGCTACTCGAATCTGTAGTGAGGTCCCAATTGGGATTTGGCGAGGCAGCAATCGTATAATTTCCATTATCTACCACAAATTTGAAAACGCCATTTGTATTTGAAAAACTGGCCAGTGCATCGGGGGCTATCAGGATCGAATGATCCAACAAACCTACTTCTGCCGGATCTCTTTGCTTATTTTGGTTTTGATCAAAAAAACAAGTACCTGAAATGGTTGGATTGTCAACCAGGTTTTCAAACCAAACAATTTTATCGTCCCCACTTGCATATAGCGCATCAAAATCACCGTCGGAGTCTAAATCAGCAGCGTGAACTGACCATGCCCGGTACACGTCATCTGAAATAATATTAGCTGAAGAAAATTGACCAAAGCCATCAGTATTCTCATGCCATGCGACCATATCTTTATTTCCTGTGTTTGTTACCAGACCAGCGAGAACATCTAAATCTCCATCACCATCTATATCGGCCACATCAGTATAGAATCCACCGGGCATAATTTCACCAATAGGAATAAAGCTCCCAAAATCACCCAAGCCGTTTTCGTTTTCATACCAGACAATACCATTATATGGATCGACATAATTTTTGACTGTAAGAATATCTTTATCTCCGTCGCCATCTAAATCCACGGTATGCATATCTGAATAATTTACATCTGGCGCAAGGATCTTTGGGGCTTCAAATGAACCCAGCCCATCTTCATTTCTAAACCAATAGATATTTTTTGTTGTGCTTGAAGAAACTATTAAGTCCACCTTGCCGTCGCCGTCCAAGTCTTCTGGGTGAGCACTTTTTACACGGCCCAATTGGTCAGTGATTAAGTTTAATGGTCCAAACGTACCCAGGCCATCCAAATTTTCACACCATGCAAATATAAAGGCATATCCTACAGTAAAAATAACATCTAAATCACCATCGCTATCTAGGTCTGTCGCTTGAATGCTATTAACATTTTCATCATGGGCTGAAATAATTTTTTCATCACCAAAGTTACCTGAGCCGTCAATGTTTTCACGCCAGGCAGCTTTATCTAAATTATCTCCAGCATATAAAACGTCCACATATCCATCGCCATTTAAGTCCACAAAGCGAGGGTCTAATCCGTAATGAGCTTCGTCAATAGTGACTACAGGCTCAATGCTAAATTCGCCAAAACCATTTTCATTATTATGCCAGGCAATGTAATTATTTACCCCTGACGTATATATTATGTCAAGATCTCCATCGGTGTCCATGTCCGAGGTATAAACATAATGAGGTGTGCCAAAATCACTAGATACCACGTTAGGTGTACCAAAAATAACCTGGCTAAATACAAGACCGGGCAAAAGGGAAAATGAAAATAGGAGTTTTGCCTTCGGGGATAATTGAATTAGACGAGAAAAGAAACTTGAATGCATGGATGAAAATTCATTTGGGGGCGGGAAAAAGAAGGGAAAAAATTTACTGACTAAGCGACCGTCAAATGGTAACAAGTACCCTTTTTTCGATCACTTAAAATCAATATCCATGCCTCGATCTGGTGTTTTATGATAGTGCGGTTGACCATTGATCAACCGCACTATCAATAATAGCTCATTAATTTCCTGCTGCCAATGCATCCACATCAAGCTTAATAGCCGGAATGGTTTGCAGGTAGGCCCAAATCGCCGAAGCCTCTTCCTCCGTCATGGCGGCATAAGGAGCCATCGGGTAGCGCAATGACTTACCATCTGGATGTTGTCCAAAACGAGTGGCCTTTATGAATTGCTCCTCCGTCCAATTGCCAATGCCCGTCTCTTTATCGGGCGTCAAGTTACGGGTATGGATTATTTCCCCTTCCATGTTGGGCATGGGGTTGCCGCCGCTGAAGTAGCCGGGTGTTTTTTCAGGCTCCATGATATTGGTGTTTTCAAAACTGGGGCTGTGACAGGAATAGCATTCTACTTTTCCGGTAGCTAGGTATTTCCCATAAGCCACTTTATCGGTGATGGAAGGTGCTTTAATTTCTTCTGTTGGATAAGGCAGCGGCTTGAAAGCGACCCGGCAAAGGAACTTGGTAAAAAAGGAAGCCTGAGGTACAGGCTGTACTTTCTCCGAAGGGGTCAGTTCAGGTGCATCGGAGCGTAGATAGGCAATGACACTGTGTAGGTCTTCATCGGAAAGGTGTGGAAATTTCGGCATCCAAGGTGGTGAGTAGCTGCCATCCCGTTTGATACCCGTGCGGAGCAGGTAGGCCAGTTCGCCGTCGGAATAACGGCCCGATCCATATTCGGGATGCTTGGTGATGTTGGGGATCCATACTTTTCCGAACATGGCAGGCAGGTCGGCCATGTATTTCCCTTCGAGCTGGCCGTTTTCAGATTGGTGGCATTGGTTACAGACCATCGTGGCTAACCGCTTACCTTCGGCCAACATGGCACTATCTGCTTCTACTTTCAAGTCGGGGGCATTGACTTCATATTTAGGGATGTCGCCAAAATGAATAGTGGAGGCGCCGATGGCGGCTAAAAGAGCTACTAGGCCAATTAGGATACCGATGATTTTAAGAATCTTTTTCATAATGGTAAATTGTTGTTTGGTGAAAAAACTTGTCTGATTATTGGTATTGTAATTTTTATACCTCACTTGGCGATACGCCGAATGCCGATTTAAAACTTCTCGTGAAATAGGACACACTGCTATATCCTACCTCCATCGCCACTTCCGACACATTGCCTGCCCCTTTTTCCAATAACTCCTTCGCACGGGCGAGGCGGAAATCACGAATCAGTTCATTGGGGCTTTTGCCAGTGAGGGCTTTCAGTTTGCGGTGCAATTGGCTGCGGCTAAAAGCGACCTGGCTGGCGAGGTCTTCCACAGAGAAAAATTCGTTGTCCATGTTTTCTTCGATAGCAGTAGTTACTTTTTCAAGGAAGCGTTGGTCGGTAGAGGTGACAGCGACTTCACTGGGGGTTAAAGTTGTCAATTTTCCAAACTGCTCCCGCAACTGTCTCCGTTGTTCTACCAGATTCCTTGCTCTTACCTTCAACTCTTTTTCATCAAATGGCTTTGTCAAATAATCATCTGCACCCGTTTCCAATCCTTCCACTTTATGGCGCTGGCCTGCTTTGGCAGTCAATAGGATGATGGGGATGTGGCTGGTTCGCTCGTCCTTTTTCAAGGTCTCGCACATTTCGAAGCCATCCATTTTGGGCATCATCACATCGCTGATGATAAGGTCGGGGGTTCGTTCGATGGCATTTGCCAAACCAACTTCCCCATTTTCAGCGGTTATTATTTGGTACTCGCCCTGCATGGTTTCTGCGATGAAAAAGCGGAGGTCGGGGTTATCTTCGACGATGAGAAGGGTTGGATGGTCGGATGGCTGAATTGTTAAATGGTTAGGTGACTCATCACTCGCAACCATACCATTTGAAGCAAATGATGAACCGATGTGTGAGTACCAGTCCCGATGTGAATTTGTAACGATATTTGGCGAACTTCGGGCTGGCAAACTGACTATTTCATCTGAGTGGAAAGCACTGTGGCTGAATGGAAGGGTCAATTTGAAAGTAGTCCCTTCTCCCCTTATACTGTCCACGCTGATCTGACCACGTTGCAGTTCCACCAGCTCTTTTACAAGTGACAGACCAATGCCTGTACCGGGTGATGCTTCCGCTTGGCTATCCGTTTTCACCTGATAAAATCTATCAAATATTTTGTTGGTTTCAGTAGCATCCATCCCTTTGCCCGAATCGCCAATACTAATCCGCAAGCCAGCATTCACCTCTTGCACTGTTACCCATATCGTACCATTTTCAGGAGTAAACTTAAAAGCATTGGACAGCAGGTTGACGAGTATCTTTTCCCATTTGTCTTTGTCGAAATACGCCTCTGGCAATTCAGGAGGGAAACTGGTCTTGAAATGGATGCGCTTGCGCTCTGCGAGGCTTTCAAAAGAAAAAACGAGGGAGCGTATGAATTGGATCAAATTTCCTTGACTGACCTGTAAGGCCATTTTCCCACTGTCCAATTTTGATAAATCAAGCAACTGATTGATGAGATTTTGCAGGCGCAGCGCGTTACGGCGAATGACTTCCAGATGCCTTCCTTTCACAGGGATTTCCGTCACATTTTCGATGCTTTCGCTGGCAGGCACAGATTCCAAAGCCTGCTGTACCGGGCCCAAAATGAGGGTGAGTGGCGTGCGGAACTCGTGGCTGATGTTGGCAAAAAAAGTGGATTTCAGGGAGTCCAATTCTTTCAGGTTTTCAGCTTCAGCTTTTCTCAGGGACAATTCGAGTTCTGCTTCTTTCCTTTTCAAGCGGGTTTTGTTTCTCCAAAATTGAAAAACGCCAAACAATGCCAAAATCGCTAAAATGCTGCCCAGTAAAAGCTGTTGGTTTTGGCGGGCCTTTTTCTCGATTTCCAATTCCGCTTGGGCAAGTTCCTTTTCTTTTTCTTCCGTGCGGTATTTTATTTCGCTGTTGGCGAGTTCTTTGGCTTTGGCCTCGTTGAGGAGTTCTTTTTCCAGTTGGCGGGCTGCTTTGGTGAGACGTAGGGCCTCTTGATGCTGACCCCGCTGTTCCAAAATACTGGCCTTCCCCAAATAAGCAACAGGGAGGTTTTTGTTCAAACTATCTGCTTCGCCCAAAGCAATGGCCTGATCGAAAAAATGGTCGGCCTGCGCGGTATTTTCCAAACCCTCGTAGCATTGTGCCATACCTGTATATACCTCGACTAGGCCAGGGGAAAAATGATGTGTCTCCGATTCCCAAGTCGCTTTCGTTATCTCGTAATGAGAAAGCGCTTTCGCAAACTCCTTTTTTTTCAAAAACTGCTCACCCAAACCATTGTTCGTATAGGCTATGCCACCGGGGTCGCCCACTTCTTCAAATATTACCCTAGCTTTTTCAAGCCAAAGAATGGCTGAATCGGGCTGCTCCATCACATAGCCCCCAATATTGTTGTAAATGACAGCTTTGAAAAAATCCTGCTCCCCATAAGCATCGAACATTTTCAGCACCTCAAAATAGGTTTGCTTTGCTTTCTCGTTATCCCCTATGTCAACATAGATTTGGGCGATGTTGCCAAGCGCCGTTGCTGCACCTTCTTCATCGTTAATTTTCATACTGACCCGATGGCTCTCCTGTAAGTTTTCCAAAGCCCTTACATAATCACCTTTTTTGGTGTAGCACACTCCGATGAAACTGTACGCATCTCCCTTCTTTTTCGGCTCGTCCTGATGCTCCAACAATTGGGCAGAGGTCAATGCAGCAGCAATGGCCTCGTTGTATTTCCCCATGTAATAGTGCCCCACAGCGATATTGTAATGGGCATCAACGATGTGACCTTCATCATCCAGTTCAGTGGCAAGGGTCAGCATTTCCGTACCCAATTCCAAAATGTCTTTTGGCTGGAGCAATTGGATTTTATCAAATATCTTATGATAAATCTCAAGGCGTTCTTTTTTGTCTTTCGTAATGGAGAGCAAGTTTTTTAAGCTGTCCAGATTTGTCTGTTGGGCGAGCACAAAAAAAGGAAAGGAGCAGGCCATTGCCATCAAAATGAAATGCTTTCGAAAATAGAAATTGATTGTTTTCATGGTTGCTTCGTTTCAATGGCAATAAAGGTAATGAATCAGGTTTTATTATTAAATTCTTAGTCTGGTCCTTTTAGCCTCTTATTGATACCAACCTCTGAAATACTCCCTGGCATACGCCACTTTTTCTTCATCACTTGGTTCAGCCTTTCGGAGCATCTTATCATACTCAAGATCCAAATTATGGAAGGAAATAATATGCCAACCACCGTCCGTTTTTTCCATCAATATAGATTGGATGACACTGGGGTATTCGGGTATTTCCATGCCTTTTTCCCGTCCTCCGCCCAGCGTATGCACGAGTGCCAGATCGGGCCTGATGAATCGCATTTTATCCACTCGGAGTTCCACATCCCAATTTTTGTAAACGGTGTTGAAAATGCCTTGATGGTTTTTGGCATTCCCCTCCCGGTTGCTATTGGGAAAGTAAAGGCCAAACCAAACAATGAAGTCATGATCGTCGGTAAAGTAGGAGGCAAACTGCTCACCGTTTTTTGCTGCCCATGCATCTTCCATGCCTTGTATAATTTGGTGGATGGCCATTTCATCGGGCGATGATTCAGCCTGCGAAAAAAGGAAGTTTGAGAAAAAGAGCAAGAGCGAAAGGGTGAAAAAAGAATTGATTGATTTCATTTTTTTAAAATTAGGTTTTAAAATGTCGTTTTCATTTGGTGTCCAAGTCTTATACGTTCGCATGGAATTGGGCTGTTTGATGATTGAAATTTAAGATTTTTCTATCCACGCTTTCCAAGCAATCGGCCACCAGATCAAAGCAATCGGGAATTAGTATGCCGATAGCGATCAAGGTCAGCAGGGCAAGTAAAAGGTCAGTGAAAAATAACTGGTTAATCAAGCTCGTTTGCATGAGGTTTTAATATTAATGGATGATAGTTTTGATTGACGGGACAAAGATGCAGACAGGCCTGGCAAGCACGTTTTCAATAATGCCGCAAGGATTTGTAAAAATGTCGCAAAGGCAGAAAAATGCGACGAGAAGTCAATAAATGCTACATTTTTTAGGGGTTAACAAGGACTCTGTAGAATTGCAAAGAACATGCATGAAACAAACTTGTTATATCCAAGTATCATTAAAGTTGCGCTTTAATCCGACATCATCAAGACATGACTTTTTTAGAAAGAATATATGAGGCTCATCAAGAGCCGAAAACCCTTCCCGGTGTGGAGGAAGTAGAATTATTTATCACCAATCTTTTGCAGTTCCTTTTCCCCGAACTGAACGATAAACGGCTGAACAGCCGATTGGCCGTGGAGGCCCATTTCAAAACACTCCAACTCGAATTTCAAAACCTTTTGTACAAAACCGAGGCGTGTGACAAGGCAGGGGTACGGAGCATTTGCAATCAGTTTTTTAAAGAAATCGAACACGTTTACGATTTGAGCCTGGAAGACAGCAACGCCATCTTAATGGGCGATCCCGCAGCCGTTGACAGCAGGGAAGTGATCAGAAGCTACCCAGGGTTTTATGCCATTTCCGTATATCGGATCGCTCATCTGTTATTGACCCTGGACGTGCCCTACCTGCCAAGGATTTTCACAGAACTGGTCCATTCCAAAACGGGCATTGACATCCACCCCGGCGCTCAGATTGGCAGGCGCTTTTGCATTGACCACGGGACTGGGGTAGTGATTGGGGAAACCACTGAAATTGGCAATGACGTCAAACTATATCAAGGAGTGACCCTGGGGGCACTCAGTGTGAGTAAAGATCAAGCAAAGAAAAAGCGGCATCCGACCATCGAGGATGGCGTGGTGATTTATGCGGAAGCTACCATTTTAGGAGGTGAGACTGTCATCGGAAAGAACAGTGTCATTGGCGGAAACGTCTGGCTGACCCAAAGTGTACCTCCGAATTCCAAAGTCTATTATGCTCCGAAAGGACACATGAAGCAGAATGTGTTGTCCTAATATTTTAATCAATGAATTGATTTGAGGTTGAGAATGGTTGAGGTAGTTGAGAATGGTTGAGGTGATTGAGAACTCAACTCTTCTCAACCACCTCAACCATTCTCAACTACCTCAACCGTAAATCATGAGAGAAGAAAACATCGCCCAACTGATCGGCAAGACACCAATGGTCAGGATCAATTTGCCTGAAATCCCCAAGCATGTCAAGCTCTATGGAAAACTGGAAGGCACCAATCCCGGCGGTAGCGTAAAAGACCGTCCTGCGTACAATATGATCAGTGAAGCCTTAAAACGAGGAACAATCAACAACAAAACAAGGCTCGTGGAAGCCACCAGTGGCAATACAGGCATTGCCCTCGCCATGGTCGCCGCTGCTTTCAAATTGGACATCACCTTACTGATGCCAGCGAGTGCCACCCAAGAGCGCATTGACACCATGCGAGCCTATGGCGCAAAAGTGGTCTTGACCGATGCAGATCGCACCATTGAATATTCAAGGGAAATAGCAGATGAAATGGTAGAAAAAGAAGGCTACGTCATGCTCAATCAATTTGCCAACCCCGACAACTACATGGCTCATTATAAAACGACTGCACCTGAAATATGGAAAGACACCCGCCAGCAAATCACTCATTTTGTTTCCAGCATGGGCACGACTGGAACGATCATGGGCACCTCCAGGTTTTTAAAAGAACAAAATCCTACCATACAGATTGTTGGGGTACAACCAGAAGAAGGTTCCCGCATCCCCGGCATCCGCAAATGGTCGGAAGAATTTCTCCCCAAAATATACGAACCTTCGAGAGTGGATCGCCTCATTTATGTCAATCGGGATGGTGCAATGAAAATGGCTCGACGGCTGGCAAAAGAATGTGGTATTTTTGGAGGCATGAGCAGTGGTGGAGCGACTTTGGCAGCGGTGCAACTGGCGCAGGAATTAAAAGAAGAATCTCTTTTAGTCTGTATTATCTGTGATCGGGGGGATCGGTATTTGAGTTCGGATTTGTTTTCGTGAATCAGGTCTTTGGCATCTGTTTTATTTTAAATTCGAAAATATAAACCCAGCGTTACTCCATTTCTTTGGTTTTTAAAAAAACTGTCAAATTGGTCTTAATGTGCAATTATGTAGGATTAATTAAAATTGTACCTGATCACAGGGCTGATTATTGATACAAATTCATTTTTGCGCCCGTAATCGTAAACCCTAATGACACCGGCTTCCAACCGAAAACCAACCTTTACCCTCCTCACCCCAAAAGTCGGCTTCACATAAGCGCCTAAAAAACGATCCCACCAAAGGCCGTCAAGAGGATAATAATGTATGTCATATAACGCCCACCGATAGCCGCCTTCGATTTCCAACCATTGTAATTTAGGCTTCCACCTGGTAAAAAGATGAAAGAAAAGCAATTGGTTTAAATCATTATATTTTGCTTCACTTTTATCTTGTGACCAAATCGTGTTTTCCTGCGAAGTTTTTTCACCGCCCGCAAGTACCCAGTCATACATATCAGGTAAAAGGCCGACCTCGCTGCCTAAAAAAATTCCTTTGCCTACTTTTCTCGCATAATGAACAGAAGTACCCAAACCGGAAAAATCTATAGCCCAGAGATTGTCGGGAATAGGTTTTCTGATTAATTTCAAATTTTTATTGTCAAATAAAAGGGTATTTGCTGGAGCATGTTTAACTAAAATTACCTGTGCATTTATGAGAAATGGCAATGCTATTAACACGATGGATAAAATATATTTCACGTTAAACAGAATTGTGTCTTTATGCATAGGACATTGATTTTTTGAAAAATAAACGTGCTATTTATGTTACTATAAATCTATGTGTTTCCCTATAAAAGCATTTGTGACCGAAAAATTAGGAAGCAATTTGAAATTACCTATTAATTTGATTTTCATTATTTATATTCGACACAATAATCTGCCCTTTCAGTTTTTCCTCCACTTTTATATATTCCAAATTCTTTTCCGCCTCTTGTTCCAGCATGGCATTAATGCGTGATATTTTATCAACAATATTCGCCACAAAATGCAAAGAGTTTTCGATTTTATTTTTCACCACCCAATCCGTTATCAAGCAATCAATAAACCTCTTTAAAAATAAATTTAAATTTTCGATTTCATCGGTATAGCCCAGTCCGAAATGGTCACAGAGGTCACGCAGTTCATCTTCGTATTTTTGCAAATGATTATTGGCCACATATATATCGCTCCGTACCCGGTTGGCTTCCCGGTTTATTTTTGAAATAACGGAAGTGGAATCATGATCGCCCCACTGTTCTATTTTACCAAGCCCAACAATTATCTTATGTAAAAACTTTTTTGCCCTATCGCCCTCTTTAATGGCTACTGTTATTTCATTTATTTTTGACTGGAAATTACTGATATTTTCATTGAGCCTATTTAATTCCGGCAAATAATTATCTTTTTTTTCTTTTATTAATTTTTCCTTTTTAATCAACAGCCCTCTAAATTCCTTGTCAATGGCGTGTAAACTACTAAAACTTTTTTCGAGTATTTCCACTTCATCCATCAATGTTTCAATATTTTCCCGCACACCTTTGCACTGTAAAAATACTTGCAAGTATTCTTGTCTTTCTTTTTCCAACTGCTCCTTTTTATTTCCCAATATTGTTTTGAAAATAGAAAACAAACTGAGCTGCTCCAACCGCACCACGTCAAGTTCTTCTTTTGCCAAATCCTTTTCCAAGAAATTTAATTGCTCTTGTTTTTGCCCGATCAATTTGCGGATGTTCAAAATATGGATTTTGAGTTTTTCTTTTCTTTTTATTTCTTGGTAAAGTTCGAGGAGTTGGGTATCTAAGTCATACATTTTCAGAATGAGGATTAATTATAATAAATTATAGCTCACCTGCAAGTTTGATAATGGAAGCGTAAATTTTGGCAGAAATTCGAAATTTTGCTTTTATCATTAAATCGTCCATTACAGGTTTAACCAGTTTTATGAAACCCAGTTTTTTGGCTACCAGAAGAACACCAAGTAAACCTGTATATTCTAAATTCAAACTGTTGGCTATTGTGCGAGCTTCATTGTCGTCCAACAAAAGTAGATCAGCATTAATTTCCTGAGCGAGAACAATGGCTTCTGCCTCTCCGGAGTCAAGCTTTTTTTCCAATACTCTCACTTTAGTGGAATCTGAACAAGATTTAACAATAATCCAATGTGCCTGACTTATTTCTTTTGCACCAGATTGGCCAAAACCTTGAATAACGATTTCATCATATACCTTTTGTGGGATAATTATTTCTCCAAAAATTGCAGGCAATAAATTCAAGTGATTAATACGTGCTAAATTAATTATGGGAGAAGTATCGCTAACAACAACTTTCATTAAGAGAAAAACTTGTCAAGTGTTTTGATATCGTGTTTTAAATCATCTTCAGAAAATATGATATCAACATTGCGTTCAGACATAGCAGATTGGAACTCAAGACGGGAAAGTCCGCACCATCTTGCTGCTTTGGCAAGGGACATTCGCTTTCGCTTGTAAAGAAGCACTGCTAAATCAACCTTCAGTTCTTTAACGGAATATGGAGGTGAGGAAAAGAGAAATTCTTCTGGGATTTCAATTGAAACCATAATTATTTATTTTTAACAAACTTCCATAAATTCTACATAAATAACAACTATGAAGAAGAAAAAACCTGATTAGTTATCCACTACAAATTTTCTGCAATCTGCTCCAACAGCCACTCTCTCTCTGCTACTAAAGGCGTTTCCTTTACCCTCAATTTTAATTTTTCCAAACCCTTTTTATCCCCTTTTGGCAATTCAAGCATTTGTCGCAAATAACGCAGCAAATTTAGGTACAAATCTTTATGGTAACCTAAATCTTTTTGCCGCCGCAGATAAGTGGTAAAACTGTGCATCAATGAATCAAGTGCCTGCCACTCTTCCAGTTCAAAATAGATACGGAGCAGCATGCGACGGGCATCGAGGTTGTTGAGGGTGTCAGCGAAATCAGACTGTTGAAGCAATGGCATGGCCTTGTCGTATTCCTTTCGGCGGAAATGCAGAAAGGCTGCATTGTACCGCACCACATTGGAACGCTCGGAGGGGTGCAGGGACGATTGGTATTTTTCAAAAAAGCCATTGATCCAATCATGCTCGTTTAGTGCCGTGCCAATGCGGATGATGTTCTTAAAAGTAAATGCGGTCAGGTAACCGTTTTCTGCGAGCAGGTCTTTTTCCAAAGCGGCCCTGTACAGATCAAAAGCCTCCTTGATGAACCGCTGCCCTCCTCTATTCATCTGCCGAATGCAGAAATTGATGCCAAGCAGATAGATACTCCTCAGTTCGACATTCGAGAAAAGGCCCTCCGAAGCATTTAGGCAGTTTCTCCATTGATCAAAATATTGAGGATCATCTGGGTTTTGCAGGGCCTTGGAAGCATAATAGTAAATGGCAATTGCAGGCCGTTGTTCCACACCAAAGGCATCGGCGAGGCGCAACACTTGTGCCAACAGACCCATATCATACACTTGAGCAGAAATAGCTTGGTGGGTTAGTGCCGAGCAGGCATGGCGCAGCATTTCCGAAAGGTAGTATGTAGTCAGATGGTCATTTAGCGGATGGAGTTCGAGGCGGGAAGAACGGCGTTTGCCACTTTCGCCTTCGAGGTGTTCGCTGGCAAGGTAGTAGTTGAGGCGGTTCCAATTGGCGTCCCTGCGGTTGGCCATATCCAACCCGCTTCTAACGGTTTTCAGTTTTTTTTCAAAACGCTTGTCCATGCCCCGTTGACGGAGTGCTTGGAGGAGATACATGTCCCGGTCGTTGGGATCGGATTCCATTTGCTGGATGGCGAGGTATCGCTCGACCAATTTAAGGCAGGCAGACATAGTGAGCCGGAGCTTGGTGTCGTCGTATTCCTGTTTTGGAAAAATAGATTTGTAAACCTGCGTCTTCAAAAACAGCTTCCCTTCTTGCTTACCGATGTTTTTAGCGAAATAGCTGCACAGCTTAGCCACTTCATCTTTCTTATTGAAAAACGGGCTTTGGCTATATTCAGCGACAGCCTGCCTTTCTTTGTTGTCCAGCTTGCGAAAAGTGTAGTAGAGTTGAGAATTAAGCATGAATTAATTTTTACAAATAATTATCTAAGATACTGGTTTTTAGAATTTTATAAAAAATTAATCGGTACAAAAGGGCAAATATGTATGTTGTGGCTGCTTTACCCCCACCCTACTTTTGTAGCATCAATCACTTGAAATTTCTCAAAAAAATAATGATATGAAAAACAGGACTTATCTAACCTATCTACTCTTCTCCATTTTGCATCTCCCTTTTTCCTACGGTCAAAATGACTTTTGGACACCATTGAATGGTTCCCCCGGAGGCCATATTGAAAGTATCGAGAGGTCGCAAGTTGACGGAACACTATATGCTAAAATCCAAACAGAATCTGTCTTCCGATCAGAAGATGATGGGGAACATTGGGAATATATTTTTAATCCCTACAACAATGAGGATAGCATAGACTATATCACCATGTCACCAAATGGAATACTCTATGGACAGCGTTGGACATCATCCACGGTAAGGGATGTTTACCGATCCGAAGACAAAGGAGAGAGTTGGGTTTTAGTAGAAACGGGTTCAGACTACTTTAACAGGATAGAAACGCTGGATGGGAAGACTTATGCAACCAGGCTTTTTTCTAATGGCACTTCTTCGATTATGTTCTCTGAAAATGGAGGAACGAGTTGGTCAAATTTTAAGGGGCCTTTTGAGGGTACCGCAGTGATGAGGGTCGATCAGTTTGGGCATTTCAACATCAGGGGCAATTCCAAACTTGTTGTTTCGCTGAACGATGGAATGACTTGGGATACCATTGAAAACAATTTAGCCAGTAGCTACCACCTGTTTCTTCCTTCAGGCAAATACTTGCGGTTGATTTCAAACTTTGAAGTTATCAACAATGAACCTAAAAAGGTATACAGGTTTGTATCAGGGACTTTGGGCGACCCTAATGAAACTGTTCTTACGCTTAATTCAGCTATTGATTCGACCCGTTATGCCCTATTTTCAACTCCCGTGCTTTTGAGCAATGGTGATATTTTCATCTCACTGGGAAAAAACATTTATGTGAGTCATGATGAAGGCGTAACTTGGGATATATACCAGTCAGATGTAGATTCCAAACTCCTAATAATTAACATTCCCCATATGGGCGGGGACAAACTCATAAGCCTCGGGAATGGTTCTTTGCACGCTTCTACCGATGATGGGCTTACCTGGTTTCCCTCTTACGATGGCATGTACCATTCAGTGATTCTTCAATTGGGCTTAACATCCAACCCAAGGACATTGTGGGCGTCCAATGTTACTGGCCTTTTCAAAAGCTTGGACGATGGACAGAATTGGGCAGAGGTCACCCACAATGGCCAATCCTTCTTTGGTGTGAACCAAGGAAGATTTGCCTCTGACAATGAAGGAAACCTCTATACCGTACAGGAAAACCAAATTTTGATTTCAGAAGATGGTGGAGATAATTTTACAGAAATTACACCTCCGGGGGCAGTTATCGACAGCTGGGTTGGCCTTTGGCCCGACCCTCCAACGAACATGGTTTATCTATTTATCAACCATACCGGGCTTTTCAGTACAAATGACAAAGGAAATACTTGGGAAATCCTATCAGGCCTTCGAGTGGATGGATTGGTCAGGCATCCATCGGGACAGTTGTTCGGCATAGTGTCAAACGGACCAATTTTCCGGGCATTGCATGTTTCTGATGATGATGGAAAAACGTGGCAGATTGTAAATTCCCCTATTCCTGAGCAAATCTATTTTATGGACATTGACCCAACTGGATCTATTTACATCCATAACTATTCACAACTCTATCGGTCAGACGATAATGGTGCGACCTGGATTGACATCACTCCTGGACTAAACCTCTCGGATGTGGCCATTAATGCCAATGGAGACTTGTTCGTTTACGCTGCCAATCAAGACATTTTATATGGCGGGATGTTCCGATCAAACAACAAAGGGGAAAACTGGACTATTCTACCTTGGATACCAAAGTTTACCGATAACGATTCGTACCGGGCTCAACGCTTGTCGATGGATGAGGGCGGATATTTATATGCATCCTTGTGGAACAACAACGCAGTTGACCTAAGGCTCATTAAAACCTCTACATCAACATTCGATGGGGCATATATTTTCGGCAATGCCTCCATGAGCGCTGACGATGATTGCACGACCATCGACCCTTTGCTGCCCATGACAGACATCTTCATTGAAGCACTGGGTGGTGAAATCTGGTACACCAAAACCGATACCCTTATGGGTGATTACCAAATGTTTGTGGACACAGGAGCCTATCAAGTGACTGCTATACCTCATTTGCCATTCCTCTGGGATACCTGTTCAACAGCTGTTGATCTCCCTCAAAATGGAGACACCACTTTCGTTGATTTTTCAATTCCTGCTATCGAGGAATGCCCGTTCATTACAGTGGACCTTACCATCCCTGAATTGGAACGGTGTTTTGAGAGGAACATTTACATCCAATACTGCAATCACGGAACAGATGTGGCGGATAGTGTGGTGCTGTTCGTCCAATTGGAACCTGTCCTGACTTTAACGGATACCATATTGAACTGGCAAGCGGACCCCGATTCAATAGGGCTTTATTCCCTTACGCTACCAGGATTAGATATCAATGAATGCCAAACCATATCCACCCCTGTCTTAGTCGATTGCAACAACACTCAATTGGGTGAAACACATTGTATTACAGCTACTGCTTGGCCTGACTCGCTATGTGTTATGCCATCGAACTGGTCAGGTGCCGAAATCGAAGCAGATGCCTATTGTGAGGATTCAACGGTAGTACTGAAATTACAAAATGTTGGCCCTGCCGCATCACAGCCGCTCGATTTCATCGTGGTAGAAGATGATGTTGTTCTCTTAAATGGAACGGAAGACTATGACCCCAATGAGGATATCATGTTCACTTATCCTTCTGCTGGAAATTACTATCGCATAGAATCAGAACAAGAGCCTGGCCATCCTTTTCCCGGCCCAGTATCAGCTTGGGAGGTCGGTTGCAATGGGTCAGGAGATTCTTCCCTTGTGTTTATTCATCAATACTCCGCAGGTGATGCTTTTGGTGCCCGGGATACGGAATGTGCAGTGAACTCAGGTGCATACGACCCCAACGACAAGCAGGGGTTTCCCCTTGGCTTCGGTGAAGACCACCTCATTCGGCCTATGACCGACATCGAATACCTTATCCGATTCCAAAACACGGGAACAGCCCCTGCCCACAATGTATTCATAAAAGATACGCTCTCTCCGTTTTTCAATATCAGCTCTCTACGGGTCGGAGCAGCATCTCATCCTCTTGATTGGAGTTTGGCTGGAAATGGTGAAATCACCTTCACTTTCAACAACATTGAATTGCCAGACAGCAACAGTAATGAGCCAGCCTCCCACGGCTTTGTCAGCTTCCGCATTTCCCATAAACCCGATTTGCCATTGGGTACTGATTTTTTCAACAGCGCGGCCATTTATTTCGATTTCAATGAGCCAGTCATTACCAACATGACGCACCACCAACTCGGTGATGACTTCCTCGAAGTAGTCGGCACAGCGCAAGTATTTCAAGACGAAAATACCATCCGCATTTCTCCAAATCCTGCCCGACATGCTACTTTGATCGAATATGAAGGGGCTGCTTCCATACACCTTTATGACCTACATGGTCGTTTGGTTTTTTCAGAAAACATCAGTGATTCAAAAACCCCTTATTTACTTGAAAGAAATGGATTAGCTGAAGGGATTTATTTTGTGTCTTTGCTAAATGAAAATGGGGAATTGACTGGAATTGACAAGGTGGTTTTTTACTAATGATACACGCATAAATTAAATTCTGTTGTCAAATTTAATTTTCGAACAATGCTAAACTGAATTAGAACATTATGAGGCTGTCTCAAAAGTTCCGACTTGTTAAATTTTAAAAATTTAGTGAATCTATAAGTCACTGATTTCAAATTTACTAAATCTTTGAGATTTAGCAAATTGATGCCCGAACGGGTTTTTTGAGACAGCCTCGTTTTTGTTTTTTCTAAAAACATTCTTCCAATAAACGGACTTTCCTTACCTTTGTATCTCCCTCCAAATTTAGTCTTCACTCCAAGTATTTTTCCTTATCAAGTTGGTATTTGAGAAATCAAGTTGTCCAAAAACAACTAACAAACACTGTAGATCTATGAAACAACGATTTATCGTATATGCGTTTCTCTTGATAAACGCTTTCCTAAATGGGTACACCCCTTCCTTGCTTACTGGTCAAAACATTGACCTTGAATTGACCCTGTTGCAAAATATTTCCGATCCCGATCAATATACCAATTATACGGTGACAGCGAGGATTACAAACAACGGTAGTACTTTGGCCACAGGCGTGAAAGTCCATGTGCCTGAGCCCAATGGAGTGGTCTATGTAGGCGGTAATGACCCAACCACATCGCAGGGAACATTCGACCTATATGGAAGCGAAGAATGGAATGTAGGCGACCTGACACCGGGTGCGACGGCCCAACTGAACCTGCATTATTTTTTGTTGGCCGCAACTGTGCCGGGCACTTATGGCCAGGTCATAGCTGCCAGTGAAACTGACTTGGACAGCACACCTAATAACGGCACACCACCTTCGGTAAATGAGGACGATGAAGCGAATACCAACACGGCTCCACCTCCCCCAAAGCCCGACCTTACTTTATCCAATTTGCAGCCAACAGCACAGGTCAACGCTGGCACCAATATGCTCTATACGGTTGACGTTAGTAATATTGGATCTGCCACAGCTTTTTCTTGGGGGATAGGTGTTTTTGTTTCCCAAGACGATCAGTTGAGTGCAGATGATGTAGCCATGCCTGTCGTATCATTTCCCTTCTATGATGTTGGAACGAACAATTATGACTTCTACTTTACCACGCCAGCCTCACTGACTCCTGGCCCATATTTTTTGATTTTAAATGCAGACCAGTTGGAAGCGGTGGATGAACTTGATGAGGGGAATAATATGGTGGCGGCGGCTTTTGAAATAATAGACCCGAATATATGCCAGGGCAATATTGTTTTAAACTCTCAAGCCGAAGTAGATGCTTTCCAGAACTGCTCAACCATTAACGGAAACCTCGCTATACAGGGTAATGACATCACCGACCTGACGTCATTGAATACCCTCCAGCATATCATAGGTTCATTGACCATACAGGACAACCCGAATTTGGCTATTTGCTGTGGGGTATATCCGTTGCTGAACGATGGAGGAGTAACGGGGCAAATTATTATTCAAAACAACTTGCCGAATTGCAATAGCGAAGTGGAAATCCTGACCGCTTGCGAACCTGTAGGTGAAGGTGAAATTGACCTTGAACTAAGCCTCGCCAGTCCCTCAACGGCACCCATCTATTCCAGTTACCCAATCACGCTGACATTGACCAATACAGGCGCCATAGCAGCAACAGGTATCAAAATCCATTTCCCAAAACCATTGGGAGTAGTTTACACGGGAGGCAATGAATACACCGTTTCTGCAGGAAGTTTCAATCCTTTTGGTGGCGAAGAATGGAGCCTCCCCTCATTAGGCGCAAATGAATCGGCGACCCTTACAGTCAATTATTTTTTATTGCAAAATGACCTGCCAACAGTTTATGCACAAGTGACCGCTGCCAATGAACCTGATATCGACAGCACCCCCGATAACGGAACGCCGCCTTCTGTTAATGAAGACGATGAGGCAACTTCTTCTGACCTCCCGCCCGGGCCACTGCCAGATTTCCGCATTTTTAATTTAGACTTGCAAAATTCGCAGTTGCAAGCTGGGGGCATCTTGGATTTCGCAGTCGATCTAACCAATCAAGGTAACGCTGCAATAAGCAGCAATTATTCCATAAAATACTGGTTGTCAACCGATAACTCCATTTCCCCTGATGATATTCAGGGGCAATTGCCCTTTTTCAGCAGCTTTACGCCAGGGTTTACGGTGACGGATATTCTAGGTGAAACAGCCCTATCAGGAAATCTTCTAAATGGAGATTATTATTTGATCGTAAAGGCGGACGCTGATGAAGAGATTATAGAAAGCGACGAGGGGAACAACATTGTCTTCCAGAGTTTCTCAGTCATTGATTCGTTAATGGACTGTAGTGGGGATGTGATACTTGAGTCCCAAGTTGAGGTGAACAATTTCCAAAATTGTGCGGTCATTGATGGTAACCTAATCATCCGTTCTCCTTTCGGATCGACAGGCGCATCATCAGACATCAACGACCTAAGCCCTTTGCTCAGTTTAACAGAAATAACGGGCGATATTATTTTGGAAAACAATGACCAGTTATTCAATTTGCATGGCTTGGAAAACCTGACGGCCTGTAGTGCCTTGTACATTGGTGGCTGCGAAAACCTGAACAGCATTTATGCACTTTCCGGACTTAGTGGTGAACTGAATGACATTGTCATTTTTCAAAATCCGTCCTTATCACTCATTGAAGGCCTGATAGGAATAACGGCTGTGAAAAACAGCATTATCTTGGACTCTAATACGGATTTGCAAAACCTCAACGGCTTTTCGAATTTGACCATCATTAGAGAGGGGCAACTCATCTTAAATGGCAATACATCACTGACAAATATTCAGGGTTTGAGCAATTTGACCAGTATTGGCTCTGATCTGGCTATTACGAATTGTAATGCCCTGCAAAATCTGAATGGGTTGAACAATATAACTACCCTCAATATATTTCATTTGGGCTTTAACGATGTACTCCAAGATGTAAATGCAATGAGCGCTTTGACCAATGTTGACCTTTTCTTTTTTGTCAGCTTTAATCCATTGCTAGCCGATTGCTGTATCTTTTATGATCTTTTGAACAACAATGGCGTTGGTGGCCTAATCACCATCGAAAGCAACGCAGGACTCTGCAACAGCCCGTCCGATATACTGAACAATTGCCTGCCTTCTAATGGAGTTGACCTATCTCTCGCCATGTCCACCACAAACTCCAATCCTGCTATATATTCCAGCAACGAGGTTACGTTGGCTATCTCCAACGAAGGTTCTCAGATGGCCACCGGAATCGTTGTAGAATTTCCAAGGCCAAACAGCACAGTTTATACAGGTGGCAACGAATGGTCGGCCACACAGGGTGGTTTCAATGCTTTTGGAAATGAGCAATGGACAGTCGGAAACCTCGGGGCAGGCGAATCAGCCAGCATTACAGTGAGTTATTTTTTATTGACGGGTAATACCCTGATCCCTTATGCCCAAGTCATTGACCAAAACGAGGCCGACGCAGACAGCACTCCCGACAACGGTACACCCCCTTCCGTGAATGAGGATGATGAAGCCGCCATCGTACTTAATGACATTAATGGTGGAGGCGGTACTTCCCTCCAAACAAATCTGCGTCGCCAACGGCTTTCTTTCGATCGCATTTACCCAAACCCTGCACAGCATTGGATCACGCTGGAAATATATTCCCAAACCCAGCAGATCACGTCTCTTGAATTTTATGACATTACTGGCCGTTCTGTCCACTTCATGGAAGTGGAACTGAAACCAGGCCACAACGAAGTGGAACTGAACGTGAGCGATTGGCGGTCAGGGACTTACAATGTGGTTGGTCATGGAGAAGGGCATCCAGCTTATGGGCGGTTTATGAAAGTATGGGAAGATTAGGTTAAAACCTACAACATGGTTTAGCAATCCAAAAAACTCAAAGTACTATCTGAAAGGCGGCGTAGCGTCCAAATTTTTTCTAAACGCTACAAAAACATACTGAAAAAATTTAAAGGCAAGGGTTTCAAACCCCTTGCTTTTTTTGTGACAAAAATCACTATTAGAAGTGACTATCGTCATCAAAAAGACCATGCCCAGTCATTCTCTTTGCAAAAAAAGACAAAAAGGTCTTTTTTTCTTAAACAAGTATTATCTCACCAAACACATCAAACTATGCTAACGAAAAATCAAGCAAGAACCTTCTTTTTTGCCGGTACAGTTATCAGTTTTCTGATCTTTTTAGGGCTTACGTGGCATACCCTCGCCAGGGAGGTGCCCAAACAAACCAACGCAGAGAATCTCACCGAATCTGTCATCCGGGGCAAGGAGATATTTGATAAAAACAACTGCATGGGCTGCCATACCATCATGGGAGAAGGCGCCTACTATGCTCCTGAGCTAACGAAAGTGATCGAACGAAAAGGAGAGGACTATTGCAAAGTAGTGCTTACGGTAACAGAACCCTGGCAGCCCCGAGGGAGAAAAATGGTGGCCTACGGCATGTCCGACCAAGAGGCGGAAGACGTAATCGCTTTTCTGAAATGGGTCGGCGAAGTTGACCTCAATGGCTTTCCGCCCGAGCCTGATTTACAGGAAAAAGTCCCTAACAAGCAATAACCTATTGGTTTTTTCTAACCCTTTCAGGTTTAAGACTTCCCTTTTTAATTTAAAATCAATTCAAGATGAAATATAAATCTCAACAAGTTGCTTATTGGTTTTTTGCACTCAGCGTTATACTGCTCATTTTGCAAATTGCCTATGGCTTTGTCATGGCCTTTGCCCACCTGGGCTACGATGGGCTGCACGATATTATACCTTTTAATGCGGCCACAGCTACCCATAAGAACTTACTTGTGGTGTGGATACTCAGTGGGTTTATGGGAGCAGCCTATTACATCATTCCCGACGAAGCAGATCATGAACTGATTTCAGTGCCGCTGGCAAAATTGCAGTTCTGGAGCCTTGCCCTGGTGGGAGTTGTAGCAGTCATAGGATTTCACCTCAACTGGTGGGAAGGAAGGAAATTTCTCGAAATTCCCCGCCCATTGGATTATCTGGTAGTTATCAATGTGCTTCTTTTCCTCTACATTCTTTTGATGACCCTTTTCAAAGGGAAAAAACAGACCACTACTTCATTGGTGCTTTCTATGGGTTTATTGTTTGCTGCCCTACTATACTTGCCTGGTATGATTTGGTTTGATAGTCAGACCATGGATTCCTTCTTCCGCTGGTGGGTGGTTCACCTTTGGGTGGAAGGTGTGTGGGAACTTATCATGGGAGGTATCCTCGCTTACTTGCTCATCAAAATAACGGGGGTTGACAGAGAGGTTATTGAAAAATGGCTCTATGTCATTGTGGGTTTGACCTTTATTTCAGGCATTCTCGGCACCGGCCACCACTACTACTACATTGGAACACCTAAATATTGGCTGTTGATCGGTGGTATTTTTTCAGCTATGGAACCGCTCGCATTTCTTGGCATGGCCCTCTTTGCCATTGCCATGTACCGCAAGGGCGAAAAGCGCCACCCAAACAAGGTTGCCTTACACTGGACACTTGGCACGGCCATAATCTCCTTTGTGGGAGCCGGCCTGCTGGGTGTAGCGCATACCTTGCCAGCCGTCAACCTTTGGACGCATGGAACTTTCGTTACCGCCATGCACGGTCATATGGCTTTCTGGGGAGCATATGGAATGTTGGTACTGGCCATTATTTCTTACTCAATGCCACTCATGACTGGCAGGAAAATGTACACCAAAGAAGGGGCAAATTATGCCTTTTGGCTCTCCAACATTGGCATGGTTGGCATGGTAACAGCTTTTGCTGCAGCAGGTGTCACGCAGGTGTATTTGGAAAGAAAAGTGGGGATGGATTTCATTGATGCCCAACAGGCAATGGAGGTACACTTCCTTGTACTCATTGGAGCAGCAGCGCTCTTCACAGTCGGGGTAGTCATGTTCATCGTCAATTTTTTCAAATATGGAAAACCAACTGACGAGGCTTTAGAATTGGCATAAATGAACAATTGGGAAATTAGAAATTAAAGATATTGAGAAATTATTATGCCCTGAATTTCATGCCTTTGCAATTTCTCAATTTTCTAATTTCCCAATTTCAATATATCTAATGCAAATCCAACAACAACCATATTACAAGGCAATGGGTAAAGAAGTCGAAGTCTTTACCCATTGTTATAACAACAAACTCTCAGTATTGCTGAAGGGCCCAACCGGTACCGGAAAGACCCGCTTCGTGGAACACATGGCACATCGGCTTGGTATACCGCTCATTACTGTCGCCTGTCATGAAGAAACATCTGCCACCGACCTCACCGGACGGTTTATCCTCAAGGGCATGGAAACACAATGGCAAGATGGCCCACTGACTACGGCTGTCCGCAACGGCTCCATTATTTATTTGGATGAAATAGCGGAAGCACGACCTGATGTGATTGTTGCCATTCACTCACTGACCGATCACCGCCGATACCTTTTTTTGGACAAATTGCCTGAAGAGGTCAAAGCCGCTGATTCGTTCATGCTTGTGGCTTCATACAACCCTGGATACCAGCGGGGATTCAAAGAATTGAAACCTTCCACTCGTCAGCGCTTCGTCTCCTTAGCGTTCAATTATCCCGACGAAAAACTGGAACGGGAAATAGTGGAAAACGAAACAGGCATCGACCCAACCAACTCGAAAAGATTGGTAAAAATTGCTAATAAAATCAGGAACCTGAACGAACTGGGGCTGATGGAAACCGTTTCCACAAGGCTGATCGTTGACGCCGCGAAGTTGATAAAATCTGGCCTGCCAAAAAGATTGTCAGTAGAAGTGGGAATGATACAGCCTTTATCGGACGATGAAGAGGTATTGGTTGCACTGAAAGATTTGGGGGATATGATGATATAGATAAACTGAAACTGGGAAATCGGGGAATTGAGAAATTTATTATCTATGCGAATCAGAGGGTGAATTAGTTGACTGGTTTTCAGTTGATTGGAGCATGAAATCATGGTGATTTTGAAAATCACTATGATTTAAATCCTTGAAAATCAATGGTTTTTAATTTTCAACCCCTGATTCGCATTATCTACTAATTTTAAGGCTTTTGGAATTCCCAAATTTCCCAATTTCCCAATTTGAATCACCATGGAATGGGATCAAATCCTTTTCAAAAAAGTAATCAACCAATATGAAAAATGGAAGGGCAAAAACTCGAAGGAGGCGCTTTCCCGAACTGTCCTTTTAGAAGGCATCAGTCCTCGTCTCACCTTGGTAGCCAGAGCCTTAACTGGAAAAGCCATTGATATCCGACCTGCCGAACAAGAAGGGGGCTGGAAAGAGGAAACCTTTTACCTGCCAGCAAACCTGCACCTATTGCCATCGATAGAAGAGAACATAAAATTGTACCTGTTTAGAACGGTTTATTTGAGCATCCAATGTGAAGAAAAAATGAACTGGAACCAGAAGGAAGTCGCCCACTCTACAGAAGATTCAAGAGTAAAAGCTGCTTCTACTGCCCCTATTGTTTTGCAAAAAATGGCAGAAGAATATCCTTCCATTGCTAAGTTTCATGAAGATATAAAATCGCATTTCGGCAAAGACAAAATCCCCATATTCTGGCTGTACGGAAAATATATGGTGAGCCAAGATGTTTTTGAGGATACTTCAAGCACTAACCCAAATGATGAAACCCGCCCTCGACAAAACGGTCAATCTACTACTGAAATGAAATCGAAACCCGTGGAGGAAGTAGAGGTCATCGCAGTGGACAAAAAAGCTCAGGAAGATTTCATGTTGACCCACAATTTTGAGAAAGTGGAAACCGCCGACGAATTCAGCGGGGTGTGGCGGGGCTTTGATGGCGATGACGATTTGGAAGAACACAGCGAGGCGCTGAATGAACTTAACCTCAAGCTGCTTGTACGAACAGACGAACAAACCAAGTCAGTATATCAGGCAGAGTTCAGGGACTTGGTGAAAATCGCCGAAAGTGCTGATATTGAGGAAGATGGCATTTGCCTCACTTATAAAGAATGGGACTACTCGCAAAAAAGATACAAACTCGATTTTTGTAAGGTTTATTTAAAAAATGCCGTAGGTGGCGACTTGACCTATGCCCAAAAATGCCTGAGTGAGAACACCAAAACCCTTCATGCCCTGCGCCGGAAATTTGCCCAAATCCATCAGGAAAGGCAAATGGTCAAGAAACTGCCCGATGGCGAAAGCATTGACATGGATGCGGTAGTGGACTGGTTTGCTGCCCTTAAATCCGGCCATACCCCTTCCGAAAATATCTATTTCTCTAAAAGAAAAAAAGACCCCGATTTGGCCATTCTCTTTCTGCTTGACTTAAGCCTTTCCACTGATAGTTACGCAGGCGGCAATAGAGTACTCGATGTTGAAAAAAAGGCAGTGACTCTCTTCGGGGAAGTGCTAAACGAGTATGGCGTCGAGTTTGCCATAGGTGGTTTTTTCTCGAAAACAAGAAACCACTGCGTCTATCATTCGGTCAAAAATTTTAGTGAAAATTGGACTAGGGGAAAACAAAAACTTGGATCAGTCGAGCCACAAGGGTACACTCGCATTGGCCCCGCGCTCCGCCATAGCAAAACCTTAATTGAAAAGCACCCTGCTACGCAAAAATGGGTCATCCTACTATCAGATGGAAAGCCCAATGATTATGACAAATATGAAGGCCGATATGGCATCTCCGACGTAAAACAAGCCCTTCGGGAAATGCATGAGCGCCATATAAACACCTATGCCATTGCGATAGAATCCATCGCCCGGTACTACCTACCAGAAATGTTTGGCCAAAACCACTATAATATTTTGTCGCACCCCGATATGTTGGTTTCTTCTTTAGCGGTGCTTTATCGGAGGATCAATAATGGGTAAAACGACTTTTTGCGATCTATAACTTGATAATGAGTAATATCACCGTATAAAAAAGACGCCTCTGACGTTTGCCTGAGGCGCCTCTCGTTAATTCAACATTTGTCATCTTTTTGAAAAATGATAAGCCTGAAACCATTATCACCGTTTCACTAGCCGCACCACAGAAACCTCTCCATCACCCGTCCGCAATTTCAACAAATAAACCCCAGCCTCTAAATCCGAAACATCCAACTTGGTGGAGTGGGTATTCGCTGGCAGTCGCAATCGGCGCAGCTGTTGCCCGGTGATGCTAATAATTTCGATAGTAGTTTCCATTTCCAGCTCATTTTCCCAACTGACATTCAAGATGTCACCAACCGGGTTGGGGAAGACATCAATGCGGCCTGAGAAGTCGGACATCTGCATGCCGAAGCCTTGATTATTATCAGGTGAAATGATTGACGTGCCACAGTAGGTTGGATTATCAGAAACAGCAATCAACTGCACATCTTTGGAAACGCAATTGTTGTCTGTCACCGTAAGCGAAATGGATATGTAGCCCGGTTGCGACCATACTACTGTTGGCGATTGAGCGGAAGATGATGATGGCGTGGCATAGGGCCCAAAGTGCCAGTAATAGGTAGCGTTTGGCCCATTTGGTGCAGCCGTAAAAGTGATCTCATCACCTACACAGATAGCACCTGGCTCATCTATCAGGGCAACAGCGTCGTCTTCTACTTTTATCTCGACCACATTGGTTTCCAGCCACGTATTGCAGGTAGCCGATTTCACACAGCGGGCGAAATAAGTCGTCTGGGAAAGTGGGCCGGGATCGTAACTGGCAGTCATCACAGGGTTTCCAAATATATCGGTGACCATATGCCAGGTGGCATTGCCGAGTGACGCAGAGCCTGGTTCATGTGAGTAGATCCACATGTACATGATCGAATTCGCACCTGTTGCTGGCGAGGCAGTAGTTATCGGATCGGGGTCGTTACCAGGGCCGCAGAGTACTTGATCGCAGCAGATAGTACCGGGGTCGGTCACATTGAGGCAGGATTCGTAAAGGCCACCATCTACAATGAGACAACAATGGCCTTCTGTCAATTCGACCACATAACTATCACCATTGCTGTTGAAGTCGCTATCCGTGAAGTCGTCGCTGCATGCATCTGGAGTTGTCAAAGTATAGTCCGTCGGCACGTTAATGTGGACTTGGTAGTCGCCGGGAGGCAAGTTTTCAAAAATGTATTCACCATTGATGGCAGATGTGGCGTTGCCAGTCACGGCATTTCCAAAAATATCTGTCCCACTCAAAGTGAGTACAACACCTGCGATGCCCAATTCGCCGCCATCTTGGCAACCATTTCGGTCGAGGTCGTTCCATATTTTACCGCCAGTGCAAGCAGCGAGGAAAAGTTGTACAGAACTGGTAGCAGTACAGCCATTGTCATCAGTCACTGTTACCGTATAATTTCCTGATGGCAGGCTATGAATGGTGGCAGTTGTTTCACCATTGTTCCAGTTGTAAGTAAATGGTGCTGTGCCGCCGGAAACATTGGCAGTAAGTTGGCCGCTGTTTGGGTCGCTTTCAGAAATGGATTGATCAATAATAATACTGACAGAAGGTGTGGGTTCAGTTATTACATCAACAGAATCAACAGCTGTACAGCCATTTTCGTCAGTAACTGTTACAGAATAGATGCCGGCCGGAACACCCATAATGCCCATTGTCGTTTCGCCATTGCTCCACAGATAGCCAAAGCTGCCAGTTCCCCCCATGACCACGGCGGCTGCATTCCCTAAATCAGAACATGAAATGGTCACACTGCCAACCATTAAATCAATGGCAGAAGGTTCATCAATTTCAATGGATGCTTCCGCCGTACACCCAGTGCTATCGGTCACTGTACAGGAGTAGCTGCCAGCAGCCAGACTGTCTCGGACAGGATTGGTACTACCATCTTCCCAAACAAAAGAAAATCCGCTACTGCCCCCAGAAGCCATTGCCGTCAGACTACCATCCATACCGCCAAAGCAGTTCACGTCTGTCTTTTGGAAATCAATAAAAAATTCGTCATTTATTTCCAAAGTGATGGTATGCGTAGAGTCACAGGTATTTAAGCCAGTAAAAGTCATTTCATATACCCCAGCCATACTGGTTGGCACTCCGAAGATATCCACTGTTTCCCCAAAACAAATCGAAATAGTCTCTTCGGTAAACACATTTTCCAAAACACCCACACTGATTGTAAAAATAGAATCGCAGCCATTCTGACCGGTGAAAGTTTGGGTAAACTCTCCAGCTTCAAAAACGGGCATACCAAATACCTCAACAGTATCCCCTTCGCAGATCACTGCATCAGCAATAACATGAATAGCTGGAAGTAAAGTGACCACAATGGTATGGATCGAATCACAACCACCTGTGGAGGTAAAGGTCTCCGTAAAAACACCCGCCGTATCAACTGGATTTCCAAAAACAACCACAGTATCACCTTCGCATATTTCAATAGAATCCATCACGTTGAAACCTGGCAATACATTAACCATCACTGAATCCACACTGATGCAGCCATCGGCATTGGTAGCAACCAAAGTATAGGTGATGTCGGCCTGAGGTGTTGTAGTCGGATTAGGGCAATCAAAACAATCAAGGTAGTCGGTAGGCAACCACTCATAAACCGTGAACCCAGTCACATCGAATGTATGGCTACCGCCCTGGCAAACCTCCACATCGTCGCCGAGGTCAAGCACGGTCGTGGGATCAATGGAAATGGTAATGCTGTCCATTTGCTCACCGCCACATTCATCCACGACCGTTACCGAATAGGTTCCAGGGTTCCAGGCCGTCAATGTGCGCTCGGTGCTGCCATCCTGCCAATTGTAAGAGATGAAGCCAAAGCCAGCATCTAGGTCAACTACGCCGAACTGGCACATGCTCGTATCGGGCCCAAGATCAAGGGTAGGAGCGGTGTAATCATAGCGAAAACTACCAATATTATTGGTGTAATCGCACTCCATCTCTAGGCCTTCAAAGATGGTTAAGTCGATCGGTGTGGCAGTTGTCCCATCGTCATTTATCAAAATAAAATAAGTGATATTGGGCAGTCCAGGTATAGCGAGGTCTAAAGTATCACAGTCCATATCTTCTACCGCATCGGGCAGCGGCAAAGTGGCGATAGCTGTTGCAGCCCCAGCCGTTGGGTCACTGTCATAGATGGTAACAGGTGTGCCAGCAGGCAAGTCAAAATTGCCAGTGTTGCATATTTCCAGCCTGACGGTCAGGTCAACCCCATTGCACACGGCCGCTGCATTTTCAAAAACAGCTTCTGGCACAAGGTCGCAAGAGTCAAGGCAGGGAATAAAGCACTCGATGGTTGTTTGTACGGCTGTTTCACCCATCGTGGCAGTGCTAAGGAATTGATTCCAGTTTTGGTTCAGGTCTGTCAGGTCGTGTTGGCCGTCATATGGGTTTTGCCAATCGTCCTGTGTCATGTCAATTTCAGTGAAGAGATTACAACTGTCCTGAGCAGTAGTGCTGCCATCCGCACTGATGTTAGCCAAGTAGATATCTTCGCTTGCGCCACTTGTAGGTGAGGTCGTCTTTCCGGTGAAATAAATTTGCCCTCCCTGCCATAGCATATCCCATGCTTCTTCGTCGCCATTACTATCCCCATAGTTTTTCGACCATTGCAGGTTGCCTTGTTTGTCAATTTTAAAAACATAGGCATCTCGGTCGCCTGTATCGTGGTGACCAAGACAGAGATAACCATCTGGAAGGTTGATCATGCGTCTTGCCCTTTCCGACAAAGATCCCGGTATATCGTATTGACGTGCCCAAAGTATATTGCCATCATAATCGGTTTTGAAAATAAACAACTCATTGACATCGGTAACTGTGCCGTCCCCATCTCCATGTCCAAAGACCACCAAGCCATTGTCGTCCAGTATATCCCATGAATACAAACGAGCAACTTCTGGGGAAGGCCCCTTGAGGTAAAACCGAGACCAAATCTGATTGCCGCTGAAGTCGAACCTTGTGATACCAGGACGCATGCGTGCGGTGCCACCACCATCGAAATTGTAGCGGCCAGTGGCATAGATGCTTCCATTTGCGGTGATGATTTTGGAAAACGTTTCACAACTGCCAATGTCCATATTGGACTGCCAGACGTTGGCGCCGGAGTTGCGGTCCAGTTCTATCAGGATGCCGTTACAGCCCGTCGTACTTGTGCCCAACTCATTCGTTTGGCCGCTCACGACGTAATTGCCGCCAGCTGTTTTTTCCAAAATGGAATAATAGTTCTCATGAGCCGGATCGATAATATCCAACTCGTTGATCCAGAGCATGGTATTGGTCACTAAGTTGTATTTAAAGGCAAAGCATTCGATGTTGTTCTGGGGCTCATTCTTAGTGTTGCCGACACCGATCACATTATTGTCGCTGTCAAATTTGACATCCCAAATAAAATCTTCTGCATCGAAGGTAGCATCAAAGGAGCGGGTCCAGATGATGTCGCCAGCAGGATCAACCAAGGTAATCATAGCGCTATCGGCCTTCCCACCTCCGAGGAGGAAGCCGCCGCCTAATGCAACAGGCACAGCAACTACAGCATGGCTAACTTCATTGTCCTGCAAGGTGCCATATATTTTCAGGAAAGTGGTGTCGCACCCTTGTTCAGGTATGCACTCACACCCTTCGAGGCCTTGGAATGGAACGTTGGCTATTTCAGGGGAGGCATTTATGGTGATTTCATTAAGCGGGTTCGGGTATTCGGTCAGGTCAACATCCTCGTTGGAGGGATTGGCTACATCGGTAATAATCACATCAATGTCCTGCCCAATCAGGCAGTCGTCTTCGAGGTTGCCTTCGCTGTCCATTTTTACCAAAAGGGCGTCCTTGCTCCCGTTAAAGCTGTCCGAAAACCCAGTGAAATAAATGAAGTTGCCTGCGGCTATCAGTTTTGAATCACACCAATTATAAATGGCCTCATCGCCGATATCGCCGTAGCTTTTAGCCCACATCAGATCGCCGTTTTTATCCGTTTTGATCACGAAAATATCGCCGACAGGGGCCCAATCAAAGCCCATAATGATAAAGCCATCCAACGTGCTGACCACTTCTGCGGCCCATTCGTTATCCATGCTGGGGATTTCGTATTTTTTTGTCCAGATCAGGTTGCCGTCCAGATCGTTTTTCTGTAGAAAAAAATTGGTGGTGGTAATGCTTGTTCCATTATCGTCTCCTGCACCGATGGATATAATTTCCTGATTTTCAATCAATAGGTCAATCCCATAGAGCCGTGCAGAAGAATTTACTGGCACATGGGAAAGTTTTGACCAAACCTCGTTTCCGTTTAGGTCGAAACAAGAAAGGGCATAGCGGAAATTGCCAATACTCGCCCCTACGGTGTACCGCCCACTGGTGTAAAGCCGTCCATTGTGCAAAGCTCCCGAGAGATAGGAATCCGCCGATCCAAGGGTAAAGTTTTGCGAAGCAGAGCTGGTCATCGCGCCTGTATTGCGGTCTAATGATTGGATGGTCAGGTCTTCGCCGCCCCCTGGTGAAGGCGGGTTGCCGTTCAGTTCCATTAGGAGTAGGTAATCGCTTCCGGGCGCTGGTTCAAATATCCTCATGCCACGGGAGCTATCGTCGTAGGTCTTATCCCAGAGGAGTGAATTGGTCATAGGGTCATATTTAAAAACAAACGGAACTTCAGTTGATCCACCCCTGCCAAAACCACAGCCAACAAGGTTGCCATCGGAGTCAACCATCAATTGCTGAACGATCTCATCATTTGGCGTAAAATCGAAAAAGCGTTGCCATATTGGGTTGCCGCTAATGTCCATTTTGACAAGCAGCATTTTTGAATCGGCCAAACCACCTAAATACAAGTTCCCATCACCGGAAGGAATGATGGTCATGCCTTCCTCGTCTGTCCCGACCCCTCCAAGTAGCTTGACGAAAGTGGACTGCTCACACCCGTCCGTCACCCCTTGCGATACGAACACGGGCAAGCAAAACTCCCTTTCGCAAAGGCCATTACTGGCCGTCAGGCACACGTCGTAAATACCTTCATCGGCAAATGTCCAAGTGAGGTTTTGACTAGTGCCGACGGATGTGCCGTTTATTGTCCAATCGAATTGCGATGCGTTGAGACTGCTGTTGGTGTAGTTCACCATCTCGCCGGGGTTGGGGTAGAAGATGTCTGCCGAAAACTCAGATTGGACGGGACAAGTGACCGTTATTTCCTCGCAAAACATATCCGAACAATTTGGGTCAACGTTGCCGACGGTGAGGCATATTTCAAAAACACCTTCTTGGTTAAAAGTGTAGCTGGCATCGGTGGTGTTGGCAAAAGGCACACCTCCCACAGACCACTCCGCACTTGTCATATTTGTTGAATTGTTGATAAAATTCACTGTGCTGCCCACGTCCAGCAAATTTGTACTTGCGGTAAAAGAGGAAGTCAGTGCTGAAGTGCAAGGGTCTTGGCAGCCTTGCGATTCCAGCAGGCTGAATCGCACATTTTCTATGTGGAAATGCATCCGATCAGTCTGCCCCTGCGTGAACACCGACCAACAATTGAAGTCGCCGTAGTCCATGTAGTCTTCATACAAGTCGTTTTGGTCGGTCGCAAAACCACTGTTGGCATCGGTTGAACAAGAGTTAGCTGTACCACCGCAAGGAACGGCAGCAGTGCTTTGATCGGGTGGCGTATCACAGACCCGATCACCGTCGGCGAGGCAGTCGTTATTGGTACAGCCGCCCTGAAAGGTATGGTAAAGGCCAAGGTAGTGCCCCATTTCATGCACCTGCACACCTGATCCGCCGGGGGTACTGCCAAAGAACGCTGCTTCCATCACAATACCGTCTTCCGGACTACCATGAGAGGAAGGGAAATAAGCATAGCCAGCCACCCCACAGCCTACTGAACTGCTACAAATCTCCTTCACCAACCAGATATTGATATAATGAAGAGGATCCCAACGGCTGAGGTCTTTCACCGTGATATCGTCGGTTTCGAGGGTCATGTCGGTCAAGGTGGACTGCACTCGGTTGATGCCCGTGGTGGCATTGCCATCTGGATCTCGTTTGGCGAGGCAAAACTGGATACGAGTATCCACGCCTGTAGCCGGATTGTAGTAACCCACATTGGCATAGGCATCATTCAGGTCTTGGATGCCCTGTAGCACCACTGCATCAGGGATATTCTCCGCTCCATTGTTATGAATGATATGAACCACTACGGGGAGGGTGAAATCAGCTAAAGTCTTTTCCTGAATATGCATTTGCTTTTGAAAAAACTGATAGGCCCGTTTCTCTATATCAGCTTGTCTTTTCTGCAAATCAAGCGACTGGCGCATAGCCCTTTTGTGGACATGGCTCTGTGCGCAAAAGCCGATTCCACGTTGTGATATATTGAAATTGGCTTGTTGAGCTATACTGTTTGAAAAAGGGAAAATAAGGGAAAAGATGAATGCAAGACATGGGAGTGTCGAGAGTCGTTTCATTTTAAATGGGTTTTAAAGTCTGGTTGTAGGATTCGTTGGTTGCTCGTTGTAGGTTGCTGTAACAGTTAACAACCAGCAACCAACAACTTTCATATCTGGACAAAACTAATAAATGATGGGAATATGTTGCCAAAAATAGCCGTGACGTTAGAAGTGTGTCTGAAATTTGCCAAAAATGCCTGCTTAGTTTTAGTTGGGCTTGAAAAGTAGTCAGTCAACTGTCGCAGTCATTGGTCAACTTTGAAACGTTCCAAGATTCAAGTATCATAAGTATATTTCCCTCCTTGGGGATATTTTAAAATACATGCCGAAATAATATTTCCACGTTGGACTACCTAATTATCATTTAAAATAAACTTCTGCATTTATACCATCCACCCGACATAAAGGAAATTCAAAAATGTAAAAAAGTATATTAAGCGATTTTTACAATTTTCCCATTTTATGTCCTCCCATATTTGTCATAAAATATATTGCTATGAAAAAAAACAAAACATCCTCTTCTTTTTTATCGGCTTTTGCAATTTTTATTTTGACCCCTTTATTTGTTCAGGCTCAAATATGGGAACAATTATTAGATGACATGGGCGGTATGGCGAGAATGGGTTCCAATGCGATGGTATTGACTCCTGACAGCACTATTGTACTGGCTGGATCAGACAATGCCACAGGAAATATTTTTCTTGCAAAAACCGATTTAGATGGAAATACTTTATGGTATAAAAATTTGGATATTGGAGATTTAGAAGGATGGGGTTTAGATGTCGTTTCCACTTCCGATACTGGTTTGGTTATAACAGGTGCAGCAATAAGTTCGGGAGAACCAGCAAAATTATTGGTTATAAAAACCACATCAGCAGGCGATATTTTATGGATTAAATTTTACACAGGCGAGGACAGCAAAATTGGTAATAAAATTGTGGAAACAGACAACGGAGGATTTATCGTGGCCGGGCACACCTCTCCATTTAATGGAACAATTGATCCCGGCAATCTGGATATGGATATTTATTTAATGGGCATCACCGCAGAAGGAGACTTATTATGGGAAAAAGAAATTGGCGAACCAATAAGAGAAGACAGGCCATTTGAATTAATAAAAACCAAAGATGGAAATTACATCGCAGGATGTTACCGTCACAAAATGCCAGAATTTTGGATTGGATATAGTTATTTAATTAAAGTAGATGCAGACGGAAATGCAATATGGGAAAGCGAATTCAGGCCAGATGGAAACGTAACGGGACAATTAAGAACTATTGCTGAGACAAATAATGGAGAAATAATAATTGCAGGTGTGTCGAGTGATTTGTATGCCAATGAAAATAACTTTTATGTTGCAAAAACTGATTCACTTGGCCAACCTATTTGGATATCAACATTTGGGGATCAAATAATAGAATCTTTTTCTACTGTCATGCCAATTGAAAATAGAGAAATCATTGCCGGCGGTTTAATCTCTGTATCAAGCCAATACCAAGGATATTTCGCAAGGATAAATAGTCAAGGGGAAATTATTTGTGATGAACTATTTCCTTCTGTTTCCGAGATTAGGGGATATGTTAATTTCCCCGATGAAAAACACTTCATTGCAGGGGGGCTGGTTGAAAACGCACCTGCAAATTACCATGTAAACTTAAGTAAATTCCATCATGGATTTTGCATGCCAGTTCATACATCTGAAAATCAATCAATGAATTATCCCACTTTTTCAATGTACCCCAACCCTGCCCATACGTTTATCAAAATAGAAACACAACCAGAATTTCAAGAAAACTGGGAATTTACGGTGGCTGACATAATTGGCAGAGTTGTTCTTTCGGAAAAAGTAATAGGAAAAGAATTTATTTTGCAAAGAAATTCTTTAGGCCAAGGGCTTTATACGGTTTATGTTTTTGCAAACGGCCGTTCAATTTATCTGGGTAAAATATTATTTGAGTAAAGGAAAAAGGTTAAATTTTATCGATTTTTTTTAAACAAATATCGTCAAACTTAGGAAGTTATTTTTCGTGGTTTGCCCAATAATAAAAATTATGATGATCTTCCAGTCCAAATTTTTCCTTTTTATATAGTCGATTGGCGATGTCATTATTTTTCTCCGTTTCAAGAAACAAACCAGCGGCGTTTGTTTCCCTGCACAAGCTTTTTGCCACGTCAATTAATTTTTTGGAAATATCCAAACCTCTAAAATCCGGGTATATAAATAAATCGTTCAACACCCATGAACTTTTTAAATTAAGGGAAGAAAAGGTGGGATAAAGTTGTTCAAAACCAATAAGTCGTTTTTTATTAAATTCAGCCACAAATATTTCTGATTCCTTATTTTCCATTCTTTTCATTAAAAATTGCCTGCTTTTTTCCAACCTTATTTTTTTTCTATAAAAAATCAAATATTGGTTAAATAGTTTATTCAACTCATCAAGGTCGGCAAGAACTGCTTTTCTTGTAATTATTAAATCTTTTATTTTATCTTGTCGGCTTTCCAATTTTCCTTGACAGTTCTGACAGGTATTTTTCAATTCTTTGGTACATGGTTCACAATAGGTGCATTCGTAACTGCATAAGAATGCTGCATCATTTGGTTTTAAAGGAATTTCGCATTTTTCGCACTTAGTTCTTAACTCCATAATTAGTTAATCATGTTTTGCTTTTTATTAAACACATGTTTTTTTTTAAACACATAGGTGCTATGTGTTTAAAAAAAACATGTGTTTAATTAGGCAATATTCCATCAACAACCCTAACAGCATTTATTTCACTGATCGAAACCCAATCGCCATTTTCGGCTGGTATTTCATATTTCCAATTAAAAGAATTTTTCTGCATATCATAAAACGTAACCAACCATTTCTCCGTCCCATCGTGCATATTTATTTTACCATCATTATATTCCGCTTGAAATTTGCCGGGGATTTTATGCGCCCGTGAACCAATAACGATGGTTTCCCAAAGGTTGGAATCCGGATTAAAAATAAATATACCTGTGGCAAAAAAATCTTTGACCTTGGCATCAGGCGCTGTATTTTCCTGCCACCAATGATTTTGCACGGCATGACCGCCAAGTACGTATCCCCATTCCCACGTGGCATTATTTTCGTACCAAACAGTATCGGTCATATCTCTTGTTGTTTTGTCTTTTGAGATGCACTCCCATTTGCCCACAAGTTGGCCAAATTGTTCTGTTTCCATGGGCGCATCAGGATGCGGTTTCAAAACAATTTTTGAAGACGTTACATTATTTGGAATTGTATCCATATTTTCTTTACCAGATTTTTTCTGACAGCCAAGCAACGCCGCACCGAGAATGGAAATAAATAAAAGGGATAAGAATTTCATGTCTCTTTTTTTGAAACGAAAAAGACAAAGGTATTTTTAAAAAAGAGGTTAATAATTGTAAAAAACGATTATTGAAAATTCCTTACCTTGTGCCATTGCCTGTCAGGTTTGAATTTCCAAACCGCCTCGTCATGAAAAAAACTATACGCTCTTTGAGCGCTTTCTTTGTTTTCTTTGCCTTGCAAAATTTCTTGTTTGGACAAAACCCACCAGCTTTCCTGTGCGCATCTGATGCAGCCATGCAATCCCGGCCTGCGCTACTGGAAGAACAACAATTATTGGAAAAGGCCATTTTACAAAAAAACAAAATAAGTGGTTTTGAAAAATCAACCTCGCTACCATACACCCTCCCTGTAGTCGTCCACATTGTCCATGACAATGGGGTTGGGGATATTCCCGATGCACAGGTATTCGAAGCCATAGAGCAATTGAATCAAGCCTTTGCCCACGAAGGTTATTATGCCGATCAGGGGGCTGGGTACGATACGCAGATACAATTCTGTCTGGCCAAACGTAATCCCGACGGCTATTCCACCAACGGCATTACCCACACCAATTCGCCACTGACCAATATGAATAAGTTCTTGGACGACCAAACACTAAAAGACCTAAGCCGTTGGAATCCAAACGATTACATCAATGTGTGGGTAGTAAATGAAATCAAGGGTCTTTTTGGGCCTGGAGTGATTGGTTATGCCTATCTGGCCTCAGCGCATGGCAAACCTTATGATGGGATTGTTTGTGAAGCAGGTTATTTTGGAACATCGCCAAAGAACAATGCTGTTCTTATCCATGAGATGGGTCATTACCTCAACCTCTACCACACCTTTCAGGGTGGCTGCGAAAATGATGATTGTCTGGCCAACGGCGACCGGGTCTGCGACACCCCACCTGACCAAGTGACCTTTTCGGCCTGTGGTTTTAACTCCTGCAATACAGATGCCGATGATACCTCTAACAACAACCCGCTTACCACTGATGTGCTGGACTTGACGGAAAACTACATGGACTATTCTCCCTTTGAATGTTACCATGCTTTTACCGAAGGACAGGCCAACCGGATGTACGATGCTATTGAAATGGTTCGTAGCAGTTTGCTCGCATCGGAGGGTTGCGATGATGCTTGCCCCGGCCCGATAGTGGCGGATTTTACAGCCTCGGCCACCGATATAATGGCAGGTGAAACGGTCAATTTTACCAACCTTGCCACCGGGGCGACCGATTATGAATGGCGGGTCAATGGAGTGGTTTTTTCCAGTAGTCAAGATGCCAGTTTTACTTTTAATGACCTTGGGCAATTCGAAATAGAGCTGACCGCCACCGATGGTACACCCCTTTGTATCGAACAAAAGAAATTATATATCAACGTCAGTTGTCCAGTGGTGGCTGATTTTACAGCCAACAAATTGGAAATTGAAGTGGGCGAGCTTTTTGTCGCAACCAACCAATCTGAAAATGCCAATACCTACCAATGGCAGATCAATGGGGTGAATGTCTCCAGTACTACCGACCTGACATATATTTTTAGCAGCCCCGGTATTTATACCATTCAGCTGGATGCATACAACGCTTTCTGCAGTGGCTTCCGCACCCTGATAATTGAAGTACTTACCCCCAACCCTTGCAATTCCAGCACTGGCTTGTATTGGCAACTCAACAATACTGATTCGACCACCAAGCTGATCTATGAGGCATTCAGCCCTGATGGTTATCAGTATCTGAATGTTTATCATCCTTCTACTTCCGGTACCATCATAAAGGCCACCAGGAATGGGGGGATTATATGGAGCAAAACCATTGAAACAACAATTGGAGGTGGCCTTGGGGTGGATTATGACCGGAATATCATGCCCATGGCGGACGGTGGATGCATTGGAAGAATTATAAATGAAAATTTCGAAAGCATTACTTTGTTTAGGTTGGATGCCGATGGCAATTCACTTTGGACCAAAAAGATAGATTATTCAACGTTTTATGAAGCCCGTGGTTTTGGGGACAATGTCATGGTTTACCGTACTTATTCCATGGCCAAAAGGTTCTACGCTACGCTTTTTGATAAAAATGGGAATGAACTGTGGGGCAAGGCTTACGATCTTCAAAACAGCATCATCAATATTGATAACAATGTAAGCTTGGATGGAACTTATCAATGGATGGCAGGCATTGGGACGGTTATGAAATTGACCCACGAAGGGGAAATTGTTTTCATGAAAAAATATACAAACCAGACATATAATGTTCTTGAAATATATGGCATAACAGCTACTCCTGATAATGGGTTTATAGTTGTTGGGCGGGGAAAAATCCCAAATATGACTGACCGGAAAGACTTTTTCATAATAAAAGCGGATGCAGAGGGGGAGATTGAATGGTCTAAATTGATAGAGCAAAATACTTCTTTGCCACAAGGGGTATGGGGGCATGAGGTTTTCCTAAAACCAGATGGTAGTGGATATATCGCCACATATAGCCAAGTAGGCGGACAAAGTTTTTGGTTGTCGTTCAGTTTGGATGGCGAGTTGGAACATGCCAAAACCTATTATTGGGAAAATGGCGACCCACTGCATTTTAATGTCCTGAAAAACGATGGCCAGTTTTATGCCACTGGCAACAACCCCAACAATGGCAATGAGATGTTCCTCATACCATACGACCCATTGACAGGCCCTGCCATAAGCTGCATTACGCAAGAGGACGAACCTTTGGTTGCCTTGGACTTAAATATGCAAATAGCGGATTTTGCCTTTACACCTATTGCGGATAAATTGGAAATAACAGACACATCCTTTGTTTCAACAACCAATGATCTTTACCTCTCCCGGAGTGCGATATGTGACGACCAGTTGGTTTGCCCCGAAATCTGTGACAACTTCTTCGACGATGATGAAGACGGCTATGTGGATTGCTTTGATGAGGATTGTGAATGCTTTAATGGGAAGGATTGTAATGCCAATAGCCCTATCACCTCTCCCATAAAGGCAAAGATCGCCTGGCAAAGCACAGAAAACCAGGTGGGCGTGTACAACGCCCCACTCGTTGCGAACCTTGACCCACAAAATGGCGACATCCCCGAAATCATTGTGACGGAAGGGGTTGCCAACGCACAATCTGGGTTTTATGTCAATAAGTTACTGATATTTCAAGGAGATGGTTCTAATGCCGACAACCCGGATGTGTTGACCATTTCACCTCCGGTTGTAGAACGCACCTCTGCCCATGCCATCGCCGATGTTAATTCGGATGGGATTCCAGAATTGGCAGTAGCTACCCGGTTTGGGTTTATCAATGTTTATACAGGTTTCAGCCAGGGAAGCAGCCAGCCCATGTCGTTCTTTGCTGGTGGCCCACCGACGGAATGGTTTGCGGGTCATTTGGCATTTGCAGATTTTGACCAAGACGGCACCCCAGAAATTTATAGCGGCGACCACATTTACCAATTCGACCTGACCAATCCATCTTCCCCGAACTTAAAATTGAGGGGAAAGGGTGGGTTTCACAGTGGTTTCAAAAATTCGGGCTTTACTGCTCCTGTCGCCGCCGACATATTGTCCGTAGCAGATTGTAACGGCGACCCGGATTGTGAGGGCCTCGAACTCATTGCCGGTGCCTATATTTACTCTGTTGACCTCGATCCGTTGGATGGCGATTGGTTTGAAATAAAACCTGCCAGAAATCTGAATGAACTATCCTCTCTTGGACCTTTTCAAGATGGCTATAATCATATTGCCGACGTAAACCTTGATGGCCTGCCCGACATTATAACCACTGGAAAACATGGCGCTAGTGGCCTGCCGGGCTTTTACATTTGGGATAAAAATGGCTTGATTGCCCAATTCAATAACCCAGATCCGAATCCTATCAACGACAAACAATTTGTCACAATAGCCATCGCAAATGTTTTCGATGATAGGACAGAGGGGTTTCAACAGGATTTTCCAGAAATCATTTTTCCTTCCAATTCCAAGCTTACTTGTTTCAATCTACAAAAAGCACAATCCTCGCCTGCTACTCCCTATTGGTGGTCTGTAAACACACAAGACCTTTCTGGGGGTGCAGGGCCTTCCTGCTTTGATTTCAATGGCGACGGGTTTGCTGAAATAGCCTATCGGGATGAAAATTTCCTGCGGGTGATGTATGGTGGATCTCTCCCTTTGCCTGCTGGAGTTGACAATGATCGGAATTGGGTCAAGGTCGCTTGTTTGTCAGGCACTATGGACGAATGCCCAACTGTCGCCGACGTTGATGGGGATGGGGAAGCAGAATTGCTGACAGCCGGTGTCGCACCGCCAGATACGTATTCCGGAAATGATAACCGGGGGCGTCTTTGGGTGTTTGAAAGTGACGGCCTTCCATGGTCACCCGCCCGTGCCGTCTGGAACCAGTTCAATTACCTTGGTGTCAATGTCAATGACGACTTAACAATACCACAATTTCAGCAATCGAGCTATTTAGAACTACCAGACCTTGGAAGCGGCCACCGCCCTCTCAACACCAGCAGAACCCAATGGCCGGTTTTTGACAACAACTTCGATCCCTACTTTCCTGTCCCTGACGCCATCGTTCAAATTGACAGCTCAAAATGCGACGCCGACAGCCTCTCCCTCTGGTTAACTATCTGCAACCAAGGCAGTAGCGCATTGCCCGACAGCCTGCCCGTTTCATTTTACCAAAACAACCCAACGACATCAGCAGCCACGCTGCTCAGCACAACGCTGACCAGTGCTGCACTGCCCATCGATAGTTGTTTTTCATTTTCCTTAAAAATAGCTGCCATTTACAACATGCCCATTTTTGTTTTGGTAAATGACAGCGGCGCACTGCCAACGCCTTTCAACCTTGCAGAAGATTTCCCAAATACCAATGTTTTCGAATGTGATTATGAAAACAACCTGACCCAATTTGAAATACCTTACCAAAGCCCGATCCTCGACCTCGGACCCGATATCGTCACCTGCAACAGCAGTACCAACACCCTTGACGCGGGCGCTGGTTTTGTGAAATACCAATGGCAGGATGGCTCGGTGGATCAAATTTTCACCACTTGGGAAATAGGAAAATACTGGGTGGATGCTTGGGACATCTGCGGTTTCAAACATACCGATACCATCGTCGTTTCGCTCGACCAAGCAGCGGCTTTTGACCTTGGAGATGACCTGGAAATTTGCGAAGGTGAAAAAGTCAACCTTACCGTTAGTGGTTTTTCCAATGTGACGTGGTGGCCCACTGAAGGGCTAAATTGCAGCGACTGCCCTTCCATCGAAGCTACGCCAGCAACAACCCTGACTTACCATGCTACAGGCTGGGAGGGCAATTGCTTTGCCAGCGACTCCATCCGCATCACCGTTTTGCCAAAGCCCAATTTCATTTTGGAAGCAACTCTCGGTGAATGCAACGAACCTGTTCTCCTTACAGCCACACCTGTTGGCGGGGCAAATTTGGATTTCATTTGGTCGAATGGCAGCGCGGGTACTTCTACTCAAGTTAGCCAACCGGACATTTATGCAGTGACAGCCACAAATGCCGCCTGCTTTGAAACGGATTCCATCTTTGTGGAAATCCCAGTTGCTGTGTCGTTTAGCGCCTCTATCAACGAAATCCCTTGTTTTGGCGAAACCGGGGGTATTGGTCTGGAAATTTCACAGGCCACCCTGCCATACAGTGTTTTATGGTCAAATGACGAAACGGCTGATACCCTCCTCGGCTTGGCATCTGGCAATTACAGTGTCTCCATCACAGACGCTGACGGCTGTGAAGCTATGGAAACATTCATTTTGGAAGACCCGCTAGAACTGACCCTTGCCCCAATTATTGACCACATCTCCTGCAACAACGACCCAGGCCACATTGCCCTCTATGCCGACGGGGGAACTGGGCAGCTTTCCTATTTATGGTCGAACGGTGAAAGCACTGACAGCATCTCTGTCAACACACCGGGCGACTACTCGGCCACAGTCACTGATAGCAACGGCTGTGAAATTGTTTTTGCTCAAAATATCGCAGTGGAAGAACCCCTGTCAGTTTCTGTTTTACTTACTGAAATCCAATGCCCCGGAGGCACAAACGGATCGGCTGCCCTCTTACCGCTCAATGGCATGCCCCCCTTTGAATATTTATGGGAAAACGGACAGACCGACTCCTTACGCACCGGACTTGGCAGTGAACAGCATTCGGTCACCGTTGTAGATGCCTTGGGATGTATAAAGAAGATTGAATTTAGCCTCCTTGAACCTGACTCCTTTAGCATTGATTTTTCTACTACACCAGTCCTTTGTTTTGGTGAAATGAACGGTTCGGCCACTGCTTTGGTGACAGGCGGTTCGCCCGACTATTCCTATTTGTGGGATACCGGGGTGACTTCCCCTTCCATTGGAAACCTTTCAAGCGGCCAATACTACCTGACCATCACCGACAATCATGGTTGTCAAGACTCGGCATCCATCCTATTGGAAGAACCTCCATTGCTCCAAGCAGCTATTTCAGTTACGCCATCCGAAGTATGCCCCAATGAAACGGGCGACCTTTCCGCAACACCGATGGGTGGCACACCACCCTACACCTATTTGTGGAGCAACATGGCCGTTGATAGTTTTTTGACAAATGTACCGCCGGGCACGTATGAAGTTCATATTTCAGACACAAATGGCTGTGAGGTCAACAGTGAATTTGTTTTGGAAGAAATTTCAACGCCTATGTCCATTCAGGATACGGTAAAAGCAGCTACCAGTGCATCTACTCCCGACGGTGCTATCCTTTTGGATTCCATAGTGGGTGGCACGCCACCATTTAACTTTCTCTGGAGCAATGGTGATACCACCCAATCCATTGTTGACCTGGTGTCGGGCAATTATTCGTTAACCATTACTGATGCAGTTAGCTGTAGCGAGGAATTTGAATTTGAGGTAGGCTTCATGGTTAGTATAGGCCAAGTGGTACGACAAGGGTTTGAGGTTTCATTGTTTCCCAATCCAGCGCCACAAAAAGGATATGGCATTTTATCCATAAAAACCATTTCACACCAAAACATGGCTTTGGAACTGTACGACATAACGGGCCGATTGCTGCAAAAAGAAACATTTCAGGTTTCGGGTGGACGGTCTTTTCAAAAATTACAGGCACCCGAAGTGGCAGGGGCCTACCTTTTGCAGGTTGGTGGGGAAAACGGGCAACAGGTGTATTTACGGTGGGTTGTTTCAGGGAGGTAATAAGGCGCTTCCAACACTTGGAGCTTTGACCTCAGAGGGGTGGGAGGTACTATTTTGTAATTACCCTTTAGTCCCTCTGGGACTAAAGGGTAAACCTGATGGCTATGAATAAAAAAAAACCACTGCTCTGGAGCAACTACCAAAAAAATCATTTTACCAGTATCATTTTCCTTCAAGGTACGCAAAGCGTATAATCAGTACTTTCCCAATTCCGTGACTTTTCACCAACTGGCGACATTTCAAAAAAGCTGTGTTATTTGTTATTGGAAAATAATTACCTTGCGCTGAACGCCTGTCAGGTTTGGAATTTCAAACCATTTCATTATGAAAAAAACTTTACGCTCGTCTTTTGCTTTCTTTGCTTTTTTCTTTCTGCAAAACTTTTTGCTAGGGCAAAACCTGCCAGTTTTCCAATGCGCTTCCGACGCGGCCATGCAGTCCCAACCTGCTCTGTTGGAACGTCAGCAGTCTTTGGAAAAGGCTATTTTACAAAAAAACAAAAATGGCAATTTAGAAAAATCAAGCACCCCACCGTACACCCTCCCTATAGTTGTCCACATCGTCCATGACAATGGGGTTGGGGATATTCCTGACGCACAGATCGTTGCTGCGGTGGAGCAATTGAACCAAGCCTTTGCCCACCAAGGCTACTACGCCGACCAGGGCGACGGCCATGATACACAAATCCAATTCTGCCTCGCCAAACGCGACCCCAACGGCAATGCCACCAATGGTATTACACGTACCAACTCACCGCTTACTACATTTGACAAGGATTTAGAAGACCAAGCCCTAAAAGACCTAAGGCGTTGGAATCCAAACGATTACATCAATGTCTGGGTGGTAGGTGCCATCAACAGCTCATCCTCGGGACCGGGCGTGGTGGGCTATGCCTATCTGGCATCGGCACATGGTGAGCCTTTCGATGGGATCGTTTGCGAAGCGGATTATTTTGGCACCAGCCCTGAAAAAAACGTGGTGTTCACCCATGAGATGGGGCATTACCTCAACCTCTACCATACTTTCCAGGGCGGCTGCCCAAACGATGATTGCACAAGCAGCGGCGATCGGGTCTGTGATACGCCGCCAGATCAGGCGACTTTTTCGGCCTGTGGGTTTAACTCCTGTAATTCAGATACCGACGATGCCTCATCTAACAATCCGCTGACTACTAATGTGGCCGATAGAACAGAGAACTATATGGACTATTCTCCTTTTGAATGCTACCATGCCTTCACAGAGGGGCAAGCGAATAGAATGTACGATGCGATTGAAATGGCAAGGAACAGCTTATTGGAGTCGCAGGCGTGCTATGACCCATGCACCCTGCCCATCAGCCTCGACTTTTTGCCTTCGGCCACCGAGGTCTTTGCTGGGCAAACTGTGACTTTCGACAATCTTTCCTCTGGTGCTACCCTGTTTGAATGGCGCTTGGACGGTGTGCTTTTCGCCTCCACAGAAGACGCCAACTATACATTTAATGACATCGGCACTTTTGAGGTAGAATTGTTTGTAACCAACAGCGACGCCAATTGTTTTGAGCGCATGACCGTGACCATTACAGTGAAGTGTCCGGTGATCCCAGAGTTCTCGCCCAACAGTATGGAAGTGGGGATCGGAGAGCCGTTCGTGGCCACCAATATTTCCCAAAATGCAACTGGTTATGAATGGTTTATCAACGGTGTCCTGGTTTCAACGGCAACAGACCTGAGTTATACTTTTAGCAATGATGGGATTTACACGGTCGTATTGGTGGCGACGGATGGGGAGTGTGCCAATGATTTTTTACAAAAAATAAATGTAGTAAACCAGTTCACTTGCCAAGATTCGGTTTTGGGAAATTATTTTGAGTTTATTCCAAAACCTTCGGGCACAGTTGGGTTCTTTGACTGGGACCTGATGCCGGATGGGGGTTTGATTACAAACCCTTACACGCCCCCCACAGGGGTAGCTGCTCGTTTCAACCCTGATGGCACTTTGCTATGGCAAGAGCAGATACTCATCCCAAACAATGGCATCGAAGATATGTCCATATTTGATGACAGCTCGGTGGGCTTCACGATCGATGCCGGGGACAAGGTGTTCAAACTGGATGATACTGGTACCATCGAATGGGTGAAGAGCTTGACCCTGAGCCAAAGCACCATTGAGTTAAGAGCATTCAGTACAGGTGATGGGATGATTGTTTATACAACTACCAGCAGCTCTCCGCCCACCAAACTTTTCATGGTGAAATTCCTTTCAGATGGTACGGTGGCCTGGAACAAGGTCTATACTTCGCCACTTGCCATCACATTTATTGACCATTGGAGTGGTGCGGGGTGCGGCAGGAAAAGGGTTTTACCTCGTTTCTACTGTCAGTGAAGATTTCACAAACCCTTTGGGCGGTGGTGTGGCACATTTCAACGATGATGGCGAACTTCAGTTTTTCAAACACTACAATGAGGGTTATCCGACTGATCTGTATTTCTGGGACACAGATTTAACGCCCGATGGAGGCTTCATTACCGTAGGGCGGGTACGTAATGACTTGGCGACTTTCAATTTCGATACCGTTGTGGTGTTGAAAGGGAATAAATTGGGCGAGGTACTATGGACCAAAAAATACGAACTGAAAAACGGATTGAGGCCTTTTATAAAATCCCGGCCAAATGGTGGCTACCTCTTGAAAAATCGCCCCGACGCAAACAGCGCTACATGGTTGGCTTTCGATGAAGATGGAAACCTTGAATTTGAGGAAGAGCTTGATTTCAACGGTTATATTTTTGACATCATTAAGAGAAATGGGATAATGAAAGGGGCTATCAAAAGTTTTGGACAATAATACCCATTTTTACCATCTGACTGAATTGGATCAAAGTGGTCGGCCAGTGGATTGGCTTTTCCACCATCCCTGTGCAAACAGTGCAGCTTCAAAATGTTGGCTATACATCCCAAGACGTTCCTTTTTATCCTCAGCACCCAAACGACGGAAGTACTTGACAACACCTTAAGCAGTAATGAATACCCCAGCACGCTCGCGAGCTTGCCTTTTTGCTCAGAGCAAGTACCCTGCCTCGAAGACTGCTCCAACTCCCTCGATGACGACGAAGACGGATACGTGGATTGCTTTGACACCGACTGCGACTGCTCCAATGGGGAGGATTGTGATGGCCTTGAGGACCAACCAATCAGCCCAGTTTCAACAAAAATAGGCTGGCAAACCAATGAGGATCTGGTCAGTATGTTCTCCTCACCCTTGGTAGCCAACCTCAACCCCCAATCAGGGAGAAATGGCCGGAAATCATTGTAGCTGAGGCGCCGGATAATATAACCAATTCACAAAACCAGTATAAATTTCACATTTTATCAAGGGGATGGGTCGAACAGGGACAGCCCTGATGTGCTCAACATTCCCATGGGGTTTTCCTTTTACAATCCAGTCCCAACTATTGGCGATCTCAACAGCGATGGTGTCCCAGAGATAGTTTTTATCACAAGGGGCAACAGCTTGTTCAGGATCAGTGTCTATACTGGCTACACCCCTGGTGCCAACCCGCCCATGACATTGATGATGCATTCCAGTGGAGGGATAATTAGCAGGGGATCGGCCCACCCGGCTTTAGCAGATTTTGATGGTGATGGAACGCCGGAAGTGTATGTAAACAACGACATTTATAAATTCGATTTTACAAACCCCAATTCACCCAAATTGAATTGGACATTAAACGGAACTGAAGACGAGGGAGGCGTTGGGGTACATACCCAGCCAACGGCAGTGGACATTTTGACTCCTACAGACTGCAATGGCGATCCCGATTGCGATGGGCTGGAATTATTGGCAGGGGCAATCATTTATTCCGTTGACCTCGACCCCCTAGATGGCGATGGGCTGCAAATCAAGGTGCAACGGAACATAAGAACCATGAGTGGGCTGCAATTTGAGGATGGGTACAGCCATACTGCCGACGTCAATCTGGATGGCATTCTTGATATTGTAACCGTTGGATACCACAATAATAACGGTTCGAAATCGGGGCTTTACATCTGGGACAAAAACGGTTTGCACCTCCACTTTCAATACCCGCAGGGCGGTTGGTGGGTGAGCGGCATTTCCATTGCCAATGTTTACGATGACTTGGCCGAGGGTGCCACTCAAGATTTCCCGGAGATCATTGCTGCATCGGGCAGCAACATGCATGCAGTGAATTTGAATGCTGCACAAAACAATCCGAGCCAGCCATTTTGGTGGGAAGCGGATATTGATGATCTTTCAGGCGCTTCTTCTCCATCAACTTATGACCTCAACGGTGATGGGTTTGCAGAAATATTTTACCGGGGTGAAGCTGAATTCAGGATGATCTATGGGGGTGCATCACCTTTTCCGGCCGGGGTGGACAACAACAGGAATTGGTACCAACAGGACTGTTTCTCTGGCACATCTGACGAGTACCCTGTAATCGCAGATGTTGATTTGGACGGAGAGGCAGAGGTATTGTTCACAGGCAAAACAGAAATCGGTAATGCTAACGGATACGCCCGTGGTCGGCTTTGGGTACTTGAGAGCGATACAACACCTTGGATGCCTGCCCGTTCGCTTTGGAATCAATACAACTACTTCGGCGTCCACATCAACGACGACCTGACCGCTCCAAAACACCAGCAAGCACACCACCTTGAATTTCCAGGGCTTGGTAGCGGCAAACGGCCTTATAACATGGCCCACTCGCAATTGCCTCCATTGGATGATAATTTCGAGCCCTACCTCCCCGTTCCCGATGCCATTGTACAAATGGACTCTTCCTTATGTAGCTCGGATAGCCTTTCTCTTTGGCTGACCATCTGCAACCAAGGCAGCGCTACCTTGGCCGGCAGCTTACCCATTTCATTTTACCAAAATGACCCCACAGCATCGGTGGCAACATTGCTTGGTTCGACAACACTGAACCCTTCCTTGCCCATTGATAGTTGTTCTTCTTTCTCGTTAAAAATACCATCTGCTTTTGGGATGCCCATTTTTGTTTCGGCTAATGACAATGGTTCCTTGCCAACCCCATTCGATCCCAGTGTGAATTTTCCCAATACTGGCATTTTGGAATGTGATTATGAAAACAACTTCACTTCCTTTGACCTTCCCCAAAGTTCTACCCTCGACCTCGGCCCTGATATTTCCACCTGCAACAGCAACACTAATACACTTGATGCAGGTAACGGCTTTGTGAAATACCGCTGGCAGGATGGTTCGCCGGATCAAATTTTTACTGCTTATCTGCCAGGCAAATACTGGGTAAATGCATGGGACGTTTGCGGTATAAAGCACACCGATACTGTGATTATTTCCTTTGACCAACTAACAGCAATTGACCTTGGTGACGACCTGACTATATGCGAAGGGGAAACGGTCAATCTCTCCCTCAATGGCTTCTCCACCGTGCAGTGGTCACCTTCCAATGGACTGAGTTGTGATGACTGTCCAAACACTATTGCAAACCCAATGACCACTATTACCTATCACGTTACGGGCGCAGATGGCAATTGCTTTTCGAGCGATTCCGTCCGCATTACGGTTTTGCCAAAACCTGCATTCTCCCTGGATGCAGTGGCAGGTGACTGCAATGAACCTGCAACCATCACTGCCATACCAACTGCCGGGACAAATTTGGATTTTATTTGGTCAAACGGCAGTATGGATACTTCCATTCAGGTCGGTCAATCGGGCACTTACTCAGTGACGGCCACTCATGCCAATGGATGCACATTGGTTGACTCAGTTTTTGTTCCTTATACAGGTGGTGTCGAATATTCGAGCGACGTAACGCCCATCCTCTGTTTTGGGGAAATGGGAAGCGTCGCATTGAACATTTCACAAACTGCCCCACCTTATAGTATTTTATGGTCAAATGGTGCAACTACAGATACGTTAAGCAATCTGCCTCCTGGCAATATTGGTGTCACCATCACCGATGCCAATGACTGTGAGGCACAGGAAGAATTCTTATTTGAAAACCCTTTAGAAATAGCTCTTGCCCCTGCTGTTACTCACATCTCTTGTAACAACGACCCCGGCAGCGTTGCCCTCCATGCCAGTGGGGGAACAGGGCAACTCTCTTATTTGTGGTCGAATGGGGGAAGCACAGACAGCATCTCCATCATCGCCCCCGGCGTTTATTCGGCCACCGTCACTGACAGCAGTGGTTGTGAAATCGTTTTTGACCAAAATATCGCTGCGGAAGAGCAGCTTGAAGCCACCATTTTATTTACCGAAATCCAATGCTCCGGCGGCATGGATGGGTCTGCCATACTGACACCACTCAATGGCGAGCCTCCTTACAATTATTTATGGGAAAATGGGCAGACGGATTCCGTCCGTACCGGACTGGGCAGCGAGCCTCATTCTGTGACGATCACGGACGCCTTGGGTTGTGAGAAAAAGATTGAATTCAGCCTCATCGAACCCGATTCCATTGAGGTTGATATTTCATCCACACCCATTATTTGTTTTGGGGAAATGAACGGTTCAGCCACTGCCGAGGTAATGGGCGGCTCGCCAGACTATTCCTATTCGTGGAGCAACGGAGCCATAACCCAAAGCATCGAAAACCTTTCAAGTGGCCTGTACCAACTGACCATCACCGACGAGCATGGCTGTCAGGATTCGGCTTCCATTCTGATGGAAGAGCCTCCGTTGTTAGAAGCAGCCATCACTGCCGACCCCTCCGAAATCTGCCCAAATGAAACGAGCGACCTAACCGCATCGGCGATGGGCAGCATGCCACCTTTTACTTACTTATGGAGTAACATGGTTACCGATAGTTTTTTGGTAAATGTGCCGCCGGGGATGTACGAAGTTTTTATTTCAGATGCAAATGGTTGCGAAGCCAACAGCATGTTTGTCTTGGAAACATCTTCACCTCCTATCTCTATTCAGGACACCATCGAAGTAGCCACCGGAGCCGCCATCGCAGACGGAGCCATCATCTTGGAAATGGTTTTGGGCGGCACACCGCCGTTTAGTTTTCATTGGAGCAATGGCGATACCACCCAATCCATCACCGACCTGCTGCCCGGCGTTTATTCACTGACCATTACCGATGCGGAGGGTTGCAGCGAAGAATTTGAATTTGAGGTGGGCTTTATGGTCAGTATTGGACAGTCCGATCAACAGGGGTTCGAGGCATCTTTATTTCCCAATCCAACTGCTAAAAATGGAGCAGCATTTTTATCCATAAAAACTAATACCGTTCAAAAAATTGAGTATGGATTGTACGATGTTACAGGACGAAAATTACAGAGCAACAAATTACTGCTGACTACGGGGCAAATGCTCCATCCTCTAAAAGCACCTCATGTGGCAGGGGTTTATTTTTTACAAATAATCGGCGAGAATGGGCAGCGGGCATTTGTCAAATGGGTGGTGGTTGAACAATGACCTTTAGAAAAAAAATTAATTTTTAACCAAAAAAATAACAATCCCTATCAAAACAATAGAAAATACAAAAGCATACATCAGTGTACCAACGACGAGTGCCCCAAATGCCCTGCCGAAACTTGGCCAAAATTTCATTTCAAAAAAACGTTGACAAGCATAGAAGTAATAAATATAAGCTGTTAATAAATAAATCCAGTTGAAATTGGTTGAAACAAAGAAGATTAATGGCACAAGGAAGATAAAAATGAGGTTTTGATAACTTAGGATATACGAATTGAATACAACATGCTCTGCATAATTATATTTCTTTTTTTTGAAGAACCAATAAGTGGATAAACCAATAAAGGGTATGAACAAAAGAATAACTAAGTTGAAATAACGACTAAAAGAATCCATGAATTTTTCGTTAAATTCTTTGGCTTTCTCCATTTTCTTAACCTTTTCTTCCTCAGGAGTATCCATTATATCACCCGTTTGACTCACCCCAGCCTCGAAACCTCTGACGAACTCATTTTTGGGCATTACATTTATCGTCAGAAAGGCAGCTATGGCCGTCGAAACAATCAATAACTGAAAAGGCTTTGTGAGCAACTTTCTGTCACCTAATAGAAAAGTACGGATGGACTGCCCCGGCTGGGTAGTCAATAGCCGATAGGTTTTGATAAAGCCTTTATTTACATTGAAATTGTCGAGGATGGCTTGAAAGATGGATTTTAGGTTGAACCGCTCCGGTTTACTGTGATTACCTTCCAATGGTTGAGAGTTTTGATTAGAGATTAATTCAATTTTTACAATTTGGGCGAAATTAAACCAATAAAAAGAAATAATGGCGTCCCAATTGTTGCTATCCAATAAAAAAGCCCCTGAAAGCTGCACTTTCAGGGGCTTTTCCATGAAACAAATAATATTCATTATTTCTTAAATGGATCAGACAATTTCTCATGAGCAATACTCTTCGTATCCGTTAATGTATGTAGGAATGCGACCAAGGCATCTTTCTCTTCCTGATTGAGATTCAGGTTATGTGCAACGCCGCCATTCTTCAATTCTGGATGCAAGTTTTCATGACTCTTAACGCCAGAACTATAATGCTCTATTACTTCCTCTAATGTTTCAAAACGGCCATCATGCATGTAAGGTGCTGTGAGGGCTACGTTGCGGAGCATCGGTACTTTGAAAACACCTTTGTCTGATGGGTTGTTGGTGATTTCATACCGACCATCATCTTCATATACCACATTGAGACCGTTATTGGCAGCAGTAACAGAAGTAGAGAAACCAGGCCCTAGGTTGTGGCAACCTGAACAATTATCGTTCTCGAAGAACAATGCCTTGCCCATGTTTTCCTGCTCCGTAAAATTGGAAAAGTTAACTGTTGGGTTGCCGTGAGAAGCCCAGCCTTCGTCGAACTTGGTGTCGAAACAAGCAATGGAACTGACGAAGGCATCAATTGCTTGCAACATCTTTTCTTTGTTGCTCAAATGAGAGCCAAAATTATTTTCCGGGTAAGCTTTTTTAAATAGGATATCGTAATAATCCAGTTCTACTAATTCATTGGCCAATTGATCCAAATTAGTGTGCCCCATTTCGATTGGGTCGCGCAGTGTCAGGTCGCTTTGTTCGGCCACAGTTCTGGCCCTTTCGTCCCAAAACATCCGAGTGGTACCAAAACCATAGTAGGCATTGAAACTAGGGAAAACGCCCAAGGCCAATGAGTTCCGTTTGGTTTCGCCCCCATCAAAACCTTCGCTGAGCGCTTTGGGGTCAGCAAAAGCATTCTCTGCCAAGTGGCAGGTAGCACAGGAAAGGCTCTCGTTTTTGGACAATTTTTTATCATAAAACAAAACCCTACCAAGGGTAGCCTGATGTTTGGAGGAATTTACCCGGCTGTTGCCAAGGTGGGCAGGCAATTGGACATTGTAGTCGTTAGCTTCCCTAGGCAAGTCAAGTGTCTTAGTCAATTTGGCATATTCATCCGAGTCATAAGCTTCGACATTTGTTTCGACCTGATCTTTGATACAAGAAGAAAGAGAGATAGCTAACAGCGACATAAAGAGAAGGTACTTCATTTTCATAACGTAAAAGTGTTTTGATGAGAAAGGAAAAATTTGAAAACATAAAGCTAACGAAAAAGGTAATAGGTTGCTGCCCTTAACCAATTTCTTAACACTAATTTTCACAAAATTGTCAATTTTTGAAATCCAAACGGCAATCACCCTACTCAAACCATTCCCCTTTATACTCGTCAATTTCCCTCCGTTCCCGTTTGGTAGGCCGGCCTGTGCCACGTTCACGTACTTCCACTCCGGATTTTCCTATAAACCAATCTTTGTACTTGTTCATCTCTTCCTCGGGCGTCAAGTTGTCGTAACAGGTAACGGCTATTGGTGCCCCTACTCTTTTTTCAATCAGTTTCTTTACTAAAAAATCAAGTTTATACCCTCCCTTCTTCACATGGACGATCTGACCAACTGACACCCCATCCGAAGGTTTCATTACTTTTTCCCCTATCCGGATTTGGCCGGACTTACAAGCATCGGCTGCCATTGTCCTTGATTTGAAAATGCGGACGCTCCACAGCCATTTGTCAATTCTAACTTTTTGCATAAAGGACAGTTGGTAGAGTATAAAACGTTGGGTCAGTGAACAATTTATTTTTCAAGAGCAGGGTACTTCAATTCCATTGCTTCCATCGTTTCACAGACTTTTTTAGAAATCAAATAATCCCGGTACCACCTTTCGTCAACTGGAATAACCGACCAAGGGATGGTAGAATTGTTGATGGCATACTCATAACAGCGCATATATTCATCCCAATGCTCCCGCTCTTTCCAATCACCGTCGTTGTGTTTCCACAATTTATCGGCCTCATCCAAGCGTTCCTGCAATTCGAGTTTTTGCTGTTCATATGAAATGTGCAGGTAAAACTTGAGGATGGTTGTACCGTTGTCAAATTCAAGCAACTCCTCAAAGGCATTGATGGCGTTCATCCTTTTCCGCACCCGTTCTTCATCAATCCACTTGTACACCCGCTGTATCAGAATGTCCTCATACTGGGAGCGGTTGAAGATTTTGATATGGCCTTTGGCAGGGGCCTGTTGGTGTACCCGCCAAAGAAAATCATGTGCAAACTCTATCTCCGTCGGTTTTTTGAATGCGTAAACATCAAGGTTAAAATGAGTGCAGTCTTTGAACACATTTTTTACTGCCCCGTCTTTGCCACTGCCGTCCATGCCCTGCAAGATGATAAGCATCGAGCGCTTTTCCTCTGCCCGTAGTATTTCGTTGAGTTTACCGATACGATCGACATATTTATCAGTCAAGTCTTTCAGATACTTCTTGTCTGCATCTGTTGGAGGCCCTGTAGGTATTTGATTTAATTTTATCACAGTTGTATTTTGGTTTTAATGATATAATGCTTGGAAATTGGAAATTAAAGAAATTGGGGAATTGGGGAAAATCACAGAACAAAATTTCCTAATTTCCAATTTCCAACTACCCCTTCCTTTCCTTTTCAATCTCTTTCATGATCTCCCTCACTTTATTCTTCACCTGCACAGAAAACTCTTTATTTAAAATCCAGAAGTAGTAATTTTTGTCTTCCGATAAAATCTTCTTCACGGACTGCCCGGTGTATTTACCGAAATTGAAAACGACCTCACCCTGCCCGTTGTATTTCAACCTGTTGGTAATGTCTATCGTCCGAATGTCTTGGGTGAAATCGTTCAATACTTGCACATCGTTCCGGATGGGTTGTTCAGTTATGTTTCCATCATCATCTATATGATCCTGGCCTTCGTACATTTTTAATTGGCCTTTCAACACATCTACTGTGGCCCGCACATCGGCCATTGCATCGTGGGCATCTTCCATTTCCTTACCGCAGTAAAATTTGAGTGCAGCCCGCAAGTTGCGAGGCTCCATGCGGTAGAATATACGTTGCACATCTACAAGACGCCGTTTGTCTATATTGAAATCCATGTCCACCCTCGCAAACTCCTCCATGAGCAATGGCACATCAAACCGACTGATGTTATACCCACCCAAATCAGCGTTGCCGATGAAATCGTAAATCTGCTGCGCTACCTGCCCGAAGACAGGTTTACGGGCAACGTCCTTCGGCGTAATGCCATGCACTTTCATGGCCTCTTCTCCAATCGGAATGCCGGGATTTACGAGCAGTTCAAGCTCTTCCGGCTCACCCCCGTTTTTGGGGAATTTCATCAAACCGATCTGAATGATGCGGTCGCGCATCACGTTCAGGCCTGTGGATTCAATGTCGAAAAAAACAAGGTCTCTTTGAAGGTTGAATTTCATTTTTTTAATGGTGAGTGGTGAATGATGAAAGGCCGAACAGGCATTCACTAATTACGACTCATTGTTTAATTAAGATATTCTCAACTCCTGTTGTGTATTTTACTTGCATGTCGCCGTTTTCATCGCTGTAAATGAAAAGGGCTTCGATGTCCTCCAATTGTTCCGCCAAAGTGAACGCTTCATCAAGGCCAAGCACCATGAAGCCTGTAGCCAGGGCATCGGGATAGGTACAGTTTTTTGAAAAAACGGAAACACTTAAGAGGTTGCTTTTTTCAGGGAAACCCGTTTTTGGACTAATGAAGTGGCTATATTTCTGGCCATCTACTTCGTAAAAATTGCGGTAATTGCCAGAGGTAGAAACGGACATGTCCCGCAGTTCGATGATCTGGTTGTAATCTGTCACCGCCGCATCGGGGCTGGGAGTGTTGATGCCGATCCGCCACCAATTCCCATGGGTGTTTTTGCCCCTTGCCCTTGATTCGCCACCGATGTCTACGAGGTAGTTTTTTATTCCATTGTTTTCCAAAAATTCGCTGACTGCATCAATGCCATAGCCTTGCCCCGTCCCTCCAAAGTCAATCATCATCTCCGGGGCTTCCTTGTTGATGACCGCATACCCCTTGTCCTCCGTCATTTTTATTTTATCAAAACCCACATACTGCATGAGGGAATCTATTTTCAAGCTGTCCACTTCGGTCACTGGTCGCTTGGGCGTATAACCAAAGCCCCAGTAATTGACCAACGACATGACTGTTGGGTCGAAGGCTCGGCGTGTTCGCTCATAAGCCACCTTTGCCAAAAGGAAATTGGCGTGGAAATGCCGGTTCTTCACCTTTGGGCAAGTGCGGTGGTCGGACAGGCAGTGGGCATATTCCTGAAAAAACGTTCCCGTGTTAAATGAACCAGTTGCATTATTCAATTGAGAAATGGTAGAGTTTGGTTCGTAAGTTGAAATTTCATTGTTGATAGCCACCAGTAAAGCGTCAATTTCTTTGCTAAAATCCCTTTTCAAACTATCTTCATAAGTCACCTTATAATACGTGCCCATCGTTTTGCCCGCTGCCGTCAGGTAGGGAATCTCAGTGCTATCAGGCGAGCACGACAGCAACACAAAAAGAAGGGTATAATAGGTGAGAGTCCTCATTAATTGATTATTATTTTGTGGTTTTTTGGTTTTATGTCCTTGGTTTGAGGTTTAACATAAATGTGCTTGCAAAGCAAATATTAAAAGCCAAGAACCACAAGGCCTATTTTTTCCTCATTTGTGCATCCAGCGAATACCAACCCGGCCCAGCCAAACCAATTGCTGTATATGCAGTCAGGTAAATAACGGCCATTTCCATTTTTTTAAATGGGTCATCAATATGGATAATAAAAATGGCCACCAACATCGTAATAATCAATGGAACAACTGCCCAGCGGGTAAATAACCCAAGTACCACCAATGCTGCACATAGTACCTCCGCAAAAGTGGTCAACCCTAATGTAAAGGGTGCCCCAAAACCAAACGGGTCTGCAAATTTCGAAGGATCACCCGTAAACAACTTCATCATTTTGCCCCAACCATGATTAATGAGCATGAGGCCACCAAAAGTTATGCGGAGCAGCAGTAAGGCAATATCTGTGTTTTTTGAATGTGGCATATTTTAATGATGAATGCAAAATGAATAATGATAAATAGATCCCATTCATCATTTTTCATTTTCATTTTCATTTTTCATTAAGCAATCCTTCCGCTTGAGCTTCTTCCACTACACCATGCAACTGTACTGGTTTGTATTTTTTGCGAAGGCGCATATTTAAAAATTCAACCAACAGGGAGAAGGCAATAGCGAAATATAGATAGCCTTTTGGGACAGCACCGACTTCTGCACCTGCAATGGTCAGGTGTGCCATATGTGCCCCTTCTACTATCAGCATAAAACCAATTAGGATGAGGAAGGCCAACCCGAGCATTTGGATAGTCGGGTGCTTATTGACAAAACGGCCAACAGGTACCGCAAACAACATCATAATGAGTACTGAAATGACAACCGCTATGATCATAATGACCAATGCGCCTTTCAATCCTGTAGTCATGCCTACTGCAGTTAAAATAGAGTCGAACGAAAAAACGATGTTGATCAAAGTGATTTGAACTATAGCGTTGCTCAGGGAAGCTTTGACCTTATCTTTTCTACCTTTTTCGTGTACCTCATCCCCTTCCAGCTTATGGTGGATTTCGGAGGTACTTTTATATAAAAGAAACACCCCACCTGCGATAAGTATAAGGCTCTGTCCCGAGAATCCTCCATGTATTAATGAAGTATCAATATTAAACCAAGGTGCACTCATAGCTACCAATGCTGAGATGCCGAACAACAATACTATCCGTAGCACCATCGCCAAGATGAGACCAATGTTGGTGGCTTTTTTCTGATCTTCTTCTTCGAGTTTATTGGCTGCAATGGAGATGAAAATGATATTGTCAATACCGAGGACAATTTCGAGAAAGGTCAATGTGAGGAGGCTCATCCAAACTTCGGGACTCGCAAAGTTGGGCATTATCAGTTCCATAAAGTTGGTTGTTGGTTGTCTGTTGCCAGTTGCGGGTTGCCAGTTGAAGGTTCATGTCACTTGTGCCACTGGCAACCCGCAACTGGCAACCAATCAGAGCGCAAGTTTACGAAAAAAGGAAAGTTAAACTTTTGAGTTGGGAATGGATTAGTATTTAAATTTTAATATCCGATCCAAGGTATCCTTCGTTTGGAGAATTTCAATTTTCGAGGCTTCGAAAATAATTTTGTTTCCTTCAATAACCGCGTTCGGGTCATTTGAAAAAATAATTTCACCTGGTGCATAAACAATGGTCGTTATGCTGCCCCCAAATAACATTTCCAACATTTTCAAGCCTTGTGCTGACCTATTGTCATCTGGACCAAACTTCTCGAACATCTTGATGAATGTAGTATCCCTCACCATTTTTTTCACCAGATCGGAATGCGGGAGGCGAATGGTGCGGGCATCCATATCTATTGAGTATTTTGGAAAAAACTCCTTGGTAGTCGCAAATTTCCTTGTCATGACAGAATCTCTCTTTGCAGCTTCTTCCAAATACTCCAATTGAGCAAAGGTCTCATGCAGTTTTTTTTCATTTTTAAATACCACTTTAATGGAAACCCCTGATGATTGTTCTTTCAAATTAGACCCGGCAATCAACGAAACATTCTTCAATAGCTCAGGACTGTCCAATGTCATTTTCAAAGAATCGGGCAATCGCTCATACAAATTGAATACCGAGTCTTTATTTTCTGCTTGATACAAACCAGCAATCAGAGTGTAGGCCATTGCCTTGGTGCTGTCCTGATCTGCCTGCTCTTTAGCGGCTTGCAGAAATAGCCCCACTGATTTTGAAAAATCGAATGAAGACTCTAAAAATCCAGACTCATTTTTATTGATTGAAATGATATGCTGGTTGGGTTCACAAGAAAAAATCAGAAAAATTGTGCAAAGGAGAAAAATAACCTTGTTCATTATGTCAAATTATCTGATGAAGTTGGTGTTTGCGCAGCAATATAAAATGCGCCAATTGACCAACTTCAACAATTCGATAAAACCCAATTATTTTTATATGCTTTTTCAAACCTGACAACTTCGAATTATTGAATCGCCCCATCATTTATTATCCTTAAAGCATTCCAACACTTTCTTCACTTTTTACAAAATCCACCACCATTTCTACTACTTTCGGATTTTTCACCACTTTAAAATGCCCCATACCCTGCGTGACGATCAGGTTCACTTTATCCCACCGCTCAACAATCCGCTCGGCTGATTCAAAAGGAACAGACTTATCGAATTTGTCATGTACGACTAAAATGGAACCGACTTTCGCTTTGCCGAGATTTTCCTCCACATTGACCAATTCGAATGAAACATTATTGGCTTTATGCTTCAGTATTTTTCTGAAATATGGCCTTGCCGCTTTTGGAACGTTCATAAAATCCAATGCCTCGTTGACAACCTCTTGTGTATTGGAAGGAACGCCGATCAAAACCAATCGCTCCAGTTCCAATGATGTTTCCAAATGCGTCAGCGCAAACACCGTCGTCGCCCCACCAAACGAATGTGTAATGATGCTGTCCACTCCTCCCAACTGATGAATAACAGCACGTACCGCACCTGCAAACTCCACAAAATTGGTGCGCTTGCCACCGGAATTGCCATGTGCTGGTCCGTCAAATGCCACCACTCTATAGCCAGCTGCCACCAGTCCCGGCACGAAACCTCGCAGCGCCGTACCCCGAGATTCCCAACCATGAACCAACAAAACAGTTCTTTCTCCCCTACCCCATTCATAAGCTTTCAATATGACCTTGCCATACAGGATTTCAAACAACCGGGCGCTTTCCAGCACCTCATCCGATTGCCTATGAACAGCCCTTATGCGAGGCTGTGTAAATAACTTGTAAGCTGCCTTTCCAGCTTTCTTTGGGAACAACCGACCCAGTGTATTGAACATAAATCGGACAATACGAACTTGCATAGGATAAACGGGCTTCGCTTCCGGCAAGGTTTCCAATTGGAAATGAGGAAGCACTTCGATGAATTTTGTTTCTTCCATGATTAGTTGATTAGTGACCAGTTGATTAAACCGTTTGGTCTTTTTCTACTGGTTTGAGTTCTTCTATTAGTTGGAGCAGTTTTGTTGACATGGCGTCGAAAGGCTTTTTGCTGTCCCATATCCTTGCCCCCATGATGCCGCCTTCGATCATGCCGATGAAAAGCATGGCAAATTCGTTTGGATCAACCTTATCATTCACTTCGCCTTTTTCAATGCCTTTTTCCAACGTCCTGACGACCCGGCGATGCCATTCGGACATGGCGTATTGCACTTTTTCCTTCAACATGGGCTGGCCGTACCCTGCTTCTATGGAAGTGTTCTGGATTGGGCAACCACCCTCCACCGGCGGGTTTAATATTCTTTCCTTATAAAAATAAACGACGGCCTTTAGTTTGTCAATGGCATTGTCAATGACCTTTGTGCGATGGCTGATTTCTGTATAAACTTTCACTACTGCATGTTCGAATGCTGCCACGGCAATCTCTTCTTTGACCCCATTCTTGTCCAAGCCATCTCTTTTAAAATTGCCATAAATTCCTCCTTTCGACATATTGGTAGCTTTCATGATGTCGGACATAGAGGTCCCGTTGAAGCCTTTTTGATTGAAAAGGACTGCTGCTTTTTCAATGATAAATTGGCGGGTCTTATCGGATTTTTTCATTGGTGAAAACAGAATTTTTGCCAAAAATAAACCAATCGGTCTTTTTTTGCAAATTAATCGAACTATTTCTTTTTCCACACATTGGGTCTTTTAGGAAATAATTCTATTGGTGTCATTACTTTTGCCCAACTATGTCCAAACTAAAAAAAGCGCACTTGCTGACTGGAGCCAACTTAGGCGATTGCACCGCGACGTTAGTCAAAGCCCTACAATTCCTGGAAGAACGGGCTGGCCAAATCACCAAAGTATCAAGCCTGTACGAGACAGAGCCTTGGGGTGATGTTGAGCAACCCCATTATATCAACCAAGCTATCGAAATAGTCACTGCATTATCCCCATTGCAGTTGCTGAAAGTGACCAAGGAAATTGAAGTTGAACTTGGTAGAACTAAACAAAAGAAATGGCAATCGAGGCTAATAGATATTGACATTCTCTTTTACGCCCATGTAAAAATTTCCACACCCAAACTGACCATCCCGCACCCGCATATCCACCGCCGCAATTTTGTACTGATACCTATGCTGGAAATAGCACCTTTGAAGCGTCATCCCATTTTCAAAAAAACCATAGAAGAATTATACTTGGAATCGGAAGATGATCTAGAAGTGGTCATGCTAGAAGAACGTGAGCTTGTGGGCGTTTGAGAAAAAATTGGGAAGATGAGAAGGCCATCGACTGTCAAGCATTTACTGTCAACTATGTTATGAAGTACTTTCCACATAATTTTATCGCTATAGAAGGCAATATTGGCGCAGGTAAAACGACCCTGTGCAAGCAATTGGAATCCGACCACGACTGCCGCTTGATCTTGGAACAGTTCACGGACAACCCTTTCCTTCCTCCTTTTTACAAAAACCCCGAGCGGTATGCATTTCCTGTTGAACTGTTTTTTATGACCGAACGGCACAAGCAACTCCAAGAGACACTGTCGCAACTGGAACTATTTCCACAGCTCATCGTTTCCGATTACTTTTTTATCAAAACCCTCCTTTTTGCCAAAAACAACCTGAATGGGGAGGAGTTCCGACTTTTCCAGCGACTTTTCCATACCCTCAATTCAACGTTTGCCAAGCCTGACTTGCTTGTCTATCTCCACCGGAACGTGGACGATATTCTCAACAACATCGATAAGCGGGGAAGGGACTTTGAGCGGAACATCAAACCCGCCTATCTTCAATCTTTGCAGGACGCTTATTTTAATTATTTTAAAACGGAAAAGGAATTCCCCATCTTGATCATTGATGTAAATGGCGTTGATTTTCAGGAAGATAAGGTTGCTTACAAGCAGATTACCGGACTGATGAGGCGGTCTTATTCGAAGGGGGTGCACCGGGCGGCGGTGGCAGTGGAAGTGAGGGGGTAGCGTGTTCAAAGTTTCCAAGGGTTTGTTATTTGTGCTGAAGAAAATAGGTCATCCCGAATGAATTCGGAATGACCTAATTTTATCAATGAAAGTTTTCAAAAATGGTGACCAATCAGTCCTTGGATATCCACCACTTGCCTAAGGATCAACTATTCTACAACCAATTTATAGGTATAGTTTTTTTCATCTAAAACCACCAGTAAAAGATAAACCCCAGATTTAAGATGTTCATTTTTCACTGTAAATGCATTAGTGTGAAGTCCCGGGTTCACAACCATTTGTTGCGCCAGTCTTCCTTGAAGATCAAATAGTCGAAGGTATCCCTGTGAAAATTTTTGATCAATAATTACTTGAAAATCAGTAGATACAGGATTAGGATAAACATTGATCTCCTCCTCTTTTTCAAAGTGATTTATAGTTCCAGACTGAAACTGACCATCATTTTGGCCGATCAAAGAATTACCGCCACAAGCTGCATTAACATCGGGAACATTGTCGCAACCTGATTTATTAGAATAAATGTTTACCGCGCCGGCAATTGCCCCTGGGGTATTCAGCAGGTCATAAATAGCACAACAATCGGACAAATTAGAATTTTGATAAACAAAGAGGTCACCTCCAACACTGCCCAAGGTCTGTAGCCCTGCAAGAGAAGAAAGCTTATCCCCCTTGTTATTTTTGGAAATAAGCAAGGTCCCCCCAATGGTTTCAAGCCCATCTAAACCTGATAAGTCCGTAAGCTTAGTAAGCTTGATTTCCAAATCACCAGTAATTTCGGTTAAATTAGCAAGGTTCGATAGGCTTTCAACTGTATTTCCTTTAATGGTCAGTTTTCCATCAATTGTTGAATAGCATACTGGAAAATCATCAACATCTGCTTGGGAGGAAAGTGTCAAATCACCTATGTAGGTTTGCCCAGTAGGTGCACCGTTGTCAATGATGCCATCACAATCATCATCCAATCCATTACAAAGCTCAGGAGCATTTGGATAAATAGTATCAATATCATCGTCGCAATCGCCATCAACAGCAATCAATTCAGAACTCAATTTATAACCTGGAGACCTTGAACACTTGACTTTCATAGTCCCGTCGGAATAACCGTCATCATCTTTGTCTTTGTACCAAATTTGTCCGGGGTATTCATCAGGGTCGTCATCGTCACAATCACCAGTAATATCGATAAGTTCAGAAGGAAGTTTATAACCGCTGGGTGGTGTACAGGCTTCCAATGTTGTACCATCTGAATAACCATCGTTATCAAGGTCTTTGTAGAACAATATTAGAACACCTTCGTCAATTTGCCCATCGCAGTTATCGTCTATGTAGTTACATATTTCCACAGCTCCTGGATTGACAGAAGCATCTAAATCATTGCAGTCGGTGTTGTCGCTCACATAACCAGTAGGCTGAACACAATCTTCTAAACTGATTGAGCCGTCACCATACCCATCATTGTCCATGTCCACATACCAAGTCTGCAAATTTTCTCCAATGCCCTGAACCAGAAAAGTATAAGGGTTTTCGTCAGTATCATCATTATTTATGGTAATAGTCGCCGATTGTGCACCTGGCAGTGCCGGATCGAATGTCACCCAAAACATAGCAGCTTCACCAGGGGCCAATGTTACAGGTAGGGAAAAACCATGCAGTGCAGCGAAATCAGGGTTATCAGAAGATAGGCCAGTCCAGGTCAAATCTGCATTGCCGAGGTTTTGGATATGAAAGTTGTGTGTTTCAGCCCCCCCTGGATCACAAACGATTTCGAAGTCAGTACCATCATCGGTATTTGGCGTGATGTCGCCATTAAGAATATCATAAATGCCACCAACGATATTTATATCAGGTTCAGGCGGGGCGCAGGCTGCTTGGACCTCGGCCTGATCGAAGCAGCCGGTTGCATTGCCGCTAATGTCAATCGTACCTTGAGGGCTTGCAAGAAAGTCACAGACAGCGGAGGCCTCACATATCGACAACACAGGGTTGTCAGTAATGACCAAGTTTTGTCCGAGATGGGTCAGGCTACTAAAGGGCAGCAGGCTGGTTATCAACTCGTTGTCTTTTACCTCAAAATTCCCTTCAATCCGGTCAAGAGCCCCAAAAGCGCTGATATCCGAAAGTTGGTCATTGTTGGAAATCCGCAGTGTCGATTGGACATGGGTAAGGTTCGATAACGCGCTGATATCGCTCAACAAGGCATTGTCGCTCAGATTGAGGAAATCAACCTCGTACACGTTTCCCAAACCTTGCAAGTTGGTCAAAGAGCCATTGTTCACAATGCCCAACCCATCATCTATGCCGTTGAAAGTAAGGTTTCCAAGTGCTGAAATATCAGCAAGGGACGAATTTCCAGACATATAGACAAAACTTCCGACTGAATTCAGGTTGTCTAAACCATCAAGGCTCAGCAGCCCACTATTTTGATTGATTTGAAATGCCCCCCCAATTGATTGCAGGTTTTCGAGGCCAGTTAGGCTTGCCAGGTTCGGGTTCCATTCTATCCATACATTTCCGGCAATGGATTGGATACTGCTCAATCCGTTCAAGTTGAAGAGGCTTCCACCGTTCCCAGAAAACAGTTCATTAATACTGATACTACCACTTAAATCTGTACAGTTGGGGTAGATAACGATGAAGGCATCCATATCAGTCTGGTTACCGATCTGTACAGTGCCGGTTGGGCACTGATCTGCCGTGGTAAAGGACTCTTCGATGCAGCCCGAGGCAGCCCCACTTCCATTATACGGAATGATAGTGACATAAATAGTGGTGAGGTAGGGCAGGATGGATGGTAGGTCGTAAGTGGTAATGTTGCCCAAATCTAAGTTGTCCACAATATCGGTTCCTCCCGAAGTTGTACCAACACTTAATAGATAACCAGTGGCATCTGGAACGGCATCCCAAACAAGGTCGGTAAGCGGAGGTACAGTTGTAGCACCGTTGACAGGTTGGCTTAGGTTGGTGCAAGCAGGAGGGGGCGTACAAAGGGCAATAATTTCTGCCTCGGTATTACAGCCTGACCCATTGGAAAAAACAAGCGAAGAACCACCATTATTTAGATAGGAACAGATACTCTGCACCTCACAAGTAGTAAGCAAAGGATTGAACCTAAAATCGAGTGGCCCAGATAATGTAGTTATGTTTTCCAAACCCGTCAATGCAGAAAGTTGTCCATTGTGGGTTATGGTAAGTGCGCCATTTAACAGGGTCATTTGGTCCAGAGCCACTAGGCTTGATAGCGAAGGATTAAATTGGATGTACAATCCAGCGTTAATTGAAGTGAGCGAATTCAATCCATTCAAACTGGTTAAATTGTCATTATAAGCAAATTGAGTTTCCCCACCAACACTAGCCAACTGTTCCAATCCGCTTAAATCTGACAGGCCATCGCAATCGTAAATATTTAACACCCCACCTAAAGAGTTGATATTTCCAAATACATCCAAACTGCCAATCAATGGATTAGACACTACCTGTAAACCGCCTCCTATGCTTGTAATATTGCCCAAGCCAGTGAAACTAGTGAGCAATGGATTGGATGCAATGTTTAGGTCACCTGTAATAACGTTCAGGAATGTTAAAGCACTTAAATCATTGATATCTGTAGGGCCGCCAAATGAGCCAATTTCCAAGGTTCCCGTGATTGAACTGCACCCCGGATAATTAGCCACAAAATCATCAACATCTGACTGAGTAAGAAGATTTACATTCCCGGGAGGGCATTGGGCGACTATGGAATTCAAGAGAAATAATTGGAAAAGCAAAAAGAAGAGATTCCTAAAGCGGTTGTCGTTAAAAAGTAATGGTTGTTTCATGGATAGTTGAGTTTTGAATAGGTTTAAGAATTTGATTTTAATTTATGTGAAGGTGTATTATACTAGAGCAAATGACCACTGGCCATCAAAAGCCAAACGAGTGAAAACTGATTTTTTGGGGCGGCGCTGTATGCCATAAAAGCTGGTATGCTGACAAAGTAATTCTCAACCTTGCCGTTGCCCGTTTTCTATTCTTGTATCAATCCCCCAACGACAACACAAACATCCCCAAAAAACAAACCCCTCTCGTTGCTCCCCCACGAAGCAAAAGGAAACAGGCCATGAAACGCCGTTTCAACGCCATGAAACAAATGGTGCACCCTTAAAAAAATGTATATAAAAACCTCATTGGGAATGGGCTATATTGACAGGCCGACACCAAAAGCACGTACTACCGAACTCCCGTTCGGTAACGGTAAAGAGCCTGTCGATCGGGAGTACGGCAGTACGCGAACATTATTCATCCCCCCATTCCATTCTTTCATGCCCCGCCCCCCATCATTTCATGCCCAAAAATGCCCACACATTGACCCACTGCCCTATCTTGCCGTGGCAACCAACCGATGTATATGACCTTTCAAATAAAAAAATATACGCAATCCTTCCTTGCCACATTATGCTTGATGCTGCTTGCTACGGTATGTCCAGCCCAGCAGCCCTTCCAGCACAAATACACCATAGACGACGGCCTGCCCTTCGCCGAAGTGGACGGCATCCAATTCACCAAAAACGGCGAAGCATGGGTGAGGTATAGCAGCGGCGAGGTGCTGTCCCGTTTCGATGGCATCAATTGGACGCACTACCGATTGGACGAGATGCGCCTGCCCTTGGGGCTTGTTTTTGTTTCGGAGGACGAGAATGGTATTTGGTTTCAGAGTGGCCCAAATCATGAACGACGGGTTGCTTGCCTGACACCAAGTGGGGAATGGAAAAAATATTATTTGGAAGGCAGGTTCTCTATTTATTTCACCCAGAAAAATAACAGCCCCTACTTCGTGGATGACCAATTTTATTCCTATCAATACGATGCTGAAACCGACCAATTTATCCGTTCTGAGATACCGCTATATGTACTCGACACCGCAAAAGGGGAATCATTTAGGGGTATTTATACCACCGATGACAAAGCCCCCACTTTGGCCATAAAAATATCTCCGGAAAATAATGTCCTGCTCCGCTATGGCAAAGGTTTCCAATATTCACTCGTTGCCCCTGTACATAATTTCCATCCCGCCTTTTTGGTTGGCAAAGACCTCCGTGGCCTGTTTTCGAAAAACGGCCAATGGCTTTGGTGGGACGGCAGCAAGAGCAAGGCCCTGGAAATCACACTTCCCAATGGCAGCAAAGGGAAACCGTTGCATGGAGCGCTACTCAACTTTTTTGGAAGCAAAAGGAATTTGTACAGCAAGACTGGGATCGTTGTCGAAGACCCTGCTACCGGTGTATTCTACCTTTATGGCATTGACAGCAACGGCAATACCCAACTGCTGCTCAGGCAGTTAGCAAAGGATTGTTTCAGCGACACGTTTTCCCAAGACAAGCACGGCCACTGGTGGTACGGGACTTCCTCTGGGCTAGTACGCACCGACCAATCGCAATTGGTTTTCCATGAAAACATGCCGGGCATGGTCACAGGTCTCCATGCCATTGGCGAGGACGGCGCAGGCAACATCTGGATGGGCGGCTACACAGGGGCAGGCGGGTTTACGGTGTATGATGGGTACAATCTGCAACGCCACAGTACCAAATATCCAACCATGCCTGTTTTGCCCAACACTTGCCGCAGCACCTCGGGTGCTTTGTATTTTTTCGTGGAAACGCCGACTGGGATAATGGCGGTCAAGGAAGGGCAACTTATTCCTATAAACATTCCAATGAATGAAAGGGGGCATATCGTATTGGGTTTTTATTTCCATCCGCTTAGCAACAGTCAAATAGCCTTGGGGCTGGCCGGTAACGGCCTCGGCATCGCCACGGAGACCAACGGCCTCATCTCCTCCATCAAAACCATCGGCAAAGGAAAAGGCATGCTGCTCGACAATGTGCTGACCGTCTCGGAAGACCAAGGTGGCAGGCTCTGGGCGGGGCGCATGTCGCAAGGTGTGGCCGTTTATGACCCGCAGAGGGATACCGCCGTCACTTGGCTCCGCTCGCCGGAGATGCCCAACAGCGTCGGGGCGATGGCTACATGCGTGGATGAAAATGGCACATTGTGGCTCGGCACCAACGATGGCGTTTACCTGCTCCGCAATGCACAAGAGTTTGATTATCTGAAAGAAAATCTCTTCGGCCACCTCGAAAAAATACCGCTGCCGGGCACGGACGATGGCTGGGTCAATTTTGTGAAAAACAGCGAGCGTTATATTGTTTTCGGCACCAATTCAGGCGTCTATTTTTTCGATAAAAATTACCACGACGAGCGCCCCCGCATCTTCTCCATGATGTTTGGAAAAGACATTGCTGGGGGAGGTGCAGAACAAAACGCAGTGCTGCTCGACAGCAAGGGAATGCTCTGGGTGGGCACACAGGAAGGGGCTACCCGCCTCGACCTTTCGCAATTGCAATTCGACACCTCGGCCACCTCCATAAAACTCATCTCATTCCAAGCAGGCGACTCGCCCATTCCCGTAAATGGCAACGACCTTGGCAGCTTGCCGTACAGCAAGCGCAATATGCGTTTTTCCTTTGCCCCTTCGGGAAACGACCGCCTGAAAGACAACCTGTTTTACGATGTTTTTGTGGTAAATGCGGATGGCGACACCCTGTTCCAGCGACTGTCCACCCACCAGAAAAGTGGCTTTCAGATTGACCACTTGCCGTATGGCGATTACACTTTGTACCTCGTGGCTTATAAGCACAACGTGCTGTCGGGGCAGTCGGCCTACCATTTTGAAGTGCCGAAGCTTTGGGAGGAAAGGCCAATTGTCTGGGTGTTGGGTTCGGTGCTGCTGTTCGGAACGCTTTTTTATTTTTATTGGGAAAACAGCAAAAAGCAAAAGATCATCCTCCGGTACCAACTCGATGCTGAAAAATCGAAACGGGAGCGGGACGGCTTGAAGGTGCAGGCGCTGTCCAATTTTTTCGAGCCACATTTCATCAACAATTCATTGAACTGGATACAGGCCCGCTATCGCAACGACCCTGAAACGGCCACCGTTGTTGGAAGGCTGGCAGAGAATGTGACCATCCTGTACAACAATACACAGGACGGAAAAACATTTCACCCGCTAACACAGGAGTTGGTTTTATTGAAAAACTATCTGATGGTGCAGCAGGTGCGGTTCAAGGGGGACTTGTCTGTACATTATGACATTCTAGAGGAGAAGCTGCTGGCTCCCTACTCCGTCCCTGCCATGCTGTTGCAGATACATGCGGAAAATGCAGTGGAGAAGGGCATCAGGGGCGGTACTGGAAAAGGGCGGGTCTCCATTGCCATTTCCCTATCTGATAATGGTTGTCAGATCAAAATAGAAGACGAGGGGCGGGGCAGGCCGAGGGAAGTCATTGAAAACGGGAATGGCAGGAAAGGCAGCACTGCCGTCATGGACAACCTCATTGCACTTTTGAATGCATATAACAAAGAACCCATCATGGTCAAGTACGAAGACCATATTTTCAACAACCCGCTAAGAGGGGGGTATGGCACCCGGGTCGTCATTTTTATTCCAAAAAATTACAATTATGAGCTTTCCTAAATTACAGGCACTCGTCGTAGAAGACGAAGAAACCCACCGCACGGCATTGATAGATGCCCTCAACGAATCATTGGAAATCGAAGTGGCTGGCATGGCCACCTCGGTCAGCGAGGCTTTTGATTTGGTGAAAAACACGCCAGCCGATGTGCTGTTCCTCGATATTGTGCTGATCGGCGGAGATGCCTTCCAGCTTATCAACCTGCTCAAACGGCAGCAAGTACCCGTACCGCCCATTGTCATCCAAACGGGCAGGGGCAAGTTTGAACACGGCGAACGCATCCTCAATGAGTTCAGGGACGACGTGCTTTCCATTTTACAAAAACCCTTTTATGAAAATTGGGAAAAAAAGCGGGATAGTATCATTGATGCCATCTACGTAAAAAACCAAACCCTTCGCCTCGCCAGCCAGAAGCCAACGGAAATGGCGCTGGTCAAAATTGAAGACGGAAGAAAAAACTATTTCGTCAACCCCAAGGATATTATCATGGTAAAAACAGGGCCAAAGGGCAAGGGAAAGACGATAGTCGTTTTTGAGAAATTTGAAATGCCGTGCAGCCTTTCCCTCTCGCAACTGTTGCCCACGCTGCCCAAAGCATTCATCCAGATCAACCGCTACGAAGCCATCAACATCAACTGGATTTCCATACTCGACCACTCAGATAAGGAGGTGAAATTGCGGAACGGGGAATCGAGCTTGATCGGCACAGCGTACTACTCAGGGCTGTGCGAATGGGTGGAAAGGGGGTGATGTGCTAACGCTTGCGCACCACAAACCCCTTCCCCACCGAATGCTTGGCATTTTTAAAAAACAAATTGTCCAGCCAGATGATGGCATCCGTTAATTTCACCAAAAAAGGTTCTTTCGCCGAAGGGCGCAATTTTACTTTCTTTTCCTTTTCCCCTGAAATATTTCCTGCATTCTCCTTGAATAGCCGCTGAATTAACCCAGTCCAATACATTTCCAAAAAACCAATCAAATAGCCACTCAAATTCTTTTCTTCCAGCACTTCCATCCCATACTCATTAGCCCATGATTTAAATGTTTTTGGGTCAACCAGGTATTCGTGACCAAAGGCATAGGCACCTTGGGCAATGACCCGTCTTCCCATAAGTCGGTTAATCGGGTCATACGTCCATGGGAAATGGATTTGGGGAAAAGTGATGAATGCCAGTCCACCTGGGCGCAGCACCCGGGCGATTTCCTCTGTCATCCGTTGGGGATTGCCAACATGTTCCATCACGTCCACTGAAGTAAGTAGGTCGAAGGTGTTTTCAGGAAATGACAGGTTCAGCGCATCCTCAATTTTATAAGACACGTTAGGTACATGGCCATTCAGTTTTTTCGCAAAAATCACATCATTTTCATTAATGTCGCAGGCAGTAAGGTGATTGCATTTCCCTGCAATCATCGGGTCATAGTCGCCTTCACCAGTACCGAGGTTTAAGGCTTTATCAAAGCCGCGTCCATTGGCATATTGATACAGGTTGTTTTTTATAAATAAATACCTGTTGCGGTAAGTTGGAAAGAGTAGTTTATAATTCATACAATACGGACAAGGGGCAGGAAGGTGGATAGTGGACAATATATCCATGAGTATTTCGAGAACGGTGAGCGCCGAAACCTTTTAAGTAAAATTATTTCACATCGCATATTTGGAACTTTATTTATCAAAAAGCCATTTTTACGGCCAAACACAATAGGCGTTGCAATGGCCTCCCCGTCCACCGCCAACCCTTTCATCATGCAAGACCACACCAGACACAGCAAATTCCTCTCCCTCGTACTCCGGCACCGCCCGGAGAAGATCGGCCTGGCCCTCGATGAAAATGGGTGGGCAAAGGTAGAAGACCTATTGGAAAAACTGCCATTCCAACTCAACTTTGATACATTAAAGCACATCGTTGATACATCGGATAAAAAGCGGTTTGCCTTATCGGACGACCATAAGATGATCCGTGCCAACCAAGGGCATTCCATCAAGGTAGATTTGCAACTCATTGCCATCCAGCCGCCGGAAATCCTATATCATGGCACGCCTGCAAAAAACATCCCTTCCATCAAAGGGCAAGGCCTGCACAAGGCCAAGCGCCATCATGTCCACCTCTCCGCTGATATGGAAACGGCTGCCAAAGTCGGTAACAGAAAGGGGGAAGCCGTCATTCTGCAAATAAAAGCGGGTGAGATGCAACGGGCAGGGTACAAGTTTTACATTTCCAACAACAAGGTATGGCTGACGGATGAGGTGCCCAGGGAATATATTGTTTTTGAAAAAGATTGAATGGCTGAATGGTTATTCTATATTAAGCAAATCTAAATGATGCGTGTAAACCATTCAGCCCCTCGTCCGCTGTAGGGACTTGCTCCTTTGGTGGCGTTGGATGGCCAATTGGATCAGTTGGTCTATCAGGTTGGAATATTTTAGGCCAGCGGCTTCCCATAGCTTTGGGTACATACTGATGTTGGTGAAACCGGGCAGCGTATTTGGCTCATTGACATAAACCTTTTCGCCCTCCACTAAAAAGACGTCCATGCGGCTCAAACCTTCGAGGCCGAGTGCCTGATAGGCTTTTAGCGCTGTTTGCTGAATTTTTTTAACCGTCCGCTTGCTTACCTTCTCTGCGGGTACAACTACTTTGGCAGCATCGGCGGAAACGTATTTGCTCTCGTAATCATAAAAACCTTTTTCCATAATGATCTCCCCTACCCCGCTCACGCTCACATCTTCCATATTGCCAAGAACGGCGGTTTCTATTTCCCTGCCTTGCAAGCCCTGTTCTACCAACACTTTTACATCAAATTTAAAAGCTTCTCGAATGGCTGCTTTCAATTCTTTTTCATTCTCGGCTTTGCTCACGCCGACGCTGCTGCCCATATTGGCCGGTTTTACAAAAACAGGAAAGCCGAGTTGTTTGGTGATTGTTTTATAATTTATTTTTTCATGTTTAAAAACAGTCACCCAGGGCGCAGTCAATATGCCTGCAGCTTCTAAAATTCTTTTGGTAAAATCCTTGTCCATTGCAACCGCCGATCCCAAGGTATCAGGTCCGACATAGGGCAAATTCAACACCGTCAATAGCCCTTGCATGGTGCCATCTTCCCCAAATGGACCGTGAATGATATTGAACACCGCATCCACTTTTGGGAATTTTTCCTTGCCCGATTTATAGGTGATCACATTTTCACTGCCAGGGTTTAAAACGAGTGTCCTTCCTTCTTTGCCTTCTATACTTTCCGCTTTTTGGAAAATGTCCAATGGCAAGTGACGCCACGCACCTGTACGGGCGATGCCGACAACCTCCACTCGGTACTTTCTTTTGTTGATGGCTTTGTAAATGTTGCGGGCGGAGTTGAGGGAGACTTCGTGTTCGGGGGAGGTGCCTCCGGTTATGAGGGCGATGGTTTGTTTCATAGGTTTAGGACGATTTCCAAAAAAGCATCAGCACTTATGATGTTCACTTTTGGAAATTCTATATTTTATAAAAAGTTGAAATGCTTGTCTTCGGTGACAATATAATCCGCATTAAATGCAATGGCGCAATCCACAAACTTATTGTCATCTTCGTCATGGGATATTAGTGTCCAATTGAAATGGATAGCTTGGGTGAAAACATTTTCAAGGTTAACCAACATCTTCATAACGTTGATTGCGACAGAAGGGCTTGTTTTTTCAGCAAGCTTTTCCTCATATTCTAAAAGTATGTATATACACCAAGCTTGATTTGCCCACGTCTTAAGGCATCAAAAATTGGACGGTATTGCGATTTTTTAGGAAGTGATATTAGGATGATGTTGGTATCGAGAATGACTTTCATTGTCTTTTTGAATCAAAATTGGTAGTGTCTATTGTCAAAACTATTGCGGGGAAAAGAAAGTCATCTTTTTTTGGAAGAAACTCTCATATGTTCCTTCTTCCATTTCTTTATAGTATTTTCATCCCACCCCTTTTCTTCCCACATCTGATCCATTTCATCATCCACCTTTTTGGCAAAATACTCAGCCAGCAGCTTCTTGATGTCACACAGTTCATCGTCGCTCACATGGTGGGCATAGAGTTTAAGCAACTCAATCTGAAGGTTACTCATTTTAGTTGGATTAGCAGCATTTGATTCCATACAATGAATTTTTACTCACAAATTTAACTATAAATATGGTTGCACAAGTCTTCTGATTCTTAACCGTTGGCTATTGGTTATAGCTGTTGACCAATAACCAATTTTCGTTTGAGATTCCCGATCGGATCGCCTAAGTGGCGGTCAGGCCTAAACTGCCCCCTACCCATTCACCTCATTCATCACAAACCGCAGCTCCAACGTCCCAAATGCTTTCACCCCGTCAGCAGCTTTTTTCAAAATGTCCGGCAGTTTTTCCCTTTCTTCATCCGACCATTTTCCCAGCACATAATCCACTTGGCGCCCTTTGGGAAAGCCATTCCCGATGCCGATGCGTAAGCGGGCGTAATTATTGCCACCTGTCATTTGGTCAATGTTTTTGAGGCCATTGTGGCCGCCGTCACTACCTTTGGCCCGGAGCCTTAATTTTCCAAAAGGCAGGTTCAGGTCATCTAAAACCACTAACAAATTTTCTTTTCGGACATTTTTCTTGGTCATCCAATGGCGGACTGCCTTGCCACTCAGGTTCATATAAGTGGATGGCTTCAGCAAGACAAACGTGCGGCCTTTGTGCTTAAATTCGGCTATATCGCCCAGCGAATCGTTTTTGAAAGAGGCATCGAATTCTTTGGCCAAAAAATCCACCACTTCAAAGCCGATGTTGTGGCGGGTATTATCGTAATCAGGGTCCATATTGCCTAGGCCCGCTATGAGATATTTCATTGGATCAGGTTCTGCTGCTGCTTTATTTGAAAAAAACCGTTGTAATATGTTTGAAAAAAAACCCATATTGCCCTTTTGATTTTTAGCGCTGCAAAGGTAAGCGGTTTAACAGTGTATCGGTGTAACGGTGTATCGGTTTTACGGTATCTCGCCACCGAGTAAACCGATAAACCGATAAACCGATAAACCGTTTTTGAAAAAACTAACCGACATACTCTACTCCTTCCCGTTCCAGTTGTTCATTATGCACCTGCGTAGCAACCTATTGCTCATATTTACTTGGGCGATAATTGCGCTGACCGTAACGGGGAGTTTTGGTGGAAAGTTCGGCTTGCGGTATTTGTTTCTGTCGCCGGAGTATTTGGGGAAAGTGGGGTTTTGGAGTTTTTTTTATGTAGGCATTGGATTTGGTGCATTGGTCATGAGCTGGAATTTGACAACCTATTTACTGAGTGCTTACCGTTTTTCCTTTTTGGCTTCGTTGGGGCGGCCGTTCACCAAATTTGCCTTGAACAATATGTTGGTGCCAGCTGGGTTCACTTTGCTCTACTTGTATTGCTATTTCAAATTTGGAACTGCCTATGAACTGAAAAGCACTGGGGAGGTGCTTTGGAACTGCGTCGGGTTTCTATTTGGCTTTACCTGCTTAGTGCTGCTGATCTCGCTGTATTTCAATTTTACCAACAAAGACATTTTTACCTTGCTCAAAATAAACGAGCGAAAAGTAGTCCAGGGCAAAATAGCCCCCAATAAAGAAGACCTCCCCATTCTCGAAGACATCCGCCTCAACCGTAACCAATGGCGGGTGGACACTTACCTTACAGAGACCTTCCGGCCACGCCTTGTACGAAGTGTGGCGCATTATGATCCCACATTATTGCTGCGTGTTTTCCGCCAAAACCACCTTAATGCGCTGGTGGTGCAATTGTTCACTTTTATTATACTGATCGCACTAGGTGGTTTTATGGACAAACCCGCATTGCGGATTCCAACCGGCGCCAGCATTTTCCTATTGGCGAGCATCCTGATGGCAGTAGCGGGGGCAGTCTCCTATTGGTTCAACAAATGGCGGGTGACGGGCATCCTCGTCATGCTGTTCTGCATCAACCTATTGACACGCAACGATTTCTTCCACCATAAAAACAAAGCTTATGGATTGGACTACAGCGTAAAACCCGCGGTGTACCAACCAGATAGCCTCATGCTTTTTACCCGCCCGGCCTCTGTGGAAGCGGATAAAAAAATTACTATTTCCATATTGGAGAAATGGAAAAGAAAGGTTTCGGTCAAAGGCAAAAAGCCAAAAATGCTTTTCTACTGCGTAAGTGGGGGAGGGTTGAAATCAGCCGCTTGGTCAACATTGGTCTTACAAATGGCAGACAGCATCACGGGCGGTAAATCCATGGACCACACGATTCTGATTTCTGGTGCTTCGGGCGGCATGATCGGCTCTACTTATTACCGGGAACTGGTGCTCCGCAAAAAAATCGGCGAGGACCTTGACCTCTATTGCGACGACCACATCTATACCATTTCCCAAGACCTGCTCAACCCCATCTCCTTTACCATCGTGACCAACGACTTGTTCCTGCCGTGGGCATCGTTTGAAGAGGGCGGCCACCGTTACAAAAAAGACCGCGGCTATATTTTTGAAAAAGCCCTCAACGAAAACACCAATGGCCTGCTTTCAAAGACCCTTGGCGACTACACTCGACCGGAAAGGGATGCTTTGATACCAATGGTGTTCATCACCCCATCCATTGTCAACGATGGCCGTCGGCTGGTCATTTCCTCACAGCCAGTATCGTACATGATGGTCGAGCCGGCAGGGGTTGAAATCCCCCACTCCATTCAGGTGGACGCAGTGGACTTTGGCCACCTTTTCAAGACACAAGGCGCTGAAAACCTGCGTTTTACGACAGCCCTCCGCATGAATGCCACCTATCCCTATGTGCTGCCCAATGTGACGCTGCCGAGCAACCCGGCCATTGAAGTGCTCGATGCGGGCTTCCGCGACAATTTTGGGCTGAAATCGGCCACCCGTTTTGTCACGGTGTTCCGGGATTGGATCAAGGAAAATACGGACGGGGTCGTCATTGTCATCATCCGGGCCTTCGATCGGGATCGCTTGGTGGCCAATAAAGAAAACCAGGGTATTTTTGAAACCATTTTCAACCCACTGGAAATTGCCTTCAAAGTCATCAGCCTACAGGACTACGAACACGATAACGAACTGGGTTTCCTCTATGATATGCTCGGCCCCGACCACTTTGACATTGTTCGCTTTACTTACCGCCCAAGCCAATATTTGAAGGATTCCCCAATCTCTTTTTATCTGACCGAAAGGGAACGGGTGGACATTTTGCAGGGGATAGAAACAGTAGAGAGCCGACGGAATTTACAGCGGTTGAAGGCGGTGTTGGAGTGAATATTCATCGCAAGGTTTTTTTTAACGCTAGGGTGCAATGTCAACGCAAGGACGCAAGGACCGCAAGGTTACGCAAAGGGCGTTTACCGATGGGGCGTGGCGTTGTGCAGGAAGGCAGGGCAGTGTTCAGGAAAGCCCATCCGCTTCCAATCCATCCTTCCAAACCCTTGCGTTCCCTTGCGGACTTTGCGCCATTGCGTTGAAACACCCTTGCGTGACATTGCGCCATTGCGCTGATCCCCTATCATCCTCCTTGCGTTCCCTTGCGGACTTTGCGCCATTGCGTTGAAACACCCTTGCGTTGACTCACAAACCATTTACTATGCGTTGAATCCCTTTTGTTACCAATGGGTAACCGAAGTTGACCACCATCCCCAATCTCAGTCCCGTCAGTCGGAGGTAAGTCAGCACCTGTACGCCATAGATCGGGATGTTCTTCTCCGTGGCTTTTGTATCCACAATGACCTTATCCACTACCAAAAGGTCGAGCCGGAGCGGTTCTTTTATTTTATGCCCTTTATAATTGACGGGCACCCGTTTTTGCCTTTCGACTTTCAGTCCCCGCAGGGTCAGTTCATAGGCGAGGGACTCTTCGTAGATGCTTTCCAATAAACCTGGCCCACCCAGTACCTTATGCACTTCAATAGCAGCACCATAGACGTGACGGCTGATTTCATTTTCTGTCATAGTTGTTCAATTTTTTAAGGTGAGGAAACAGCGGTAAAGTAGTGTTTTTTTTTAACGCAAGGTATTATTTCAACGCAATGGCACAATGTCACGCAAGGGTGTTTCAACGCAAGGGCGCTAAGTCCGCAAGGGAACGCAAGGGTTTGGAAGGATGGATTGGAAGCGGATGGGCTTTCCTGAACACTGCCCTGCCTTCCTGCACAACGCAACGCCCCATCGGTAAACACCCCTTGCGTAACCTTGCGATCCTTGCGTCCTTGCGTTGAGTACTGTCGCAATCCTATCTAAAAATGGAAGGCTCTCAGACAGACTTTAACCCTGAATACCTACCCGAGGATTGTCGCAATCCTATCTAAAAATGGAAGGCTCTCAGACATCAAGACCAGCCTCTCGTCACATGGGGGTGAAGGTCGCAATCCTATCTAAAAATGGAAGGCTCTCAGACCTCGCAGCTCTGAGCATAGCTGTGATAATTACAGTCGCAATCCTATCTAAAAATGGAAGGCTCTCAGACATATAATGTCAACCATTGCAAGGCTTCAAAGAAAGTCGCAATCCTATCTAAAAATGGAAGGCTCTCAGACGTGGTGAATTTCGCGGTCAAGCATGCTGGTGGAAGTCGCAATCCTATCTAAAAATGGAAGGCTCTCAGACTCCAGTGGTTTTGATTCTTCTATCGTTCATGAAGGTCGCAATCCTATCTAAAAATGGAAGGCTCTCAGACGTAAGCAGGCCGCAATGAGTTTGAACCTGAATCCGTCGCAATCCTATCTAAAAATGGAAGGCTCTCAGACAGAGCAAGAGAAATGGATCTATGAGAAAAACGGTCGCAATCCTATCTAAAAATGGAAGGCTCTCAGACGGCTACCGGAAAGGGATGAAAGGTGGGGTGATTTTGTCGCAATCCTATCTAAAAATGGAAGGCTCTCAGACTCGTCGACAGTCTGGATCGCTTTCTCTGGGTCATGTCGCAATCCTATCTAAAAATGGAAGGCTCTCAGACGACCTGACGGTCTTGCCTTCAAATGTTACAATTGTCGCAATCCTATCTAAAAATGGAAGGCTCTCAGACCCCAATTCACCAGCGATGGTGGATTTACGGTAGTCGCAATCCTATCTAAAAATGGAAGGCTCTCAGACAAACACTAAAGCTGCCAACGGAAAATTCGCTGAGTCGCAATCCTATCTAAAAATGGAAGGCTCTCAGACCAGTACCACGTAAAAAAACCACGGAACCCAAAGTCGCAATCCTATCTAAAAATGGAAGGCTCTCAGACAGAACTCGGCAACATTATTATTACCTTTTTGGTCGCAATCCTATCTAAAAATGGAAGGCTCTCAGACACTCACCCTCCTCGACGGGAAGGGAACTGTCATGTCGCAATCCTATCTAAAAATGGAAGGCTCTCAGACCTGGCGGACGAGAAAAGGAGGGTTTGGAATTAGTCGCAATCCTATCTAAAAATGGAAGGCTCTCAGACTTTTTTTTTTCTCCCAAATTTTGGGAAATGGTCGCAATCCTATCTAAAAATGGAAGGCTCTCAGACTGTACGTCATTTCGATTTGAACGGAATGTTTTTCAGTCGCAATCCTATCTAAAAATGGAAGGCTCTCAGACTTCTATTAAAACTAGATGGGTGGAAAGCCAAAAGTCGCAATCCTATCTAAAAATGGAAGGCTCTCAGACATTGCAGCGTTTCTGTTTTTTCTCTTCTTATTCTGTCGCAATCCTATCTAAAAATGGAAGGCTCTCAGACACGACTACCTGACCAGTGAAATGGACGCACGTTGGGACTGTCGCAATCCTATCTAAAAATGGAAGGCTCTCAGACAATGAACAGCCGCAAGCACCCAAACCAAACATCTGTCGCAATCCTATCTAAAAATGGAAGGCTCTCAGACAAATCGGTTCAACGCTGTTTGTTGCAATCCAAAGTCGCAATCCTATCTAAAAATGGAAGGCTCTCAGACACGACTACCTGACCAGTGAAATGGACGCACGTTGGGACTGTCGCAATCCTATCTAAAAATGGAAGGCTCTCAGACATTGCAGCGTTTCTGTTTTTTCTCTTCTTATTCTGTCGCAATCCTATCTAAAAATGGAAGGCTCTCAGACACGACTACCTGACCAGTGAAATGGACGCACGTTGGGACTGTCGCAATCCTATCTAAAAATGGAAGGCTCTCAGACAATGAACAGCCGCAAGCACCCAAACCAAACATCTGTCGCAATCCTATCTAAAAATGGAAGGCTCTCAGACAAATCGGTTCAACGCTGTTTGTTGCAATCCAAAGTCGCAATCCTATCTAAAAATGGAAGGCTCTCAGACCCATCATTCACGCTGGGAGCTCCTTATCCAAGAGTCGCAATCCTATCTAAAAATGGAAGGCTCTCAGACGGCTATGTAGTAGGGGTAATTTGGTACCTTTTTCGTCGCAATCCTATCTAAAAATGGAAGGCTCTCAGACAATTCACAGTTATTGAAGCGGATGCCGATGAGTGGTCGCAATCCTATCTAAAAATGGAAGGCTCTCAGACACCCGAAAGAGGGAGAACCGGTTGAGGTAGAGTGTCGCAATCCTATCTAAAAATGGAAGGCTCTCAGACTCGTGTTTATTCTGTCAATGGCTTTCCTATTGCTGTCGCAATCCTATCTAAAAATGGAAGGCTCTCAGACATTTAGCTCTGCTTGCTGCAATTGTTGTGTTTGTCGCAATCCTATCTAAAAATGGAAGGCTCTCAGACAGTGGAGACACCAACTGATGTTACTGTAACCGACGTCGCAATCCTATCTAAAAATGGAAGGCTCTCAGACGATTAACCACAGCGCCAATAACTATGTTTATTAGTCGCAATCCTATCTAAAAATGGAAGGCTCTCAGACAAGAGGCCTTTCTGGCTGCACAAAAAGTGCAGCTGGCGAAAGCCAGGGTGAACGCCACCCGGCGAGATATAGAAGTCGCAATCCTATCTAAAAATGGAAGGCTCTCAGACTACCGGCTAATCCCCTATGCCTCGCACATCGCGTCGCAATCCTATCTAAAAATGGAAGGCTCTCAGACAAGTCAGAGGTAGAACAGGATGGAGGCTGAAAGGTCGCAATCCTATCTAAAAATGGAAGGCTCTCAGACGAAGATGATTTAACTTTTTAAATAAATAAAATGGTCGCAATCCTATCTAAAAATGGAAGGCTCTCAGACACTATTGACCCAACGGCGCCTTTATTCAACTTTGTCGCAATCCTATCTAAAAATGGAAGGCTCTCAGACATGTGGCTCTTTACGGGGTTGAAACTCGTGAGTGTCGCAATCCTATCTAAAAATGGAAGGCTCTCAGACGCCGACGTTTGGGTCGCGGTAGCTTTCTGTGTGTCGCAATCCTATCTAAAAATGGAAGGCTCTCAGACCCGTCTTTTTGATTAAACCACTGATAATCAGCAGCTTGATGTCTTTTGAGCTGTAGCGACAACCAAGGGTTTTATGCATTTGACTAAAAAAACAGGGTATTTGGGGGATCAACGAGTTCATCATAACGGAACTTGGGTTCACCTATTACCGTCATTCCTTTAAGGTCCGACGGAGGCAAATTTATGATAATTACACTATTTCCCGGTGCAGGTTTTTTGGCTATTTCACCGTTCAGCCAAGTTTTAAGCTTTTTGAGCTGTTCCTCTTTTAGTTCTCCCGCAAAGACAGACCATTGCAGACGCTCCAGCCCTTCATAGGCGAGGCGCTTTGATATCTTGCTGCGGAGCGGATCCTGTTCAATGTCATAGCATATCAGCCAGGGCATAAATAAGGGTATTGGGTATTGGGTATTGGGGTATTGGGGTATTACTCTTTAGGTACAAAATCTTTGAGCTGATTGGCAAAGAGCTGGCAGTACCGGTAAATATGGTTTTTGTTGCTCAGCCTCTTTTTATCCACCAGACTGTTCTGTTCCATGAAATCATTGAACAAAGGTATCAAAAAGCGCTTGCCTTCTTTCGATAGCCAGATACCTTTCCCTTTGGGGCGGTAGAACCCGGCATCCCCTAAGTTGCCTTGCAGGCAGGCCTCCAATAAGAGCCTGTCCACCCAGGGGCGGAAAGGTTCGATCAAGTCGTAGGCAAGGGTTGGACGATCGTACTGGTCAGCATGGAAGATGCCAAGGTACGGATCGAGGCCTCAATATTGAATGGCACTTTTACATTTTACATTCATCATTCTGCATTTTGCATTTCCCCAAAAAGGATTGCCCAACAATGTCAAAGAACGATTACACATTATCCCGCTTCTTCAACGGGTACTGGCAGCCAAAGCCATGACTCACCGCCTTGCCCAGCGCCATACCAAAAGGCAACAGAAGATTGGCACTATAGGTCACATCCAAAGCTATGCGACGGATGTCGTGGTAGCGCAAAGAGTGGGTGGCATGCAAATCCAACAAACGAAAGTCGAAACGCTGCGGCAATTGCCAACCCACTCCCGTACAAAAGTTCAACAACTGGCCGGGCAGGATGCTTTCCAGTAAGTCAACTTTTGCGTGCAGGTCGGGGCAATCGAGCCAGCGCTGGTAATTCGCATCGTTGAAAGGCATCCAACGGCGGAGGCGGTAAGAATGCATCTCCTTGGTCACTTGGAGGTAGTGGTCTTTCATGTCCAATCCTTCTAATTGCAATTGGAGTGGTTGCCCTTCCCAGTTGATCTCCCAATTGCTGGTGGCAAGCACTTTTTGAAAGGCGGCCACGCCCTCATTCATCGCAAAGATGGCTGCCTTCCCCCGGATACTCCGATATTGGACAAGGGGGTAGCGATAGAGGAACTTTTCAGTCTTTGGTTCGGCAGTCCTCAGTTCGCCAGTCTCAGCTGTGGCCACTGGCAGGTTTTGCCCCGAATTCATTTTGGGGTGGCCGTTGGCTATTGGCCGATGGCCATTGACCGTTGTATTCTGCTCTAACTTCATGACTGCCAAACTGTCGAACTGCCGAACTGTCGAACTATTGTCATGATTGTGGAAAAGATCGTTTTCCATTCCCGCCAAAGCGATGAATGCTCCTCGCCATGCGGGGATTTCTCGCCCTCTGAGGGGGAGGTTGAAGGTGGCGGTTAGGGTTTTGATAAGATGGGAAGAGTTGGTCATGATTCTTTGTTTTCTAAAATATAGGCTTTTTGGTATTTCAAAAATTCATTAATTTCCTTTATACGAGCATGAAGGGAAAAAACTGAATTTGTTGCATAGGCTTTTTCTGGATACTTAGTTAGCAACATGAGAAAACGTCCAAAATATAATATTACAGGCTCAGTATTTTCCAAATAATGTGACAGCAATACATGTTTACCGTCGTCGGAATCATGAGGGTAATTATCAAAAACAATTATATTTTTCCCTATTGCATTCCGTTTTTTCCCAGAACTGTCAAAATCAATATTCTTAAAATATTTTTTAGGGAAATATTTACGAAGAAATTTTTCTCTTTCTGGAATTTTACAAACCACCAAAATATGTTCATGCTGCTCTGATTGGGCAATATCTTCTTCCTTTAGTGAGTCAATATAATTTAAAACACTGCTTGTTAATAAAGCATGCATTTGGTTTTCTACTTCTTTTGAATTTATTGATTTTACTTCATTTTTTTTATTTCTATTAAATGCAGATTGTAAATGAATAAACCCATTAAAACTCTCTCTATCGGTTTTTAAAAGAGTATTCATTTTTTCAAAAAAATCATCCGGATTACTTGCCCAAGCACGTTTTAATTCCGTTTTATATTTTTCTAAATTTGTCATACTCTTTTATTTTCAACTAAAATTTGAGGCATTTTTATATTTCAAAAATTCAATCATTTCGTTAATACGAGCGTGAATGGAAAATACCGAATTAGTCGCATATACCTTTTCAGGATAATTATTGATAATTTTTAAAAAACCTCCAAAATATAGGATCACTCCATCAGATTGACCGCAATAGTGTAATAACAAACCATCGTCATTATTTTCATCTTCGTAAGGTTGGTTGTCAAAAAGAATAATGTCCTTTTCTTTCACATCAATTTTTTCCCTCGGCTGCGAATAATCCACATTCACAAAGTATTCTTCTGGCAATAATTTTTTCATGTAATTAATTCGCTCTTCGGATTTACAAACCACTAATATTTTTTCGTGGGTTTCCTCCATGAGATGATAAGTCGGACTAAGATCACCTTCCTCCAACCTTCTAATAAATTGTAACATATCACGAGCCAATGCATTTTTTTCAATATTGATATTTTCATTTGTTTCTACGCCTGCATTTTTTTTGGACCTCCATGTTTTGAAGCGCATTTTTAATAAAATAAATTCATCATAAATTTCTCTGTCTTTATTAAGTACAGTCATTAATCGTTTAAGCGCATTACCAAGATTGTTGGTAATTATATCTCGCAATTCTTTTTTTAATTGAATTAAATTGGCCATGAAATAAAATTTATAATAGGATTTAATTTGGACAAAAGGTTTAACAAATTTTGTGGAATTTAATTTATGCTTTTTCAACTTTGACCCATCCCATCGGCAACCCTTCATTTGTGACAGTCCGGGTAATTGGATAAATCCTATCTGCATATTTTACCTTCCAAAATAATTTCCGAAAACTGTCAAATGCTTTCATGCTTTCTTTTGGGTCGCCACCGTTGTAAAGCGCCAATGCGAGGGAGTTATCATAGATGGTCTTTCCCGAACCTATCCGTATAAACACCTCGCCTTTTTCCGCTCTTTCCAAAAGCTCATTATTAAAAATGGAAAGCTGTTCCAGTTCATCTGCATTATCTCGATTATCAGCATCATTGAGTTCTGCATTTTCCATAGAGAGGGCGGCCAAGGTAAACTCGTTCAGGTTTTTCAAAATCGAGTCCGTGTCTTGGTCAGCCAAATATTTTAGAGCCTTATGCCGGACGGGCGGCTCAATTGTGAGCGAAAGCGAAAACTCTTCGTTGGACAGAATAGCCTCCCTCGGCATTGGAATATCGCTGCCTTGTCCCTCTTTGTTGAGCGGCAATAGGCGAATGCGTTTTACGCCAAAAACGCCCCATTGCTCAGTAAAGCCCGAATCACTGACCCGGATGCGGCGACTGTCCTGCCCCAGGTCGTCTCTGAGGGTGCCAAAAAGTTTGTCTTCTTTGAATAGGTCTTTATAAACATCCCTATTAGAAACGTCCCTATCTCGCCATTTTTCCAGCAAGAAAAAATAGCTTCTCAAAACTGACTCGCCTTGCTTGGTCTTTACCAGCCAGTCGTACAACATCGCAGTTCGCAAAGCTCCTTTGATGCTGCTGCCGGGCAGGTAAGCCCTTCCTGCGGATTTAGCAATGGGTTGAAACTCAATACGGCTGTCGTGCTGGATTCCATGGTTAGGCACTTTAATGGCTGTGACCTCATCAATTTCCTTTTTTAATTCGCCCGTAATGAAATGCCGCAAGTCAAATCTCGAACGGTTGTTGTCCACCCCAGTAGCAATGTACTTGACGTAATCATCCAACAAGTCAGCCTCCATGACCGCATTCTCCAATACTTTTTGATTGATGTACTGAATGTGCTGGCCATCATTGCTAACTACATAATCGGCATACGGGGAAAGGCGGTTGTCTTGATTGCCACCAATGCATACAGGTGTGATAGTGGTTAATTTTAAGCGGTGGATATGGTGGATTGGTTTGTTCATTTCTATAATTCAAATTATGGCCAAAAAAATATTAGAGGGTTTGTTTTGACGCTATTCCAGCTTAGGGATAAACGTCGGGATGTACTGGCAATGAAAAGCCTTTGCCACTTCGCTTATGGTGGCTATCATACTTTGGTTCGGGGATCGGGACTACTTGACCATTAATGGCCTCTGTTAGCAAGGCTCCTTCTTCTAGCATTTTTACCCGTTTTATTTTAGGTATATATTCTTCGGGTAGCGTCGTATTAGTAAGTACTTGGGATTTGGAAATACGCCTTCCGCCACGGGTAATCATTTTCCAATACATTAAATGGCTCATCTCTTCTGGGAGTGGGTTCAAAAGGGAAAGGGAACACCAATATTTGCCTTCATCCACCTCCATCTCAAAGTCATCTATAAATTCGACTGAGTTCAACTTTCCACAACCGACCGAGCGTTCTCCTCCAATGCCCGAATCAGCCAAAATCCTAATAGCGGTTTCGATTTTGTTAGTGATTTCCTCTTGTTCTTCTTCGTCGGGAAATTGAATATAATCCAATAGAAAATAATAGTGGACTTTAGGTAAATTTGCTCTTAGTTCCTCGTAATTCAGATTTTTCTTATCAAGCAATTTTCTATTCGTGGCTAACTGTACATTGGTTTGAAAATAAATACTGTCCTCTTTGGAAGGCTTGTGGGTGGATACTTTAGGCAAGGACTGTACTTCGTAAATTTTCATGCTGTCATGCAGAGGAACTACTATTTCCGGCAACTCACTTTTATGCAACACAAATTCCTTTTGGAGGATCAAACACTCACCTTTCCATTGGCTTGGCTTCAGGCCCATTTCCCACACCTTTTTTGAAATAAAATGAATCTTGCTCAGTTTTTTGCGCTCATTATTGTCATCCAATTTTTCTAATATATTGAAATGGATAGGTTTGGGCAAAAACCAGATGAATTCACCATCAGCTTTTTCCAAGCAATGAAAACAGGAAGAAATGCTAACAACCCCATCTTCAAAAAATTTGATGAACCGTTCCGCCTCTCCCCATAGCCGCTCTACGGTCTGGATGATGGCCGAAAACAAAGCATCGGAATGAAAGATGGCCGAAGTCTCGTCCAATGAGGTGTCCACATCGAGGGCTATTTTACCAAAATGGAATTGACCTCCGAGCGGGCATTTTAATACGACTGCTTGCATAATTAAAGCTGTTTGAGGTTATCTGCAAATGTTTTAATGTCTCCGGTCAATTCTACGGATTCGTACTTACCGTTTGGGGTGATTTTCTTTTGGGTCACCTTTGAACTTTGAAAACTGACTTTACCATAGCCCCTCGAACCCTGACCTCCGAGATAGTCATCTTGCAGTAGGTTCATGGCCGTTTCGAGCGCCCACAAGTGCTTTTTAAGAATGGAAATATTTCCATTGCCGTTGGCTTCTGGTTGTCCATTGGCATCTTGGTAATCAGTCGTTTCTACATTTTCATAAAGATCATAGACGATCTCAAAGTCGAAAGAAGCCCCAGCAGGCACCCGCTCCAATTGGCGGGGATTTAACGCAGTTCCCCTTTTTCTGTCAATTGTATTTTCCCATTTAACATCAGAGTATTTAAAATCCATTTCAATCTCATTCTCGTCAAAAGAAGAACTGAAATGGCCTGTATCTAAATTGGCATCCCTTACCAATAATCTTGTTACTTCTCCCCGGTCATCATTATCACCACTGCTTCCAAAAATTTGGATTAAATAGGGAAAGTGTTCATCAATCAGTATTCCTAATTGCTCTAACTGTTGTAAGTTTTTTCTCCTATGGTCTTTATCAATTCCTGTTCTGCTTGCTGCTATCGAGCCTTCCGTTTTGGCCAACAATGAACGAAGCTTTCCTTTTAGCGAACTGCCCGGAATAAAAGGTACGCCCTGTGGGGTTTTGATAACATTAAGGTCAACCCCTCCAATATCGAGAGAGGATTTTGAGCCGCCGATGTGCAGCCCTGTCTCAGCGGTGATTTTTCCGCTTATAATGAGTTTGCCAGTCAATTTCATCTTTTTGTTGGATTTAAGGTTTCATAATATTTGTGATAGGCAACAACTGATTCGAGCAAGGTTTTAAACCCTTCCACATCTTTGGATTCCTTTACTTGTCCGATCATATCATCGAACCAATACATTAAATTCAAAGCACCTCTTTTCTTGTTTTGTCGTGCAATGACGTAAGCCAATCGGGGTCGTTGCATTTTGAGTTTGTTTACTTCCTTAATTGGTTTGATCTTTCCGAAAATATTCCGCAACTGGGAAGAGGTGACGTCTTTATAATTGGCCTCCACAAATTTTTTCAGCTTTTTATCTAGGCCATCAAGGTTGTGGCTCTTCTCCATATCCAGCAGTTCTTCATAATGAACTCCGAAATGGGATTTGGCAGCTTGAACAATTTCTTCTGGACTTTTTGGGCCACGGGTGTCTCCTTTTTTCTGGTAGCCACCGCCGCCTCTTCTGTCCCTATTTTGATATCCGCTCATAATTGAAAAGATTTAAAATTTATAGCATCGAAATATCATTTTAGAATAAATGATATTTCCAATAATTATCGAGTTAAAAACTCCGCCCACCTTGCACCGACAGGGTAAGTCATTGGATTTACAGTTTTGCGGTCTTGATAGGCAGCAATCAACGAATTGGAATAACCCTGAACAATCTTGTCCATTTCAGGTAAGTTTTCTTTTTTCACATTTCGAAGAAAATAAAACAAACGGCTGACTTTGGGAGCTCGCACATTTCCGTTGATTGCATCATCCTGAAGGTTTTCAAAGCCTTTTGCACTCCATTTAATTCGTTCAAGAACAGCCCTTGATTCTCCTTTTTCTTGAATAAGTTTCCTCAGTTTTTTTCCAACGGATTCTGCTGTGGCAAATTCATCCCAAGTCAAAGTTTGATTGAATATGGTGATCCGGTTTTTGCTTGGCTTATCTTTTGATTTTTCCAAGGCTTCTTCTGCAAGTCTTGCAAAACGTACCACTGGGAAATGTGGATCAACGACGATCAAGCCAGCTGAAATGGTAGGCTTCTTTCCAATGGAGTGAATTTTCTTTTCCAAAAAATCGGCGAATGCATTAAACTCCTTTTGGAACAATAAGGCAAACTCAAATACTGCGTCCCATGCTCCTAATAAAAAACAATCATCACCACCAGAGAATACTGTGTAAATATTATTCTTGAAATCCTCTTGGCACTCTTCTGTTTCCCCATTCTCATTGGTTTTAAACCAAGTGAATTGTTGTTGCCAGAGTTTGAGCATAAAATTTTCGAAGAACCATTTTATCAAATCAGAAGTAACACTTAAATCTTTACTGCTTTTTACCCCATCCATTATATTACCGAGGCCGTCAATATCCATTTTTAGGACGGCGAGTTTGCCTGTACCAGTTCTCGTCTTGGCAAATATGATGGCCAACTCACTAAAATCTATTACTTTATCATCGCCTTTCCCTTTCTTTGGTTTGTCCTGAGGATTGTCAGCATAGTAGATATCAAGAGCTTTTTCGTGTTGATCAATCAAGTCGTCTGTCCATCTTGGAATTTTATTTACTATGGAATTTTTGAAAGAAATATAAAATTGTGATTTTGGAACAGCATCCGTTAAACGCATTTTATGATCCAATACTTCGATGCTTTTATCATCAATTTTGAGCTTTGTATTCCCTTCCTTCTCAATAATGCCGCCAGCATGCCAGACAAAATTTGGAGTGAACTTTTCCCAGCTCTGAGCTTTCGGAACTGGATAGCTTTCAAATGTTTCTTTAAACCCCTTAAACTTATTAAGTTTATCTTTAGCAGATTCCTCTTGAATCTTGCGCCAAGTATTTTCTCCAAATCCATTTTCAAAGTCTTCCACTTCTATGACCGAAAGCGTTACATAAAATTCTTCTTCTTTACATGCCTCGTTGATTGCCTTTCTAATTTCAGGTAATTTTTTTTCAACTTCTTTGTTGACAAACAAATAGAAATTCCCACCTCCATTGTATAATTTAAGAGCATCCCCATTCAATTTTTCAAAAATCACCTGCACACATATTTCACTTAATGCTTGTACGAAATACGAGCGGGCTTTCAACGTCTTCGCCGCTTTCTCCGACTTTACATTGAATATGAAATCCTGAATGCCAGAAATATCGCCTTTTAGAAAATGTGTGAATTTAGAATAAGCAGTGGAGTTATGCCGGGCTTTTGAAATTAACTCTATCAACTCTCCTTTTTCTTTTTCAAATAATGGCTTGTGCAAGATGTCCGTTTGTTCAATCATTATCAAATGGGTTGAGTAAGTTTGTTTGGTCGCTACAAATGTATGTAGATTAAAAATAATTCGTTTAAAATATGGCCATACAGTTTTTATGAATTTCCCTGTGGTTTTTAATAAACTGGCAGTGCATTTATCTGGCGTTCCATTAACCTTAACGGTTCTAAATTATTTTTATAAATGCTACTTATAATAGATAGCACAATTGCGTATGGACTTTCATCGGCTTCCGCATTAGGCTACCTGAAAATGAAATAAATAAAAATAGCATACATTAATTTTTCAACCAATCCATTCTAATACAATTTCTTATAAATAGTTTTTATGAATATAAATATCTCCGGCAGTTAAAATAAATCCATTGATGGGCTAATATAAGGTAGGACTCTTAAAATTTCCAAATTAATTTAAACGCAAGGGCGCAAGGCACGCAAGGTCACGCTATGCACTTTTTGAAAATTTCCTTGCGTAACATAATGCCCCCTTGCATTAAAATACCCCATGCGTAACCTTGCGACTCTTGCCCCCTTGCGTTGAAAAAAAAAACCTTGCGCAACCTTGCGCCCCTTGCGCCCTTGCGTTGAAAAAAAACCTTGCGTTAAAACTTCTCCGGCCGCATCTGCGGAAAGAACAACACCTCCTGAATGCTCGCCTGATTGGTAAACAACATCGCCAAACGATCAATGCCGAAGCCGATGCCCGACATCGGCGGCATGCCAAACTCCATCGCCCGCAGGAAGTCATGGTCAATGTACATCGCCTCGTCGTCGCCACGTTCCATGAGGCGGGCCTGTTCCTCGAAACGTTCACGCTGTTCGATCGGATCATTTAGCTCAGTATAGGCATTGGCATGTTCCTTCCCGTTTATCATCAGTTCGAAGCGCTCGACGAGGCCCGGTTTGTCACGGTGGCGCTTTGTTAGGGGAGACATTTCGACGGGGTAATCGGTGATGAAAGTGGGTTGGACATAATGATGTTCCGCTTTTTCGCTGAAGAGTTCATCAATCAATTTGCCCTTGCCCATCGAGTCGTCCACTTCGATGTGGAGTTTTTTGCAAGTGGTACGTAATTCGTCCTCGTCCATGCCGCTCACGTCCATGCCAGTATGCTCTTTGATAGCGTCGAGGATGCCGATGCGCTTGAACGGGGCTTTGAAGCTGATGGTATTTTCACCGACCTGTACCTCGGTCGTGCCACAGGTGTCCATAGCCATTTTTTCGAGCATCTGCTCGGTGGTGTCCATCATCCAGAAGTAGTCTTTATAAGCAGTATAAAATTCGAGTACTGTGAATTCGGGGTTGTGGGTGCGGTCCATGCCTTCGTTGCGGAAGTTGCGGCTGAATTCATACACCCAATCGAAGCCCCCGACGATCAGCCTTTTCAAATAAAGCTCATTGGCAATGCGGAGGTAAAATGGCACATCCAAAGCATTGTGGTGCGTCTTGAACGGTCTCGCCGCCGCCCCGCCGGGTATCGCCTGCAACACAGGAGTGTCCACCTCAATGGCACCTCGTTCATTTAAAAACTGACGGATGGAATTGATCATCTTTGTCCTTTTCAAAAAAGTCTCTTTCACTTCCCGGTTTACGATGAGATCCACATAGCGCATGCGATAGCGCAGTTCGGGGTCAACGAATTTATCGTATTCATTTCCTTCTGCGTCAATTTTTACAATAGGCAAGACTTTTAGCGACTTGGCCAGCAATTTAAATTCTTTTACCCGAATGGTCGTTTCGCCAGTTTTGGTTTTAAAGCAATGGCCTTTTACCCCGATTATATCGCCGATATCCAAATAGCGGCGGATGACTTCATCGTAAAAAGTAAAATCATCATCCTGGCAAACCTCATCCCGGCGGATGTACAATTGGATGCGTCCCGTCGAGTCCTGAATGTTCCAAAACAGGGCCTTCCCTTTCCCCCGGGTCGCCATTACTCTTCCAGCCATGCTGACGTCTTGATAGTTAAGGCGGTTCTTCGTACCATCTTCCAATACTTCTTCTTTATAGTTCGCCTGTAATTCAGCAGCAGTTACGTTAACCTCAAACGCTTCTGGCGGATATGGGTCAATCCCTAAATCTTTGATTTTCTGCAAGTTGTCTCTGCGTATGAGTTCCTGTTCGGTGAGTTGCATGGTTGGTAAATTGGGGAATTGGGGAATTGGGAAATTGGGAAATTGGCCCGTTGGAAGCGACCTAATTCCCCAATTTTCCCAATTCCCCAATTCCCTCTGAATTTAAAAAGGCGCAAAAGTAGCGTTTATCAAGGCAAGTAAAGGCAATGGGAAAGGGAAAGTTCAAAAAGCTGGAAGTATGCCGTTGCAATTATTGACATAATATTGCATCAAGTAATAGTTTCAATACTTGCTTTTTTCGGGATGTTGGCGGGTGTCAAAAAAATAGACTATAAAAATTTTTCGCCCATGAACCCCTATAAAACATGCGGCGGTGTTTCCCAATCAGAACGAACCGGGGCTGTTTTTTTCTTTTTGGATTTACGCCCCAGCCTCTGGAAACCGTTTAATCAAATTCCAGTTTTTCAGAAACCGTTTGTGTTAAGGTTAATGGCCGCTTGGAGAGAAACTTCACCTTGAAGATAAAGTACCATTTGGTGCATTTTTCCCCAAAGCTTGTTTTGTCCAAATTATTTGTCTAGCCATTGTTGGATCATTACCTGGGCCTCTTCGTCAGCTACCCAATTGGATTCATCATAACTGGCTTCCAGTGCCTTGTCCAATTCTTTTTGTTGGGCAGTTGTCAGTTCATCCCACCAATCACCCTTCTCTTTGTTTTTCCTGATGGCGTTTTTTATCAGATTGTTTAACTCCTCCAATAATTCAGCGTCTTTCACATGAGCTATCAAATCAATGATACTCCCTTTTAATTCCAATACATTCATATCCTTATCTGCGGAAACGTGGCCAGGACCCGAAAGACTTCCCCCTTTCAATTCCAATACATTCATATCCTTATGCTTTGATTCTTTACAAATTTGTAACTATTCAGCATGGTTTTTTTTGGAAGAAATTGAAAATTTTTATCAAAAAAACCAGCCCCACCGGGAGAGAGAAAGAAAAAATTTCACTTTTTCTTTCTCTCTCCCGCTATTCTGAGTAGTTACACAAAATTAAACAAAAATTTTAATGCAAATTGAAACGTTGACAAAACCTGGAGTTTTGGGAATTCAGATATTGAACCATTTGGCAACTTATGTTATTTAAAAGAGGTAAACATACGAACACCTATTTTAAACGTCATAAGTCTCCCAATCTACTAATTTACCAATATTCTAATTTACTAATTCACCAACATGGAAATCATAAAATTCAAATCTGACGTCAAGGAATTGCCAGTAAAGATATTATTCAGCTTGGAAGCATTGTATCAAGAGGTCGAACGGTATGTCAATGATCCGGCTCATCCTTATTATGACTCTGCCATAAAGATTTATGACAAGCTGATGCAATACCCTAAACTCCGTACTGGTATTGAAAACCTCGAACAACTGGATCAATACGAAGAGCCGATCATGATGCTGACCGACAAGTTGTTCCCAGCGCCTCTACTTACTAATGAAATCAAGGCGCTCATGGTGCCGTTCCAGTTCCATGCCCTGCGTCCGACGACCCGCTTTTCCAACATTGTAAAAAATGCCGGAAAAGACTTTGAAATGAAAATAACGGGTTTTGAAAAGGACAATTATTATATAATGGCCTGCTCGTTTATTCTGGGAAAATACTATAAGCAACCGTTGAATTCCAGCTTTCCGCTCTCCATGGAAATATTTGACCAAAACACGGGCATCATGCGCCATTACCGCATGTTGCTGAATGCAGATTTCATGGAAATTGAAAAAACGGATAGTGCGCCAGAACTGACCCAGGCAGATATTGAAGAGCTGATACTGCATGGGGACAACCTTGAATTGTGGAAGACTAAAATTCCTCCCAACAGTTACATCTTAAAAGGATTCGGTATCATGAACCTCTATGATGCCACGGCCGAGATGACCATTGCAAATATCCGCTCTTTGTTTCTCCGCAACGACAAGGATGTGTTTTGCGAGTTTCGGGACAACTTGCGTGTTTTATTCGGGATCAATGATTTGGAGGTCGGATATTCTATGTACAACACGCAATCCCGGAAGGTGATCAGTACGTTCATGAACAAGGAAACCAAAAGCTTGTTTTTGGATAAAAACGAATCGGGCGGCTATCAGCAGATTTTCTGCGAAGGTGTCAATTGCCATGTTTTACAGGATTCGCAAATTCTGGCCATACCCGATGTGGAATGGTATGCCAAGGCAAGTGGCCACAATGTGTTTTCCAAAAAACTCAAAACGAAGGGTATCGGCAGCGTAATGCTTGCCCCTATCCGCCTCGACAGTGGCGAAATGCAATTGCTCGAACTGGCGTCCCCCCGCAAGCACGAACTCAATTCCCTCAATTCGGTCAAATTGCAGGGCATCCTTTCTTTTGTGAAAATAGCCACCCAACGCTATATGGAAGAGCGGGAAAACCTGATCGAAAGCACCATCCAGGAAAACTACACCAGCATCCACCCGGCGGTGAAATGGCGGTTCACAGAAGCGGCCAATCATTTTAATAAAGAAAAAGCAGCAGGTGCAGAAATGCCCGTTTTAGAGGAAATTATTTTTGAAGGCATTTACCCGTTGTATGGTCAAAGCGACATCAAAGGATCGTCCACGGCAAGGAACAATGCCATACAGGCTGACCTTGACCTCCAGTTGAACCTGGTCATTGATACATTTAAAAAGATCATGGCTATCCGCCCCATGCCGATTTACAAAAACTTGATTTACAGGGTGAACAATTGTCTGCACAATGTGAGGGGTGGCCTCAAGGCAGGGGACGAAGTGGGCATCCTCGAATTTTTGAAAAACGAAATCTATCCGGTTTTCAGTCATCTGAAAAAACTCGGCCCTGCTTTCCAACAAGTGGTGGACGAATACATGTCGCACATTGACCCCGAACTGAACGTGGTCTATAAAAAGCGGAAGGACTACGACGACAGCGTGACCATTTTAAATGAAAAACTCTCCGCTGTACTCGACCAAAAGCAGGAGGAAGCACAGGCCATGTTCCCCCATTACTTCCAGCGTTACAATACTGACGGCGTGGAATATAATATGTATGTCGGCAACACTATTTTGGAAAACAATGGGTTCGATCTAATGTACCTCCACAACCTCCGCCTCTGGCAATTGGAAACTATGTGGGACATCGAACAGAAAGCCCATTGGCTGGAAAAGAAAATGCCTCATCCGCTGCAAGTCGCCTCGCTGATACTGATCCACAGTAACCCATTGGCCATCAAGTTCATGATGGACAGCAAGCAGTTTGATGTGGACGGTGCATACAATGCCCGTTATGAAATTGTCAAAAAGCGTATTGACAAATCGCACCTCAAAGGCACCAACGAGCGGTTGACCGTTCCAGGTAAAATAGCTATTGTTTATTCGCAGGACAAAGACGCCGAAGAGTATTTGAACTATATCGAATACTTGCAAGCAGAGGGTAAATTTGGCGAAGTGGAAATGCTTGATATTGAAGATCTGCAAGGAGTGTCGGGCCTGAAGGCGATTAGAGTGGAAGTGCTTTATCCAGTGAAAAAGGAGAAGAAGGGCAAAGAGCGGGTGAATGGGAAGCAGGCCAGATTGGTGGAAGTATAAGGTCAGCCTAAATCCTCGAATATCTTTTCTACCGAAAGTTCGATATTGGTCACAGGGTCTTTTAATTTACCTGTATTGTATAAGCCTTGATTGTTCTCCCCAGTAATAACTTGAACCGCTTTGATTTCAGGAATTACAATCCAAGCAGATTTCACTCCAAACGAGAAATAATAATCATAGACCTTTTTTTGGAGCATATAAACTGATTGGCTAAATGATTTTATTTCAATGGTAGAAATTGGAGGTTCTTTTTCGGCATTCGTATTCCAATATTTTTTAAATTCAATTTTTCTTTTTGGGTAAATGCAAATATCAGGAGTATGTTGGATTGGTTCGGTAGCAAGGGTTACTTCGTTAGGGAATAGATATTTATCGCCATAATCAGATACCAATAGATAATTTAACTGAGCTTGTAAACAACCATGGATTCTATCGGGTAATGGTTTGTTTCTTTCTTTCACATAGTCTTCCTGCCCTTCCTGCTGGGTAGTTTCTTTTGTAAATGCTTCTTCTTTGAACATGATTGGGAATATTAATTCAACAAAGGTATAATTTTAGTGCAACGTGAATCACGGATTAAACACATTGAAAATCAATCACTTGAGGCTGTCTCAAAAGTTCCGACTTGTTAAATTTTAAAAATTTAGTAAATCTATAAGTCACTGATTTCAAATTTACTAAATCTTTGAGATTTAGCAAATTGATGCCCGAATGGGTCTTTTGAGGTGCTGTGCAAAAAACCAATAAAAAAAACGGGTAACCCAAATCGGTAAATTAATATTTTCCGCCCTCTAATTCTACTTTGACACTTTAAAAATAATCATCCGTTTTCAGGCCGGGGGTTAAGAACCATTCAGAGAGAGGTGTGTTTTTTTTATCCCGATTGAAATCGGGATAAAAAAAACACACCTCTCTCTGCTAGGATATTTCTCTCAGGCGTGAAAAACAATGAATGCTCACGCACTTAATTTTAAAGTGTCAAAGTAGAACTAAGCATCAAATTTATTCAGCCCATTTCTCCTATCGGTTGTTCCGGTTGTGATTTCAAATAAGCATTCGGGTCATGGTAAATGGCCCCTTCCGGCAGCCAATCCCAATCCGAGCCTAAGTCCTTTTTAATCCTTTCTACAAAAAAGGCAGGTATGGTTTCTGACTTTCCATCCATAAAACTCCGAAACTGTCGGTCTTCTGCCAGATGCCGACGGAAAAGCCTATGGTATTTCCAGCGCCCATGGCCAACGGATGAAACCGCCCGGACCAGGTTCATCCATTTGGTCGTAAAAGTACGGTTGGCACGAAAGCGGCGATAATTGGCCCTTTTTGAAAATGAATAACCAACAAGATCAATCACATGGTCGTAAAACTCTGTCCAGGAATAGTTGAGGGGTATTACATTCATGGCCTCATTGCAGTTGAGAAAATGCACTGGAACGGGCAATACCCTGTTGCTTCGCTGATAATTCAAGTTTAACAATGCAGATTTTCCAAAAGAATTCAAGAGGGAATAGCTTGGGAATGCCCCTGGCGATTTGTCCACAAATAATTTAGTCAGCTCATAAGATTCTCTTCCATCCTCATGGTCAAGACCTAAAACAAAGTTGGCTTGAACGTATGGGATATAGTGCTGAATCATATTGATATGCTCAGACACCAATTTTACTTTTTCTTCTCCCTGCCTGCGGCCTGTTTTGGACTTGTTGCCCATGTCGTACCAAGATTCAATGCCGGGCAAAATGGCTCCAAACCCATTTTTTTGCAAGCGTTTTAAATGCCCTTCCGACAACAAGGACAGGCTGCTTTCGGCAATAAAATCAATACTTCCCTGCGGAACAGCTTCCTCGATGGCATTCATACATTCTTTAAAGCGAATTCCAAAATTGGGATCGTGCCAAGCCACCACAGGCCGTTTGTATTTTGTTAGAAGAAAACGCAGGTCTTCCTTTATCACCTCATAATCCATTGGGCTGTATGGCACTGCTGCATCAATACAAAAACTACAGGTATAGGGGCATCCCATGCTGGCAATCATTGGAACGACTTTAATGGTAGGGGCTTTTTTCAGGGTTTGTTCAACAAATTTCCAACGTTCCTTTACTCCTGGCAAATGGACGGGTTGGCGGTCAGCAGAAAGGAGCATTCCCATTGGGCGGTGCTGAGAACAATCCTGCAATACTTCGAGTATCAGTTCTTTGTTGGTGAAACCAAATACATAATCAAAATGCTTTTGTGAATCTTCAGGATAGCACCTTGCATGTGGCCCACCGAGTACAGTAACTGCCCCTTTTGCCCGAAATCTGTGACTAAATGCATAAGCCTTTAGCGCTGCCTGGGTAAAGGAACTGATAAAAACAATGTCCGCTTTATCAGGGGTCAATTTCTCCAAATCCTCAAACCCAGTGTAAACACTCAAAGTGACATTGTGGCCCTCTTGTTCGCACCACGTAGCGATCACCTGCGGCATGATGCTCGAAAAATTTGCGTTCATGATGCGGGCGTATAAAGCCTTCTCGTTTCTTTTGGTAATGAGGTCAATGATAAGGACGTTCAATTTGCGCATGGACTGTACCGTGTTTAAGGTAAAAACGGCACAAAATATCTTCATCATTTTAGAGACCCTTTGCCCAGTTTCAACCGTGAATTAGGTGCAGGTTTGATTTTTGATATGCACCTATTAAAAATAAAGGTAGTTTAATTTTAATTGAGCAGCCGAAAACCAATGCCAAAGAGAGAATAAAACTTTAAAGAATATTCCTTTCAATATCTGGCTTTCCTATCTTTAGGATGACGCCACTTTAACAAAACCTCTATTTGAAGCATCAACTTTTTTATGTCTTTCTCCAATGGTAGGTGTACACAAATACTAAGATTGTACATTTTATTGCTCTGACCATTAAGGCTCTTTTGCAACTTTCGTGATGTGAAAAAACGAGAAGAGAGGGAGATATATAGTTAAGAAAAATGGCATCAAACTTAAAGGATGAAAAAGGACTGTTAACACAAATGAAAAAGCCCTCCCGCAAAAACGGGAAGGCTTTTATATCTAAAAACGAGTAGTATTTAAAATTACATCATACCGCCCATGCCACCACCTGGAGGCATGTGGGCATGAGGAGCTTCTGGCTCAGGCTTGTCGTTGATGACACACTCCGTCATGAGTACCATACCAGCAATAGAAGCAGCATTTTCCAAAGCTACACGGGTCACTTTCGCTGGATCAATGACGCCTGCTTTTTTCAGGTCTTCATATTTGTCGGTGCGGGCATTGTAACCATTGGCGCCTTTGCTTTTGGCAACTGCCTGGAATACAACACTGCCTTCCTGACCTGCATTTTCTGCAATCACCCGAATAGGTGATTCCAATGACTTGCGGACGATGTTGATACCAACATTTTCATCTTCATTGATTCCTTCTACCTTTTTCAAAGCAGCAATGGCACGAACAAGGGCAACACCACCGCCAGTTACGATACCTTCCTCAATGGCGGCACGGGTTGCGTGGAGGGCATCATCCACCCGGTCTTTCTTCTCTTTCATTTCTACCTCTGTTGGTGCGCCAACATTAAGTACGGCAACACCACCAGCTAATTTGGCCAAACGTTCTTGCAACTTTTCTTTATCGTAATCAGACGTTGTGGTTTCGATCTGGCCCTTGATCTGGTTGATCCGAGCAGTAATGTCTTTCTTTTTACCAGAGCCATTCACTATGGTCGTGTTGTCCTTGTCAACAGTAATCTTTTCGCAAGAACCGAGTTCGGCAAGTGTTACATTTTCCAGTTTATAACCTTTTTCTTCAGAAATGACGGTACCACCTGTCAGAATGGCAATGTCTTCCAACATCGCTTTCCGGCGATCGCCAAATCCAGGTGCTTTCACTGCAACGATTTTCAAGCCACCACGGAGGCGGTTGACTACCAGAACACCCAATGCTTGGCTCTCCACATCCTCTGCAATGATTAGTAACGAACGGCCAGATCCAGCAGCTTTTTCCAGAATAGGAAGAATCTCTTGCAGGTTGCTGATTTTTTTGTCGTGGATGAGGATATATGGGTTTTCGTATTCTGTTACCATGTTTTCGGCATCGGTCACAAAATATGGAGACAGGTAACCTCTGTCAAACTGCATACCGAGCACTTCTTCCATATACGTATCCGTGCCTTTTGCTTCTTCCACCGTGATGACACCATCCGTCGAAACTTTTTTCATGGCCTCGGCGATCAGGGTACCGATCTCGGCATCGTTGTTAGCAGAAATAGCGGCAACTTGCTCAATCTTGCTGAAATCGCTCCCAATTTTGTCGGATTGCTTGGCAATGTTGGCAACCACTGCTTTCACAGCTAAGTCAATGCCCCGTTTGAGGTCCATTGGGTTGGCACCAGCGGCTACGTTCTTGAGGCCAGCGGTGATCATGGCTTGTGCCAAAACAGTAGCGGTTGTTGTACCGTCACCAGCAATATCAGAAGTTTTGGAAGCCACCTCTTTTACCATCTGGGCGCCCATGTTTTCAACTGCATCTTCGAGTTCTACTTCTTTAGCAACCGATACACCATCTTTGGTTATAGTGGGTGCGCCGAAGCTTTTTTGGATGACGACATTGCGTCCTTTAGGGCCGAGGGTGACTTTCACAGCGTTGGCCAGTGCATCAACGCCAGATTTTAACTTTTCCCTGGCATCTCTATTAAATGAAATTTCTTTTGCCATTTATTTTAATGTTTAATGGTTAATGTTGAATGATTAATAATTGATTGAACATGGTAGAAAATAATGAGGTCAAACGGTGGATAAAGTAATTCACCATTCCACCCTGCCTACCGACAGGCAGGCATTCATCATTCACCATTAATCAAGGATGACGAGGATGTCATCCTCGCGCATAATGAGGTAATCTTTACCTTGGTAGCTCAACTCCTGTCCAGCATATTTTCCATAAAGGACAGTGTCGCCTTTTTTAACAGTCATTTTGACATCGTCTTTGCCAGGGCCTACTGCAATGATCTTCCCCCTTTGCGGTTTTTCTTTAGCGGTGTCTGGGATAATGATACCCCCAGCGGTTTTCTCTTCGGCGGGTGCCGGTTCCACGACAACCCTGTCGTTGATTGGCTTTAACTTCATAGTAATACCGTTTTGTTAGTTGTTAAATTGTTAGACGGTTGGATGGTTAGATGGTTGAACGGCCAGATGCCACTTCTGAAACCTTTATCTATACAGCCAACTTATGTTGAAATTTCAATGAATGTCCGGAGTGGACATACGCCCCTTATCAGAGTTTGTGCCAGTGGGGAAAAGGTGACGTTTTGGCATTGGAATGGGAAAAATAGGCAGGTGGCAGATCAAAGTTTGTCAAAATGACGGAAACAAATCTTAAGAATCATATTCTCAAAGGCATCCCCCGCTCAAACGCCATTTCGAACACAATGGTCGTATTCGTCCCTTCCACACCATCTATCACATGTATTTTATCATAAATAATGCTCCGCAAATGACGGTTGTCGGTCGCTACCAATTTTACCAACAAGGCATATCGCCCGGCAATGTTCGCACATTCGACGATTTCAGGTATTTTGCTGAGCGCTTCTTCGACATTGCGATGAAACTTTGAGTCAGTTAAAATAATCGAAGTATAGGCCAAAGTCTGGTAGCCCATTTTCCAGGAATCAAGGCGGTACATTGGGTTTTTCAAAATGCCCGCTTCTTTTAATTTTTTGATTCGTTGATGGATCAAGGTGTTGGAAACATTCAGCTTTTTTGACAACTGCACAAAAGGTATCCGGGCATCTTCTGTCAATTCTTCTAATATCCTCACATCTATCGGATCAAGTTGATTTTCTTTCATGTTTTAAATATTGTAATATTTTTGTTTTGACATAAAATTAATCTATTATTATCTATTTTGACATAATCAATCCAAAATTTAGGCAAATCATTTAAAATTGTTAGAATTTTGTGTCATATTTAAACAGGTCACAAGTCTTGTATTAATCATTAGTCATTCATCATTAGTCATTAAAAAAATGAATTTCTCAGCTATCTTCTCCGCATCACTGACCCTCTTTGCGGTCATAGACATCATCGGCTCACTGCCGATCATTTTGAACATGAAAAAGGAAGGTATTGATATCCGTCCTTCGGTAGCCACCTTGGCGTCGGGTATTATCATGGTGGCGTTTTTGTTTTTCGGTTCGGCCTTACTTGGGGTATTTGGCATTGAGGTTTCGTCATTTGCCTTGGCGGGTTCGCTCATCATCTTTTTTATTGGATTGGAAATGATCCTTGGTATCCGCTTTTTTAGGGATCACCATGAAGAGGGCGGTTCAGGCAGCATTGTACCGATCGCATTTCCGCTTATCGCAGGAGCAGGAACTATTACCACATTGATTTCACTGAAAGCTGAATTCGATAATGTTACTTTGCTGATAGGCATTGCTATCAACTTGTTATTCGTCTATCTCATTTTAAAATCAACGGGCTGGATTTCGAGGAAGATTTCACCACAGGTGGCAACGACTCTGAGGAAGGTGTTCGGGGTGATTTTGGTTGCGATTGCGATACAGATGGGGAGGGAGCATTTTTGAGAAAAGGTGAAGTAACAAAAGGGTCAAAGGTTTTCTCTATGTAGTCTCTTGTTTTCTTGTCCCTGATGTAAATAAGGAGGATATTAGTGTCCAATAAGTAGTTCGTAATTTAACCCATCGCCAACAACTCTTCGATGGGTTCTTCTATTTTTAATTCTTCTATTTTCTATTTCTTAGACCAATCCTGTGGAAAATTCGAAAGTCCGTTCCCGGCGAACAAATGAAAAGGGCGTCAAGCCCTTTTCATTTGTAACAAGGGGTTTAAGGGGGCAGAATAAATCACCCTTTTTCCCTAAAAAAAAGCGCAACAAGCGCTGCCACGACCGCCGAAGCAAAAACAAGCATAGCCACGCCTATTAGGAAAACGATGGGCATGTCGGAATTATACCCTTCCCTGTAAATAGCAAACAAAAAGAATAAAACAAATCCAAACAAAGAATAGACGCCCCCTGTCCGAAAACCGATGGAAAATGCTTTTTTGAAAGAAAAGATGGGATGCAGCTTTAGCATTTTTGTCCTGCTTATACCAAAGATGACAACCCCCAGAAAGGTCAATAAAGCTGCCCAAAAATAAACTGTAATAACACTTTCATTTATCCTATAGCCTCCATCGTCCAAAGCCGCATTGGCCAACAAGAGGACGACCAAACTGAAGAATGCCCCGCCCAATCCCAGCTTCCAGATAATGCTTTTTTTGGTAGAAAAATGTTTATCAGCAAAAGAAGGAGAAGCAGAGGAGGTGGCCTGAAAGCCCGTAGCGACCAAGGGCTGGCTGGGCGCTTTTGCTACCTTTATCTTTGTTTTGGCTTCCCGTTTCTGTTGTTCCTCTTTCCGTTGTTGGGCTGCTTGTTCCTGTTGCTGGCGTTCTTGCTCCTTTGCAGCATCTTTTCTTCGCTGTTCTTCCAATTGCCTTTTCTGTTCTTTTATCCGAAGGTCTTGTTCTTTGGCAGTTTCTCTTTTAAGGTCTTTTGCGGAAATTTTTTCCGTCCTTGCTTGTTGCACGATCTTCCAAAGGGAGTTCACGGCATCACTGAAGGCTGTATCCCTGCTGTTCCATTCATCCACTGGTTTACCATCTCTCGGCAGTGCCTGCAATTCTGCCAAGGGAGTAGCCTGCCATGCACAGGATCGGATGATGAAGGGAACAACCCTTGCCGTGCCTGCATGGTGCTTTGCCAGTGCATTGGCCATTTCCTTTTCATAAAAATAGTCGGAGGCAATGGCGTCCGCACTGACCAACAAGAGAATGATGTCCGCTTCATGAAGGTGTTCTTTAATGGCAGCTTCCCATCGGGTACCCGGCTCAATTTTACCATCATACCAGATTTTGATCGTCTGGTTCCGCTCCAAAGGTGTCAGGTGGGTTTTCAGCTCGTTGAGGTAGGAACTGTCTTTACGGGAATAGGCGATGAATATTTGAAAGGGCTCATTCACGTTTAGGTTGTTTTAGATCGGGTTTTGTAATGGCTGCCTTGGGTTTTAACCTTATTCCGTTTATATGGTGTAAACTAAATGTGATTGGCAGCAAAATATTGAACGGAGCAAATGTAGTGAAATAGTATTAGCAAAATAAATGGGTGGCAGGTTCTTCATTCCACTGGTTTTAAATCAAAATCAAAAACGCCCGCTCCAATATCAAGAGCAGGCATTTTTGATTTTGATTTCCCATTTTGATTAAATCTTACATTAACCCCCTCTTCTTCATATCCCTCTCTAAGATAGTCTGTATCTGATCCACTTTAAGGTTCTTAGCAATAATAGTCCGATCGGGATCAAGCACATATATTTCTGGTGTGTTATCCACAAAATAAGTAGCATAGATGGCCTTATTGGAAGGATCATGGACATTGTTGTCCCAAGGCATATTGTATTTCTTAATGGCATCCGTCCATTCCTTCTTTTCCGTATTGACGACGATGGCATAGACATCAACGCCTTTGGGTTTCCAAGCATGGTAAAAATTGACAAGCTGGGGTGTCTGTTCTGCGCAGTGCTCGCAATCTGGGTTCCACAAATAGACTATGATGTAGTTGTCTTTGAGGTCATAAATGGAACGCATCTTACCACTTGGGTCAGCGGCGGTTACATTGACCCCTTTTTGCCCGACAAGGCTCCGTGACATTTCGTAGGCACGCAATTGTAGGGCGTGTATCTCCGTAGAATCCGACCAAAAGGCCCGTTCGTAAGTAAAGTAATTCTGGATCATGTGCACATATACCGCCTCTGAATCCATCAATGTGGTTTTGGTAGGTTCATAATTTTTCACGATCCAATTGGCGAAATAGAGGTAGTAATCATCTTTGCCAATCACCTGATCCACCAGAAAACTGGCCGATGCCTTGATGGAGTCTGGGTTTTGGGGTGTCAGTTCGTTGATATAGCGCTTCAGCTTATTGCTAATGACGGGTGTACGGAGCAGGCGTTTATCGTCAAAATTGACATTGGCCCAGAAAAGACGTTTGTACTGGTACATGAAGCTCTCGTTGTCAATAGAGCCGTCTTCTTTATATTTTGGCTCAAGCACTGGGTTTTGGCCAGCCTCTTTGAACGCCGTGAATAACGAGGTTGGATTTTCCTTAAATATTTTTTCCAGATATTCAAACCGATCCTTGCTGTGCTGGTTTTGCTCCTCCTTCAGTTTGGTATATTCTGGAGTACCTTTTTGGACAGAGGCCAATTGCCGGGTAATCTGTTCATATTTTGGTTTTTGCTGTGCCTCGAATTTTAGTGTCTGGTAAAGTAATTGGTTGTCGAGGCTTCCTTCTACTTGCATGGAATTCACCAGATCGTTCATCTTGGTTTTCATAGTAAAAGTCTGATCGGCATCTACCAGCAATTGAATGGTCGTCCGTTGGTCCGGGAGCATCAGGTAGAGCAAACCTGGCGTATAAGGTTTATCGTTTTTAAAGACCACCTTGCCACCAACAGCTGTTGCAGAATCGACTTTGTAAAATTGCTCGGTGTAAACACCTATCAAGGAGCATTTACCTCCGGCAAACCCCTCTATCGTAACCTGAATGTTGGGGTTTTCCAATTTACGGTTAGGGTCAGGAGTTACCGACTTTAGTTTGTAAGAGGTCGGAACGCTGGGCGTTTTAACTGAGGTAGTCACAGGGGTTCCTCCAGGATTAGGGTTCTCCGTAGTTGTTGGGGCATTGGTATTTTCCCCGCCACAGGAAAAAAGGAACAATGTGAATAGCAGTGTAAAAAATGTTATGTATCTCATGGAATTCGATTTTTAGGCCGCAAAAGTAGGACGGTTTTAAAAGAATTGGGATTTCAACGGGCGTATTAAGATTTTGTTTGAAAATGGCTTCATTGTTTCACGGCTTCACTGTTTCATGGCTTAAAAAATGGAATGGTCGCACAATGAAGCCATGGAACAAGGGAACCTTTTAGCCATTTTTGAACCCATGCTTTTTAAGCACTTCATCTGGCACTCCATTCCAAGGGCCGGGCCGATTGCCAAGGAAACCAATGTCGTTGATGCCCATTTCAGTAGTAAAAAAGCCAGTGGCGGTAAGGTCACGCATGCGGTTGAAAAATGAGGCACCGGGCTCCATACCAGGTTTTACTTGGTTGGGGTAGGCGATTTCTTCTACTATTTCTATTTGCTGGGCTTGGGTGCAATCTTTAAAAGGTTTTTCAAAACGTTTGAGGCATTCCGCATCCAACCAGCGCAAGCCACCCCGCATTGGCAATTGGTGCTGCTTCATGTCTTTGACGATGAATTCTATAAAATCTGGCACACCTGCATCGGAAGCACTGCCAGAAACATCGTCAGCGGGAATGATGATGTTGGCAAGCACAGTAATAGTAGCCATTTCGTGCTCATCGAAAAAGGTTTCGCTAAGTAACCGCTTGTCCCTTTCTATCTCGAATGCTTCCCGACCTGCTTCGATCACTTCGAAGCCCTCTTCCACGGCAGGTGCTTCTGTCGCTGTATCGGATTGGCAGGATTCCCATAAAACACTTGCCGAGATGGAGCCAACGCCAATGAATTGGAGGTATTTTCTTCTGTTCATTTTTTTCTAAATAATGGATGGGGTAAAGATGGGGCTTGTTGTTTTATTATCACAATGAAACCTGCATGTTTTTCAAAAGAGAATTCTTTTGTCAATTACTTTTTTCAATAATGTAAGAATAATTTCCCTACTTTAGTCCTTCTTTTTTAAACCAACCTAAAACACAACATGATTCGTACCCTTGACAATGTAGATCACCTCGTCTACGCTGTCCCCGACCTTGAAAAAGCTGTAACTGAACTCGAAAAAAAATTAGGCGTAGCCCCCGTCATGGGTGGCCAACACCGCAGCCAAGGCACCCACAATGCCCTCGTCCATCTCGGCAACAGTTGTTATCTGGAAATCATCGCACCTGACCCGTCCAATAAGGATTTTAACGGACAACGCTGGATGGGGATTGATTTGGTGACTGAACCAAAGATCACTCGATGGGCCGTCAAATCCAACGATCTCGAACGCGACTCCGCCTACCTTAGTACGGTTGACCCTCGACTGGGGGAACTGAAAGGTGGTTCCAGAAAAAAAACCGATGGCAAGAAACTCTTTTGGAAGGCCACCATCACTTTGCCAACACCTGAAGTGGAAGTCCTTCCATTCGTCATCGACTGGAAAGGAGCCGACCATCCGACCAACTCCCTGCCAAAGGTTTGTAAGTTGATCGAACTCCGGGGCATGCACCCTACGCCGTACATGATCGAGGCTGCTGTACATTCCCTCAATATCGAAATGAAAATGGGGGTGGCTGACCCACCTTCTATTACGGCTGTGATCGAAACCCCAAATGGGGTAGTAGAACTTTAAGGCCCCCTCACCAAAACTGGATTGCAGCAGCTCCCCACAATATTTGATTTCTACCTTGATTGGTAGGTAATATCTCTTTGTTCGTTGAAATTTGCCACAACGGCATTTAACTTTCTTTTCCCCTGCGAGTCAATTATATCGAAAACTGTTTTCAAAATGATTTTTTAAAACTAAAATTCGATAAACATGAAAATCACAAAAAGAATATTACCTACTGTTTTAATACTGGCGCTTGGTTTTTTTGCCCTTCAAGCACAGCGCAACAATGAACGTCCGCCAATAGACCCAGAAAAAATGGCGGAAAAACAGACAACCAGAATGGTTGAGAAACTATCACTCGATGAAAAACAGGTCGAGCAAGTGAAAGCCATCAATCTGAAGTACGCCCAACAGCAAAAGGCAGCAAAGGAAAAAGAAAAAGCCGAACGGGAAACCAAGAAAGCCGAACGTCAGAAAGCACAGGAAGCAAAAATGGCCGAACTCAAAAAAGTCCTTACTACTGAACAATTTGCAAAATTGGAGCAAGCCCAAGAGAAACGTGGTGCGCGGAAAGGTAGCAGAAAAGGCAGCCCTAGAAGCACAAAGGGCAAACACCAAAACCTCGACCCAGAAAAGCGATCCGAAATCCAGACCACCAAGATGGTTGAAAAACTTGGCCTCAACGACGAACAGACCAAGTCCCTTCAACAGACCAATCTCGATTTTGCCAAAAAACGGCAGGCTCTTAGAGCAGAAAACAAAGAGATGCGCCAAACCAATAAGGAAGCTATGGAAAAACTAAACGAGGAACAGAAAATGGCCATCGGAAAAATATTGACACCTGAACAGATGAAACAATGGGAAGAGATGGAGCCGGAGCGAGGACGCCGACATCACAGAGAGAAAAACGTGGATGATGGGCGAATGTGATGTAAATTGAAAAAAAGCAAGTTCAGAATTGAACTTGCTTTTTTTATATTCTCCTTGCTCCTCAATTGTAACTTTTCTTTTTCGTATCTTTCTATCCCCTTGTCGTAATGCTCTTTTAAGCGGATCATCAGGTTGTTGGTCATCCCAGTATAAAAGGTAGTCTTTTTCCAATTGGTGACAATGTAAACATAAAATTGAAATTCCCTTCTCATTGTATTTGCAGTTTTAGTAGAGTTGAAATAGTATTCTCTATTTTTCAAAAATAAATCACTGCTCCACAAACCCCTCCCCACTAAACACAAAAGAACCCACAACTGCCTCAGCTTCAGCTTCCGGCTGCCAACCCTCATAATCATCTCCCAATTCAATGTTCAAATCGCTGAATTTTTGTTTCGGCATGTCTCTCGCCCAATCTTCGTTCATATCGTCAATGAGCATAACATAGTTTAAGGTCTTGGTTTTTGGGTCAAAATCGAACTGCACCAGATCGCCCATGCGGCTTTCAAAAGAGACAACATTTTCGATACGCATGGTATCAGCTTGGAAAGAAAACAAGTCGGCATAGTCCGCTGAGCAAGTACTGCAAGTCCGGTCATAACCGATACCGAGGTACATAGGTGGGTCGGATTTCAGTTTGTAAAAAGTCTTAGCTCCCGTGAAATGGTCAACGGCAGTCACTTTGGCCACATAAGGCTGAGGGTAGTATTGGTAGATGCGGCGCATCTCCTGCCAAGTACCACCATTGTTGGCATACCAATTAAAATTGCGGATACGGCCATCGTCGGTTTGTATGTAGTCAAGGTTTTCAAATAAGGACACATCCAGATCGAGCGTTTCCACTGCAGCACATGCCAACAGTTGGGTCAGTTGTTTTTCAATCTCCACGTTCAGGTCGGCAATGGAATCCAAAGCGGGGTCGTCCCCCCAGGGGTCAATGTTTTGCATGACGCCTACTAAGCTATCCACCGCCAGGAATTGGGCTTTGTTCACTTCACAATTGTAGGGCACTTCAGGCTGGCCTGATACGGGGGCATTTGGCTTATTATTTTCACACGAAAAAAATGCAAAAGCCATGAAAAAAAGAACGACTTGGGTTTTCATATAATCTGTTTTTTATAAAATGCAAAAAGGAGATTTGTTTCCCACAGCGAAACCCTGAGGAATACTTCAACATCATCAGATAGACTCCTCATCCATAGGCGCCAACACTTCCGCCAACTCAGTCTCACACTTGTTGATCGCCTCCCGATCCTTCAACAATTTGGCTGCGTTCAAACGCCCCTGCAGGGCACGTCTTCTTTTTGGGTACTTTTCGAGGGAAATGTTAAATTGTTCGACTGCCAGTTCTGTCTTTTTATGTAGCATCAACCACTCACCATATAGTTCAAAAGAAGGTTGGACAATCACAGGGGGCCCATAGGAATAATTCATGTCCATTTCAGCTTTCGATGCCTTGCCAAGCCACATTTCCCCCAGTTCCTCTTTGCCTTCCAAATCAGCCAAGAGGCCGATCAATTGCATTTCCATCACATAGGCCTGATCAATGTCTTTTTGATTGGGCATGTTCCGTTTCGAGCCAGCAGCGCTGCACATGGGAAGGTCCTCGACACTGACAATGTTGGCAGCATCCTTTCGCTCTTTTTCCATGGTCTCCACAATGCTTTTCAGTGCTGCGGCATCTCCCTTTTTGCGAGCTTTCATACCTTCCACCCAATGGTTGACCGCTTTGGCAACATGGCCTAAATCTTTTACATCACAGGTAAAATCGACAATTTCACTTTCCCAGTCGTCCGACTCTACCAGGTAGTTTCCTTTCATGGAAATGAGGTAATCACGGGCATTTTCGGTCGGTTTTTCCTGGGCATATTTATTCATATCCACCATGATCTGCTTGGCTTCCTCGAACTGCCCTTTTTGCAAAAGGCCGTACATCAACCAGTGGAATGCATGGTAGCTGCCAAAATTCTTTTTGGTCGTATCCCTTTGCACCAAATCAACACTGGCTTCCCAGGAAGCGATATTTGATTTAACCACTTCGTCCCACATGCCAACTGCAACAAAAATATGAGAAGGCATATGCAAGGCATGGGTTGCATCTGCCGCCACTTTGGAATAGCTGAAAGCCGCTTCCAATGCCAGCGGGGCATGCTCGGGATCATCATAGCTGTGGATCAGGTAATGCAGTGCGCCGGGATGGTTGGGGTTTTCATCCAATATGCCTTGGGCGATTCGTGCACCTTTTTCGTATGCCTCATAATCACGCCCAACTTTCACAGCACCCAATATAGACAAGGCATAAAAAGCGGCCACCTCCTCGTTGCCCTTATACTTGCCGTACATCATTTCCAGATGCTTGGAGTACATGCTGTCCCGTTCCTTTTTCGTACCCTCAGGCCCATACATGATTTCCATGCACTGAAGGAAATCTTTCTCCAATTCAGCCTTGGCCATTGCTTTTCGCTCAGCAGGTGTGCCTGCCAGTTTGGCCAAGGCAGCTTGCCCTTTTTCATAGTCTTGTTGCCGCCAGAGGGGGTGATTGTAGGTCATTGCTTCGCCCCAGTAGGCCATCACGAAATTGGAATCAATTTCTTGTGCTTTGATGAACTCCTTGCAAGCATCATCGAACTCGAAGTTGTGGAGCAGCTTTAAACCTTTGGTAAAATAAGGCATTGCTGCTCCGCTGCCATTAAAATCAAAATGCAGCTCGCCCAGCTGGTCGCCAGCAGGCATTGGTTTTTTCTCACTCTTACAATTTGAAAAAAGAAAAAAGACAAGGACGAGGGTGGAGAATAAAGCCAATTTTTTCATCTCAATAAATTTTATTAGCGAAGTAACGGCAAATAAATAACTTTCCATAAATAGTGATTGGCAATTAGTTGATTAGTAATTAGTACTACTTTGTCACTTTATAAATATACTTATATATGACCACTGTATTTCATGTCCGGGAGAAAGAATCCTAGTAGAGAGAGGTGTGTTTTTTTGATTTTTTGTAAAAAAATCAAAAAAACACACCTCTCTCTAAAGGGTTTTAAATCTCAGGCCTGAAAACGAATGGTTATTTTTCTAAAGTGACAAAGCAGTATTGGTAAGGTAGGATTAATTAGGTAGCATCAACCTTTCAAGAAAAATAATACCTTTGTGAAGCCGCCCTCACCAAATTATTTAAGTCCTTTCAAATAGCCTTTCACAAAAACGCACCCCTTTCAACCCAAAAATATTCATTGACCAATCAATCAAGGTTTTGTAAAAATCAAATTGTTTTTTGAGAAATCAGAAGTCAGACCGTTTCACTGTCAGAGATCAATTGGTGTCATATCTGACTTCTGACAGCGAAGCGGTCTGAATTCTGACCTCTCCAAATCCAATTTCCTTTTTACGCTCCTACCCTACTACTATGGCAATCTTCAATCTGAACATCAACGGGAAAAAACAACAGGTGGACGTGGACGCCGATACCCCCATCCTGTGGGTTCTAAGGGACCACCTCAACCTTTTCGGCACCAAATACGGTTGTGGCATTGCTCAATGCGGCACCTGCACCATCCACGTCGAAGGGATGGCCATGCGATCTTGCAACATGCCTATCTCCAGTGTGGAAGGCAAGTCCATCACCACCATTGAGGGCCTTTCTGAGAAAGGCGACCACCCTGTCCAACAAGCGTGGATCGAACACGACGTGCCGCAATGTGGCTACTGCCAAGCCGGGCAGATCATGACCGCCGCCGCATTCCTTAAAGACAATCCAAATCCCGACGACGAAAAAATATCTGCGGTCATGAACGGCAATATTTGTCGGTGCGGCACATACACCCGTATTCATGCGGCAGTAAAGACGGCTGCATCAAAAATGGGATAATTGGGTACTGGGAATTGGATATTAGGTATTATTTCCATTTAAAACAGACAATACCAAATACCATAATACCTCAATACCAAATTTTTTAATTCATTAAAAAATTCAATCATGACTTTAATAAAAACAAGATATAACCGCAGGTCTTTTATGAAAACCTCCGCTGCTGCGGGCGGGGGTATGGTGCTGGGATTCAGTTGGTTGGCCTCCTGCAAGCCGCCGACACCGGAAGAAATCATCAGCATGCCCAAAGAATGGTTCGACATCAATGCCTTTTTGAAAATCGGCGACAACGGCATCGTTACCATCATGTCGCCCAATCCTGAGATCGGGCAAAATGTAAAAACGTCCATGCCCATGATCATTGCCGAAGAATTGGATGTGAACTGGGACCACGTGGTCGTTGAGCAGGCAGGATTGGACACGAAAAAATACACCCGCCAATTGGCCGGGGGCAGCCAGTCCATTCGCCAAGGATGGGAAAGCCTCCGCATGGCAGGTGCAACTGCCCGCCGTATGTTGCTCGAAGCCGCTGCCAAACAATGGGAAGTACCTGTCGAAGAACTGACCACCGACCAGGGCATCATTTATCACAAAGCAAGCAACCAGAAAATGGGCTACGGCGAAATTGCATCGGCAGCAGGTGGCATGGAAGTACCAGAAGAAATCGAATTAAAAGATCCAAAAGAGTTTAAAATCATCGGTACCGACCGCCGCAATGTGGACGGCAAAAAAATAGCCATGGGCGAACCACTCTTCGGTCTTGATTATAAGAGGGAAGGCATGCTCATCGCCATGATCGAACACCCACCGGCATTTGGCATGAAGCTGAAATCACTTGATGCCAGCGCCGCCAAATCCATGCCCGCCATCAAGGACATATTCACTTTCAATACCTACCCAGAAGGTTTTGAAAAGAAGTGGTCGGACACCAATGCCTTCCCTGAACTCGTAGCCATAGTAGGTGAAACGACCTGGCAGGTGATGAAGGCCAAAAAGGCACTGAGCATCGAATGGGAAAAAGAAAAGGACCTCGAAAGCAGCGCCGATCATGAAGCCTTATTTACCAGTTTGCTCGCTAAAGCACCAAAGGAAGCAGCCCGCAGGGACGGCAACCCCGAAGCAGCTTTCCGCAAGGCAGCGAAAGTCATCGAACGGACATATTCCGCTCCCCTGCTTGCCCATAATACCATGGAGCCAATGAACTTCTTCGCCCACGTCACTGCCGACAAGGCAGAACTCGTCGGCCCGGTTCAAACGCCGGAAAATTTGAGCAAAACGGTTGCTGCCGTGACGGGCCTCCCAGAAGATAAAATTGCCATCATGATGACCCGCATGGGTGGTGGCTTTGGCCGCCGTTTATATGGGCATTTTGGGGTAGAGGCCAGCGTCATTTCCCAAAAAATGAATGCGCCTGTCAAGCTCATTTACAGCCGAGACGATGATATGACCCAAGGCACTTACCGCCCAGCTTATAAAGTGACCTATCGCGCTGCTTTGGACGAAAACAATAACTTAACTGCCTTCCATATACGCGGAACCGGTTCTCACAGCAGCCCGATATTTGCCGACCGCTTCCCTGCGGGTGCGGTGGACAACTACCTCGTAGAAAACCACAACAACGACTCCACCATTTCCGCAGGTGCATGGCGGGCGCCCCGATCCAATTTCATCGCAGGCGCCGAGCAGGCCTTCCTTGACGAAGTGGCCGAAGCCGCAGGCAAAGACCCTTTGGAATTCCGCCTTGAGCTCTTTGACCGGGCCATCAAAAATCCTGTAGGGGAGAAAAATGACTACGATGCCGAACGCTATGCAGGCGTTTTGAAATTGGTGAAAGAAAAAGCCAAATGGGGGCAGGACATGCCAGGCGTCCACCGGGGCCTTTCTGCCTACTACTGCCACAATTCCTATGTAGCGCAAGTACTCGACATTGTTATGGAAAACAATCAGCCCAAGGTGAAAAAAGTCCATTGCGCTGTAGACTGCGGCATCGTCGTGAATCCATTAGCTGCCAAAAATCAGATTGAAGGCGGCATCGTGGACGGCATCGGCCATGCCATGTACAGCGCCATGACTTTTAAGGATGGCCAACCGGAGCAATCCAATTTTGATAAATACCGCCTCATCCGACATTCGGAAGCACCACTCGAAATCGAAACCCATTTCGTGGACAATGGCATTGACCCGACGGGGCTTGGTGAGCCTTCTTTGCCGCCGATCATTGGGGCATTGGCAAATGCTCTGTACAAAGCAACCGGAAAACGGGTGTACGATCAGCCGTTTGTCTCACAGCAAGAGGTGTTGGGATAAATGAGCTTAATTTTTGAGGATTTAAAAAAATGCTGGCTGGGAGGTCAGCATTTTTTTTGGGGGGGGGATGTTTGATTTATTTATTTATAGACGCCAAAAAGAGTTCCGCCATAAATGTATCTTGTATATATTAGATCACTAAATTGTAAAATGCTGATTTCCTTTTTCTTTATATATTTGAGACATAAAAGGTGGAACAGCGAGAATAGTGGAATACGCGGAACTGTTCCGCGTACACAACCGTTAGCTTCCATTAAAAAAAATGAAAAAAGACAAATACATATTTGAATCAGAGAGACTCGGATTTCGCAATTGGACTAATGAGGATTTGGAAGAATTTGTAAAACTTAATTCAGATGAAGAAGTAATGGAACACTTTCCGAAACTCCTATCGAAAAAAGAAGTTGAAAATTTAATTGATAGACTCAGAAAACATTTTGCTGACAATGGATTCACTTATTATGCAACAGAAATTTTAGAAACAAAAGAATTTATAGGGATGATAGGACTTGCATTTCAAGAATATAAAACGAATTTCACTCCTGCTATAGATATTGGGTGGAGATTAAAAAGAAATGCTTGGGGGAAAGGATATGCAACCGAAGGAGCAAAGAGATGTCTTGAATATGCATTCAATGAATTAGATATAAATAAAATAATATCTGTCTGCACTATAAAGAACAAAAAATCTGAAAATGTTATGAAGAAAATAGGGATGACAAAAAAAGGTGAATTCAACCATCCAGAAATGATTAATCATCCTGAATACGAAAAACATTTTTGCTACGAAATAACTAAAAATAAAAACGGAAGCTAACAATGCATCCGCCTGCGCAGGACTGTGTCTTGTGCCTGATTGAAGCGGCACAGGTTGCAAACCTGCGCCAGCGGGCTGAAAGATAAAGCAAAACGAAAAATGATAGCAACGACTATTGATGAAGTAATTGAAATTTTGGAACAAATAATCCAAACATCGAAAAGTGAAGAAAACGTTTTAGGATATTTTGCAGCCCTATATCAGAAGGTAACAATCAATGTAAAAGAAAGACTCCATAAAAATTACTTTGAAGATGATAAAAGAATGGAGCAATTGGATGTAATTTTTGCAAATAGATATTTGGAAGCTTATTCTAACTATAAACAAGAAAAACCAATTTCAAAGTCATGGGAAACTGCTTTTAATTCATCAAAAAATAAAAGATTGATTGTACTTCAACACCTATTACTTGGAATGAATGCTCACATAAATTTAGATTTAGGAATTGCTGCGTCTGAATTAATGGACAAATCAACAATAAATGATTTGCATTCTGATTTTAATAAAATCAATGACATATTAGCGTCTCTAATTAATGAAGTGCAAAACGATTTATCAAAGATTTGGCCGACTTTATTTTCAATTCTAAAATACACTAAAAAAGTAGATGATTTTTTGATCAACTTCAGCATGAATTTAGCGAGAGATGGAGCTTGGGTGTTTGCAAATGAATTAGTAAAAGAAAAAAGAGAGGAAAGGGAAGTATTAATTTCAATGAGAGATGAGAAAGTATCGAATCAATCAAAATTGATAATAAATCATAGAATTATAGAACGAATCATTTTTAGAATTATTAGATTTGGAGAAAAGGGAAATATTGCTAATAGAATTGAAATTCTTGAAAAAATCTAAGAGGCTGTTAGGGGTTTAGGGGCAGCCTATTTGATTTATTTGGGGATGCGGGCTATTTTAATTAAAAGCAAAAATGAATTAAACTTTGATAAAAATATCGAATCCCAAAAAAACGGGAAGGTTTTTTTGTCAGGTGTTTTAACAAATATATTGAACCCCAAAGTAGCCTTGTTTTATTTGGCATTTTTGCCGCAGTTTATTGACCCCCATTATTCCAATCACTTTTTGTCATTTGTTTTATTGGGGTTGATATTCACTGCCACGGGAACGGTTTGGTGTTTGACCTTGGCCATTTTTTCGGCAAAATTATCCAATAAAATAAGGGAGAATTATAGGATCAAAGTTTGGCTGGACCGAATTACGGGGGTGGTTTTTATTTCTTTGGGAATAAAATTGGCATTGAATGAGAAATAAATTTTAAAATCAATTACTCATGCGAATTTGGGGTTGGATTTTACGTCTATTTTTTGCCATTAAGCCAATATTTTTAAAGAATCCTTTTCAACTCTCCCGATTCGCATTATTCCTTTAAATCTATAAAAACGGATTTCTCACTTTTTCCCATCCTATTGTCGTCTCCGGCCCATGACCTGGGTACACTTTCACATCACCTCCAAGGGGAAATAATTTTTCCTTTATACTTTTGATAAGTGTGGTATGGTCCCCACCCGGCAGGTCGGTGCGTCCGATACTCTCCCGGAATAATACATCTCCAGCGATCAGAATTTTTTTCTCCCGGCAGAAAAAAGAAAGGCTTGCAGGTGAGTGGCCGGGGGTGAAAAGCGTTTCCAGTTTTGTGTTTCCAAATGTAATGACATCCCCTTCTTCGATATATTTCCCCGGCATGGGCGATTCTTCAGGATAAGGAATGCCATAAAATCCACTGACTTGTGAGCAAGCCTGTAGCACTGGAAGTTCGCCTTTATGTATTTCCAGTTGCAGTCCGTAGCGTTCGCTGACGAATTTGTTCCCAAAAACATGGTCAATATGGCAATGGGTATTGACGAGCCGTACAGGTTTGAGGGCATTGGCAGTAATGAAGTTGTCGAGTTCAAGTTTTTCGCTGTTTTCATAACAGCCGGGATCAAAGAGGATGCACTCTTTGGTGTCATCATACAAGATGTATGTGTTTTCCTGAAATGGATTGAAGGTGAAGATGGCTATATTCATTGTTTCATTGTTTTTCTTAAAAACAACATGGGCAATTGTATCTGTTGATAGACTGCTAACTGTGGACTGCCGACTGGAATTTGTCTCCCAATATCCCTATTTTGCCTTTCTTTTGAACAATCGGCTGCGAAGGTAGTATTTTTAAGAATGCTAAAGCATTGAAAAGGACTGACGAACTGGGGGCTGGCGAACCGCCGAACTGAAACCGTGGTTCGATTTTTTCTTTAGTAAAAATACTCCTCCCAAATTAACCGTTCTATCTGATGACATTTCTTCTCCAAAATTGTAGAAACTTTAAAACCCAAGCCATTTTTTATAGTTTTACATAAAGTCAATAGGCAGTGGCCGGCTTTCAACCATCCACTCCCGAAAGCCTGCCCCGAATTCACTTCGGGGTAAATTCGGGACAAGCTATCAACCGATCTGTTATGCGCATACTTTACTCAATCTTTCCGATGCTCTTGCTGGCCACCATTTCGCTGGGCCAGACTACCCAAACTGAATTTGGCAAAAACCGGGTGCAGTACCACGACCAGTTCATGGAGTGGTCGCAGTACGAAAGCCGCAATTTCCTCACCTATTGGTACGGGGAAGGCCGCCTCATTGGGCAGTCAGTGGTGCAGATGGCCGAGTATGATTTTTATGAAATACAAGGCATCCTTGAACACCGCATGAACGACAAGATCGAGATCATTGTCTACAACGATGTGACCGACCTGAAGCAGAGCAACATTGGCAGCGAGGAAGTCTTCATGACCGGGGGCAGCGAAAAACTGAATGCCTCCAATTATCTCAGCGGAACACCTTCCGGCATCAATACAGGCGGGCAGACCAAGATCGTCAACAACAAGATGTTCGTTTATTATAATGGCGACCACAACGACTTGCGCCGCCAGATCAGGGAAGGGGTGGCCTCTGTTTATCTAAATGCCATGCTGTTTGGTTCCAACCTGCAAGAGATCGTCCAGAATGCGGTGATGATGAACTTGCCAGAATGGTTCAAGGAGGGGTTGATTTCATTTGTCGGCGAAGAATGGAACACAGAACTGGACAACCAATTGCGTGACTTGTTCCAATCGGGCATGTATGAAGATTTTGAGGCATTAGCCGAAGTACACCCGCGCATAGCCGGGCACTCATTATGGCATTTCATCAGCCAGCACTACGGTTATTCCACGGTAGCCAATTTACTTTATCTCACCCGTATCAACCGCAGTGTGGAAAGCGGGTTCTTGTACGTATTGGGGAGCACTTATGAAAAGACGGCGCAGAGTTGGGACAGCTATTTCCGGCAGCGATATGCCGGGGAAGTCAACGGATTCAAATCCACTGCGGAACTTGAGGGAAAACAGGCCATTAAAAACAAGCGCAACTCCCCAATCACCGAATTGAAAATCAACCCCGATGGTACCAAGATCGCTTTTGTGATCAATGAAATAGGCCGCACGAAAGTCTATATTCAAGACGTAGCCACTGGCGATAGAACATGTGTCCAAAAAGGTGGTTTCCGCAATGTTTTGCAAGCCACCGATTACACCTATCCATTGCTTGCCTGGAATCCCAATGGCCTCGAACTGGCCATCATTTCCGAACACCGTGACCTCGTTTCTTTGACGAAGTACAACATCATGACCAAGGAGAAAGTCACGGAAGAGATGAACACCCAGTTCCAGCGAATTTATAGCATGGATTATGTAAGCTCGAACGACCTCGTTTTTTCAGCAGCAGTTCGAGGCCAGTCTGATCTTTTTCTCTATTACACGCAAACCCGTCAAACGCAGCGGTTGACTACTGATTTCTGGGACGACCTCGATGCCGTTTTCACCAATGCCCATGGACAAAGGGGCATCCTTTTTTCTTCCAACCGCCCCGATTCGCTAAATGAGCGGGCTGTGTTAGACACTATTTTGCCGATTACTAAATTCGACTTGTTTTACCTCAACCTTGATTCTATTAGCTTTAATACGACAGGCGAATTGGTACAGGTAACCCGTACACCGCATGCCAATGAACGCAAACCTATGGCTGTGGACGACACCTGGTTTTCTTTCCTAACAGATGAATCTGGAATTTTCAACCGCAAAAATGGCTATCTCGAAGACTATATCCACCATTTCGAGAATATCATTGAATTTGAGGACGGCCCTATTTTACGGATGAACGCTGATTCGGTGCTTGAGGAAAAATTGGATAGTGCGGCTTTTGCCAAAATCACTTCTATCACATTGGATACGATCATCAAGCAACGGGCCATCACCCATTTTGCTACCAACTATGACCGAAACATCATGGAGCAAAACAAGGCCCGCAGCAATTCGAGGTATGTGGAAAAGATATTCCGAGATGGTACTTGGGAGGTTTATTTAAATGAAATGAAACCGGAAGAATCTGTCACCCCAAAGTTTACCGGTTATCAAAAGCAGCGGGTAAAGATATTGACTGCACCTGTTTTGGAAGAAAAGGAAATAGTAGTGGACAACCAACTCAAAGAAACCGGAAAGGAGCCGATTGATGTATCGGAAGTTCCTCAGGAAAAGCAAGACACCTCCACTATAGACATTGACAACTATCTGTTTCAAAGCGAATTCGACGATGAAGAAGTGCCTGTACAAACCACTGAGGAAAAAAAGCCTGAGAAGCCAAAAAGTGTACAGCAGCCTATTGTTTACCAAACGGTAGAACAGGAAGAGGCCACCAAAAAAGTACATGATTTCCGCAGTAGCCGCATTGTCCCGTACAGACTGAAATTCCGGACAGATTTTGTGACCACTCAGCTCGACAACGGTTTCCTGTTCGATGGACTCAATACTTATGCAGGGGTGCCGCAAGATTTTGGTTATCCGCCTCCAGGCATTTTATTGAAAGCCAATTTCAAAGACCTGTTTGAAGATTACGAATTCGAGGGGGGTATCCGTATCCCGACTTCTTTTAATGGAGCAGAATATTTTGCCTTTTTCCATGACAAAAAGAAGCGATTGGACAAGCGCTATGCGGTTTATCGCCGACGCCTCCGTTTTACTTTGGACCCCTCGCCTCCGCCTTTTAAATACGATAATTCCACCTTTCTCACCCAGTATCAGGTGCGATATCCTTTGGACATTTACACCAGCATCCGCGGGTCGGCCACCCTTCGTTTTGATAAAACAGTGGTTCTATCTTCCGACCGCAGCACATTGGAGTTTCCTACCCAGCGCACTCAGCGGTTTGGCCTGCGCGGCGAGTACGTCTTTGACAATACGCTGGATGTATCGCTTAACATTAAAAATGGAACTCGCTACAAACTGTTTGCCGAGCTGGTCAAAGGATTTGAGGTTGATTTTCGGGAAAATTTCCAATTCAAGGCCAACGACGGGTTCATGACTGTTTTGGGTTTTGATGCCCGTCATTACCAACGTGTCTTGAAATGGTCGGTCTTGGCAAGCCGGCTGGCAGGGGCGACTACTTTCGGTAAGGAAAAAATACTCTATATGCTCGGTGGTACCGACAATTGGCTGATCCCTTCGTTCGACGAAACAATTCCGCTGCCATCCGGCAACGACTTTGTTTACCGCTCCATTGCCACCAACATGAGGGGGTTCAAGTTAAACGCCCGCAATGGCAATTCCTATGCGCTGTTCAATGCGGAGTTTCGGATGCCCGTGCTGCGCTACTTGTTCCGTCGTTCTGCTTCCAATTTCATCCGCAATTTCCAACTCGTTGGCTTCTTTGATGCAGGCACCGCTTGGGAGGGAGTCAACCCGTTCAACGAAGAAAGTCCGCTCAATACGTGGCGGAGCGACTCGCCCAGCAACCCTGATTTCAATCCCAACTCCAATGTGGTCGTCGAAGTGAATTATTTCCGTGACCCTATCGTGTTTGGTTATGGAGGGGGAATTCGGACATTATTATTTGGCTATTTTGTGCGGCTCGACTATGCATGGGGTGTGGAGACCAGACAGGTGCAAGATCCGAGGTTGTATTTTTCGATTGGGATGGATTTCTAACATAACGCAGCCTTCAGGCTGTAAAAAGTCAGCCTGAAGGCTGCGTTATGCTAAAACCATCTTTTGACCCTTTTCTTATATTTTGGAAAATCAAATGGGTGCATCTTCTCCAAATGTTCTTCTTCGAACCTAATCTTTATTTCAACAGTAGGGTAAGCCAATACCAAACTGCACAAGCAAACCGCATTCGGTGCCATCAAAAAGAAACCCAATAAAAAAATCAGTAACGCCAGATAAATAGGGTTGCGGGAAAAATTAAATAAGCCATTTGTAACTAATACCGTTTCTATATTTTCATCTATTCCTGTCCGCCAAGAATTACCCATTTGCAATTGACCAATTAATGCTACCACCAATCCTATAAAAGCTAAAATGCATCCTATATTTTTTATTAAATCATTTTCCAAATATTCGATGGGAACAAAATAGTGATAAATATTTTCAAAAAATACGAAAATAACAGCGATAACAGGCAAGAGTGTTGCACCAAAAATCAATACTTTTTCATTAAAACCTATGGCATCATTTTTCCCCATTTTATTAAATGGATTAATACCAGTGTTTTTATACAATAAATAAGACCTGCCGATAATTAACCAACCATTAAAGATGATAATACAGGCGATGATAGCAATTTTGTAATAATTCATTGGAAATGGCAAGTCTTTATAGTTAGCTGTTTTATTATAAAAACTGAGACAATTAAAAAGCCATCAATTTGTTTGCTTAACTTTAACGCAACCAGCAATCTTGTCACCACGTCTAAAATCAGAAATACATCCCTGACTAATATTTTAACTAAACTCTTTTTTAATTATTAAAATCAAATCAAGAAACATGTCAATAACTAAAAACCTACTCTTTCTTTACATCTTATTTATTTGCCTATCTTTTACTGGAGATTCATACAATAAACGAATTATGGATAACAGGGAGAAATTAAATAGTTTGGTTAATATGGAGGAGAAAATAGAATATTTAAAATCCAACCACACTTTGTTAAATGGAGTTCAACTTCCCCCGTTTAGTATTGCTGATACAAGCGGTTTAATCATTTCCAATGAAAGCTTTAAAGGCAAAATGACATTACTGAATTTCTGGTTCATTGGATGTCCGCCTTGTATTGAGGAAATGCCCAGTTTAGACAAAATACATGAAATATTTAAAGAAGAAAATTTTGAAATTATAAGCGTTTGCACAGATTCCAAATCTGATTTGGAGGAGTTTTTGAAGGATCATCAGATTCCGTATCGAGTTGCTGCTGATGGCAGAGAACTTCTTGAGAAAGTGTTCCAATGGCCTTTTGGTTATCCATCAAATGTATTAATTGATGAAAAGGGGAAGGTAATCAAAGTTTATAGAGCTCTTATTGAAAGTAATAAAAAATCCGATTATGAAAAGTTCGTCAATGAGGTGAGAAATAGGCTTTGATCTAATTGAAGGAAGCATCTATTCTACTGAGCAACAATTTTTTCTAAAGTGTAAAAATGTTGATACAGAGGGTTTTGTGGCTTAGCCTTCCAAGTTAACAGCTGATTGATTACCCCAATAAATTCTTCAAACGAGAAGACTTCCGCCAATAAATTTTCAAAACCTTGCATAAAGACGGATTTGGCAGGGGCTATAAAAGGCATTGGGTCATAAAAAATTCTCATTTCCTGCGGCTCAACCTGTTCAAAATGAACGATGCCTTTTTGAACGGCCATTACGTAAATGACAGTCAATACCGCAAACATCAGATCAATTTTATGCTGACCCTGTACAGCTAGTTCCTCCAATCGCAGGCCGCTCTTTTTCAGGTGCTTAAAGCAGATTTCGATTTTGTATCTTTTTCGATAGAATTTCGAGGCTTCCACCATATTGTCCATGTTGGTCATTACAAAAATATGATCGGCCTTGCCCCTGGAGGAATCGTTGTCAAAAGCAGTCAGTTTAACGGTCAGTTCCGACATCAAAACCGCTTCGACATAGCTTTTACAGGAGGCACACAAATACCGCCGGATAACTTTCAGCCCCAACTTCCTGTCCCTGATCCTGCCTTTGTGCCAAAGTTCAATTTTAAAATTGGCACGGATGCGCATGACAAATCGAACGCCCCGCATTTCCAGGCCCTTAAACCAATCAAAGCCAATGAATTCACGGTCTCCCGCAATATAAAGCTGTGGCATGGGGGCATCGGACAAAGGCCATATATCGATTAACCTGTCCAATAAATCCAAGCGTTGTCTGCAACTGCTGTTTCCTGCGTGCCCCAGGTCAACCCAGGCCAAGGGGATGAAAACGTCACGGTACAAAAGGCCGATGACCAACAGGTTGATATGTGTTTTTCCGTATTTCCAATTGGTTCGGTCCAAAAGCAGGTAACAACCGGGGCTTTGACAAAAGGTATTGATGGCCAGAACACAAACAAACCGGAAGACACCTGTGGTTTTTCCTGATTGAAAAAAGCGTTTCAAGCGGTCATAGGCAGTTGAATTTTTGAGCTTTTTGTCCAAAACTTTGCCCATCCGCTTGGCCGCAGCACTTAAATTGGTAGTTTGGGCTGCCAAAATGCAGGTGCTGACCAATAACAACTGGCTTAGTTTTTTCTCTGTGATAACAGGTATTTGCGATTGCAAATGCTTGGAATTTTCAAATTCGATCATGGCGAAAAAATGGTTTGGTGACCTGATTTTTTCGCCTTTTTTATGCCATTTCCTTTCCAACTTTTTGGAAAGGATCATATTAGAAAAAATTGTTGCTCAGTAGAATAGGAAGCATCACTTTTTTTAAAAAATGTTTATATTAATATTTCCCAAAAACACATCAAAACAATCCACTTGCCACTTGCGCTTAAATCCTTGTAAAACAAACATTTAAATGCAATATTTACTCCCCCCTATCAATTATTAAAAATAATTATATAAAATACTGTATATGACCTTCACAGTTTTTTTCTTCCAAATATTTCCATTAAATTAGCGTTCATTTTCCAACATACATCAGAATACTACACCTAAATATTCTTGCCTCTAAATATAAATAATAGGCTTAATAATTATGCGCCCAGATATCTTTTTGTACAACATATTGTAGAAAACCAAACCATTCGCAATAGCTATTAGGCACTGATAAAAAACCATTTTTAAAAACGACAAACACGGAACCTCTATGGGTAGCCTCCCCTTTTACCGCCAATTAGATGCCATGGACTGTGGCCCCACTTGCCTCCGCATGGTGGCCCGTCATTATGGAAAAAACCATTCCCTCCAGTACCTGCGGGAGCGGTGCTACATTGACCGTCAGGGTGTCAGCCTCAAGGGCATCAGTGAAGCAGCCGAAGAAATCGGCTTCCGCACCCTCGCTGTAAAAGTTCCATTCAATAGTAAAGGGATAGATGACCCTTCTCTTCGGGTTGCCCCAATGCCGCTCATCGCCCATTGGAACCAGCAGCATTTCATCGTCGTGTTCAAGATCAAAAAGCGCCATGTCTGGATAGCCGACCCTGCCGCCGGAAAAATCAAGTTGACCCACGAGCAATTTAAGTCCCATTGGGTCAGCGATAAGGACAAGGGCATTGCCCTGCTGCTCGAACCGGGTATGGATTTTTACAAAGACAAAGAAGACAGTGACGGGAAAAAGCTCTCCCTCATCAATTTCTTTTCTTCCTACCTGCGCCCTTACAAGCGCTTGATGCTCAACCTTGGGCTGGGGCTTTTGCTCACGGCCTTTTTCCAACTGGCCTTCCCCTTCCTCACCCAGGCCATTGTGGATACGGGAATTGATAACAAGGACATTGGCTTTATCTGGCTGATATTGGCGGGTCAATTGATGCTGTTCTTTGGGCAGACGGTGGTGCAGTTTATCCAAAGCTGGATTTTCCTCCACATTAGCACAAGGGTTGGCATCGGGTTGATCTCCGATTTTTTGTACAAACTGATGCGATTGCCGCTCGGCTTTTTCGATTCCAAATTTGTCGGCGACCTCATGCAGCGGATCGGCGACCAACGGCGCATCGAATCATTCCTTACACAGTCCACTTTTCAGGTCATTTTGGCGGTCATCACCATCATCATCTTTGGGGCAGTGCTATCCTATTATTCCTTTGTGATATTTGGTCTTTTCCTCCTTGGCACTGTGCTTTATTTTGGATGGATCGCCATTTTCCTAAAAAGGAGGAAAGAGATAGACTATCAGGCATTTCAGAAAATGTCCGATAACCAGCACTCCCTAATCGAGATCATTCAGGGCATGCCGGAGATCAAATTGCAGGGCAGCCAGCGCAAGCGCCGCTGGGCATGGGCGACCATTCAGGCCAAACTATTCCGGGTGCGGATGCGCTCCCTCGCCCTCGGCCAGTGGCAGGACGGTGGCGCACAGGTCATCAATCAAACGAAGGACATCTTCATCACCTTCCTTTCCGCCAAGGCCGTCATTGATGGCAACATGACCCTCGGCATGATGCTCGCCGTTCAGTACATGGTAGGCAGGCTCAATGCACCACTGCAACAGATGATGGGCTTCATCCGCTCCGCTCAGGACGCCTCGATTAGCCTTGAACGCCTTGGCGAAGTACAGGATCACCCTGACGAAGAGGTTCCCTTCGGGAATGACAAAATAAAGTACATCCCCATTGGCGACATACAGATAAAAGGGCTTTCTTTTAAATACACACCCATTTCCGAAACCGTATTGGAAGACATCAACCTGACCATCCAAGGGGCAAGGTGACGGCCATTGTCGGCACCAGCGGCAGCGGCAAAACGACCCTCATCAAACTGCTTTTGGGTTTCTACCAACCTGTGACCGGGAGCATCAGCATCGGCAGTACGCCACTCCATGGCATTTCAATGAAAACATGGCGGGAGGCTTGCGGCGTGGTATTGCAGGACGGCTTTATTTTCTCCGATACCATTGCCAACAACATCGCAGAAAGTGATGATACTGTACACCATGTAAAACTGGCCAAAGCCATCCATGCCTCCAATATCCACGACTTCGTGGAAACCTTGCCCCTCGGCACCAATACCATGATCGGATCACGAGGCAACGGCATCAGCCAGGGCCAGCGGCAGCGGATGCTCATCGCCAGGGCCGTCTATAAAGACCCCAAATTCATCTTCCTCGACGAGGCCACCAATGCCCTCGACGCCAACAACGAACGCATCATCCTGCAAAACATGAACGAATTTTTCAAAGGCCGGACGGTAGTGGTCATCGCCCACCGCCTGAGCACCGTCAGCCAAGCAGATCAGATTGTAGTACTGGAAAAAGGGAGGATCGTAGAGGTGGGCACGCACAACGAACTAACCGCCCGCAGAGGCGCATATTATACCTTGGTAAAAAACCAGTTGGAACTGGGGAGTTAGCAAGGGTTTCAACGCAAGGGCGCTAAGAGCGCAAGGGAACGCAATGAACATTAAAAAAAAAACTTGCGTTGCCTTGCGTTCCTTGCATCCTTGCGTTGAAAAAAACAAAAGCACATGCCATACGACCATAACAACGACGCCCTCACCGTCGAAAAGCATAAAAGTATTGAACACCCCAATACCCCAATACCTAATACCCAATTCCCCAATACCGACTTCGCCTTCGACGACCTCATCGAGCGCCAGCCCGGCTGGCTGCTCAACTCCGGCATCCTGTTGTTGTTCGGCGCAGTGGTATTGACCGTTGCCTTGGCCTACTTCATCAGATACCCCGACAAACTGCCCGCCCCCTTTATCCTCACCACTGAGAACCCGCCCATTGATGTGGTCACGTTGAGCGGCGGACAGATAGCAGCATGGTACGTCACCGACAGCCAACAGGTAGCAAAAAACGAGGTATTGGCCTATTTGGACAATACCGCAAAACTCGAAGATGTGGAAACATTCGCCGTCTTCGTGGAGGATGTGGCCACCACCACGTACATCCCCGACCACCGGAAACTCCACATCCCCGAAGACCTCCAAATGGGCGACCTCCGCCAGACCTATACTACTTATGTGCAGACCCTGACCAGTTTCCAGCACCTGCTCCGCCAGCGCATCGTTTTCCAAAAAATGAATACCCTGAAAGGCAAGGCCAGCAAGCACCGCCAACTTGGCAGTGCCATGCAGCGCCAGCTCCGACTGTTCGAAAAAGAACTCGCCCTCGCTGAAAAAGACCACCGCCGCAACCTAAAACTCAACAACCAAGGCGTGGTAAGCGACCTCGACTTTGAAAAGAACGAGGCCCAACTGCTGCAAAAACAGCAACAGCTCGAAAACCTAAAATCGAACATCATCCAGAACAAGATAGCCATCGAGCAGCTCAACACCGACTGGCTGGAACTAAAGGACGCCCGTTCCACCAGTGTGGACGACTACCTCATCAGGTTGGAAGAACTCGCCCTGCAATTCCGCAACGAGCACAGCCAGTGGAAAAAGCAGTACATGGTGACAGCACCCATTGCCGGCATCGCCTCCATCACGCCCGGCATGGTGGAGAACCGGACGGTCAATACGGGGGAGGTCATCGCAGGCATCATCCCTGCCAATGCTGGCGATAAATTAGTGGCCCACCTCTCCCCGCCTGCCAGTGGTATCGGAAAAATAGAAATGGGCAATCGGGTGCTGCTACAGTTGGATGCCTATCCCCATAAAGAGTATGGGGCTGTGGAGACCACCATCGTCCATGTGTCCCTCCTGCCCATGCAGGATGGGGAAGGCGGGCTGGTTTACAAAGTGATCTGCGAATTGCAACAGCCCATTAGAAGTGCGACGGGCAAGGAACTGCCGTTCCGGCAAAAACTGACCGGACTAGCACAGATCATCACCAAGGACAAGAGCATCATGGAACGGCTGTTCGAGCGGCTGATGGCGGTGCAGAATTGATTTAACGCAATGAATAAAAATAAAAAAGCCTTGCGCTCCCTTGCGGACTTTGCGCCCTTGCGTTGAAAAATTGTATGATCTATATTTATTCACCATTCAAAATAGAAAAGATGACTTTTATAGAAAAACTTCAGACAATAGATAGGGTTCATTCCCTCATTAACAGGAAAGCTACCGGCACGGCAGACGACTTGGCCTCTAAGCTGAACGTTTCCCGGAGATGTGTATATGACATCATAAACCTTATGAAAATGATGGGCGCCCCCATTGAGTTTTGCACGAGCCGCAGGACCTATTATTATACGCACCCCTGTGAACTGATGATCGGCTTCCAAGACAAATCCCGTGTAATCGGAGGAAAATCAAATTATTTTCAAAATTTATTTTCCAGTGCAGATTTTTTGCACAGGCAGGACTTTCCTTTGTGGCAGATAACGTTGTCGGAGGGGGATGCTGAAAACCCTGCCCTAAGGGGCTAATAAAGAGAGTAAGTTTAATTTAAATTTCATTTTATTATGAAAAAAGAAAAATTATCAATTCAGGATTTTGAATTATTTAAAGTAGAACGTATCTATTCCTTAAAAGGAGGTGTTGGTGGAACTGTTACCGGATCTCAAATTAATAATGGGGAAACGCTTGTAGATGTTGAATGGGATGATGGGAGTGATCCAACATGTAATGGTCATTTGGCTAGTGGAGGGAATAATGATGGGTCTGAAGATGATAAGATTGGGATGAGGGTAGGTAGTTATTTTTAAGCTTTGTATATAAAATGGGATAAAAGTTTGATTTTGAACTTCTGGCTTGTTCTAGAATTATACAATAAAGAACTATCAAAATTTAGAATCATAACTTTTATTCCATTGAAGTGATTTAAACTTTTGGGTTCATTGACAATTTTCCATCCCCCTCTGTAAAAACTTTGATTCTGTATGTGGCCTCCAAGGGACTTGTCAAAGAGCCAACTTTTTTTGAAGCGAATTAAAGCCTCTGAAAATCGAATATTTAACAAATTGAAAATCCAATTCCGAATATTAATATATCGGAGTATTATTGATAGATTAGATATTGGAGGGATTTTGAATTTTTTAGAGAAGACGGCCCAAAAATACGAGGAAGTTATGTTTCAAATTTAAACAGCCTAACACCATGATTTCAACTAATCAGAAAACTAATTGCCAAGACTATTAAATCAACATTAAAAGCTGGAATCCAATTATTACAAGTAGAATTTTAAAAATTCGCTTTAATGTCAGTTGATATTAATTGTTGCAACCAATTGATTTAAAAAAGTAATTTAAAAATATATTATGAAATACTTATGCTTGAACCTCCTGTCAAGGTTTGCTTTTGTACGTAATTACTATCTGTTCATATTATTAATAACGACAATTGCTTGTAAAATTGATAACTCTCCACTGAAATATGCCGACGCTGTAGCAGCTTGCACACCAAAAGTTGAAAACAATACAATTTACATTAATTATAATTGTTTGGATGGAGTTCTAATGCCTGAGTTTAATATTGCAGATATGAACAATTCAATTATCTCTAATGATAAAATAAAAGGCAAAATAATACTTTTGCATTTTTGGTTTATTGAATGTCCACCTTGTATTAAAGAGATTCCAAGTTTGGCAAAAATTAATGAAATGTTTAAAGGCGAAAACTTTGAGATAATAAGTATTTGTAGAAACTCCAAATCTGACCTAGAGGAATTTCTGAAAGGCCAACCAATTTCGTATCAAATCGCTGCTGATGGTAGAGAAATTATTGAAAAAGTATTTCAATGGCCATTTGGCTACCCATCAAACATATTGATTGACGAAAATGGAAAGATTGTCAATGTTTATAAAGCCCTTAATGAGGGCAATAAAAACTCTGACTATGAAAAGTTCATCAATGAAGTGATGAATAGACTTTAACTCAATTGAAGTAAGAATTATAAAAAAAATGTTTGTGTTAATTTTTTCAGTTAAAAATGATTTCACAACCAATGAAGTTATTGAATGGCTTAAATTAAAAGATTTTAAGTTTGAAAGGATTGGATATGCCAAATTAGATAAATCTCCAAAGTTGTTCTTGCAAGTCAGTAATCACAAATCTCAATTTAAGGTTGATGGAAAAATCATTCACTCTGTATGGTTCAGAAAGGGATTTTACATGTCTACCTATGAAAAAGATTTATTTGAAGAAGGGTTAGAAAATTTTTTATTAGAGGAGACCAAACAATACAGAAAAATTATGTTTCATTCGACACCATACAACATGGGTGTAAAAGTGCTTGGAAAAAATGACATAGAATATTATGACGTAAATAAAATGAGGACTTTAATCATGGCAAAAAGGGTCGGCTTGAACATTCCACAAACTATAGTAACCAATTCCAAAGAAGACATAGTGATATTTTTAGGACGGCACAAAAAAGTGATTTCGAAACCTCTAAACAATCCGGCATTTTTAGCATCCGAGGACAAGCGTTATTCTTTTTCAATGTATACTTCTATTATTGATGATAATGTATTAGAAAAATTAAATGATGTCGTTACTCCTTGTTTTGTGCAAGAATATATAGAAAAATCAGTTGAGCTAAGGATTTTCTTTTGTGAAAATGATTATTACTGTGCGGCTATTTTTTCTCAAAACAACAAAAAGACAATAATGGATTTTCGCAACTATAGTACTGGGCCAAACGAAGGGAATAAATATGTACCATTCAAATTGCTGGAGGAGATAAAAGAAAAACTTGTTAAACTCATGGACTTAATTGGCTTGAATACCGGCTCAATAGATATGATATTGACACCTGATGGAGATTATTATTTTTTGGAAGTTAATCCTGTCGGGCAGTTTGGTATGATTTCCCATCCATGCAATTTTCACCTTGAAGAAAAAGTGGCAAATTTTTTAACCTCATAAATTCTATGAAAAAAATCCATATTGATAAAGGTCTCCAAAATGAAGAATGGAGGAAGCATTTTCCTCCATATTTATTTACGTTAACTAAAAAAGAGGCAAATCAAAAGAAAGTGGTAAAAATTGCTGAGAGTAAATTTCATCAAGGGATGGTAAAAATAATGCCTTTTTACAAACCCATTTCTAAATTTTTCTTTTTGGAATGATCGTATCAAAATCTCTAATTCATGATTTTTTATCAATGTTCGGACGAGTTATATTTTAATCTTTTTGTTTGCTGCATGGTTGTAGGGGGGGCAAAAAGGAGCATTATTTGTGATTTACAAAGAAATACTTACATCATTATCCCTAATTCGTTGCTCTCTATCATTGACTATTCTAACACAATGACTATAGGGAAATTGAAATCTCACCTTAATCATGAATTTGATACTCAAATAGAAGAATTCTATGAAAAATTGGTGAAAGAAGACCTTGGCTTTTTCACTACCAAACCAGATTTGTTTCCCGAACTTGACAAGAGCTGGAAGTCGCCTTTAAAAATTTCTAATGCTTTAGTTGACATTTCAGAAAATAATCAATTCGATGTTTATGAAGTGTTTTATCAACTTGATCAATTGGGATGCAAAGCGCTACAGATTCGTATTTACTCAGAGATAAATATTAATTATCTACATGACCTGCTTGCGCTTGTAAAAACATCAAGGATTACATCTATTGAATTGTTTTTACCTTTTAGCGATGACTTCCACAGCATTGCACAACTTCAGGAGATTGTTGATAAACATCTAAGGATTACATCGATCGTAGTTCATTCAAGCAAAAGAAATGAAATAAAACTCCATAAAAATACACAACTTGTTTTCACACAGGATAGATTAAACAGCAATATACATTGTGGAAAAATTGCCGAACAATTTTTTAGTTCTAATATTTCTCTTTACATGGAGGCTCAACACCACAACACCTGCCTCAACCGCAAAATCTCCGTAGACACCGAGGGCAACATCAAGAATTGCCCCAGCATGAAAGAAAGCTACGGCAACATCCGTGACACCACGTTAATGGAGGCTCTCGAAAAGCCAGGCTTCAAAAAATACTGGAACATCACCAAAGATCAGGTAGCCGTGTGCAGGGACTGTGAGTTTCGATATATCTGTACCGACTGCCGTGCCTATATCGAAGACCCAGAGAATATGTACTCCAAGCCCCTCAAGTGCGGCTACAACCCCTACACCTGCGAGTGGGAGGAATGGAGCACGAATCCGCTCAAGCAAAAGGCGATTGAATACTACGGCATGCAGGAACTGGTGGAGAAGGGAAACGGCAGGTAAAACAGGCCTGAAATCAAAACAGACGCCCGGAAATGCCCGGCCATTCAAAGTGGCCAGGCATTTTTCAGTATGTTGGCATGTATTTCGGCGCAAAGGCGCAAAGCCATCAAGTTGTTTACCTAACTTTAATGCAACCAGTAATCTTGTCACTACGTCTGAAATTAAAATTATTAAAATCAAAATAAAAACCATGTCAACAATTAAAAACCTGCTTTTTCTTTTTATCATAATGCCCCTCGCCTCGTATGTTGAAGATTCTTATAACAAGCGAGTCTCGGATTACAACGAAAAATTATATAGTTTGGATAACAATGAGGATAAGTTAGAACATATAATTTCTGGGCGATATTTTTTAAACGGCGTTCAAATTCCCGAATTTAGCATTACTGATGCAAGCGGCTCAATTATTTCTAATGAAAGCGTTAGCGGTAAATTAGTGTTGTTAAATTTTTGGTTTCTTGGGTGTCCGCCTTGTATTGAGGAGATGCCATCTTTGTCAAAAATAAATGAAATGTTTAAAGGGGAAAAATTTGAAATTATCAGTATTTGCAGAGATTCCTGGGCTGATTTAGATGAGTTTCTTAGAGATCATCCAATTCCGTATCGAGTTGCTGCTAATGGTACAGAACTTATTGATAAAGTGTTTAATTGGCCTTATGGCTATCCGTCAAATATATTAATTGATGAGAAGGGGAAAATTATCAATGTTTATAGAACCCTTATCGAAAGTAATAAAAAATCTGATTATGAAAAGTTCGTCGGTGACGTGAGGAAAAGGCTTTAGAAGCTGTTTTAATTTTTGTTCACTTATAATCGAAAAGGATATTTGTCAATTGGCTAATAAATTAATCATAGAAAATGCTATCAAATAACAAATGGCATCCTTGTGCAATTATAATACTTGCATTTTTTTCTTGTAATGTCTATACTCAAAAAATGTTGACGGATGAAACTTTAATGGAAGTATCATTAAGAAGTGTTGAATATAATGAACATAGGAAAATAGGGATATTGGAAATTGGTTCAAGGAAAATGAAAGTTTATCTTGAAGACAGCAATAATAATGGGTCTTTTAATGATATAGGGATTGATTTTATTGGGATGTCTGGAATAGAAAAAAGAGTTCCGGAAAAATTTTTGAAAAAATATATAATCGAAATGACATACGTTAGCGAACTAAAAAAAAACGGTTTTAAGGTATCCTAAGTTCAAGTATTAAGTGCAACGTTAGTTAAAAAAGATTTTTCAAATAAAATTCTGCGGGCGATTTAAATTCAAACATTTTCATAGGCCTGTTATTGATCCATTTTTCGAGTAATTGGATTTTTTTATATGACAGTTCATTGAAATCAAAACCTTTTGGGTATTTCACCCTTATGACCTTGTTTTTATTTTCAACCGTTCCTTTGTCCTGCGAACAATAAGGCCTTGTGAAAAATGTATCCACGGGCAGTTTCCCGTGTTCGGAAAATGCAAGGTCATTGTCAAAGGTCATTGTCCTGATCCAACTGTTGCCCCTGATTATCCCCATGATTTTTTCAAGGATATATTTGCTGCTTTTCGTCCTTATTTTCCCGATGAGGGTGTACCTCATTTTACGGTCCGTCACCACAAGTAGGCCCGACCCGTGTTTTTTGCCAATGACGAGGCCTGCTTCCATATGGCCGTTGCGGCTGCGCTTGTTGGCCGACAAAGGCCGTTTCTCCATTGGCACCCTATTGGGTATCATCCCTCTTTTTTTATAGGTTTTGCTGCGTTTCCGGCGTTGTCTGCCCGAATGGGCAAGGTCACGCCACATGTCCTTGAACTTCCGGTGCGCCCGCTTGTTGCTGCGCTGCATTTCGTATATCCACAGGTATATGGTTTCATGGCCGGCGAACTTACGGGCCTCCAGCTTCGCCCGGCCGCTTATTATTTCCGGCGACCATTTTTCCGCCAGCTTTTCCAGCACCTCCTCTTTCATGCCTTCTGTAAAAAACCTTTTTTTTGTCTTTTCCCTTAACCGCTTTTTATATTTGTCATGGGCTTTTTGAGCCGTGTATCTTTTGGCCCCTATGCCCCTTTTGTTCGTGTTCCGCCGGATTTCCCGGCTGATCGTGCTTTTGTCCCTGCCGAGTTTTTTGGCAATTTCGCTTTGGTTCAGGCCGGCCGACAATAAAGTTTCGAGCTTTACCCGCTCGGTTTGTGATAAATGCGTATATTTCATGCAACGATATTTTTATTCGAAGGAAAAGATGATGAATTTTTATCACTTTTCCTTCTTTATTTAATATCTGTTGCACTTATTGCTTGAATTTAGCAAGCGAATAATTTTCATGGATTTGAACATTCCGATATTACTGAAAACCACGTGAAATTAAAGGAAGTTATTGAAAGTAATTTTAATGTTCCTGCGTTTAGCTATGAGAGAGAATTAATAAATAACCTTCACACAAAATTTTTAATTTTGGAAAGAAATGAAAAGATAAAATTAGAAAATGCACGACTTGATAAATTAATGAAAAAAGAAGGTAGTAAGCAAGCAGATAGATTTAGTAAAAATGCAAATAGTGGAAACATATTTGAAATGATGGCAAAAACTGTACGAGCCTCGGACGCAATAAGTGCAAAATTTAATAAATTGAAAAAAGAGAGTTCGGCAAAAATTAAAGATGAATATGCAAAAAAAGCAACAGAACACCTTTTACAAAGAGCAAAATCACTTAACTTAAATGAATTAGATGTATGCGCCAAAAAAGTGATTTGGGACTTTATTATGACAGCAATTGAAAAAAATCCTCAGAATGAATTTAAGTTGGTTCTTAATAAAAGTGAACGCTACCCAACGGATGGAAGTTTAGAAATTACAGACCAACTTGTTCAAGAATTAAAAAAATCATTTTCTGTAGAGAAGAACGAAGCAATTCAAAAAATAGCTAATAATTGTATTGCCAGATTTGAAAGTTAAAATGAAAAATTAATGCTGTGACGAACAAGGCAACGGTCATGCTCGCAAAAGTCGCACGTCGCCAACGCTAAATTATTTCTATACAAAAATGGACGATAAACAGCATGCACATCTCGCCAGTGTTGTTGGCACTTAAAAAAGCGAATTGATTTTAACATCGTTAAAAAAATAAACCCGACATTTATAGCCCCCGTAGCCGGGAAATTCATTTCCCGTTTTTATATTTTTAATTGGGCGGGAAATAAATTTCCCGGCTACGGGGAAGTTGAACCTCACTCCCGCAACGTCTCCCAAAACAACTTATAAATCCGTTTATACTCATCGGCCCAACTGCTCGGCTCAACAAATCCGTGTTTCTCCAAGGGAAACACGGCAAACTCCCAATCATCTTTCCCCAACTCAATAAGCCGCTGGGCAAGGCGCACCACATCTTGGAACTGCACATTATCGTCAATCATACCATGCAGAATGAGCAGGTTGTCTTCCAAGCCTTCGGCGTGGTAAATAGGAGAGCTTTTCCGAAAGGCAATGCTGTCTTCCACAGGCGTATTTAAAATATTAGATGTGTAGTCATGGTTGTAATGCGCCCAGTCGGTAACGGAACGAAGGGCAGCACCGCTCTTGAATGTGCCAGGCGAAGTGAACAAGGCCATGAGAGTAATAAAGCCACCATAGCTGCCGCCATAAATGCCGATGCGGTCGGCATCAATGCCATGGGCCTCGACGAGGTATTTGGCACCGTCCACTTGGTCGCTGAGGTCTTTGCCGCCCATGTGTCGGTAGATGGCGGTGCGCCAGTCACGACCATAGCCGTTGCTGCCTCGGTAATCAATGTCGAGTACAGTGAAGCCATTGTCGGCGAGGATGTTGTGGAACATGAACTCTCGGTAATAGCTGCTCCACCAGTGGTGTACGTTTTGCAGATAGCCCGCCCCGTGTACGAAGATGATGGCTGCCCCGTTGCGGCTGCCTGCCGATGGACGGTAAAGTCTTGCAGGCACTTCCACGCCGTCGGAAGCGGCGAACCTGGCGATTTCCGGCTCCCGCCATTTGTAGCTGCGGAAGGCATCGGTGGTGGAGATGGTCAACTGCTGCATGGTAGCGCCTGGCCGGTTGGGCATGAGGTAGAGTTCCCAAGGTTTATTGGAAAAGGAATAACGGATGGCCAACCATTTTTCATCTGGCGATATGGTTACGTTGTGGTTGCCGGGTTGGTAGGTGATGCGTTCCATCTCGCCTCCTTCAATTGGCATTTTATAAAAATGCTGCTCAAACGGGGTTTCTTTGTTGGAGGTGATAAAAAACGTTTTTTTGTCGTTGGAGAGTTGGACGCTGAGAATTTCAAAATTTCCCCTGGTCAGTGCTTTTTTCTCGCCCGTTTCCACATCCAATACGTACAAATGGGAAAAGCCTGTTTCTTCCGACTGAAACCAGATGTGCTGGTTGTCAGGCAGCCAGCCCAAGTTGCCAGCACTTTGATTCCAATTGGAAATCCCTGGGCCTCCGATCCACGCATCATCGTATTGGCGCTCCAGTGGTTTGAGGATTCCAGAGGACAAGTCGAGGAGGAAAAGCCAGCGGTCTTTGTTGTCTTGTGATTTGGCGCTGACCAAAGCCTTTCCATCTTCAGAATAGAAAGGGCCATGGAAAACGACAGGGCGTGGCTGCTTGTATTTTTCCTCATACGGTTCATTTCCTTTCCAATACTCTTTTAAGAAAATGGGTTTGTCGAAAATGCCCTCTATCTGCGTTGGGTCAATCATGAAAACGGAGTCACCCTCTATGTCGTAAATGCCCAATTCTGTTGTATTCACAGGTGAGCCGACTTTTGGTCGGGAACGGATGGTTTCTATTTTTCCTGATCTGGTTACATAGTTCGGCACCTCTGTGCGGTCACCATTTCCTCTTTCCGTCAGGCGGAAAGTGATGAATTTTCCATTGGGAGAGATAGTCAGATTGGAAATACTTTTATCGCCGTAATAATAGGTTCTCGGACGCTTTGGTGCAATGAGCTTGCTACGGCGTTTTTGGGTATCATCTTCCATTTTTCTTTCTGCCAAAATCCCGAACATGCTAAGCTGGTCATTTTCGAGCCATTCTTCCTGTTCCGTTTTAAATGGGTCTTTTTTTTCAAAACCTTTTTTGAAATCGGTTAATTGCGCCAATGAGCCAGATTCCCAATCCCAAGCATAAAGATTGTTTTCCTTTTGAAAAATAATCTTCGATTCATCGCCAGAAAAAACGGGGTTGCTTTCCTGCTCAAGGGTATTTGTAATTTGAAAACTTGAATTTTTTTCTAAATCAAAAAGGAATAGGTCGCCGTTTTTGGAATAGGCTTTCTTTGTACGGGCTTTGTTGTATTGGCCTTTTGAAGTCAAGTCCATCCTTTCTTCAATAGTCAATTTCTCAGCGATGGGTGGTGCTTGGCCGCTTTCCCCAATAGTGATTTTAAATATATTCCTTAGCGTATCGTTGTCTGGGTTCCAGGAAAAATAAATGGTTTTGCTGTCTTCCGACCACTGGATATTTTCTGGCAAGTAACCCACAAATTTTTCGCCTTGCATGATCTGTTCAATGGAGAGGGTAGAAACATTTGTAGCAGCCTTTTGCGTCCATCCATTTGCCCAATTAAAAATGAAAACCAGTAAGAAGATGATTCGAAGCATGTTGTTGCGTTTTGTTTTATGGAAAATAATCGGGTAAAAATAGAATGGCGGGAAGGATTTTTTAACAGTATTTTATTATTCCCCTAAAACATGTTTGAGAAAGTAGTGTCGTTATTTTCCCACATTTGCAAAAAGTTGGCTGACGGTTGACGGTCAGCCATCAATAAAAATTTGGAACTATGAAATTATCACATCTTCTTTTTTTGTTAGCTTTTTTTTCATTTGCAGCTTGCGGTGATGACGATGGCATTTCAGGCGACCCCAACCTCCTTAGTTACGATGGTGACAATGCTTCTGCTCCAGAGTTGGAAGCGGGGATTCATGAACTGGCTATCTATTTTCCGGGCAGTGATTTAACCAATCGGATCGGAAAAAAGCTGGATGAGGTAGAAGTCTTTGTCGATCTGGGCGCTTCTTCCTATAAAGTGAAAGTACATGGCCCCGGCACCTCTACAGCTCCTGGTCCAGTGCTGCGGGAGGTTGATTTTACCAGCCAAGTGGTTTCCCGTGCATGGAAGATCATTGACATTGACCCACTTGAAATCACAGGAGAAGACCTATGGATAGCTGTCGAAGTCGTTCATGACCAAACCGCTCAGACTGTTGGCTGCGATAGTGGCCCAAGAAAAAATGGGGGCGATTGGATATGGGACAGCCTCGTCAATGCTTGGGATACCTTTTTTAGCAAAACGGGTACGGAGTCGGTTAATTGGAACATTAGAGGGCATTTGATTGACTGATGCAATAAACACAGTTGAGAAAGGTTGAGGAGGTTGAGAGGGTTGAGAATTCAACTTTTCTCAATTAAAATAAGATTTGTACAAATCCTATTATGATTTAATATAGTACCAACCCCCTTCAACTTTTTATCACCCTTTATCAACCAATAAGGATTTCAGTCGTTTGGTTAGGAAAATTTTTACCCACTCTGGAAGGCAGTAGAGAGAAAGAAAAAATTTTATTTTTTCTTTCTCTCTACTGCTGATAGGGGGTGTTTTTTGAATAGTTAGGAAAATTCGACAAAACTTAAAAACCTCTACATGAAGAAAATACTCGCATTTGGCGCCAGCACCAGCCGCCAGTCCATCAATAAAAAATTTGCAACTTGGGCGGTTTCCCAAATTTCCAGTGCGACAGCAACCGTGATTGATCTGAACGACTTTGAAATGCCCATTTTTAGCGTAGATCGGGAAAAAGAAAATGGTATTCCCGAACCTGCCCAGCGCTTCAAATCTTTGATAACCTTTCATGATGGCATCCTCATTTCTTTTGCCGAACACAACGGCGCCTACTCTGCCGCTTTCAAAAATATATTCGATTGGGTTTCGAGAATGGAAGGCAAAAACTGGGCGGAAAAACCCATGTTCCTTATGGCCACCTCACCGGGCAGAAGGGGTGGTGCTTCGGTTTTGGAATTGGCCGTTAAGCGCTTCCCGTTTAATGGTGGGCAAGTGGTGGCGAGCTTTTCATTACCTTCTTTCAGGGAAAATTTTTCGGAAGAAAACGGAATTGTGGACGAGGCGCTAAAAGATAGTTTTGAGAAACAGCTATCTGCATTTGAGAACGCCGTTTGAGAAAATGCTTGCAGAAATTTAAGTCTCGGAGGAACAGCAATCTACAACCCTCCAATCAAATTCAATACTGCCGTAACAATTTTAGACTGCTCGACACTGGCATCTGAAAAAGATATAGAACCCATCATTTCCTGATGTTTCAATTGCTCCCATTTGTTTGACTGTGCCAGCACCATTTTCATGAATTCTGGATGGCCATTTGAGAGGCTAAGTAGCTTGTCAATGGCTTCCTTGGTTTGGTTGTTGGCGACATAACCTTGCAATTTTTCTTTCGTCTCAGGCGTAACAATTGGCTTGGTGACTTGGACTGGTGGCGGGGTAGCTGATGCTGGAGGTGTACTATAGTTATGTGTAATTGTGATATTGCCACCTGCTTGGTAGTTGTCGAAGTCTCCACCAACATTGATATTGCTCCCTTGGATGGTGTTTTGCATGTTGACCGAAGCGGCATGTTTTTCCCATTCTGCCAGCTTGGTTTTCAGTTCTTGTTCGAAAGTTGGGTTGGCGAGCAGTTCTTCCAGTTTAGATTCAACGACGGCCTGCTTGTAGTCCCTTGATTTTTCAGATGTCAGTTTTTCTTCCGTTTTTGGGTCATCCTCCAAAAACCAGGAACGCACCCATTTTGCAGAAGCATTGATAAAGTCTTTTGGAAATTTTTTGACTTCTTCGCTTTGTAGCAAGGTGTCGAGGACGAAGGTGGCAGCAGTAGCAATGAGTGACATAAGTGATGAATGGATTTGGTTAATTTTATAAGGCCAATAAACGGGATTTTTACGAAGTGTCAAAATTATAAGATCTAAAGAGAGCTTTCGAATTGATCTCTTTCGGCAAAAACTTAAACCTCAAATTATGAATTTCACAAACCATAATAAAACAAAAGTGCTTCAAAACCGACGGTCTTGAAGCACTTGTTGTCATAACAAATATTTTTGAAATTATCTTGAAGCACGACGTTTGCTAGAAGAAGTTTTGCCAGCTTTTTCACTTCTTGATTGCCACGCTTCGAGGACAGTCAGGCGCTTGCTCAACTCATTTTTAGTGGTCCTCAACTGTTCTTTCAAGATTTTCTTTTGAGTTTTTAAACGGTGGAGTGCATTTTCTTTATCGCGCACTTCCCGATACAATGCGGCAAGATCAGGATGAACTTTTAAAAAGTTCTCATCAGGTGTTTGAATGTATTTTCCCAAGACTGTTTCCTTTTAATTTTTTTTCAGAAAGTTGTCGCTGTAAATGGAGCCTGACAAAGATAATGAAATAAACTGAAAATTCCATATGAGATGGGAACATCATGGCAAAATTGGTGTATTGTTTTAGGTTATCCTATCCATTTTATGGCTATATTATTGACAAACAAATGTTTATTGAAACAGTGGCCTGCATTTTTCAGTAAGTCAGAAGTTTTCTAAATGGTTTGTGAGGTACTGGTTCTTAGTTTTTGGTTTGGCAATGTGGAATTGAGTTGGCTTTGTTTTTTTCTCAGTTGACTGACAAATCGATCCTTTAAACATATTTTGAACCATATCAAGAAATCTAAAGATACCAAGAGCCAAATATACCTTTAGATAATAGGTAGCTTGCATCCTTTTCAGTTTTACACCGTCATTCCAATCAATGAGCCAATCTTCTCAACTCGGTACAGCCCCCATCGGCCAACTCCTCCGCCAACAGGCGATCCCGGCTTCCATTGGAATTTTGGTGCTTTCTATTTACGGTATCGTCGATACCATTTTTGTGGGCAAATTTGTCGGAGCCATAGCTATAGGTGCTATTACAGTAGTGATGCCCATTGTCTATTTGATTTCCAGTATTGGAATGGCCATAGGGGTGGGAGGAGGTTCGATCATATCTAGGGCTTTCGGGGCAAAAAACAGCGCTCGGGCACACCGCACTTTCGGCAATCAAGTGACTTTGGTCTTAGTCATTGCAGCATTGGCCATTTTTCTGTTAACGTTATTCCAGCAAGAGGTTTTACAAATTTTTGGAGGAAAAGGGGAGACCCTTCCAGCAGCACAGGAATATTTTAGAATACTATTGCCTGGCATCCCTTTTTTGGCGTGGGCCATGATGTCAAACAATGTTTTTCGGGCAGAGGGTAAGCCAAAGATCGCCATGAAAGTGTTGCTTATTCCAGCAATTATTAATTTGGTCCTCGATCCTATTTTTATCATCTGGCTGGAAATGGGATTGACAGGTGCAGCCCTTGCCACTACTATTTCCTACATCTTCTCGGCCGCTTATTGCCTTTACAATTTTGTTTTTGGAAAATCTGAAATGCGATTGCGGTTGCCCGACATGCGGCTGGATATTCCCATCGTCAAAGAAATGTTTTCATTGGGCATCGTCACGTTCTCCCGCCAGTCGGTCGTTGCCTTATTGATGATCGTATTGAACAATACCTTATTTGTTTACGGTGGTGCATTGGCGCTATCGGTCTATGGCATCATCCAACGGGTGATGATGTTTGCCAATTTTCCGGTGCTTGGCATTACCCAAGGCTTTATTCCCATTGCTGGGTTCAACTATGGCGCAGAAAATTGGGAACGGGTACGCAATGTGATCAGCCTCGCATTAAAGAGCGGAACCATGATTGCTGTTTCTATATTTCTGAGCATATTGATTTTTGCTGAACCCTTGGTTCGTTTATTTACCAACGAGCAAGAATTGATTAATATAACCGTCCCTGCTATCCGCATTGCTTTTTTAGCGACACCTTGCATTTTATTTCAATTGGTCGGTTCGGCATTTTTTCAGGCGATTGGTAAAGCTCGTCCTGCCCTGTTTCTTACTCTTACCAAACAAGGTTTTTGCTTGATTCCACTTTTGTTTATTCTTCCGCCTATTTTTAAATTGGACGGGGTTTGGATGGCTTTCCCAATAGCGGATATTTTATCGGCGAGTATTTGTTTTTATTTTTTGCGGAGGCAGATGGGGAAGTTAGGGGATGGGGAAATGGCAGTGGTGAAGGAAGAAGTGAATATTGAGGGATAGACATGAGATGATTTTTTAAAATATTAGCGTCCATCCAGCCGATTTTCTGCTATGGCGGCATTTGGTTCTGCTCATTCGATCTGTTAAACTGACTTTTGTCATGCTTCCCTCTTCAAAGTTGGAATAATTTTGCCTGTTTTTTTAACTGTCCGGGCCTTGACACTTCCAGACCAACTTCTTTTATTGGACATTTGCGCTTTCATTTAAAAAGTAAAAAGTGAATTATACCTGTTTTCTCCAATTATCCGCTTTTTGCTTTTTGCTTTTTCCATCAATTAAATTCCATAGACACATGAAAAAAACCGTTACACTGTTTTTCAGCCTTTTATTTTTTTCCATCAACATCATTGAAGCACAGCATTCTATTGCCAGGGAGTGGAACGAACTATTGCTACGGGGCATCCGGGAAGATTACGCCCGTCCAACCGTCCATGCGCGAAACTTGTTCCATGTCTCCATAGCCATGTATGACGCTTGGGCTGTATATGACACCTTGGCCGAGACTTATTTTTTGGGAAAAACGGTTCATGGCTACACTTGCCCATTCGATGGGGTACCTGTTCCAGCTGATGTGAAAGCTGCACAAGAAGAAACCATGAGTTTTGCTGTTTATCGTTTGCTAAAATACCGCTTTGCGGACTCGCCAAATCCTTTTCAATTTTTAGAAGTTGACCTCCCATTTTTCATGGCATCACTTGGGTATAACGATGATAACCTATCCATTGATTATCAATCCGGTGATCCTGCGGCACTTGGTAATTATATTGCCCAGCAGATCATCAATTATGGCCTGCAAGATGGATCGAATGAGTTTTTTACCTATCAGAACCAGTCCTATATGCCCGTCAATCCGCCAATGATCGTAAAAGACCCAGGTAATCCGGACATTGTTGATTACAACCGCTGGCAGCCACTTGCTCTTGATGTTTTCATTGATCAGGGGGGCAATCCTATTCCGTTCGGTATAATACCCTTCCTCAGTCCTGAATGGGGACAGGTATCTCCTTTTTCGCTAAAAAATGAAGATGCCACAGTCTATAACAGGGACGGCTTCGATTACGTGGTTTACCACGACCCTGGGCCTCCGGCCTATCTTGACACAATGGCAGTGGGCGGCGATTCTGAAGAATACAAATGGGGGCATTCCCTAGTAGCAGTTTGGGCTTCTCACCTTGACCCTACGGACGGAGTGATGTGGGACATTTCCCCTGCTTCCATTGGAAATATCCAAGACTATCCAACCGACTTGGCAGGGCTGCGGGATTTTTATGATTTGCTGGATGGTGGAGACCCAAGTCCCGGCCATGTAGTGAACCCCAAGACGGGGACTTTCTATGAACCCCAAATGGTGCCACGTGGTGATTACGCCCGCGTACTCGCCGAATTTTGGGCAGATGGTCCTGACTCCGAAACACCTCCGGGCCACTGGTATGTAATTTTAAATTACGTCAATGACCATCCTGATTTGGTTAAAAAGTTCAGGGGGCAAGGGGAAGTCCTGGATGACCTTGAATGGGATGTAAAATCATACCTAACGCTTGGAGGGGCTATGCACGATGTGGCCATTACCGCTTGGGGCATCAAAGGGTGGTACGATTACATTCGTCCCGTTTCAGCCATCCGTGCCATGGCCGACCTTGGCCAAAGCAGCGACCCTAACCTTCCTTCCTACCATCCGGGCGGGATCCATTTAGTGCCCGGTAAGATTGAACTTGTTTTGGCTGGAGATACTTTGGCAGGAATGGCAAATGAACATGTTGGCAAAATAAAATTAAAAAGCTGGCGCGGCCCTGATTACGTAAATGATCCTGCGGTGGACGATGCGGGAGTGGGTTGGATTCTGGCGGAAAATTGGTGGCCATACCAACGGCCATCCTTTGTGACGCCCCCATTTGCTGGCTATGTCTCTGGCCACTCCACTTATAGCAGGGCTGCAGCCGAGCTGCTGACTGCCCTGACAGGCGACCCATTTTTCCCCGGTGGTATGGGCGAGTTTCAGTGCCCCAAAAATGAATTCCTCGTTTTTGAAGAAGGCCCTAGTGTGGACGTGACTCTTCAATGGGCTACCTACCGCGATGCATCCGACCAATGCAGCCTCTCAAGGATATGGGGCGGCATTCACCCACCAGTAGATGATATTCCAGGCCGTTTGATAGGAATGGAAATCGGGGTGGAAGCCTTTGAATACGCGGAACGTATTTTTTATAAAGACCAGGACAATGACGGTTTCCTGAATTATATTGATTGTGATGATTATAATGCCGACATCAACCCTGATGCCTCAGAGGTCTGCGATGCGGTTGACAACAATTGTGATGGTGAAATTGACGAAGGACTATTACTCAATACCTATTTCTTTGATTTTGACAACGATGGGTATGGGGATATCAACAACCAACTGTTTACTTGTTTTGCTGTGCCCCCTGTTGGTTATGTGGTAGAACCTGGTGATTGCGACGATACCAATGCCGATATTAATCCTGGCTTGGCTGAAATGTGTGATGGCCTCGATAATGATTGCAATGGAATGAAGGACGATGGCTTGGTTATTACCACCTATTATATGGATGTTGATGGCGACGGCTTTGGGGATGCGGCATCAAGCTTGGATACTTGTTTGACGGATGCGCCAGTTGGCTTTGTCATTAACAGTATGGATTGCAACGATGTAGAGGCAGCCATCAATCCTGATATGGCTGAAGCCTGCGATGGCATAGACAATGACTGTAATGGCATGGCTGATGACGGCCTTTCTGTTTTTACTTATTACAAAGATGCAGATGGTGATTTCTTCGGTGATCCGGCCAATACGATTGATACATGTGGGGCTCTTGATCCGAACCTTGGCTTTGTCCTAAATGGTTTTGATTGTGATGATACCAATGTGGACATAAATCCCCTTATGATGGAGGTGTTCGACAGCCTTGATAACGATTGCAATGGCCTTGTAGATGATGGCGTCAATTCGGTAAGTGAGGATTTGCAGATTCCGGTAAATATTTATCCAAATCCAACTGACGGTAGCTTAACTATTGAATACGAATATGCGGGTCAATTAACCGCCAAAGTTTTCCATGCAGATGGAAAATTGGTGAGGACGAAATTGCTCGACTTTTCTGGCCAATCCGCTTCTTTGGATTTAGGGGAAATAGCCCCTGGCATTTATTATCTCATGGCGGTGGATAAGGATGGTGCGAACCATTTTGTGGAGAAAGTGGTGAGGATGTAGGGAAATATCCCGATGTAAAAAATTGGGATAAATTCAAAAAGGGCAAACGCACCAAAATTTTAATGCCCTAAAATTCAAAAAGGCTTGTTCCTAAAATCAGGAACAGGCCTTTTTGATATGCATTCCAAATCCAAGATATTTTAGTTGCCTCACTCCCTGCTCACTACCAAGCGGATTCCAACACCCAGCTCTACCCGGTAATCCGTGTACATGGCCACAGGTGTTTGCCCATCTCCTTCTGATTTTAGAGCTATTTCATAGATGTATTTGTCGGCGTTGTCGAGTTGCAACAACTGGTCATTTGTTAAATAAATAAAAGTTTCACCATGGAATGAACCTTTGTTCGGTACCCGTCCATTTGCATTGACAGAGGCAGCTTCAAACTGTACGTTTTCCACAACCAAAGTTTCTTCGCCAGTATCAGATAGGGCAATCAGATTTATGGTGGACATCAAAGGCAACCCATTATCATATACTATCTTCATCTCGGCACTGTCTATGTCTTCAATGGTAAAGCCCCCCTGTTCAAGTCCAAGGTCGGCAGCATCGCTGGTGTCTCGATAGACTAGATTCTCAACGCTAAATTTAAAAGGCAGATCAAATTCAACCGAAGCCGCCAGTTTACTATCTGAACGGATAAAATTAATGACAGATGGATCGCTGTTCGGATTGATCGTTGCTGAGCCTTCGTAGTTGATATAAGAAGGCAGGACTGAAAGCATCTCTACCAAGTCAGAGTTGTGTTTGTTCATTACAAAAACCGTATTGGCGCTTTGTCCAACCTCGGTAAATGTAGGGTAATTGATGAAGACTTTGGGCGGATTCAAGTTGGCTTCCTCTCCATAAAACCCAATAGCCTTTGCGTTGAATTCCCCCTGTAACGGTATGCCAAAAGTATTGACTATTTCAATTCGCATGGCCGGATCACTGAAAAGTAACGGGCTGCTACCATTGGCAAATAGAGTGAAATCAAAACCAAGGTCGAATGTTTTTTCCTCAAACAGTTCTTGCCGGAATCCAAAGTACCCGATTGCTTCAATGACCTCCAGCTCATTCATGGTAAATTGGATGCTTATTTTATTATCAGATGAAAAGGCCAGTTGCCCGTTTGATCCATTTGGAACGGAAACTTCGTAAGTAGCCCTTATTCGGTTGAAAGGCTGGTCGGTATCGTTGTCGAGTGACCAAAGTGTATTGGAAAAATCCATTGATCCTGTGATAGGGCCTGAAGTTCCTGTGGGAGAAACTGCAAACTCTTGTGAGAGGGGAACGTTATTTCTCGTTATATCGAGGAAGTTTATTTTTACCAAAATATCCGTTGCTATGTCCGATGTGATTTCGTAATTGAATTTGGCATTGTCAAGTTGGATGCTTTTCATTTGTTCACCGTTGTCAGTTGGGAACTCAAAAGTCAAATTATCCTCTGCCAATACACCTGCCGACAAATTGACGACCCCTTCATTTATCGTTAGGTTTTTCACCTCAAAAAAAATATCCAGTTCAGCATCGAGGTCAACCAATTCAAAGCTGGTACCAGAGCCTGGCGACTTCAATGTACTCATACTTATTTTAAATTCATTGCTAACAGTTTTTCCGGCCAAACCGATTTCACTTGTTTGGGACTGCCCAGCCTCAACATAACCAAAATGGAAAACACCGACTAATTGATTGTTTATTATATCAGTAACCTCGACTGAGAAATCCTCGATGTCAAAAAAGAGATTATTGGTTACTGATAGGAACATGGCTCCATTCTCAATGCCCATGGAAGAATACTCGGTAAAAGGAGGGACAATCTCTTCTGAGAGAATTTCCTGTTCAAAAGGCGGGACAATCATCAGTGATCCATCGCTCTGTTCAATTAAGCCAGCAAGGTTTTGGTCGTCAAAATCATCTAGGATAGAACTGAAAGGGACAGATGCTCCCTGTGATACGCCATCGATGACCGCCGTTCCGATCTTTGTCTCATGCGAAAATGAATCATTAACATCCCCCGTCAGGTCATCGAGTATCTCACTTGCCGTTAAACTGAAAAAATCGTCTTCCCGATAGATTAGACTAATGCCATTGTCATTTCCTATAGTCAATGCCGTATCGTCGGCAATGATATCGGCCAAGGTAAAGTTGACGATGCCCACAGGAAAGGCATACGTCCCTTCTTGTATTATTGTAGCATCATCAAAGTCTTTAAAGTCGTCAGTTTTGCAACTTGGAAAAACGAACAAAAGAATGGTAAGTGTAAGTCCAATTAGCGGAAACCGATTAGATGTCAAAGGCAAGGGTAAGTGTGTGAAAATAGCTGTCATTTTGATTAAGTTTTTGTTTGCTTCCAGCGTGTTCAATTGTCAATGGTATGCCTTTGATAGGGCAAGAGGGACATCGGGGATTTACACTGAAAGGGATAAAGAGGGGAATAGGTGATTAAAAAAAGAGGGAAAAATCGGGGTGCATTTTATTGGAGGAGCAATATTCTATAGAATCAGAATTTATGCCACATCTCTATTTTGACGGATTCTGTAACCATTATTTGTCGCTGCCCGTCCTTTATTTATTGACATGTTATTTGAAATAGATTTTTTTTTAAAATTGGTTGATAAAGGTTTATATCAACTTCTTATCAACCTGACCGAAAACTACCGTTCGTCGAGAAATCCGTTACGAATCAAGATTCGATTTGGTCGGAGGCAACCCTAAGCAGTTATCTTTGTCATTGTCGACAAGAAATCATCCGAAATAATATAGGTGGTTGGCAGTCAAATCATAAACCCGTTAACCAAAGAAAAAAAATATGACTGCCCCGCCACCACCCCCTAACCAAAAAAATCGTGACTACTCTAAAATCATCTCCAATACTCTCTAAAAGGATTCAAAAAATAGCTCTATTATGAAAACATCTGCATTGTTCGCTGTAATAATGGCTACGACCACTTTTTTGTCTGCCCATTCCGTTAGTGATTCAGATTTTATCAAATGCCGGGAATATGCTGTAGGATTGGATAAAAATTTCTCTACCAGCCATCTTATTGAGCATGACCTTATTCATGGTATATGGACAGCCCTTCTGCCGGATGGAATGGAAAATACTTATCTTTTTACACAAAAAGGTTTGGTTCAAATCCTCCAGACCGACCTTGATGGTAACAGATCATACCAGTCATCTTTTTGGCGGGTGGCCGAATTCGACAGCCAGCCATTCCTTATTTTATCCGATAATGAGCATAAAGAAAAGCTTCTGAGTGTCGACCAGACCTGCGAGGGAATAACCCTTACGGATGTAGTTAACCATCAAGTATTAGCGATTCATTACCAACCACTTAAAGCATCTCCAAAATTGAATTTGACCAAAGACTATCTCGTTGGCGAGTGGACGAATGTTAGTGCATTTGAAAACTTGGAGAACAATAAAACTGGTATTGGTTCATTTCTGGATTTTCAATTTGCTGCTGATGGTACTTACACCTGCAATTATGGTAATCGTGAAATCAAAGTATCAGAAATTGGTACTTGGGAAATTTCAAAAGACAACCAATATCTTCTCTTGCATGCGGCTGAGGATAAGGATTTCGAAAATATAAAATGCACGCAGGTCATCAGGATTTCCCAAGTTGATGACCATGGGTTGATCTTGGAGCAGGTTATGAAAACAAATGATATCAACGAATTTTTCGGATCAAATAACAAAACGTTTGCATTCATTAAATGATACGGTAGACGGTGGTTGGTAGATGGTTGACGATCTTACCATCTGCCAATGAAAAGATTAAGTAGTGAAAATAGCCATAACGAAGGGGCGTCCAATTTGGGCGCTCTTTTTTTAATCACTATCTGGATAATAAATACCCGCCGAAGAACGAACAGCATCAAGGATTTCCATCAAAAGTGTGCTAAAGCTAAGTGGTAGTTTCTCGCTTTCCTTTTTTCCCTTCCATAAACATTTATTGACTTCCAGAATTTCATGGTAATATCCGAAGCCTATTTTTGGAACATGGATTTCTTCGTCCGGTTGGCCATAAACAGAAAGCGTTGCCCGTTCGCCCTCATGGAATCGGCTATGCATTTCGATTTTTCCTTTTTCTCCATATAGCACAGCAGTGGTGCGAGTATGGTTGATGACCGAACTGTCGAGGATAGCCAATTTGTTGTCAGGATAACTGAAAACCATAGCACAGCTATCGTCTGTCCCTGTACCACCTTTGATCGCAGATGCCAGTATTTGCTGAGGTTTTCCAAAAAAATGAGTTGCGATGTACACAGGGTACATCCCAACGTCCAAGAGGGAGCCGCCGCCTAATGCTGGGTTGAATAATCGGCTATTTGGATCGAAGGGAGCCTTAAACCCGAAGTCAGCTCGTATGGAGTTCAACTGCCCGATGACCCCACTTTGCACTAAGTCCAAGGTTTTTTCAAATACGGGTATAAACCTCGTCCAAATTGCTTCCATAAGAAAGGTATTCTCGGTTTTGGCAGTGGCAACCATTTCCCCTACCTGCCTGGAATTCATAGCAAAAGGTTTTTCACAGAGTACTGGGATTTTGTTTTTTAAAAATAACAAAGAGTGAGGGTGATGCCCAATATGAGGTGATGCGATATAGACCACATCCAGATCCGGGCAAGATGTCATTGCCTTATAACTGCCAAATGCATAAGGAGCCTTATATTGTTTAGCAAATTCCTGCGCCCGTTCCAACGAGCGGGAAGCGACAGCATGTAATTGGGCATCCTTTACTAAAGCAAGGTCTTTGGCAAATTTATGGGCGATACGTCCTGGGGCAATGATACCCCAATTGATTGTAGAAGTCATATTTTTGTTTTGTATACAGCCTGAAAGGCTGTGTTTCGCAAATAAAGAAAACCCATGCTATTACCCACTATTTCTTTTGATAAAATTTTGACCGATACCTGTCCGGATGTTCGTTTGGGTGTTTTATTAATAAACATAAAAAATGCGCCTTCAGGAGAAGATTTATTAAAAGCCATTCAAGAGACTTTGGATGAAACGTCAGCCAGTCTTTCTACTGAAGACATTTCTTCCATCCCCCCACTACATGCTACCCGGCAAGCATACAAAGCGCTCGGAAAAGACCCGAGTCGTTATCGGCCCAGCGCGGAAGCCTTGCTTCGAAGGGTGGTAAAAGGAAAAGGGTTGTACCACGTGAACAATGTCGTGGATACCCTGAACCTTATCTCCGTGAAGAGCGGTTTTTCGATCGGTGGTTATGATTTCGAAAAAATAAAAGGCGGTGTCCGGTTGGGTAGGGGAGAAGTGGACGAACCATATCAAGCCATTGGGCGAGGTGCCCTGAATATCGAAGGACTGCCTATTTTACGGGACAAGGAAGGCGCATTCGGTAGCCCGACCAGCGACTCAACAAGGACAATGGTAACGGACAAAACCAAAGTGTTTTTAGCTATTGTTTTTGATTTTGCTCCAAAGGAGTCACTTTGTGAGAAGAATGAAGCGTTGGGGAAAGCACTAACTGATTTGGAAGATTTATTGGTAACACATGCTCATGGAAAGAAATTAGGTAATGTGGTATTGGGATATTGAGTTGTTTTTCCAATTGCATAATACCCAATACCTTAATACCTCAATATAACCTTGCCACTGCCTCCCCGATCCATTTTATCGCTTTCCGTAAATCCTCCTCTGAAGCGGCATAGGAAATCCGCATGCATTTAGGTGTGCCAAATGCATCGCCATCTACTGTTCCCACATGGCCGACTTCCAGCAGGTACTCACAAAAATCCTGGCTATTGCGGATGATCCATGAGCCATCTGTTTTTCCAAAATAATAACTGATGTCGGGATAGATGTAAAAAGCGCCTTCCGGTTCGTTCACTTTGAAACCCGGTATTTCTTTTAACAAAGAAATGACCAGGTCACGGCGTTTGAGGAATTCATCCCGCATTCTATAAGAAGGGGCCATATCAGCGTCAAGGGCAAAAGCAGCAGCTTTTTGGCTGAACGCATTGGCGCCGGAAGTGAACTGGCCTTGTAGTTTTGAACAGGCCTCGGCCAAAAACAAAGGCCCCCCCATGTAGCCCAGCCGCCAGCCGGTCATGGCGAAGCCTTTGGCAAAACCATTGACGGTGATAACGCGGTCTTTTACACTTTCGATTGTTCCAATGCTGGCATGTTTTCCCGTGAAATTGATGTATTCGTATATTTCATCAGAAATGATAAAAATATTGTCATGTGGTGCAAAGGCTGCAGCAATCTCCTCCAATTCCTCTCTACTATAAACCGAACCACTTGGATTGCAGGGTGAAGAAAAAATGGCCAGTTTTGTCCGATCCGTGATGGCTTCTCTAACCTGTTCGGCTGTTACTTTATAATCTTGCTCCACACCAGCTGCTACAGGGACTGGTATCCCTCCTGCCATTTTTGCAATCTCATAATAAGATACCCAATAAGGGGCGAACAAAATCACCTCGTCCCCCTCGTCGAGCAGGCTCAGGCAAATATTGGCGATGCTCTGCTTTGCTCCATTTGAGACTACGATTTGATTTATGTTGAAATCCAAACCATTGTCCCTTTTGAATTTTCGGACAATGGCTTCCCTCAACTCAACGAGGCCCGGCACGGGCGTGTATTTTGTATAGCCATCGTCAAGCGCTTTTTTTGCGGCCTCCTTGATGTGTTCGGGGGTATCAAAATCGGGTTCTCCAAGGGTCAAGCTGATAACCTCATGGCCTTGAGCCTTGAGGTCACGGGCCATTTGCGCCATTTTGATGGTAGCGCTTTCGTTCATATTGGAAATCAGTTTCGAGATGGGGTTGGACATGGTATTGGTCATGATGTTATGGTGTTTTCCACGGTTGAAACCCTGGGTTGCTTTTTCCCACGGTTTTTTTAAGAGAAATTCATTCTTACGGAAATGAGCAGTTTATGTTCTATGAGATGTTTAAAATGCAGTCGTAAAGCTATTGATTCATAACAGCACTTTCAACCTCTTCGATCTCTAAATTTTCTTCCCTTCTTTTGAAATGAAAATAGGTCTCTATTTGCGATTGAATGGCAATGTCGTCTTCATTTTTTTTGTAAAAGTTGTTCATGTCAGCATCAAGGATGCGGGCTTTTACATTGTCCCTCCATTGGAGATCAATGATGTCGAGGATTTGCTGCTTAATAACCGGGTCATAAATTGGAAAAATGGTTTCAATGCGCCAACTGAGGTTTCGGGTCATCCAATCGGCAGAGGATAGATATACCAATTCGTTGCCTTTGTTGTGGAAAATAAATACCCGGGCATGTTCAAGATAACGGTCCACGATGCTGATGCCCTTGATGTTTTCGCTATAACCTTTTACGCCAGGTACCAATGAACAAATTCCCCTGACAATCATGCGGATAGGAACGCCTGCCCCGCTGGCCTGGTACAATTTTCTGATCATTCGTTCGTCTTGGATGCCGTTCATTTTAAGGGTAATGCCACAAGGTTTACCTTTTTCGGCTTGTTTTATTTCTTTGTCAATAAGCTTTTCCAATTCCTGCCGTTGGTTGAACTGACCGACGAAAATATGGTCAAAAGACTGAACTGGTAATTTTGTCGTCTCAAGGAATGTGAACAGCCGGGCCACCTCCGTTGTCAGGCGTTCATCTACCGTAAACAGGCCGAGGTCGCCATAAATTTTGGCTGTGTCCTCGTGGAAATTGCCAGTGCTGAGATAGGAATAAAAACGGATGCCTTCCTGTTCCTGCCGACGAACTAAGGCCATTTTCGAATGTACCTTCAGGCCTGGCATGCTGTACTGTACATGGACGCCAGCCCGTTCAAGTTTTTCGCCCCATTCGAGGTTGGCCTCCTCGTCGAAACGAGCTTTTACTTCAATAAAAACAAAGACCTGCTTGCCTGCCTTTACCGCTTCTATGAGTGCATTCATGATGCGGGATTTACGCGCTACCCGGTATTGGGTGATTTTGATATGCGTGACCTGCGGGTCTTTGGCTGCTTTTTCAAAAAATTGAATGACCGATTCATAGGAATGAAAAGGAGGTGCAACCAAATGGTCTTTTTCTTGGATGGCTTTAAAAAAATCCGCTGCATCTTCCAATGCTGAATATTTCAGCGGCGGCAAAGGCTTGTTTTTCAGATGGTCCAATCCAAAATGAGGGAATTTGAAAAAATCAAAATTGTTATGGTACCTCCCTTCCGTCAGCAAAACTTCTTTTCGGAGGTCGAATGCTTCGATGAGTAAATCCAGTAACTCTTTGGGCATTTCCCGGTCAAAGATAAATCGGGATGGCGGACCGACTTTTCGCTTGTTGAGGCTGTTTTTTATTTTTGAAATAAGGTTGCCAGAAAACTCATCGTCAATATATAGTTCTGCATCCCTTGTCAATTTAATTGAGTAGGTATCGATGATGTCATATCCCGGAAACATTCTCGACAGGGAATGCCGCACCACATCGTCGAGCATGATCATTTCCCGCCTTCCATTCAAGGAAGGCAGCCGGATAAAACGGGGCAGGTGATCAGACGGGACTTTGACGATGGCGTAGTAGGGTTTCTTTTTTTTCCCTGTCATGAAGATTGACCATCAAGTAGAGCGAGGCATTGTTAAGAAATGGGCGAATCTTGCCTTTCACCAACAGCACGGGCTGCACGTATGGCCACATATGGTCGTCAAAAAACTGCTCGACGAATGCCCTTTGTTTTCTCCCCAAGTCAAGGCGGCGTTTTAATATGATGCGATGCTCTGCTAATTCAGGGACAATTTGTTTTTCAAAAATCTCACTGAATTCCTCTTGCTGTTTATTGACAATTTTGGTAAGCTGTTTCAGGATGGCTTTCGGATCGAAATCAAATTCCTGCCGGGTCTTTTTGCCTACCCGTATCAGGTTTCGGTGGCTGGCCACCCGCACCCGGAAAAACTCGTCGAGATTGTTGGAGTAAATAGCCAAGAACTTCAACCGCTCCAACAAAGGTACAGAAGGGTCCTTTGCTTCTTGCAACACCCGGTAATTGAATGACAGCCAACTGATATCGCGGTGGATCAGTGGAAAAGTGTTTTTTGCAGAAGATTTTGTTTTATTGTTATCCTGTGTTTTTGACATGTTTTTAGAAATCAGAAGTCAGATCGTTTCGTTGTCAGAAATCCGATCGGCGCTGTCTGATTTCTGACAACGAAACGATCTGACTTCTGACCTCTTTTGAAATGCTAAAATAACGACATTTGTTGACCTTGAAGGAATTTGGGTATTATTTCTGGACCACGCGTCTGGATGGTCGTTTTTTCTTTTATTTTTTGGGTTAAATATACGGCCAATTCAGGGGCTAAAATATTGTCGGGTTCGTGTGTAAAGAAATAAGCTTTTTTCAAACCGTTCTCGAACCAAAAATTCAGCCGCTCCACCCAAGAGTCTATGCGGCTATAATCAGTTGGGTGCAGGCCATTTCCAACAAAACGGATGACTACTTCATTAGTTGTCAACCGGGCATGGCATACGTCCCTTCTGCCAGCTACATCGGTGATAACGGTTGATATGAGATGACGTTCAAGCACTTCAGCAAGCTGCTCTAAATTCGCTGGGTGTTCAAACCAGCTCTCATGCCGCACCTCCACAGCGAGCGGAATGCGATAGCTCTCCCATTTTTCCAAAAAGGCATCCAGGATAGGTAACCGGTCTATCCCAAAATAGGGTGGGAGTTGAATAAAGCAAGATCCCAATTTTTCTCCAAAGCCTCTCACTGCTTCACAAAATTGTTTGGTGTAATTGATCGGCCCTACCGGAGAAAGGTCACGGCTATGGCTGATGCGTTGTAATACTTTTGGGCAAAACCTGAAATCATCGGTAGCTTGCTCATACCACTTTTTAATGGTCAGTTCATTTGGTACGGCATAATGTGTTGAATTTAGTTCGATGGTATTGAACTGGCGGGTGTAATGACCGAGGTAGTCTTTTGGTTTGGCTTTTTCTGGGTAAACAGTGCCCACCCATTCCTTCATGCCCCAGCCCGTGGCACCGATATATAGGATTTTACCACCTCCCACAGTTTTTGTTTTGTTTAAAATGGTTGCGTTGCCCAATGGATCGGGTGGCAGGGTAAAGTCAACATTTTCGACAGATGGTAGTCTTCCGAATTTCATTCATTCACTCAATTAAAAAGGCAAATGTAAAAAGTACGGCACCCTACTTATTAATTTTGCTTTTTACTTTTTAATTGAATGAATGAAACCTGTCAAAGATAACTTTTCCTCTCAAGCAATAACCTACCAAAAATTTCGGCCTGTTTACCCAAAAGAGTTGTACGATGAGATACTGAGGCATGTCCCTGCAAGAGACACTGCATGGGACTGCGGCACTGGTAATGGCCAAGTTGCGCTCGTGCTGGCTGACCATTTTCAAAACGTAATAGCGACGGACGTCAGTGAACAACAATTGGGAATGGCAAAAACTAAAACCAATATCGAATATATTTGCTGCCGAGCGGAAAAGACAGATTTCCCGGGCAAATATTTCGATCTGATTACTGTGGCGCAGGCCATTCACTGGTTTGATTTTGAAGCATTTTTTAAAGAGATAAATAGAGTAGGGAAAAAAGGGGCATTGCTTGCCGTGTGGGGTTATGGGCTACTGCGGATTAATCCTGAAATAGACGACTCGCTCGACCATTTTTACAAATACGTGATCGGCCCTTATTGGGATACGGAACGGCAGCTAATTGACGAGCATTATGCTTCGATCCCTTTCCCTTTTAAAAAAATAAAAACGGAGCGACAATTTGTTATTGAAGTGGAATGGAACCGAAACCAATTCGAAGGATACCTTAATACATGGTCGAGTGTACAGAAATATTCTGCCAAAAACAACGTCAATGCAGTGGACGGTTTTATGGAAAAAATTAAACCAAGATGGGGGGAGCGGGAAAATAAGCGGGTTGAGTTCCCTTTATTCGCCCGATTGGGAAGGATTGGCTGAAGGAGCAATTCACTGCAAATCGTTACAATCAGTGTTATTGGTTTCATTTTTTTATAAGCTCCATTACTTCGTTGGGCTCAATCCGCTTTTTTAAGTGCCAACAACACTGGCGAGATGTGCATGCTGTTTATCGTCCATTTTTGTATAGAAATAATTTAGCGTTGGCGACGTGCGACTTTTGCGAGCATGACCGTTGCCTTGTTCGTCACAGCATTAATTTTTCATTTTAACTTTCAAATCTGGCAATACAATTATTAGCTATTTTTTGAATTGCTTCGTTCTTCTCTACAGAAAATGATTTTTTTAATTCTTGAACAAGTTGGTCTGTAATTTCTAAACTTCCATCCGTTGGGTAGCGTTCACTTTTATTAAGAACCAACTTAAATTCATTCTGAGGATTTTTTTCAATTGCTGTCATAATAAAGTCCCAAATCACTTTTTTGGCGCATACATCTAATTCATTTAAGTTAAGTGATTTTGCTCTTTGTAAAAGGTGTTCTGTTGCTTTTTTTGCATATTCATCTTTAATTTTTGCCGAACTCTCTTTTTTCAATTTATTAAATTTTGCACTTATTGCGTCCGAGGCTCGTACAGTTTTTGCCATCATTTCAAATATGTTTCCACTATTTGCATTTTTACTAAATCTATCTGCTTGCTTACTACCTTCTTTTTTCATTAATTTATCAAGTCGTGCATTTTCTAATTTTATCTTTTCATTTCTTTCCAAAATTAAAAATTTTGTGTGAAGGTTATTTATTAATTCTCTCTCATAGCTAAACGCAGGAACATTAAAATTACTTTCAATAACTTTCCTTAATTTCACGTGGTTTTCAGTAATATCGGAATGTTCAAATCCATGAAAATTATTCGCTTTAATAAACGCAGCTTGCAAAGCTTGCCTGTAATTTAAAATTCTTGAGGTATCTTCAATGAAGTAGTCTCCAATTTCTTTAAGGAGATTGTTTTGAGTTTCATTTTCGAGTACTAATAAGAACTGTCCTAATTCATTTTCATCATATTTTTGAGACAAGATACATCCTCCGTTGATAGTAGTAAGTGAATCAATAAGAAACTTTGCTCTTATAGTGAATCCGCAATCGGGATGTTTTACGAGGAAATCTTCGTAAGCTTGTTTTGTTCCTAACTGTTGTGCTTTCATGAAATCTTCTTCAGATTTATCGCAAGCTGTAAAAATGATTACCGTTAGTGCTAAAATGAAGTAGATTGATTTTTTCATTGTACTAAGTTTTTTGATTGTGATGATTTTTAGATTGTTGTGACTAACGTTCACTATAATCGTTAGCCGTCCCGCATAATGGGGTTGCCATTTACGCATAATCATCTTCTCGCCTTGTTTCTTTTCTTTTTTTATCGCCCAAAGGCAGAGATGCACTACTAAGATTTCAAGTAACCCATTACTCTAAACCTAAAAATGGAGCCATGGTTTCTGCAAGTTCAGTTTTGGGGATTATTTCTTCTTTTTGACTATTTACTTCAAATTTGGCGTAATGGTCATAATAATGACCACCATCCGTTGATTTACCCGTTGCATGGAAACTAATGATAAATTTACCACCAATCTTATCGCAACTTGGCCCTAAATATTGAACCCCTTGCTTTACCATATTCTCTTTGAACAAGTCAATCATAAAGCTACCCGTAACCAGTTTTCCCATTTGTTGAAATTCTCTTTCAACAAAATATTTTAATTCTTCTTCACACGATGAAGCTGGACAACATTCGACTAATTTATCTTCAAGTATTTTTTTTTCATGTATTAACTTTTCAACTTGTCTGCAACAACTATCCTCTTTGTTACATCCTTTTCCAACAGTAAAAAAAAGCATTGCTACCGCTGCGAGCAGAAAAGCCGCATAAAGAATGTTCATTATCCCTTTATTTGAACTCATATTTTTTTGTTTTTTTTATACTCACCCACTTTTTATTTAACATGAGTTTTTGACAAGTACCTCAGACCCACATAATCGAAATGTAGGCCGGATTTCCTAATTCGGGCGATGGTATCTCCTCATGTCCGGATTAGAAAATTCGGCCTACATTTTTCTTGCTTAAAAATCATTGCAGTATTATTTTCCTAATTAATTGTTGCTCATTATTTATCAAAACAATCCAGTAATTTCCTTTTGGTGCATTTTTTAAATAAATATTTAGTTCATTATTTTTATATATACTCCATTTTGAATTAAATACCTTTTGCCCCAATTCATTGATTACTCGAATGCTCCATTCACCTGAAAGTCCATCCGCCTTCAATTTGAAAATTCCATTTGATGGATTGGGGAAAACAGAAATTTGATGATTGTTCCACCTGTCCATTACAGCTGTGCAAACCTCAACAAATAATTCTTGTGTAACCGAATTGATACAACCAACCGAATCAGTATATTCATAAGTGATTAAATGAAGTCCAGTATCGGCGACAGAAGGTTCAAATACATTGGATGATACTCCCGAACCCATGTACGCTCCGCCTTGGGGGCCACATTGTGTGAGTTCAATTCCTGCATCATTTAAACAAAAGGTATCTGCCCCCAACTGGCAATTTATTTGAGGCAGGTCATTTACATCAAATACAATAGGATTTGAGGAGGCGGGATTCTCGTCGGTACATTCTTCAGACGAAGTGAGCAGACAATGAACGGCATCCCCATCGTCCAGCGTATCAATGAGCAGGACGGAACCACCCCCGTTCAAAAGGGTATCGTTCAAAAACCACTGGTAGGCCGGGGAGGCCCCTTCGTGTTCCGGTGTTGCCACAATCTCAACCATATCGCCTTCGCAGATCGTGTCAGCAGAAGCGGTGATGCCGATGGAAACGTCGAGGTTCTCATTGACTGAGAAAGCCAATGTGTTTGATAGTACGGGGTTCTGGCTGGTGCATGCTTCGGAAGAGGTGAGCGAGCAATGAACCACATCATCATTATCAAGTGTATCAATGAGCAGGACTGGGCCACTCCCGTTCAAAAGGGTATCATTTAAAAACCACTGGTAGGCCGGGGAGGCCCCTTCGTGTTCCGGTGTTGCCACAATCTCAACCATATCGCCTTCGCAGATCGTGTCAGCAGAAGCGGTGATGCCGATGGAAACATCGAGGTTCTCACTGACCGTAAAGGCCAATGTGTTTGATTGCACGGGGTTTTGGCTGGTGCATGTTTTAGATGAGGTGAGCGAGCAGTAAACGACATCCCCATCTTCCAGCGTGTCAATGAGCAGGATGGAGTCGTCAACACTTAAAGCGGTATCGTTCAGAAACCATTGGTAGGAAGGTGAATCCCCACCGTTTATTATCATTGTTGCAGTGATTTCAACCTCACCCCCTTCGCAAATTGCAGTCGCCGAAGCAGTGATACTGGTGGAAACGTCAAGGCTCTCATTAACGGTGAAAGACAGTTCGTTCGATGAAACAGGGTTCAAGTTGGTGCATGCTTCCGAGGAGGTGATGGAACAATGAACGACATCATTATCTTTCAATGTGTCAATAGTCAGGACAGCGCCGTTTGCATCCAAAACGGAGCCGTTCAAAAACCATTGGTAGGATGGGGAACTGCCTTCGTTTGCTGGCGTTGCGGTGATTTCAACTTCATCCCCCTCGCAAAGTATATTCGCTGAGGCAGTGATGCCAACGGACACATCAAGGTTCTCATTGACCGTAAATTCCAATTCATTTGACTGCACAGGATTTTGGGTAGTACATGCTTCTGATGAAGTAAGCGAACAGTGAACCAGGTCATTGTCATCCAGTGTATCGATCTGTAGAACGGGGCCATTCTCTGCTAAACTATTTCCGTTCAAAAACCACTGATAGGTTGGGGAAAGGCCGCCATGTTCTGGTGAAGCGGTGATCTCGACTTGCTCGCCATCGCATATTGTGGCAGCAGAGGCTTCTATGCCAACGGACACATCAAGGTTATCATTGACCGTGAAGGCTAATGTGTTTGACGGTACGGGGTTTTGGATAGTGCATGCTTCTGATGAATTGAGCGAACAATTGACTACATCATTATCCTCCAGCGTGTCAATGACCAGAACAGGCCCACTGGCATTCAAAACAGAGCCATTCAACAGCCATTGATAGGACGGGGTATCGCCCCCGTTTGCAGGCGTTGCGGTGATTTCAACCTCCTCTCCACCGCATATCGTCATCGCTGATGCAGTGATTTCAACTGAGACGTCAAGGTTCTCATTGACCGTGAAGGCCAATTCGTTTGATGGCACGGGGTTTTGAGCAGCACATACTTCGGAGGAAGTGAGTGAGCAATGGATCACATCGTCGTTTTTTATGGAGTCAATAAGCATGGAGGTCCCCGAAGTGTCTATGAGGAATCCGTTGAGAAACCAGCGATAGGTTGGTGCATCCCCGCCGTGAACTGCCGTTGCGGAAATTTCAACTTGCTGCCCATCGCAGATATTGGTGTCAGTAGTTGAAATGCTGATAGCAGGTAAAATGCTTTGGTAAACTTGGAATTCTATCCCATCCGATAGAACAGTGTTTTCTGTAACACATTCCTCTGAGGAAGTAAGGGAGCAAATGACAACATCTCCGTTCTTCAGGGAATCAATATTTAAAACATTGCTTGTTTGATTTAATGTGTCGCCATTTAATAACCAGTGATAAACAGGGGAAATACCTCCATACATAGTTGCCGCAGTTATTTCAACTTGCTGCCCAAAGCAGAAAGCCGAATCAGAAGCATTAATGGAAATGGAAGGCTCTAACAACACATCTGTAAAACCAACATAAATGGAATCCGAAAAAGTTATTTTGTCAAAGCTGTCCTTTAGCTTGCAAGTATAGTAGCCAGTGTCGTTAGCTGACAAACTTGGCAACAGCAGAAAGCTCGTGTCCGCCCCGGGTACCATGTCGTCGTCTTTAAACCATTGATATTCAAGTGCATCTCCAGTAGCATCAACCGACAAAAGGGTATCTGTCACATTGCAGGCTAAAAAGCTCTCCGTTTGGGATTGTATCTCTGGACGGGAAGGATTGATGATAAACATTACTTCTCTTTCTATGGTATGTGAATTGTTAAACTTGTAGAAAGTAATCGTAAATGTTCCAACAAAACTACATGGAGGGGTATTGCTCGCTGCCTTGTAGTAAAACCTTGCTCCGCATAAATAGTTACCACTGCCAAGTAAAATACATGAAAGCCAATTAAATAATAAATTAGTGAAGTAGTTTTCTCCCTCACCCGAATAATCAACATTAAAGGAAGAAGGAAGGAAAGATGTCGTTGTGGTAAAAAAGAACTCATAATTGTGCCCAGGCTCTAATTCTGCTTTTTTTCCATAGAAATTAACAACAACAATATTCAATGAAAAAGTATCTACACCGGATGGACTCGTTGCTATTAATTCAACAGTATATGTTCCGTTGTCCGAATAATAATGAGTGGGAGTTGGATTAAGTGACGAGTAATTATCTCCAAAATCCCAAATATAGTTGACGGCATTTGCGGAAGTATTTGTAAACTTAATTATTTCGTCGGTATAAAAAGTATCCTTTGGAACAGTGAATGATGCAGTAGGGAGCAATAGACTGTTGGTGATTTTTGTCGTCTCAGCACTTGTATTAAAACCAAGAAATAAAAAAATGGCAAAGCTAAAAAAAGTAAGTTTGATTATTTTCATGGTAAATGTTTTTTGAATTATTGTCACCTGAATTTTCAAATAAAGATTAATGCATAAGTAAATTGTTTTTCATGATTTGCTTTTCATTGTTTTATGACTTCCATCGCATAATCCTGGCCATCAAAAGTAAAAGTCCCCGTACCAGAGGTAGAGGTTTCCAAATTGATAGAATATTCAATAAATGATTGCGGAGAAAAATCAAATGAATTATCTGTGGATAAATCTTCGGACCAGTTTGAACCAAAGAATAAACCTATACTTGTGCTTACGTACCAATTAGAAATAGAAACGTTGTTCCCATTAATGGTAAACGAAGCATTGGCATAATTTAATAGTGCATCGCTCTCAGTTGTTGTAGCCTTCCAATCCCCATCCAAGATGGTTTCTATTTCTATGGTTTTAGAAATGCTGTCTTCTTTACCGTTGCCATAAGCTGTTAGGTTGATCGTATAAGTACTATCGCTCATGTAGGAATGGGAAGGGTTTTCATCAGGTGAAGTATTACCATCTCCAAAATCCCATAAATAAGTTTCCGCATTTAGGGAGGCATTGGTAAAAGCTATAACCTCGCCTGCCCCAGCCATTGATTTATCCATAGTGAAATCGGCAATTGGGTCTGGAAATTTTACCATTATTGCTTTAGATACAGAGTCAGACCCTCCATCTCCTTCGGCAGTGAGTGTCACCATAAATGCTCCCTCTTCTGTATAGGCATAATTAGCTTCTTCTTTTGAGTCAGTACTATCAGTACTACCATCGCCAAAATCCCACGTATAGGTAGTGGCATTTTGAGATTCATTGGTAAAGGTGATGGTTTCACCAACTTCGGCAACGGTTTTGTCCATTGAAAACGCAGCAATAGGGATTAGCGGCAGCTGGTTGCTACCATCATCATCTTTTTTGCAACCGAATAAAAAAACAATAAATGAACAAAAAAATAATAAACCGGGAAATTTCATGTGAACAATTTTTAAATTGGAAGAATTAAATTTTCGGTGGTCAAAGATTATTTTCTGAAAATAAAAAATTGCGGAAGTAGTCTTATTTATGAACATCTCTATCATCTAAACAATCTTTAATTAACCAATTAAAAGGTTAATTTGAGACCAGCAATATGTGCATGTCGAAAATCAGAATAGACATTTAATGAAATATTCTTTAATGGGGATTTATTATTTGGGTAAACTTCATCCCATCCAGTTTTAATGGCCGAACCCACAATCAATCCAACAAATGATCCTGCACCTACAATTAGTGCTTTTTCAATACCAGCCATTGATTTTTTTTCAGTTGTGGTGATTGTTGTTGTTTTAGTGACACCATTCATGGTTGATGTTGATGTACTCGTAGAAACTTTGGGTTTTTCAACCTGGTCTTTTACAATGAACATCGCACCTACTCCAATGCCAGTGCCAATAAAAGTTCCTAAAATAGCATGGTTTTCAAATGATGCTTCGATTTTTGATACAGCATCCAATGAAATTGCCCGATAAGAAGTTGCACCTGCATTATCAGTAATCGGATATTTAACAAAACCCTCTTTTAACACTATTTTCTTTGCAGGCATTATCTGATTGGAATCAACATAAATGCGGCTGTGTTTGTAGTAATAGGCCTTTGACGTTTGTGCAGACATATTCCAAGATACAGCGGACTGAATTACCACAATGAAAAGGATGATCAAATTACTTGAGGGCAGCACAAAAATTTTAGGACAATTAATTGATTCCATTTTTTTGATTTTTTTTACTATCAATGATTTTTAAAGCCGATTCATTGTTCCAGTGACTATTAATTATAGGGCTTTTTTTTTTAATTAATAATAAAAGAACCATTGATGAATATTTTCCTGTATTTTTTTACGCCCGTCCCTATAGCTACACCTATACCGAGCCCAAGGCCGGCTGATATAAAGAGGGTCCTTGATATGGTCTCGCTGCTAACATCACTAAAAGGGTCGTTCCAATTGTTTGACTCATAGATGAAATAAAAGACAGACAGCCCAAGGCCAAGGCCAGCTAAGCCAGAAATTAAAGCATGATTTCCTTTTTGGACGTCTATGGAACTTACATCTTTCAAATTCAAATTTAGCGTCTTGCCCGGCATGGTGGATACGAAGGAAATTGAATTAGAAAAAGGGTGTATGATCAGGTTGGCACTTCTTATGATTTGCCCATTATAAGTTATGACCTGTACTTTCTTAAACTCCAATTGGTTAGAATGGCTATATGCAGGATTTTGTGAAAAACACATACTGGGCATCACTAATATTCCCACGGCAAAAAAAATTGAATATGCAGTCATAATTTTTATTTTTGACTGACAAACAATATTGCAACCGAATATGCCTGCCACAACAGCAGCATCAAATATTGCAATAGTCAAAACTGTGATTGATGTAAAATATGGCTCGGGAAAGCAACAACCCGAATAAAGGCACTTGTTAGAATATTTCTAAATTAAGGAACAATACTGCCCACATTAGAAACCCAACCCAATTATTTTTAATTTAGCCATCTTCAAAAAAGCCGGCCGGCATAAATCCTTTAATTATACTTATCAGTAGGCATTCATATTGAACCTACCTTTAATTTGTCGGTAATGATACGGCCTTGATTTGCAGTACACCAACCACACAAAATGTCGGTTGTTGTTTGCCTTGCCCATTATTTTAGTTTTACCGCCATGTTTAAGAAACTGTCAATCAGCAATGTGGGCATCTGACTTCCATTACATATAATTCAAGTTGTCGTAAAAAACATCCAAATGAACAAAAGCAAATTATTCCAATTAATTGGGGCATTGTCCAAAAACCATAAAGACAACCTTGTCTGGGAACTAAAAAACGAAGGCCTGCACGACAAGGAGGGTTTGCTCTTAAAGCTTTTTTCTACAGCTTGCCAATCCATTGAAAACAATGATGTGGTTTCCAAAAAGGAAATGTTCCAAAAACTTTTTCCCGAACGGGAATTTTCGCAATATAAACTGCGAGACCTCATGCACCGCCTCACCCAAATCATCGAAAACCGCCTGGCCTGGGATGTACTGTCCGAAAAGCCTTTTTTAAAACAAAGGCTATTATTGGAATTTATAGCAAACGACCCCGCAATGGAAAACCTGTTGCACAAAGAAAGCAACAGGTTCATCAAAAAATTGAACGGGGAAAAAAATAAGGATAGCCAGCATTATTTATTGCTTTCCGAAATAAATAAATTCCTCTATTACCACCCTTTTGCCAATCGGTATGACTTGGGCGAGCCTGCACTGCCGAGTGTCAGCCAAAATCTCGACAGCCATTATTTCCTCGAAAAATTAAAGGTTGCCTGTGAAATGGCGGCAAGGAAAAATATACTGAAAGAAAAAAACGAACTGTTGTTAGTGGAGGAAATACGGTCCGAAATATTGTCGGATAAAAAATCCAATTATAGCATATTGCATTTATTGTACGCAAAAATCCACGCCCTGCTTTCCTGTGAGGACGGGGAAAATTATCTGTCCGGAATTACCGGACTTTTTTATAAAAAAACGGACGAAATACCAGAAGCAGATAGAATCATTATTTACCAACATTTACAAAACCATTTTATCAAAAAATATGAATCGGGCAAATTAGACTACCTTCACAATTTGTTTGAGCTATATAAATTTGGACTTGAACGTAATATTATTTGCCCAAATGGGCAAATGACCGACACCTCTTTTACCAATATCGGCCTGACGGCGATTACATTGGGGGAAATGAAATGGTGCCGTTCCTTTATTAATGATTATGAATTTTGCCTTGCCGAAGAAATCAGGGACATAGCCACTTTGTTTCTCCAAATAAATATGGATTTTCACAAGCAGCGTTATGAAAAATTAATAGACATGGAAATAAAAAGGGAAGTCCCAGTTCCTTATAAATTAAGGATGCGAGTCGTTAAATTAAAATCCAGCTATGAACTGTTCGACGAAAAAATTGATTTCGACGAAATATATAAAGGCATCCACAGTTTTGAAATGTTCATTGAGCGGGAGCAGCAGCTCGCAAAAATAAAATTGGAGCCATACACCAATCTTGTGATGGCTGTCAAATTGCTAATCAAGGCAAAAACTGCACTTCCTTCAAAAAAGCAGCGATTTATTTCAAAGGCAAAAAAAATCGCTTCTACAAATGCATGTGTGGCGAGGGAGTGGGCAATTATGAAAATAAATGAATTTGAAGAAGTGTCGTAGCCGGGAAATTCGTTTCCCGCCAAATTAAAAGAAAAAAGCGGGAGATAAATCTCCCGGCTACGGGTGCAATTAAGTGGAAATAAAATCCTCAATGCCAATAAAATTAGTTTCTTCACCACCTTTTAAAAAGGTTTGGCTTTTGACATCAATGGATTGTTTGCGGAAATAGTCGAATGATTTTTTTTCGATTTTCATAATTAATAATTTTAAATGGTTAAATGATTGTGTGACAATTACTTTTTTGGCAATGCTTCCCCGTGTCTGCCACGTTCATTTGTGACAGGCTGATTATTGGTTTATTTTTGTCCAAAATATTTTGGCCGTTTTCGGGAACAGGTCTTCGTACAATTACCTTGTAGCCCCAAAAACAAAAGGGCGACATTTTAACCTGATTTTTTTATGTTTTTTTTTCGGAAAAAATATAGTGATGAAGAACTGATTGAGCTGATCCGGTCGGCCAACACGAAGGACGAGTACAGGGCAGCCCAATTTGTGCAAAAGGATTATTTCCCCATAGTGAAATTAAAACTGAAAAACCAGCCAAAACTGAAAGGAAAGTCCATTGAAATATTTGATGATTCTGTATTAGCTTTGTTCCGCAACATCAGGAAGGGCACTGAAATCAGGACAGCGTCCCTGAAAACTTATTTTTCAGGAATTGTGGACAACCAGATTTCGAATTATTTAAAAAAAGGAAAAAACAGCCAATTGACGGACAGCACGGAAGGATTGGAAAATGAACTGAGGAACGAAATTCATGTTTTTGATGCAATCATTAATGAAGAAGAAAAAACAAAAATGGCGGAACTTATCCTGGCACTGCCCGATAATTGCCAAGAAATAATCATTGCCACATTTTACAATAAAATATCAAACGTCACTTTTGCGGAAATGCACAATGTAAATGCAAAAACAGTAGCCAAACGAAAAGAACGGTGTTTGGAAAAATTGAGAAAATTGGTCAATGAAAGCAAGTTTTTCCACTAATTATTTAACGGAATTTTTTAATAAAATAAATTGGAAAAAAAATTTAACATATCGGATATTCTTGAAAAATATTATTCAGGAGAACTGTCGCCTGAAGAGCGGGATTTTTTACACCACCAATTAAGAACAGACCAAAAGCTGCGGGAAGAATTCCGTTTCCTGCATGTAGTGGAAGCCGGGGCAGAAAAAATCGGAAACGAGCGGTTGAAAAATAAACTAAGAAAGAATAGAAGGATGCAACGGTTGAGGAGGGTTGGCTTGGCAGCGGCGGCATTTATTGTTTTATTGGTACCTTATTTTATTTTCAATAATTTTTCAAATAACGAAAAGGGCAAGCCGCAGCCAACGGATGATGAAAAGATACAAGTTGTAAAAGATAAAACTACCCCTAAAACAACCATCGGCCACGGCGGCGGCCATTCCAACGAATTTTCCGACCGGCCCACTTCTATCGCTTGGAACAGCAACGGAGAGGCCATCCTGAGCGGACAATTTCAGGGGCCTGCGGTCTTCGGTAATATTGAATTGTCCGCTCGTGGCGAAAAGGATATTTTTTTAGCCGCCTATTCTATTGGGAGCGGCTATGCATGGGCAAAGGGGTTTGGCAGCAAGGAAGGGGTTTCAACATGCCATGACCTGACCATTGACGAAAATGACAACATCATCATGACGGGGATGATGATTGATAATACATATTTTGGGAGCCGTTCCTTCAAAGCAATTGGGAAGAGCAATGGTGGGAAATCCGATTTCTACATTGCCAAATTCGCCCCTCATGGCGAGTTGATCTGGCTCGGCCACAGCGGCGGCGATATGATCCCTAACATCCAGACGGGAGGTAATATAGGCAGGGCAGTCGCTATTGATCCAACAGGCAATATCATAGCGGCAGGTGACTACATCGGCTCGCCCCAATTAGGCACTTACCAACTGCCTGTGGGCGGCCCCAATGAGGACACCTACCTCGCCAAATATTCGCCTGATGGGGAAGTCCTATGGGCAAAGGCCATCACTGGGAAATACATGGTCAGCGCTTTTGACGTGACAACAGATGATGATGGGAACATTTTTGTCATCGGCTATTTTGGCCACCACAACCTTGGAGGGAAGGTATTTTTGGATAGCCTGACTTTGGAGACTTTTGGCGGCAGGGACATCTTCGTAGCCAAATATTCCAACGACGGCCAGCTCCTGTGGGCCGACCATGCTGGCTCGGCTGGTACTGGGCCCAATGGATATGATTATGGATTGGACGTGGCAGCTGATAATAAAGGTGGCTGTACCGTTACCGGGCGGTTTCAAGGGGAAGCCCGTTTTGGAAATATCAATGTGCATGCAGTGGGGAAGCGGGACGTTTTTAACGCCAAATATGCTGAAGATGGGAGCGTTCTTTGGGTCGCCAGTGCTGGGGGTGAACATGATGACCAAGGGACAACCGTGATTGTCGATAATGAACTAAACCATTATTGTGCTGGTTTTTTTCAAGGCAAGGCAAAATTTGAAAGGCAGGAATTAACCAGTTTGGGGGAGAGCGACATTTTCATTTCCAAATACAATAATGAAGGCAAATTGCTGTGGCTGCGCCAAATGGGAGGTGATGGCAATGACTGGAATTCAGAGAGTGCATCTGAAATGTCGATCAACAGCCTTGGCCAAATCGTCTTAACGGGCTATTTTTCCGGCAAAATGAAAATCGGTGGCCAAGTGCTGGATAGCCAAGGAAGAGAGGACATCTTCCTCGTTTTTTTCGATAAAAATGGCAACCTGCTGGAATCGAAGCAATTGGCGCTGTAAACCTCCTTCTCACAATGAACAAACTTTTCTTGCTTTTCTGCCTCCTGTGCCTGTTCCATGCCTGCGACTCTATCAATTTTCCGAAAGAAAAAGCCGTCAATGAAATCAAGGCCGATCCGACCAAAATGGACTCTGCACTTGCCGCATTGAATTTGCCCACAGGTTTCAAGATCGCCGTCTTTGCCGACAGCATTAAAAATGCCCGTTCGATGGATTTGTCACCCAATGGTACTTTATTCGTCGGTACAAGGGGCGAAGGCAATGTTTATGCATTGCGTGATGAAGATGGTGATTTTAATGCAGAAAAAAAATATACCCTTGCTACTGGCCTCAACTTGCCCAATGGCGTAGCCTTCCGCAATGGCAACTTGTATGTGGCCGAGGTTAGCCGCATTTTGAAATACAAAGACATCGAAAACCACCTCGATAATCCGCCTGAACCAGAAGTGGTTTATGATAAATACCCCACCGAAAAGCACCACGGCTGGAAGTTCATTGACTTTGGACCAGATGGCAAATTATATGTCCCTGTGGGCGCCCCCTGCAATATTTGCGAAAGCGAGGAAGAAGTGTTTGCCAGTATCACTCGCCTTGATGTGGATACCAAAGAAATGGAAGTAGTACAGCATGGCGTCCGCAACACGGTCGGCTTTACGTGGCATCCCGACACCAAAGAGCTGTGGTTCACTGACAATGGCCGGGACATGATGGGCGACGACCTCCCCGGCTGCGAACTCAACCATGCCCCACAAGATGGCATGCACTTCGGCTACCCCTATTGCCATCAAGGCGATACGCCGGACGATCGTTTTGGCAAAAAAAGAAAATGCAGCGAGTTCACCCCACCTGCGCAAGTGCTAATGGCACACGTTGCTCCACTCGGCATCGAATTTTATATGGGTGAAATGTTTCCTGAAAAATATAAGAAGCAAATCTTCTTTGCTGAACATGGCTCATGGAACAGAAAGAAAAAATCGGGCTATAGAGTGATGATGGTAACGTTGGAAAACGGAAAGGCGACCAGTTATGAGCCTTTCATTGATGGTTGGTTGGATGAAAAAGAAGACGAAGCATGGGGGCGTCCCGTTGATCTGGAACACATGCCAGATGGCTCGTTACTGCTTTCAGATGATTTCGCAGATGTAATTTACCGAGTATATTACGAAGGTTAAATAAATGAAGAATGCAAAATGTAATAAGTACATTCTGCATTCTTCATTTTGCATTCTTCATTCTTCATTCTTCATTCTGCATTTGGAATCAAGCCCTCGGCGTATAGCCTTTCTTCCCGATTGGCATCATAAAACCAACGTTCACACCGATGCTGTTATGCTGAACTCTTTCCCGAACGATTGGGATGTCATAAGGCTGGGAGAAACCATGCGTATAACGGACGTCGAGGAACAATTGGCTGCCATTGCCAGTATTGACAGATACACCACCTCCAGCCATGCCGCCTACTTCCCAACGCTCATAACCTACTGCATCCAAATCAATGGAAGTTTTAAACAAATCCACTTCCACCAACAATTTCGCCCGGGTGTCGAGGCTACCGCTCATAGCATAGCCGAATGTGGGACCAGCTACCATGTAAAAATTGGCTTTTTCGTTGCCAAACTTTGCTTTGGCTAAAAGGGGCATCTCTAAATAATTGAATTTACTAATGGCCGTGACACCAACAGGGACAGGCACTTTGAACAAGTTGAGGTCGGTGCCTTCTTTTATCTGAAATCCTTTTTGAGTGAAGTTCAGTTCTGGTTGGATCGCAAAGTTCTTGTGGAGCCCTATTTCAGATACTACCCCCACGTTAAAGGTCGTAATTGGTTTAAAATCTGGAATTTGTGAAATATCACCGATAAACCCAGGGACTTTCACATTAGCGCTCTGCACACCCGTTTTGATACCAAAAGAAATGTCCTGTGCGGAGAGGTTGAAAGCAAAAACAAGGGCTATTGCAAGGCTGATGGTTCTCAGTAATGTCTTCATGTTTAGTAGTGATTTAAAACGGCTGTGGAAATAAACTTTCGCAAACCGTTGATTTCAAGTTTGGCGGGCAGGCCATATATACTGCGCCGCTTTAATGATCGAACACAGGAAAGACGTCACCGAAATGTTAAGTATGATAAGCGATAGGTTATGATTTTTTTAAAAAAAGGCAGGTTTCATTGTTGAAGTGTTAAAATGCTCGAATAGCTGGAATATGGGTTAGCATTTTATAAGTAGATTCCTTTGTCGCTATATACTAAAGTGTAAAAAGGCGGATCAATTATTTAACCGACCAGTACCATTGCACCGTTTGCATAATTCTCGTTCTCGAAGGCCGTACCAGTACCCTTTTCCTTCACAATCAGGACAAGCGTTTCTGCCTGTAGTTGCGAGTCCGACCAATTTGAAGATGATATAAATTCCAAAGAAAAGAGCAAAACCGACGAATAACAAACGTATCATGTTTTTGATTTTTAAGGAATAACGGATAAGACAAGTGCCGGGAATTTGAGTGGTAATTTAATATTACCTCCTAAATTGTATAATGACAGGTGCCACAAAATTAGTTTTTTCCCTTCAGCTAATTTTTTGAAAAAAATCGCTGCGGGAAAGTATCACATAATTAATTCGAGAAGGAAATATGCTGCTGATATCACTATTTCCTCTGGAAAAAAAGCCACGTCACATTTTCAATAAATTCAACGAAATCGACGAAAAAAAAATGGGATTCGTGCCAAAAACGGCAAAGTACTTGCAAAATCGCCGGGCATAAGTCACCTTCCAAATTTCTTCCCCCATACAATGACAACAAAAATCTGAACAGCACTAACACAAACTAAAATGAACATCACTAAAATTTTCTTCACACTGGTTTTCTTCTTCACAATGGGTCTCACCTCACAAGCACAAGTTCAAAACAACAATACTGACAATGACGGTGCAACTGCCTTGGCCAAAAAAACTGAAATCAAATTAGGGCAAATAGAAGAGACATTAGCTATCGAATCAAACACCTACACAAAAGCAGAATCAAACATCACGACCACAACCCCAAAAACAGAATCCTATGCTTTTTACTTCAACCACAAACAATTCTTGAAGCCAGTAATCAGAAAATCTGCCCTTTGTTAAATTTTTACCTCAAACCATTTATTAACAATCAATAACAATTCAGTTTAGAGAAAGAAAGAAGAAAAACATTCTATGTTCTTTCTCTCAATAGTGGTTGTTTTTTGAGGACTATCGAAATAAATTCGGATTCAATTTTTCTTAAAAAACAACCCTACTGAATCGTTACACATCAAAAACAAAAACTATGATTCAAGACAGGTCATACATCTGGATTTAGACATTCACCTTTTAGTTCATAATAACAAATTTTCATCAGGACGCAACGTTTGGCCTTTAGCTACATGTTGCGTTTTTTTTTTGAATTTGGGTTTGTAAAATGAAAAGAAACCAAGTTATGAATCTAGTTTTGGTAATTCATTAAAAAAAGCTTGCCTCTTAACCATCACTTATTTATCTTTGTTGAACCACCTAAAAAAAGAAAATCAGAGCTTCAACTTTCCGTTTTCTTTTACCTATTATCTACTTTCCTCGATACATCTCTAAGCGTACTTTTGAGAAAACCAAAAATTGGATTTGGGCAGATTGAACCCGACCGTACCTGCCCGCTCCGTAAATGACCCAAGCATTTCTTTGTCCTACCCCTTCGGTGGACCCGTTTTATCTACCTGCAACTACTTAGACTGACTTACTGTGGAAAACCAAAAAAAGCCAAATAATGAACCTCCCTACATTACCGCCAACAGGTTATTCCATCAGCACTATTTTGGTCGAAAACGAACCAAATACCAAAAGTGCGTTGAAGTCCTATCTTCACAAATACTTTCCCAATGTGCAGATAACGGGCTCGGCCAGCACATTGCCAGCAGCCTCCAAATTGATCGAAAAACTGAAACCCAGTATCATCTTTTTCGATGTTTTGCTACTGAACCAACCTGAACTACAAAGCCTCCACTGGATCCGTAAAAACGAACATGAAACCATCATTGTGGCCAATAACAATACTTACGCCGTTGATGCCATCCAATGCGCCGTTTCAGGCTATCTGTTAAAGCCTTTGAAAGAGGAAAACCTAAGGATAGTGGTCAGTAACACGCTGCAAAGAATCCGTGATAAGGAAGAATTTAAACGGAGCAAAAAGCTGATCGAGGGCGTAGTCCAAAAGAAAGCACAGGAAGACTTGATCGGTGTTCCCACCATAGAGGGCTACGAATTCATTGCCATCCAAAACATCCTTCGCTGCGAGGGTTTGCAAAAATGCACCCGGGTGGTCACTAAAGACAAAACCGACATTGTAAGCTCTTATAATCTTGGCGAGTTTAGGAAATTATTGGAGCCTTATGAGTTTTTCTCCCCGCACAAATCCTACCTCATCAATTTGTACCATTTAAAAAAATACCACAAGGAAGGCTCGATCTACATGGTGGACGGTGGTTGCGTGCCTGTATCAAAGCGGTTAAAGAAAGCCTTTCTCGAAAAGATCAAGCGGTTTTGATTTTCCCGCTTGTTCCATGAGATGCTTCTTTTGTTCCATGTTTAATCACGATCATCAGATAGTGGTTTCCCCACGCCCATTTTCGGCTTAAATTGTTGCTTCCCCCAAGAGCCAATCCTCAATAGCATCTGCATGAGTTTGGCAATTGAAAATATCTTCCTGTCCAGTGCTAATGGCAAAGAAGGAAACGACCACTCTGATGAGGGAGAAACGGGGGTTGTGGTTGCTTCTAAAAGTGGAGAAAAGTTCTATGCTTCTTTCCTTTCATTTAATCATCTGGAAAAATTGCGAAAGCAACATTTGGCAAGTGGGGAGTTTTTATCAGGGAAATATTTCTGGAGCAAAAACCTGGTGTTGGTTAATGATTGTGACCTGCCCACCGTTGAGGCGGTGGTCAATGACCTGATAGACAATGGGGACTTCCAAGATGCATTTCTAAGACTGTAATTTCTTAAATAGCTTTTCATAAAAAAACATCATCATGCCAGTACAACCAACTTACCCTGGGGTTTACGTACAGGAAGTGCCAAGTGGGGTGCGGACCATCGCCGGAGTGAGCACCTCCGTTACCCTGTTTATTGGGCGCACCAAATGGGGGCCGGTCAACGAACCGATTTTGTGCCTCAATTACACAGACTTTGACCGAACGTTCACTTCAGACACTTCGCAAGGAGACATGGCCCGTGCAGTGCGCCTTTTCTTTCTGAACGGTGGCACCCAATGTTATGTCATGCGGGTGGCACAGGACGCCGATGCCGCACCTGCCAACAATTTTGCAACTGCCTCCGTGACCCTGCAAGATACCGCCCCTGCCGATACCTTGGTTGTCTCTGCAAGGTATCCGGGCGATATAGGTAACTCTATCCGGGTCGAGGTAACGCACCACCCTACCGATACAGAACTCTTCAATTTAAAGCTGTACCGTTTGGTCACCAATAGTTTTGGAGTTGCTGTAGAAACGGATGCCCAAACCTTCAGTGGCCTAAGCATGAATACTACCCATCCACGCTATGCCATCAATTATGTGGATTACAAATGGGCTGTTTTGTCACACCCTCCCGTGGTGAGTACGCTCCGCCCCGATGTAACCCCTCCCGGGCCCCCGACTGTGCCAGCAGTCTTAGTTGGTGGTCAAGACGGCATCGCTCCATCCACTTCACATTACGACGATGCTTATGAACTGATAGACCGGGAGGTTGATATTTTCAACCTGATGGTATTGCCCCGTGATGCGGATACGACTGGTTTGCCCCAATCTAACTTATGGGGAAATGCCAGCGTTTTTTGCGAAAGAAGGCGTGCTTTCCTCCTCATGGATCCCCAAGCTGCCTGGACAAATGCACAAACTGCTATTGATAACACAACAGGGGTCAGCAGTCTCCGCACCGGATTGGTAAATGACCATAGCGCCATATTTTTCCCAAATGTTACTGTTCGGGAAAATGGCCAAAACGTACACGTAGGCCCTAGCGGTGCCATGGCTGGCCTCATGGCCCGCATTGATGCCAACCGGGGTGTATGGAAAGCACCAGCAGGTACTGAGGCTGGCATCCGAGGCATTTCAGGGCTGCAATATCGCTTCTCCGATGGCGACAGTGGCGTCCTTAACCCACAGGGTGTCAATGTGTTACGCATTTTTCCAAATGGAATCGTCAACTGGGGCGGCCGCACCATGGATGGAGACGATGATTTTGCCAGTGAATGGAAATATATCCCTGTCCGCCGCACAGCACTTTTCATCGAAGAAAGTCTTTATCGCGGTCTCAAATGGGTCGTATTCGAACCCAACGACGAGCCGCTTTGGGCGCAAATCCGCCTCAATGTCGGAGCGTTTATGCACAACCTCTTCCGGCAAGGCGCTTTTCAGGGTACGACCAAAAAGGATGCTTACTTCGTGAAATGCGACCGGGAAACGACTACCCAAAACGATATTGACCGAGGCATCGTCAATATATGGGTAGGCTTCGCTCCGTTGAAACCCGCTGAATTCGTCATCCTTTACCTCCAGCAGATGGCAGGGCAAATCCAAGTTTAATTTGGCCTTTGGTCGTTTGCTGTTGGCTATCAGCTTTTGGCCAACAGTAAACAGCTAATAGCCATAGCAAATAAAAATTCCTCATGGCAAATACTCAATTTGTAGTCAATGCAAGTCGGTTCGACCCTTATAAGAATTTCAAGTTCCGGGTGAAATGGGACGGGAAACCAGTCGCTGGGGTAAGCAAGGTCAGTGTGTTGAAGCAAAGCACCGAACCCGTTGAACACCGGGAAGGCGGTGACCCAAGCACTGTCCGTAAAACGCCGAGCGTCTGGAAATTTGAAGCAATCACCCTTGAACGGGGCGTCACTCACGACCCAGAATTTGAAAACTGGGCTAAACTCGTGTGGAACGTAGAAGGCGACGCTGCCATTTCCCTGGCAAATTTCCGCAAAGACATCACCATCGAACTGCTCAACGAGCAAGGCACCGTGGCAAAAGCCTACAACGTTTATCGCTGCTGGGTATCGGAGTACCAAGCCCTCCCCGAACTGGATGCCAACGCCAATGCTGTAGCCATCGAAATGTTGGTGCTGCAAAATGAAGGTTGGGAAAGGGATCTGGATGTTGTCGAGCCAACGCAAACGTGATCCAATAAGCAATTTGCAGCGCAGCGGAAATCCCGAATTTACTTCGGGACGGCAGTTCGGCAGTTCGGCAGTTAATAATCGGAAGTTGTCAAAAGCTATTGCGGCCAATAACTAACAGCAAAAGATGGGAATCTACCAAGTACCTCTACGATTTACACCCGCTTCCGATCGGGTATATCTGCGTGATTTTGTCGGTAGCGATGAAATGGCAGTGGATATGCCGGGCACTTTGGGGGCATTGAATCTGCTTGACAGATTGATAGTGGACATGCCGGGTGTAAATGGCACACCCGTTTCAGCAAAAGACATTGCCACAGCAGACCGGGACAGGATATTGGTAGTCATTTACAAAAAATTATATGGCGACCAGATTGAAAGCAGCATTCCTTGTGTTGGCTGCACATCGCTCTTTGATATTGGTTTTTCGCTCGGCGACCTGATCACACACCTTGATTCCTCCAATGGATCGGCTTTCGGAAAGGGGGAAGAAAAAGGGGTTTTTAAAATGGAAAATGATGTCAGTTTTCGGCTTCCCACAGGGGAGGATGAATACTTGACTTTAGGTCTCGCTCCACATGAGGCGGAAAAGGTTTTGATGAGGCGTTGCCTGATGGATAGCGCTCCAGATGCCGAAATGGCAGGTCTGCAACAGGCTTTGCAACAAGTAGCCCCATTGGTCGCTACCGAACTGAGCGCTACCTGCCCAGAGTGTAGCCTCGAACAGACTGTCCATTTCGACATCCAGTCATTTTTGCTGTCCTCGCTTTCCAATGAAAGGAAATCACTGACAGCCGAAGTACATAGATTGGCAAGGGCTTACGGCTGGAGTCACCAGGAAATAATGGAACTTCCAAGGAATTTGCGGCGGCAATATGTGGCGCTGGTCATGGCTGAACTTGAATCTTAATCTTATTAGAAATTGAGAAAATAGGAAAATAGGAAATTGAAATAACCAATTGATTTCCAAAGCCTAATCAAGTTCTCAATTTCTCAACCTCTCAATGTCTAAAAAATGCAGGGATATTTTTCTCAAATCGTTGGCAGGATGGAAGGAGCACCAAAAGGCAGCCCGCTTGTGCAGGTTGCCCAAAAGAACCCTGTTTCACCAAAAGAAGAACCCTTCGACCCATTCAGCGGGGAGGGCAAAAACCCTGAATTGACACCGACTCCTCCTGAAGGGCCTTCCAGCCAAACATCTTCAACGATCCAAAAGACAGAGCCTATTGCCCAACCCATTGAACCTATGCAACAACTTCAAAATCCCATATTTCCCCAAACCCCTTTAAAAAAACCGTTGGCTGAAAAACTTCCAATAAGCGCACCCAGTCCAATAAGAGAAATTAGACCACAATCACCTATGCCCATTCATTTCCCAGAAATGACCTCGAAGAATAAAGCTAAGATAGAAGAGCAAAATGCAGACAGCCCAAAGGATCACCATGCAAATAACCTACAGCCAACTGTGGCAAACAATCCAGAAGTCAGCTCTCTCTTTCCCTCCAATAAGACCCCACTTACCCCGATCGAAAAAGAAAAGACCGAAAAGGAAATCATTGCCGTAGTAAATAAAGAAACACCAATTGCCCCCAAAACAAAAGAAACTTATGCCCCCTTTCAAGCAAAAGCACAACCTCCCAAGCAAGTATCACAAATTCAGAAGCTGCTCCCTTTTGAAAATACCAATGCTGTGCCGCCTGCTCAGAGAGCGGCCAAACGACAGGCAATTCAAAAGGGGCTGGTGATCGGCAGCCTAAAAGTAGAAGTGTTGCCACCTCCATCAGCAACCGTAAAGACCAAAACCCAAAAACCTAATCGGACATCCGGCAGGACGCCCAATCGGACGCTCGGAAACAACAGGAACCACAAGCTCAAATTTGGATTAGGACAAATTTAAAATATGGCATTACTCGACATATCGCACGTGACACAAACGATGATCAACCTCATCACGGAGTCGTTCAATGCCTCACCTGCATGGCCGAGTACAACTACCATATCTGTTTTGTCCGAACCTCCAAACCGCATACCCGATAGTGCAACTAACTCCGTCGGGTTTTACCTATATCACGTAGCGGAAGATGCCCACTACAAAAATCTGCCGCCAATTGGCAACGACCCCAGCCCGATAAGGTACACCCCGATGGGGCTAAACCTCTATTACCAACTCACTGCCAGTCATGAAGGAACAGACGACGGCAATGCCGCTTTTCAAGAACAATTAATGATGGGTATCGCTATGAAAGGACTGCATGATTTTCCTGAAATCACCGACAGCACTTCCGTGAACGGTACAGTAATAATGGACAGTAATATCAGGGGGCGGACTAATATCTTCAGGATCTCCCTACTCCCAGTTACCCACAACGAGGCAGTACATTATTGGACAGCGGGAGATTCGCCCATTAAATTGTCTGCTTATTACGAGGCATCCGTCGTCTTGTTGGAAACAGAAGATGTTCAGGCGAGAGTGTCAAGGGTACTTTCGTATGGTGTACACACTTTTACCGAAGGCATGCCCCGGTTGGTCAGCAGCCAGAATACTATCTCATTTCCATTTCCTGGAGAGGCAACGCCCCGCTCTATCAACCTCCGGCCTGCACAAGCACCTCCTTCCCCACCCCTTCCCACTCCGTCTTTAGCTGACAGCCAAGTCGTATTCAGTGGTTCGGAGCTGACGGGGAATACGATTGAATTGCTGCTTTTGAATGCAAGGTGGGATGAACCTCTCGCCGTTGATACAGCATTCTGGAATGTAACTGCCAATGGGGTACAGTTCTCTTTTACGGTACAACAGACCCGCCTCCCGTTGCCTCCTCCAGCGGGTACGGTCGACAACGATATTTTACCGGGGATTTATGCTGCCCAATTACAGGTCACCCGCCAGCGGACAGGCCCCGGTGGCAGCATCACAACATTCACGCAACTGTCCAACCAATGCCCTTTTACCATTACGCCAAGGGTTGATTCAATTGCTGGCCCAGTGGCCAGTATTTTCACCGTTACCGGGTACGTTTTCCAACATGCTGACTTGTCCAGCGATGATGTACAAGTATTTATAGGAGGAAACAGGCTGGCGCTGACCACCGCAAATCCTCCGCTTGCTGGGGAATTCAGGGTGGATTCATCTACTCAATTGCGGTTTAGGATACCCACTGAGGTTGATCCTGGGAATGTGCCCTTCAGGGTCTTCATAAATGGCGCCGAGTCCGCCCCCCGGTGGATAACAGTGACATAATGTAGTTGCCAAAACTTGTCCTGAATTTTATATCAGGATTCATTTAGCGAACTAAATAAAGCCCGTCAACTTAATTGACGGCTACAGTAATGAACATCAGCCAAGCCAACATATCAACGCCTGCGGCAAATGGGCTACAAGCTCCCACCGTTACCATGCCTGAACTGGTGCTGCAACGCATCCGCCTACGGGCAAGGCGTCGCATCATTTGGCTGAGGACGTTGTGGCAGCAGGCAAAAACCAATGGAGGCGGAGCGCATGATTTCCATACCGAGGTGGACGGATACCTCAACAATTTTGATGCACCGGAAACGGAAATGGTTTGGCAATCCAGCGATGCAGGGACAAAAGTTATAAACCTGAAAATCAATGAAGTAGAACAGTTTTTAAAAAAACAGAAAGGGTCACGCCTGAGGCTTTTGGAAAAAAAATTTGGCTTAACGCCAAACGAGTCCGACCTGTTACAAACCTGTTTTGCCCTTTCTATTGAACCCAACCTGAGCAGGGTATATGCCTATCTGCAAGACCACGTTTCAAGAGGGTACGTCACCGAAACATTGGTGGCGAGGCTCTTCGGGCATGGGCGCAGCTTATCGCTAAAGGCTGGGTCACCGCTGACGACATGGAGCTTGGTTTTGGAAAAAGAAGGGAGCAAAGGTGAGCCCACTCTTTTTGAAATAGACCCGCATATCCGCAACTGGTTGTTGGGCCAAAATGACATCTCCCATGCTTTGATAAACATTGCCCATATCCAACCGACATTGAAGCCATTGAGAGACTGGCCTGTCAAGGAAGTGGTACATTTCATAAAAAACACGACAGTATATGCCTCAGGACAGAGGCAGCGGATATGCATTGCAGGGCAACCAGGGAGTGGCCGGAGCACCTTTGCAGCTTGTGTTTCCAAACAACTCCGCATGCCTTTGCTCACATTGGATTGCAAACACCTTACAGAACCTCAGCAACATGAAGTAGCCCGTCAGGCCCAACGGTTGGCAATCCTGAACAATTGGGCGTTGGCATGGAGAAATGGTAGCCGTTATATTGAAGAAAATCCACAGCAAACACTGCCTGCCATGACCCCGCATTTCGTGATTTGCGAATCAGATTATTTTATCTCCCCATCGGATGGGATAGTGGATTATCGGATCGAATTACCGACCCCGACTTTAGAGGAACGAAGGCTTTTGTGGAAGCGGCTGGTTCCTGAATCAGCAACTTGGGTGAAAACAGATTTTGAAAACATGATCTACCGCTATCAATCATCTGTCGGTCAGATAGCTGCGGTGAGAAAAAAAGGCATCCAACAGGCCGGGCAAGCTTCCCTAGCCCTCCGGTCGTCCACCCGCCACCTGCTGGGCAACCTCGCTCAATGGATGGAATGCCCATTTGACTGGGACGACTTGGTTGCTTCCGATTGGCTCAAGAGCATCCTCGACGATTTTCTTTTCGAGGCCACCGACCGGGCAGCCTTCTGGGAGCAGCCCAATGCCCAGCGTCTGTTCCCGCAAGGAAGGGGGCTGTTGGGTTTGTTCACTGGCCCGCCAGGCACTGGCAAAACCATGGCCGCACAAGTGGTCGCTGCCAAAATTGGATTAGATCTTTTTCGGATAGACATGTCCACCGTCGTCAGCAAATATGTGGGAGAAACTTCCAAAAACCTAGAGCGCATCCTCTCCCGTGCCCACCGCATGAACGCCGTGCTGCTCTTCGATGAGGCCGATGCCCTGTTTGGCAAACGCACCGAAGTGAAAGATGCCCATGACCGCTATGCTAATACTGATACGAATTACTTGCTACAGGCCATCGAGAGTTACCCCGGCATCGCCATTTTGGCCAGCAATAAAAAAGGGAACATTGATTCGGGCTTCATCAGGCGGCTGCGCTATGTCCTTGAATTTCCCAAGCCCGACGCTGCCCAGCGGTTGCTGATTTGGCAAAAAGTAGTGGGCGGATTGGCAGGTCAGGACACCTTGAAAGAAGTCAATGGGAAATTGCCCCAATTAGCTGAAACCATTGATCTTACAGGCGCACAAATAAAGTATTCCACCCTCTCCGCCGTGTTCATTGCCCGGCAAAAGCGGGAAGGCTTATCCATAAAGCACCTGCTACGGGGGATCGAAAGGGAACTGATGAAAGAAGGCCGGGGCCTTAGTCGACAGGTGCATGAACGGTTGAACTATTGAAGCACGATGGGAGCAACTATTGGAATTGAATTTTGATTTGAATTTTTAAAAATGGTAGAAATAAAAGACCTCGTCATTCAAGTCCCCGGCCTCAGCGCAGAGGTAGGTAAACGCTTTGGCGAGGAAGTGGCACAGCGGCTTGCCGATCGTATGCCAGCCCATTTTACCAAAAAATACATTAAGCAAATTGATCTGAAAATACCGGCCCTCGAAGGCACCAATCAAAGCCAGTGGGCCAACGTGGTTGCCAGTTCGATACTAAAACAAATCATGGAAGCAAGCCGATAAAAGATGAGCGTCACTGCAAAACATATCGCCCCGTCAGCAAAGCAGCATGGCAAGCCCAGCAGCCAGCCCTCGCTGTCCAGCAAGGGAAGAAGTTTTGCAAAAAACAAAGCGCTCATCCAGGCGAAATTGACCGTCAATGCCCCTGGCGACCGTTACGAGCGAGAAGCGGATGCGATGGCCGACAGGATCATGCGGATGCCTTATGACAAATCTCCTATCCAACTAACACAAGGGATGCTTGCTTCATCCGTACAGCGCAAGTGTACCCACTGTGAAGAGGAGGAACTATTAACAAAACCGCTGATGCGGAAAGAGGAGGGCGGTGGTTTTTCTGTTTCTTCTGGCTTGACATCCCAATTGAGTGCTTCCAAGGGTGGGGGCTCGCCACTGCCAGGCAGGACAAGGAGTTTCATGGAAAACGCTTTCAGCACCGACTTCTCACAGGTACGGGTACATACGGACGGGCAGGCAGCAGAAATGAACAGCGGCATCCACGCCAGGGCATTCACGCATGGGAACGATATATATTTCAACAAGGGGCAATACCAACCGGAAAGCAGCGAAGGAAAGCACTTATTGGCGCATGAGTTAACCCATGTAGTACAACAGGAAGGGGGCGATCAAGCTGTCATCCAGCGAAATGGAGAAAGGCCAAACCTCGAAGAAATGGCAGAGGATCCCAATTTCCTCTTGTGTTTTGCTTTATGTGAACTTGGGCTTCCCCCCGCTTTATGGCGGACAGTGACCAGTATGTTTTTGGAAGCAACTTTCGAAGAATACAAGGTAACCAGAGGGGAGGCAAGAGCAAGTGGGGCGTTTCAGGAGTTTAGGCTTGCTTATTCCACTTGGAGTAGGCTCAATAAACTAAAAGCAATCGTTGGCTTTATTGCAGAAGGTCGTTTGGGCTTGTTGCCCATTCGGGGAGTATTGGCCCGAAGGATCAGGGCAAGGTTGATCCTACAGTTGGCAAGGGTCGGCGTGACCAGGGGAAGCATTGCGGCTGCCAGCCAAATATTGAGGAAAGTGATAGCAGTTATTGAAATCGCCTATGCTGCTGGATGCCTTACCTACTGTGGCGGGTTGGCTTATGCAAGGTTCCTGGTTGATTTCACACAAGGTATAGCCGATGCATTGGTAAGCATTGGCCGTGCTATCGAAAGCATTGGAGAGGGTATCATGGGCGCGATTGGAAGTGCAATCGGTAGGTCGCTTTTTTATGCCAGGGCATTCATGAATCCCTCCAACTGGAATTTAACAAATATCCCACAACGCTCAAGAGGGCACCTGAATGTAGTGGGACTTTTAGGGAGTGGACTGGCGCCAAATCTTGGTATAGAAGAATTTATTTCTTTTGTGAACAGGCCTTTCAGTTCATCCCTTGATCAAAGCTTTTTTAATGAATTGGCAGAAGACCTGAACACAGCCCTCCACCAGCGAGGTGGTTTTTTTCAAGCCATACAATTTACCCCAGAACTCATCAGGAGGCAAAGCCCATTTTCCTTGATTCAGCTTTTAAACGATTACGGCTTGATTCGCTTTATCAGAGATCCGAACCAGTTGGCGGATATAGCTATGAGGGAAAGCGAAGAACAGTAAAAAAAAACGGTGGTCATCATTCACAAGGGCTTTTTTATAAAAATTTAAAAACTACAAAAAGAGCCTTTTTAAAAGGATTCCAATGTACCAAAATTTGGAGCATTCATATTTTATAAGAAAATCCTTCTCCATTTTTTGACCTAACCATAAACCATCTGAAAAAATTGTCAGCATAATGCCATCATTAGGATTTAAACATAGGCCATGTAGTACCGCAAAAGGGCCAATGGTTCAGCCCAAGCTGACCGTCAACGCCCCCGGCGACCGTTACGAGCGGGAGGCCGACGCTATGGCTGACCAAGTGATGCGAATGCCTTTTGATAAAAACCATGTCCGGCAAACACAAGGGGTGCTTGCGTCTTCCATCCAGCGCAAACCCCAAAATATCATCCAGCGCGATGAAAACGGAAGCGAATCAACTGAAGTGCCACAAGAAGAAACTACCGCTCTCCCTTACGTTGACCCCCGAATAGACTGGTTTGAAATGACAAGACCATTTCATTTGCGCGGTGCGAATAGATTGCTCTTTGATGGCGAAACTACGTACACTTCTATCGGGAGTGTATGGGCCAGCAACTATGGTTTTTTCCAAACTTTTGGATTAGGAGACGGGTTATCCGCTGAAGCAGCCAATTTTTTCACGCCGTTCACGATTGACGCTGCCCTGAAACGTGATTTCCCAACCTTGGGAGAAGAATTTGAAAGGCAGGCCGACATATCGTCCTTTACCCTTAGTCCCACGCTTTTTACATTCGATTTGCACGACATACCCGGTACGATCAGAATGCCGTTCCTGAATATTTTTGGGGTAGAACAATCGAACCCATATGCGCCATCGGACACTATACGACGGAAATGTGCAGAATGCGAGGAGGAAGAAAAACTGAAAAAGGGGATACCACTGATGCGGAAGGCTGAAAGTGGTGGCGGCTTCCAAGCCCCTGCCGGGTTTGCTTCCAGTTTGGGTTCGACAAAAGGTGGCGGTTCGCCATTGACTGATAGGACGAGGGGTTTTATGGAAAATGCTTTCAGCGCCGATTTCTCCAAAGTGCGGGTACATACAGACAGTCGGGCAGCGGAAATGAGCCAAGGGATTCAGGCAAAGGCTTTTACACATGGGAATGATATTTATTTCAACAAAGGTCAATTTCAGCCAGAAGGGACAGAAGGGAAAAGGTTGCTCGCTCACGAATTGACTCACGTACGGCAACAGATGGGTGATTTGACTACTGGCAATATCCAAAGGGATGTCTTTAGCGGGCCTACCACTGCGGGCGAAATTCTCACCGAGATCAACAGACGGTTAGATGCGAACAACCTATTGAGGATGAGCGAACTGGTAAGCAATTTCGCGTTGATGAGTACCAATGAGCAAATGCTAAGAGACGGTGTTCCGCTTGTGATAAGATTGCTCGAAGCTGGTTTGCGGACAGAGGCAGTATCGGTATTGAATGCAGTGAGTTCGGCTTGGATGTTCCAATTTGCAACCAATGGTCCTTTGGTAAATATGAGCGCCTTTGGGACGGGTCACCCGATTGAGGAATTGATAGGGCGGGCAACTGTGGAAGAAGCACAAGGCAACCACGCCGTTGCGATTGAATTGTTAAAAAATGCCTTTTTCCTGGCCCAGATCCTGCTGCTGAACATGACATCTGAATTCGATACCAGAATCTCACAGACTTTGACTGATCTGGGTCCAGAAGGTGCAAATGCTGTTTTTTTCGGGATCATCCATTTACTGCAATACAGCACCTATGAGCGGTTGTACCAAGCCATTCGCAACATAGCTACTTTTTATATCACCAGACAAAGACAGGCACAGTTAGCTGGCAACGCCCAAACGGCAACGAGGTATGGACAGTTGGATAGCCAGCTAAATTCAGCTCTTCGCGATAGCGGGACATTGTTCTCACGCAGTACTGGCCGGGGATTGACCGTCATGAGCACTGTGCCTACTTCAAGGGACCCCAACCCAACACTGTTGGGCGCAAATGCAGAATCGGAAACCATTAGGCCATTGCCGGGAACCCCCAGGCCAGACGAAATTGCACAACATCCCTACTATTCCATTGAGATGGGGGCTTTGTTGGACACGCTAAGGGGGCAAGAGTTATTGGTAAATGAAGTTTTCCAGTTCCCGGAAGTAGTAGTTGCTTTTCCCAGTCATACTATCAATTGGGGTAGCCGTGGAGATAGGGTTAGACTTTGGAATGCTTTGTACGATGGATTGGTACGCCAACATGGCAACACTGATGCCCTACCCCAATTGATGACCCGCATACAACGCTACCTGGAAAACTACACCTTTCACACCGAGTACGATATCAGGGATTTTGGCAGAAGTTACCTATCTACTGATTTTCCCACCGATCTGATTGGTAGGGTGGCCCGCGACTGCGGGGTTTATGCAGTGACTGTTGCGTATGAGGTTTACCGTGTTGCCAGGCATGCTTCCCTGGATATCAATTTCAGAATTTACACCAGTCTGGACCACGTTATATTGGTCATCATCGAAACTTCACAAAACCGACACTTTGTCGTGAGCAATGATGTGATCAGCGCACCAACCGCAGGCGTTACCGATGCAGAAATCATTAATTCTGTGGGAAGCAGTTTTGCCGCAATAGGCCAGACCCGATTTGGGGTAACTCCCGTTCTGCACAATGATGCAGGTAGTTCGGCACTAGGTGATCGAAACTTTAGAGGAAACTTGTGGAACCAGTTTAGGGAAATTGGTCACAGGTGGGGACTGAGAGACCGTACCGTTACCAACCCTGATACTAATCAGCCAGAATCACTCTATGATAGGCATTACCGCGACCTGAGAACCTTCAATCAAAGAGCCCTCAGGACAGTTCAGCGGATGGGTCAGATCGAACAAGGATTGGCAGCGGCGGCGAGTGCTGCCGACCGGCTTGCTTTGCTCCAACATGATTTTGTTCCGCTGGCCAACGCTGTCATAAGTGATGTATGGCCGCTTTTCATGCGCCTAGGTGAGTGTGCAGATATTGCCACTACCAGTAGGCGATTGGCAAGGAGGCGGAGGGAATTTGTATTCAACGCGGGTGGTGTCATGCACCCATTTGTCCGTATGGCAATCATGCTGCTACGGTTCCAGCAGTTGGGAGGCACATTGGCACCAACTCAGATCTTTTTTATATGTGCATTGCAAAGGATCAGCATGTTTAATGGGCAATTACAGGCAAGCGGTCTTCCATTGCCTGCGTGTCCGGCATCCTTTAGCGCAGATTACAGGCAATTGTGCCAACAGTTGACAGCCAGCTAAAGGTTAGAATACCTCAAAACCAATCAAAAAAATAATAAGCCATGCCAAATAGTTTTTCCCGGTCACCCAAACTATTAAAAGGCGCACTGGTCGAGTTCAGTGAACGCTTTATAGGCCCGGTGCCCAACATCATCATCTTCCAGTACAATCCTGAAACCATGACCCGGAACTTGGAGGTATGGTCGCCTCCAAAAACCCAATCTGGGGAAGGAGGAGATTCTTCGGCAGCTTCGAGCGGTTCTACAACCGCCCAGCCACATGATCCACCGGAATCATTTACCCTGGCCCTCGAACTCGACGCCGCCGATGCCCTGGAAGAGCCGAGCAGCCATCCCGTTGCTGTCATTTCGGGAGTGGCCGACCGAATCGCTGCCATGGAAATGTTGCTCTATCCTCAGGAGGAAAGTTTGTTGGGCGGACTTTTGGGTTCGGTGAGTGGTGCTTTGAGCGGTGCAGGAGCATCCATCGGCGGTGCATTGGGCGGTGGTGCAGAGCCAGTGCCAAGAGGGACAGTCCCTGTCGTCCTGTTCGTATGGGGAACGGGTCGAATCGTACCTGTCCGGCTTACGAGTTTCTCAGTGGAGGAACAGGCATTTTCCCCCCTACTCTACCCCATCCGGGCAAAAGTGACAGTAGGGTTGAAAATACTGACGCCCGACGATTTTCCAACACCCCAATCGGGCAGCCGGACATTCAGCGAAGAAATAGCCATTGCCGCTTTCAAATACACCCGCACCCAGAAACAGGTTCTCGCTACGACCAATAGCGTCAACAGCGTCGAGTCCATCTTAGGCATGCTGCCATTTTAAAAATAAAAACTCTAATCACTGATCACTAATCACTAAACCATGTTCGACGATAAAAGCCGCTACGCCAAGACACAACAACGCCACACTACAGACCGACGGGGTCGTAAAGTGACCATTGTGGAAATTCCTGAACCGCCCCGGCAAATCATCATTGGCCATCACTTGATGAAGCAGGGGCAACGCGTTGACCACCTGGCCTTTAAATATTTGAAAAACGAGGCGGGGTTTTGGCGCATTTGCGAAGCAAACGATGCGATGTGGCCGGAGGCTTTGACCGAACAACCAGAAATGGCTATTCCACAAAAAACGAGATAAATGGGCTTGGGCATAGACATACAAGTGAATGGGGGCTCCCAACCTGGCTTAGCAGAAGCCGCAAAAGTGGAAGTCTATGAAAGCATGGGCGAAACGACCTGGTTCAGCATCCAGTACCCGGAAGATATTAGGGATGGCGATATGATCTACACCTCAGATGGAAGGCTCGACCCCGGTTCAAAATTGACCATTCTGGCAGGGTTGGATGATCGCCTTGAGTGTTTGGTTTCAGGTCCGGTCACCAGCCAAAAAATCCATTTTGAGCATGGTGGCCAGTCTTCATGGGTGGAAGTGCAGGGGGCCGACAACTCTGTTACGATGGATCGGGAGATCAAGTCGGAGGTATGGGCCAATGTCACCGACGGAGAAGCGGTCATGCAGATCGTGGCCAATTATGGGATGATTCCCGACATCGCTACGACCAATGCCCGGCATTTGGAAACCAAACATTCTTTGATACAGCGGGAAACCGACCTGAGGTTTGTCAAGCGCATGGCCCGCCGGAATGGCTGTTATTTCTGGATCACCTGCGACGAGCATGGCATTGAAACGGCTCATTTCCAACGGCCTCAATTGGAAAACACTACGGAATACGAATTGACCATCAACCATGAATTTCCCAGCATCCAATCACTTGACATTACCTGGGACGTCGAGCGGCCAACCAGCGTGGAAGGCGCACAGCTCGACCTGAACACTAAAAACGACATAAACGGCCCGGCAGCCCAATCGCCCCAAACGGCGCTTGGCACTAAAAACCTTTCAGCAATCACTGGCGACACCCGGACCATGCACGTCTCCTCCCCTTCCGATGATTCGGGCAATATGCAGGCCCGCCACGAAGGGGCACTGATTGAGGCCGACTGGTTTATCAAGGCCACCTGCCGCACCAGCCTGAATAAGGTTGGGTACCTGATCCGCACGCACTCGCTGGTATTTATCAGGGGGGCGGGCAGTCGCCACAGTGGCCAGTATTACGTCGCCGGGGTACGTCATATCATTGATGCTACAGATCACGTGATGGAATTGGAACTAATCAGAAATGCATGGAACGAATGAGGTGTCAGGCTTCAGGAATCAGGATGCGTTACCTGATTCCTGATTCCTGAAGCCTGACACCTAAAAAAGAACAATGGACAACGAAGCATTAGAGCAATTACTGGACTGGGTCCGCAACCGCTATTTCAGCAAATACAGGGGCACAGTGACCGATAACAATGACCCGACCGCTAGGGGGCGGGTCAAAGTCCGGGTTCCGGCAGTACTTGGAGAACTGGAGACTTGGGCTATGCCCTGTTTCCCATATGCAGGAGATGGCGTAGGGATGTTTGCCGTGCCAGAAGTCGGCTCTGGAGTTTGGGTGGAGTTTGAGGCAGGCGACCCTTCTTTCCCCATTTACTCCGGGGGTTTTTGGGCCGACAATGAAGTTCCTGAAAACGAGCAGGGCGCACCAGCCGTGCCCTCCCTCAAGATCATCAGGAGCGAACAAGGGCTAATGGTGAGCTTCGATGACCAAGGGCAGGTGCTGACCCTGAGCGACGACAACGGCAGCAACATCATGACTATAGAAGTGCGGCAGGGAACAATAAAAATCAAGGGGCAAATGAAAGTGGTCGTGGAAGCCCCGCAGATCGAACTGGTAGAAAACGCCACCCACCCTGTGGTCTTTGGCGACGAACTGATGACCTACCTGAACCAATTGGTGCAAACCTTCAACAGCCACTTGCACCCTGGGGAATTGGCAGGCGGTTTTTTGCCAGTGACGCCAGCACCACCAGTGCCACCAGCGATACCACCGACACCTGCTTTGATTTCAACGAAGGTTAAAGCAGGTTAAAACATAGAAAATATGGCGCTAAAAGCAGGATCAAAAAACACGGGCAGCGATTATGCCAACAGCATGGCCGCAGCCATGGAAAACGCCTTCATTCAGGAATGGCCGAAAATCATGGGCAGCGAACCGCTGCCCCCGCCTGACGATGCGATGCGGTTGCTCTTCATTGCTGTAGCCCAAGGGGTGGTCAGGCATTTGGTCAACAACCCCACGTCCTTTAGTGTCCAGATCACCGACGTACACGGGAATACAAGGACTGGCAACGTTAACAGCATTTCCCCAACGGGGACATTGTATTAATGAAACTGGGAAATTAGAAATTGAGAAATTAGAAATTTTTAAACACTGAAAATCAACAAGTTACAAAATCTCTCATTCTCTCATTCTCTCATTCTCTCATTCTCTCATTCTCTCATTCTCTCAAACATGAACGATCTCATCCATAGCATCCGATATCCCTTCGCCATTGACAAGGGGTATGGCACCTTGGCAGAGGAAAACAATTTCGACCGCCATGTGGTGCAGTTGATAAAACAAGTCCTGTTCACCAACCCCGGCGAGCGGATCAACCGCCCTGATTTTGGGTGTGGGTTGCGCCGGATGGTCTTTGCCCCAAACAGCACCCTGAGCGCCAACCTGATGCAGGTGACGGTTTTCCAGGCACTGGAAAAATGGCTGGGTTCGATTATATCGGTAGAAGAAGTGAACGTCGAAGCCATTGAGGAAAAGCTACAGGTCAACATCATCTATATTGTAAAAGCACGGCAGGAACGCCGCTACCTAAACCTTGAAGTAAGCCTATGACAAGCGCACCAGACAGACTACAATCCATGCTGGCGCAAAGCCAGGTGACGGGGATAGATTTCGTGTTTGTCCATCCCGACCAAGTGACATTGGATGTCCACTTCCTGCGTTCCCCGACCACGCTGACCACTCCGCTCGATGCGCCCCTGCCCAATGGCTTGGCCCTCGAAGACATCCATATTTTAGATACATCGGACAGCAACGCCGCTGCTGAAATACCCATTACGGGCATGACGTGGATCGGTGAGGTGTTGCAATTGCAGGCAGCCTATCCCGGCGGTTTTTCCCTGTATAAAATCCGCATGGATGATGCCCGGATTGACCGCTACTACAACAATGTCCAATTCAGCTTCAAAGCCAACTGCCCCAGCGACCTCGACTGCGAGCCACCACCACACGAATGTCCGCCGGAAGATGTGGTAGATTTCCCTATCAACTATCTGGCCCGTGACTTCTGGAGCTTCCGCCGTGCCTTGCTGGATTTTGCTTCTTTAAAATACCCCGATTGGAAAGACCGCCTAGAGGCAGATGCAGGCATTATGATGGCAGAATTGATGAGTGCCTTGGGAGATGAAATGGCTTATTACCAAGACCGCATCGGCAGGGAGGCTCATTTTGAAACGGCCACCCAGCGGCGCTCCCTGCGCCGCCATGCCCGGTTGATTGACTACCACATCCATGATGGGCTGGGCGCTACTACGTGGTTGGACGTTACGGTCAGAGCCGGTGACTCCGGCATCATTCCGGCGGGAATGGATGTATGGGCCAGCAATGATCTTGGCGAGCGGGTCAATTTTGAGGTAGGACAGGACTTGGAGGAAATTTTAGCCAACAAACCTTATGCGGTGGATGCTGTGCGGAACACTTTCGAACCCCACTGCTGGGACGAGGACGACACTTGCCTGCCAGTGGGTTCAACCGAAATATTTATCAAAGGCCACCACGCCGCCGACCTCCCTTTCGACGATCTGCCCAATGACAAAGATCCAGGCAAATGGGTTTTGTTAAAAACCAACCCCGACCCATCCTTGCCTGAGCGGGCACATATGGTTCGGCTGATCGCCATTACCGATACGAATGATCCAGTGTTCGGCGAAGATTTGACCCATTTGGTCTGGGAGGAAGCACAGGCGACGCCTTTTGAAATAGACATGCGTTGGCTGGAAGTCAGGGGAAATCTGGTGCCCGTTTCCGCGGGGCAAACCCACTCTGCCCAATTTGTAGTCGGTGCCGATCCTACTACACTTACCCTTCCAGTCAACGACAGTAGGCTGCCCCTGCAAGCCGTGGAAAGGGAAGGCCCTGATGGCTCATTGATTTATTTGTTCACCTTGCCGAACTCCGACGAGCTGTCGCTGGTCAGGTTAGGTGAGACCCCCGATACTGCCGAGCCTCAAGTACATTTGACAGAAATGGCCTCGGATGGTACTTGTTGGATACCCGAGCCATCCTCCTCCTGGCAATACAGGCGGACGCTGATTCAATCATTTTCCAACGACGATCACTACACCCTCGACGACGGCAGTTGGAGGAGGGTGGTTGGTTACCAAAGAATCGGCGGGGAAATCGTTCATCAGGGCTATGCCACCAACGAGGGTGTAACCATCCGCTTTGGCGACAACCAGTTTGGCATCACCCCAAGTGAAAATACTGTATTTAAAGTAACCTATCGATTGGGCGGTAGCCGACGCAGCAATGTTTCCCAAGGCAGTCTTACAAATCTGGCTGACGACCGTGACCCCTTCCCCTGCGACCCTCCATTGACCAACCTCGGCTTCGTCGAATCGGTGAATAACCCCTTACCTGCCAAGGATGGATTAGACGCAGAAACCCCGACCGCAGTCCGCCAATTAGCACCGGAAGCATATCGAGCCATCACCTACCGGGCCGTCCGCCCAGAAGATTACGCCGAGGCCGTCGAGCGCCTCCCTGAAGTGCAACGGGCAGGGGCCTCCTTCCGCTGGACAGGCAGTTGGCTCTCGGCCTTTGCCACCCCCGATCCGCTGGGAACGGCGGTACTGTCCGACGACCTGCGGCAGACAGCTACTCAGCAGCTCAACCGCTTCCGGCAAGCAGGCCGGGAAGCCCACATACTCAACCCCATTTATGCCGACCTTGATCTGGAGATCACCGTTTGCGTAGCGCCCCATGCCTATCAGGGAGAGGTCAAAGAGCGGGTATTGGAGGCTTTGACGGGCAAAAAGGGCGTCCGCCCAGTACCCGGTTATTTTTCAGCCGACCACTTCACTTTTGGGACGCCGTTAGAGCGCTCCACTTTAGAGGATGCCATCCAGTCAGTCGAGGGAGTACGGGCAGTGGAGGACATATACATTCGGCGGCGGGGTTGGTTTCCTTGGAAACTGTTTTCAGACTTATTTTATCAACCAGGCATGAATGCTATCATCCGAGTGGAAAACGACCCTTTGCACCCGGAACGTGGCACCATCAAGCTTAAAATGGAAGGCGGCGCATGAGTTGTTTTTGTCAAAATATCAATACCACAGGCCATGACCCAGGCTGCCCCTGCGACATCCGGGTGCATCCGCCTGTCCTCCAAATCCCTGCCGGGCTGAACCGAATCCCCCGGCAGATAGCGACCTTTCCTGAATTCCGCACTGCCATGCTGGCCATGTTGCGGAGCCAACCCTCTTTGAGCCACTGGCGGGCCAGGGACGAAGACGACCTTGGGCTGATGCTGTTGGAAATGTGGGCGTACATCTGTGACTCCCTGTCATTTTACGATGAGGTCGTAGCACAAGAGGCTTATTTGCGAACCGCAGTCAGACGGCCTTCCCTTCGGAAATTGGTTGACCTGCTCGGTTACCTCCCTCGCCCTGCCGTTGCTTCTTTTGCCAAACTGACGGCTTTTGCCGATGGCAGGCAATCAGTGACACTCCCTGCTGGCACGGCTTTCCGCTCCGGCGCTTTTGATGACGAACCGCCACAGGTGTTTGAACTTAGCGCAGATACCATCATCCATCCACTGACGAACAAGTGGAGCGTACAGCCTCCTATCCCTACTAAGGTCGGTACGCACAATCCCTCGTTTTTATATGTCGAACAACAGGCTGAAATAGCACCGGGCACCTTGCTATTGCTCACCGATTCTGGCAATCAGAGCCAAAACCAACCAGCCATCGTGAGCCAAGTGGAAAATATCGCTTCGGCTGACAGGCGGGTCATCGTCAAGGTAAGTTTTCAATCACCTTTAAAGTTGTCGGGGAATACACCGACAGCAAGACTGAAGCTTTATTCTTTCACTAATAGTGCAGGACTTTGGTCTATTTCCAGTTCCCCTGCATCCGTTGCCAGCAACAAGCTAACACTGGACAGCCTCAACCGCAATATCAGGATCGGGGAAAAGATCGTCGTTTCCCGATCAGGGGAATACCGTTGGTTTAAAGTAAATGGCTTTGAAGAGGAAATCCGGGCAGCCTCGCCCAAAAACGAAATGACCTTTGGCGGCAAAACTTACGACCTCACGGGCAATGCCTCTTTCACAAAGCTTACGCTTGACGCCAGCCTAAATAGCTCTTCCCGGAAAAAATACTCCTATTCGCCCAACTGGACCAACAGCCACCGGAAGGCCATCATCGTCCACTATGGCTTGCAGGAAGCAGGCATCGTTGTCCGTCCTGCAAAGACTAAACTGACCACAAGCGACCCATTGGTTTTCACGCTTCCGGTCGAAATACCCAGCGATGGTCATGCACCTGGGCAGTTCTTCCTGGAAGATAAAAACACAATGGGGGTTGAAATCGGGGCAAGTCTAAATTATAACAATACCTCGCTGAACTTGAGCCAAGGCGCTACGTGGTCGCCACCCTTAACCCTGCCTGTTGAGGTTTTTGGAAATGTCATAGAAATCACCCGAGGCGAACTCGTGCAGTGGGAAATCCTCGGCAGCGGAGATGCCGCAGTACCGAATCAGGTGTTTAAACTAAAAAAGAAACCCTTGACCTACCTAACCGCCCCGACTGCCGACAATGACCAAGGCGTGCAATCAACCCTGACCATCCACGTCAATGGCGTTCAGTGGACGGAAGTCTCCAGTTTTTTTGGAAAAAAAGAAAACGATCAGGTTTACATCGTCCGGCAGGACGATGAGGGGGAAACATTCATCACCTTCGGCGATGGGATACGAGGCGAACGGCTTCCACCGGGGCAGGGCAACGTCGTGGCAACTTATCGTTACGGCGCAGGTGCTGCCAGCCCTCCTGCTGGTTCCATCAATCAAATTGGCAAGCCAGTTCAGGGTTTGCAAAGCGTAAAAAACCCACTTCCCGCTGCGGGGGGCGCTGATGCCGAAGCAGCCGAGGAAATGCGGAACAATGCCCCCAAATCGGTTTTGGTGCTTGGCCGGGCAGTTTCCATTCAGGACATGGAAGCAGTAGCGCTTTCCGTGCCCGGTGTCCGTGCAACGCAAGCAGAATGGCGCTGGCATGGTGCCAAGCAGCGTCCCGTCGTGAACATATTTTTCATTGGGGAAAATGGTATCGAAACGCTGGTGCGGCAGCGGTTGGCCAACGTGACCGACCCCAGCACGCCCATTCAAGTGGAGCTGGCACAGGGCATCCCTACTACCATTTCTATTGATGTAAACATTGACGCTCGATATGTCGAAACGGACGTACTGGCTGCCGTGCGAGAGGTGTTGACAAATACCAAAACGGGCATGTTGGCTCCTGAAAACGTCGGCATCGGTAAGCCCCTATATCGGAGTCAGGTTTTCGATGCCGTGCTATCCGTGGAGGGAACGTTGGCGGTGCGGGGCATTCATTGGAACACCAGTACGTGGAGCGTTTATGCTAAAACACCCGGCACTGGGAAGTACTTCGATTTTGAAACAGGAGCATTGATTTTAAACGGTAAAAGCAGCTAGGACCTGAGGCTACACTTTTTTCCCAAAGCCAATATGCAAAATGCAAATTTGGGTTCGGGAAAGCAGATGTGATCTCAAATAGCCAATAGCCTATAACATAATAAGTGATGCGTGCATATTAATTCGGCAATCCATTTTGTACATCTTACAGATTGTTATTGTGGTGCCCGACTAATCACTAATCAACTAATTACTAATCACTACTTATGAAGGCATTAGAAGACCATTTTGAAACCTATTTCGCTGAAAAGTTGTGGGAAATGATCCCCTCTATTTACCGCCACGAAGATGGACTGGCGGAAAACCCCGGCGTGCTGCGTGCTATCGTAGAGGTCATGGCGGAACAGGCAGCCATCCTCCGCCGCAGCCAAGACCGCTTGTGGGAAGACCAGTTCGTCGAAACAGCCAGCGATTGGGCAGTGCCCTACTTGGCCGATCTGGTCGCCACCCGCTTGTTGCCTCTGGAAAACAAAAGAGGCCGCCGGGTGGACGTTGCCAAAACGATCTATTATCGCCGCAGGAAAGGGACGCTCCGGGTACTGGAAGAACTCATCAGCGACATTGCAGGGTGGGAAGGCAAGGTGGTCGAAAACTTCCACCGACTGGGCCGTGCCCGGCATGGCCTCGACCCGCACCCAGCGCCATTGGCCGGGCGTTTTTCCCAAACGCAACCAGGTGGCTGGGCCGACCTTCGCAGGCAATTCTCCAGCGAACAGGCAGGCGGCCCGTTCGATGAATACCACTACACCCCCGACATGCGCCAACACCAGGGCACTACAGGCAGGTACAACATCCCCAAACTGGCTTTTCATCTCTATCGGTTGAAGTCTTATAAAGTGGAGGACGTCACCCCGTTCGTGGATGCTGCCAATCCGGAGCGGTTCACCTTCGACCCCTCTGGCAGATCCATCCCGTTGTTCATCCAGCGCAACCGGGGCGACGACTATGACTGGGACAATTGGCATTCTGCCCTTGAATGGGAAGTACCTGCCCCCGTCCGCTGCCGCCTGCTCAACCATGCCGAATATCTTATCAGTGAAAGGGTCGTTCAGGCCCTCGAAATCAGTCCGGGCATCCCCGCCTCCACATCCACTGAACTGCGGGAAATGTCGGGTTGGCGTTTCCGCAGCGAAGTCCGCCTCCGCACCACTTTGGATAGCACCTTATCAACGGCACTAAACACAGGGCAATGGCTTGCACTACTACACCATGCCATCGTGGAGAATTGTGGGAAATATGCCCTGCTACCAGACACTGATCCATTGAGCCAAAAAACCGAGAGCCTCGCTGTGGAGGATGCCGGGACTTTATTTTCTCCAGAAACAACCTCTGCCGCCAATTTGGCCACATGGGCGGTTGCTGCACAAGCCGAGAAAAACTTGATCGTTGATCCAGAGAGGGGACGGTTCACTTTTGTAAATATGGCCCCGCTACCCGACCCAACGGAGGTGACAGCTTCTTATCATTATGGTTTTTCCGGTGAAATTGGGGCAGGGACATACCCGCGCCCAGAAGTAGAAAGCTGCGAACCAACCGAACCAACCAAGACAGGAGGTGGATTGATCCATTTTTCCCAAATCCCACAAGATGGGGTGTTGCAAATTGACGACAGCAAAACCTACAAACCCGTCCATAACCGAGGGGGTATTATCAATACAAGAATACAGGCGGCCAATCATCAACGGCCTTTCCTCTGCCTGCAAAATGCCAGCAATGAATGGGTACTTGAAGCCAATAGCCCGACCAGCGATTCTAATTTGGCGCTGGAAGGATTGTGGGTCGGTGCGGTAGGTGCTTATGTAATGATACTGCGGGGCGATTATGAATGTGTCACCATCAGCTATTGCACCATTGACCCAGGAGGAAGTGCCGATATTACAGGGGCTGCAATTTTCCCCCTGCACTTATTCATAGAAGGTACGGTTGAAAAAATGCTGATTGATTCAAGCATCATGGGTCCCATCGCCGTCCGGGATGGCGGTGTCGTGGAGGAGCTGACCATCAGGGATTCTATCATTCAGTCAGTAGATGCTGGAACGCCAGCGCTGCAATTTGACCAAGGCGTAGTAAATATAGAGCGCACAACTGTTTTTGGAAAAGTGGAACTGCACCGCTTGTTCGCTACCGAAACTCTGATCACTGACCTGGCAAACGTAACAGATACCCAATCGGGCTGCTTCCGTTTCAGCGCTGCCCTCAAAGACAGCCGTTTGCCACAGCCCTATGAGTCTTATTTTTTCACCGACAACAACCACTGGTTCACTTCTAGGGTATTCGGGCAGCCGGGCTATGGACAACTGAGTGATACGGCTCCAGAAGAATTGAAACGGGGTGCTGAAAACCAATCAGAAATCGGTGCCTTCAGCTCCCTCATCAACCCCATAAAACTTGACAGTCTTCAGGTGAAGGTGGAAGAATATATGCCTTTTGGATTGATACCCATTTTTATCAACGAAACTTAAAAAACAACAACCATGGAAGGATACGACATCTCGCGGGTGACGTTCGACCCGAAAAAACATTACGCAGGCGTCCGCATGCAGCAGGGCAGGGTTTTGACGGATGACGACTGGAACGAAAATGAACGCATCGAAAACGAGGAACGGCGGCGAAGCCGAGTGGAGATCATCGGGCCATTTGGCAGCCCAGATGATGGTTTCAAAATTGACAACCTGCGGGTGGAAGCATCCGGGGAGATCAATTTCGATATTCTTCCCGGCACAGTCCACCTCGGAGGTTTGCGTTTGGAAATGGAAAGCGCACAGGAAGGGCCGCCACCCACACCAGAAACCTATCTGACACAAAGGGACTGGCTACAGCAGCCATCACCTTCGGAAGCGCCGCCTGCACTGACCCTTGGTGAAACCCAATTCAACCTGGTCTATTTGGAAGCATGGCAACAGGCGGTCAGCGCGGTGGAGGACACAGAACTGCTCGAACCTGCCTTGGGTGGGCCGGACACCACGACCCGCACCCGCAGCATGCGGCGGATCAAAATTTTCCAAAACCCACCCGGATTGGAGGATTGTGCCAAAGCATTCCAACAGCTCAAACAGATTTGGGAAACCGCAAACAGGGGAGCTATCAACGCCCAGCACGAACTAGTGCCGAATGCCAGCCTGACCGTTTCTTACCTCGGCACTGGCACACCGCAAAACCTTTGTTCCCCCTCTTCGGTAGGTGGCTATTTGGGTGCGGAGAACCAAGCCATCCGAGTACAACTCATTGATAGCGGGCATTTCACGTGGGGCTTCGACAATGCCTCACCGCTGTACCGGGTTCAAGTCAATGCAGCAGGCGATACGGTCACGTTTATCACCGAACCTAAAGATCAGCATCACTGGCCTTTGTCAGGACAAATAGTTGAGATTTTGCCGTGGTTGGCTGTTTTGCCGAATGGCGAAAAAGTGGCCGAACAACAAGGGCATTTGAGTAAAGTGGATGCCTCTTACAACCCTGATACGCAGGAGCTTACGCTCCTTTCCCCCATAACTGATGCTGATTTTGGCGTGGACTGGCAAAGCAGAAATAACGGCACACAACCTGATTATTTCTACCTCCGTGTCTGGCAACGAGGCGACGATCTAAGTTCCGATGCGGCCATGCCGTTTACGCCCGGCACAGCTGTATCGCTTGGCACCACTGGCCTGCAAGTCACCTTCAACGGCAACGACTTAAATGCCAATGACTACTGGGTGATCGCTGCCCGTCCTGAAACACCTGAACAAGTGTTGCCGTGGATTTTGGAACAAGGGAAAGGCCCCGATGGGGTGCGCCGCTTTTATGCACCGCTGGCCGTACTCCAATGGACAGCAGATGCCTCTGGAAATGTGACAGGGCAGGTCATCCACGACTGCCGCAAGAAGTTCCGGCCACTGACCGATCAGGACTGCTGCTGCACGTTCACCGTCGGCGACGGGGTTCACAGCAAAGGCGATTTCGACTCTATCGAAGAAGCACTGCGAAACCTCCCAGAGGAAGGTGGGAAAATCTGTGTACTGCCCGGCGAGCACCTCGCCAATGTGGTCATTGATGGCCGCCGACAAATTACCATCAGTGGTTGCGGGGAACGGTCTATCGTCAAGCCCCATCCTGACCGGACGGGGGAATCCATTTTCCGCATCATTTCTTCTAATAAAATAAAAATCGAACAACTCTCCCTTATTGCTTTCAACAGCACAGCCATTTCCGTAAGGGATGATGAAACAAGGAACGACAGTTCGCACGAAATCACCATTCACGACAATCGCATCATGGCCTGCATACATGGCATTGAGGTCATGCTCCGGGACGATCTGGCAGGTGACAACGACATCCGCATCACCTACAACCACATCGGGATGATTGATAAGGACAATGGGCTGGCCGCCATATTCTGTCGGGCTGACGGAGTACTGATTGAGCGGAACCGCCTTGTGGTAGTGCCACCACCCGACCCCAATGACCCGAACGATCCAAGGAACGAGGACGATCCATCGGGCGGTGTATTTGACCCATGCGCTGACCACAAGCTCTTTTACGTGCCGACTTTTAAACTAAATCTTTACCTGTTCAAATTTTTCGCATTTGTAAAATGGGTTTTCCTCCTGCCAACCCGCAAGGTGTACCGTACCTTGGGCGGCATCCAGATCGGTGGCGGTTCAGAGCGAGTGCGTATTTTGGAAAACGAAATCATTGGTGGACGAGGCAATGGCATTACCTTGGGCCACCTCCCTACTGTGCCAGATGAAATCAGGCAACCACCTGTAGTGGAAGATGTGGCCTTGAACAGGTATGAGTACCTGAGTGCTCAACCTACCAAGACCCATTTCGCAACAAACGAAATAAAAGCATTTGTGGCAGAGCGTTTCCGCAGTGCTTTATACGAAATAAGTATCGAGAACAACAAAATTCAGCATTTCGGCCTGTCAGGCATTGGCGTAGTGGCCTGGCTTGATATCAAGACCATTGGGATGGCCGTGAACGTAGAGGATCTGACCGTTTATCGCAACCACATCCAACTGTGCGCCCAGCAATTGCCCACTGAAATCCCAGCGTCTATGATTGATGATGTCGGCTTTGGTGGTATCGGCCTTTCCTATTGCCGTAATGCGACCATTGGGGAGAACCTGATCGAAAACAACGGCATCAGCCTAATAGAACCCGTCTGTGGCATTTTCATATTGTACGGCGAAAAAATAGACATTTCCGACAACCACATCCTTAACAACGGGCCAAGAACTTCCTTTACCGAACAACAAGACCCTCGCCGGGGGGAACGGGGCGGCATCGTCATCAAAATGTCTTACAAGGATGTGCTGGCCGAGTTTACAGGCGAGGGGCCGGTGGGGCTGTACGACGGCATCCCGGCGGTGAAAGTGCATGACAACATCGTTGCCCAGCCATTGGGACATGCGTTGCTTCTCATGGCGTTCGGACCAGTGTCGGTAGTGGGCAACCAGTTTACGACCCAAGCCACCAACCGCCAACATCCGCTGTCCCTTCTGGCAGGGGCGGTATTTATTCTAAACTTGGGAGTTTCTAAAGATTTTCTCTTTACTGGTTTGCTCAAAAATTTCAAGGGCATTTCGAAAGTCGGAACAAATTACGCATCTGCAAAAAATACTGCTTTCAACGCTGACATCCTGACCCGCCTGCAACTGTTGCCTTCCGGGTCAGTCATGTTTTCTGACAACCAAGTGACGCTTGAACTGCGAGGTGGAGAAGTTAGCTTTTCCCTGAGTGCCCAGTTGCTCGCTTCTTTGGACGATATTGCATACCTCAGCAACCAATCGGAATGTGCCGGGCTGATCGCACAACAGACCATTGATCTGGTACTGATCAATACCATCTTGTTTGGCTATACCGTCCGTTCGAATGACAACCGATTCCAGGAGGGCTTTACGCTTGCACTGTATTCCCTGCTATCGTTCGGAGTTATGAACACGGCGCTTGGCAACCAATCCACACACTGCCTGCTGGTACTGGGCAGCCGCCGTCCACCTGCCACGCTACTCGACCAAAGCAATTTGGTATTAAGGAACGACCGCTGTAGAGATGGCACCAATGCATTTAGGCTTAAATACGAACCGACGACCAATCTTCAGCTATTGGGGTAATGCCCTCTTTTTTACTAACAAACATGTAGTCGCCAAATTCATTTGGCGGGCTGATTTGGTTTAAAAACCTAACTAAAGTCCGCCAAATGAATTTGGCGACTACACCATTAAAAAAATCATGGAAGAAGAATTAATCACCACTGAAGAAGCCATAAAAAAGGTAGATGGTGCATTTGATTCCTTAGAAGAATTAAGAAGCACCCATTTAGGAAAAACCCAGTCCTTGCAAGTAGTCAACAACACCGCCCTTGAAAAGGAACAAACCAGGTTGACAAAAAAATATGGCACCGCTCATCCCCGAGTACAAGCTGTCAACAAGCGCATTGCCTATAATAGGGAACAAAAAAAAGCCCTGGATTTTGAGGTTGAGCAGTCGAAAGTCAAAGTCGTGACCAACCAACCGGACACTTGGCAAGTACATGGACTGGTCATTGACAAAAACAACAAAGGGGTCAAGGACATGACCATTTCTTTATATCTGGAAAATGGCAAATGGGCACGTGAACTCGGGCATACCTGTACCAATGACCAAGGATATTTTTCTATCAATCCCTCTGCAGAACTGTCTAAAAAATATGTGGAAAAAAAACTGTTACTGACGGTGACGGACAAGGAAGGGAAATTTGTCTGCCAGGAAAAAGAACCCGTACAAGTGGCCCCAGGCAGACAGGATTATCGGATCATTGTATTGTCTGCCGAAAAATGCCCCCCCCCTCCAGAAAAAAAAGAGGAGGATGACACCCCCATACCAGAACCACCGCCACCCACGCCAGAACCCGAACCAGCTAAACCATTTAAATTAAGTGGGCAAATAACAAATAAGGCAGGCAAAGCACTGCCCAAACTGATTGTGCAGCCACGTTCGAAGAACGGGAATGTTGAAGAATTCATAAAAGCAACACGCACAAACAACAAAGGGATGTTTTCTTTTAATTTAGATCCGAAAAAATTACCAAAATTGTTTGATGGAAAAACCGATATTTTTATAGAGGTTATGAACGTTAATAAAAAAGTAATCCATAGAACAGATCAGTTTAGAATTGAAGCTGGGGTGACAAAGGAGATTTCGATTGTAATATAATAAGGCTTTTAAAATATGGTATAAAACAAAAACCAAATGCCAATCCGATTGCCAGAGTGAATTCATATTTGCAATTGGATTGGCATTTTAATTTAAAATATACAGGTAATAACAGCCTTCAAAAAAAGGAATTATTTTTTATTTTTTTGAAAATCCTTTTAACCAAATGTTTTTCCAATTTAGCATATAATTTAATTTTTTCCCAAAAGTTCATTTTTTCAGGCATATGGCTTGTGCCACCGGGGAAGGAATAAACTATACCGACGTCTTCCCCATCATAGGATTCGGAAGATTTATTTATTTCGAGTCCTTGTATGCCGCCACTCAATTTGTAAAATGGTTCACTCATTAAAATATATTCCTTTTCTTTAATTGAATTTTTCAAAAACCTGTGTGCCAATATGACTTCTCCGCCAGCTATTTCTTCAAAATCTCGAATTTTTTTTATCAAAATTTCCCCATAGTGGAGCACTGCTTTCAATTTTAATTCTTTTACTTTTTGACAAGCTTCACAAATACATAATTGGCAGGCGCTTATCAGTTGCTCTTCCTTTTTGTTGAATGCCAAAAATATCTCTTGTAACTGCCTTTTAATTTCTTTTGACATTTCTTCTTCATTTTCGCTGATGGCATAAAACAATGCAGCATCGCCTTCTAATTTATTCAGCACCAATGGACTGGATGTCGAATCAATGACCGATTCGAATAATTCACTAATTATTTTTTCTGCATGTATCAGGCTGATTTTGTGCAACTTGATGAATTGGGTATAGCCGCTGATGTCCAGCAGGAGGATGAACGCTTTTTTTATTTTCATTTTCTCAAGGTTTATATTTTACACTTTTCAGATAGGAAGTCATTTCACAATGATAACGATTATATTTCGAATTATTAAAAGAATATTCTCAGTTCAGAGTTACCCTTGTCACATTTCTGTGGCAGCATAGTTAGACAAAAAAAGATGTAGCGGCAAAACACCGCCACACCCAAGTCCTAACCAAATAAAACCAAATTATATCTTTCAAAAATTTCTCGCCACCGGATTAGCATCGCATGGCTGTTTTTTTTTCAAATTCAGATTTAATCAAACATTCCAAGAGAAACACTGCTATTTAGAGAAGTAACCGTCTGTTCCAAAGTTTCCCCATTTGTCCATGCCACCAATACAACAACTGATTCGCTACATGCACCCAAACCAAAATGAATAAAATGATTATAGCTCAATGAATAATTTGCCCCGGTGGCCCCTACCCTTTTTAATTGTGTTTTATTGCAGGACTTAATAGATACCAAAGCTCCCAACCCACTTGCTTTTTCATTGGGTGAATTACCAACCTCTACAACTATATAATTTGCATTTTTAGATGCTTGCACATTATTTTTAAATAAATGCCATTTTCCCCTTTCATTTCCCAAAATCACATCCACCTTTCCATCGTGGTTATAATCAAATGTTTCCACGCCCATTCCTATCGCTCCTAATTCGGTAGAAATAATATTATGCTGATTTATTTTTTCAAAACCTGACGTTCTATTATTTAAATAAATAATGGATTTATTTTCGTGAATTAAATCGCCACGGCGAATTATAATTAAATCCGAAAAACCATCATTATTAAAATCAGCGACAGCTGCGCCCGTCGTATGTTCCTCAAAAAATAAATTCGCATTTTTAGTTACGTCGATAAATTTTCCATTTTTATTTTCTAATAAAATATCATTTAACCCTTTTGTATGTTCACTCGACGGATAAGATAATACACCATGAAAAACACCCGTTGAGGGCGACCATGTATCCACGATCAAACGCCATTTTTTATTGCCGACATAACCAATATGGATGCCCCCTTCTTCATTTATTTTATCGGGAAAACCGAGTGCATTGCTATTTACTAATCGGATGTTTTTTCCAGAATGTGTTTCACCGGGAAACTCATATTCATAGCCCGTTTCACCAATATAAAAGGCATCGTTGAAAGGCCATTGCGATTGAAAGTTTTCGATATTTAAAACATCCCCAATTTCCATATCTTCAAAATCGGATTTACCCCGTTTGGATAAAAATCCCCATGTTTTTGTTTCGGGGTCGTAAAAATTTTCGCCAATTTCAAATTCCTTTCCACGGGTAAGAAACAGATCAAAATCACCGTCATTGTCATAATCCAATTCAACAATTCCTGTTACGTTTTTTAAATCAAAAGGAAGTACTTTATTGGTAACTTCTCCATAATTCAAATCACCTTTTCCTTTAAATACCTGCACCTTCTCGCCGCCGTATAAAAACAGATCGAAAACCCTGTCGTTGTTGAAGTCTGTGATTAAAGTTTTTTGTCCGTCTCTCTGCACGGGCGGCAATGTGGAGGCGAGTATTAATTGCCCTTTGCCATTGTTTTCATAAATATAATTTTCGCTCTCGCCTTTTTTTTCTTTATCGGGAAATGCAAAATTTAATAAATCCAAATCGCCGTCATTATCGCCATCCATAAATTTGACGGTGCGGCCACGCATCAATTCCAACGGCACATCAAAATCAGGTAGGGCAGTAAATTCACGTTGGCGATTTACCCGAAACATTTTTGAATTTCGTGCATTGCTGCCCGAACCACCACCTCTGGAAATTATCATTTCCATATTTCCATCCATATCAAAATCTCCAACAGAAATGCCGTGCAGATCGCCCATGATCAGATCATAAGGTTGGGCAAATTTCCCGTTATTGTTCCAACTTACACTTACACCCAATCCGTGGTCGTTTAAAATCAAATCCAAAAAACCATCTTGGTCTAAATCGGCTATGACGGGGGAGTCCCATTTTCGTAAATTCTTTTGCTTTTTTATAAAATCATTTTCGGCTTCTAAAAAAGAAATTGATTGCCCATTTCCATCTTGCAAAAAAGAGGCACAAATAATTATTGCAATAAATATTTGAGTATATTTTTTAAATGCCATTTTCAAATATTCTTTTTTGATCTTTCACACCACCAAATAATGGAGGATTGCATCGTCTTAATGTTCAGAGGTGAAGCAATTCGTGGTTTTTAACATTCGTGGGGAATGCAACCACGAATTAGGCTAACCACGAATTAGACTAACCACGAATTAGACTAACCACGAATTATTGGCAGTTGCAGATGGTTTTATTCCTTGCTATTAATTGCCATTAAAAAATACGGTGATTTTAAAAAACATTATGATTTAAAATACAATCCATTTTATCCTTTCAATTCCGCCAAATTTCCCTTCCACCCTTTATTAAATTGAGCCATTAATTTATTCACCAATTCGGGTTCATCCTCCGCAATATTTTTTGTTTCACTGGGATCATTTTTATGGTCATATAATTCAATAAACAGCGGTTCGGCATTTGGCTGTTTTTTATTTTTCCAAACTACAAGGCGGTGTTCGTCCGTCCGCATGGTATAGCCCATCAGGTCATTTTCAAACATATCCCGATCCCATTTTTCGCCCATCTGTGCGATGATGCGCCCCTCTACTTCTTCAATGAGTGGCCCGAAATAGGTTTCCCGCATACCCTGCGTCAATGGATTGGCAGCCCACTCCCGCAGGGCAGGATTGGGGTATTGGCTAAATGCTGCAGATTTCCAATCCATTTGGGGGTTTTCCAAAAGTGGAGCGAAACTTTGACCTTCCAAATGTGCGGGCATTTCAATGCCTGCCAATTCGCAAAGCGTTGGGTACATATCCACCAATTCGACGAGAGCATCCGTTTTTTTACCTCTATTTTCTGCTAGCATATCGGGTGTCCAAATCATCATGGGAACACGAGTGGCAATTTCATAATTGGTCGCCTTCGCCCAAACGCCCATGTCACCAAGATGGAAACCGTGGTCGCTCCAAAGGATGATAATGGTATTTTCCCTCGCCCCTTCTTCCTCCAATGTTTTTAATAATTTCCCAATCTGTGCATCCAAATAACTCACACTGGCGAGGTAGGCATGTTTCAGCGTTCTGGCCAGCTCGCCCTCTATTGGCCCGCTTTTAGGGATGCCATGCCGTACCCGCAATTCGAAAGAAGCATGAAGCCCCATAGCTGCTCCATTTTCAGGGGCTTCGGTATGTTCTGCCATCGGTATTTTTTCGGGATCGTATAAGTCCCAATATTTGGTTGGTGCTTTCCAGTCGAGGTGGGGCAGTTTCATTCCAAAACCCAAAAAGAAAGGCTTGTCTTTATCCGCTACCAATTCTTTCAGCGTAGCGACCGCTACTTCTGCCGTATATCCATCCAAGTAATAATGGTCGGGGACATCGGCTTTTTCATAAGCAGGCCCACGCCCCAAAGCATAATGGTCGGTCGCCCCTTCCCCATATTTTTTTCGGATGTCCGCCTGGTTCTTTTTATAGATTTCCTGATTTTCTTTGAGTGCATACGTGCCGGGGAATTTAGGTGCAGCCAAATCAATTTTCGCTGGCATTCGGCTCCATGATTTTTCGTGATCCGCAAAAGCGGGCTTGTGATATATTTTTCCGCAATAGACCGCCTCATATCCATTTTTAATAAAATTTTGTGGCAGGGTCACAATGTCGGGCAGAACATCTCTGAAGTATGTATAATTCTCAACGATGCCTGTCGTTTCGGGGCGGGCGCCCGTCATCAAACTGGCACGGGAAGGGCTGCAAATCGCCTGCTGGCAATAGGCTCTTTCAAAGAGCAAACCACCTGCTGCCAAGCGGTCTATATTGGGGGTAATGGCTATGTTCGAACCGTAACAACCGAGTTCGGGGCGCAGGTCGTCGATGGCAATGAACAGGATATTGGGTTTTTGTTTCTTGACATTTTCGGTGGGTGCTTTTGCCGAATTACAACTAAAGGCAAATGCAAAAAAGAAAAGGATGGCGGCTCGTAATATCATTGAATTATTTTTTAATTTATGGTTTGTGGTTATCTAAATTCGTGGTTAAAATAAATTCGTGGTTTTAGTTTTTAACCACGAATTTATTTTAACCACGAATTATTATAACTACGAATTGGTTGGCAAATGAAGCATGAATTACCGAAATGACATTAGCGAAATTTAACCTGTACTTACATCATTTTACCCTTCTTCCAATTCAATTCGTTCCACCTTACCGATTAAAAATAAATAACTGCAAAAACCAATAAAAGCCAATGCACCGATGTATAATAAAGCTGGTTCAAAATTTCCATCCTTGGCCATATACCCAATCACTACAGGCGTAATGACCGCCGCCAGGCCGCCGATAAAATTAAAAACACCGCCAATTAATCCAATTAAATGTTTGGGGGCAATCAGGGAAATAAAAACCCATGTGATGGAAGCCAGGCCATTTCCAAAAAAGGCAACCGAAAGAAAAAATACAATCCAAAAAGTACTGTCGGTATAATTTGCCCCGATAATAAAAATAGATAAAAGCATCCCAATTAATATCGGTGCTTTTCTCGCCAATTCATTGGAATACCCTCTTCGAACCAATGCATCGGAAGTAAAACCAGAAAGCAGCACTCCCACAAAAGCAGCTAAAAAAGGAAGGGAGGCCAAAAAGCCAGATTTAATAAAATCGAGTCCTCGGTATTTTACCAAATACGTCGGAAACCAAGTGAGGAAAAAAATAAATAAGGAGCCGAGGCAAAATTGCCCAATATATACGCCCCATAATTTTCTATGAACAAATGCTTCTTTTAAATCGCTCCATGAAAATGGGCGCTTTTCTTTTTTTTCTGTTTGGCCATCGATCAGTCCACCGCCTTCTGCAATATAATTTAATTCCTCCTGATTTACTTTTGGATGGTTTTGTGGGTCCCGATAAAATAAATACCAAATTAAAGCCCATAATAATCCGATAATTCCAGAGACAATAAACAGTCCCCGCCATCCCATATAGCTTTGAATTAAAATGAGAGCAGGTGTTAAAAAAGCGAGGCCAATAAATTGACCAGAGGTATAAACGGCAATGGCGCTCGCCCTTTCTTTTTCAGGAAACCAACTGGTCACTATTTTATTATTGCAAGGATAAGACGGAGCTTCAAAAACACCAATCGCTGCCCGGCAAACAATAAAGGCAGCGATGGAACTTATGAAACCTTGAACTAAAGTAGCAACTGACCACAATGCCATTATCAATGGATATAAAATCCGTGGCCGAATTTTATCTACTAATATCCCTCCGGGAATTTGCAACGCAGAATAAGTCCATGCAAAAGCGGAAAAGATTAATCCCATCTGCACGGTGGTCAACCCTAACTCATCGCTTATGGCAAATGCAGCAACAGATATATTGCTACGATCCATGTAATTAATTACCACAGTAATAAAAACAAGGGCAAGAATGCCGTAGCGTTTTTTTGTCGGTTTATTCGTTTTGGTAGTATTCATTCTATTGATTATTCGACAGGACATACATAGCCACAAATCAAGCGCATACCCTCGCCATATGCTTCTTTTTGAGGCGTCCATCTTTTATAAGGATTGTTGATTGCTTTTTATTTCTTTCAGATGATTCAAAACTTCCATCATCACAGGATTCTCTGTAGAATTGTTTCTCATTTCCTCTTTTCTTAACCCTAATTTTGTATCAAAAAACCCTAATACGAGAGACAGGGAAATAAATAAGACCATGACTAATGGATAAAAAACAATTTTATTTTCATCTAAAACTTCTCGAATTCGTGAATCGTTAATTGAGTTTAAAAAAACAAAAACAATCATTACGAAATTGATATAGTTTAAATACATCTTAGCTCTATCAAGATATATTTTCCATCTGACCGCAGTTTTTTTATTCATCTGAATTCCAAATATTTTCACCTTATTTAATTTCATATTTAATTTTATTTTTTTGAGATGATAAATTTTACATCGTTGAAGAATACAGCCTTAATGTTTTCTTTTTTCATAGTAAGTACCTTATATATATTCCATCACCACTCTGCTACTGCCCCATCCTCATTTCTCCAGATAGGATTTTTCCAATCATGACCAACCTTTGCTGCTTCCCGCACTTTTTCCTCATCAATTTCAATTCCGAGGCCGGGAGCGGTTGGCAATGGAACATATCCGTTTTTTAATCCGAAGACATTCGGGTCTTTTAAATAATCGGTCAATTCTATTTCCTCATTGTAGTGTATGCCCAAACTGGTTTCTTGTATCAGAGCATTGATGCAGGAAAAATCAATTTGCAAAGCCGCCGCCAAGGAGATAGGTCCCAGTGGACAATGCGGGGCAATGGCTACATCATACGCTTCTGCCATTGTCGCAATTCTTTTCACTTCCGAAATGCCTCCCGCATGGCTTAGATCGGGCTGCACAATATCCACCAGACCATCCTGTATTATTTTTTTAAAATCCCATCGGGAATACATGCGCTCGCCCGTGGCAATGGGAATGGAAGTAAAAGATTGGAGTGCGCCCAATGCTTCATTATTTTCTGACAAAACGGCCTCCTCTAAAAAATAGGGTTGGTAGGGTTCGAGTGCCTTAGCCAGCATTTTGACCATTCCCTTGTGTACCCTTCCATGAAAATCCACACCTATTGGATATTGATCCCCAATGGCCTTTCTAACGGCAGCTAATCTTTCAGCAGCAGCATTGACTTTATAGGGCGCATCAATCCATTCCAATTGATCGGTCACGATCATTTTTACCGCAGTAAATCCGTTGGCAATTCTTTTTTTGGCGGCCTTTGCTAATTCCTTATGTGTGTCACCATGCACCCATCCATATATTTTCATTTTATCCCGCACGGCGCCACCCAACAATTCATAAATCGGCACACCCAGTGCTTTTCCTTTTATATCCCACAACGCCTGATCTATTCCCGACAGTGCACTCATTAATACTGGCCCACCCCGATAAAAACCACCCCGATAAATCATCTGCCAAAATTCCTCTATTTTATTCGCTGGGTGTCCAATTAAATAAGTTTCTATTTCCCGAATGGCCGTTTCAACGGTAGCAGCCCTTCCTTCCACAACGGGTTCACCCCAACCGATAATTCCATTTTTTGTGGTGAGTTTTAAAAACAACCAACGGGGTGGCACTTTGAATAATTCGATTTTTTTGATTTCCAATCCATTAAAGGATTTGTTTTTATTTTTTGATTTTGACATGAATATTTGACTTTAAAAAAAGGCTTCTATTAATTTCCGAAATTTGTTTGTGATATGAAAACGGGTTTTAAATAAAGCACAAAACTTGGACAAGGACAATTTCGGAAATCTCCCCCGATGGTAATTAAGATTTCCGAAATTGCTCTTGTTTTATTTTATTGTTGAACATTAATTTTGCTTTTCATTCTAAAAATAAATTTCGGAAATCAAACCGTACTTTAAATTTAATTTTCGAGTTTATTTTTGAATACGTTAAATCATAAATCCAATCGCTTCACATCCACAAATAGAGGCCCAATCGGCAACCTGTTTATTTTTAAATAAGCATGAAAATTTCCGACACCTTTCGGAAGTTGTACATTTTTAAAAACAACTTTTTCTTCCTCTTTTTTTACGGGGATGGTCAAATGTACATCATTATATTTTAGGTGAGCCACTCCATCTTTTTCCAATTCAGGTAAATCAAAAATCACCTCATAAAGCCCTTCCTCCGTTTTGACCTGCCAGTACCCCAATTGATTATCTTCGATCACCCGTGGTCCGCCATAATCAAACCGTGAAATCACCCGAGGTCCACCCCAATCAAATCGGGAAAGGTTTACATGGGGTTGTGCTTTACTGCCTAAATAAATTCTTTGAACTCCTTTTGCATCCCGTTCTTCATTTACTTCATCAAACCAATTTTCATATTGTTCCAATAATGCTTCGACAATTTCAGGGTGTTGGCCGGCAAGATTAACCCGTTCGCTTGGGTCTTTTTCGACATCAAACAGTTCAAGGTTTTTCAAAACATTTTTCAACTCGTGGTCGGTGGGTTGGTGGACGATACCATGCGGAAAATCATGCGGGCCGACTAATTTATATTGTTGTTGTCTGACCGAAAAATGCATGTATTTAAAAGGCGTTGGGCCATAATGCATTTGGGTAAAAATAGCCCGGTCATTAAAATCAATCGGCTCGCCTTTCCAAAGTGGCAATAATGACTCGCCATCAATTTTTATATTTTCTGGAGGTGCAATTTCACAGGCATCCAGTAGCGTTTGGAAAAAGATCAATCACACTGCCCATTGTTTTCGTATGAGTGCCTTTGGATATTTTTTCCGGCCACTGTACAAAAAAAGGAACACGGGTGCCACATTCATACACGCTCGTTTTTGTACCTCGCAAATTGGCATCCCAACGTCCGGGATAAACATCGTTTTTTGACCTTTTATGGCGAGGGCCATTATCGGAAAGAAAAATAATGATGGTATTTTCTTCGATGCCCAATTCTTTAACCCGCTTTAATACCCGACCAACATTTGTATCAATATTGTCAATCATCCCATAGGTAAGCGCATTGTCTTCGTGCAATCCCATTTTTCTAAATGGCGCTGCTTTTTCATTGGGCACTTGTAGAGGAAAATGCGGAAGGTTGGTGGCTAAATATGCGAAAAAAGGTTCGTCGTTTTTTTTACTTATAAAATCCAGAGCGGCATCGGTAAATATATCATCACAATATCCCTTGTATTTTTTGGAAACATTATTATGCTCCAATATAGGGTCAAAATAAGTATTGCCGGGTGGACCTGCCGCTTGGCCAATGCCGCCACCCTTATGTACCAACGCTTCCTGAAATCCTTGATCGGTTGGCCGCATCGGGCAATTATCCCCTAAATGCCATTTGCCAAAAATCCCGGTGCGGTAGCCATTGTCACTCAGTATTTCTGCTATAGTTACTTCCGAAGTATTCATAAAATGATCCACCTGCGTCACCGCCGTCACACCTGTGCGATATGGATACCTACCTGTCAATATCGCCGCCCTTGATGCAGAGCAATTGGGGTAGGCGAAAAAATGCGTCATCTCCATTCCTTCCTCTCCTATTTTTTCAATATTAGGAGTTTTTAAATAAGGGTTGCCATGTGCACCCAAATCTCCGTAGCCTTGGTCATCGGTAAGCATGAGGATGATATTTGGTTTTTTCGGAGGCGGCTTCGGTGAATGTTTAAAAGAAGTAAATAAAAATGAGGAAAGTACTAACAGGTAAAACCCATTTATAGAGAAAAAATAAACTGATTTAATTTTCATTATTCTTTTTATTTTTCAATTATTAATTTTCCGTTAAAATATTTCTGCCATTTTTTATTAAAAGAAAATATTGGCCAAAAAAAACCAACCTTTATTTCAGTGAACATCCTTTGGGTACTCGTATAGGCGAGTGGGTCGTCAAAAAACTGTTTGAGCGGAGTGAGTTTTTTTTGACATGCGTTTTTGTTTCTTTTTTCGCTGAAAAAAAGAAAGCCCCCGGCAGGGATGTTAGAAGTGCTATTCTAAAAAGTAAATTCTCTATTTGGAATTTCTCTTCTAACTTATTTTTCTTTTTTTCTTGATAAAAAAAGAAACAAAAAAATCAAGGCAAAACAAAGGCTCGCCACCATGCCGCCCCCGCACCCACTGTTTTGCCAAGTCCCCCCGCCTATACGAGTACCCCAAAGATGCTCACTGAATAGAATCTGCGTTGCACTAAAAAAAATCAATCTTCCCACACCACCGGCATAAAAACAGTCATCTCCGCTGTCCCTCGATTACTCCACGCATAATATGGCACCAATTGCGTTTGAATGGTTTCCCATTCCGGTTTTTTTAGGCTGCGATACATACCTTCTTTTTTGTCTTTTCGCAGCAATATATTTCCAGTAATAGTAGAAACACCTCCCAAAAAACCAGGGCGGTATTTCACATCCAATTCCGAATTACCAGAAATATAAACATCTAAAATATTTGTGCCTTCCGGCAAATCGGGCGACTCCACGCAATATACCACCGGCCCCCGTTTAACAGCTACCTGATTGCGGACTTCCTCTATGCGGGGATGTCCTTCGACAAAAGTGGCTTCCATTGGCATATTGATTTTAATTTCATCACCTGCCCGCCAAGTTCTTTTTATTTTTAAATAATTACCTGCTATTATTTCTTTTTTTATTTTTTCATTATTAATTAAAACCTCCGTGCCGCTTGCCCAATCGGGAATTCGCAGCCATATTTCAAAAGCCTCTTTTTTGCATTCTTCAATATTAATTTTTACCGAGCCTTCCCACGGGTAATTTGTTTCCTGCGTCAATTTAATTTTAGAACCATCCAATAAATTCGTTTCCAAAATATTACCGCCATATAAATTAACCGCCACGCCATTTTCCGAAAGACTGTAAGCCCATCCAGAAACTTTCGCTATCGTTCGTACCAGATTTGGAGGACAGCAAAAACATTCTAAATAGGGTTCCCGATGCGCTGTTTCTGTCACACCTTTTTTTCCACTAAAATCCCTTGAGTTATGAATCATCCGCAAGGGATTGGCATAGAAATAATCCTTACCTTCCAGACTGATGCCCGACAGGGCGCTGTTGTATAAAACCAATTCCATGATGTCCGCATATTTTGATTCGCCATGTACGCCCAACATCCGGTAGCTGAACATGGAGTTGCACACATTGGCGCAGGTCTCATTATAGGCCGTCATATTGGGCATCATATATTCATCAATAAATCCCTCCTGTATTTTGTCCCGATTGGTCGAAACGCCATAATGCGCCTGCCCGACTGCCCCCGTGACATACATCTTTTTCTCCGTTACATTTTCCCACAACCTGTCCAACGCATCTATCAATGCCTGCTCGCCCGTTTCCGCATATACATCCGCCGCACCCGCATAATAATACAAAGCCAACACTGCATGGCCGACCGCTTCACTTGACTCCCGCAGCGGGGTGCGCTCTTGTACCATGTCCCCAATCGGGTAGTCTTGCGTGGTAGTATTATGTGTCATATCATACGTTCCACGGCGATTGATGAATTTCTCTGCCAGCTTTAAATACTTCTCCTTTTTTGTGGTGCGGTATAATTCCACCAAGCCCATGATCTGCGTTTGATTAAAACCGAACCGAGCATAGTGTTTGGTGTCAGGATAAAAGATGGTGTATAAGAGGTCGGCCTGTTTGATGGCAATGTCCAGAAAGTTCCGTTGCCCAGTGACCCTGTGATGGATGCAGGCACTGGTAAATAAATGGCCATTGTTGTACATCTCGTGATTTCTTCTGTTAGCATAGCGTTCAATATCATCCCGAAGTTGCGCCTGGGTCTGCAAATAGCCATCCTCGCCCTGCGCTTTTCCGATGATTTCAATATGCTCATCTATTTCCTTCAGTAGTTTTTTATCCCCATTCTGGGCATAGACATATAGGGCAGCTTCCAGCCATTTGTAAAAATCGCCATCGTGCCAACGCATGCCCTGGTGCTTCCCTTCTTTCATGCCCGCCGCTATTTTGAAATTGTTCAGCGCATGTCCCACGTCGCCGCACAATACCTCGCCCATATAGGGCACCATTGCTTTTTCGCAGACTTCGAATTTATCCGCCCAAAAGCCTTCTGTCCATTTGCAGTCGCCGATGTCGATGCTTTTAAGTTTTACATGGGGGCTTTCGGCGTTGTTGATGATGCCGTGCTGTTGGGCGATGGTAGGCAGTACCCAAAAAGAAAGGAGGATGACCAGTATGATTTGTTTCATGTATTGATGGTAATTTCACATTGGCAAATAAAGAGGTAAAAGAGGAGGCGGGCTTAGTGGATTTTATCTTGTGGTTGCATTATTTTAACCTGTTGGGGAATGGTTTAGTCATCCATGAACCGACACTCCTTTTACCTATTCCATTTCGTCAAGCGCCAATCAGCGGAAAAAGCAAAATGGAAAATCCATAGCTGCCCATTCCAGATTTGTAACAACAAGAAGCCGGGTTTTCTAAATGATTACACAGTCAAAGCCAGCATCTCACTGGAATGAAAAGGCCGGCTTTAAACAAGCTAAAACTTGGTAAGTTAATTGCATATGAAAATGTATGACATCGGAACAATGCATTTCCATCATTTGGTTCTCAATTTCTTCCAAACAACAAATACAGCTTCTTATATATTGTTTTAAATAAAAGTTAACTACATTTGTTCCTCATTTAATCATGGTAGTTGTCCATGAACATCTTACCCTAATACTGAGCAGGCTTTGAATAAAATTTTTGGACAAAAAACAACCTGTTTATCCCTGCCGATTGCTAAAAGTGACATTGAAGTGCACTGCTTCTCATTCAATCAAAATCCTTTCAGTCAATTCCTTATAGATGTATTTTTTAAATATATCAAATGGGGTAGCTGACAATCTTCGACTTGAAAAGAGTAAAATTGATATAAAGCAAATTTTACGGCCTTTTGTAAAAAAGGCTATCAGCTAGGTCATGTTTAAAAATTTAGAACTCTTGATTTTTGACGTGACCGACAAAATCTTACATTAACAAATCATAATTCTCATGAAAGTTTCATTACTTGCACACCAACCGTTTGCTAACAAATGGTTGTTTACTTTTTTTCTTTCCCTATTTTTATTTTCCTTCAACAGCTTACAAGCACAAGATTATGTTTCCAGTGACATAGCCAAAGATCTACTGATCGAGAAGGCCCAAGCAGCAGAAGACATGGCCGATCTTGGAGCAATGTCCGAATTGGACAAAGACATCAATAACTTGTTTATCAAACATGTTTTGAACGAATTCGAAAATCAGGATTTCGTTTGGAGTGCCGAACACAAAGACAAAATCATCCAAATCGTTGAGGACGTTCTGCAAAAAGCTCACACAAATACTTTACAAGCCCATCCTCAATATGTCAATAAAATAAGTACCATAAAAGACGAACTGGATACACTCATGCAGCAGTGACCAGTTTACTTAACAAGGGCTAATGGCCAACAATACATGGCCTTGCCTACCTTAAACACAATAAAATTAAATCTCATGAAAAGCAAATTACCTTTTAATTTAAACCTCTTATATAAAGGTTGTTTTATTTTGCTGTTCTCCTTTTTTGGGAGCATGGCTTTTGCCCAACCTGCCAATGACCTCTGCGCCGATGCCGAAAATTTGACTGTGCAGTCTGGTGGGTGTACTACCCAAACAATGGGAACGAATGTAGGTGCAACCGCATCAGGTGAAACGCCTAACCCTGGCTGTAGCTCTTTTGGCTCCGGTGAGGATGTTTGGTATAAATTTACCGTACCCGCCAGTGGAGAAGCCGATATTGAAATGAGCGATGCGGGTGGCCCCGGAGACTGGGCAATGTCAGTATATAGCGGTGCATGTGGCGCATTAGCAGAAGTAGAATGTGACGACGATGACGGCCCTGGTCTTTTCCCACTTATCAACCTGACAGGCCAAACCCCAGGGGAAGTGCTTTACATTCGGGTATTTGAGTTTGGCAATAATGCAACCGGCCCATTTAACATCTGTGTCTCTACCCCTCCTCCTCCTCCCGCCAACGATCTCTGCGCCAATAGCGAAACATTGACTGTACAACCGATGACCTGCACTACCCAGACTATGGGAACAAATGTGAGCGCAACGGCATCAGGTGAATCCCCCAACCCTGGCTGTAGTTCTTTTGGCAGTGGTGAGGATGTATGGTATAGTTTTACCGTGCTCGCCAGTGGAAAAGCCAATATTGAAATGAGCGATGCAGGTGGCCCAGGTGACTGGGCAATGTCCGTATATACTGGTGCCTGTGGCGCTTTGACAGAAGTAGAATGTGACGACGATGATGGCCCCGGTCTTTTCCCACTTATCAACCTGACAGGACGAACTCCAGGGGAAGTACTTTACATTCGGGTATTTGAATTTGGCAATAATGCAACCGGCCCTTTTAACATCTGTGTATCAGATCCAGACTTGCTTCCATGTGATCCTGCGGATAATGTTTCCATTGATAACATAACGGAAACAACTGCCAATGTGAATTTTGATGCAGGTGGCGAAACCGTCAACGTAGAAATCACTGCGGCAGGTGCCGGACAAGGTTCAGGTACGGTGACCAATGACGTGACCAGTCCACATACATTTACCAGCCTAACGCCAAATACTGGTTATGATGTGTATTTGATGAAAGCATGTGCAGCCGGAAATCAAAGTGTTTGGGATGGCCCATACAATTTTACTACTCTCGCTACTTGCGACCCTCCAACCGGCATCAACATTTCTGATGTTACTGATGTATCGGCCAATGTCAATTTCACTACTCCAGGTGGTGACCCAGCAAATTTGGAAGTAACAGCCGCAGGTGCTGGACAGGGCAATAATGTTGTAGTTTCAATGAATAATGTTTCCAGTCCTTATGCCTTGAGCGGCTTGGCTGAAGGAACAAGTTATGACGTGTTTTTACAAACCAACTGCGGCCCAAATCAAAGCGGTTGGGTTGGCCCAACCAGTTTTACTACTTTGATTACTCCAAAGATCAGCATCGTGGATTCAAGCGGTGATGGCCTTCCTGACATCGCTGATCCCTGCGATTGTGCCGATCCAGAGAATATTGAAGATCCAGCTACCAATAACATCACTTATTTCCATGATTTTGTAACAGTGGTCTCTAACCCAGGTGAAACATGGGAGCTGGTAAGTTACAACTCAGGCCAACTGTATGATAATGCGTTGAACCCAATCCCAGCTGGAACGGCATTGACAGAAGTTTCTCCAGGCTTGTACCGTCTAGATGGTCTGCATGAAAGCCTCGTTGGATTTGAAGCTAATTTCAACCGTACTACCAATCCTTTGGCCACCCCGCTCACAATTGGCAATGTATGCGATGGGGTAATTTGTGCAATTGCAGGAGTGCCGACGATGGGTCAGTGGGGCATGATTCTTTTCACCATCATTATGTTGTCGTTCGGTGTGATATTCGTAATGCGTAAACAAGTTGCGTTTGCTGGCATGGGTACTGCTCCTTCTGCTTTTAGCAGTGGTTTACCGTTTGACAAAACCAGTTTCGGTAAAGTATTGGTTTATGTTATGCTTGGTTTGGCCGCCACGTTTGCCATTGCAATTGCTGCGTTTGGTTATGAAATGACTAATGCAGATGTACCTGGTAGTTTGCTGGCCGGCCCTGCTTTAGCCTACCTAATCCATCTGATAATGATGTCAAGCAAAAAATAAGCTTGAGGTATTTGGTTCTTTGATAATTTTCGTGGAGCGAAAAAAAACAGGAAGAGAGGGAGATAAAAAAATAAAAAATTTTCAATTTTTTTATTTTTTTATCTCCCTCTCTATCAGAGTATTAGGGGGAAAGAAAAATTTTGAAAAAATTTTTCTTTCCCCCTAATACTCTGATATTCTGAGTGGCTTCCACGGGATTTGTCAAAGAACCAGGTATTTTTATACTAAATAAAAAGGGCGGTGCCGAAATTCGGCACCGCCCTTTTCTTTTAAGCCAAAGGATCACAATTTACTAAATTCTAATAGCATTCAAGATCAGCCTTTGACTGAATATCGTTATTTGGAAAACAATTACCTGAACGAATAGATAGCGGCTGGTAACGTAAGAGGTTAGGGTCGCGCAAGCCATTTTCAACAAATGCAGCAATCGCATCTATTTCACTCTCCGTCAGGCCAAGTGGTTGAAATTCTTCGGCCAATTGCTTGTTCGGGACATTGTCGTTTTCTTTCACACCATTGTTCTTATAAGCAACTACATCCCTGATGTTGCGGAAACTTGAACCGTGACCATAAAAAGGCGAATCGGCTAAGTTATAGAGTTGTGGTACTTTGAATTTGTACTTGTCCTCATTCACTTTGGTAAAGCTGTACCGCCCCAGGTTGGCTTCGCTATCTTTATCAGCATTGTAACTGGCCTCGGGCGTTTCGTAAAGATCCTTCATCCCAAGGGCATGAAATTCCATATTGGCAAGATTTGGTCCATCGTGGCAGCTCACACATCCTGCTTTTCCAAAAAACAGTACGGCCCCTTCTTTTTCCTGATCCCTCATCGCACTGAAATTGCCACGCAGCCATAACTGAAATGGCGCTTGGTTCGGCAGAAGCGTTCGCTCATAAGCAGCGATCGCCAACCCCGCCTGCACCTTCGTATAACGTTCTGACTCTGGTACATCTGGATAAGCTTCATCAAACAATTCGTCATAACCGAGGTCTTGGCAAACGAATTCATTCATGTCCATACGATGGACCTCAAGTGCAGCAATCGCCTGCGTTTCAACACCTTCAAATCCCAAGTTATTTTTTTCCTTTGGCGTTCCGGGTGTCCATTCAGCCTCTGTGCCAACATTAGGGCCGGTAGCGCCAAATTGGCCATTCCATAAGTTCACCTTTTGGTAGGCACTATTGAGTGCAGCAGGTGAGCGTACAGGCTGCACGTCCAATTCAGATAGGTCGTATTCAAGGTTAGGCATACGGCCTTCGCCGTTTATACCAAAGCCGATTCCTCCATCGGAAATGGCCTGATGGCGGCCGGCCTGAAATCCAGCGCCTGCAAAATGACAGGAAGCACAACTATAATTGCCCTTATTTTCTGCGTGCATTGGGTTCAAAGCCAATCCTGTTTCATGGAACAACAATGCTCCCAATTTTATTTTCTCTTCTGTAAGAGGGTTGTTCGGATCTTGCGGTATCTTAGACCTTTCCATAGAATAAGGCAACAAAAAATGGGACACCCCCGCCCCATCAGAAGCTTCTTTGATAATTTGTGCCAACTCATCGTCCAATTGAACAGAAGGTGTATCGACCGCTAAGTCTTGCTGACAGGCAGCAAACAAGGTTACCAACCCTGCCATGATAAAAATCGTCCTGATTTTCATAATTTCAAAAATTTGAAGTGAATAAATAAAACAGCTCGTTCTTCAAGCCTTGTGAGGAGGTAATGTTGAAAGTAGGGAGTAAGGCCAGCTTGTGAGAGGGGATAATTTGGAATAAACACTTTCAAAAAAGTGATTAACCCATTTGAATACATAAATATTTAAAAGTATAGGATCAAAATCAAAGCCATATTTGATATTAAACTATTCGCAATAGAATTTTGGAATCAATCTATTTAAAGATTCAACAGCTTTCTACCTTTGGGCGAATCAATCGCAAATCCTTCCATTATCATGCAAATCAATCTGATATCCGACACCGTTACCAAGCCCACCCCCGCCATGCTCCAAGTTATGATGGCTGCCGAAGTAGGCGACGATGTGTTCGGCGAAGATCCCACCGTCAATGCCCTGGAAGCCAAAGCTGCTACCCTATTTGGAAAAGAAGCTGCTATCTACTGCCCCTCCGGCACCATGACCAACCAGATAGCCATCAAGGCCCACACCCAACCCCTGGATGAGGTAATATGTGACCACTACTCTCATGTCTATCAATATGAAACAGGAGGTTATGCCTATAACTCAGGCGTTGGCATCAACCTCATTGAAGGAACAAATGGAAAAATCACTGCTGATCAAGTGGCAGCAGCCATCAAACCCGTCCATGACTGGCTGCCCTTGAGCCGTTTGGTGGTTTTGGAAAATACGGCTAACAAAGGTGGCGGCAGTTACTATACTTTGAAAGAAACACACCCCATTGCCGCACTCTGCAAGGAAAGGGGACTGGTGCTTCATCTTGATGGTGCAAGGCTTTTTAATGCATTGGTAGAAACTGGGGAAAACACAGCAGACATTGGTGAACTGTTCGATAGCATTTCTATCTGTCTGTCAAAAGGGTTGGGCGCACCTGTTGGGTCATTGCTCATTGGTTCTGCCGATTTGATCAGAAAGGCAAGGCGTATCAGGAAGGTAATGGGTGGAGGCATGCGACAGGCAGGTTATCTCGCCGCCGCGGGCATTTATGCGCTTGACCACCATGTGGATCGGCTAAAAGAAGACAACCGCCGGGCAAAGGTATTGGGCGAAACACTGGCAGCAATGCCTTGGGTGGAGCAGGTTCGTCCAGTGCAGACGAACATTGTAATTTTTGATTTGGCTGCCCCACAAACGGCGGAAGAGTTTTTGGGAAAAATAAAAAACAAAGGCATCAATGCTGCCCCATTTGGGCCGTCCACGGTCAGATTTGTAACACACCTTGATTTTACGGAGGAGATGTTGGAGCGGACTGTGGAGATTATCAAAGGAATGGAATAGGGTTTCCCGCAGAGGTGTTTGGTTTCCCGCAGAGGGCTGGGAAACTCATTCAATACACATCGCCAAACTCCCTTCCATCCAGTGCGGTTTCAGCCGGATAATATCCTCAACCGGATCGGCACGTAGCACCAACCAGTCGTCTTGCTGTTCGAGGTAACCACATATTTGCACTTGATCCGCCACATACTCTAATACTTCTTCATTTATTGGTTCTCCATTTTTCCCTAATAGCAAGCAATAATTTTTTTCGCCTTTTTTATTTTCTATTTTTAAAACAGGTGGGATGCCACCAGATATACAGCGTACGGCACAAGAGCGATGGGGTTTTCCATAGCCGGGTTTCATGACGCCGAAAGCACATTTAGGGTCGTAAATTTCACCACGCAGCGTTACATATCCAAATTCTTTTTTGAGCGGCGAAATTTGTTTTTCCATTTCTCCCGTACCAACAAAAGCACTTTTCCCTTCCGTTAACTCCAATACGGTTTTTCCATTATGATAAATTAAAGTGCCATTTAATTTAATGGATTTATTTTCTAAATCAATGTTTTCTATATTCTCAAATTCAGCAATATCATTCTCAGCCCCCATTTTTCCAAATCCAACCAGTAAAATACTTTTAACTCCATCTGATTCAAAAGTCTTTATCATAGGCGTCGGATCATATACCATAAAACCTTCTATCTCTGTCAATTTTCCAAATTCAAAATTGGAGTCTTCAAAGCCTTCTTGTGTTAGCACCAACAGCAACGCAACCAATGGAATTATTAGCAAAACTACCCATATAAATTTCTTTGCCTTATTGGCATAAGTATCCGGTGCAGTATCTTGCCAACCTATATAAAAATCGTTTTTATTATTTTCCATGTTTTAAATTCGTAACAATTAAAAAAAATCAGTGCCCAATGTACCAATTAACTAATAATATACTAATTCCCAATCGCCGCCGCAGGCCTTTCCGTTCCTTCTGGATATGGTTTTGGATTGACATATATTTTCCCATTTATAATTTTCACATCATACGTTTCCACTTTTTCTGTAAACGGGGGCGGCGACTGCCCATTGTGCGGATAATATTGATAGCCGTGCCAAGGGCAGGTAATGCATCCGTCCACTATTTTCCCCTCCCCTAATGGGCCGTGCTGATGACGGCAAATATTATTGACTGCCGATATTTTTCCATCGTATTTATAAACGGCTATATTTTCGCCATTAAATAAAACAACTTTTGCTCTTTTATCTTCAATTTCATCCACGCTGCATATTTCGACAAAATTTTCTTCTAATGCCCCTCCATGATTTTTATTATTTTTCCCTTTAAACACTGAAATCACGTGAAGGCCAATAACCACAGCCATTCCGATACCATATACACCAATCCACCCTGCTGATTTTTCCAATTGAATTACGCCCAACAAAACATGCATGAGCAGCAATGCATACGCCACATAAACCATCATGTGCATGGACTTCCACGTCCTTGGGCTTAAATTTTTTAGCCAAAAATCATGGCTGGTGGCAGCCATTAAAAATAAAATCAACAAGGCAAAAAAACCGAGTACTTGGAAAGGGAAATTTACAAACGATCCATAATGCCCATTGGCCGTAAAAAGCGAAACCAGCGGGTCTGCATTCCCCAAAACATGAAATTGGATAATATTAAATATGCCATGAATTAATGCAATAATGAACATGGTCACACCTAAATGGCGTCGATTATAAAGAAGTGGCAAAAAAAGTTCATTGATGCGAGCCAATGGGCCAATGCACAAAATAATATGCAACATTAAAAAAGCCAAGGTTCCAGTCGCTCTGATAATTAAAGTCTCTATTGTTATTTCAGGAAAAAAAATAATTTGCGCCCCAATAAATAAAATTAAATACAGCATGACCATTCCGAGCATGACCCGGTCATACAATTTCTTTTGGCGGTTCCATAAGACGGGTGCGTAACTGACACTCATTTTTTTAGGTATTGGATATTGGGTATTAGGTATTAGGTATTGGATATTAGTGCCAATACCTAATACCCAATATCCCTAATTTAAAGTCTCTACTTTTTGAAATAATTTTTCCTGCGTTACCTTTTCGGGAATATTTAAAATGGCGATGATAAATAATATCGGCAAAACAATGGCCAATATTATCCACATTATTCGATGTCTTCTTCTTAAAGCGGGTTGCATATTCTCTAAATTGCTATCAGCTTACAATTATTCTCCCGCCACGGATTTTCACGGATTATTTGATAAAAATTTTATCCGTGAATTAATCTGTGTTAATCCGTAAAATCTGTGGCGGGAGAAATTTACCTATTATTCATTTTTTTCTTTTTGCATATTTTCTGGCCATTAATGGCCACAAAGCTATTGTTCCCAGCAGTAACAATAAACGCAGTCCAATTTTTGCACCTTCCATTCCATCGTCCAATTTTTGCACACCTTTGAAAATAAACCAAAGACCGAACAGGAATCCGAAAATGAAATAAGAATAAAAAATAGAAACAATTACCTCTGCCATTTTTTTCTGTTGGTCATTAGCTAATGGCTATTGGCTAATAGCCAATGGCCAAAAGCATTTATATTAAAGCCACATCCGCCATCACCTCTACCAATGCAGGGCCTTTGTGTTCAAAGGCATTGCGGTAGGCTGCATCCAAATCTTTTTTTTGCTCTACCCGGATGCCAAGAGCACCACAGGACTTGGCATATTCTGCAAAATTCGGATTGGTCAGTTTTGTTTTCCAGACATCAAACTCACCAGCCCGTTGCTCTTTCGATATTTTTCCCAACTCACTGTTGTTTAAAATAATCACACTGATGTCCATATTGTATTTCACCAAAGTCGTAAAATCAGCCAGGTATTGCCCGAACCCGCCGTCGCCTGCTACGGCAATCACAGGACGCTCCCCTTTCACTGCAGCCCAAGCTCCCATCGAAGCAGGCAGCGCAAATCCGATAGAACCGAGGTAGCCCGACATGAGGAAAGAATTGTTGGCCTTGCTTTCATAATAGCGGCCAAAGGAGTAGGCGTTGTTGCCCACATCCACACACATGACTGCATTCTCTGGTGCATGTCGGTTCAGCGCATCAAAGATGGCTATGGAGCTAATTCCTTTGCCTCTTTCCTCCTGCAAGCGTCGTTGTTTCTCAGCCCTCCAAATCTTCCAGCGTTCAGTAATTTCTTGTCTTTGATCAATGGTGTTGGTTTGGCCTTTTAATGCATTCAGCAAGAGGCCAGCCGTGACGGAGATTTCACCCCACACAGCACAGTCTACTTTATGATGTTTACTGAGAGCCATTGGATCAAAATCCACTTGAATGGTTTTCTTTTTGGGCGTCATCCCTGTGTGTTTAGAAAAGGAAGCGCCGAACACCAACATCAGGTCGCATTCATTCATGAACCAAGAAGCAATGGGCGTTCCGCTGCGCCCCAACACCCCACCAGCCAGCGGATGGCCATCGGAAATTTGCCCTTTGCCTTTGAAAGTGGTAACTATAGGCGCATTCAATTCTTCGGCCAAAGAAATCACCTTATCCATGTGAAAGCGGGCGCCATGCCCGGTGACGATGATCGGCCGTTTGGCATTTTTCAAAAAAGAAATGGCCCTATCAAGGCTTTCTTTCGGCGGAGAAATAGTAAGGGGTGTGATGCGCTCTTCCGGTGAGCCAGCCTTTTCTTTGAGGGCAGGCATGATCTGTACCTCATCGGGGAACGTGAGGTGCGAAACGTCCCTTTTCAGAATGGCATGCTTCATGGCTTGTGTGGCCAGTTCGGCATGTTTGCTGTCTCGATGCACCCGGTGGTTAAACTCGGCCACTGCGCTAAATGCTTGCACCAAGTCGAGTTCTTGAAAATTGCCTGTGCCGATCACTTGGGTATCCACCTGTCCGGTCAGGGCGAGTATCGGTGCCCGGTCAACCTTGGCATCCCACAGCCCCGTGTACATATTGGTTGCCCCTGGCCCAGCAATGGAAAAGCAAGCTGCTGGTCTGCCCGTCAATTTGCCATAGGCGGACGCAGCAAATGAAGCCGCCCCCTCGTGGCGTATAGCAAAATAGCGCAGGTTGCCTTGAGCCTCCTGCCTGCGGAGGGCATCGCCTAGGCCAAGATTGGAGTGGCCGATCATGCCGAACACAGTGTCCAAACCCCAGTTCACCAAGGTTTCAGCCACCACATCGCTGATCGAGCGCTCGTGTAGCTTTTTTTCTTCCAATCCAATATAAATGCCGTCTGTTCTGACTTCGATAGGAAAGGTAGCAACGCTGTCATCATAACCAGGCACCTTTCCCGTCAGGGGGTCGTAGTCCCAGCCATGCCAGGGGCATCGCAGCACCCCATTTTCAATAGAACCCTCGCCCAAAGGACCACCCTGATGCGGGCATTTGTTGTCGAGGCAGCCGAACCGGCCTTGGTGGTGGGTGAGGCAAAATGTTTTGCGGTTGGCGGTGACGGTCATGACCCGGCCTTCGGGCAAGTCGGCAGGATTGTCAAGGACTTTATGCCAGGTGAGGGTTTTGCTCATTCTTCGTTTCCGGTTTTGTGAAATGGAAGCAGCGTTTGTGTTCGGGGCGGTAAATATAGGGAATCCGAAATAGCTTTTATCAAATCACCAGCATCATGGGCAATTGCAGTCCTTACGGAGACGACAATTCAATAAATGGACTCCCATATAAAACAATGATTTTTTGTTCTTTTGTGGGCAAACTAATAATCCTTCTTTTTCCATGCAAAACAAAGCCATCGAGCAACTCATCCAGGCCCTCTCCGAACAAGGATACATAGCAGACAAGGCCATTGCAATGTCCATCTTCCTCTCCCAGCAATTGCAGCGCCCTTTATTGGTGGAAGGCCCTCCCGGTGTAGGAAAAACAGAAATCGCCAAAGTATTGGCAAGGGCGCACGATACCGAACTCATCCGGCTACAATGCTATGAAGGACTGAATGCCGAGCAAGCCCTGTACGAATGGAACTACCAACGCCAACTCCTCGCCCTCAAAATGATGGAAACGGAAAACCGCACCGTGGAAGAAAAAGAGGATTTTATTTTTAGTGAAAAATATTTACTGGAACGCCCCCTGTTAAAAGCCATCACCCGTGACAAGCCGCCCGTCCTACTCATAGACGAAGTGGACCGGGCCGATGAAGAATTTGAAAGTTTCCTCCTCGAAATACTCTCCGATTGGCAGATCAGTATTCCTGAAATGGGTGTGGTGGAGGCAACCCACATACCCATCACTGTAATTACCAGCAACCGCATGCGGGATTTGTCAGAAGCACTTCGTCGCCGTTGTTTTTATCTGTGGATTGATTATCCAAGCTTTGAAAAAGAGCTGGAAATCGTGCGGCAAAAAATACCGGGCATAGATGAAAAACTGGGCGAACAGATATGCCGCTTTATGCAGGAAGTCCGTCAGATGAAACTGGACAAAACGCCCGGCGTCGCCGAAACATTGGACTGGGCCATGTCACTTTCCGCATTGCATATTGACCATTTGGAAAAATCGGTGGTAGAAGAAACACTGGGCATTGTCCTGAAAGACTGGAAGGACATCCGGGAGGCACAAATGTCGTTGACCGAATTGTTTGAGAAGGTGGGAGTGGAAATGAAGATTAATTAGGGTTTGTCTCCCGCAAAGTCTCGCAAAGTTTTACGCAGAGTTTCGCAGAGATAAATTCAAATAAACTCTGCGAGACTTTGCGGGAGACAAACTCATATTTTCAAAAACTTCCCCACTCCCATTATTGTATTTTTTTCATTTATTATTTTAATAAAATATATACCGGAAGGCAAATGGGCAATATTTGATTCGAATTTGTTTCCATCTCTATTTATTTCAACTGCCGCCATTTCGCCAACAGCATTTAAAAAGGATACACTCCAATTTCGGCCAATTTCTTTATTTTTTATATCTATTAAAATATGACCATAGGAAGGATTTGGGGAAATAATTATTTCTAATTGTTTTTTTAAAACATCATCTGTTGCATTGGTTAAATTGCAATTATTTAATTCAGGCAAAAAACATTCGATTAAAGTAAGGTTCAGATATTCATCTTCATGTTCATAGCACAACAATTGACCGCCTGCATCCGACACAGAACAGGGGTCTAAGCCACGGGTCAAAAGGCCATAGCTGCTGCCGATGCTTTCGATCCAAAATTCGGGCGGTTCATAACAATTTGGGTTTTTCTCAAAATAAATAACTTTCCGCATTTGCCCGGCTAATAGCCGCACATTCGTGCTGTCCACCTTTCGGGTCGTTACAGTACCAAAAATCAATAAGGAGATTTCATCTCCAGCTTCCAAGCTGAAATCAAAAAGCAACAACTCATTAGGCGCTCCATCGTAAATGAAATAAACCAAGTCGTTTTCCTGACGCAAGCCGCCCTGATAGTAAGAGTCGGTTACTTGCAATTGAGAATCTACTTGCAACATAACCAACCTGCTGTAGGAAATATCGTTGATCACCGTATCACCGCACAAAGCAAGGTATTGCGTTATAGGGCCTGCAATAGTCGTTTGAACTTCTTTCCACACTGCATTATTTATCGGAAAATCAATTGTCTGCGAAAAAACCGCACCGTTGAAAATAAAAAAAGTAAAGAATAAAGAGGTAAAATATTTTTTCATAATCATAGGTTTTTGATTCCCCCTGATAGACGTCCGTATATTTAGATAGGTTGGGTTTTGTATTCGCTTATCGCATTTAGCAACAGCCCGACCCAAGCCTCCAACAACCAATGCGCCTGTTCATGGAGGTCATGTTGGCGAATATACTTTAACATATAATAGGAAATATTTTTTAGTAAGTATAATTGGTACAAGGTTTTAAAATGGACGGGCTGGTTTTCCAATACCCCTTCAATAATTTTATCTTTTTCCAATGCCTTTATTTCTTCTTCAATTTTTGAAAATGGCAATCGTTTTATTAATACTCCCGACTGAACAATAAAATGAAAAGCATCGAATAGCAGCGGCAGTCGCTCCGAAAATTCCCAATCATAAACATACAGCTTCCCTTTTCCCAGATACATGTTCCAAGGAGTAAAATCGCCGTGGGCAATGAGGGTTGGAATTTCCATGAACGGGTCAATACTCGCCCTTAACATTCTTAATCTTTCAATAATTTTTTTGACTGTATTGACTGACATATTATTAAGGACAGGCTGCTCCTCAAGGACATTTATATTCTGCGAAGATTCTTCCCAGAAAGGCAGGTCTTTCAAACAAACCATTTCAGAGGTGTATTTATTCAATTCCTTAATTGCTTCTAAATGAACAGGCTCCAACACAAAGCTATTGCGGTATTTTTTCAATTGCGCAACACTGGACTGCATCAATCCATCCCCAATAGCCTCAGCTTGTGGAAAATCCATTTTGCTAAAAGAAAAACCATTCAAAAACTGTAAGGTGGACAGTTCGTTCTGGACTAATTTTTCGGCGCTTTGTGTCAATGGTATTTTATAATACCAGATAGCGCCATTTTTATTCTTTAAAGCTAATACCGTTTTTCTGTCATCTCCAGCCGTTCCTGTAAAAATGGCATATTGGTTAATGGCATATTTTTCAAAAAGGTCGTCCAATACTATTTTATTTTTATAAAAAACATGCACTGTTCCCGATTTTATCCAATTTTTCGCACCACCCCAAAAAGCAGATTGAAATATTTTTTTAATAACAAAACCCCGCCACCCAGAACTGTTGTATAGATTCAAAAAAACAGGTTCGGAAATATCTGACGGATAAAGCCAGCGGATGCTGCCATCAGGGTTATTTACAAAATGGAATGACCGGCAATCAAAATCCGGCAGGAATGGTTTTGCACCAAGAGCAATGATGCCTTCTATATTTTTCAATTGCGATGTGTTGGGGAATAATTGACCTGATATGGCAACTACGTTTTGCTCCTCAGGTATATTTACATCTGCATTTTTACATTTATCATTAAAATAAAAAAAAAGGCGGTTATTGGAGGGGAAGAAAATTTTTGCCAATATACCAAAGTCGTTATTTGAAATTGTTTTCATAACATAAATATTGGGTAGCCATTTTTTTATAAAATATCAAGCACCTACTTTAACTTTATTTGTACTTGTATTTGCAAAATCTTGAACCGACACCACCTCAATAACAAAAAACAAAATGATGAAATGGTATATCTGAATGCCATAATTCGACTCACCAAAAATGCCAAATTCAGTAAGCGAGTTGACCGTTAAGGGTACCAGCATCATCAAGACCAGCCATTTCAAATTCCTTTTTTTGCTTTTAATGATGGCGGCTATCGTAGCAGCTAATTGTAATAAGCAGATAAGTGCACCGACCAATCCGAGGTTAAGCAATACTTGTATGAAAGAATTATGGGTCATTTTTGCAGAATAGGAATGAATACTGTGAAAATAATCCCCCTCTGCAATGCACATAAACCCATAGCCCAAAAGTGGCCGTTGGGGAAAGCCGATATTGATAAGGTCAGACCAAAAGGGCAACCGCCCAGTAAAACTCAACACCTCTTGAAGGTCGCCTTGTTTGATAATAATCGTTTGAACGAGGAAAGGCAAGACTAATACTACCCCAATAACAGACAAGGCAACGACTTTCATGTTCCCAGTCCGTAAAATATAAATTCCAGTCACCAGCAAAAAAGCAGCTAAAGATGATCGTGACTTGGTGAGCAACAGCACCGCCACACTAAATATTATAACCAAGATATTGATGCGTATATGGCGCTTTTGAAGCAGTTCGACATAACCCATTACCCCACCCAATACAACCAATAATCCCAGCTCATTGGGGTTGATGATGAAACCTCCGAGACGGGAAACTTCTCCGCCATGCGTTAGGCGATAAAACTGGTCGGGGTCAACTGCAGCACCTATGAGGAAACCAATAGAAACCAGCAGCACCGTTCTCCCGAACAGTTTGGAAAACCGTGCGTGGTTGTCGCTAACGGCATTGTAAAAAACAGCGAGTTGGACAAAGAACCATGCAAAGAACAATGCTTCTATGATCATAGATAACTGAAGCATGGCGTAAGAAGGGAGCGATGCCCAAAAAACAGACAACAACCCCAATAAGAGGTAGCAGCAGTAAAGCAATAAAGGAGTCAAATTTGAAAACGAAAACACGTGCCCCTTGAATTTTTCTCGCAGGGATTTAAGGAGTATAAATGCTAAGATGGTCAAGGTCACACGCAGTCCCGCCTTCACTACTTGGGTCAGGGCGAGCGAATCGGGAAAAAGGGTAAAATAGCTTGTTATCCTCAGGGTCAATATGAGGATGAGCGAGTAAAACAATGTCTGGCTACGGTACATCAGAAAAATATTACATTATCACTTCCTTCATACACCTATAAAAATGCCAACAACAATAACAAGCTAACCATTTGTACTTCAATCAGTTAGCACATACCCGTCCAAAACTTGTTTCTTTTTTTGGAATTTTTTTCCCAAGATGGGAAAGATTAAAAGACAGGACAGTAGTACCTTTTTTATCATTCAGCAACTATGACCTTCCCTGTATAAAGCCTACCTTTATTGTCCATGCCGCGGATGATGTATGCACCCGAAGGCCAACCATCGAGTGAAAGCTGCAAGACGTGCATCTGTATATTTGTTTTCTCTAAAACTGGCCTGAATGACAAATCGAACACCTGCATTTCCACAAAATAGGCATCACGTTCCAGATTCATTTCCTGCGCCAGCACCTTCACATCACCCGATGTTGGGTTGGGGTGAATAAGTAACGGCAAACTGCGACGTCCTTTATGGTTTTGTTGACCATTGCTGATAATGTTTTCTACCACATTGGTCTTCACAGGGTTTAGGTTGTCGAAAAAGATAACAGCCTGATTCAATATTCGATCTCCTTCCACCATGTCCGTTTTGGGTTTAATGCGGAAAGTGATAAAACCGTGGCTACCTTGTTCATTGCTGATGCTATCCGGCAAGTTGATATTGGGGAAAGTCCAAACCAAGTGGCGGCCATCTGCCTGAAATTTGTAGGTATGGCTCACCGTGCCCAGTTCAAGGGTATTGAGGTCGAGTTCCGGAGGAAGGATGTCTTCTACCCTTACCTGAGATGCTGTGGCATTGCCAACATTTTGGAAACGGATTTTATAGTGTAGCCACCCTTCTTTGCGGACACGTCCCTCTGGGCTCACTAACAAGTCGTTCGGGTCAAAAGCAGCAACGGCAGGGGACGTTTCCACATAAACGTTATTGGCAATGTCGCATTCACTGTCACTTGAATTTAGGTTGGATGTCACAGTAAGGCTTGTCCCGATAGGGGTACTGGTCAGAACCTCATAGGTGAGATAAATGGCCCCTTTTGCGTTAGGCTCAAAATCGCCCAATTGCCAAGTGGCCTCATTTCCTACAAATTTATCATAGGGAAGAGAACTTGAAAGGAGGTTGATCTGAGTCGGCAAACTGACCGAAAGTTCTGTATCGATGCTATTGGCAGCACCCAGGTTTTCATAATTGACCACCATAAGATTAACGGTGCCAATGCGGTGGGCAGTTGTCGCTATCTCCGAATAAAGGTCAGGCTGGGCGCACAAAGCCGTTTGGCTAAAGCTAATTCCACAATATTGGTTGCCAAGCCCGGTAATGTTCACCGATGAAGTAGAAGAACATGAGGCCGCCCAATTGATCCCTGGAGTGGCCTGAATGGAATAATTGCCCGTTCCTGCAAAAACAGAATAATTGCCATCGGCATCAGAGTAGGCTGTGATATTGCCAGGTGTGAGTTCGACTTTGACACCTGGGATTCCACTCTCGCCATTGTCTTGGGTACAATTGCCATTGGCATCGTAATAAACAGTGCCGCATACTTCAGAGCCGTTTACTTCGGTAACAGTGTATTCGCTATTTACAGCTTGACTGGATAAAACCTGCTGGTAGCCAGAAGGCCAATCCACCACAACGGACGTAACAACAGCCGCATCGCCCAGACCAAAATGGAGAGAAAGTTCGTTTTGTCCGCCTGTACCGCCTCCTGTTTGCGAACTCACTTGCTGCACTTGGGTGACGGTCTGTCCATTGATAGTGGCCGTCACAGTGACCCTTGCACCGACGGCAGAAGCGTTTGAATTGGTCCCGGTCAGTTTTACATCATACCAATTGTTGCAATTCCCTTTTGTATTTTCATAAAGGAAATTTTCAGTGCTTTGGCGGTTTGCCACAAAGAGGTCAAGGTCGCCATCCTGATCAAAATCAGCCCAGGCACTACCAAAAGAGAGGCCACCATCATTGGTTATTTCATTGTCCAATGAAGTAAATGTCCCATCTCCATTATTTCTGTAAATAGCATTGTTTTTTGTATCATCTCCCACAAAAAGGTCGAGATCACCATCGTTGTCATAATCCGCCCAAGCGCTGCCGTGGGAATGGCCTACGTCAGTCACGATGCTGCCTGAAGTGATTTTAGAGAAGGTGCCATTACCGTTATTTTGATATAAAAAATTGGCCTCATTGGAAGCATTGGCCACGAATAGGTCAAGATAACCATCGTTATTGTAGTCACCCCAATTTGCTCCAACGCTGCATCCGCCGTCGCTGACAATGGCCCCAGATGTGATTTTTTGAAAATTCCCGTTACCGAGGTTGTGGTACAGGCTATTGTGGTTGTCATGCATATTCACCACAAATAGATCCACCAAGCCGTCATTGTCGTAATCGCCCCATACACCTGTAATGGTTTTTGCAGCTTCATTCACAATGGGGCTATTGGTGACTTCTGAAAATGTCCCGTCGCCGTTGTTGTGGTAAAGTTTGTTAAAAGCAGTTTCCCAATAGGTAGCCACAAAAAGGTCAAGGAAACCGTCGTTATCGTAATCTGCCCAACTCACACCATGTGAGTAGCCCAAGTAGCTTACCACAGGGTCATTTTGAATAGAGGTAAAATTTCCTCCCCCCTCATTCCTGTATAAAAAATTCGGTTTCCCAATGTTGTTGCCAACATACAGGTCAAGGTCGCCATCGTTGTCATAATCTGCCCATGAAGAGGCAGAAGAAGTGGCAATGTCAGTCGCTATAGGTCCTGAAGTGATTTTTGTAAATGTCCCATCTCCATTGTTATGGTAGAGTTCGTTTGGTTGGGTATTATCGTAGGTAGCTACAAATAGGTCGGGATAGCCGTCGCCATCATAGTCGCCCCAACTCGCCCCCCAATTATCACCGGAAGTTTCCAACCCAATGCCTGTGCCATTGATCTGGGTAGCAAAATCATCAGGGTTATTGAAACAAAGATATCCGGCAGATTGGAAGTCGTCAGGATAAGTAGCTACAATGGCACTGTAATTAGCGGCATATTTCACCTGATTACCTGATGTTGCAGCAGAGTAAGGAGCGAGGGTGGTTGTAAAATTGTTGCATTTTTCAATAAAATAATACCTGACCGTCAGCCAATTTCCGCCACCTCCACCTGCTTGTTGAACCACAAAGTATAAACCACTATCTTCTCCTGCTTGAATACTTGGAAAATTTGAATCTTGGACTTCCAACCCAACCAACTGCAAGCATGCTGCATCATAGTCCAAGTTGCCACCGGGCTGGAAATATATCTCTCCATTTGCTGGCACATTGCCATACTTGTATTCCACATCAACCCAAGTACTATCTTCTGGTCCTGATGAGGCGGGGATAGGCAATGGTTCGAGTAAGCTGCCTGAAGGGGTAGGTTGGTTGGTAGTCGTAGTTACATTATCGGAACTGCTTACAGCACCCGGATTGTCGTCGGCCACAGTAACAGTGAGGTTGGTTGTTTGACCGGATGAGCAGGGATAGCCCACGTACCAGAATACCATTCCACAATCCCCAGTACTCAAGGTGCCAATGTTCTGCGAAACAACTTGTCCATTCAATAAGGAGAAGCCGCTGCTCAAATTGGTAAGATCAGCCGTCAGCCCTGAAAGTGTAGAACCACTTGTATTGCATATTTGATAAGCTACATGAACTGCTTGTGGCCCACTACAAGGGTTGTTTTTATCGAGGAGAAACGCAGGCCCTGACTTTATTTCAATGGTCACATCGCCTGGGTTCAGCGCATTTGCCTTTTGAAAACCAAAACCTAAAACCAGAAAGGATACCAGCCCAAAAATAGGGCGTACTCTAGACAGCAGTTGGAAATTGCTATATATAGACCAGTTCATTCTATTTGTTTTTTTTGGGAAAAACCAAAAACATACCCTTTTATAAAAAACTGTAAATCAACTCAATACGAAGCATATATTTTTGACATATCATCTAAATATTAGATTGTGTTCCCAAATTGGGAAGGGAATGAAAGGCCTCTTGTACTTACTTTATGCCTCATACACACCCACCAGCTCCTGACAGATATTTTTCCAATCGAAGGCTTGTAAGACCATTGTTCGAGCGTTCTGCCCTTTTTCCTTCAACTTGTTTTTTTGGAAAAAATGGTAGGCCATTTCCATGTGTTCACCAATGCTATCAGCCGTGTGGCAACTGCCCAATGGAAACCCCGCATTGTATTTTCTAATGAAGTGATTGATGTTGGTCGGCTCGCTGGTAAGGCACGGCAAGCCAAGGGCAGCTGCTTCCAAAACGGCCATGGGGAAGCCTTCCGTCCGAGAGGTGTGCAGGAATACATCGCCTTGTGCCATAAGGTGGTATTTTTCGTCGCCGTATTTGGCACCATGAAAAACGATCCGGTCAGAAATGGCCAATTGTTTGGCAAGCCCTTCTAAATACCGACGATCTCTGCCGTCGCCGATGAGGTCGAGCCGTGCGCGGCGACCTTTTTTTATAAAAAGGGAAAACCCTTCGAGCATCAGATCGAGGCCTTTGTAGTAGCGGTCGAGCCTGCCGCAAAAGTTGAACACAAGCTCTTGGTTGGGATCATGACGGAGATCTTGGGGAAGTTCTTCCACATCCATCCCATTGGGGATCAACACTTTATGGTTTATGCTGACAAGTTGGTCAATGTCGGTGTACTCTTGATCGCCAAGCAATTGGACGGCTTTGGCATCTTTGACCAACGTTTTTTCAAATATAGAAAAATACGCTTTCTTTTGCCACTTGTTTTTCTGCATGGCGCATTTGGTCAGCGAGCCATGAGGTGTGTAGATATAAGGGATGCCCCTTTTTTTCAACAATCTTGATATGGGATAAAAAATGGGGATGAACCCACCGTGAAAGTGGAATATTATCCTGTGCTGTAGATGCCAAACCTCCTTTGCAATGACTTGCTCAAAGTGAAAAATAGAGTCAGTTTGGTGGAACAGTCTGGTCCTAAAGTTCCGGGTTGGGTAGTTGTGTTCTAAGGTATTGGCGATGCCCCATATAGTAACATCATGTCCCAGCTCCTGCTGGTTTTTGGCCAATTGGTAAGCTACTTTATTCACCCCGTTCATTCGTTCAGGGTTAGCCTTACCAAGTACTACGTGGATGATTTTCATATTGCTTGTGGTAGTTTAGTTTTTTATGGTTCAAAAAATAAATGTACACCGTCAAGGTCAGCACCTGTGTGCCGATCAAACCTGCCATGACGCCCCCCAATCCCCAGCCGTCCACTATTGGGAAAGCTACCAGGAGGCTCAAAACAGCATTTAGGCAATAGGCAAAAAAAATGGGGGAAGTATGGTGCAATGTCCGCAGCGCAAAACGCAAAGGATAGCCAATGTAGACAAACAGGTAATGCAAAGAATATGCCCCAACGAGGTAGCCATAAGGCTGGTATTCAGGACCATACAGCCAGCCAATCAGCAAAGGGGATGCCAAGGTCAGCACTCCAAGAAGCAGCAAAACAGGAAAGCTTCCCCAAAGAGCAACCCGTTTCAGGTAGTTGAACATAGCTTTTTTCCCATTGTGAAAAAAGTGCTGGGCAGCCTCCGCTGGAATGATGTTTTCCATAGCGAGGAAAAGCACATGACACAGCCCAACCATGTTCTGTGCCATACGTAACGCACCAACAGCTACAGTTCCTAACACACTGGCAGCGGCTATAAGGAAGAAATTCCCCGAAAACCACTGTACCAGCGAAGTGCCCAACAACCAAAAAGAATAGTGATAATGTTCGTTAACGGTTTTTTTGAAATGCTCCTTCTTATTAAGTTTTGTTTGTTCTAAATTGCTCCACGATTGACCTTGTGGCTTTGGGGTACATTCGGCTGTGTTAGTACCTTGATTGCTGTCACGACTAATGAAAAACCCGAATCCACTACTGATGGTATACATAACCGACATGGTTAACAGTACCGAAACGAGATCCAATTTGTCTAAAGAATGTAGGACAATCAACGTCAGCAGCAAAGGCACATACAACACTATGTCCATGAACAATGGCTGCTGGTACTGTTGCTTCACAAAAAACATTTTTCTCAAAAAATCCTGTAGCAAGTACATCGCTGCGAGAAAACCTGTCAAGGGCAGGTAAAGAGTCCATGCAGCCTGTGCCCCCATCATTTTAACAATAAAATATGCTACTACAGCCATCCCTGCAACACTGGCCGAAATAGCAATTTGAAGCAAGCTAAGTGATTGAATGTAAGCCGTTTGCATTGATCTCTTTTTGCCTGCGAATAGCGACATCAGTGGTTTTGTCATAAATGATTGGTGCAGGCTCAGAATAAACATTACCCCCATCCACAACAAACAGTATTCGCCAAACACCCCTACCCCAAGGTAACGTGCCAACAATACACCGAGCGTAAAATTGCCACCCGAAACAAGTGCTTGATCGAATAGAACGAGTACTTTGCCGGAAGTAAAATGTTTGGTCATGGTATGGATGGTGGGGCTACTCAGGCATATCCCATATTGGTTTCATAGCCGTAGTAATTTTTAATATAAGATTTGTATCCAGGCACTTTTGAGCTGGATTTTTTATCATTCAAAACGAGATGAAGATTGGGTACTCCTGTTTCGCTGATCCAATCGCTGATAATTCCGAGCATCCTTTTTTTAGTGTATCCTGCCCGCACCACAAAAAGGTTGGCGGTGCTTTCATTCATGATGGGCAGACTGTCTTCGAAAAGGCCGACGGGCGGGGTGTCCACTATGACCACATCGAAATGCCAGCGAAAATCATAAATAAAATCAAGCGAACGGCGAGAGAAAAGCAGCGCAAAATTTTTTGATTGCAATTGGCCTGCTGTCAGTACGTATAAGTTTTCATGCTCTGTTTCCTGAATAGCATGGAGGGCATACACCCTCTTTTCGAGGATGTCGCAAAAGCCAGCCGTATTTTGTACCCCAAGGTTATGATGGAGCGTCGGTTTTCGGATGTCCATATCCACAACAAGTACCTTCTTTCCAGCTGCGGCAAACCCCTTTGCCACTTCTGTGGAGGTAAACGACTTGCCCTCCCCTGGAAGCATGGAAGTTGTCACCAGCAATTTACCTTGATTCTTAATAAAAGATGCCGATAGTTTTTCTATTCCAGCTATCAAACCAGAAATTAAAGAAAACCCATCTTCATCACCCTTATTTTTTCTATAAACAACGCCCAATACCGAAGCGGGCAGTGCTTGGAGTTCTTCTTTGCTGTTCACATTGTCTTTGAAATAGCTGCGTACATACGCATAGGCCATTCCCGCCAAAAGTGCCAGAAAAATGGCAAGTCCATACAAAAGTGGCTTGTTGGGGGAAGCAACTTTTGAGGGGCGTTCGGCATGTTCAATGATCTTATGCGGGTTAAGGTCGGAGGTGCTTTCAATGGCCAGTTCAGTCCGTTTCCGCATCAGGTAGTTGTAAATGCTTTCGTTGAGATTCACTTCCCTTTCCAGCACCACAAGGAAGCGTTCTTTCTCAGGGAATTTTTTTATGCGGGTGCCTACTCTGTCGATGGTTGCATCCACTTCGCCCCTTTTTTCCGCTAGGTTATTGATGGTGGAAATAACACTCTCGTTGAGAAACGCCCGGGCTTCCCTCATTTTTTCATCGAGGTTGGCCACGGCTGGGTTATCACGGGTATATTTTTGCAACAAATCTTTGCGCTCCACTTCGTAAAGTTGAGCCTTCAGGTAGCTTTCCCTAAAAATAGGGTCTTGCAATGCTGCAAAATTTGGGGAAAAATCACTCAGTTCGTTCCCAGAATATAGATGCGCTTGCAACCGCTCTATCTCTGAATATTTCATTTCCAGATCTAATTTTTGCAGATCAAGCTGGATCAGTTCTTTCAAGGTCGCATCTGTTTCGAGGGTAGTGTTCACCATGTGGTTGCTGGTTCGGAAAAAGGCCAGTTCCGATTCAGCGTTTTGCAGTTTGTATTTAACATCATTGATCTGGGAGTCCAGATAGGCGAGGGTCTCGTCGGCTTGATCCTGCTTGCTCTCGCGACCCTCCTGAATGTAGGTACGCATCAGTTCGTTTACAAAATCCTGTGCCTTGTCTGGCAGTTCGTGGTTGAAATAAATCTTGATGATGGAAATGTCCTTTTCAACAGGTTTCACAAATAGCTGTTCTCCCGAACAAGCCTTTACGAGCGATTCAAGGCTGTTTATTTGAAATGCAAAACGGTCACCAGGCTTGAGACTTTGCGGTTTAGTTTTTAGGAACGCCTCTCTGAGATGAATGGTGAACTGGATGCCGGGCAGTTCTAACTTTTCACCAACAATTACTTCTAAACCCACTGAATCCTGCTCACCTCCCTGTCGGTATCGAAACACATTATTACCAAGATAATCCAAGTAAAAAGGTTTGTCTAAAACTTCAAATCCCGAATGTTGGTATTCAATGGAAAATGGGCTTTCTTCAGACACCTCTACCGTGATCAACTTGCCTACCCGGTAAAGGCTTAATTCCCAGTCAAGGTTTTCTAAAGTTTTTCTAATGAGATCTTTGGTTTGGAAGACCTCCACCTCGGTAAGGAAATTTTCACTCTGCTTAGGCATGGCCCCCGTTTCCGGATCAAATAGATTAAAAGCCATTTCACTGTAGCTGAGATTATTGATCTTGATTGCCCCGTTCGCTTGGTACTCGGGCGTCATATAATTGACAGCCTGCCTTACCAAGAGGGCAGCCAAAACCATCAGCCCGATAATCACGGGCGATGATTTAAACAAAGGCAGAATGATCTGCTGAAATTCTTTTTTGAAGGTCATTTTACCAAGGTTAATGTTGTTTTTTTATGCAACAAGACTTCTTCTTCGAGGGATTCACATCCCTCGCTAAAAGTTGTCGTCCCTCCGGGACTGGGATATAGGTTGTTATTTGCCAATTCCCTTATCTTAAAAAAATGGAGAGGGCAATTGCAATTCCTGTCAATACGGCGGAAGCTGCTGTTGCCCTGCCTAGTTTCTCATCAGCCCCTTTCTTTTTGTTAGCACCTATATAGACCACATCATTGGGTTGGAGCATGACGTTGTATTCTGAAAAAGTCATTAGGTCAGTCATATCCACTGATAGCTCGACCAATTCGTTTTCGCCTTTGCGGATAACTTTTATATCCTCCCCTCTGGCATAAGGGGACAACCCCGCCGCATCGCCAATGATTTCTACCAAAGAAACCTGCTCATTGCTCAATTGGTACTTTCCAGGTTTGTTGACCTCGCCCAAAACGGTCACGTAATGGTTGAGCACTTTGACATTGATGATGGGGTCTTTGAGCAGGTGGCTGTATTTTTCTTCTAGCAAATAGTTGACTTCTTTGACATCATAACCAGCCACTTTTACCCTACCGACCTGTGGGAGGTTCAATTCTCCGTCGTTGTCCACGATGAGCCATTTTCCAGTAGCTTCATGGGAATCCCATACGCTGTTGACCGAGCCAACGCTCAGATCTTCGTGCCCCCAAATACTCATAGTGATTTTGTCGCCCGGCTGGATGATGGGTTCTTTTGGCCGGAAATATTGCTGTAGGATGGAACGGTTCTCAGCAGTTGCATGCGGGTTTTGAAACAATTGCTGCGGACTGCTGCAAGATGCCAAAACCAACAGATGGGCAAGCCAGAAAAATAATTTCACGCGCATGGTTGGATGTTTTACATTATCACTTGCCGTTTGATCGCTATAAAAATGCCAGCCTTGTTTTTTAGCCTAAAACACTGATAATCAATTCAATCAAGCAAACCTCTGACATGGCATCTTCCATCGTTGGGAAAAGATTCCCCAGATGGGAATGAGGATTGGGGAGGGATTTGTGAGGGTTGGCAAATGGCTCCTTAAATGTTAAAGTACTTACGCAAGAAGATAGTACACAGCATGTGTTGTTGCTGCGATTGAGCAATCCCCCCAACCTCCTTTAAATGGGTCGAGAACAACGGAGGGCACGGCAATTCCATGAATATTTCTCCAAATCCAATCACCGACAAAACAAAAGTAACTTACACCATTGATCAAGCTGGCCATGTGTCCTTATCTTTGTTTGACTACAGTGGCTCACAGTTAAAGGTCATTGAGAATTCGTGGAAAGATAAAGGGCAATACGAGACGCAATTGGATATGGAAGCTTTTCAATCGGGTGCTTATTTTGTCCGGCTTCAAACTGATAAAGAGATAGTGTCCGAAAAATTGACTAAAATTGATTGATTCTCTTATAAAAAATTTCCGTTAAAAGTGAAGATTGGAGGAAAGGAATAAAACCTTCCTCCAATTTTTTTCAATCAGAATTGCTGATCGACTTTAACAAAGATTTAAATTATTCAATCTCAAACATCTGGACTTTTGACAATAGATGTTAGACATTAGACATTAGACAACATTCGATAAAGTATATTTTGTAAAACACTGATTATCAACAAAAGTGTTTCAGTGAATTTTCTAAAATCTAACTTCTATTATCGGCAGTGCATCAAATGTAATGCTGTAACAACAAAAGACCCTCTGTGTCTCCGTGGTTTTGGGAGCATTACATCTGACACACGCCCTATTATCTAATGTCAAAAGTCCAGTCAAACATTAAAAACGTGAAATATTTTTATCTTACTTTAATTTGCCTATTTTTTATCATGTGCAAAAAAGACGATGACCATTATCATTGGGGAGAAGCCACTGCATTGCTTAATGGAGTAGAATGGCATGCCGATCCTTTCGCTGCAACAGCTCCTGCATATCCCGAGGGGTTTGTTGGCATCGTTGCCGAAATTTATTCAGGTGAAAATGGCTTTTTGAGAGAAGTATATGGCTTCCATAAAGTTCCACTTAAAGCTGGAGTTTATGATTTGGGTAGAGTTATTAACCCTCATGATTATCCGCACGTTGCAACAGATTACTATACAGCCCTTGATGACGGGGACGTTGTTGGGGACATCTATCTATTGGATACCTTGGCGAATAATAATTACTTTGAAGTCCTAAGCTATAAGGAAAGTAAAAAGGAAATAGAGGTAAAGTTTGCGGCTACTTTTTTATTGGACAGAAAGGCGAATACAAATGCACCAGACACCTTGAAATTTGAAGATGGGTATATAAAAACGAGGATAAATAATTGAGTTACTTATTGCTCAAGTCCCTATTAATTTCTTTCGATCACCGTTATACCCACCCGCCTGTTTTTGGCCTTGCCTTCCTCTGTTTCATTGTTCGTTTTGGGCAATGATTCGCCATAAGGGATAACCCTCATTTTATCATGAGGAATACCCAGTCGTACTAAATAGTCCTTTACGGCTTGTGCGCGGCGCAGGCTCAATTGATAGTTATGATCTGCACTGCCCTCTGAGTCAGTATGCCCGGAAATAACAAACAAGGCTCTCGGTCGAGATGCCATATTTTTGGAAAACTGGTTCAAAAAAACATGGTAGGCAGGTCGGATCACAGCTTGGTTGGTTTCAAATTCCACACTCATGGTAAGTCCGCCACTCATGTCCAATCCAATAGCAGGACAGCCAAGGTTCTGCTTGTTACCTTTTACGTACGGACAATCATCATCAATATCGGAAATACCATCATTATCGGAATCAGGACAACCGTGAAATTCCGGCAAACCTTTTAGATAAACACAATGATCTTCACTGTCTTGTACGCCGTCTTTGTCAATATCCCGATCTTTCACAGGGCAACCCTGATTGTCAATGTGTCCGAATATTTCAGGACAAGAATCGTCCAGGTCGAGGATACCATCTAAATCTCGGTCGTTACAACCTTGGAAACAAGCCAACCCTTTTTCAAGAGGACAACGATCCTCATCATCCAGAATGCCGTCTTTGTCTGCGTCTTTCTTTTCTCTGTATTCAGCTGTCGGACATCCCTCAAATTCTTCTAATCCCGGCACATTGGGGCATTTGTCTTCCAGGTCACCAAGACCATCTTTGTCTGTGTCAATGGGCTGCTTTTTCTTTTGATAGTCAAATTTGAGGTAGAGGCCCAGTTCCCAAGCCCCTTGTCTGGAAGTCGCTTTTCGGAGTGAGGATGAATTGGCATCATAGCTGGCCCAAATACTTTTATTGCCCAATTCCACCCCCATTTGCAAGATCACAGCATCTTGCCAGCGATAGGCCATGCCGACGTTGAAATCTGATTGTTTGGCAAATGATCCACTAATGATCATTCCTCCAACTGCCTCTTGGTGTACGCCTTGTTTCTGCAATAAAATATGTGGGCTTAGAATAAGCTTGTTGTCCAATTTAAAATCCAATTTCCCATGTATCAGGGTTTTCATGGGCAGGTTGGACATTTCATCAAAAAAACCTTGATCTGGTATATGTGGATGTGCCAAGGATAAACCTAATGTACTGCACATATTATCAGACAAACCCCAGTTACCTTTCCAGATCAGCCCAACTGAGAAGTCGGTAAAAGCCGATTTGGTTACCAGAAAATTTTCACGGCTGGGAAGGGAAGGGTCAAAGCCATCCCCTTCGACGTACTGATTGTCGAAAGTCAGCACAGCAGAGTTGATTCGTTTTTGCAGTCGACCCAACCCGACCCCCAATGCCAATACCCCATCCTTTGCCAGTTGTTTGTGATAAGCTCCTGTTAGCATAACCCCGGAAGTTGTCAAACTGGCCTCCCCAGCACCTTGTTGATAAATCTGTAGGCCAAGGCCAACGTTCTTTGATTTGAATTCCCCTATAGCCCCCATTGTTGTATAAGCCTCAGCAGCTGTGGCCCATTGGCTGCGGTATTGTAACCCCACCTGCACATCTGACCCATTCAGGGCAGTAGCGCTTGGGTTGAACAACATGCCTGCTGGCTGGTAATTGGACAAGTGCAAATCTTGGGACTTTAGGACAACAACAGGTAAAAACAGTATAATGAGTAGAATTTCTAACTTATTCATTTTCAGCTATTTGATTGAGAGGTTAGGCTACCTCAATAAGGTCACATGCCCCGAAAGTTGCTTTGTTCCAAGCGGGGAAGATATTTCCACTAAATAGACATAAGTACCCAAGTCAACTGGTAAGTTGTTCCGGTAACCATCCCAGCCATCGGCTGGATTAGTTGACTGGAAAAGCAAATCGCCCCATTGATTGTATATGAGCATTGAATAGGAGTCTCCCGAATAGCCCCTAATGCGGAACACATCGTTTTCGCCATCCCCATTTGGGGTAAAAGCATTTGGGAGGAACGGTTCGTCCAGAATTGGGGCTGGTTCTTCCGAAATGACGACATAATCAATTTTGGAAATAACATGCTCACAACCGAAGTTATCTGTTGCGGTCAATTCAACGGGATAGATGCCAGGCAATTCGTAGCGGTGAGTTGGGCTGATCAAAACCGATTGGTTGTCGTTACCAGATGTGGGGTCACCAAAGTCCCATAGGTAGGCAATGGGGTTGCCTGTACCAACGCTGCGAAAGGAAACCATTTGTCCTGGTTCAGCCGACCTCGGATCAGCTATAAAATCGAAATCGTGGATAGGGGCTTCTGTGATCTCCACACTTTCCGATAAAATCGTTATCCCCGTATCGCCATCATTAACTTGCACTTGATAGATTCCTGCTTCAAACACCTCTAGCCTTTGAGTAGTCTTTCCGGGCATCGGCCACCCATCCTTAAGCCATTGATTACCAATAGGTTCAGATGAAACAAGTAGGACGTTTTTCCCTGGACACAAGACAGGACTGCCCTCTATGACTACCTCCACTTCATCAGGCAGAGGCGTTACTTCGACCACGACCTCTTGGGAGATACCTGTACAGCCATTGATGGTTAATTCGACGAAATAAATGCCTGACTCGAAGATTGTAATGGTTTGAGTTGTTTCACCATTTGACCAAAGGAAATCGCCAGCGCCGCTAGCAATCAAGATAACGGAATCGCCTTCAAAAAAACTCAATTCCCCAACTACAGTAATGTCTATTTGAGGTAGTGGTGAAATGGTAACAGTAATGGAATTTGAGATCAATACTTGGCCTTGGAAAACGGATTCAACGGTAAACTCATAAGTCCCTGGTTGTAGGTTTGAGGTATTGAAAACAGATGAGTTACCATCTTGCACCAATGTGCTATCAAGGAAAAAACGATAGTTATCATAAATAGATGGGCTGGCCTGCAAATCTAGTTGTTCCCCTTCACAAAGGAAATTTTGGCCAATTAGATTGGTCAAGTTAAGCACGGCAGAAGATGAATCATTGAGGATTATTTCCCGAACGAGGTGGCTATTGGCATCACTCGTGTACAGCGTAGCTGTGTGAGCCGACCAAGCAATGGATGTTATTCCGCCGAATGATGCATTGCTGGCTTCACCATCTTGCCCACCGGGGCTTTGGGGCATACCCGCTATAGTCGTAACCATGCCGTTTGTATCAATCTTTCGAACAACATAATTCCAACCATCTGCCACATAAATATTCCCATTGGGATCAACCGTCATGTCCCAAGGAAAATTGAAAGAAGCTGCTCCAGAACTTCCATCTGCATGCATCTCTTCGCCGTTCCCAGCGATGGTCGTCACCAGACCTTGCGGTGTCACTCGGCGAATTTTATGATTCCACTCGTCTGCAATAAGAAGATCGCCCTGACTGTCAAGTGATAGGCCATAAGGCCGCCAAAACTGAGCCTCTGAGCCTATGCCATCCACATCCCCGGGCACATGAGGTTTTCCGGCAATCGTGCTGACAATACCATTGATAGATATTTTTCTGATGATGTGAGTCAGGTGGTCGGCCACATAGATATTCCCTATGCTATCTATTTCTATTCCGGTCGGACTGCCGAAAGTGGCCGAAAGTACTGGACCATCGGAAGTGCCAAAGTTTCCAGTACCAGCAATGGTGGACACCATGCCATTTGGTTGGATTTTCCTGATCTTGTTGTTTTTGGTATCCGCTACATATACCACTCCTCCAGGAGTAACACAAATTCCCCAAGGTTCATTAAAACGTGCTGCGGATACCATCCCATCAGCACTCCCACTCTCCCCCGCTTGACCTGCCATGGTAGAAACCAACCCAACAGCAGGATCGAACAGCCTGATAGTATGGTTGTAACGGTCAGCCACATAGACTTTCCCAGTCGAGTCAACAGCGATACCGTGAGGGTTAAAAAAACGGGCATTCAATGCTGGCCCATCGTTTGACCCAGGAGTTGCAATTATGCCTGCCACTGTCGTTACCCATTGTGCCTTTGCCGTTGCTAGGCACATTAGGCACATTGCTATGGCAAAATAAATTTTCATCACTATTCATGTTTGCCAATCAGGTTGTGAAAAATACGCCATATCTATAAATCATTGATTTACAGGTTTTTAAGCAACATATAGGTGAGTATGTTTTCCCGTTTTGGGAACGGAATCTGGTTTTGGGAATGGGAGATTGATGAACATGTGATATTTGGAACTATTGTATAAAACCTAAATTCAAATTCAATAAATGGCGTTCCAAATTTCAGAAGTAAGGTAAGTGCCAAAGTTATTGAAAGTGTTAAAGCGATTTAATGAGCCACGTCTTGCAACAGGCCAGATCCATTTAGAAAAAGAATGACCTTATTTCAGGTCGAAATAAGAGTCATAGTGGTGACCTCTAGTCGAATTTCTCTTTAGGTCTAATTTTTGAAATACTAATGACAAGCAACAACCCGCTATTCTTCCTTCCCTCTCGTATAGAATTTCCCAAACCCAAAGCCATTTTCCAATTCTGGGAAAAAAATCAAATCAGACTATACATAATACACTGAAAAACAGGACTTTACCTTTTGGCATTTTTTTCAGTTACCCTCCTTAGCTATAACAAAAACGAACAGGCATGTCACTCAGAAAAACAAAACTAGGGGTCATTGGAACCGTAGGCGTTCCCGCCAAGTACGGCGGATTTGAAACACTGGCCCATCAATTGGTACTCAGCCTTCACAACGAATTTGATCTAACCGTATACAGCAGTTCCAAAAGTTACCCTGAAGAGGAACGGGTAAAAACATGGGAAGGCGCACGAATTGTTTATGTCCCTTTAAAAGCAAATGGCGTTCAGAGTATTTTTTACGACATACTTTCAATGATACATGCACTCCTTTTCTGCGATGTATTATTGGTGCTGGGGGTGTCGGGCTGTATTTTTCTACCTATAGTAAAATTGTTTTATTGGAAAAAAGTAGTGGTCAATGTGGACGGACTGGAATGGCGACGGGCTAAATGGTCGAGTTGGGCCAAAAGCTTTTTGGTTTTCAGTGAAAAAATTGCAGTTCGTTATGCCGATGAAATAGTAACAGACAACGCTGCCATCCAAAAATATGTATTTGACAAATACAGTGTTAATAGTCGCCTCATTGAATATGGTTCCGACCACGTTTCCAAAGTACCAATCCAGAAAAGTTTCATCAAAAAATATCCATTCCTCTCCGGTGAATATGCTTTTAAGGTTTGCCGGATCGAGCCGGAAAACAACATCCATCTCGTATTAGAAGCTTTTGCACGCTCAGCCAAATTGCCGCTCGTGATAGTCGGCAATTGGAACCATAGTGAATACGGAAGGACGCTGAGGCAACTGTACCAACCTTATGAGAACATCTATCTTTTAGATCCCATTTACGAACCTGTTGCCTTGAACATGCTCCGTTCTAACTGCTGTTTATACGTACATGGGCACAGTGCAGGGGGCACCAACCCATCGCTGGTAGAAGCCATGTACCTACAGTTGCCCATCCTATCTTATGGCGTAATTTATAACCGTATCACTACCCAAGAACGAGCTTTGTATTTTGATACTGCCGAGGATATCATCTTGACTTTGAGAGATTTACAAAAAATAGATCTATCGAAAATAGCTTTCAACTTAAACTGGGTGGCCATCCACCGATACACTTGGTCAGATATTGCCAACAAATACAGTGAAGCACTCCAAGGAGTGAACAAAGCGCCTGTCCCAGTTTTCGACTTTGAATTGCCATCAGCACTGAAACGAGCTACCTTACAAAGAGTCTAAAGACTTTTAATATGATTCAGGCAAAATCTCTTCTGCAAGAGAGGGGAAAGTGAAGCTACAAGGGAAGAGATTTCGCCTCATTGCTTAATTAATGCAACCCCCCTTTTTATTTACAAACAACTCTACTACTAAAACAAAAAACAATGTGGCTTTCCTTATCTATTGTCTGCTTCATGGTCTCTTTTTTCCTGGCAGCAGGCATTACTCCAATCATCATTAACATTTCCAAAAAAGTTGGCCTTTTTGAAAGAAGGGATGAAAGGAAAACCCATGTTGGAAAGGTAAGCAACCTTGGTGGCGCAGGGATTATTTTAGCTTTTGCCCTGCCTGTCCTGACTTTTGCCAAACCAAGCACTCTCGGCCAACTTGTCCCTCTGGCATTGGCATTTCCCCTTTTCTTGGCAAGCCTGACCGACGACCTTTTAGGAATAGGCATAACCCTTCGTTTTATCTTACAAGCCATGCTCGGTTTGTTGCTTTTTGAAATGGGTTTTCAGATCATTGACTTGGACGGACACTGGCTGTTAAACCTCGGAGCCACCGTTTTTTTCACCATGCTAATGATAAATGCCTATAATTTCATAGATGGGATTAATGGGCTGGCAGGCGGGCTTGGGGTGATAGGCAGTGTGGTTTTTGGCGCTATGTTGGTCGGATTTGGCGAAACGAACTTAGCATTGGCCTGCCTTGCTTACGGCGGTGCGCTTGCCGGTTTTCTTATCCATAATTTCGGCAAAAAGTCCCAGATTTTTATGGGCGATAATGGCTCAACAGTACTTGGCTTTATGATGGCCTTCATGGTAATGGCCATTTTGAAAAATGGAGGTGTAAATGGTGGGACAGCCTCTTGGCCTATCATTTTCGCCGTCTTAGCTATACCAGTAGCCGATGTATTTAAAGTGTTTGCGTTCAGGCTGTTACGGTTAAAATCGCCTTTTAGTCCTGATCGTTCACACATTCATCATTTGCTTGTAGATGAACTATTAAGCCACCCTGTAGCTTCCACTATTCTTCTGTCTTGGACAGTAGTTTTGGTTTGCACGGCATACTGTTACCCAAAATCATTCACTTTGCCGTGGTGTTTAGCTATAGTTGCCATTCCATATATATTGGCAAAGTCCATCAGAATACTTCATAACAAAATCACAACTCACCCTGTTGCTGCTTTAAGATCGGGGAAACCAATTTCACGCTCGCTGCAAGCCAATTGACCTTGCTGGCGATTGCCTCTTTATCAAAGTGGCCGCTCTTTATCAGTCCTTCCACTTCAACTGCCCCTTTTTGCTGGGTCTTCATGCCAAGCATCATAAAATTGGGTTTAAGGGTGTGGACCATCTTGTACAATTCTTCCCAGTTCTCAGCTTGCAACTGATTTAACATCCTTTCGGAGGTGCTGGGCATTTCAGCAAGGAAAGTATCTACCATACCCTTTACGAATGTGCTGTCACCATTACTGAACTCAAAAAGGTATTCCAAGTCAACTTCCACCTCCATATTAGCTTCAGTGACTTTCGACCTAGCAGATTTAGGAGAAATACCCTTCTGAATACCCAAGTTTTTAAACAGGCAATTTTCGAGCATCGCCGGGGAAAAGGGTTTGGTCAGGAAATCATTCATGCCCACATCAAGAGCCCTTTTTTTCTCTTCGAGCAATGCCGTGGCGGTGAGGGCGATGATTGGCGAAAGACGATTGGGGTTGTCCGGGTTGCTTCTAATCAATCGGGTTGCTTCAACACCATCCATTTCAGGCATGTGAATGTCCATTAAAATGAGATCATAATCATTGACTTCCGAAGCGGCAATTGCCATTTTTCCATTGTGGGCCACTTCGAACTGGCACCCCCAAATTTCAAGAATTTTGGAGATTAGTTTCTGATTCATTGAATTGTCTTCAACTACCAAGACCTTTAGTTTTTTCAAAAACATCTTTGCATCGGCAACAGCAACAGGATCCTGGGTTTGCTTTTCAAATTTTTTAATCCCTGCATTTTGGAAAGGCAATGTGAAAATAAAGGATGACCCCTCTTTGAGTTTGCTTTTCACTGTTATGGTTCCGCCCTGTAATTCAACCAATTGTTTTACGATGGTCAAGCCAAGCCCCGTCCCTCCATATTTGCGGGTAACTTTGGCGTCGGCCTGTTTGAAATTTTGAAATACCTCCTCCAGTTTATCCTCTGCAATACCGATCCCCGTATCTTCGACAGCAAATTCAATTAGATAGCACTTGTCACTACCCTCCAGCAATCTGGCTTTCAGAGCAATCGTTCCTTGGTTGGTAAATTTACAGGCATTGCCAAGCAGGTTAGTCAAAATTTGGTTTAGCCGAGTGGGGTCGCCAATGATGAGGTTTTGGATGGCAGCATCATATTCCATAACTACGCTGATGGCCTTGTCCCTGACCTTGAATTGGAAAGCCCGTTGAAGTGAATTCATGAGCTGTTCAAGACTAAATTGTTTCTTTTCAAACTCCAATTCGTCCGCCTCAATTTTCGACAGGTCAAGGATGTTGTTGATAATGCTCAAAAGGCTATCGGCAGAAAACCGAAGACTGTCTAGGTATTCTTTTTGGGTCGGTGTTGGTTGGGTTTCATAGAGCAGGTGAGTCATGCCGATGACGGCATTCATAGGAGTGCGAATTTCATGGCTCATATTGGCGAGGAACTGGCGCTCAGTGAGTTGAGCTTGTTCAGCGTCTTGTTTGGCCTTGATGAGCCGCCCCTTCACCATTTGCAGTGCCCTTTTGACAAGTTTTCTGTTTTGGGTTTCATCTGCCAGTTGACTATGAGCAAAACACCCTTCGAGGGAAATGGCAAATTTGTCCACCACATTTTTCAGTTGCTCCATTTCCATTTTTGAAAACCTGTTTTGCCTGCTTGAAGTAAAAAGTTCCAAAAAGCCCAATGAACCAAGGCGGATGAGCGCATAACTACCTTTCTCTATTTTCTTTTCATAGCCAATTTCTTGAAACAATTCCTCTTGGTTGGCTATTGACAGAAAGGAGTTTTTTTTCAGCTTTTCATTAATAGAAGGATGAGAAATTAGGTGTTTATTAGCTACTCGAAGATTTGGCAATATCGAAAAAAGTTCATAGAAGTCAACTGACTCATCTTCTTTGTGAAGCCACACTGCAGCCATGTCCAATTGCTTTATACAAATAAGGGCATCAAGGAATTTATTACAGTTCTCGTATGGGTCAAGGGAACTGCCGACGGCGAGCGACAACTCATGTAGGTGCGAGATGTCTAGGATGTTTTTGTGATTATTTATCATGGTGAGGCCACTGCGCTTCCAAAGGTCAGAAATCAGAGATCAGACAATGCCTGCCCGATCTCCCTTCAAGCTAATTCCAAATTCTCGTTTTTCAACATCCTGTAAATGGTCGATTTACCGATGTTTAGCTTATCCGCTACGAGCAGGACGTCGTTGTTGTATTTTTCCAGAAAATGATTGATGATTCGGTTCTTATAACCCTCCAGCGTCAGTTCTTCATTCAAGAAAACAGTTTCCTTTTGTACACTATTAAACTGGATATCTTCTTCTTCTACCAAACCATTGGAAGCCATGACTGCAGCTAGTTCGGTGACCGCTTTCAATTCCCGTACATTGCCAGGGAAGGAATATTGGAGCAATTTGTTTTTGGCCTCCTTTGAAAATTCCAATTTCCCAATGCCGTTTGTTTTGGAAAAATCTTGGAGAAAATGCTGACCTAAAAGCAAGATGTCGTTACCCCGTTCCTTTAACGGCGGCAAGACTATGCCCAAACCAAGCAGACGATAGTAGAGGTCTTCCCGGAAATTCCCTTTTTGCACTTCTTCCGCTAAATTGCGGTGGGTAGCAATGACAATGCGGGCATCATAAGAAATGGGCTTGTCGCCACCCACCCGCATGACTTCCCGTTCTTGCAGCGCCCGGAGCAATTTAGCCTGGTTGTTCATATCCATTTCGGCCACTTCATCCAAAAACAGCGTACCACCATCTGCCAATTCAAACTGGCCTTTTTTCCGGGCCACTGCGCCTGTAAAAGCTCCTTTCTCATAACCAAACAACTCACTCTCCACCAATTCTTTTGGGATAGCGCTCATGTTCACAGCTACAAACGGCCCTTTGCATCTACTTGAATTGTGGTGGATGGATTTGGCAACCAACTCTTTGCCTGTACCAGTATCGCCAGAAATGGATACCGTAATATTGGTTCTCACCGCTTTTTCCATTAACTGAAATACTTGCTGCATAGGCTTGCTGTTGCCAATAATGTTTTTCCCAAATTCATATTTTGAATTCAGCTCGGCTTTCAATGCAACCACTTCATCCCTGAGTTGAATGTGGTTTTTTATGCGGTTAAGTGCATTGAGGAGCCGCTCTTTGGCTTCATTGTCTTTAGTGATGTAATCAAAAGCACCGACTTTGAGTAAGTTGACTGCCGTGCCAATGTCCTGCTGCCCTGAGAGGACAAGGACGCTGATGTCTTTGTTGAAGGTTTTTATTTTTTCCAACACTTCTTCTCCTGTCATGTCCGGCAAAGTAAAATCCAAGGAGACGATATCAGGTTGCAAGTTCAGGCGTTGAAGGCATTCCTGCCCACTGGAAAACAGGTGTACTTCGTGGTCAGGATTGAGTTCCATAACATATTTGACCATACGCTGATAAATAGGATCATCTTCAACAACGAAGATACGGGTTGTGTTCTGAGTGGACTTCATAAAAAGATATTCTTATCAGGGAGGAATTCAACTGGAGGGGAGAGATGGCAATCGGCCATAAACATGAGGTACATAGACAAATTGCAAATAGCATTCCCAGTTTCCCATTTTGAGAAAATTATTTTCATAATAGGAACTCAGTCCGTTCTTTTTCATTGCAAATGACTGAATAACAATAAGTTACTAAAAAGGCATCATAGTCGCAAATCTGAGGATGAACGATTTTATCATTTAGAACAATGAACAGGACAGCCTTCATCCGATCACTTTTCAAATTCCTCAGCCAACAGGATTACCTCTGGTTAAAAGCCATTTTAGAACAGCCCGAAGAGACCAGTTTGTCATCAGATATTGACCTTTTCATCAAAAAAGAAAATGTACAAGATGTACTGAATTTTATCAGGCGACAAGAACACATCGAGAGATTTGAGAGAACGGATAAGGGGAAAGTCGTTTTCCTCAACTTGGCCTTCGCTGACGGTAGCCGCCTGAAAGTTGACTTGCTTACCCAACTCGTCCGTAAACAATGGACTTTCCTTAGTGAAGCTTACCTTTTTGAAAACCGCATCTGGAAAAATGGCATCGCCACTTACACTTCCGACATCTTGTTAGAGCATGTCCTACTGTTTAATTTTTTGAATTACAGTGGGCTGCCACCCAAGTACGTTTTTTATTTTGAAAAAATGCCTTTTCTAAAGAAAGTACATCTGCTGGGGTTTTTCAACCAAAAATATGGTACGGGCTTCACTTCTATTCGGCAAATGGCTTCCTTTAATATAAAGGAGAGGGATAAAATGATCGGGTATCTTAAAAGGATGGAAGTCAACCGATGGACAGGCCGCATAAATAATGGGCTGGATTACCTGCTTCAAATAGCCAGGCCTACATCTTATAGGTTTCTAAAACCTATAAGTTCTAAACGCCATCAACCGCCGAAGGTGATCACTTTCAGTGGCGTGGACGGCGCTGGTAAAACAACCTTGCTCAATGATCTGAAAAAAGTCCTTTCGGAACAACGTCATGAGAAAGTTGTAGTACTTCGCCACCGGCCTTCTATCCTGCCTATCTTGAGTGCATGGACGCATGGAAAACAAGCAGCGGAGGCAAAAGCAGCCACAACTTTGCCAAGGCAGGGTAAAAATAAAAACGGCCTCAGTTCACTGTTGCGCTTTGGTTATTATTTCACGGACTATCTGCTCGGTCAGTTTTATGTTTTTATACGGTACACACTTCTGGGTTATACAGTCATTTACGACCGTTACTATTTTGATTTTATTATAGATGGCAAACGCTCCAACATTACTTTAGGGGAGCGTTTGCCCAAATGGCTCTACCGTTTCATCTTCAAACCAAGGCTCAATATTTTCCTTTATGCTGATCCTTTGGTCATAAGGCAACGGAAACAAGAACTCCCCATAGCCGATATTGAGCGCATGACTGGGCGATATAAAAATTTGTTTAACGATTTGGCAAAACGATATAGTGGGCAATACCTCTGCATTGAGAATACCGACCGGGCTGCTTCTTTGCACACCATTTTGCAACACTGCTCAAAAGCACAATGAAAACGATAAAAGAATAATGTGAACTGCAGTGTACCCGCAAAAATCATTAAATCAATTGGGGCAAAGCCCCTTAGCATTTTTCTAAATTATGAAAAGAACCATCTTAATCACTGCTTATGCCATCAACCCTTATAAGGGTTCGGAAGAAGGTACTGGCTGGAACATTGTCCGTCACCTGACCAAGCAAAGCAACATCATCGCCATCACCCGCCGAAACAACCAAAAAGATATTGACCGTTACCTTGAACAGCACCCTTTGGCAAATGAAGAGCAACTCACGTTCGCCTATTACGACCTGCCCAAGTGGATAGCCTTTTGGAAAAAAGGGGGAAGAGGCGCTTTGGCCTATCATTACTTATGGCATTTGGGTGTGGTGTTTTTTATCTTGAAAAACAAATTTCGTTTCGACATTGCCCACCACCTCAACTTTCATAGTGACTGGACACCAACCTTCTTATGGTTGCTCGGCAAACCACTCGTATGGGGGCCCCTGGGACACCACCACAAAATCCCAAGGGCGTACATCCAACAGTATGGGAAAAAGGCCTGGCTGAAAGACCGCCTCACTTGGTGGGCAAAGTGTTTTTTTTGGGCGTTTGACCCATTTTTAAAAATATCAAAAAGGGCAGCGGCAAAAGTTATCGGGGTAAATTCAAGTGTATTCAACATGCTCAACGTCCCTATACAAAAGCGTTCCATCATACCTGCCGTAGCTACGGAAACACCTTCCAAACAAATTTTTGAAAATAGAAAATTCCAAGTGCTGACAATTGGCAGGTTTGTACCGCTCAAAGGCTTCGACATTGTGATCCGCTCTTTTGCCGACTGTTTTCACCGACAAACAGAACCAACAAAAAAAACTATGCAATTGACCCTTATTGGAAAAGGGCCTGAAAAGGAAAGATTGGTACAGATTGCCAAGGATTGTAACCTACCTAAAAATGCCGTCCGATTTGTGGACTGGTTGAGCCGGGATGAGCTCTTCCGTTTCTTTGCGGCTTCGACGCTATTCTTTTTTCCATCACACGAAGGGGCAGGCATGGTTGTCCCAGAGGCCCTTTCGTATGGCTTGCCTGTGCTATGTTTTGACAATTACGGGCCAGGCGAAAGCGTAGATGAAAGTTGTGCTATTAAAGTCCCATATTCTGATTATGACCAAAGCGTCCATTCTTTTTCAACTGCCTTGGAATGGCTCTTACATGAACCCGAGTTAAGGGAAGATATGTCTGAAAATGCTTTCCAATGCTATCAAAACAAATTCACATGGCCAGCAAAAGCAAAGCATATTCAAGCGATATATGATGAAATTTTATCACCTACGGCTGCTTTGGTGTCAGCTTAAACATAAAAACCTTGACACTTTAGAGAGAAAGGGAGATTAACGATTAAAAGATTAGAGATTAACGATATTAGATTAAGTCCGTCAATCAAAAATCGTTAATCTCTAATCTTTTAATCGTTAATCAAAAAAAACTCTTTAAAGTGACAAAGTAGAATTAAGTGCTACAAGCACTTTCTAAATTTTTGCACTATGAAAAAGATAATAGCGATACACCTCTTCAACGATTTTAGCGGAAGCCCATTGGTTTTGTCCACTGCCATAAAAAACTTTGTCTCCGAAGGGCTGGAAGTTGAAGTCATGACTTCAAAAGGAGGCCAAGGGTTTCTCTCCAATTTGGATGATGTCAGCTATCAGTATTTTACCTATCATTTTCACCAAAATAAATTTAAGCGGTTGCTCGCCATGTTGTGGAGCCAAGCCGTTTTGTTTTTTAAGGTTCTAAAATATTGGAACAAAGATGTTGTGGTCTATGTAAATACCTTGCTCCCTTTTGGTGCTGCCCTTGCAGGGAAGGTTATTGGCAAAAAGGTCGTTTACCACATACACGAAACGACAGTGAACCCGCCTATTTTAAAACAATTTTTAAAAAAAATTGCGATAATCTGTTCTTCTGAAGCCATTTACGTGTCCCGTTATTTAATGGAAAAAGAAAAACTGGCAAGTGTTCCTTCAAGGGTGGTCTATAATTGCCTGTCCAATGATTTTGTGGAAATAGCCAATACCCATTTAGGTAATGGTTATTTAAAACCACATAAATTTACCGTGCTGATGCTCTGCTCTTTAAAGGCATACAAAGGGGTGAATGAATTTGTACAACTCACCGAAAACCTACCCGAACTCCAGTTCGTACTGGTACTGAACAGTAGCCAAACAGCTATTCAGAATTATTTCCAAGGCCAACCTATACCCTGCAATTTGGTTATTTTTCCTTCCCAAAAGAACGTCCATTCTTTCTATCAAGAAGCCCACCTCGTGCTCAATTTATCGCACCCAGAAAAATGGGTAGAGACCTTTGGCATGACCCTGCTCGAAGCCATGAGCTATGGGCTTCCTGTAATTGCACCACCAGTTGGCGGCCCTACTGAACTGGTAGAGAATGGGTACAATGGATATAAAATTGATCAAAGAAGTTTGGATGAAATAGCTCATCAAATCAAAATAATTGCAACAGATAAAGGGCTTTACCAATCACTCTCTGACAATGCGGTTGGTTTTGCTAAAAAATTTAATTCAGTTGAGTTCGGCAATGGGTTGATGCAGGTTGTTTCTCCAAAGGGTAAGAAGGAAGGTCACAGAAGAGAATTGGTTGGGGAGATAGTTTAAAGAAAAGCCCATTGGTATTGATGGAAAATAAATAGCCAACTTATCCCATACTTTCGGGTGCAGGCCATATTTGCAGCCCTCCTGCCTTTTCGGAAAATATTCTAATTTGGCTTCAAATTGAATATACTATGGCAAACATCTACGACCGCGTACTCAAAGAGATAATTGAACCTGCCCTCCGCCCCTTAGCCTCTATCCTGCTCAACCTCAGTTTCGAACAAGCAAAGGAAATAAAAGACAAAATCCAATACACACTGGAACGGGAAGGCGACCACCTAAAAATGCTGGTCTTTGAGGATGAGCGGTCCAACGACATTTTGCACTTAGAGTTCCATGTGCCAGATGAGGAGATTGGCCCACTTATGCTTTTGAAAAAAAGTATGTTGACAGTTTTGTTGCAGCAAAGGGTACTGCAATATGTTATCTATTTGGGCAGCAAAAAACGGCTAAAAAACCTCAAACCCATTTACAAGGATGAATTTACAGAGCACCGCTTTGAAGTCATTCGCATAAAAGATTTCAGCTATCACCAGTTTTTGGAATCCACTGTGCCGGAAGTGATAACCTGGGCCATCCTTGCTGACTATGAAGAGAAAAAACCAGAGGAGGTCTTCCGTGAAATCCTGCTCCGGGTCGATGCTTTTTCAAAAAACAAGACCGAACTTGGTCAACATATCCGCCGTTTGGAGGTTTTATCTAAACTGCGTAAATTGCAAACACTTTTCATTAAAACTTCAAAAGAGATGGCGTTTTTATATGACCTAAGAACAGATATCCGGTTCAAGCAGGGCAAGGCCGAGGGCAAGGCCGAAGGAATTGCAGAAGCTAAGAAAGCAGAAATGGAAAAAAACCGAACAGCCGTTACCAAAATGCTCAAAACTGGGCGCTTCACCTTGGAGGAAATTTCGGACTTCCTCATTTTGCCCATTGATTTTGTAAAAGAAATCCAAGCAGAATTGGAAAATAAAAAGAAGAAAAAATAAAAGTCATTAGAGATGTTCATAAATAAAAATTTGGAATTTGTTCCTTGGTATATCCTCCCCCCACCCCCTCCAAAGGGGGAGATAAAGCCTGCTAAAATTTTATTTTTTAGCACACTATTAAATTAAAAAACGGGGCTATCTCCCCCTTTGGAGGGGTGGGGGGAGGATACAATTTAGGATTCCTTATTTATGGACACCTCTATTAGATAATGAAAAATGCAGGAGGGTTTCTCCCTCCTGCATTTTATTTTAGTACAAGCTAAAAATCCAGTAAAAGCAGCAGTGGTTTTTTAAGAAAGCACTTTTAGTTATACTTTGACACTTTAAAATTCGACATTTCCCTAATGTCGAAATTAGTTCTTGAACGTTACCTACTTCATTTTAAACGCCCGCTTCACCGCCTTCACATAATCCAACTTTTCCCACGTAAATGTCTCGATCCGTTTCTTGATCGTTTTGCCCGAACCATTCGTAAAGGAGACGGTTTTCTTTTCTGGTGTACGGCCCATATGGCCATAAGCTGCAGTATCGGAGTAAATGGGTGATCTCAATTTCAGGCGCTTTTCAATGGCATAAGGGCGCATATCAAATATTTTGCTCACCACTTTGGCAATTTCGCTATCCTTCATATCTACATTGGCCGTACCATAGGTGTCTACATAAATATTGGTAGGTTCCGCAACACCGATGGCATAAGATACCTGCACCAGTACCTCGTCGCAAACGCCGGCAGCCACCATATTCTTGGCAATGTGGCGAGTGGCATAGGCAGCAGAGCGATCTACCTTCGAGGGGTCTTTACCTGAGAAAGCACCGCCGCCATGAGCGCCCTTCCCACCATAAGTATCCACGATGATCTTCCGCCCGGTGAGGCCTGTATCGCCGTGGGGACCACCGATGACAAATTTGCCTGTTGGGTTTACATGATAGGTTATTTTATTGTTGAAGAGCTTTTGTACTTTTTTTGAGCATCGTCTTTTCACCAACGGGATAACGGTCTTAATTACATCTTCCCTGATACGTTTCAACATTGCTTCATCTTTTCCAAATTCATCATGTTGGGTTGAGACAACAATCGTATCGATGCGGAGCGGTGTATTGTCATCACTATATTCAATCGTCACCTGCGACTTTGCATCTGGTCGGAGGTATTTCATTTTTCGGCCAGCTTTTCGGATATCGGCCATTACTTGCAAAATCTTGTGCGAAAGGTAGAGTGCCAAAGGCATGTAAGTATCCGTTTCGTTGGTGGCATAACCGAACATCATGCCTTGGTCTCCGGCCCCCTGGTCTTCTGGGTTCTTGCGCTCTACCCCTTGGTTGATGTCGGGTGATTGCTCATGGATGGAAGACATGACGCCACAGGAGTTGGCTTCAAACATGTATTCCGATTTGGTGTACCCAATGCGCTTGATGACATCACGGGCAATTTGTTGCACATCGAGATAGGTCTTCGTTTTTACTTCTCCAGCCAACACTACTTGGCCAGTGGTGACCAGGGTTTCGCAGGCCACTTTAGATTTAGGGTCGAACGCAATGAAGTGGTCAACTAAGGCGTCAGAGATTTGATCGGAAACTTTATCCGGGTGTCCTTCCGATACGCTTTCACTTGTAAACAGATATGGCATTTTTCTTTAATGATTAATGATGAATGAATAATGATGAATGACAACTTTTACGTTCCCACTCGCATTGGACATCCAGCATAGAAAAAATTATTTCAATTAAACGATGAAGAAAAAAGCTGAATTGAATTAAGGAATAAATGCCTGCTAAAAACATTCAACATTATCCATTATTCATTCACCATTCATATAGAAGGGCGCAAAGATATGTTTTTGGGTGAAATTGATTTTTTTCCAAAAAATTAAAAATGACCCAACTTTCTGTCGGCCATTTATCGTCATTGTGATTGAAACGTTAAATTTTGCTTAGGGATGCAGGGAAAGGGTTGACAAAAGCGTTTTTAAAAAGCATATTTGGCAAAATTATTTCTTAGTCAATTGTCTCTTGAAATAATTCCCCAAGCAGATAGGGGTGTCGTTCCAAAGAGGTGTCTTTACAGACAAACAAAATTTATCCAAACACAGTAAGTACAAATACTCTCTGATTTTTTATAACCCGGAAATATGTCAATAGACGGGCCTCTCACGGCTATTGCCCTATTCCAAAAACTGAGGAATTGAATGCTGATTGTTAATTGCTAATCGATTGCAGGTTTCTAATCAACAATTAAAGAACAGCAACCAACAATTGTCCCTTTTCTTCATCAGCTTATGATTTTAAATCTACCATTCCAAACTGGCATTCTTTAAAAGAGCAAGTAGGCATAAATAGCTGAAAATCTGATTGTTTCACAAAAAATAAAATTTAACAATAATAAATGCCCACTATTTACTGCCCGCTGATAATGGCCTGTTAGTGTTGAAAAATTAAAAGCCTTTTATTACAGCCATTTCTATTTTAAGCTGCCAGTATTCACAAACCCGAACAGCTTTATCGAAAGCTCTCTAACCTTTGCTGGTCACCCTGCGTGGGCCGACTCTGGCATGCTAACATCGTATGCCCGACGGAACAACAGGCCCAGCCCTAAAAGCTCATGATTATGAAAAACCTACTATTAGGAATGGCTGCATTTTTTATGCTCTCCACCCACCTCATTGCACAAGATTATTCCAAACCTAACCGCATTTTCAAGAAAGGTCAAACCGATATTCAATTCGGTTACAGTTTGCTTACATCCGCTGCTATTTTGGACAAAGCAACTACTAAATTTCCACCTGTCAGTATCCGTGGCGACCGCTTTTTCAGCAATAATTTTTCGCTTGGGGTGTCCTATTCCGTTGCTGCTCATGAAAGTCGGCCTTACATCGTTCCCGACGGCTTGGAGCAACGTATCACTAATACCACGCACCAAGTCGCAATTCGACCGACCTTTCACATTACTTCTTTGAAAAATACCGATTTATACGGTGGCATGTTGATCGGCCTCAACTTTGAGGAATTCACTGTCGATCAGGGCAATACCAGCTATATCCAAGAACATAAAAATTTTCAGCCACAAAAGACCAAAGGCATCTATTCTGCCTTCGTCGGAGGCCGCTATGTACTGTGCAAAAGATGGAGTGTTTTCGGGGAGGTGGGTTTTGGTACGTCGCTGCTGACAATGGGGGTTGGGTATCGGATTTGAGGTATTAGGGGTATTGGGTATTAGTTAGGATTAAGGCGTGAACACCAAATACCTTAATACCCCAATGCCTATTTTATCCCACAGTATAGCAACCGCTCAACGCTTCCATCATTTTTATGGATAAACCCTTCGAGGCGGTCGCCGATCTGCACTGGGCCGACTCCGGCAGGCGTACCAGTATAAATAAGGTCGCCCATTTGCAATTTGAAATATTGGGAAATATATACGATCAGATAATCAAAAGAAAAAATAAGGTCACGGGTGTTGCCATGTTGGACTGTTTCGCCATTCTTTCCCAAACGGAACTCAATGTTGCCATCCCGCTGGACATCTTCTAAAGCAATCCAATTCCCGAGAACGGCGGAATGGTCAAAGCCCTTGGCAATTTCCCAAGGGTGACCTTTTTTCTTTAATTCAGCCTGCACATCACGAGCTGTGAAATCAATGCCGAGCGACACTTCCTGGTAATAGCCGCTGGCAAACTCAGGCTGCACATGCCGTCCGTTTTTGCCGATCTTAAGCACGACCTCCAGTTCGTAGTGCAGGTTTTTTGTAAATTCGGGATAATAAAAAGGCTTTTCATTGACGAGCAAAGCCGTGGGCGGTTTCATAAAAACCAGCGGTTTCTTTGGAACGGGGTTGCTCAACTCCTTGGCATGGTCAATATAATTACGGCCGATACAGATGATTTTCATGGAATGAATGGTTAAATGGCTCAATGGTTAAATGGTCTAATGGCTTGCAAAAAACCATTCTAACCATTTAGCCATTTAACCATTTTGCTTTCTACAGCAAATGTAATATCTAATCCCATCTTCTTGCTTACCTATTGTTTTTCACTACTTTTGAGGTCTGTTAGGTTGTGAAATAGAAGCACTTGGACAATTAATCATTGAGCGCATGAAGCATCCTTTACTTTTCCTGTCTTTTTTATTTTTTTTCTTGGTAAACATTTTTGCAGATAATCCACCTTTCAACCCATTGGTAGTTGATGCTGGGGATGATGTGACCCTTTGCGAGCCAGGTCAAGTGCAACTGGAAGGAAGTGTAATTGGGGATTACTGTGCTTTTGGTTGGAGCCCACCATTTGGATTAAGTGACCCAAATATTCTTGATCCTACTGCAAATGTTATTGTCGGAAGCACAACCTATTACCTTTCTGGATATTCCTTCGATCCATCAGCACAAAACCTTGTAGACAATGGAGGGTTTGAAAATGGAAATACTGGTTTTACTTCTGCTTATGGATACCAACCAGTTGGAGATTTGAACGAGGAAAACTATGACATAGTGACTACCGGAAACCAAGCAAGACCCGAATGGTCACCATGTTCAGATGTTTCAGGTGGTGGTAATATGATGGCCGTCAACGCTTCTACAAATGGAGGAGTTCCAGTATGGTGCCAGACGGTAAATGTTCAACCAAATACTCCGTATATTTTTTCTGTATGGCTTGTCACATTGTTTCCAGTAAGTCCAGCAGAATTACAGTTTACAGTAGATGGACTGGCCATTGGGGACAATTTCACCGCCAACCCAGATCCATGCAACTGGGAGCAAAACTGTAATTTTTGGTTTTCTGGAGGAAGTTCCTCAGCTGAATTTTGCATTATAAATATCAATACCGAATCGTTTGGAAACGACTTTGCTATAGATGAAGTATCAGTAACTCAGGCATGTGAAACAACCGACTCTTTAACGCTCGCCGTCGAAAATGTTTTTGCTATCACTGACCCCTTTGCTCTCATTCCTTGCAACAACACAGGAGTCACTCTCGACGGCACAGGTTCTTCCACTGGCCCAGGCGTTACGTACAGTTGGATGACCAGCACCGGCAACATTGTCTCTGGCGGCAATACTTTAAACCCAACCGTTGATGCTCCCGGCATCTATGAACTCACTGTCTCCATTGCTGGTTCTTTCGGCCCTTGCACTGCTACTGCTACGGTAGAAGTATTGAACGATATACCTCCCGAAGCCAATGCCATCACCTCAAACGACATAAACTGCCTGTCCACCACCGGGACTATAGTAGCCAGCGGCTCAACTGTCGGCCCCAATATTTCATACCAATGGACTACGACAGATGGATTCATCATTTCCGGGGCAACTGATTTCACAGCCATAGTTGGCGCGGAAGGAACGTATACTTTGATTGTCACTGATATTACCAATAACTGCACGGCCGAAGCTTCCACGTTTGTAAGCGCCGACCTCAACCTCCCTACCGCGGTGGCCGACCCTGATACCAGCCTCAATTGTAATATCACTACCGTAATCATTGATGGCTCTGGTTCTTCTGGCGGGCCTAACCTTTCTTTTAGCTGGACGACCACCAACGGGAACATCATTTCTGGCACAACGGCAGATTCCATCATAGTGGATTCGGCAGGGGTGTACGAACTCATTGTTACCAACGATGACAACGGCTGTACCGCTGTAGCATTGGCCAATGTCAGCAGCGACTTCACCCAACCCGTTATAGACATTGCTGACCCAGATACACTTGATTGTTCGGTTACCAATTTCTCGCTTGATGCAAGTGGTTCGACAGGTATTAACTCCCTGTTATTTGTCTGGACAACCGCTACAGGCAATATCGTTTCTGGTGATAGCACGGCTATGCCCGAAATAGATCAATTGGGCACCTATCTCCTTGTCCTAACTGATGATGGCAATGGCTGCACTTCAATAGATTCTGTTTTGGTGGAAGGGGATTTGACTCCGCCAATCTTGGACATTGCTCCGCCGGAAGAGTTGAACTGTAATATCAATGAACTCAACTTGGATGCTTCAGGCTCTCAAACGGGTGTTAGCTTTAGTTGGACAACCAATACAGGGAACATTGTTTCAGGAGAAAACACAGCCCAGCCTAATGTCGATCAAAGTGGGATTTATTACCTGACCATCACCGACCCAAATAATGGCTGCACCGCCGCCGATTCAGTGGACGTGGAAGCCGATCAATCTTTGCCCATCGCCGAGGCAGGAGCGGTAGTCCAACTTGATTGCACCACTATTTCCGCCAACCTCGACGGAACAAGTTCTTCTACGGGAACGGAATTTTCCTATCTCTGGACTACCACGAATGGGGATATTTTAAACGGAGAAACGACCCTCGAACCCGAGATCGGTTCAGGAGGTACTTATGTTTTGATCGTCACCAATGACTCCACCGGATGCACCAGTCAGGATAATGTCATCATCCCCCAAAACAATGACCTGCCAACTGCGGATGCCTCTGTGGATGAGGAATTGAACTGCCTGAATGCCACCGTTACCATTGATGCGACCAACTCCTCTTCAGGCTCCGACTATTCATTTGTTTGGAACACCCCAAACGGCAACATTATTAACGGCAGCAATACCCTTGAACCAGAAGTGGATCAGGCCGGCACTTATATTTTGACCGTTACCAATCTCAATTCAAATTGCACGGCAACGGCCACTGTGATATTGACGGAAAATTTCACCACGCCACAAGCCGACCCCGGTTCGCCTGCAACGCTGACCTGCACAAACGACACTCTGCAACTCAATGGCAGCAATTCTATTTTGGGAAATAATGACTCCGTGCTTTGGACCACCCCCGATGGCTCGTTTGCCGAAGGCGAAAACATCCTGACGCCAACCATCACAGCATCAGGCACTTACACATTGACCATTACCAATAATGAAAGTGGATGCACGAACGAAGCCTCTGTTTTGATAGATGAAAACATGGCCACTCCAGTAGCCGATGCAGGCAACCCGGTGGAACTCACCTGTGCCATTACTTCCATTTCTTTGAATGGCAACGGTTCAAGTCAAAGCGGGAATTTTTCTTACTTGTGGACAACACAAAATGGAAATATCGTCAGCGGCGAAAATGGGCTGATGCCCGTTGTGGATGCAGAGGGAGATTACCTGTTAACTGTCACGGACAATGACAATGGTTGTGAAAACACGAGTGAGGTAGAGGTTTCTCTAAACGGTCTTTTTCCTGATGCAGATGCCGGGGCAACGGCTGAACTGACCTGTGCTATCACCGAAACGACCCTTAACGGTTCAGGCGATGTGGGAAATGAATTTACCTACCTGTGGACAACCACCGATGGAGTGATTGTTTCCAATGAAAATACCTTGAATCCAATGGTTGGAGCCAGCGGCACGTACACCCTCACCGTTACCAATCAAGACAATGGCTGTATTTCCACCGACGACGTTTTTATTTCTGAAAATACCATCCCACCGAGTGTGGACGCAGGCCCTACAGATGAGCTTTCCTGTACCCAAACACAACTTTCTTTGAATGGAACAGGCAACGCACCAAGCAATAACATTTCTTTTTCTTGGGCAACGCCCAATGGCAATATCCTCTCTGGCAGCGACTCCCCCACTCCATTGGTAAATGCGGCTGGTACTTATTGGCTGACCATCACCGACAATGAAAACGGTTGCGTGGATTCAGCCTCTGTGACAATCACGCAAGATGCCAATGTTCCTATCGCTGATGCAGGGGCAACCGCAACATTAACCTGCGATGTGACATCTATTCAACTGGATGGAAGTGGCAGCAGTGCAAATGCTAATATTACCTATCTATGGACCACGCCAGATGGCAATATTGTTTCTGGGGAAATGACCCTCTCGCCCGAAATCGACTCCCCTGGCACTTACTTGCTTACGGTTACCGACGTGGCCAATAACTGTGACGCCGTTTCTTCTGTTTTAATAAATGAAAATACTACTCCGCCTGCGGCAAATGCTGGCCCCGATGGCTTGCTCACCTGCGATGTGACAGCACTCGTTTTGGACGGTACCGCTTCTGCAAATGGCCCTGATTTCACTTACCAATGGACAACGGCAAATGGTAATATTGTTTCAGACGCAACAACCAATATGCCTTCTGTTGATGCCAGTGGTATTTACGAAGTGGTGGTCACAAACATCGCAACGGGCTGCACCAATACTGCATCCGTTGAAGTCACGGAAGACACTACGCCACCGACCGTTTTCATAGAAACCCCTCCTATCTTGACTTGTGAGTTAGTTGAAACAACGCTTGATGCTTCCAATAGCAGTACCGGGAACCAATTTAGCTATCTATGGACTACTACGACTGGCAACATCGTCTCCGACGACACCTCCCCCACCCCGCTCATCAATGCGAATGGCGACTATAATCTGCTCATCACCAATGACTTGACGGGCTGTACGGCTACTGCCTCCGTTTCTGTTTCCATAAATACAGTCCTACCTTTTGCCGATGCAGGGCCATCCATCGAATTAGACTGCATCACTACGGTATCCGCTTTGAATGGTACAGGCAGCAGCACAGGGAGTAACTTCCAATATTCATGGGTCACCGGCAATGGCAACATTGTTTCCGGGGAAACGACTTTGACGCCGCAAGTAAATGCAGCGGGCAACTACACCTTAACCGTTTTGGATGAAACGAACGGCTGTCTATCCACTGCTGAAGTTGAGGTCACGGAAGATGTGGAGTTGCCTATTATCAATATTTTACCCCCAGCCATTTTGACGTGCAAAGCACCTGAAACGACCATAGATGCAGGCGGTTCGAGCATGGGCATTATTTACCAATATGATTGGACAACCCAAAATGGCAATATCGTCAATGGCCAAAACACCCCGCTCCTAACCGTTGATGAGCCAGGAGATTACGTCCTAACCATTTCCAATTCTGACAATGGTTGTGAGGCTTCCACCTCCGTCATCGTGGGAGAAGACGTTGATCTGCCTGCTGTGGATGCAGGGCCATCATACGAACTGCACTGCAATTTGACGGAAGTCAATTTAATGGGAAATACCGACGTGAGCGTTGGTCAGTTCACCGCTGCATGGGATACTGGCAACGGCAACATCGTTTCAGGTGATCAATCTCTGACACCCCTTGTAAATGCTCCCGGCACTTATCAACTGACCATTGTCAACACTGCAACTGGCTGCTCGAACACGAACGAGGTAGTTGTAACCGAAAACGTCTTATCTGATTTTGATTTTGAAATACAAGACCCTACCTGCCTTGATCCGTCAGGTGTAGTTGAGTTTACGGATGTTGTGGGAGGGGCAGCTCCGTTTTCCTATTCATTGGACAATGGACAAAGTTTTTCCACGCAACCCATTTTCCCAAACCTCTCAAATGGCCTGTATGACCTCGTGGTTCAAGACGCAAATGGCTGTACCCTGACCGATGTGGCCTTGCTCGCTGAACCACCAGAGATAGAAGTCTTCTTGGAAGCGCAGGTTGTATTGGACTTGGGTGAAAGCTACCAAATGAATGCCCAGACCAGCTTGCCCGACAATGAGATCGGATCGGTGGAATGGATGCCTTCCGACGATCTCAGTTGCGATGACTGTCTGGCACCCCTTGCAACCCCGCTGCAACAGACCCATTACGAAGTAAAAGTTACGAGCATTGATGGCTGTACAGCCATAGCAACGACCGCCTTATTTGTCCGAAAAAATGTTGACATCTACGTGCCGAATGCTTTCTCTCCCAATGGCGATGGTACCAACGACCTCCTTATAGTATATGCTGGTGGAAATGGTGTTTCCAAAATCAGTTCCTTTAAAATCTTTTCCCGCTGGGGCGAGTCCGTTTTCGAGTATTTTGATTTTCCACCCAACGACCCACAATATGGATGGAACGGAAAACACAAAGGCGAAACAATGAACCCTGCCGTTTTTGTATGGACGGCAGAGGTGGAATTGGTGGATGGAAGCAAACGCCTTTTAAAAGGAGATGTCACACTGACGAGGTAGGGCAAAGACCAGATAAGATACAGCTTTATTTTTGGTCAAAATAAAGCATTGTATTCTAATAGGCATCGAATTCCAATATGTCCTTGTTTACCAAGTTATTTATTTATACTTTTGTGCTTTCGCTAATTTAGCACAAGCTTTAGGACATCTTCACATATATTTCCACTTCATTCATCCTTTCTTCCATCAACCGAGTTTAAGAAAAAAAGCAAGCAGATCAATTATCGAACAACTGTGAGTTGACACATAGTTATTTATTTACAAATTATTAATCTCGTGAAAATGAAAAGAAATCCGACTTTCTTAATTGCTTTCCTATTATTAGGACTTTTCCCTTTACAATCGGCTTTTTCCCAATGTTATGAATTAGGAACACCCGTTGGACAACTTTCCCCTTTGCTTAAAACTGTAGGCGGAGTCTGTGGGCCTGCTGCCGTGAGCAATGGCGATTGTGATTGCCCAGCCGGATATGTTGCCGTAGGGTATGAAGGATTCGAGGGAAACCAATGGGGGGGAATGGTCATCAGCCAGTTCAGCCTCAGGTGCAGGGAATTGAACTCAAATGGTACGTTGGGAGCCACTGTAATGGTAACATGTGCCAACGGCAACTTTGCCGGCAATACTCCCGATGGGCCTGTAGATGCACCCACAAACGAGGGCATTGTCGGTTTTGAACTCCGCATTGGCTGTGCTATTGACGCCGTGATGGGTGAATCAAAACCAATTGCCGACATCATTGCCGGCCTGCCCAACTCAACCAGTAATGGTATGGCTCCAATTGGAGGTGTGGGCGGTTCACCACAACCTGTCATGTATGTCCCAGATGGCAATGTAGTGGTTGGGATGGAAACCTTCCTCGACCCCAACACCAACCTTTCAGGAGGTGTAGCATGGCGGTATGCCCCCATCGTGGCTTGCCCGCTGATGTGTTCAGTAGATGCCATATCAGTTGGCAATATTTCTGCCTGCGATGATAATGGAACTCCTGACCCCTCTGATGACACCTTCACCGCAGATGTAACCATAGATTTTACAGACGTTCCTGCCAATGGGACGCTTGACCTAAGCGGGGATGGAACAGCCTCTATCGCTGTAGGTTCATTGGCTGGCGGCACACATACTTTTACAAGTGTCTCCATGAGCGCCGACGGTACGGCCATCGACCTGACTGCTGCCTTCTCTGATGATCCAACCTGTTCCTTGAACAACAGCAATGCTGGCACCGCACCAGGACCATGCTCTGTTGCACTCGTTTGCTCCATTACAAATATCATATCTTCAAATATTTCAGCTTGCGATAATAACGGCACGACAAACATTGTTTCCGATGATACTTTTACGGCTGATGTAGTTGTTTCGTTTGCCAACCCTCCGGCAAGTGGCACCCTTGACCTTACTGGTGACGGAACCGCCTCTGTTGATGTTGGTTCCATAAGTGGTAATGCTCATACATTCCCTGGCGTGACCATGACTGCTGACGGGCAGCCAATAGGACTGACGGCTTCCTTTTCAGCGGATGCTGCATGTATTTTTTCAAAAAGCAATACTGGGCAAGCACCCGGACAATGTTCCATTGCAGCTCCTCCGGGCGCCATCCCCACCATGTCAGAATGGGGACTGATACTCTTTGCACTGATCATTTTCACGTTCAGTGTGGTTATGGGTACGCAGCACCAGCAAAAATTGGCAATGGGCGGAAGTAACCTAACCGCAAGTGCAAGTGCAAGTGCAAGTGCAAGTAGCCGCAGGAAGTTTGACAAAGCCACTTTCTTTAAAGTATTACCTTACGTTTATTTGGGTTTTGTCGTGATCTTCGCCACAGCGATCAGTCTATTTGGTTATGAATTGACCAATGCGGACATTCCGGGCAGCTTGCTGTCAGGCTTGGTGATTGCCTATTTGGTGCAGTTTGTCATGAAGTCAACCAAGGCAAACAATTAATTTTCTTACTCGTATATTTGGTCTCCTGAACGAGACTGCCTTCATTAGTTTTTGAAAAACATAAAAGCGCAGTAACTGATCGTCTGATTGTTACTGCGCTTTTTTAATACCGCATCCCAACATGCCGCCCAACAAAAAGAAACGACAAAAAAGACTAGTCCCGAATTCACTTCGGGAAGGAAATAAAAAAAACACTTCTTTCAACCCATTTCGACAAGTCAACCAATTTTTTAAAGACCGCCATCCCATCTTGAAATTTTTGGCAGGTTTTATTGGTTGCATGGTGCTTTTTTATTTATTCTATTATTCTGGTTTTTACAAAAATATATTGGAAGGGCCCTTCCTTAATGCACAGGCAAGGATCAGCAATTTATTTCTCCGTTTATTGGGACATGATACCGTAGTTGATAATACCCTTATTACCAGCAATGATTTTGCAGTGAACATCAAAAACGGCTGCGACGGTTTGGAGGCCATGGCCATATTGATAAGTGGAATCGTTATTTTTCCGGCCGCTTTAAATTTAAAGCTACGGGGCATACTCTGGGGCGTGGTCACTCTATTTATTCTCAATCTGCTCCGTATTGCGGGCCTGTATTTAATTGGGTTGAATTTTTCTTCAACTGTTTTTGAAATAATGCACGTTCAGGGCGGCTTTATCCTTTTTACAATGATAAGCGTCATCCTGTTGTTTATTTGGATAAATTGGGCCACAAAAAAAAGTCAATAAAAATTGTAACTGTTCGGCATGGAGAGAGAAGGTAGAAAAAATTTCATTTTTTCTACCTTCTCTCTCCATGCCGAACAGTTACTGAGAAATTTATTATGCAGGATATAGTAAAAAATGCTTTAAAATATTTTGGCTTCTTTATACTCTTATATGGGGCATTGACATTGATCAGCCTGATCCCCGTAGTTGGTTCATTTTTCAATAATATATACCGCCAATCCACTCAACCCATTTTACAAACCACATTGCCCAAAGCCTATATTCAATTAAAAAGCGAAAAAAACAATCCCGACCTTATCAGGGTTGAATTTGCATCAAAGGAAAAAGTACGACAACAAATAGAGGCAGCCCGGAAAGCCGGGCGGGCAAGCGCCCCCATACAGGGCAATACTTTCGAATTTGGATTTTATAATTTATTCTTGATCTTTTTTCTTTTTTTATTTTCTTTGATTTTATTATCTCCTTTAAATTTAAAAGAAAAAATAATCGGCATTTTAATAGGGTCAATTTTATTTTATTTATATTCTGTTTTTAAAATGCACCTTGCCTTGTTAAGTCATTTCAATGAACCCGAGATAGCTGTTTATAACACCGGGGATACTGCTTTAAACATTACCCAATCGATTTTGTATTTTATGAGTTTGGGGATGAATGTTTTGGTAGTGCTGGTGATATGGGCTGTACTTGTTTTTAGGAAAAACAATTGGAAAGAGCTGTTGGGTTCTATTAATATAAAAAAACAAGGTGTGCGGGAAAAATAAATTTTCGGCATTCAATACAAGGTATATTTATTTGTGGAGTATTTGGTTTTGAATTTCATTTGATTTTTTCAAATGTGTTTTAAGGTTTTTTTGCAATATAAAATATAATGTCATTCCCATAAGAAACATACCCAGCATTATCAACCAGATATACCATTTAGGGGTACTATTCAATTCAATAGGAGCCATATCTCCAATGGCGATCATACTTGCCCAATAAAAAGGTTCTATATTCTTACTTTTAAGACAGTCAAGTTTGGCCTGCTGCAGGGCTGCATCTTTGGTCATTCCTTTTTTGAGGTATTCATAAAAATCGACCATCAATGTTTTTGACACTGCATCGTCCACTTTCCACAGACTGGTCACAATACTTTTTGCACCTGCATAAGAAAATCCCCTTCCTAAACTGATGATGCCCTCTCCCCTTTGCAGTTTGCCCATGCCCGTTTCGCAGGCTGACAAAACGACCATATCAGCCCGGAGGGGAAGGTTATATAATTCGCTATTATAAAGAAACCCCTTTTCAGGGTCGCCTTCAGAGTTGTAAAAAGCGAGAAAAGAATAGTCGCCACTTTGATCATTGAGAATACCATGTGTTGAAAGGTGTAAAATCCCAAAGTTCGATGCTTCCTCTAAAAAATTTAGTTTGGTTGCCTGCTCATTGAGGTACAACTTTCCGCCTATCTTTTCCTTGATGGCTTTCACTTCCGGCACATTGTATTTCAAATCCCCAAAACCTGAACGAAGATTGGAAGTGTCCAAAGTATGGATCGCAAGTACGGAATCGGGGATCGAAAATACAGGTGCAAAGGCCAGCAAATTGCCTTTGAACTTATTATTATGCTGCTTTTCTTTCATCTCTTTCAATAAGGTGGCAGAATAGGCATAGCTGATGACATGGTCTTTCAATAAATAACTGTGAGTCCTGTAATCCATTGGACGCTCAGGTCGTTCTACCAGCAAGGCATCAAAAGGGATGTAACCGAGTTCACCGTCGGGTACGATAATGAGTTCGGAACTATCAGGTAATAAGCTGTCCACCGGGGCAAATATTTTTTGGTAAAGGAGGTGAGATGCTTCGGTGAATTGATAGGCACATGTTGTTTCATCTGCTCCTTCGGTAAAATGACCGTAAATTCCTTGGCGCATTTGAGCTGCCGTTTGCTTCAGTGGAAAATCCTGCTTAAGCTGTGCAATATGAAAAGTGTCCTTAGTAACAAGGAAAAGAAAGATAGTGGAGTCGCCAATAAAATATTCGAGAAGGGATTGATGAGGGTTCAATAAACTGTCTTGAATACCATTTATGCCGATTACGTAGTTGTCATATTTTAGTTTATAGTACTCAGGGTGATTTACTATGAATTGCTGTTGAATAGTATCATAAGCTCGTTTTAATTTAAAAAACTGGTTCGTGTAGTACCTAAATATAGAATCCTTTCTTGATTCGTCTTCCACACCAATTTGTTCCTCATATCGTTTTTTTTCTATTTGAGTGATTTGGTACTGTAAATGATTTTCCTTTTCCAACAGGGAATCTGGAAGGTTTAAATAATTCTTTGCTTTCGCTATACTAAAAGCTTCACGAATAAGAATTGCCCTGCTTTGTTCAAGGTTTTTGAAAGCAGTATTCAAATATACAGTACTATCAGTAGCATTTGACAAAGCAAAGTTCGATGCAATGGCATTTTCAAAAATGGGATAGGCAGAGGAGATGAGGTTTTGCCTTGAACTTTGTTCAACGAAAGTTTCATTTAATTGGATAAGAGCTTTTAAGGCTATTTGAGAAATCTTTTGGGCTTTCCTCAAATAATTTAATGAACCGGTTTTTTGAAAAAGTTGAAATTCAAATATGCCTCTTTGGGACAATACCTCTATTAAGTTTTTAAGGGACAATACTTCTTCGAATTCTACGCCATCTCGATAATTAAGACTTTGTTGAGCTAAGTCATTATAATGGATGGCAGTATACAATGTTGAATACTCACTGCTAAGTTTGGATAAATGATGGTAAACTTCTGATACCAAAGGATGTAGGTTGCCCAATTGTTGTTTACTTATATCAAGTGCATTCTGAAAATAAGTGAAACTTTTTTCAAATTGTTTATCGTCGTGATAAGTGAGCGCCAAACTATTGTAGATAAAGGCGAAGTTTACGTTATCAGGAGGAAGGGTTTGGGACAGGATTTCAATTGCTTTTTGGAAATGTTCAATTGCCCTTTCATATAGACCATTCTCCTTATAGTTCCACCCTAAATTATGATAGGAGAATGCGATATTCGGATGAGAGGGAGAAAACGATTTCAACTCTATAGCAAGGGCTTTCTTATCATACTCAATTGCTCTATCAAACTGGCCTTTGAAGGAATACACACGTCCGATGTTGGTATAAGTAGTTGCCACATCAGGAAGATTTTGAGGAAGTTGAATTTCTAAAGCTTTATGAAAATATTGAAGTGATTCAGCGAGCATTCCTTTATCACTATATACAAGTCCTATATTGACATAGGTGGCAGCAATATCCCTATGGTTGGATTTATAGTTGTGCAATCTTATTTCAAGCGCTTTTTCAAAGCTTTCCAAAGCCTGATCCAATTGCCCTTTATTCCTATTTATTAGCCCTATATTATTATGGGAATTAGATATATAAACGTGTGAACTTCCGTATTCATTAATCCATATAGCCATCGCCTTTTTAAAATAAAAAAGTGCCTTGTTGTATTCTCCCTCATTCCAATTTATTATCCCTAAATTATTAAAACAAAATGCTAAGTTTGAATTCAAGGTGTCTATTTCCTGTAAATAAATGTCAAGCGTTTTTTGATAATTCTTGCGGGCTTCATTAAAATCTCCTTTAATTACATATACACTGCCAATATTTAAATAAATATTGGCCACTTTTCTATGGATTTCCCCCAATGCATTCTCACTGATGGTCAAGGATTTGCGAAGATAGAATTCGGCAGAATCCAATATTGATTTTTTCAAAAAGGAGACTCCCATATTAAAATATACATCTCCAATTCTCAAATCATCATTTTCCAACCATTTGATAAAAATGTTTTTGGCATTTTGTGCCAAAACCAATGCCGAATCATATAATGCTGAATCAATCAATGCTTGGGCTTCTTCCAAATACATTCTGGCAATCAATGTGTCAGCAGCAGTACCAGTAATTTTTTTTATATAAAAAGTATCTGATTGGGAAAGGTTTGATTCTTGAACTGGGTTTTTATGAATTTCCCGACAGCAATCAACAACAAATATACTTGCCAATAAAAGGAAAACAATAGGCAAACCCTTCACATAGTTTTTCATATTCTATATGTGACGCTGATGAATTGATGTGTAGTTTTTGTGTTTTTTCATTTTTGGTCAATTGCTAACATTGCTTCACTGATTTGATCTATACAAGCAACAGGCATATTCAAACTAATCTTTAGACCGTACGCTAATTTTTCAAATCAAGTATCATATTATTCTAAATCTTTTATGCCGTCAGGTCGTCAAACATAAAGCCTAACAAATTCCCGAAGATGAGACCTAAACTACAAACAACGCCAAATATAAACCCAATTACATATCCCCATGTATGAAAATCCGCAAATACACAAATAGATGCCCCAAACCATTTAAGTATAAGCAAAATAAACCAACTGATACCGTGAATAAAACCATCACCAAAAGTGAATTCTGTCATTGATGGCTCAATGGGTGCAGCATAATTTTTTACAATCATACCCCAGACAATGCAAACAATTATCGTGATAATTAATCTCACTTTTACTGATTTTGTGAAAAAAGTGGAACGCAGTTAGCAGAAAATGTTTTTATATTTTCTGTAAGAAGATCTGATCCCACTTTAATTTTATTTAAAATAGAAATTTGATTCTGTAATGCGTCTCTCAAAACATTATTCCTGAGAACAAAAAGAATATCATCACCTTCTTTGAGCATTTTTTGGGCATCATTTAAACTTACAACCGCTGCTCTATATTCCTTTTCGTATTCTTTTTTTAATTCAATCGTTTTCCGTAAATCTTCTTCTTTCAACTCAGGATTTGAAATTTGCCTATTGTTATTATGAAGTTCAGCAAAATATACTTGGCTGACATTATTGGTTTCTATTAACTTATTTTTTAGGCCATTGTAATCTGAATGAATTTCACCCCAGTATTTTTCCCAATATTTACCCAATTCCAAAACACTTCTATTACTGTTTATTCCAGCCTCCATTCCTTTGTTGACTTTGGATACTTTGTTTGAAAACATTTCACATAATTCCGTACAGTTTCGCAATAAACTAACGACCTTTAATCCAAGTGATGCGAGATCACTTACATTTTTTACCGCAATTGGGTTACAGCTGAGGGGTAATAAAAGTATTGCCAGCAAGGGCAACAGGATCAAATTTTTCATGTTGTATTTATTTTTAGAAATTATTCAATGAGAGAGGCTTTTTCCAATAAAACTGGTGTATATTTCTTTTCATTATTTTTTTATAAGTTTATAAGTTTTCATTGTGTATTCTTTGGTAGAAATTCTTATTAAATAAATCCCAGATTGCAGGCTGGATGTATTTATTATTTTTTTCCTGTTTTTAAATTCATCGCATGCAACTAACTTGCCTTGCAAGTTATATATTTTAATTTCTCCATTGTCAATACCGTCGTTAAACTCAATTATTAGTTTGTCATCTATTGGATTGGGATAAATCTTAATCTCATCCAGAAAATTTTGATTTTCTATATTACTTACAAAATCGCATTGTACATTTATATTATCGATAATATAACCGTCGGCGTCGCCGCCTGAAATGAAGTCTGAATCATCATATTGTTGAAACCTAATTACGCATTTATCTGAGTATGTCAGGTTCACCACAGAACCTACCAGAGTATCTAAGTCAATTGAAAAGCTGTTCCAACTAGGACTATCAGGTATAGAATCAAAATTGAATGAAACTATTCGTTCAAAATTTTCTCCACCATCATTGCTAAAAAACAGTCCATCTTGTTGCAAGTGTTTTTCTTCAAAAAAGTCTCGCAACTCAAATGATAAAATTACATTAGCACAGTTTTCAAGATTCAGGTGCAAGTCAAGAGCGTTGGCGGTCAGCCCGTCGTCACAGTTATTGATTTTGCCCAAGAGCGTCCCTTTGCTGTTGTTGGTGCCTGTCCCATCGACAATCCCAACAAAACCAGTGGGTTTGGTTTTGCATTCCAACGGCATTATGGTCGAGTCGGCGTGCGACCACCTCCAATTGGGGCCGAACTGCCCGTTACTGGTGTTGTCGAAGTTGTCCTCGAATGGAAGGTCTCCATACAAGGGAGGGGCAGAGTAGACGGACACATTGTCGATGATAATCCCATCTGCATCGCCTCCCGAGACGAAGTCCGAATCGTCGTACTGCTGGAACCGTATCACGAACCTGTCGGTCAGGTCCAGTTCAACGGATTCGGCGAGCCTGTCCACAGAAAAAGGCGGGAATGCCCCCCACCTGTTGTCGCACCAGTCCTCGGGCTTGAAGGTGTAGACCTGCCTAAAGGACTGGCCGCCGTCGTTGCTGAAGAAAAGCCCGTCCTGCTCATGGTTCTCCTCGCGGTTGTCGTTGATGCTGAAAGAAAGAAAGACGTCGGACTTGTCCTTGAGGTCAAGGTGCAGGTCCAGGGCGTTGGCGGTCGGCCCGTCGTCGCAGTTGTCAATTTTGCCAAAGGCTGCCCATTTATCAGTAGTACCGACGATGCCGACGAACCCAGTGGGCTTTGTCGTGCACTCCAATGGCACCATGGTCGAGTCGGCGTGCGACCACCTCCAATTGGGGCCGAACTGCCCGTTACTGGTGTTGTCGAAGTTGTCCTCGAATGGAAGGTCTCCATACAAGGGAGGGGCAGAGTAGACGGACACATTGTCGATGATAATCCCATCTGCATCGCCTCCCGAGACGAAGTCCGAATCGTCGTACTGCTGGAACCGTATCACGAACCTGTCGGTCAGGTCCAGTTCAACGGATTCGGCGAGCCTGTCCACAGAAAAAGGCGGGAATGCCCCCCACCTGTTGTCGCACCAGTCCTCGGGCTTGAAGGTGTAGACCTGCCTAAAGGATTGCCCGCCGTCGTTGCTGAAGAAAAGCCCGTCCTGCTCATGGTTCTCCTCGCGGTTGTCGCTGATGCTGAAAGAAAGAAATACATCGGACTTGCCCTCGAGGTTCAGGCAAAGATCGAGGGCATTGGCGGTCAGCCCGTCGTCGCAGATCTTGCCCATTACCGCCCACTTCTCGCCGCCACTTCCATCGATCCCGACGAACCCGGTCGGCTTTGTCCTGCATTCCAAAGGAACCATGGTCGAGTCGGCGTGCGACCACCGCCAGCTGGGGCCGAACTGACCGTTGCTGGCATTGTTGAAGTTGTCAACGAAAGGAAGAACCGCATATTCAGGGGGAGAAGAATAGACGAATAAGTTATCTATAACAAGGCCGTCTGCATCGCCACCTGAAACGAAATCTGAATCATCTTGCTGTTGAATTCGAATTACAAAATCATTTGTGTTAGATAAATCCATCCCGATCGATTCGGCCAATAAGTTGATGTGAAAAGGGGGATATGCCCCCCACCTGTTGTCACACCAATCCTCGGGCTTGAAGGTATAGACTGGTACAAAGTTTTGCCCACCATCATTACTGAATAGTATTCCATCCCCCGAATGATTCTCCTCCGAGCGGTCTTTTATATTAAAGAATAAATATGTGTGACTTTCTACGTTCCCTAAACTAATATCAATTCCATTTTTTGTTAAGTTGCCATCTGAATATTTTCCCATCCGAACACCATAGTTTGAGTTGTAGCCCTCCCCAAATACTACTTCAACTTGACCGTCAATTCCTTCAATGTTTGGTTTGAATTCTAATTTTGGAGTAAGTTGCCCTTCAAAATTTTCTTCAATTTGAGAAACAAGGGTTTGAATAAACAAGAGGGAAATAAGAAAAGTGAATGCTGATTTCATAATTTATATTTTGAGTTTTGAAGAATATCTGATTTTGCTATTTAAATGGTTAGTACCTATTTATTCTCAGCCGGTACTCTTTAACCAGTAAAAAAAATCCATTACTACTCTATAAGCAACCGAACCTTTATTACGTTTTTGTCTTGTTATCCCACTGAAAAACAAATTATTCTTTAACTTTATTTAATATTTAAACTATTGAATTCCAAACATTTATGAACAACCTGCCATCCTACCCAAAAAAAACGTTTTCCCAAAGCAAACTTGCCCAACCTCCTTAGCGCTATACCATCAAATGACCTAAAAGAATTCCGAAAATTCCTCCAATCGCCTTGGTTCAATGGCAGCAGGGTATTGATTAATATTTTTGAAAAAATAAAAAATACCACCCTCATTTCAATAGTCCGAATTTGGAATATGAAAGCATTTTCAAAAAGGTATTTAAAAATGAGTCTTACCATGAACACAAATTCCGCAAATACCTTTCTGATTTATCGAAATGTATACAACAGTTCATGGCCCAAAAAACATTTGAAGCAGACTACAAACTTAGAATGGAACTTACAGCTCTCTATTTGGGACAACATCACCGCTTTGACCTCCTCAAAAAGCACCATAAGGCTGCCATGTCCAAAATGGAAGAACAGTCAGCAAAGGGAATGAAACATTTTAGAGCCATCAATAAATTGTTGGAAGAACAGTATTTCCACCCTGAATATGAAAAACTCCCTAGAAATGAAATGCTGTTACCTGACATGATGGAAGCCCTTGATCGGGAATATGCACTAAAAAAACTTTTCATAGCATGTGAATACATGAACGTCTCCCATTTTTACGAGCAAACAACTACTATCCCCCTGCTTGCCAGAGTCCAACAGTTGGTAGGATCGTTTTCTGAACAGGAGCACCCTGTATTTAAAATATTCTTGAATACCTCTTTTCTGCTACAAGCAAAAGGTGGAAAAGAATTGTTCACTGAAACCAAGCAACTGGCAATTGAGCATTTTGACAAAATGGAATATATGGAAAGGACAGCAAGTATCTCCTTATTAATCAACCATGCAGCCCGTGAATACCGCCAAACAGACGATCAATTCTTTATCAACCAAATCCACGAGCTACAGCTTTTTGGCTTGGAAAAAAAGATGTTTATTTACCTCGGAAAAATGAACGAGAGTACTTTTTCCAATATCTGTAATACTGCGGTGTTAGCAGGAAAAACAAGCTTTGCAGAATACTTTATAAAATGCTTTCAAAAATACTTGAAGGAAGACATAAGGGAAGAAATGGTCGCCTTGGCAAACGCATTTATGTACCTCTATGATAATAAAGCCGAAATTGCCTACGAACATATTGGACAAGCAAAGTTCATATCCCTGAGATATAGACTTGTTGCCCGTCCAATTATTTTGCAATGTCTATACGAAATGCAAAAATGTGATCCAACTTACGAGCAGTTATTGGACAGCAAACTGATTGCTTTCAAAAAATTTATAAATGAAAACAATGGTATCAAAAATGAGCGAAAAACCCGATATCTTAATTTTGTGTATGTCTTAAAAAAAATCAAAAACTTTTCCGGCAATCAAAATGAGTTGGATATACTGGAAAATGAATTGAGGGCAGGCTTGCCCATCATATCCAAAAAGTGGTTGCTTGATAAAATCAGTAATATATCTCAAAAAAGAAAGGCGTCCAATGGACGCCTTCAAAGTGGACAGATCAATTAATCTTCCATTATTGGATTATTTCATCCAAGATGATAATTTCGCTGTCACCATCACCGCCACCTTTGATGGCTTTTTGTTGGGAAATGGTAATAACTGTCTGGCCGAAAGCCGACAGGCTTTTGGAATTTGAAAAAAGCATAGCACAAATAGTTTAAAAATGGTTAAAAGAATGCCGTTACCGTAGCCCGGCTTACGGGCTTCAGTTATCGGCGTTAAACAATCATTTTGTGGTGTTAATAATTAATAGGCCGACCCAGCTTTTATTCTCCAATACTATTTGACCATTTAGTACCTATTTAAAAGGCAGTGGTACTTATCTTTTTAATTATTTTTTTAAAAAAAAGAATTTTATCATTTCTTTGAAAAACTTTGCACAAACCGAGTACCTGCTTCAAAAAACGGAGGACTAATTATGATAACAAAAAATTGGAGTGACGATAAAATTATTGCCTACTTAAGAGGCACCGACAAGGAATGTGACCAAGCACTGCAAGCTATTCTTGAAAATGCAATGGGATGGAAAGAAATGGCAATTGCCATTTTACTGAAAATGGGAGCAACAGAGGAAGAGGCAGAAGAAGTTTTTAGTACAGCCTTATTAATATTTTCTACAAACGTCCAACTGAAAAAATTTAATGGAGAAAGTAAGGCGAGTACTTATTTTATTGGTATTTGCAAAAACCAATTTTTAAAAATTTGTAAAAAGAAAAGAAAATCCTTGCCAGCAGAATTAATTCCAACTGAAATTGAATTATCCAATATCGAAACAAGGATCATTGCAGAAGAAACCAACCAAGAACGGAGAGAGTTGATGCAATATTTTATAGATAAACTAGGGAAGAAGTGCCAACAGGTTTTGGGCATGCTGAAAATGGGGAAAACCTTAAAAGAAATTGCCGGAAATATGGGGTGGCAATACCAAAATGCAAAGAATGCAGCTAAAGAATGCCGTGACCGTTTCCGAAACCTAATATTGGAAAATGAAAAAGCGCATAAAAAATTTAAAGAATTGCAATGAAAAATTTCAAACTAATAGACCGCTATATAAATAATAAAATGACACTTCAAGAGCGAACAGCATTTGAGGAAAAACTGGCCAATAACAAAGAGTTGGCAGCAGAATATAAAACGCAAAAATTTGAAGAAGATGCATTAGAGTTAATGATCGAAAACAAAATCAGGGAAAAAATACAACGATTAAAAAAAAGAGGAGATAAAAGACAAGGCAAGGTCTTCCCAATCCGCCGCATACTGTCAATAGCTGCCGTCGTCACATTGTTGTTTGTGGCTCTTCCATGGTGGCATTTTTCCAACCAGTCCTACTATCCAAGAATGGCAGAAAAACATTACCAATTAAGTAAACCAGATATTTCTCCACAATTAAAAGGCGGGACGCCGGCTTTGACAGAAGAATTGTCCTATCATATTAATTTATTGGAAGCCGGAGATAAAACCGAAAGGGCAAAAGCGATTGCCTTTTTGCAAGAACAAAAACCAACCCTGGCAATTGCCTATTATTATTTAGGGCATGTTTTTTTTAGGGAAAACAATTACGCTGCCGCTGTCAACAACTTTGGTGAATTCATGGACAGAACCCCGCCAGAAAAAAGGCTTTATCAATTTGCAGAATTTTACAGAGGGCTTTCTTTATTGGGAGAAAAAAACATCAAAGAATCAAAATTAGTTTTTGAAAAAATAGCAAGTGATGACAACCACCGTTTCAATAATTTGGCACGTAATGTTTTAAAAGATTTTAGGGAATGATTGGACATTTTTAAGTCATATTATCTTTCCCCCTAATTGTGAAAATTGAAAACCAACACTTCCGCCACCTATTCGAACTCAACCTTGCCATGCTCTGCATCAGCACTTCCGGCCCACTTTGCAGGTTCATTGAATTGCCACCGCCACTCATATTTGGTGGCGGGTCTTTCTTGCCATCATCTTTTTAGGCGCCTAATTATTGAATATACCCTCTCCGAATTAATTTCAGAAAAAAAGCGGATTGCTTTTATTATCAATCATTTGAATAGGCAGGTTTAACGATTATCTCAATTAAGTTCCAAACCAATTTCGCTCGTTCAAAATATTATCTAAATATCCATTCTTCCATCCCTTTATTTCCAGAATTTTATTTTGTCTCCAAATGCACATTTCAAAAAACTTCAACCAACCCCTTGTTTTTGTGTAAAATTTACAATTACCTTTGCCCCTCATTTTATTATCAAATAAATGAACCACATCATAGTCAATACAGCCCGTCCCACTTACATAGTGGTCGTCAATATTATTATTGTGATTCCTGATCCATCAGGAGGCGGCTACTGCGTTTGACCATATATCAAAGCAACCAACAAAAAAGCCCGTCTCCTGTGAGACGGGCTTTTTTTGTTATTAGGTATTTGGAATTGGGTATTAGGTATTGCCCATCCTGAAAAAACACCTAATACCTTAATACCCAATACCATTTGTAAATGGAACTAAATAAATACAGCAAAACCGTTACACAAGACCCCACCCAACCAGGCGCGCAGGCCATGCTCTATGGCATTGGCCTGACAGACGAGGACTTGAAAAAGCCACAGGTTGGCATTGCGAGCATGGGCTGGGAGGGGAATACCTGCAATATGCACCTGAACGACTTGGCCAAAGTGGTCAAGCAAGGCGCTTGGGAAAACGATCTGGTGGGACTGATATTCCATACCATCGGCGTTAGCGATGGCATTTCCAATGGCACGCCAGGCATGCGCTACTCACTCGTAAGCAGAGACATCATTGCAGATTCCATCGAAACCGTTTGCGGAGCGCAATACTACGATGCGCTGGTCGCTGTGCCGGGCTGTGACAAGAACATGCCGGGCAGCGTCATGGCAATGGGGCGCCTAAACCGACCTTCGATCATGGTGTATGGCGGAACGATAGCGCCAGGACATTACAAGGGGGAAGACCTCAACATCGTCTCGGCTTTTGAGGCATTGGGAAAGCGGATTGCCGGCACTCTGGAAGAAGGCGATTTTAAAAATATCGTGATGAACAGTTGTCCAGGCCCAGGAGCCTGCGGAGGTATGTACACTGCCAATACTATGTCGTCGGCTATTGAGGCGTTGGGGATGAGCTTACCATATTCCTCTTCCAATCCGGCATTGAGTGAGCAGAAAAAGGAGGAGTGCCGTGCAGCAGGAAAAGCCATTCGGCTATTGCTGGAAAAAGACATCAAGCCAAAAGACATTATGACGAAAAGGGCATTTGAAAATGCCATAGTAACCATTACTGCCCTCGGCGGCTCCACCAATGCAGTGCTGCACCTGATCGCTATGGCCAAGTCGGTGGACGTGGAACTGACGCCTGATGATTTCCAAAAAATAGGCAATAAAACGCCGTTCATTGCTGACTTGAAACCCAGTGGTAAGTACCTCATGGAAGACCTCCACAACATCGGAGGCGTACCGGCAGTGATGAAATATTTACTCGAAAAAGATCTGCTCCACGGCGACTGCCTGACCGTAACGGGCAAAACCATGACCGAGAACCTTGCTGACATCCCGCCAGTGGATTTTGACAAACAAAGAATCATTTTCCCTATAGAAAAACCAATCAAAAAAACGGGACATCTCAACATTCTCTATGGCAACCTTGCCACCCAAGGTGCCGTTGCAAAAATCACAGGCAAAGAGGGCGAGCGGTTTAGCGGAACCGCTCGGGTGTTTGAAGGGGAACAAGATTTCATAAACGGCGTATCAAGTGGACGTGTGAAGGCAGGCGATGTCTGCGTGATCCGCTATGTCGGTCCGAAGGGAGGCCCCGGCATGCCAGAAATGCTGAAACCAACCTCAGCCATCATCGGCGCTGGCCTCGGCAAGAGCGTAGCGCTTATTACGGATGGCCGATTCAGTGGTGGCTCTCATGGTTTTGTGGTCGGCCACATCACCCCCGAAGCACAGGAAGGCGGCAACATCGCCCTTGTACAAGACGACGATATCATTGAAATAGACGCAACCAAACGTTCCATCAACCTGCTCGTGGACGATGCCACCTTGGCCGTCCGGCGAGCTACATGGCAACGACCTGAATTAAAGGCTAAAAAAGGTATCCTTTATAAATATGCAAAACACGTCAAAACAGCAGCCGATGGTTGCGTGACGGATGAGTAATACCCGCAAATAAACATTGAAATATGGACCACCAAACCATTACTACTGCAACTGACCCCACAGCAAATGGCCAAAAGCCAAAAGCCAAAAGCCACCCAGAAGTTAATCCAGAACAAGAACAACTCTCTGGCTCGGAAGTCGTCCTTCGTACCCTTATCGGTGAAGGCGTTGATACCATCTTCGGCTACCCCGGCGGAGCCATTATGCCAGTGTATGATGCACTTTATGACTTCGATGGGGATTTGAAACACATCTTGACTCGCCATGAGCAAGGAGCGATTCATGCGGCACAGGGGTACGCACGTGCATCTGGCAAGGTAGGGATCGTTTTTGCAACCAGCGGGCCGGGTGCCACTAACCTCGTCACTGGGCTGGCCGATGCACAAATCGACAGTACGCCCGTGGTTTGTATCACAGGACAAGTATATGCCAGTCTGTTAGGTTCGGACGCCTTTCAGGAAACAGATGTCATCAATATCACAGCGCCTGTCACCAAGTGGAACTTCCAAGTGACCGATGCTGCTGAAATTCCCGATGCTATTGCAAAGGCATGCTACATTGCCCGTTCTGGGCGACCGGGACCTGTGCTGGTGGACATCACCAAAAATGCTCAATTGGAAAAAACAGGATATGCCGGGTATGAGCCATTCACGCATTTGCGGAGCTACCGTCCTAAGCCGATTGTGAGGAAAAAATTTGTTGAAAGGGCAGCCGAATTTATCAATGCAGCCAAGTGCCCGTTCGTCCTTTTTGGGCAGGGGGTGATTTTGGGAAATGCAGAAGAGGAGTTCAAAACTTTCATTGAAAAATCAGGTATTCCCGCAGCTTGGACACTGCTGGGCCTAAGTGCTTTACCAACCGAACACCCATTAAATGTGGGCATGCTTGGCATGCACGGCAACTATGGCCCCAATGTGCTGACCAACGAATGTGACGTACTCATCGCCATCGGCATGCGTTTCGATGACCGAGTGACTGGGCGTTTAGATAAATATGCCAAACAGGCCAAGATCATCCACTTCGACATTGACCCTTCAGAGATTGACAAAAATGTGAAAACGTCCGTCGCCGTCTGGGGCGATTGCAAGGAGACCCTTCCCATTTTAACCGAGTTGGTCAAGGAAAAATCTTATCCAGAGTGGGTGCAACGATTCAGGGAACACGATGAAGAAGAACACAGCCATGTCATTTTTGATGAACTCAATCCTTCCTGTGATGAACTTAGTATGGGGGAAGTAATAAAAGAACTGAATGAGCTGACCAATGGTGAGGCTATCATCGTCACCGACGTGGGCCAGCACCAGATGGTCGCCAGCCGTTATGCTCAATTCAAACAAAGCCGCAGCAACATTACTTCTGGCGGATTGGGCACAATGGGCTTTGCGCTGCCCGCCGCTATCGGTGCCAAATTCGGCGCACCACATCGTCCGGTAGTTGCCATCATCGGCGATGGTGGTTTTCAAATGACCTTGCAAGAATTAGGCGTGATGATGCAGTATGGCGTGGATGTGAAGGTGATTATTTTAAACAACAATTTCCTTGGCATGGTGCGCCAGTGGCAGGAGTTGTTTTTGGATAAACGCTACGCCAGCACAGAAATGCAGAACCCTGACTTTGTAGGCATTGCCAGGGCTTATGGAGTGGCAGGCCAATCTATTAGCAACCGAAATGATTTGAAAAATGCCATTAAAATATTACTTGAAGACCATCCAAAAGGCTATCTCTTGGAAGTCATGGTTGGTAAAGAGAATAATGTATTTCCAATGGTACCGCAGGGGTGCAGTGTTGCAGAGATACGTTTGAAATGAGGTTGAGGTGGTTGAGCAAGGTTGAGGTGGTTGAGAATGCGGGAATCCTATATCTTCTTCCGTTCATTTAAAATTAGGTTGGAAGGATTTGGATTCCCAACCATCTAAAGCCTGTTCAACCACTTCAACCATCAATATTATGAGTAACTACACGTATGCATTTGAAAACTTGGCTGTATGGAAAACCAACCGAGCTTTTACCAAGAAACTATACTTTAAAACTAAATCTTTTCCGAAAGAGGAATTGTTTGGAATTACTTCTCAAATCAGAAGAGCAACTATTTCCATCTCTTGCAATTTGGCGGAAGGAAGTGCTCGAAAATCAACAAAGGAACAAAACCGATTTTATGAAATAGCATACGGAAGTGCTGTAGAAGTCGTGAACTTGTTGATTCTAAGCAACGATTTAGGCTTTTTGAATGATGAAGGCTATGCTGACTTGAGAAATGATTTAGGAAAAATTACTTATCTGATAAACAGATTGTCAGGAGGAAACAAATAGAGAAGGTTGAGAAGAGTTGGGGTGGTTTAGAAAGGTTGAGTTTCTTAGGACTCGGCGATTCTCAACCCCCTCAACCATCTCAACTCTTCTCAACCTTACAACGCATGAAAAAAGAATACACCATAACCGCATATACCGAAAACCAGGTTGGTTTGCTCAACCGCATCGCCATCCTATTTTCCAAAAGAAAAATAAACATCGAAAGCCTCAACACTTCCCCTTCGGAAATAGAGGACATCTTCCGCTTCAACATTGTAGTGAACGAAACGAAGGAAACGGTACTGAAAGTGGTACGGCAGATTGAAAAGCAAGTTGAAGTACTGCGGGCTTATTACCATGACAATGAAGGCATTGTTTGGCAAGAACTGGCGCTATACAAAGTACCCACTAAAGCCATAGCAGATAAGGTCAAGGTGGAACGCCTGCTGCGAGAGTTGGGAGCAAGGGCCGTTTTGATCCGACAGGACTATCTAGTATTTGAAGTGACTGGGCAAAGAGAAGAAACCCAAAAAGTCCTCAAATTTTTCGAACCACTCGGCCTCATCGAATTTGTGCGAAGCGCACGGGTGGCCATCATCAAAGAAAGCCGCAAGTTCCACACCCGCCTGCTCGATTTCGAGGAGGCCGAACCTGGCGAAGAGCTCCATACCAATGAACATTTGAACGAAAACGAAACCGTATTCTCAATGTGATTAGTGATCAGTGATCAGTTGATTAGTGATTAGAAGCTCCCTCGGAATCCTAATCCCTGTTCAACTAATCACTAATCAACTAATCACTAATCAACTAATCACTAATCAACTAATCACTAAAAAATGGCAAAAATGAATTTTGGCGGCACGGTAGAAAATGTCGCAACACGGGAAGAATTCCCATTGGAAAAAGCGCAGGAAGTCTTGCGGGATGAAGTCGTGGCCGTCATCGGCTATGGTGTGCAAGGGCCTGGGCAAGCATTGAACCAAAAGGAAAATGGCATTAATGTCATCGTTGGTCAGCGTAAAAACTCCCGGTCGTGGGACAAAGCCGTAAACGACGGTTTCATCCCTGGCCACGACTTGTTCGAAATTGAAGAAGCCCTGCAAAAGGGTACGATCATCTGCTACCTCCTCAGCGATGCAGCGCAGATCGAACTTTGGCCTTTGGTGAAAAAATACCTGACACCGGGCAAGGCACTTTACTTCTCGCATGGATTTGCTATCACCTACAAAGAGCGAACAGGCATTATTCCTCCACCTGATGTGGACGTGTTCCTCGTTGCGCCAAAAGGGTCAGGCACGTCGCTGCGCCGCATGTTCCTCGAAGGGCGTGGGCTGAACAGCAGCTATGCTATTTTCCAAGATGCTACAGGACGAGCTTATGAGCGGGTGATCGCTTTGGGTATTGCCATTGGTTCGGGGTATTTGTTCGAAACGACTTTCCAAAAAGAAGTCTATTCTGACCTAACAGGCGAGCGAGGCACATTGATGGGCGCCATTCAGGGCATTTTTGCCGCGCAATACGAAGTGCTGCGTTCGAAAGGCCACAGCCCATCGGAAGCTTTCAACGAAACGGTTGAGGAATTGACCCAATCACTTATGCCACTTGTCGCTGAAAACGGTATGGACTGGATGTATGCCAACTGCTCCACTACCGCCCAGCGCGGCGCATTGGATTGGTGGAAAAAATTCAGGGATGCGACGGCCCCTGTTTTCAAAGAGCTTTATGAAGAAGTGGCTGCTGGTCGGGAAGCGCAGCGCTCCATTGACAGCAATAGCCAACCTGATTATAGGGAAAAATTGGAAGTGGAACTGAAGGAATTGCGGGAGAGTGAGATGTGGCAAGCGGGGAAGGTGGTGAGGAGTTTACGACCTGAGAATCAGCAAGTTGGAGAGCCTGTTTAAAAGAGTATTTGGAATTGGGTGTTTGGTATTTTAAGAAATATCATTGCCCAATTCCTTCTGTTGTTAAAAAAAGGAACTCAGGCAGCTTGACCTTTGAATGACATCCATTCTTTCATGCCCGTTTCCAGCAGCTTGGAAAAAGCGGTGCTGGGGATGTTGTCGGGCATGTTTTGGAGTATTTCGAGAGCTGCTTCTTTTTTGGATAGGTTGGGTTTTTCTGTGAAAAGCTGTTGGGCGAAAGATATAGTTTCACTTTCATATCTCTTTTGGAGCTTTGGGGAAATGAATTCGCCTTTATTGAATTTCTCATAAAATGCCTTCATATCATTGGATACCCTACCCTCTTTGGCTACAGCCAATTTGGATTGTTTAGGCACTTTTGAAATGGCTTGGCTTGCACTTTTCATGATTAAAAGGATTTTGAAGTTTAAAACTAACCTTTTTTTGGCCTGATTTCAAATATACCATAAAATTTTTCTGGATTATAGGGTTCGGCATTTCCTCCATTTATCCCCATAATATCAAATGATTCGATTATTTCTGCGTATCTCCTTTTGAAGATACCATTATAGATAGTCAGCCTTCTTTTATCATTGGCCCCTATCTGAATGGAAGAATCTGGATGTACATCACAGAATTCATAAACTGCTTTGGCAACAGTGTACATTGTTTTCAAAAAATCTTTGTTGTTAGTTACTTCATGATCAACAGCAATTCCGTTCCTGAAAGTGCATAGTGCAAGATTATAAGCATCCTGAGCAGGAAAACTCAATGGTTCAAAGATGACAGCTTTCTTGATTTCCCCTTTTTCTCCTTGGCTATAAAATTCAAATACAAATTCATTGTCAGGTTGGAATAATGGGTAGTGTTCTCCAAGCATAAGGTTAGTTTTCTCGTTGTTTATTGAAAACGCCGACAAGATATAAAAAACAAAATAACAAGTCAGTCCTCATTTGAAAACCTTCATCAATAAACTCATTTTAAAATGATCTCCACCGAACAGAAAATACAACTTGATTTCAGCGCTGCCGATGAACGCTTGAAACACGTCGTTCATAAAACGCCGTTACAATTCAACCAAAACCTGTCCGATCGCTACGGTTGCAATGTCTGGCTGAAACGGGAAGACCTACAACTGGTGCGTTCTTACAAGATCAGGGGTGCATACAACCTGATGTCGAGTTTACCGAAAGAACAATTGATGAAAGGGGTCGTTTGCGCAAGTGCAGGGAATCACGCCCAAGGGTTTGCTTTTTCCTGTAAGGCCATGCAAGTCAATGGCGTCATTTTTATGCCCGTCATCACACCTCGGCAAAAAATCATGCAGACCCGGATGTTCGGGCAAGAGCATGTGGAGATCAAGCTGGTGGGCGATAACTTCGATGCCTGTGCAGCAGCGGCTAAAGAGTTCACAACAGAAAACGAAATGACCTTCATCCCTCCGTTCGACCACCCAAAAATCATTGAAGGACAGGGAACGGTCGGTTTGGAAATTTTTGAGGAGCTTAAAGACCCTGATTTTGTTTTTCTGCCAGTAGGAGGTGGTGGGTTGAGCGCAGGGGTCGGCACATGCCTAAAGAACCTGCGGCCACAAGTTAAAATCATTGGTGTGGAGCCGGAGGGAGCACCTTCAATGAGCGAGGCCATCCGTATCGGGCAACCTATCACCTTGCCGGAAATTGACCGTTTTATTGATGGGGCTGCTGTAAAACAGGTAGGTGGTATCACCTTCTCCATTTGCAAGGACATATTAGATGATGTGGTACTTGCGCCAGAAGGAAAAGTCTGTTCCATCATTTTACAACTTTATAATGAGGAGGCCATCGTCGTCGAACCAGCAGGTGCGCTTTCCATCGCAGCACTGGAACAGTACCGGGGCTATATTGCTGGTAAAAACGTCGTCTGCGTCATCTCAGGCAGCAACAACGACATTGACCGAATGCCAGAGATCAAAGAACGTTCGCTGGTTTATGAGGGATTAAAACATTATTTCCTGATCCGCTTTGCTCAACGCCCAGGCGCATTGAAAGAATTTGTCAATAATGTACTCGGCCCTACCGACGACATTACCCGCTTTGAGTACATGAAAAAAACAAAAAAGGAAAGTGGCCCGGCTCTCGTCGGCATCGAAGTACAACAGCCACAGGACATTGACGCTTTGAAAAGGAAAATGAAAATTTATCAAGTGGATTTTACGGAGGTGGGCAGGGATGATAAATTGTTTGGTTATTTGGTGTGATAAAATGAAAAAATATATTTTTCATTTTCAGTCATCAAATCATTTTCATGTTTTAATTATCCTTAAAAATTTCCTCCATTAATACATCTGCAACTACTTGATGCCCTTGCTCATTCCAATGTGCCCCATCAGCCGCATAAACATTCTTGCCTTCATCCATTTTTAGTTTTAAATAATAAGGGACGGATTCTATTAATTTTATTTTATTTCTGTCGCATATATTTTTAATTGCCTTAGTGCAGGGATCAAAATAATCTACAGAAAATAAAACCAATTCTGCTTTTGGCTCAACCAAATTTTGTATTTTTTTAATAATATTTTCCGTAGCTACGATTGCTTCTTGAAACGGTTCATATTTTTCTCCATTTATAAATATTAAATCTTCCGAAGATTTTTGTGCTTTATGGTTTTTATGATCTATAGCTCTTTCGATCCGAGTAAATACAAATGGAATCAATTGAGAAAAACGTTTAATGGTTGGAAAGTGAAAACGGGAGGTATTTTTATAAATAGTTTTTTCATCGGGCGTCAAATAAGGGCCTGTCAATCGGCTATTGTTAAAAAAACTATTGCTCTCCAATTCATACGAATTATTAATAAAGTCATTGGAACAAAATTGCAGCACGACCATATCTGGATCAATTCTGTCAAAATATTTTTCCAATACCATCCATTCCTGTAAAGTGCCATAACCACCACAACCATAGGCAAATACGGCCGCATCAAGACTGTCTCCTAAAACATGATAATAGGTTTTGTCATTCGATACCTCAATGGCATGAGAAAAAGAATCCCCAATAAACAAGATTTTCTTTTTAGTAGAATTTATATCATCATATCTCCTAAAACCATTAGCATCTGTACTTAATTCCAGCAGATAGGGCTGTCCTTTGGCATCTTTTATATTTCCCTTAAAATAATAATTTTCGGCTGCTTTCCATCCCAGTTCACTATCAGGAACCATAGTTTTAACAGGGATTTTAAAACCCTGAAAATATCGGTATCCACGAAGCATTATTTCTCCAAAAAATAAAATAAGAAAAAAGCTAAGCAACACCATGATAATGCTGAATAACATTTTTTTATTTTTTGGAAACGGTTTGTTTTTCATTTCAGACATAAGCGAATAAGTTGTTTTCTTTTACTATTAAAAGATGCCCATTTTCTTCTTAGAACAAAAATATATGAGCGAAGCGCAAATTTATGAATGTTAGGATAGTTCCCATTATTTCATTATCATTGTCTCAATAACGAACAGTTTCTCCAAATTAAGCCCGAAAAATACTACGCACCTACTGGCAACATCAAATTTCTAAACCATTTAAAAACAATCACTTATGAACTCATTCAAGCTTTGGCCAACATTGCTGGCCTTGTTGATTGGAGGCACCTTAGGTTTTTTCATTGGAAAGGCCAATTGCCCAAAAACAGCTACTGCAAAAAAGGATACTACGACTGCACCTTCCCCGCCCATCGCTCAAAAGGATACTACGAAACCGGAACCGATATCAGAACCTGAAACAACTCCTCCCAATGATTCCAGCATCGCAAGCACAGACGCCGACACCGCTGTTGCGCCAACCGACAACAATAGAAATACCGATGTCCCTCCAACACTTCCGACCTTACCTATTAGAAATCTTTGCTTTACCGGAGACGACCAATTGAGCAATGACCTTTCGCTTTTTGCCGAAAAAACAGAAAAGGATTCCCTTTGGTACGACAACAAGAATCCGAAAAGATTACAAGACTGTTCCGGCATTTTCCATCGGGTCGTGAACCATGTCAGGAATAGATGTGACAGTTATCAATACCCAGAACCTGACGACGCAAGGAGCAGCCGCTCCCTTGCGAAGTGGTTTCACGACAACAATAATTTAACCATTATCAATGATGCCGTAAAACAGCGAAACCTCATAAAACCTGGCTCCGTTTTATTTTTTGGCCGCTCTGGTCAAACCTACAATAATCTGACTATTGACCGCATGGTAGAAGTTGCAATCCAACATATCGGCGTTGTGACTGAAGTAAAAAAAGACGACAATGGAGATGTGATTGGCTATGTGATGTTTCATGGGAGGCGGCCAGGGGTGACGGCCCAGCGCAGCCACTACCATAGCATTAAACCGCCAAGGCTTGGATATCCCCCCTTGGGAAACTGGAACCAGCAATTGGTCGGAGTAGCTTATATTATGACGCCGATATAGGTTTTTTAAAAATAAAAAACGCCCGTTACAAATTCAGTAACGGGCGTTTTTTTATTTCTTATTTTTTTATTCAATTAATTTCCTTGCCACTCCCCAAATCAAATTTCCTATTAGCATTTTCAAAAATCAATAACCCTTCGGTGTCATATTCAGTATCTAAATAGCGGATATTATTATTGGCCTTTTTGGATAAAATAATTTTTACCGAACCTACTTTCCCAACATCGCCATTTAAGACGACGCCAAATAAATCCGGCGGCAAATTATTTATTTCTGTTAATTTCAAATTAGGAACAGGCCGACCAGCAGGTACTCCTTTAAAGGCATAAGCAAAGGCTACTTTCCCAGCACTCTTTATTTCATACCTCAAAGTAGGGATGGCCCGGTCATCCTCTTTTGAAAATAATTCCCAACCTAAATAATAAGGGTCGGTTTGTCCTTTAATTATTTTTGCCGATAACCCCTCGCTTAATAAAGGTGAAATAAGAAATGACGGTTGCCCCTTTTCGACAATGGAAACTGAATAATTTTCATGATTGATGTTAGCATTATCTGTGTTTAAATGAAAATGGGAATGGTAGGTATGAACACCATCATCATTGGGGTTCATAAAATCTATGATCAAAAATATGTCGGGCTTCAAAAATAATACGTGCCGCCGCCATATTCCTAAATTCACATTTTTTTTTCCGTAGCGCTCCAAATAACTTTTACCATAATTTTCCGTGGCATAATCAAAAATAGGATTAGAAACCCAATTTGCATTATTTATCTCTTTGGCCACATCCAATTGAGGGCTTACAGATTTTCTGTTTTGGCCCTGCCCATCTATAGTAATCACGCTGTGGGCAGAAGAACCTACGCTGTATTTTCGGAGATTGGAACGACCATAATTCTCCTTCCCCGCTTCAAAGACAAAAGTTTTCCCATAAGCAGCAATATGAACGCCGAGTTTGTCTTCATGCTGGTGTGTTCCACTGCCATATGGTCCATACTCAAATAAAAGGTAATTAGCATCCTCGCTCCAATCATTTCGCATAACAGCCTGCCCAGCCCACGGTAACAGGACAGATGAATAAGGGGGGGGGCTTCCTTGTTTGCCGCTGGTAACAAACCATGTATAATCGTCACGCTGTGGAAAAGCATGACTGGCCGATCCCTCCAATATTTTTATAATGTTTTCTTTGGAGGAGTCGTTTAAGCGCGGCAATTGCCTGTCCGGCATCGAAATGTTCAATAAATAATCAAACTGGTTTTCAATTTTTGAAATAAAATCGGAAGAGATGTCAGAACCGCTCAATTGCGAAAGTTGTAAAACTTCAACGAACGATTCAGCCGTTAAGTGATGGTAATGGGGGGACAATTCCAGTTGTGCCCCATCCGGGTAAAAATCCGTTTCCAATTGACCCAATAACCGCGATACAGCCAATTCTTTCCAATGCTTTGCTGCCTTAAATTCGGGGAACAACACGCCAATGGCATATAGCCCTTTCGACTCATCGGTGAGCCAGTTCAGGGTACCGCTGTGCTGCTCCAGGTACTCCCCATGTTCAACCCATGAACCTGCCCAATTGAAAATAGTGGAATCCTGAAGTTCAGGACACTGGATCGTTTTTACCCAACTTTCAGCCCAGGAAGAACCGACACGTTTTCCTGCTTCGAGCGTCCTCCAACCAGAAACCCAGCGGCTTTTTTTATCCGGCACTTCCACTGGGTTATGCGCTATCCAATGATTTACCAGAGCATCAATTTTTTGGACATATATCGGGTTTCCCGTTTTTTGGAATGCACTTGAAAGATGCCTAAGCCATCCCATTCTGTTGAGCATGACAACCCATTCCCTTTTGTATTCCCCCTCATAATTATCATTTTGCCTTTTATCAGTCGGGTTGAAATGCCAGTCTATTTCTCCCGGAAATTGATAAACATAACCCTGGCTTTTAAAAATATTTTGCATAGTTAATTCCACCCTGTCATCGGCCGGCCTTCTTTTGGTGGACGGATATTTGCTGGGCAACCCGGAACTCGCAGGGAACGGATAATCCATATTTCTTTTAAATTGGGCATATGCTGTAATCGCAGAGCTGTAATCGCCGTTCGACACTGCATTTTTGACTTTTTCCAATCCTGGAAAATCAAGGTCGATTTTTTCAAATAACAAATATTTGTTGGCAGGCTGGCTTTTTACATTGCAATGCAACGTCGAAATGGCAAAGCAAACAATAATAAAAATACCAGAAAAAATGGAACGGATAAAAATCATTGGAATAATAATATAGTAACTATTAGGTAGTAAAGGGTGAAAGGCTCTTCTTTTGTGAATAAACCATTCTCAAAAATAAGAACCACGTTGAATAGTTGCAATATAATTCATTACCATGCACTTTTTGGAGGCGATTGATTTTCATACCTGAAAGAAGGAAAATTTAGGGAGAGGCATTTTTTGTCGAAAAAAAAACAAGCCATTGGTGGCCAATGGCTTGTTTTTTTTGAATTGGTATCTGTATTTTCCTTAAAAAGCGTCCTTCCAAACCTTTTTGTCAAAAACAGTTCGGAATATAATTTTTACATCCAACCAGAAACTCCAGTTTTCAATATACCATATATCGTGTCTTATACGTGCTTCTTTTTGTTCATTTGTAACGGCCGGACCGCGCCAGCCATTTACTTGAGCCCACCCAGTAATGCCGGGCTTCACATAATGCCTCACCATATAGTCGTTGACCACTTTCCTGAAATCCTCGTGCAAATGACCCCGGTGTGGGCGAGGGCCCACTACGCTCAAATCCCCTTTCAACACATTATAAAATTGGGGCATTTCATCTATACCATATTTTCTGAGGAACCTTCCTATTTTGGTAATTCTTGGATCATTTTCAACTGTCGATTTTTTCCCGCTAATAGGGTCATCGCATTCCGACATGGTTCTGAATTTATGACATTTAAACACCCCCCCCCTTTCGCCTTTCCTGTGGGGTGAATAAAAAATAGGCCCCCTGCTATCCAACTTGATAAGAATAGCTATTCCTAAAAAAAACGGGGATAAAAACAAAAGGACACCGGCAGAGAACAAAAAATCAAATAATCGTTTCAATAAAAAATTGTTGAAATTGTCGAGCGGCGTGCGCCTATATTGCAAAATATGCATCCCGTCCATGTCGTAAGATTTGAAATGGACACCTGTTGGGTCAAGTTGTTCAGGAATAACATTCAACCGGATACCCCGGTAATCTGCTTCCTCCATGAGCTGTTCCACTTTTTCCTTCTTCAGTGGGTTGCCAGCCACAAAAATTTCGTCTACGGGGTTGGCGTCCAAAACAGTTGACAAATCATTCATACCGCCCAGCAAATCGAACCCTTCCAATTGTAATTTCCTATCATAATGACCGTCCAGTAAATAACCTATAATGCTGTACTGCTTCTGCTTCATCTGCACCATAAACCTTTTTAGTTGTTTTATTTTTTGCATAGAACTTACAACTAAAATATTTGACTTTACGGCATGATGCTTTCTTCTGATCAAAAATTCAAATACAAAACGGAAAAGAAACAAATTGAGAAAAGAAAATAAGAAAAAAGTAAAAACGAGTGCTTTCCCTTTGAGAAGATCCAGTTTAAAACACATGGCCAAAGTCAGGCTGAGGCCGATCATCATCAAAGTATTTTCAAATATATATTTTAACCGCTTTCGGAAACTATAGGTAAAATAAAATTGTGGGTCGCCATGCATCATAGTAATTACGAACCAGACAATGACAACATACGGGGCATAGAAAAAGAGCCCCACCGCCCTATTTAAGCCAGATGGCATATCGACAACATTTCCCAAAAAGAATGCTATCAAAATGCACAAATTGAGCATGCAAAACTCAAAGACAATATACCAAGTACCAATTTCAGGATTCAGGCGATTCATTTATATAGGGATTAAAATTAGTTTATGATATACTTGACTATTTTAGGTTTTGTGCATTTCGTAAAAATGCCGTTGGCAGTCAGCTTAATTGCCGATGGTTTAAAGCCAAAAATAACTGCCAATGACATTTGCACAAGATCTATTATGGTTCAGTATAAGAAGATTAATCAAAAGTAAAGCAGAATTTTAGTACATGCAAATTTTAATTTACATGGTCTTTGCTAAAGTTACTATTTGAAATATTAAAGTTGGTTTTTTCCAAATAATACTTCAAGCTTTTTTTCTCAAATACAAGTTCCCATAAATACAACAGGAAAATATAGTAAATCATCAATTCCGAAAATTCTCCAATATTAACCCCGAGGCCACCATCTTTGCATATCCCTGTCGCAATTAGAGTTCTGGTGGTAAGTTCCAATATGATTGTAAAAACGGCTGTCGCAACTATAGCCTTTTTAGGCGAAATATAGTCAACCAGTGGGCGTTGTAATTTATCTTTCAAAAAAGGAAGTACAATAAACACCACTGCCATGAGACCATACACTGACCTTTTCATTATTTTGGCATTGTTCCCCCGGTTGTGTACGTTGTAATGGCCAGTCAAGTCTTTCAGGATGGTGTGCCGATCTCCTGTTAAATACTCAAGGTAATGCCCGCCATAATTAATCTCTTCCAAAAAGACGAACATCGCAAATAGGGCCAATATTGTAAATGCTATTTTTTCAACATTCCATTTCTTTTTGATAGCAGCCTTTATACACACTCCAACAATAATAGCCAGCAAGAGCGCCTGAAGGTTTTCAAGCAAACCGTACTCCCGGTTGGCTTTGGGGCACACAATTTCTACCATCCAGGGAATTTCTGAAAAATAAAAATAAACAAGTGGTGCTAAAACTATGAAGGGAAGCCCCCAATACCAAAAATGTTCTTTTGTTTTGTTTTTTTGAACAACTGAACCCTCCATTTGATTTGTTTCACTTTTTTCTTTCATGGGTTAATTTTAATTAGCAAT
>CBDCVJ010000040.1:0-21324 GCA_965222975.1 Saprospiraceae bacterium | reverse complement strand
TTTTTTTTTCAAATAACCTATTTACTTCATCTTGAAACATTATCTAATCAATGCCTTATATAACCACTTATATTAGCATAAGTAAAATAATTAAATTGTTTCTGATTAAATATTTATTTTTTATATTATATTAAATTAATTTGAAAACACTGATAATGAATTGGTTGTAATATGTCGAAATTACTTGCAATAAAAAATAAATTTTATTTTTTGTTCATTTTCAATTTTAAATACATAATCTTAAAATTCAATAAGAATTGACGGTTGGCATTTTATTTAGTGTTACATTCAGGATAAAAAAATAAATTAAACATATTAAATCTACAATTTCATTTGTAATGTCCTGACAATCAAATATTTAAATTGCAAATTAAATATAAAATTAAATAATATTATTTGTTTCATCAGTTTTAATTAATTGAGAGACAATAATATGAATTTTTATAAAATACGAATTTTATAAAATTAAATTATTTGCAATTACGTTAATTAATTTGCTCAGAACTTATCTACAAAGTCTATTTAAGCTTCTATCTTTCCACTGTTTGGCCAGAAATAGTTTGACCAAAGAAAATAGCGTTCGCAAGCAATTTATTGGTACCGTACCAGAAGGCCCGGAAATTTACATTGTCCTGGATCAGTACTATCCTGCCACTGCCTTGAGCGCTAATGATGACCCCTGCACTTCCAGGTGCTGTCCCTGCAAAATTTTTATGCATGTAGCCTGCCATGAGCGGTTTTTTGGAATAGGCCAATGGCATGGCATAAACATTATCGGGAGGTTCAATAAAACGGTTTGAGCTACGGAAAATGGGCAATTTGCTTCGGCGGAAACCATAGGCAATAGGATGCGTAAGGTCGAGTTCGCTTTCGAAGATGGCGCCTGACAGGTTCAGGGCAGCCCTATCTTCAGTAGCATTGATGTAGCTGCCACGGCCGTCCATACGGTTGTCTTTAGGTTTTTTCTTAAAATTGACATCTGCCAGTTTTCGGCCTTCAATCCAATTGATGGCATTTTCGCAAGCTATGAGGATGCCCCCGTCTCTGACCCAATTTCGCACCGTTTCCGTGTCCAGTCTGGAATAATTACCACTGGGCATGATGACTACATTAAAGCGATTCATGACAGCCTTGCTTATATGGTTTACATCCACTTTCGTTACAGGCATGGAATAACGCGTATCAAGCAAGTGCCAAATTTCACCCGCGTCATAAGGACTCACACCCGCGCCGACCAAAAGCATGACTTTTGGCATATCCAAAAGCTCCATGTTTCGGCTACCGATATCTATCCCCACAGAAGTAAGGCCCGTAGTAAGGCCATGTATCTGAACCCTTCCAAATAGCGCAGCTTTTTGCAAAACGGAAAATAACTCGGTATCAGACTTAGGCTGGTTTTGAGTCGGTATGATGATAGTTCCGTAATTAAATTCCTGTTCACCAGCGGCCGTTTTCCCAAAAATGGTTTCGATGCCACTTTGGTCAGTATTCCATTTTTTGCAAATGGTACAGTGCTGCTGGTGCATAATAACCATCCCACTCAAAAGCATATGCATAATCGTCGGCACTTCCGTTTACCTTACCTTTTGGCAATGGCATTTCCGTAATTTCTTCACCCAAAATATTTTTAGAAAAAGCACTCCCCATTTCGCTGTATTCTAAATTGAAAGCCAATGGCAATGTCCAGGCACTCACATCGTAAAAGATGCTGTCTGTAAAACTGGTCTCCTGTTGAAACATGCCAAGAATCAATTTATATTGGGATTGTTCCAAAGGGATTATGAATGCTTTGCCCTTCTCGTATGAAATTCCACCAATGTTCACTTGATCTGCCAAATCATATAATTCTACTTTTTGCCGAAGGAGCATTTCCGCAAATTTTGCCAACCGGGCTGCGTCGTACCTTTCACCTACAATAAATGCTTTTCGGCTATCCCGGCGGGCTTCTTCGATCGCATTTTTGTAAAAATCCCTCTGATAATTGAGCAAACTCACTTCTAAGTGTGACAGCTGCCTCATGGGTGGAAAGAGCTGTCCGAACCTGATTGCGGATAGTGAATGGAAAGGACAACTCCCCGTTTTTTGATGTCTGTAAATGTCCCCTGCTGCTTGCCTGCTCAAACAAAATCCCTATGCAGCCCTGAGCATCTGGAAAGGTAGATCCCTTCCCATAGTAAAAGTCGTCATAGACTTCTTGGGTAAAATACAATGAACCGATCTCGTCCAGCGCTCTTGCATGAAACTCGCCGATCTTAAAAGTCAGCTCCTGATTTTTGGCAGGTGTTTCCGGGTTCACGCGGCTTTGGATACCAGGCATAAAAAAGAAAGTGGAATTAGTGCCCATTTCGTGATGGTCCGTCAGGATGTTGGGACGCCAGTTTTGAAAATTAGCGATGCGGCCAGCACTTTCAGGCTGTTGTCCCGGCAACCAATCCCTGTTGAGGTCGAACCAATAATGGTTGGTGCGGCCACCGGGCCAAGACTCGCTATATTCCCGGTCGGCGTTGTCAGATGTCAAGTGCCTGTTTTTATGCATGTTGGCCCAAGTGGAGAATCGGTTGAAACCATCGGGGTTGAAGCAAGGGTCAAAAATGATGACCGTTTTTTCCAACAATTCTCTCACCTCCTTATTTTGAGCAGCAGCCAAATAATAGGCGACCAAAGGCGCCCCGTTTGCACCGCTTGACTCATTGCCGTGAATACTGAATCCTTGATACAATACCAAGGGCATTTCATCAATATCCAATCTCCCTGATTTACTAGGATCACAGAGTGCAAGGTGTTGATCCTGAATGGTTTTTATATTTTGTTGATTCTCAACCGAAGTGATAGTCAAGTATATAAGAGGTCTGTTCTCATGCGATCGGGCATACTCATGAAGGGTAATATTCTCAGAAGAAGATGCGAGTTTTTCATAATACACAAGTAGCTTGTCGTGACTAAGATGCCACTCCCCTACTTGATGACCAAAGACTGATTCTGGTGTAGGGATGGCCGGGTCGTACTTCGCTTTTGGCAGGTAATAATCGAGTGTGATTTCTTGGGAAATGGCAGAACCAGACCAAAAACTGCCCAATAATATCAGGAAGAAAAGAAGCCGCATGAGAGGTTGTTCAATTTGTTGAAAGTAGCGGCTAAAGTAGTGAAAGTTTTAGTGGTGAATTAATACGGAAATGATTAACCGCGCCGAAACAGCTTCTCCCTTTCAAACCACATCACCGTTGTTCCATCATTCGCTTTATAAATATTATCGAGGCTGGTAGTGAAGGGCAGTGACCATTTTTGCAACAGCATAGCTATTTTAGAGGTCGGCAAATCAGAGGAGGAGGTCGGCAATTTCATATAAGATGAGGGGAACCCCATCAAGTAAAGCAATGGGCTGAACAGCCAGCGTATCCAGTGCCAGGGGTTGCTGGTACCAGTGAAAATGTACTGGCTCGCCGACACGTGCAGGTAGTCTGACTTGCGAAGGTAATACCGTCGGTCTTTGGCATTTTTTAAAACATCTGTTCTTTCGTTGGCTTTTTTAAACGCCTCTTTGTAAAAGCTGATTGGGCGGCGGGTGATGTTTTCCACTTGATAGGTTTTTTGGGCAGTTTCCTCAATAAGAATAACCCATTGACGAGCCACCCGGGCAGCTTCGTTCACCACACGTTGAACAGATTTTTCGTCAGGGATGTGCTGGAGTTCATACATAACCATCACCACATCGAACGACTTTTCGGGAAAAGGCAAGCGCTGGGCATCGGCCAAGGTAAGGTCTACATCAACGCCTGTTAAATATTGGTGGGCAAAATCGAGTGCCTCCTGCGAGCTATCCACGCCATACAATTCTTTTGGATTAAACTTGCTCATTTCTTTGAGCAGGTCGCCTATGCCGCAGCCAACTTCCAAGACAGATCGCTCCCCTACGTATTGTTCAAAATTCAACAGTTGGATCAGTTTGTTGCGGCGGTAATGGTCGAACGGGGTGCCCGGCAACGGCAACTGTGTTATCGCCTTGGGCGCAGAAGCAGGCAGCAGGCTTTCCACACGCTTGGAAGCTCCCTGTAACTTCGCTGGCAGCTTTAAGTTTTGAAATTTACTGGGAAGCAACTTTTTCATGAACCAAAAGTAATAGAAATTATACTGTTGGCAATTTATTCAAGTTTAGCGGCAATTCAAGATGACATCCTAATTCCCTGCACTTTGCTCGTCCATTTTACTTTTTCATTATTAATTCTCTTTGTAAAAACTACATTTGCGCCTTCAGCTATTAACAAAATTGAATCTATCCTCCACACATGTTGCTAGAAAACCTACACACTGACCGCCTTCGGTTTCGAGGCTTGACCAGAAGTGACCTTCCCAAATTGCTACATTTCTTTAGCGATCCCATTGCCACCCAATATCTATCTATAGAAACGGACAAAGAAAATTTCACGGAAAAATGGATGCAAGGGCAATGCAGGCGATATAAAAAAGGAACTGGCGGTTTGCATGCAATCGAATTGAAAAGTACAGGAGAGCTAATTGGGCAATGTGGTCTTGTATGGCAATTTGTTGACGGTATACCGAAATGGGAAGTAGGCTACCATTTCTTCCGCCAATTTTGGGGCAACGGCTATGCGACCGAAGCTGCCCAAGCTTGCCGTAATTTCTGTTTTGAAAATGAAATGGCAGAAACCCTCATTTCTTTGATCCATCCAAAAAACGAAAAATCCAAAGCGGTGGCTAAAAGAACGGGATTGGCATTCTGGAAGGAAACAGACTTTCAAGGAAAACCAGTAGAAGTGTATAAAATCATTCGACCTGACTGGGAAACCCTTTATCTCAAATAATTTTAAGGCTTTATAGAAATTGAATTCCACCCACCTAATTTATAAAAACAATGTTTGCCAATAAAATACATTTTTTTACCTTTACCCGACATACCAAAAACTGCCTGCCTCTAAATCTAATTAAATCTGGTATCCTAACCCAAACCGATTTAAATTTTGAGCAATATTTATTTTATGTGAATGCAATGGGTAACTACACGGTATATTTTCTTTCCACCCTATTTATCGTTCACATTATAAGCGGGAAAAATTCAATTTAAAATGGATTCCTCACTGGGATCGAAACTGGTAAAACAATAAAAGCCAAACCTAGGCTTTGCCATGAGGGGCATATTGGCGCTTCTTTATTTTGCCTTTGTATGACTGATCAGTTACCCAGTGACTAAAACATAATGTTTTGGCGCTTCCCAATAGTTAAATTAGAACATTTATCTATGAGAACAATCCACCAACCCTATTTTTAAATTAGAATCACCTTATTACTATCTTAACCTGCTTTAGACTGAAGAACTGCTTTCTTTGGGCTAAAGCAGGTATAAGTACCCAAAAGACACGGGTTTATTTTGTTATGGAACAATGCTTTGCATAGATGCGGATTGCAGCGATTATCAAGAGAACTGATATTGGTATGATTGCTACCTGAATTATTCTAATCAATTCTACGAATAAAAAAAGGAACGCTACTTCCCGAAGGATAATAGCGCCCCCAAATAGTTAAATTAAAAACGTCGCAAGTTATGAATAGTTATGGAAATTGCCAAAACGAATAGCAATATGGATTAACCTTTCGTGTCCATATTCTTTTTAACACCAATATAAAGACAAACATTCGCGGAAATTTGATAATCAATATTTTGGTAAGCGAGCGTCTATAATATTGGAGTAACCAATATTTTTACTAACACGTTAAACATTGTAAAGTAATTTCTTTCTATCTACCCACCATCGCTTTGAATTTCTAACACTTTGATTTCGACCCGTTGGTTCTTTGCCCGCCCTTCTTCCGTTGAATTTGTAGCAACGGGCTTCCGTTTGCCATAGCCCTTGTAGCGTAATTGACTGGCAGGAATGCCTTTGTCCACTAAGTACTGAGCAACTGATTTTGAACGCTCCGTGGAAAGCCGGTCACAGTATTCATGTGATGGGATGCCATTTGTGTGACCGCCCACTTCAATAACGATGTTTGGGTTCTCCTGCAAAAACTCAAAAAGTTCATCCACTGTTGGAATGGAGGATGCATCCATGTTTGTGCTATCGGGTTGGAAATAGATGCGGTTCAGTTTAATGGTTGCCCCAGTCCTCAAATTGCTGGTTGACAACTCAGGGATGATACGGATTTTTGTTTCAAATGCCATTTCAGCAGTGCAGCCATTGGCATCAGTTACGGTGACGGAATGCTGGCCACCTGAAAGCGTTTCCGCTTTTGCGCCCGTTTCGTCATTGTCCCAATGGTAAGTATAGTTGGAATTACTGCCGCTAATAGGCACACCGCCGCTTACCCGGATGGTCGCACTTCCATTCTTCGTTTCAGCAGTAGTGGTGGGTCGGCTTCTCACCAATACAATTTCTAATTGCTTAGGCTCATTGATTTCAATCCCTGCATTAGCAGATTTCCCCGTGGCATCAGTCACAGTAACGACATACCGTCCTGATGGCAAGCCAGTGGGGTTATCACCTTGGACATTGCCTTGGCCCCAGGCATAATTGAAAGGGCCTTTGCCACCCGTCACCTCCACTTTCAATGCTCCACTGCTTTCACCTGAACATTTTATCTCATTTGCTATTGAAATGCTCACATCGAGCGGTAAGATATTTTCCGAAACATCCACTACCGCCACTCCCGAGCAACCTGCTTCATCGGTAACAGTTACCTGATGTTCACCGGGAGCAAGTTTTGTGGCCGTTTTAGTTGTCTCTCCATTATCCCATTTATAGGAAAATTTACCAGTGCCCCCCGATGCATTAGCCGTTGCTTTGCCATCAGCGTTGCCGGTACTGGCAGGTGCATCCACCTTCGCAGCGATCATAACTGCCTGTGGTTCATGGATTTTCACATCGGCGGTGGCTGTATTGCCGACTGCATCTGTCACCGTTACTGCGTACTCATCTGCGGCAAGGCCAGCAGCTTTCTCGCTGGTCAAACCTGCTGCGCTCCATTGATAGGTAAAAGGCCCTTTTCCACCTGACATGGCTGCTACAATAGAGGCACTTTTGTCCCCTGCACATTTAATTTCAGCAGTTTGGGAAATATTGACGCTCAAGGCAAGAATGTTTTCTGAAATGGTGACAGAGGCCGTGGCCGAGCAGCCATTGGCATCAGTGGCAGTAACGAGATGCTCACCGGGCGAGAGCTTCACAGCTTCTTTTCCCAATTCGCCATTGCTCCAGCTATAAGTGAACTCACCTGTGCCCCCATTAGCTTTTGCGGTGGCTTTGCCATCGGCATTCCCTGTGCTGGCGGGCGATTTTACAGAAGTGGAAAGTTCAATTTCTTTAGGCGGTTTTATGATAAATTCACTAGTTGCAGTGGTGCCGACCACATCGGTGACAGTTACAGTGAAATTGCCCCCCGGCAAGCCATTTGCGATAGCACCATCCCCACCACTGCTCCACGCAAAACGGAAAGGGCCTTTGCCCCCGGTAATGGCAGCTTCCAATGAGCCATCTGCCCCATCTGCACATTTGACCTCATTTCTCTGAGAAATACTAACCGACAATGGAAGAATGTCTTCTGTAATTTTTACTGAAGCAACTGCTTGACAGCCCGCATCGTCTGTCACCGTCACCGAGTGGTCAAATGGGCCTAATTTAACGGCTTGAGATGCCGATTCGCCATTGCTCCATTTATACTGATATTTGCCTGTACCACCAGATACTTCGACGGAGGCCCTGCCATCTTCATTTCCTGTGGTCGCAGAGGCATCAACCTTAACCTTGGCCATCAGAGCAGGAGGTTCGTTAACGGTAATTTCCGCAGTGGCTGTTTGCCCGTTTGCATCACTTACGGTAACAGTGTAGCCTCCCGGAGCCGTTCCTTCAATGGTTTCACCTGAAAAATTGCTGACGTTCCATTTATAGCTATAAGGTATCTTGCCTCCCGTCGTTTCTACCTTTAGAGATGCCGTTTTTTCGCCGGCACAATTGATATTTTTTGTTTGTGAAATATTGGCACTCAAGCCAGCCAACTCCTCACCAATTTCTAACGTCAATACAGCCATGCATCCAAAACCGTCTGTAACGGATACAGAATGCTTACCAGCTTCAAGTTTGGTGGCCACCTGTTCGCTTTCGCCATTGTCCCAATTAAATTTATACCCTGATTTCGAGCCAGACAACACCACTTCAGCCGAACCCAAAACAGGTTCTGCCAATGTTTTATCCTTTATTTTCTGAACGCCTGCTTCTACGTTAGGGTCTTCAACATTGGCCATTGCCTTGCCAGTCTTCCCTTGACTATCGGTTATGGTCAGGGAATACTCGCCGGGCCCCAGCCCAGTTAGGGTTTGTTTCGTCGCACCATTGTTCCATCTATAAGTGTAAGGAGGCGTTCCCCCTTCAACATTCACCTCCAGTGCAGCTATATTGAGAGGTTGGTTACATTCCAATTTTTTTGAAACAATGGCCGATACATAAAGGGAAGAAACTTCTTGGATCAAATAAAGCCCCTTGTCATTTGTCCCGATCCACACTCCATTGTTTTGATCTACTGCCACGCAATACACATCTTGGCTGGTGAATCCGATGGCCGGACCAAATACGGTCGCCTCTTCTGTTGCGGGGTCAACACGGGCGACTATCTCAGAAACCACCCATAACAAACCGTCTTGGTCGAAGGCAATATCAGCTACATCGCCTTCCATCAATTCAGGGTCAAGATCTTTGGGCTCCCATTTTCCACGGGCATTTACTTTCCACAAAAGGTTATCACCCATCGTCCAAACATCAGTGCCATTTTGCGCAAAAGCACTGAAAGAAAAGCCTTTCTCCTTGACAGACCAATCACCATCCTTTCCCAGAAAGGTTCCTCCATATGTACCTACCCAAAGCTGTCCTCGGGTGTCGAGGAGCATCGTATTCACCTGGTTGGACGGAATTTTTGAATTGCCTGTGTGATGACGTTTTACCAACCGGAGATCAGGTTTGGTTTTAAACTCAAACAGGCCGGACTTGAGGGTTCCGATCCAGAGTTCGTCTTTACTTTCATTATATGTTGCTGAGGTAATACGATCGCTCTTGCTTTTGATAGCTTGCCCTTTGTCGCCCATATGATGGATGAGCGTCTCCAATGGAATCCAAAGGTCAAAATTGCCATCGTGTGTCTGTAGAAGCGACCATTGGAAGGATTGTTCACCAGTTTTCAGGCCCCGATCCGGGGAAAACACCTGATACAGCCCATTCAAGTTGCCGACCCATTTTTGGTTATCCGCATCAACAAAAACATTGGTAATAGGCGTTGATCGATCAACCGCTTTGGTACGGATGACTTCCATTTTTTGAGAAAACAATGGGAAAGAAAAAAGGAAAATGAAAAAGGTGTGTACTAAATTCCTGAATATCATTTTAAAATAATGGATTTCTAAAAAAGTTCGATTTTGGATCAAACGTGGAGTTGATGTCTAATCACTGATTACTGGTCACCAATCACTAACCCAAGACGTTTTTACAGACAATAAATTTTACAAACGGGCGCAAAGTTGAGGGATTTAGGGGATTTTTGGGAAAAATGGTGAGAAGGGCCGTTGACTTTTGGTTTTTTTCTACTTTCGGGCGTTAAACATGTGCTTATGAAAAAACGGGAGGCATACGAATATCAACCTGACAAGGGTTTTTTCTCTTTCACGTTTGAAAGCATTGGACCAAAAGGGTCAATAACAAAGTTTGTCCAATTTTCATATATATCAAATAAATTATGGAACCTTGGCTTTGGTGACTATTCAGAAGGGGACTGGGATGATGCAGTGATTTCCGATAACAATGACATGAGAAAGGTTTTACAAACTGTTGTTAATATTGTTCATGATTTTTCTGAAAAATACCCTAATAAGAAAATTTACATCGAACCTGTTGATAAAAAAGATGCCTATTGTACAATAGAATTCTCAAATTGAAATCGGAAGAAATTATTGAATCGTTTCATATTAGGGGAGTAACGTTGGTAAAAGATAACGCAGTTTTAGAAAAATACAACCACGAAAAGCTGTACGATGCTTTTGTCTTAACAAGAAAAATAAGTTAATTTTGACAGACTAAAATTTCTTCTATGAAAAAGAATGATGGGATCAGTAAATTGGATTTCAGAAAACCTGACACCAAAGCCATAGCCAAACCTATGTCCAAAGAACAAGCTGAAATGGCAGAAAAAATGGCAAAAAAAACTTTGACTAAGCTGAAATACCGAAAAGCCCTAAAAACAGTGGTTTCGATGGAAATGGACAAACTGCAAAATGCCCACCCCGATTGGCAACTCAATAAAATCTTGGCATCAATTCTTGAAGGGTTGAACCCCGATCTGCCGCCTGAAGTACTTTTGGAAACTATTCACCATATTTCAGAACGTTGGGTTAAAAACGAAAAACCGGAACCCGTTGCAGTATAACTTTTTCATGGTTCTGATGAGACTCCCATTCTTCCTGCTAATTCTGATCCCTCTATCCTTCTCAGCCCAATCCTACTACTTCCAACAATACTCCGTAGGCGAAGGTCTCCCCCAATCGCAAGTCTATGCCCTGCACCAGGACAACAAGGGCTACCTCTGGCTCGGCACACAAGGAGGGGGGCTGGCGCGCTTTGATGGATCGGCTTTCATCAATTATACGGAGCAAAATGGACTGGCAGATAATTATATCAATGCCATCATCGAAGATGAAAAAGGCCAATTGTGGATTGGGTCAAAACGGGGAATAAACCTTTTTGATAGCGCTACCATTCAATCATTTATTCCAGAAAATAACAAGATCGGTGCCGTTCAAGATCTTGCATTCGATAAGAATGGACGGCTGTGGGCTGCCACTTTGGGCGGCATTTACTTTCTGGATGAGGACAGCCTTTTACAAAAAGAAAAGAAAAGCAATATTGTTTTTGGGAGAATGTATAGCGCACTTCTTGACAGCCAAGGACAGTTCTGGATGGCAGGGGAAAAAGGCATTTTCCAATACAACGAAAATAGTGAAAAATGGCAAAAAGCATGGAGCGACAACGCTGAAGTACTCGACTTGACTGAGACACCGGACGGGCAGATTTGGGCAGCTGCTTTCAATTATGGGCTGGTCAAATTTAATGGGAAAAAATGGGAGTTGGAGGCCGATACCAATTTGCCCAGTATCCGTTTGCAATGCCTTTGGCCAGCGCCGAACGGCCAATTATGGGTCGGTACGCAAACCGCAGGAATATTTATTTATGAAAAAAAGCGAAACCTTAAAACCTTTGAGCAAGAGCAAAAAATAAGTAGGTTAAATACCAATGATGGTCTTTGTAACAATAGCATCCGTGCCATTACTAACGACCATTGGGGGAACGTATGGCTGGGCACTTCAGGCAGCGGGGCTTGTAAATATGGTGGGCAGGAGTTTGAGCACATTACCCGAAGGGAGGGGTTGGAAAGTGATTTCGTTTATTCCCTTTCCAATGACACTTCCGGTGGCCTGTGGCTGTCAGCTGGCGACAAAGGAATCAGTTTTTTTCATGAAAACGGTTTCACCCATTTTGGGAGGGACAGTGGATTTATGAACGTGAAATGTCGTACCATTCACCAAGACTTGAACGGACAAGTCTGGATCGGGACAGAACGTTGGGGATTGGCTACTTTTTATTTTTCAAAAGATTCCATTCCACAGCGGAAGTTTGTTTTTTTCGACCGGGAAAACAATGGATTGGCAGGCAATTATATCCGTGATATTACTTCCAATGTTAAAAATGAAATATGGGCGGCCACGACAGATGGCGGCCTTTCGCACCTCACTTATAAAGACAGCATTACCGGAAAAATCGTTATAAAAAATTACGGCAATAGAGAGGGTTTGCCCGATCCAAATGTGCATGCCATTCATTTCGATAAATGGGGCCGTTTATGGGTAGGTACCAGAAGGAGAGGACTTGGAATGGTATTTAAAGAACGGGTGGAAATGCTCGGCCCGGTATCAAAGGCATCTAATATTTTTATCCGTTGCTTAACAGAAGATGATAAAGGAAATTTATGGGTCGGAACGGACGATCGTGGTGTTGGCGTAGCTGCTATTTATAACGATACGATTCCCATATTTAATTTTTATACAAAAAAAGATGGCTTAGCATCCGCCAATATTTATTTAATGCAATTTGATGAATTTGGTAATTTATGGGTCGGATCGGACAAAGGTGTTGATAAATTAAAATTGGATGCTTCGGGCAATATATTAAACATTGAAAATTACGGCTTGGCCGAAGGGTTTAAAGGCGTAGAAACCTGCCAGCAAGCATCAGTATTAGACGCTGAAGGAAACCTCTGGTTCGGCACGGTAAATGGCTTGATGCGTTATCGGCCTCAACTGGATACAGGGAAGGTCATAAAACCAAAAATTCACTTTACAAGCATCAATTTATTTTATGAACCTTTGGCAAAAACAGAGTTCGGCCATTTTTTTGATAAAAATGGCGGTATTAATAAAGGTGCCGTTTTCCCGCATAATAAAAACCATTTGGGATTCGAGTTTTTTGCGCCCAATTTCCCCAATCCAGAAAAAACTTTTTATTCCTGGCAATTAATTGGCTCGGAAGAAAATTGGTCTCCTTTTTCCAAACGTAACGAAGTGAGTTACTCTAATTTATTGCCGGGTGAATATACTTTTAAAGTCAGGGCAAAAAATGAAAAAGATATTGTTGGTGATATATTGGAAACAAGCTTTACTATAAAACCACCTTTTTGGCAAACATGGTGGTTCAGGATCTCAACGGGGTCATTTTTAATTTTATTAACAGGGACATTATTCTGGATGCGCATCCGGCAAGTTCGAAAAAAAGCAGCCCAGGAAAAAGCGCAATTGGAAATGCAAAACCATTTATTGCAATTGGAGCAAAAAGCAAGACAATTGCAAATGAACCCGCATTTTATATTTAATGCGCTCAATTCCATTCAAAGCCTCGTGGCCAGAAAAGATTTTGACGGCTCCCGCTCATATATTTTAAAATTCGGGAAATTGATGCGGGCTGTTCTAGATAATTCCAGAAAAGAAATAATCCCTCTGGAAAAAGAAATTGACACCTTGCAAAAATATTTGGAAATGGAACAATTTTGCCGGGACGGCAATTTCGATTTTAAAATAAATACCGACAATATTGAAAGCGACGACCTGCAAATACCGCCGATGCTGTTGCAGCCTTTTGTCGAGAATGCGATATTGCACGGAGTTGCCCCTCTGAAAGACCGACGAGGCATGATCGAAATTGATTTTTCAGAAAATGGAAATAATTTAACTGTGGAAATAAAAGATAATGGCATTGGCATTAATAAATCGCCGGATGTGGGGCCGGATGAAAAGAAGCGGTCATCGGCGGGGATTGCGGTGACGAGAGAGCGGCTGACAATTTTAAAGGGAAGTTGCTTTCTTTCCAATGGAGAAAAAAATGGGACAGAGGTAGTTGTAACTATTCCTGTATAGTTATTGAAAAAGTTATTAAATTTGTAATCCTTAATATAGCTATCATGGTAACAAATGACATCGGAGCAAAACTCCATCATCGTTCTGTAATTGGAGAGAAACTCACTAAATCTGAGAAAATTCAGTTGGAAGAATGGTATGCAAGAATGGATGCTAATGAGGCAGCCCTTCTTGCAGCAAATGCCCCACGTTCCTTATCCAAAGACGAAATGGAAGAATTACGTAAAATGGTAAAAAAGTCTATGGGGCAAGTCGAATTTTTAATAAAAAAGATAAAAGAACTGGACGGTAAGAATGAAGAATTGAGAAAACAGAATGAAGAATTGAAGAAATTGGCCATGCAATTAATTGCAAAAAAGGCGGCATGAGCATTGAAGCACAACTATGGGATGAAGTTAGGACCAGGGCAGAATTAGCATGTGAATTCTGCGGCGTATCCGAGATAGATGTCGGCGGCAAACTGACCGTTGATCATCATATTCCACTCGCTTTTGGTGGCACCGACGATTTTTCCAACCTTATTTACGCTTGCCACAGTTGCAATCAATTTAAACATCACTATTTCCCTGTTAATGATGCTGATATTCCGATTTGGAATCCTCGGATCAAAAAATTTTCCGCACATTTCATTGAACTTGAAAATGGCCACTTAGAACCACTTACACAAATTGGTAAATTTACCATTCAAAAATTAAGACTTAATAGGATACAACTCATAAATCATAGGTTACAAAAGAAAGAAATTGAAAATGAGAGGCGGCAGAATGCTGACTTGATAGCATATAGGGACACAATTCAAAAATTGACAAAAAGAGTTTATGATTCACAAACAGAAAACAACTCACTGGAAACAGAACAAGAAAAACTATATAAATTTATCCTTTCCAAATTAAAATGAATAAAATCCGCACCGTTATCATAGACGACAACCCTCACGCCATACTCGGCCTAAAAGAGGACATCGCCCGTTGGTTTCCCGACCTGGAAATAGTCGGTGAAGCAGATGGTGTCGTTGCAGGTGCAAAAACATTACGCCAATTAAAACCTGACCTATTATTATTGGACATCCAAATGGGCGATGGCACCGGTTTCGATTTATTGGAAATAGTACCCGACCTAAATTTCCAATTAATATTCACCACTGCCCACGACGAACATGCGCTCCGTGCTTTCCGCTTCGCCGCAGTGGATTATTTATTAAAACCCATTGATCCTGAAGAATTAAAAACAGCTATCGAAAAAGCGAAAAAAAATATCGGTGCATCTGCCAGCCATCCCCGGCAATTGCCCGTATTGCAAGAGCATTTTCAGGAAAATAAAAAACCCGCCACCATTGCTTTCCATACGGCCGAAAAAATACAAATTGCCAAACTGGAGGAAATATTGCGAATGGAGGCGAGCGGAAATTATACGCAGGTATTTTTTAAAAACAAGGAAAAATTATTATTGACAAAAACATTAAAAGAGTTTTCACAATTATTGGAGCCGTCTGGTTTTTTGCGGGTACACCAGTCGCACTTAATCAATATGGATTTTATTAAAGAATTTGTAAAAACAGATGGCGGATATATTGTAATGACGAACGGTGCAAGGATTCCTGTTTCGGTACGGAAGCGGGCGGAAGTGGTATCTAAAATCGAAGCACTTTAGCGTTTTATTTTCATTAAGGAACGATCAAATAATAAGTTCACGATTTTATGGTGAATTATTTTTTATTCTGACAAGGCAAAAAACGGAGGCATAGCAGCGCTACGGCGAGTATTTTTAACGCCGTCAGAAGGGAAAAGAATCAGCAGAAAACGGGAAGTTATTATTTGACCGTTCCTAAACGCAAATTCAAAAAAAAATTCAAATTCAAAAAAGCCTGTGCCTGATTTTAGGCACAGGCTTTTTTGAATTTAACAACAACTCCCAATAACCACCCGCACCAATTTCACCAGAAAACCATCCTCCGCTTCCGAGGATAAAAACAAACTCGTTTCATACCCTTCCATTAAATAATTTTCAATAATTAAATCTGGTTGGGCATCGCCATCCAGGTCGCCAGCCATACGAATATTCGCCAGACCGCCACTGCCCCAATAGGCCATCTGCATGCTTTTCTTTTTCATTATCACTTGACGCTGCACTGCATCGGGACTGCGCCTTTCCAATATGACTTGATAGTTTTTGACCACCATCAATTCTCCATTTCCCGATTCATCATCTTCACTTCTGACAACCTCCCCTGTTGCATATAATGTATAATTCGAACCACTATAATAAACAGTGCGCATAGCACCGGGGTATAAATTTCCTTCTTCCATTTCAAATAAGCGGACATCCACTTTTCGTTCCGCATTGTTCAATCCATAAAAAGTGTAATAGGGGTAATTATTGTCTTCCATAACAACTTCAGAATAATCCATCAGCCCATTATGGCCTTCATATTTCACTGTATCGTAATTAATGTTTTTCAAATCCATCTGCCCTTGAACAAACGGTTCTTCTTCATCGGTAAATAATCCCATATAAGGCCCATCTACCAAATCTGGTAAATATATTTCCAAATCGTGCATCACATCATATATTGGCCGCTCGCTCAAAAAACCACTGAATAAAAACCCTTCAGCTCCCCGATAATTGGCCCGCATCCAATACCCTTGTTTATTCTCAATTACATCCGTTTTGCCCAAATCAGCATCATAGCCGACCAAGACTTTTTCGCCAAAAGGAATACCGGTTATTTTTTCTGAATTAACACTTGGCAACTGCCTTAATATCAACCCAGATTTAGCAGTCACTTTTCGCAAGCTAATTTCATTGCAATTGCAATTCAGCACTTGGGCATTTGCTTGTGAAATAAATAAAAAACAGATCAACAACTGGAGAACTAAAATTAAATATTTCATGATTTTATTTTTAAAGGTTAATAAATAATCGGAGAATATTGCCCCGCCAGCAGCGAGGCAATGGAATCTCCAAACTAACTGGGGTTTAGAAATGGTATTTTTTTAATGACTAATGATTAATGATTAATCTTTCTTCACACCTTGATTTAACAATCCGCTAAATACATTGGGATCGGAGCCGGTCGGTACTACAGCAATGCCTACTTTGGAAGCCAATTCCCGGTTAATTAAAAAATTGGCAAAATTGGGATTCTCCTGTACGACCGTAGCAAATTCGATCTGGTCTTCTAACTCCGCCCGGCGGACTTTTTTGGCTTTTACAATTTCGAGGTCGTCCATTTCCTGCTGGCGGGTGAGGTCGAGGTTCTTGAGGTCGGTCTTTTTTTCCAGTTCGGCTTTGGCAAGGAGGCGGTTGCGGTCGGCTTCGGCCTGTGCTTGTTTGCGGGTAATTTGAGCAGCAGTTTCAGCTTTGGCAAGTTCGCTTTTGCGGGTGCTTTCTTCTGTCCGGGCATTGATTTGAGCTACCCGTCCGTTGGCTTCGGCGCGGGCTATTTCGACTTTTGAATTGGCCTCGGCTTTTTCTTTTTCGGCACTTGCCCGCTCAATGGCAATTCGTTTCTCCTGCTGGATGGCTTCGAGCAATTGGCGTTGCAGGCCTACTTTTTCCATGGCTTCGGTGTAACTGTGTGGGAAAATTATATTGCTTACAATCACTTCTTTCATGGACATGCCTTCCTCTCCGAGGCTTTCTTCGAGCGCTTGTTTTACAGTGGCCAAAAATGCTTCCCGTTGAGTGGAAAAAACGCTATCGACACTTTCAAAGTCATTGGCAACTTGGCTGCCCATTTCCATGGCCCGAGGGAACAGCACCATGCTGTTGAATGTATCGGTAGTGGGGAATTGGCTGTAAAAGACTTTAGGCTGATCCACCGTCCAGCGGAGGTACAGGTCAAGGGCCAAAGGAACGCCATCCCCTAAACGTATGTCGGGCAGGCGGACGCTGTAAATGGCATCTTTATTAAATTGCTGTGAATTTTGTTTGCAACTGCTGATTAAGAAAAAGGTGATGCAAGCTGTCAAGAATAAAAAATTACGGGCTCTCATGTTTGAAGATTTTAAGTAGTGATGAAATATGATTGAATTGATAGGACAAAATTGGGTGGGAAACGACAAGAAAGGAAGGGAGGTTGAGTATCCGTTGAGAACCGTTTAGTATTCGTAGAACCAATGACCTAATAGCAGGGGAAAGATTTCAACAGTGTTGAACCCGGCTCTAATTGGTCAGCATATTTGTCCTTGTAAATAGGTGAAGTGGGAATTTGATAAATTCGTGGTGTACACTGCATAAAAAGAAATGCAGTTGTCATAAATAGAAAAAGCTGTTTCATTTTTATAGTAATTTTTATCTCTCTACCGTACACTTTTGAAAAAGACTGGTTTTCATGGCCTGAGAGAGGGGGACTTTTGGAGAGAGGTGTGTTTTTTTTAATTTTTTTGAAAAAAAATTAAAAAAAACACACCTCTCTCCATTTGGTTTTCTTCCCTTTTGGCCTGAAAACGAACCTAAAATAAAAAGTGTACGGTAGTGAAATTTTTATTTGAAAAAAAAGAAAACAATTTCAATGTTGCCTTTTATTTGTACATGGATTTTGAAAATATAGCAAATCTAACAATTGACAAACCATCACTCCAACTGGATAGGCTCATATTTCTCAAACAAAGAATAATCCACCGCTTCCACTTTCTTTTTATATTCCGAAAAATCATTTTCCACCAGCGCATTTATTTCTTCCAAAATATCGCTGACCATATTTTTTGTTTTATCTATCATGATGCGGGCGGATTGATTGGGCGCACCATTGGAAGCCCTTATATAACTGGAGGTTTGCCGCAATTGGCCGGATAATAAATCCGGATTTCGTTGGATGCCTTTTAAGCCGGAAGGCATCATGTATTTATTTTCTAAATGCTTAATACTGTCCTGCAAGGCTTTGCCCAATTTAGAAATTTCTTTTTTCAAGCTATCTGGCGCATGTTCCAGCGCACTATTTACGAGCTTGATATTTTTCTTTATTTTGGATAAACGTTTAAATCCGTCATTAGCAGCATTTACGGTTTTATAAAAATCCTTATAAGCCGTTTGCTTGGCCTTCATTTGATCGAAAGAAATATCGAGCCGAGGGTCGGCATGGACAGTTACATTGGTGGAATCTTTTTGGTCTTTATATTTTACGACCAATTTATAAGTGCCAGGCAAGACAGCATATCCACTTGGAATATCATCGTCGGGTTTTACTGGCCGGCGACTTGGATAGCGGACGCCATCATGGGTTTTGTTCCAATATATTTTTACCAGCCCCGTATCTATTTTACTCGTAAATGTACGGATGGTATCGCCTGCCGAATCAATGACCCATATTTTTGCTTTTTCATCTTTTTTTCCACTGCCTTCTTTTTTATCATCTTCATTTTTTTCTTCACTTCCCGACTTTTCAGTATGGGATTTCGCTGCGCTCAATTTTTCTTTTTTCTTTTTTCTATCATCCTTGTTCTCGGCATTTATTTCTTTTTCCTTCATTTCTGGTTTTACCCAACAATTAATCACCGCCGCCGTACCTTTATTTTTTCCACTATAAATGGCATCGCCCACGAAGCGGGTGCCATCATAAGAAGCCCAAGAGGCCAAATAGGCATCACCTGCTGGAAAAACGGCAAAATCTTTTTTCAACACCTCCCCTTTGGTGCGGGCAATTTCCCGAAAGGGGCGAATGTCGTCCAAGATCCAAGCGGCACGCCCAAACGTACCGATGACAAGGTCATGTTCCCGCGGGTGAATTTTTAGATCAGTTGTTGAAACGGCAGGAAAGCCCTCGTCCCACCGCTGCCAATTTTTCCCAAAATCAAAACTGAACCAAAGTCCGTGATCCGTGCCGAGCCAAAGCAGGTCGCTCACTTCGGGGTCTTGCACGATGGAAAAAGCATGGCCGCTCACTTTCTTTTCATCAACGATGCGGGAGAAAGTAGCGCCGAAGTTATTGGTGTAATAAACATAAGGCTTCCAATCGTTGCGGCGATAGTCGCTGACAACGACGAATGCTTCGCCCGCTGTTTTGCCCAGCTCAATGTATGGAATCCAACTACCGGCTTCTGTGCCGATCATATTGCCGGCTACATTGTTCCAAGTTTTTCCACCATCCTGCGTCACCTGCACGTTGCCATCGTCAGTGCTGACCCAGATCACGTTTTCATTCATTTTACTTGGTGAGATTGCAAGGATGGTCGTGAAATTCTCTGCCTCGGTGTCATCAATGGTCAAGCCACCACTTTCGTTTTGTTTCTGCTTGGTGGTATCATTAGTAGTGAGGTCAGGGGAAATGATCTCCCAGGACTGGCCGCAGTCCATGCTTTTATGCACAAACTGGCTGCCGTAAAAAATGCCGCAATCGTGAAAGGGGTTTTGCGCAAAAGCTGCATTCCAGTTGAAGCGTAAAGGGAGACCCTCGGGGTGTACAGGTTTGATATTGTAGGCAGGGCCCGTCTCCATATTTATAATCCCAAGGTTTCCGCCTTGCGACATCCCGTAGGCATAGCGGCTATCATCGGGCCGGATGCTCACATCGAAGCCATCTCCAAAAAAGACTTCTTGCCAATCCGCATTGCGGATGCCCCCAGCTTTCCATACCTGCGACGGGCCGACCCACGAGCCATTGTCCTGCATACCGCCGCAGACCCGGTACGGGATGCTCATGTCGTGGTTGATATGGTAAAACTGCGCCAGTGGCAGGTTTTCGACAAAGCGCCAAGTCTTGCCCCGATCATGCGTGATGTTCAGTCCGCCATCGTTGCCCTCAATGATATAATCAGGATCGTCGGGGGATATCCAAAGTGCATGGTGGTCGGGGTGTATTTTCCAGCCAACCCAACTCTCAAAAGTCTTCCCGCCATCCTCGCTTTTGGAAAGGATGCTCCAAATGCTATAGACCCGGTTTTCATTTTTCGGATCGACATATATATCGTGGTAATAAAATGGGCGGTTGCCAACATTGCTGTTGTCCTTGTCGGCGCTGGCCATTTTTTTCCATTTAAAACCGCCGTCGGTGCTTTTGTAAAGTGCATTTTCCTTCGCCTCCACCAGCGCATACACGATGTTCGGGCTGGAAGGAGCAATGGCCACCCCGATGCGGCCGAGGTTGCCTTTGGGCAGGCCGTCTTTGTCAGTACGTTTTTCCCAAGTCTCCCCGCCATCGAAGCTGACGTGAATACCAGAGCCAGGGCCGCCGGAGTTGAATGTCCAGGGTTTGCGGCCATATTCCCACATGGCAGCGATGAGCTTATTTGGGTTTGTAGGATCAGTGACGAGATCGGCGCAGCCGACGCCATCATTTATATAAAGCACTTTGCGCCAAGTCCTTCCCCCATCCGTTGTTTTGAAAACACCCCGTTCCTCGTTTGGCCCCCATGCCGAACCTGTTGCTCCGGCATATACAGTATTGGGGTCGTCCCGGTGGATGATGATGCGGTGGATGGTGCGGCTGTTTTCCAATCCCATGCGTTTCCAGTTTTTGCCCCCATCAATGGTTTTGTAAATGCCGATGCCGCTGTTCTGTGAGTTGCGGGGATTGCCCTCCCCCGTGCCGATCCAAATCTCATCGGGATTCTTTTGGTTGACCTTCACCGAGCCGATAGACTGCACAGGTGCTTCATCAAATATCGGTTCCCAATCGATGCCACCGCTGGTGGAACGCCACAGGCCTCCACTGGCTGTTCCTGCATAAATTACAGATGGATCGCTCAATACCACGTCAATGGAAGTGACCCGTCCGCTCATGCCTGCCGGGCCGATGTTGCGGGGGGCTTTGGATTTGAAGTGGTCGAGGTTGAGATGTTGGGAGAAAAGGAAAAAGGGAATGATGAAAAGGGCAAGAAGTGCAATGTAAGTTTTTGCTCTCATGGTCTGTTTTTTAGTGAAAGATGTTGAGT
>CBDCVJ010000039.1:0-4902 GCA_965222975.1 Saprospiraceae bacterium | reverse complement strand
CAACCGGTTCTACTTACGCCGTCGTCGTCGGCATTTCCGACTACCAGGACGAGGGTATCCCCGATCTGCGTTTCGCCGATAAGGACGCCTTGGCCTTTGCCGGTTTTCTGCAATCGCCAGCAGGGGGTGAATTGGATGAAGACCACCTGAAGGTGCTGATCAATGAAAAAGCAACCGTCGCCCAATTTGCCATTGCCCTCGACTGGCTGATGGAAGTGGCGAAAGAAAACGACCAGGCCATTATTTATTTCTCTGGCCATGGGGATGTGGAAAGAAAGACATTGACTCAGCCGGGGTTTCTGCTTTGCTGGGATGCCCCGAGCAAAATTTATATGGCAGGTGGCGCTTTTGGATTGGCTTATTTGCAGGAGGTGGTTTCTACTTTATCAATTCAGACCAAAGCAAAAACCATCGTTATTACTGACGCTTGCCGCTCTGGTAAACTCTCCGGCAGCAGCGTTGGCGGGTCGCAATTGACCAATTCCAACCTCGCCAAACAATACGCCAACGAGATCAAGATCCTCTCCTGCCAACCCGACGAATACAGCATCGAAGGCGAGCAGTGGGGCGGCGGACGTGGGGCATTTAGCTACCACCTGCTTGATGGCTTGTACGGCATGGCGGACAACGATAATGACCAGACCGTCAGCGTCAGGGAAATTGACCGCTATCTCGAAGACCACGTTACGCCAGAGGTCGCTCCCCAAAATCAATTGCCAATGATTGTCGGAAATGGAAGGGAGAAATTGACGGATATATTTCCCGAAATATTGGCAAAAATAAAAGAAGGTAAAAAAGGGCAAATGCCATTGTTCACCGCCACCGAGTCACGGGGCATCGAGGATGATGTTTTGGCGCAAGCCGATACCAATGTTGTGGAAATGTATTTTGCCTTTAAGAAAGCATTGGCCGACAAACGTTTTTTATTCGCTGAAAAGGGGCTGCCTGAAAATGACTATGCGGATTTTTACTATAAAAAACTGAGTGCCGAGCCAAGTTTGGAGCGTTTGCACTCTTCCATGCGACGAAACTACCCCGCAGCCCTACAAGATGATGCGCAGCAAACAATGAACAATTGGATGAAGTCCAGTCAGGATCAAGCGCTGGAAACAGAAGCAAGTGAAAAGAAAGGTCGCCTACCCATAAAAGTGTTTACCGAAAAAGTCAAAGCCTTCCCCGCTTGCCTCGAACGAGCGGCGGAACTGCTCGGCAGCGATCATTATATGTATGCCACCCTGCAAGCTCGCAAGCATTTTTTCAAAGGATATCTGCTGGCCAATTCCGACAGAAATCCCAATAAAGAATTGGGAGATAAAGCACTGGCAGAATTCCGACAAGCCTTGCAATTTCAGCCCGAACAACCACAGGCGTATTGGCAAATGATTTATGTCTACGGATACAACTTACTACAACCAGATTCGGCTGAAGTATATGCCCAAAAGGCCATTAAGCTTCATCCTTCCTGGACAAAGCCTTATAGCAGCTTGGCTTTTTTATTTTCCAATAGATACAGACTATTCGATCGGGCCAAACCCTATTTTGAACAAGCCCTGCAAATAGATTCGACTTCCAGTGGTTTATTAAATAATTACGGCGTTTACCATACGGATCGGAAAGAATATGACGAGGCAGAAAAATACTTAAAAAAAGCAATACAACTCGACTCGACTTATCAGGGGTCTTACCTCAATTTGGGAAGTGTTTACAGATATACCCGCCGTTTTGACAAAGCAGAAAAATATTACAAAAAAGCAATACAACTCGACTCAACTACCACAGGGGCTTACAACAATTTAGGAGTAATTTACCAGGATACTCGACGATACGATGAAGCAGAAAAATATTTAAAAAAAGCAATACAACTCGACTCGACTTATCGGGGGTCCTACCTCAATTTGGGAAATGTTTATAGAGATACCCGCCGTTTTAACGAAGCAGAAATATATTTAAAAAAAGCCGTAAAACTCGACTCAACCTATGCTAAGGCATACAACAGTTTAGGGCTCGTCTATTGGTTAACCCGTCGTTATGACAAAGCAGAAAAGCTTTTCAAAAAAGCCATACAACTCGACTCGACTTATCTAGGGTTCTACCTCAATTTGGGAAATGTTTATAGAGATACCCGCCGTTTTAACGAAGCAGAAATATATTTCAAAAAAGCCATACAACTCGACTCAACTTATACTGATGCCCTTAATAACTTGGGAAATATATATTTGATAACCCGCCGTCATGTAGAAGCAGAAAAATACTTAAAAAAAGCCATCCATCTCGATTCAACTCATAATTTCGCCTACAAGAACTTAGGCGATGTTTATTTGTTTACTCGTCGATATGACGAGGCAGAAAAATTTTACAAAAAAACCATCCAACTCGATTCAACTAATACTGATGCCCTTAACAACTTGGGAAATATATATTTGATAACCCGCCGTCATGTAGAAGCGGGAGAATATTTTGAAAAAGCTATACAAATTGACTCGACTTATTGGGTAGCTCATTTTAATATGAGCATTGTTTATCAAAGAAGTCAACGGTGGGAAACTTCAAAAAAAATGATCCAAAAGTCTATTGACTTGGGGCCTTCAATCGTGGAGCAATATGCGATACTTGGCAATGCCTATACACACCTGCCAGGCCGCCTGGAAGATGCAAAATCAATACTGGACAAAACTCTGCAAAGGGGCCCCAATTATCCCGACACCTATATCTACCTCTCTCAATGGTCATTGAAAAAAGACCAACACGAACAAGCTTGGCAATATCTCGAACAAGGACTGGAAAAAGGCTTTGGGAATGGGGAGTTAAAAATGAAAGATTTACAAGAGGAACCTGACTTTGCAGAAATACGAAAAGACCCTAGATGGGAGGAGCTGATGGAGAAATATTTTCCAAAGGAAGTTAAAAAGTAAAACATATGAAATACCTTTTCATCATATCAACCACTTTTCTCACCTTTTCCCTATTCGCACAGCAGAAAGGGGCAACCCCAGTCCAATCCACTGACGGTGGTCAGCAGTCTGGAAGTACTTACGCCGTCGTCGTCGGCATCTCCGACTATCAGGACGAGGAAATCCCCGACCTGCGTTTTGCGGATAAAGATGCATTGGCCTTTGCAGGCTTCCTTCAATCACCCGCAGGCGGCAGTTTAGATGAAGACCATCTAAAGGTCCTGATCAATGAAAAAGCGACCGTTGCCCAATTTGCCATTGCCCTCGATTGGCTGTGGGAAGTGGTGAAAGAAAACGACCGGGTCATTCTCTATTTCTCTGGACATGGGGATGTGGAAAGAAAAAGCATTACCCAGCCCGGTTACCTGCTTTGTTGGGATGCCCCTTCCAAAATCTACTTGGCCGGTGGCGCATTGGCATTGCCCATGTTTCAGGATGTTATTACCACCCTTTCTGTTCAGAACAAAGCAAAGGTCATCGTCATTACCGACGCCTGCCGTTCGGGCAAGTTATCGGGCAGTTCTGTTGGCGGGGCGCAGATCACGGGCAGCAACCTCGCCAAACAATACGCCAACGAGATCAAGATCCTCTCCTGCCAACCCGATGAGTTCTCCATCGAAGGCGAGCAGTGGGGCGGCGGACGTGGGGCATTCAGCTACTACCTGCTCGACGGCCTGTACGGTATGGCGGACAGGGACAACGATCATTCCGTCAGCCTCCGGGAAATTGACCGATACCTTGAAGACCATGTGACGCCGGAGGTCGCCCCGCAAGACCAATTGCCGATGGTCATCGGCGACAGCAGGGAGAAACTCACGGACGTTTTCCCCGATATTTTGGAACAACTGAAAGAAGCGAAAAAAGGTGAAATGCCAATGTTCACCGCCACCGAGTCACGGGGCATTGAGGACGATGTTTTGGCGGCTGCGGATACCAACGTGGTTAAAATGTATTTTGCCTTTAAAAAAGCACTGGAAGACAAACAGTTCTTATTTGCTGAAAAGGGACGTGCGGAAAATGATTATGCGGATTTTTATTATAAAATACTAAGTCAGGAACCGCAATTGGAACGCCTGCATTCCTCCATGCGACGCAATTACTCCGCTGCTCTACAAGATGATGCGCAGCAACTGATGAATGGTTGGATGAAGACGAATCAAGACCAAAGCCTGGAAGCAAACGCAGATGAAAAGAGAGGTCGCCTGCCTAGAAAGGTATTTACCGAAAAAGTCAGGGCCTTCCCCGCTTATCTTGATCGGGCAGCTGAATTATTAGGAGAGGAGCATTATATGTTCACCACCTTGCAAGCCCGAAAACATTTTTTCGAAGGTTATCTACTCGCCAATTCCGACAGAAACCCTAATAAAGAATTGGGCGAAAAGGCATTGGCGCAATTCCGTCAAGCACTTGAATTGCAACCCGAACTCCCTCAGGCTTATTGGCAAATGATTTATGTCTATGGGTTCAACCTCCTCCAACCAGATTCAGCGGAAATATATGCCCAAAAGGCTATCAAGCTTCATCCTTCCTGGCTAAAGCCTTATCTCAATTTGGCTTATTTACTTTCCAGCAAATACAAGCAATTTGACGAGGCATTGCCCTACTTGGAACAAGCCATGCAAATAGATTCGACTTCTGTTTATGTTTTGAATACTTTGGGCCATTACCATGAGTTACGAAAAGAATATGAAGAAGCGGGAAAATATTATAAAAAAGCCATTCAACTCGATTCAACTTTTACCGCACCGTACATCAATTTGGGAACTGTTTGCTACTATACCCTTCGTTATAATGAAGCGGAAAAATATTATAAAAAAGCCATCCAACTCGATTCAACTTATTCATTAGCCTACAGCAATTTGGGAGTGATTTGTCAGGATACTCGCCGTTATGGCAAAGCGGAAAAATATTTAAAAAAAGCCATCCGGCTTGATTCAATTTTAGTTGGACC
>CBDCVJ010000038.1:0-468582 GCA_965222975.1 Saprospiraceae bacterium | reverse complement strand
TTCATTACCACTATTACCAATATCATCAGTGTAGCCATTGAAAACAAGCGCTTGTTTAAACAGCAATTGGAACAAGAACGGCTAAAAAAGGAGATGGAACTGGCCAGTGAAATGCAGCATTTGTTGATCCCTAAGAGTTTACCAAAGACAAAAGATTACGAACTCGCCAGTATTTACTTGCCACATCTTAACGTAGGAGGTGATTACTTTGATTTTGTCGAACACGAAGATGGTCGTATAACTTTTTGCATCGCTGATATTGCTGGGAAAGGAGTGGCAGCTGCCTTGCTTATGTCCAATCTGGAAGGCACATTCCACACCTTGCTAAGACCTGAAAATAGTCTTACTGATTTGGTTCATGCCCTTAATCAAAATGTTTTGAGGGTGACCAAAGGAGACAAGTTTTTGACATTCTTTGTCGCTCAGTACAATAAAAACACCCGGGAGCTAACTTATGTAAACGCAGGCCACAACCCTCCTGCCTTTGCCATGAATGATCAAGTTCAAAGGCTCGACAAAGGGTGTACCGTGCTTGGTGCTTTTGATGAAATCCCTTTTGTGGAGGAAGGGGAAAGTAACCGTTGATAAAGAGGCGCTCGTCTTACTTTTCACCGATGGCCTCATAGAACTCCGCAACGAACAGGGCAAATTTGTTGATGAGGAGTACAGCACCCGTTTTGTCAAAGATAACTATCGCCTTTCTGCAAAAGAATTCAATGATAAAATGATGGAGGAGCTGAAGCTGTTCAAAGGCAGACGAAAATTCGAAGATGACTTTACGGTGCTTACGTGCAAGATATTTTGATGGCTTCATTTGCTTTATTGTTGATTGCTCTATTGTTGCATTGATTTAAAATGGTCGTGAAGCAATGGAACAGTGAAACAACTAAACCATTTATCCATTTAACCTTACTTCCCATCGAAAACCTAAAACACAGTCTTTGTACAAGTGTTAAAATTGGCATTATAAGCCAATTTATTTAAACGCAAGATCAAAGAGGTTTGTAAGTACAATGGAGTTGGGAAAGTGCCCGTATATTTTGCTTCTTTCCTTTTTGTTTTTACTTGTCTGAAATATTTCATGAAGAAAAGAGATAAAAATATTGCAGGGATACTGGCCTTGTTCTTCGGCTGGATCGGAGTCCATAGGTATTACTTGGGCGAAAAGGATAAAGGTTTGTTGTACACATTGGGCGCTGGATTAATGATGTGGGGCGGAAGGTTTGGGGTGTTGTTGAAGTTACCTTTGGGTTCCGTTTATAATGATCGTGTGCATGGTTGATGCTATTTCATTGTTTGCCATGGATCAGCGTCGGTTTGATGAAAAATATAATAGTGGCCGAACTGAACACAAAAGGGATACGCGTAAAGAACGCAAGAATGCCCGGCCATGAACGTCAACATGAAAGACGGGAGCAAAGGCAAGCATACCGCAACCGAAGGAACTATCAAGAGACAACCAGAAGGGTATCAAAACGACACAATCCATTCAAAAAAAGCGGGATGGAAAAAATTTAATGAGTATGATTATGCCGGAGCTATTGGTGATTTCAAAAAATCTCTAGAAATTGCGCCCAACGATATCGCCTCCCATTTCAACATAGCCTGTGCATACTCCCTGACAGAAAACTCTGAGAAAGCTTTCCTACACCTCGACCGGGCTGTTGCCCTCGGGTTCAAAGATTTTGATAAAATTAAAAACCACCATGCTTTGGCGTACCTTCGCATCCAAGAAGGTTTCGACGAATTTGAGGAAAACGGTTTTAGGCTGCGTCATAAAGCTACTTTGGTACAAGAAGATGCAGATTTGTTAAATTCCCAAACCAGACTTACTCGACCAATTGAAAAAGCTGGGAGAGAACTCCGCCAAAAAGGTTTGTTGACCGAACTGGAATTTGAGCAACAAAAGAAAAAGTTGATGGGGTGAAATTGGGGATTGGGATATTAGGTATTGTGGTATTTTCAGAAAGCTATTCTCTTAATACCAAATAACCAATACTCAATACCAAATGACCATTTGGCGGGGATTTTGCAAAACCACCTCTCGACTACATTTTTATGAGAACTTTAATTCATTCTTGATGACGGAATAAGACCCCCATTCGTTATAGTACAAGAACTAAACAAAAACACTGAGATGATTGCAGAGAACCTTATTACCACAGCCGTCCTCCCTTTACAGACCTCTGATACTGGCAAGGACTCCCTCGAAGTCATGGAAAACTTCAACGTCCGTCATCTGCCCATTGTCAATAACAGCCAACTTCCTTGGCCTGATCAGCGAAGAAGATATTTTGGTACATAATATCCACGAACCAATTGGTTCGTATGAGCTTTCCCTGCTCAAGACCTTATGTAAAAAAGAACGACCATATATACGAGGTCATGCGTTTGTTGGCCGAACACCAACTGACCGTTATCCCCGTGATAGATGAGGAAGGTGATTACATGGGCATGGTTTCGTTGGAAGATGTACTTAACTATTTTGCTAAAACAGCGGCTTTCAGTGAGTCTGGTAGTATTGTAGTGTTGGAATTCCATGCAAGAAACTACTCTCTTGCGGAAATCGCCCGCATTGTGGAAGCGGAAAATGCGCAGATACTCAGCACTTTTGTCACTTCTTATCCCGATTCTTCCCTAGCGGAAGTCACGCTTAAAATCAACCGCAGTGAAATCCATACCATCCTTAAGGCTTTTAGTCGGTTTGGGTATGAAATAAAAGCCTCTTACAATGAGGGAGAATACCTCGAATCATTGCAGGAAAACTATGATGCGCTCATGAGTTACCTCAGTGTGTGAGAGTTTGAGAGAATGAGAGTTTGAGAAGGAGCGGCACAGGAAATTTTTCCTGTGCCGCTTCGTTTTTTGAGGAAATTGGTAATCTTTACTTTTCTTTGGTAATTAGCAAGAAGATGCTCACTCAATAACTCAAAACTCTGAACTCAATACCTCTCAATGGATATTTACAAAACAGAAATCAAGGTGGAAGATTTATTTGGCGATTGCTGGGTTGGTGATTGTGGCTATTTTCTTTGTTTTATTCAAAATATCTAACTGACCAATTAGCAGTAGAAGAATGGAAAAAAGCTCGATTATTGGAGGTTGCCTATGAATATGCTTTTGTAAAAGAGGATACAGATAGTTGTCAAAGTGATTATACATTCCAAGCAGAGTTTTTTGCAGGCAACACAAACCATCCCTTTAATTATAGAATTGGAAGACGGTACTCTCTTGGGGGGAAATTATGGGGAAAAACAAGATACTTCATACGAATTTTTGAAAAGTAGAATTCAATTGTTAAAAACCAAGGGGTATGAACCGAAATCATATTCGTCCAGAGATTTAGGACAGGTAAATCTTTATTTCGAAAATTCCTTTATTTTAATTCTACTCCAATATTACCCACTCATTCAATTCATCTTGATTTCTGCCTTCATTGCTTTCGGTTATTTAGCTTTCAACAACTCCCGCAAGGCGGAACAAAATCGGGTGTGGGCAGGCATGGCCAAAGAAACGGCACATCAAATGGGCACTCCCATTTCAGGCATGGTTGCTTGGGTTGAACATTTGCGATTAATGAAAGAGGGCGACGAAGAGGTAAACGAGGTATTGGACGAGCTCACCAAAGACATTGACCGCCTCAACCTCGTGGCCGACCGGTTTTCAAAGATCGGCTCAGCACCGGAGCTGACGCTTACCAATATTTATGATGAACTGGAAAAAGTGCATGTTTATATGAAAAGGCGTGCGTCCCGCAAGGTGTCCCTTCGACTTTCCAGACCCACATAGCACACCGCTCAATGTGAAGATCAATGCCCATCTTTTCGTCTGGGTCGTTGAAAACCTGCTCCGCAATTCACTTGATGCAATGGGGGGAACTGGTAAAATCAGTGCCGAAGTTTATGAAGATGAAAAATACGTTTACGTTAATCTAAGTGACACAGGCCACGGCATTCCTGCCAATAAAATTAAGACTGTTTTCCAGCCCGGCTACTCCACTAAGAAAAGAGGATGGGGACTTGGTCTTTCATTGGCCAAACGTATTATAGAAGATTACCATTCGGGCAAGATTTTTGTGAAAAAATCCGTCATTGATGAAGGCACTACATTTACTATTCAATTGCCCAAGTAAGTTCGCAGCCTACAGTCCGGCGGCTCAGATTAACCAGCCTTTAGCCAACTGTGGCAAGTTTTTGGGTGGCCAGAATGTTTCAATCATCAATCCTCGAGCTGCGGACTGCAAACTGTAGGTTGCCGAACTGATTTCACACTATTTAACACTGGATTCGGCCATCCGGCCAAAAATGGAACGCTTTTTATCCAATAAGCAAAGAATAACCCTTATTGGTGTATTTTACTATGAACTTGAAAAGAACAACTGCACAGGACTTGAAACAACTTCTACACATATTTTCTTTTCTTGGAGGCTTTTCTATATTGCTTTTTTTGCCACTCATTGCTATTGGCAGCCCTCCTTCCTATTTTTCCAAAAATGATGTTTATGACTACCTTGTAAAGGTATTTGATGAGCGTGGGCAGGGCTTGCCCGGTGTCAGCATATATACTGATGACTACAAAATTACCGCTTCAACAGATGTAGAAGGTATAGCGGTATTGAAAAATGTGAAATATAACCAAGAACTCAATTTTACCTTCATAGGCTATCAATCACTCAAACTACCGTTTTATGAAATAAGAAAGAAAAATGGTAAGGTGAGAATGTTCCCCGAAGTAAAAAAACTTGTTGAAGCCGTGGTTATTGGCCGTAGGGACGACCGACCTGAAGATGTACCTTATACCACAGATCAGGTGACCAAAGAAGACCTCGCTCTTACCGAATCCCAGACTACTGTCGATGCCTTGCAGCAACATGCTGGTGTATTTGTCCAAAAAAGCCAAATGGGAGGTGGTAGTCCTATCATGAGGGGGTTCGAAGCCAACCGCGTACTACTCGTGGTGGATGGGGTACGTATGAACACTGCCATTTCCCGCGGTGGTCATTTTGCAGAATGCCATCACGGTTGACAATGGGATGTTGGAAAGGATGGAAGTGACCTTTGGCCCAGGTTCGTTGCTTTATGGTAGTGATGCGCTCGGTGGTGTGGTGCATTTTCGTTCAAAAGAACCAAAGCTGAATTTTGATAAAATACCTGGGAGCTACCGCTTGGAGAGCAATTTTTATACTCGCTATGCCAGTGCCAACGAAGAAAAATCTGCCCACGTGGATTTTAATTTTGGGAAAACCAAATGGGCCTCGCTGACCAGTTTCACATTTACCGACTATGGCGATATGCGTGCTGGCAACAATCGCCCTGTTGGCTATGAGCATTTTGGCCGGAGGCTCAATTATGTTCAACGGGTAGACGGAATAGATCAAACACCTGAGAACGTTACCCTGAATGCTGATTCCTCCTTTTCCGATAATTCAAATGTCCAGATTGGTACGGCTTATTCTCAAATGGATTTTACTCAAAAAATAAAATTCCAGCCAAATGAGCATTCATACCAGTTACTCAATTTCCAATTTTCTACTACCAGCGATGTTCCACGGTACGATGTCTTAACAGAGCAAAAAAGCAGCGACCCTAAAAACCTCAAGTGGGCCGAGTGGTTCTATGGCCCTCAAAAACGGCTATTGGCTTCTTTAAAAATGCGGTATTCCAAACCGACTAAATATTTTGATAAAGCCACCATCATCGGATCCTATCAGCGATTGGAAGAAGACCGTCTGAAGAGGAAATTGAATAATCTCAAACGGGTTTACAATTTGGCCAATGTAAATGTGGTGTCGCTGACTGCGGATTTCGACAAGTCGTTGGACAGTCTCAACAACAAGCAGGTCATGTACGGGATGGAGACAAATTTAAATGATGTAAATGCCACTGCCGGCAGCTTGGTCATGTCCACTGAACGGGTCATTATTGATGAACTGACCCGCTATCCGGGCAACTCGAACAAGGTAGTAACAGGAGCCTTTTATGGCAACTTTCGTGTTGCCAGTAAAGATTCCGCCCTCGTTGCCAATGCGGGTTTGCGTTTCACTGTAGCCAGCCTTCGCTCAAAATTCGGAAGGGACAGTATCATTATTTGGCCGGACAAATATTATAACGGGATCAATAACACCCATGCCGACCTCACTTGGTCGGGAGGGCTGGCTTATTCCACAAAGGATAAATTTCAAGCGAGGGCCATGCTCTCGAAAGCATTCCGGTCGCCCAATTTGGATGATTTCTCAAAAATTGATGAAAAGAACGAAAAGGTCACCATCCCAAACCCCAACCTTGTACCCGAAACTTCTATAAACGCCGAGTTTTCGATGGCCAAACAATTTGGCGAAATCAAACAGGGACAAGGAACTGCTGTAACCCTAAGGGCAACAGGTTATCACACATGGATCAAAAACCTGATTGTACGAAGAGGCTTCGCACTCCCCGACGGCAGCAACCAGTTGGCCATGGGCTTTGATACTTTAGAAACCGTGGCGAATGTAAATGCTGCAAAAGGGTTCATCTATGGAGCTTCTTTCAATGCTGATTTGAATATTGGACAGCGGTTAAAGCTCTCGTCGGGCATCCATTTTACAAAGGGAAAAGAATCATTGTACCAAGAATTTGATAATGGTTTGGTATTAGATACTCTTGTGCCTGCCTCACACATCCCACCTACTTATGGCAATACTTCCCTAACCTATACTGGGAAAAAATTCACGGCTTCGCTATTTGCCAATTATTTCGGCAGAAAGCCAGTGGAGGATTATGGTGTGGTCCTTTTCAAACTGGACGAAGGTGAACTCGTACCTGACCGCCTGGACGGCTCCGACAACATCGAACTTTCTTACACTACTGCTGGCTATTTTTTCAAGGAAATAACCGAGAATGGCGAACGCCGTCTCGAACCCACCTGTAACAACCCTGACAGCGAGGGCAATTGTGAAGGAGAGTATGTTGGCACATTGGCATACACTACTTTTAACTTTTACACTTCTTGGCAAATCACAAAGCAGTTGAGAGTCAATTTTGCAGTGGAAAACATTACCGATCTTCATTACCGACCATTTGCTTCGGGTATGAGCGGGGCAGGGAGGAATTTCATCTTGTCCTTGCGGGCTGGATTTGGGAAATAAGGAATGATATGTTTTTATAGGAAAAAGTATTTATGACCAAATCCGAGAATTTCCAGTTCCCAATACTTACCATCTATTTTACCTTTGCCCACTTAATCACAAATCAACTAAGCCATTGGCCTACAAATCCCGTTTCCTTAAACCCTTCGCCAAACGTACTGCCCGTCGAATTGCCCGTTGGAGTGCAGATGCCATCGGGGCACAAGAAGCCGTTTTCCAACGCCTCATCAAAAAAGGCAGAAAAACAGCATTCGGTCAGGAGCATGGTTATGATAAAATAAAAAACTATGACTCCTTCAAAACGCAAGTACCTATCCGGGATTATGAAGCCCTCAAGCCATGGATCGAGCGAATCAAAAAAGGAGAAGTGAATGTGCTGTGGCCGGGTCGACCAAAGTATTTTGCCAAAACTTCTGGCACTACTTCCGGCATCAAATACATTCCGCTCACCAAGGACAGCATGCCCAACCATTTTGGTACAGCACGTCAGGCTCTTTTCAACCATGCCGCTATAACTGGAAGGGCGGAATGGTTGGATGGTAAAATGATTTTCCTCTCTGGTAGCCCTATCCTCGAACTGACTGGCAATATCCCTACAGGCCGTTTATCTGGCATCGTAAATCATGAAATTCCCAGTTGGCTGCGCCAAAATCAAATGCCCACACTCGAAACCAATTGCATCGAAGACTGGGAAGAAAAACTGGAGGCCATTATAGATGAGACATTGAAGGAAGATATGCGCCTCATCAGCGGCATTCCTCCTTGGGTGCAAATGTATTATGAGCGTTTGCTGGACCGGACTGGCAAAAAACGCATCATTGACATTTTCCCGAATTTTAGCATGTTCGTTTATGGCGGCGTCAATTTTAAACCCTACCGGGCCAGCCTTGAATCTTTGGTCGGCAAAAAACTGGACAGTGTGGAAACTTACCCCGCAAGCGAGGGATTCATTGCATTTCAAGATCAACCCAATGAGCGGGGAATGTTGTTAAATGTAAAATCAGGCATATTCTTCGAATTTGTCCCAGCGGGAGAAATATTTAATGAAAGCCCAACCCGTCTGAGTTTAAAAGACGTAGAAATGGGCGTTAATTATGCCATTTTGCTGAGTAATAATGCCGGACTTTGGAGCTATAATATCGGCGATACGGTGGAGTTCGTTTCCCTCGCCCCATACCGGATAATCGTGACGGGTAGGATCAAACATTTCATCAATGCTTTTGGAGAACATGTAATTGGCAAGGAGGTGGACGAGGCCATGCTTGCCGTCGCAAGTGATATGAAAATAAATATTGTGGAATTTACAGTTGCTCCTCAGGTGACGCCACCGGGCGGAGAAGTTCCTTTTCACGAGTGGTTTGTGGAGTTTGAGAAAATGCCGGACAATTTGCATCAATTTGCCCAACATCTCGACGAACAAATGACCCGGCAAAACATTTATTATGATGATTTGATCAAAGGCAATATCCTGCAACCACTAAAAGTTACTCCTCTACGAAAAGGTGCCTTCCGCAATTACATGAAATCACAGGGAAAACTTGGTGGGCAGAATAAAGTGCCTCGGCTTTCTAATGATAGGAAAATTGCAAAGGCATTGGAAGCGTATGGTTTGATGTAGTTAGGACAAGCGAATTCTATTAAAAAACGAAAGGGCTTTTGTTTGTTAGACAATATTTATAAATGATGAAAATTTTGATTTCCATTTTTGCAATTCTAATTTTAATTAGCTGTGCTTCGCAAAACACAGACCGCCAACAAAAATCATCTTCGGATGAGGAGCAAACGAAAAAAAAATCCGAGGCCCAAAAAACTCCTCCTTTCCCTGTTTATATGACCTTTTCAGAATTTGAACATCATATTCGCCAGCAAAACGATACCACCTACGTCGTCAATTTTTGGGCAACTTGGTGTAAACCCTGCGTTGCTGAATTACCTTGGTTCGAGCAATTGATCCCTGCCTATAAGGACCAACCAGTTAAGGTGCTGCTGGTAAGCATGGATTTCCCAAAACAGATTAAAACCAAATTAATCCCATTTGTGGAAAAGCGGAAGTTGGAAAAATCTGTCGTTGCCCTCGCTGACATGGACTACAATGAATGGATCGATAAAGTAAGCACGGATTGGGACGGTGCTATCCCGTTCACTTTAATTTACAATAAGGAAAAACAACAGATCAAGCTCGGCGAAATGGATGGGTATGAGGAGCTGGAAGGGCTGCTTGCCGGGGTGATGAAATGATTGTAAATTATTTGTTATTGATTGCTCTTAATCAAAACTATTAATTGGAAAAACATATTATTCTAATGTATCAAATTGTCAAACTCGCATTTTTAATTCTGTCATTGTCAGTGATTTCCATTGCATCCTATTCTCAAGAAGTAACTGGTTATTGGAAAACCATTGATGACAACAGCGGAGAAACCAAAAGCATCGTCCACGTTTATAAAAACCCTACTGGGGAAATACAGGGAAAGGTCGTCAAACTGTTCCGCAAACCCGGTGAAGACCAAGATCCGGTCTGTGAAGAATGTCCAAAAGACGATTACCGACATGGCAAAAAAGTAAAGGGCATGGTCATTATGTCTGGCATGAAAGAAAGCGGCGATGCCTGCTCCGGTGGTGAAATCATGGATCCTGAAAATGGCAACAGTTATCGTTGTAAAATCTGGTTGGATGGGGCGGATGTGCTGAAAGTGAGAGGGTATTTGGGGCCTTTTTTTCGGACGCAGGTTTGGAAGAGGGAAATAGGTTTTACAGAATAAGAACTGTTCCATTCAAAAAAATTATCCGTAAGTTTGTAGAAATAATAAACTATAGATGTCTGCTATAAAATTAACACCAGAGGTCAATATTGAAGTGAAAGATATACTTTCAGGTATTTCAACTATGGATACCCGAGAACTTGAACAGTTCCTTAAAGAAGTAGCACATATATTGGTTAAACGGAAAGCAAAAACACTTAGTAAAAAAGAATCTGAATTGCTTACAATAATAAATAAACCGTTATTAGCTAATAAAAAACAAAAACGTTTTAATTTATTATATCAAAAACTAAGGGGTGAATCACTGACAGAAAAAGAGCATGAGGAACTAATGGGCTTAAACAGCCAGCAAGAAGCCAAAGCCGTGGAACGGTTGCGAGCCTTGGTTGAACTCTCCCAAATAAGGAAACTTTCCCTTGACGAATTGCTCGTTCAATTAGGAATACAACCGATTGCTGGAAATGCGTAAAAAACGGCCTACTCCTTTGACAAGGGCCTTGCTTGCTTCCATGGCAGGGTTTCTTTGTGAATATTGCAAGTGCCCAAAAGCGTTCATTCCAATACCCTTCGATATAGAACACATCCTGCCAATAAGTCTAGGTGGTACAGACGATGTTGAAAATAGTGCTTATGCATGCCACGGTTGCAATCTCATCAAGAATAATAAGATTGAAGGTACTGATCCTGTCAATAAAGTGATCGTTCCATTTTTTCATCCAAGGAGCGATGAATGGAATGACCATTTTGTTTGGGACGAATCTGGGTTGTTGATGCTTGGCATAACGCCTGTTGGACGAGCAACAATTGAATCATTGAAATTGAATAGAGAAGCAGTGGTAAATTTGAGATCGCTTTTGGTTTTAGCAGGAAAGCACCCCCCTCAATTATAATTGACCGTAAAAAGTAAAACAACAATTTGTTAATCAATTTTCGGATTCGTTCAATACCTTTACTTCTGAACCAAAGTACCCCCAATATGAGAAAACGCTGGACACTAGTCCCCGTTGACGAGGCAGCCACCAACCACCTCCAACAAGTCCTCAATATCAACCCAGTCTTCTGTCGCTTGCTTGTGCAGCGCGGCATCAAAACCTTCGATCAGGCTAAGACCTTTTTCCGTCCTGATCTCACCCAACTCCACGATCCCTTCCTCATGGAGGATATGGACAAAGCGGTTGAGCGTATTGAGCAAGCTATTTCCCAAAAAGAAAAAATACTCCTTTATGGTGATTATGATGTAGACGGAACTACCTGTGTGGCTTTGATGCACCATTTCCTTTCTGCGCATTACGATCAGTTGGATTATTATATCCCGAACCGCTACTCGGAGGGATATGGCATCAGCAAGCAAGGGATTGATTTCGCTGCCGCAAATGGTTTTTCGCTCATTGTGGCCATGGACTGCGGCATTCGGGCCGCAGAGAAGGTCGCTTATGCCAAATCGCTCGGCATTGATTTTATTATTTGCGATCACCACTTGCCGGAAGGTGAATTGCCTGCTGCAGTAGCCGTACTTGATCCTATGCGCCGAGAATGCCAGTATCCATTTAAAGGGTTGAGTGGGTGCGGAGTGGTGTTCAAATTGGCGCAGGCATTTACCCAAAAAAGTGACTTGCCGGAAGCGCCGTTGTTCAACCTACTGGACATCCTCGTGTTAAGCATAGCCGCAGACATTGTACCAATGACTGGTGAAAACCGCACACTTGCCTATTTTGGTTTGGAAAAGTTGAACACTTCGAAACGACTTGGCATTCAAGCCTTAATTGAAAAGAGCCGCCGATCTAAACCATTGACAATCAGTGACATCGTATTTGGCCTTGCCCCGATGCTCAATGCTGCTGGCCGACTCGATGATGCGAAATTGGCTGTCAAACTCCTCTTGACAAACAACCCAACCGAATCAGCGGACCATGCTCGCCTTCTCCATCATCAAAACGAGTTGAGGAAAGAACATGACTTCCACATATTACGGGAAGCGAAAAAGAAATTTGAGGCCACGCCCGGTTTTGCGGAGCGAAAAAGCATTTTACTTTTTGACGAACACTGGCACAAGGGCGTCGTCGGCATCGCGGCAGCAAGGATGGTGGAGCAATTTCACAAGCCGACGGTTTTGTTGACAAAATCAAACGGCATGGCAACTGGTTCGGCGAGGTCGGTGCCGGGGTTCAATATTTATGAAGCCATCAAAAGCTGTGATGGCCTGCTGACCAATTTCGGTGGCCACGACCATGCAGCAGGTATGACGCTTCCAGTTGAAAATGTACCTGCCTTTCAAGAGCGCTTTGAAAAAGCCGTCGCTGAAATGATTGCCGACGAAATACTCCTACCCGAACTAAAACTTTCTGCCATATTGGACTTAAAAGAAATTGATTTCAAATTTTGGAATATACTCAAGCAGTTTGCGCCATTTGGCCCCGGCAATCGCAGCCCAGTATTTGCCACTAAAAATGTTTATGACAGCGGTCATTCCCGGCTGCTGAAAGGCAACCATGTTAAAGTTGCTGTGAAGCAAAATGACTCCGTTCCGATTTATGGTATTGCCTTCGGCAAAGGAGATGATTTTTCAAAAATCAAATCAAAAAAGCCGTTCCATATTGCTTATAAAATCGAGGAAGAAAATTGGCAAAATGAAAAGACACTCCGTTTAATGGTAAGGGATTTTTGGTTTTGAAGAGCGCTTGAATCGGGACAATATGTTTAGGTCAAGATAATTTGGCTTAACTTTGTCAAATTGCAACTAACTACTAACAACAGTTCTAATGAACGGAATTTTAAAAATACGCTTGCAGGATTTGACTCAACAATTTTTGCAAGGATTGGGAGAAAAGCTGTCGGGTGCAACTGAAGTGGAAATCCGTTTTCCCCAAAAAAAGAAGAAAGACATGTTTCCAGATGCCAAATTCTGGCAGATCATCGATGGCTTCGACTGGGACAAGTCAAATGCGAAGGGTATATTGCAACCCGCCGTTGACCAATTAGCAAACCTGCCTGTTGTTGATATTTATTTGTTTGAGGATAAACTGGCCGAAAAACTTTTCCAATTGGACACCCGCCAACATGGAATTGCCTATCTAAAAAATGAACCTGATGATTATTTATCTGTAGATGATTTTCTATATGTGCGTTGTGCAATAGTTGCAGAAGGGAAGTTTTTTTTCGAAAAGGTTTTGAACGATCCTACCGAGCTAAATTCAGAACTGAGTTTTGAGCCTCTGTTGAACCTTGCCAGCACTGCTTACCTAAAAAAAACGGGACGGAAATTCAATTACCATTCTCCTCTTAGCTACGAAACATACAGCAATAAGGAAGGCTGGAAATAAACATGCCCAATAGGAATTCCAATACAAATATGGATCCACATCACCTCTACGAAATAGTGGACAAGGTGGATGATGACGTGTTCAAATATGGAATTAGTTGCGAGACTATTGGGGAAGATGGTTTATCAGACCGAATCCGTAAACAAGTAAGTTTTCTTAACCGCCTCTTTGAATGGGAAAGGTATTTTGCGAGAATATTGATTAACGAAATTCTCGGAAAAAAGGAAGCACGCAGAATCGAAAAAGAACATATTGTTGAATATGAGAAGAATCATGGGAAAAAGCCAAAAGGAAACGTTAGGTATTAAAGAAATAATTTTAAATCTCTTTCATGTTTTAAAACTTGGCAATGAAGCTGTCTAGGGTTTTGGTTTGAGGCTGAAAAAGAAATAAAAAATACATTTTTCTCAGAAAATGCCACCTTCTCAGGGCTGAAAATGAGTTTATATTACAATAATTAAAACTTGTTTTTATCAAGTTATACCAAATATAAAAGGGAAATGACATCTTTTAAAAAATGTCATTTCTATGTTCATTATCTTGATGGAAGCCGCTTCTTCAACCATTTAATCTGTCCATTGTGATTGGATTCATGCTCGTGCGCTCCTATACTCTACGAACTGCTAACGATACATGAACCGAGAATTCCTCATCAACGCCATGTTCCTTGTCTTGGTGAATTTGCTCATCAAGCCGTTCTATGTCTTTGGTATCGAGCGGGTGATTCAGGATAGGGTAGGGGCGGAGACCTACGGGCTGTATGCGACGCTGTTCAGTTTTGCTTTCCTGTTTTTTATGGTCAATGATTTTGGTATTCACTATTTTAATAGCCGGACGATTGCACAGAATCCGCAGTTGGCAGGGAAATATGTTCCGAACATTTTGGTGCTGAAAGGTTGGTTGTCTGTTCTTTATATTGGGTTGATATTCGTAGCAGCGTTGTTCCGTGGCTTTGAAACTGGCGTGTTTTACCTTTTGTTTTTTGTGGCGCTCAACCATGTATTGGTTTCCTTTGTCGCCTACCTACGTTCCAATATTTCGGGGCTGGGCTTGTACCGGGTGGACAGTGTTATTTCAACTTTGGATAAGGTGTTTTTGATCGCCCTATGTGCTGTTCTGCTTTGGGCCAACCCTTTTGCTTCAAATGGAGAATTCAAAATAAAATGGTTCGTACATGCACAGAACATAGCATGGGCGTTGACAGTGGGTTTCGCTTTTGGCATTATTCTCAAAAAGGTAAGGCTAAAGATGAAGTGGCGACCTAATTTCCCATTTCTCTTAATTATTTTAAAAAAATCTTTCCCTTTTGCATTAGCTGTTTTCCTGATGACGGCTTATACCCGATTTGACATCGTGATATTAGAATGGCTTTTGCCCGACGGTCGTTACCACGCAGGGGTATATGCGGCGGCCTACCGTCTGTTGGACGCATTCAATATGATAGGATATTTGTTTGCCGGATTGTTGTTGCCGATGTTCTCTAAATTATTGACAGGCAGAAATGCCAAGACGGAAATTCCTTCCCTACTCCGTTTTAGTTTGCAGCTTGTGTGGGCTGGTACGGTGACCTTGGCAGTGGCGGCTTTCTTTTTTCAAGATGAAATAATGGCATTGCTCTACCCACTTTCTGTAAATGAGGAAAACGTAGCTTATTATGGCAACACGATGGGTTACCTCATTTTAACACTCATTCCCTTCAGTGGTGTTTTCATTTACAGTACCCTACTAACTGCCAACGACAGCCTGAAGAAAATGAACCGGCTTTTTTTATTGGGGATATTGGTAAATGTGGCCTTGAATCTACTGCTGATCCCTTCCCTGAAATCGACAGGAGCAGCAATTGCTGCATTCTCCACCCAACTGTTTGTTTTGGTTGCTTTAATGTGGCTTGCGAAACAAGAGCTAAAACTGCCTTTTACTTTTCGCCAATCTTTTAAAGTAACGGGTTTCATTGCCCTGACGATAATTGCCTGTTGGCAGATCAGTCAAGTGACCGAATTGAAATGGGTGCTAAAATTTGCCCTTTGCATCATGGCAGGCGGGCTGCTGGCGTTCCTTTTCCGCCTCGTCCGTTTGAATTTGCTTTTTGAAATGGTGAAAAATAAAGATGGCCTTGGCTAAGTACTTAAACTCTTTACTTTTGCCGCCGAAATTGAAATAATGAGAGGATGAATGAGAGAATGTGCGATCTCATTCTCTCATTCATCTTCTCATTCTCTCATTCATATTTTATGGAAAATAAAGACAACTTGCTGAACGTCGTTGAGACGGTTTTCAAGTGGAAAAAATACATCATCTACACTTGTCTGGCAACGGCTATTGGAGCAGTAATAATAGTCTTACTGTTGCCAGTTTATTACCAATCAACGACTACCTTTTATGCAGCCAGTCCTGACTTGGCCACACCAGAAGCCATATTCGGAGAGTCGAGTATTGCACCTGACTACTATGGGACGGGGAATGATGTTGAGCGCATCATCAGCATTGCCAATTCTGGGGAATTGGTCAGTTTTATGATAGACAGCTTCAACCTCTACGAACGCTACGACATTGATCCTGAAACCCCTTTAGGACCTTATACCGTCCGTTTGAAATTCGGCAAACACTTCGATGTCATTAAGACTAAATACGACGCCATAGAATTGTCGATGGAAGACGAAGACAAAGAATTGGCTGCGAAAATGGCTAACACTGCACGTGAATACATTGCCGCTGTAAGCCAATCCCTTATCAAAGAAAGCCAGGCCAAACTGCTTGAAATTTTTGAAAAGAACGTTGAAGAAAAACAAATCAAACTGGATACCCTCAATAGACAGCTTCAATCTACTCGCAAAGAATATGGAGTATACAATCCAAGTGCCCAAAGTGAGGGTCTTGCCGACCTCTTGGCTAAGGCAGAATCCAAATTGTATAATGCCGAAGCTAAAGTCGAAGCATTGCAAGGGATTACTTCATTGCGAGACACTGTAAGGTTGTTACAAGCAGATGCTAAGGGCTATGCAAACGAAATGGCCAAATTGAATGAGCGGTTGGAAACGTTCAACATGGGTATGGCACAAGTCGAAATGCTGGAAAGCACCCAAGAGTTTGCAAGTGAAATTCTGGCAAAAGACCGGGAACATCTCAAGCATATTCAAACAGCTTATAATAAAGATTTTCCTACCATCATGTTGTTAGAGGCTGCCGCAGTGCCGCTTGTAAAATCCCGACCTAAAAGGACACTGATCGTTGTTGCTTCGGTAATGGTTGCTTTTGTTTTTAGTGTGATTGGCGTCATTATTTTCGATACCTATAAAGATGTGAATTGGAAAAAAATACTTGATTTATGATTAATAGACCTTGAATATAACTCCAACCATAAATCACAAATATTTTGTCTATCTCCGTCCAACAAGCAAAATACCTGTTAACCGGATTCTGTACCCTTCTGGTCATTAGCCTGTTGGTGGGCATTGCTGGATATTGGTATTTTTTGGCAGGGATACCCGCAGTACTGTTGTTGGCCTACGTAGCGGTAGTTGATTTTAAAAAAATCTTTTTCCTTTTGTTTGCGATGTTGCCGTTCACGGTAGAGGTTTGGTTGCCCAATGGCACAGTGACCGATATACCGACCGAACCAATGCAGGTGTTGTTAATGGGGATTTATTTTTTGTACGTGCTAAGAAATGGGAGGGTGATGACGCCGGGTTTTATCAAACATCCTATTACATTGTTATTATTGTTGCACTTGTGCTGGATGTTTTTGACGGTCTTGACTTCTGAGTCATTTATCATTTCCTTCAAATTTTTCCTTGCCAAAATATGGTACGTCACCACCTTCTTTTTCCTCGCAGGAACGTTGATGAAAACGGAGAGGGACTTGCGGATACTGATCTGGTGTGTGTTATTTCCGTTATGCATAACCATTTTTTATGTGCTCATTAAACATGCTGGCTATGGGTTTAGCTTTGAATATGTGAACAAAGCTATGGCACCATTTTACCGAAATAAAGTCGCATATGCCTGCACATTGTCGGTATTCCTTCCGTTTGTATGGTTTGCGAGGAAATGGTACAAAGTCTGGTCATGGAAATGGCTTTTGCTCATAGCGGTGGCAGTGTTGATGGTTGTCGGAGTGCAGTTCTCTTACACAAGGGCTGCTTATATTACTTTGGCGATGGCAGTCGGTGCTTATTTTGTTGTGAAATGGCGGCTGATGAAACTGGTGCTCGGCTTGGCGACTATCCTCATGGTCTTTTTCATAATAAACGTCACTCATAACAACAACTACCTCGACAGCCAACCAGACTATGACAAAACCATTACCCATACTGAATTTGACGACCTTCTAAGCGCTACCACCAAAGGGCAGGATGTTTCGACCATGGAGCGGGTCTATCGGTGGGTGGCAGGGTGGCAGATGGTTGCTTCCAAACCCCATTTGGGATTTGGGCCTGGCACGTTTACGAAGTATTATAAGCAATATTCGCTGTTTGGTTTCACTACTTATGTAAGTGATAATAAAGAGCTTTCGGGCATTCATTGTTATTATCTGATGACAGCAGTGGAGCAGGGTATCATAGGGGCACTGCTGTTTTTGGCGCTGGTCTATTTTGTTTTGCTAAAAGGCGAACAGGTTTATCACCGAACTGCCTCACCAGGACGTAAACGAGTAGTGATGATGGCTATTTTGACCTCGGTGGTGATTGATGGCCTGCTGCTGATGAACGACCTCGTGGAGACGGATAAGATCGGGTCGTTTTTCTTTTTGTGCATGGCACTGATTGTGAATGAGGATTTGAGGAATAGGAAGAAGAATTGAAAAACATGGGCTTATCAAATATCTACTTCAAAAATATCATCTATAGCCATTTCGAAACCATTTACAACGTTGGATGCCAATTTACTGCCTTCTTTATATTCACCTTTCAATACATATTTTTTTCCTTTTAAAACATAGATTTTGACGGTTTTGGATTCCGTATCCACCATCCAGTATTCGGGTACGCCGTGCTTTTCATATTGTTTATACTTGGTGTTCAGGTCGCTCTTTTTTGTTGATTTAGAATGTATTTCCACAACTAAATCAGGAGGTCCGAAGACCCATTTTTTTATGATGCTTGTTCTTTCTTTTGCAACAAAAAATAGATCTGGTTGAAAAATATTTTCCTCGTCCAAGTGGACATCCAAAGGGGCTGCTCTTATGACCCCTAATTTATGTTGTTTTATAAAAGCTCCTAAAGATATGTGTAGATTGGAAGAAGCGTTTTGATGAGGATCAAATGGTGATGGCATAAATGTAAGTTTTCCGTTCAGTAGTTCAAAAGGAGCACCTTCGGGCAATTGCATAAAATCTTCTTTGGTATAATGAGCATTAGGGTCAATAGTGAAAATGACATATTTTCCCTTGTCATTCTCATAAACAATAGTTTGATCGCCTAGCATAGCATAAGTCTTTCCCTTTAAGAGCTCGCCCAGATTGCTCACTACTTTCAAATGCTTATCATGTTTTTTTTCTATAAATGCTGTATGGCCCATGAATTATTTATTTTGGTTCTTTGACAAATCCCGTGGAAGCCATTCAGAATATCAGTGTTTTAAGGGAAAGAAAATTTTTGAAAAAAATTTTCTTTCCCTTAAAACACTGATAGAGAGGGAGGTGAAAAATAAAAAATTGAAAATTTTTTATTTTTCACCTCCCTCTCTTCCTGTTTTTTTATTGTTCCACTATAATCATCAAAGAACCTTTATTTTTAACAAAAGTACAGTAATTTATTGCCTGTTCAAATTTAAAACAACTCCGCAATTTCTTTTCTGAACTTCTCACTCAATCCCTTCCTGTTCAACTTCTGTGTAAACGTCAAATCCCCGCTCTTTACCGTCCATTCCTCATGCAGCAGAATAAATTTCCGAACCCGTTCATGCGGCTCAAGGGACTCGTTGAGGTCATCAATCACTGTTTGCATAAATTTCAAAACGGCTGTATTAAGCGCCATATATTGGGGTGCTGTCCAGTGAACATTATTTTCCAAACACCAATTTTCCAACGCAATAAAGTCAGGAACGAGAAGAGCAGAGACATGCGGTTGGTTGAGACCAAGTACCATGACTTGATTGATGAACGGGGAAGACTTTAGGTGGTTCTCCACTTTTTGTGGGGCGACAAATTTGCCGCTCGATGTCTTGAAAATATCCCTTTTGCGGTCGGTTATTTTTAAAAAACGGCGGTGGACAAATTGGCCGATATCTCCTGTGTGCAACCAGCCATCCTTGTCGAGTACTTTGGAAGTGGCGTCAGGTGCGTTGTGGTAGCCAAGCATGACATTGGGCCCTTTTACCAAAATTTCACCCGCGCCGTTTTCGTCCGGCTCATTGATTGTTACTTCCACCCCAGGGATGGGTATTCCAACTGTTCCAAACTTGTAAAGTCCTGGTTCAAAATGATTTAGGGCAACCACGGGCGATGACTCGGTGAGGCCGTACCCTTCCCGTACTGGCAGATTGGCTGCACAAAACAGCCGGGCCAGTTGAGGGTCGAGGGCTGCGCCGCCGACGATAATTCCTTCGATCTTGCCGCCAAGCATTTTTCTGAATTTTCGGTACACCAGTCTGTTGAACAGTTGATGGCGCAACCAAACCACTGGTGACAACTTTTCCAATGGGTCGAGGTTTTTCCCAAAAGAAATTGCCCTGTCAAACAGCAATTTCGATAACCGATTTTTCCCTTTACGGCTTTCCAACGATTGACTATACATTTTTTCAAGTACCCTTGGCACGGCGGTAAAAAAATGGGGACGTACTGTTTGCATGTCGTCCAACATCGTTTCCAAACCCTCGGAGTAATAAAGGGAGGTCCCAGCCGCCAAGTAATTGTAAATGGTAGAACGTTCCAGAATATGGCTTAGTGGAAGGAAACTCAAAGCCCTTTTTTCACTGGAAATAGGAATCAATGTCATCACCGATTTAATGTTGCTAACGATATTGTGATGGGTAAGCATGACACCTTTAGGTGTGCCAGTTGTGCCAGACGTATAAATAATTGTGGCGATGTCAGAGGGAGTTATGCTTTCTTTTATTTTTTGCAAATTGGCCGATTCTTCTTTTGAAGGATTAATCAAAAGTTCATCGATATGCTTACGGTTTTTATTTTTTGAAAAAACAAAAATTCTCAGCTGTTTATCTGCTGCTCGTTCAATTTTCAGTGCAAGTTCCTCATTTGAAGCAAGACAAAATTTAATTCCAGCATCTTTGAAAATAAAAGCGAGTTCATCCTCCGTAGCTGTAAAATGCAATGGCACGGTGATGGCTCCAATTTGCTGTAAAGCCAAATCAGCGAAATTCCAAGTAGGGCTACCGCAATGGGAAAGGATGCCCACTCTGTCGCCTTTATTTAATCCCTCCCGCATCAGGCCAATGCTCAACTTTTCGATTTGTTCAATGCATTTTTCTGTCGAATAATGAACCCATTTATTTTTCGTGCGATAAGCCAACGCCACTTTCTGCGGGTATTTGGCCTGCTGATAGGGAAGTATGTCGAAAAGGCGGTGAAAATCCATGCGTTGGGTTTTGCCAGTTTTAGGAGATGAACGGTCAAACGGTTAAAGTCCGCCATCGTTAGCCCACCTTCTACCTTCAACCAAGTAAAGTGATTACATTTGGTGTAAAATTAGAAAGTAATCGCATATATGAAACTTTCCAGCCGGACCATCACCCTCATTATCAGCCTATTGATACTGGCGTCGCTTGTTTACTTTTTCACAGATATAGTTGCTTACGTGTGCATTGCTTGGGTGCTATCCATGATCGGGCAACCAATGATGAAATTTTTTCAGAGCAGGATAAAAATATGGAAATTCCAGGCAGGGCCTAATTTTTCCGCAGTATTGACACTCCTCGTTTTTTTCCTTGTCATATTCCTGCTTGTCCGCTTGTTCGTCCCGCCTATTGTCGAGCAAATCAATCATTTGTCAGGGGTGGACTATGCTCAGATTGCCAATGCTTTGGAAGAACCATTGAGCCGATTGCAAACTGCTCTTTCGAAATATGGTCTGTTGCAGAGCGATAAGCCTTTGGAGCAACAGTTGCAGGAAAATTTGGCCCATTATTTAGAGCCTGCCTTCATAAGCCAATATTTTGGAGGGATACTTTCAACGGCCAGCAATATATTGGTCGGAGTGGTTTCCGTGTTGTTCATCACTTTTTTTTTCCTAAAAGACCAGGGGTTGTTTGTCAATTTCCTGGCAGCCATCATGCCACCTCAATATGACTCACAGGTACACCATGCCATTTCCGATATTGCGAACATGCTGTCCCGTTATTTTAGGGGGTTGTTTTTGCAAATGCTCATATTTGCCACATTCATAACCATAGCGCTTAGTGTACTGGGAATAAAAAATGCGTTGCTCATTGGTGTGTTTGCAGCTCTGCTAAATGTTATCCCGTATATCGGCCCCATTATCGGAGCCGTCTTTGGGATTGTTTTCACTATTTCTTCCGGCCTTGAATTGGATTTTTACACCCAAATATTGCCCCAAATTATTAAGGTCGTTTGTGTCTTTTGGGCTGCCCAAATGCTCGACAATTACATTGTGCAACCTTACATTTTCTCCAGCAGCATTCTTGCTCATCCACTGGAAATTTTCATCGTCGTACTGATGGGGGCCAAATTAGGTGGCGTCATGGGCATGGTACTGGCTATTCCGTTTTACACTATTTTAAGGGCGGTGGCAGCGGTCTTCCTCAGTGAATTCCACATTGTTCAATATTTAACAGAACGGATGAATAAGATAGGTAAAGCTAAGTAGGATGTTGGAATGAGAAGGATGAATGGGAGATAAAACATTGAAGGATATATCCCATTCATCCTTCTCATCTCAATATCCTATTCGCCCAATTCTTTTGCTTTCTGCAAATAAGGCTGGCCCTTTTCCGGCTGCCCTGAATCCCGGTAGGCCGAACCGAGGTATTTATTTAACGTAGGATTTTCTGGGTCGTATTGAAGGCCTTGCGAAAACCATTTAATGGCCTCTTGAAAATTGCCCTGCATGGCATTGATCGCACCGAGGTTACGAAGTGCATCCACCATGCGGGGGTCTTCCTTGACCGCTAATTCATACATTTCTTTTGCCTTGGCCTGATCGCCCATATCGGAATATAAAGTACCCATATTGCTATGGACAAGTGGGAAAGCAGGTCGGTATTTTAAGGCGAGGTTGTAATTTTCCAATGCTTTTTGGAAGTTTTTTTCACGGTAGTAAGAAAGGCCTAACTGGCCGTAAGCGTCGTGGTATTTCGGCTCAATTTCAGTGGCTTTTTGAAAATGAAATTTGGCTTTGTCGTACCAAGACTTTTTTTCTTCGGGCGTATTAGAATTGTTTCCTTTTTTTACCAATTCAAGCCCATAATGAAAATTTAATTTTGCAGAATTTGGAGCAACTTGTATGTCTTTTTCATAGAGGGAAAAACTGGATTTCCAATCTTGGTTTCTGGTAAATGTTTTTGCAGTATATAAAAATAAAATAACCGCTGCTGCTCCCCATATTTTTTTATTTTTAAAAATATCAGAAACAGCTGAGAAATTATTTTTCATTAATTCATTTTTATCAAAAATTTGAATTAATAGAAGTGCTGTTGCCATTGCAAAAGCAGGCGAAGCGGAATAAAGCATGCGGTCACCAAAACTCGTCCCAATGGTGATGATTAAATTGGAAGAAATGGAAAAATTAATCAGGAAAAATAAAATGATAAACGACCAGATGTTTTTCTTCCCCAATTTTAAAACAGTAAAAATTCCCATGCCGACCCAGATTAATAATGATAACAAAACCCGCCAATCACCAAACCCAGTTAAGGGTATTTGATTGTATCCAAAATCGCTGCCGAGTGGGTGTGGGAATATCAATGTCCAAAGGTATTTCCCCATAACCAAAAAAGTGCTTGCCAGTTTGGTTCCCGTGTCATTTGCTCCTGCTAAAAAATTGTCCAAAGCAGATACGGGAGATGGGTTGCCAAACGCCCCAATAACCTGACTTCTAATAAAAATGAAAAAACCAGCTAAGATGGCAAACGGAATGATGCTAATAATTATTTTTTCCAATTTTTCACTGGAAAAAAAGTAAACAAACAATGGAAAAATGGCGAGAAAGGTGACTGCATTCTCTTTTGAAAAGAGTGCTATTAAATAGGTAAAACAGGCTACAGCCATCCATTTAATATTTTCTTTTTCCAAATAACGCCATAAAAAATTAAGTGTTAGAATGCACATTAAAAACATGACGATTTCATCCCGGCTTTTAATATTTGCTACTACTTCCACATGCACAGGATGCACCATAAAAAACAAAGTGGACAATAATGGAAATAGAATATTGTATTTTTTCCATATCCTTGCCAAAGTGAGAAATAAAATGCCTCCAGTAAGAGCATATAATAAAATATTAATAAAATGGCTCAGTGCAGGTGTATCAGGCATTATTTCCCATTCCAACGAAAACATGGACATGGTGAAAGGACGGTACAACTCCCCCGCACCGGGGCGGTAGCCGTAGCGTGCATGCGTCTGCCATTGGGTGGCAATGCCATCAATGCCTTGCTTGGTCACATAATTTTCTTTTATCTGGGAAAAATCATCGAGCACATAACCGTGGGTGAGCGTATTGGTATATAAAAGAAAACCAAAAGCAGCAATAGCAGCAGCAATTAAATACAGGTTTTTATTTTGCCCTTTTTTGGCAATTTTTTTTCTTTTTGAGGCAATTTCTTTTTTATTTTTTTTTGATTTTCTTGTTGCCATGATTGCTAATTAAAAGTAGCCTGGATTTCCTGATCCGGGCAGTACTAATCACACCCGGATCAGGAAATCCGGGCTACTTTTTCGCAAATGTAAAAAAGTAGTTACTTTAACAGCGAAAATAAAACCAATGGAAGAATTAATAAATTAAAAATTAAAATAACCATGCATTCACCTTTTCCCGGAATGGATCCTTATTTGGAGGGACATCTTTGGCCGGATGTTCACCAAAGTTTAGCATACATTATTAAAAAATATTTGATACCTCAGGTACGCCCGAAATATGCAGTTACTTTGAATGTTTACACTATTGAAGATACAACCCAGGTGAGGATATTGGCATTATGTATCCTGATGTCGAAGTGTTTAAAGTGAAAGAACCTGCTGTCCATTATGGACAATTGACGCCACCGACTTTGGTGGTTTCTGCATATGAAAAAGTAGAGGTGAAGATTCCTGTTGTGGAAATAAAGGATCGTGAAAGTAACCAGCTCATTACAGCCATTGAAATACTTTCTCCTGTGAATAAGCGAAAGCCAGGTTTAAATAAATACCGGGAAAAGAGGCAAAGACTGCACTCGGACGGGGTACATTTGTTGGAAATAGATTTGATCCGAAGAGGAACACGACCGTTTGTTTATAAGGGGCTTCCACCTGCTCATTATTTTGTAATGCTTCTACGTGCTGGCACTGCTAAAAGTGAAATATGGGCAATGACCATTCGGGATAAACTACCTGTGGTGCCCGTTCCATTGAAAACACCCGATAAAGATGTTGTTTTGGATTTGGGCAAAGTGTTTCAGGAAATATATTCCGACAGCGAATATGCTTTGATGGTGAATTATGAAGTTGATCCATCTCTGCCAACATTTGACAGTTATGAACGTGGCTGGATAAATAAAATCCAAGTTGAAAATAAATCATCCTAACATTAAATTGCATCCCCTAATATCGCTATTGTCCAACCTGCCGAGTACTTCGAATGATCCATCCTCTTGTACCCTTCCAAGGTCATCTGTAGCAATGAAACTGATGGTCTGAAAATTTGCCAAGTCAATAATATTTAATGCACCTGTCTTTTTAGGTTTTTGTAAAACAAGCGGGTCGGTAATCTCACGGGTCAGTACCTTCATAGTGGAGGTGGGAAAAAAAATGCCATTGCCTTTTGAATAAGCTTGGGAAAACAACTCTGTCATTCCATATTCCGAATGAATGTTTTTCACATTGAATGCATTTTTTAAAATTGTATGCAACTCATCTCGTGTCAATTCTTTGCGGCGGCCTTTCATGCCACCTGTTTCCATGATAATAATGTCTTGCAGGTCAGTGGGATGTTTTTCGGCAAGGTCGAGCAGGGCAAAACTCACGCCGAGGAGCAGGGTAGGGGTGTGGCCTTTTTTTGCCTCCTTTAAAATCTTTAATAGTTGGTCAGTGTTATTTAAAAAAAAGCCACTCTTTGGGTATCTGGAGAGGTCGATAAAATGTTCGGCCATAAAAATGAGAGACGAACCTGAGCGTTCAAGATAGGAGGGCAACAATGCCAAAATGCGGTATTCAGAAGGGTGGCCATAAAATTCCGAAAACCCTTTCTCGACATTTTTTTTATAAAAATCCAAATCCCTGACCAAATGGCGACTCGTCAAATCACTTGTAGTGCCACTGCTGGAAAAGGTTGCAGTCATCGGCCAACTCCCACTCTTTATGGAGTAGTTTTTGAAAAACTGGATAGGGAGGAATGGTATTTTTTCCAGTGAATCAACGGACTGAACGTCAATGTGTAACAAGGAAATATATTTAGCATAAACCTCATTGAACTTCGCCTGAAACCGGAACACATCGAGCGCCAATGCTTCAAAGCCATTTCCCGAAAAAGATTTTAATCGCCGTGAAATATTTTTGCTTTGCTGTTCGTATGACATATCAAATTTGAGATACTGATGCAATTTATGTTCAAATTGGGCTATATTTGAAATTGAACTTTCAATGAATAAAAAAAGGATTTTATGAAAACTCTAATTTCTGTCTTTCATTTAAAAAAATATTTTCCATTATTATTTTCTATGGCTTTATTGGCCGCTTGTGCTACTCCTCCTGATTATCCTGTTGAACCTGAAATAGAATTTATAAGTGTATCCAAAGATACCATGAACCGGAATTTTATTGATCCCAGTGATCCAAGCCCTTTTAAAGATACCATCTTCATAACCTTTTCCTTTACGGACGGTGATGGTGATATAGGCGATCAAGAAGGCAACCTGCAATTGTTCATTAGGGATTCAAGGGATGGTTTTTTGGATGATTTTGGCATTCCCTTTATTCCAGAACTGGGTGCTTCCAATGGCTTGAAAGGTGAAATGACCGTCCGCATTTTTTCGAGTTGCTGCATTTTCCCGCCCGAAATTTTTCTTCTAGGTTGCGAAGATGAATGGAATCAGATGCCATATGATATGTTGACTTATGACATCTATATCAAAGACCGGGCTGGCAATCAAAGCAATACCATTACCACTACCCCGATTTATATCAAGTGCTTTGAATAATGGTGAATGTATAATGTTTAATTACTCGTCGTTACTTAATATTCATTAGTCAAAGCCAGTTCAATCCTTTTCGCAACATTTCAAGAGTGTGTGCTTCCTTACTGTTAGGCTTTGTCTGATAGTTGTAAAACCATTTTGCTTGGGGCGGCATGCTCATGAGGATAGACTCTGTGCGCCCATCGGTATCAAGGCCGAATTTAGTGCCTTTGTCCCATAGCAAGTTGAATTCCACATATCGGCTGCGACGGATGGCCTGCCATTCTTTTTCCTTTTCACCATAATCTAAGTCTTTGTTTTTCAGTGCGATATGTACATATGTAGGGGCAAAGCACTGCCCAACATCTTGCACAAATCGGAAGGCGGCCTCTTTGCGCATCCCTCTTTTTTCATTTAAGTGGTCGAAGAAAATGCCACCCACGCCCCGGGTTTCTTTTCTGTGTTTTAAATAAAAATAATCGTCTGCCCAATTTTTGAATTCAGGGTAAAAGATCGGGCTGTGCTTATCGCAGACACCTTTTAATTGTTGGTGAAAATAACGGGCGTCCTCTTCCACCACATAATGAGGCGTCAAATCTATCCCTCCCCCAAACCACCAAGTCGATGAGTTTTGAGTTTCGAATTTCGAGTTTTGAGTTGTTTGGAAATAACGGACGTTCATGTGGATGATAGGCACCATCGGGCTGGCAGGGTGTAAAACAATGGAGACACCAGAAGCGAAAAATTCGGAAGGCGGCAGGCCAAGTTTTTCAGAAATTTTCGCAGGCATCTCCCCATGAACGGCGCTAAAATTGACGCCGCCTTTTTCGATGACCTTTCCTTGTATGACCCTGCTACGGCCACCACCCCCGGCAGGTCGTTGCCAAAGGTCCTCCACAAATTTGCCTTCTCCATCCATTGTTTCAAGTGCTTCGCAAATTCGGTCTTGCAAGCCTTGAAACCAAGTTGCAATTTTTTCTTTTGTTAAAGACATGATTCCTAATTTCCCAGTTTTTCAATTCCCCAATTCCCAAATTTCTCAATTCCCCAAATATTTCTTCGCTGCTTCTACAACTTTTTTGGTATTTCCAATGAAAACCGCATCTCCGTCCACGATGACTGGGCGCTTTAAAAAAGTGTATTCTTTCAGTATGTATTGGCGGTAGTCTTTTTCGGTCAATTGTTTTTCATGTAGGCTCCATTCCCGAAACTTCATCGCCCGGCGACTAAAAAGGGCTTCATACGAACCGGCCTTTTTTTTCAGGAAATCCAGTTCTTTCGCCGAAATGTTTTTCTCCTTAATGTTTTGATGTTCGAAATCTGCCAAGCCTCCCAACTCTTTGATAATGCGCTGACAAGTGCTACAAGATGACAGGTGAAATACTTTCTTCATAATTTTTTGCAGTTTTGAGGCGCAATGATATTGATAATTGTTGATTGCTGATTGTTGATTGTTATAAAATCACCAGTGGTTAACAACCGTTAGCTAATAGCCATGAAAAAGCCTATACCACCTTCCGAACTCATTCTGAACCCAGATGGAAGCATTTACCATTTGAACCTGCGGCCTGAACATATTGCCCAAACGATCGTCCTCGTGGGCGATCCTGACCGGGTGACAAAAGTGTCGAAGCATTTTGATAAAATTGACTACAAAATCCAAAAGAGGGAATTTATAACCCATACTGGTTGGCTTGGACAAAAACGGTTGACTGTTATTTCCACGGGCATTGGCACAGACAATATTGACATTGTGATGAACGAATTGGATGCCCTTGTTAACATTGATCTGCAGACACGTTTGGTGAAAGAGGAGTTGACGTCGTTAGTCTTTATCCGTATTGGCACATCAGGCATCTTATCGAGGGAAATCGGGGTGGATGAAATGCTCATTTCCACCTTTGGCATCGGACTCGACAGTCTGCTGCCTTATTATCATTTTGAACAAAGCAAAGAGGAAAAAGCGCTGACAGAATCTTTTTATGCTTTTTCAAGGAAGCATGCCCTGCCTGTTGTGCCAACTGTCGCCGAGGCTTCCAATTCCCTCTTGGAAAAAATCGGGAAGGGGATGCATAGAGGCATTACGCTTTCCTGCCCGGGTTTTTATGGCCCTCAAGGCAGGTCGGTTCGTTTAAAGAGCAAATTGCAACCTTCGTTCTTTGCATCTGCTGGCCTATTCAAATTTGGCGTTCATGCCCTAACTAATTTCGAAATGGAAACCTCTGCCATTTACGGCATGTCCCGCATGCTGGGGCATCGGGCAGTCTCCTGCAATGCCCTTATTGCCAATCGCATAACCAATGTGTTTTCAAAAGACCCAAAGCAAGTGGTAGAGCGGCTGATTGAAAAGGTATTGGAAGTTATTGACTAAATTGCAAATGAGGGGGTCACTTCAAGTGATCCCCTCATTTCTTAAGCTTAGACTTCTACTAATTTATCAGCAATTCTCGCTATTAGTTTTTTTGAAATATGAAAGCCGTTCTTTGAGGCAAAAGGGAAGGGGACTTTTGGAGAGAGGTGTGTTTTTTTCTCCACATATTTCAATTTTTTTAATAGCGAGAATTGCTGCTAATTTATTTTTCGCATTAGTTTTTCAATGAATAAAAACTTTCCCGATATATCTTTTATTACTGTCAACTATTTCAACAAAATAAAGGCCACTGGTAAAATTTGACAGGTCAATTTCATGGATAGTTGGATTAGGGGGCAGTTTTTCCTGATGTAGAATTTGACCATGTTCATTTATTACAGTCAGTTCGCCTTTCTCAATTTCCCAATTTTCCAGAACGACAAAAACAAAGGACTGGCTCGGGTTGGGGAAAACCTTCAATTCTGTAATTAAGGGTATTTCTTTTGTATCGGTATAAAAGTCCAAAATGGATCTTTTCCAAAGACCAAAATCGCCACCGACATATAGGTCGTTGTTTTCAATAATGAATTTCTCTGGTTCAAATTCTGCTGGTAACCCATCATTGATATTTTCCCATGCGATGGTATCAAGTGGTGAAAAATAGACCTTATTGTCAATTGCTGCGCATACATACTCTTCAGTCGCCACTACCGTTTCCACCAAAATGGTATCTGGCAGCATAACTGTCAAATGCTCCCAGTCGTCTCCATAATTTTCGGAAGCATAAATGCCTGTTTCCAATGCCAAAAAGATTTTAGATCCATTTGAAACGATGGCCGAAACAGCAACATTTTGCGGTAGTTCATCCCCAATTATGACCCAATCCAATTCGGTTTTGTCTGCCCTGTGAAGGTTGGAGGTTGTAGAACCACTAAAAACATAGTTGTCTTTAAAACCAATTCTTCTGGCATTAAAAGAATTGAATTCATTTAGCAATTCCCATGTAATGCCACCATCCGAAGAACGGAAGATTTCAGAAAAGGAACCCATATAAAGGTCAGCACCATCTGTTTCTAAACTTCTGGTAAAGGAGACTGGTGAATTGTCAACCAAATCCACCCAGCTATCTCCACCATCTTCACTTTTGACAAACCCAGTAAAACTGGCGGCATATATGGTATTATCAACGGCAACCAAATAGAATGGCCTTGGATCAACAGGCATCTCATCCAAGTCTTCATTCCAGGAATTGGCGGTGTTATCGGTTGAATAAATGCTAAATCCTCCTGTCATGAAATATTTCCCCTTATCTATAACCATATTGCCAAAATTGACAGGCCTTATTTCAATGCCATTATTAGAAGGTGTCCAATTGTTACCATTGTCTGTGGACTTATAAATCCCCCTAAATGTTGGGCCAATAATATCTCCATTTGGGGCTTGTACTAGAGATCGGGCGTAATTGGTAATAGGAATCCCTATATTGGAAAGCGCCCACGTGGCTCCATTGTCAGAGGATTTATGATAAGTGCCGTTACCACAAGCAAAAATGTCAGCGCCGATATTCACAAACTGGCTGATTAAGTCAACATCTAGTCCAGTTGAAGGTGTCCACGTAGCGAAATCATCTGTGTAATAAATTATTCTTTCTGTATTAAAAAAGGCAATCACTCGCCCGTTTACTATTTCTATTTCAGCCACTCCGCTTGACAGACTGTCAGATATTTTTGTAAAATCAGTCCCTCCGTTGGTAGATCGGAAGACACCTTCAGAGCTACTTCCCACGTAGAGGGCATTGTTATCAAATGCAATCGTTCTCACAAAAGATGGCCCTCCATTGTTGGCTAAAGTATCCCAAGTAGCACCATTGTCCAAAGATTTTAAAATTCCAAAAGATCCACAGGCATAAATATCGCCACTGAATTCATCCAACTCTTGTATGCCAGTGGTAGAGCCAACCCCTCCTAAGTCCATAGCTGACCAAGACTCTCCAAGGTTTTCGCTTTTGTAGGCAATCAGGCCAGCTAACGTTGAACCAATAAATATGTGGTTGCCATTGACGGCAAGGGAGTTCCAATTAATACCGCTTGGCAGATCATCTGCAATGCTGTACCACGAACCGCCATTGTCGTCGGAGCGGAACACACCATCAGAAAAAGCCGTGGCAATAAGTGTCCCATTGGTTTCCCGTATTTCGCTAAAAGCTATCGGGTCTGATGGATAGCTTTGTTCGACCCACTGGGAGTAAGAATTGTAGCAAAAGCAGGATATTAAAATAATTGGGAGGAATGACTGAAGGTAGGGTCTCATTTTCATAGAGAGTAAGTTTTGTAGTCCTTTAGAGGAATCACATAGTAAGGTTGGATTTCTGAGCATGCAAATTCAGAAAGCTTTGCAGAAAAAAGGCTTAGAAATTTCCGGCTCGTGGATCATGCCTTCTTTAGACTTCACTAAGAACAAATTTGATTTGTGAAAAATAAAAGAATAGAGTAAAAATATGCACTTTGAATTAGGGCACACAATAAATGGGTTGCCAAATTCTAAAAAATTAGCAACCCATTTATTGTGGATTAAAAAATTATGTCAGCTGTGATTCATAACCCAGCCTCCACTTTCATCCCTTTCATCCATTCAACGATTTGCGCCGCATTCATATGGAGGTTTTGTTGTTGTTCTGCACCTTCCACAAGAAGTAATTGTTGATTATGCGTAGTAGTGGATGTTTGGTAGGATGATCCGTTTCCACAGCCGCCTCCTTGGCAAGAACCCGAGGAAGTGTATTGGGTATGGGCTTTGAAAGCATGAAAGGACTGGGTAAACGGTGCCGTAGCATCATGCATCTCCTCTGAAAGCTCCCCTGTGGTTGTTGATAATATTTTATGGTAAAACTCCTTCATCGTTTCCTCATCTATCTCCATTACCTTGGTATTGGCCCTTTTGAACAGAAAGTATGCATCATCTTCAGACCATTTTGTGCCTTTTGGCAAATTGGATGCATCGTCTGCGGATAAGTGATAGGTCTTTACATTACCATATTTGTCAATGATGAAGCCCGTTCGTTCATGTGTGGCTATGTCAAGTTGGCTATAATGAAAAACAATAATTTCCTTCAGGTTCGAAAGTGAAAACACTGCTTCTTCTTGTGTGGAATAAGCTGCTGAGATGTTCTCCTTTTCGCAGGAAGTAAATAGGAAGAAAGAAATCAAAAACAGGAAAGGTAAAATTGGATTTTTCATAGATGGAGAATTAAGTTGGTTGGAAAACTCGTCAAATGTAAGGTTTTTTATTGATGTAATAATCCACAAAATACTTTTTGTCTTTACTGCACCATCTTTTGGCTTCTTTCGTTAGTTTCGTAGTTCTTCTTTGGCACTTTAAAATTATGTACTTGATCATTCATTGTTTTTCACGCCTGAGAGAAATACCCTAGCAGAGTGAGGTGTGTTTTTTTATCCCGATTTCAATCGGGATAAAAAAACACACCTCACTCTGAATGATTCTTAACCCCCGGCCTGAAAACGGATGGTTATTTTCTAAAGCGCCAAAGTAGAAGTAGTTCATTTCTTTTTTATGAAAATAAATTATTTCAGCATATTTTTTTTGTTATGGTCAGCGGCCATGTTTGGCCAAGACTGGACTGGTACATGGTCAGGTGAAGTCACACAGGATGGGAAAAGCAACAGATTCATCTACACCATCTATATGGAGCAGGACGGCCAAAAAATTTATGGCACTTCTACCTCCAAAGCTGCCACAGGGGGTAGCGATGCAAAATTCGAGATTGGCGGCATCTGGGACGGCGAAACCATGACCCTGCAAGAAGTCAAACAACTTGAACCGCCTAACGCCAAATGGTGCCTCAAGCATATCCGCCTCACTCCTTTGAATGAAAATGATTCAACTGTCTTAAAAGGAAAATGGGAAGCACAAGGTTGCACCCCTGGGAGTATAACTCTGAGCCGAAAGTTGTCTGTTGGCAGGTCTCAGTTAACTGCGGGCAATCAAATACCCAATACCCAATACCCAATGCATGGTAAATACACTGGTACACTTTCACAATCCGACCGGGACTATGGTTTTTATTTTGAAATATGGCTGGAAGAGGATGGCACTGGCAGTTCACGCATCACATCTGATGGTGAGGGAGGCAATGCAACCCATCAATTGAAGTGGGCTTATAATGAGGCCAAAAGTGAAATAAAGCTGTCAGAACAAAAAGTGACAGAAAAATCAGTTGCTGATTGGCCTTGGTGCATCAAAAGGGCTACTTTGTTTTTTCAAAAAGATGAAAACCGAATGTCCCTGGTAGGTGATTGGGAGGGTTTCATTGAAGGCTACGATGACAACAGTGGTCCTTGTGCCCCTGGACAGCTTTACCTCGAGCGGCCTGTTTTCAAAAAAGAAGAAATCGTTCCGGTGAAAATCTCCGAAGGGAAAACGCCTGATCCACCTGCACCCAAGGGAGTTTTGAAATATAAGCAGCAGGAAAAAAGGGAAGTCGAAGTGGATCGGGTATTGGAAGTAAAAAACAATACGGTCCGGGTGCGGGTATGGGACAACGGCATTATTGATGGCGACATACTGACCCTTTTCGTGAATGGTGAAATGATTTTGGAAAACTACCGGGTGACCCGTCGCAAACACGAAACCATCGTCAAGTTGGACAAGCCAACAAATTTCCTCATCCTGCATGCCATCAACCTTGGCAGCATTTCCCCCAACACCGTAGCCGTCTCGGTGGACGATGGCATCGAAGAGCAGGTGGTTATTATGAGTTCCAATTTAGATAAAAGTGGAGCGATTATGATAAGGCAATTTGAAGTGGGGAATTGAAAAGTGCCAAGACTGAGATTACCTAATCCGAGGCGTTTCAGTTTTATCTCAGATTAGGTAATCTTAGCTAAGTTAGCTGACCTACTACATCAGGGCCAGTAATTTATACTGCCCATCTACTGCCCCAAAAACAAACGTCTTAGATATTTCGTCAACGCTGATGAGTTTAAGTTCAATGCCAACAGGCGTCTTTAGATAGCCTGCAGTATGTGAATTGGAAGGCATCACTCGAAAGTTCTTGTCTGTGGCATTGGAAAAGATCTCCGCTGTTTTTTCATCAAAAAAATCATTAAATTGATTGGTGAATTTTTCTTTTGAGAATCCCTTGTTTCCCTTGGTCGCTGGGAGTGGCAGTCTCGTCAAATCGGCCACTTTTTTAACATTTTTTTGCTGTACGGCGGATTTGAATGATGTCCAAAAGTTGTCCCAGTTCTCAACGGTTAAGGCTTTTTGTTCGGCAGAGCGGGGAGGCTCTTTGGATGAATTGCAGGAGAATAAGAATGCGAGGGAAAGGATTAGAGTGAATGATTTAGTGTGCATAGTTTTGAATTTGTAAAATTAGAAGTTGTTAAATTAATAGTTCAAAAATTGGAAAATCCATTGAGCTATGATTTCACGGTCAACAGATTTTTTCAAACTTTTTTTCCCCTTCTTTACAACTTCCGTTCCTATTCTTTCATTCCTCAATTCCATTAGGGCATTATCATACGCTTTTGAAAACTCTGGATGCGCCTGAATGCCCAGCATATTGCTACCTACTTGAAACATTCCAACTGGACACGTTTTTGTGACAGCCAAAACTTTACTATTGAGTGGAAGCACTTGAACTTGATCCTGACACATCATCAATAAATTCAACTTTTGATGGAATGGTGTCATCCAAGATTCTTTTTCTTTTAGGATAAATTGATGGACTCCGACTGACCAGCCAGATGCTGCTTTCGCTACTTTGCCACCTAGTGCTTCTGCGAGTAATTGATGTCCAAAGCAGACCCCCACATATTTTTTTTGGGCTGAGTAAATGTCCCTGACAAATGCTTTAAGTTGGTCAATCCAATCCTCCTTGTCATAAACCGATCTTCTCGACCCATTCGTTAGATACGCATCAAAGTCATTTGCATTCGCTGGAAACTGACCTTTGAAAACATTAAATACTTCAAAATCTATCTGAGGAAATAATTTCAAAAACATATCAGAGTACCCTCCTTGTATGTGCAAAAGGTCTTCATTGACTTGGTCACAGATAAGTAGAGCTATTTTCATATAGTTCTTAAATGAAAGGATTTGGGTCTGGTCATCGCCTCAAAGCCAAGGACTGATAACGTGCATCCTTTCCCGGAATTTTTCACACCTGTCCAAGCGAGTGCTGGGTCGAGGTAGTCGCAGCGGTTGAGGAAGCAAGTACCTGTTTCAAGTTGATCCCCAAGCTGTACGGCTGCTTCCACATCTTTAGACCAAATGGATGCAGTGAGTCCATATTGGCTGTCGTTCATCAATTGGATGGCTTCTTCGTCCCCTTTTACTGGCATGATTCCAACCACAGGTCCAAATGTCTCTTCCTGCATGACAGCCATGCTGTGATCGACATTTATCAAAATTTGTGGTGCCATATAGGGCGTTCCTTTTTGGTGTTTTGGAAAATGATTTGAATCAATCAGTGCTTTTGCACCATAGGAAATGGCCTTATCAATATGACTTTGAACAAAAGCCGCTGCCGATGTGCGAACCAGCGGGCCAAGGGTTGTTTTTTTATCAAGTGGATTGTCAAGTTTGTACTGTTTAGTCATTTCCACAAATCCTTCCACAAATGGGTTATACAGTTTTTCATCTACATAAATGCGCTCGATCCCACAACAAGATTGACCTGAGTTAAAAAAAGCACCATCTACCAAATTTTCAATAGCCGATTCGAGGTTGGCATCTGCCCGTACATATGCAGGGTCTTTACCCCCCAATTCCAGTCCAGCTGTGATGAACCTTTTGCCAATAGCTTGTTGAACAGCCTCTCCTCCTGCTACGGAGCCAGTGAATGCCACATAACTAATTCGGTCATCTCCAATCACCTTTGCCACTTGTTCATGAGAAAGAAAAAGGTATTGAAAAACACCATCTGGCAGTCCTGCTGATTCGAACGCCGCTGCATAACGTTTCGCACAAAGCGGCGTTTGTTCTGAATGTTTCAACACCACCGTATTGCCCGCCAATAACGCTGGGAAAATGGCATTGACAGAAGTGAGATATGGGTAGTTCCAAGGTGCTAAGACCAGCACAGTACCCAATGGTTCACGATGGATAAACCGTTGGAAACCGGCCATTTCTTTCACTTGAATATCAGCAAGCGCCTTTTTGGAAATGTCCATCATATACTCTGCCCTTTCTTTAAACCCTTTGGTTATTTCAAACCCAGTATATCGGATCGGGCGACCCATTTGCCAAGTGATTTCTGTGGCTATTTCTGATGAATGGTCAAGGAAATATTGGAGTGCCTTTTGGCAAATGGCAATGCGTTCTGCGAGAGGCGTTTTGCGCCAAACAGAACGGGCTGTCTGTGCTTTTTCCAAAACCTGTGCAATGGTTTTAGCAGTAGCCAGTTCGCCTTTTACATAAATGGAACCATCAACAGGGCTGATGGTCTGGAATGTGTTTTTCATGATTGTGGTCGGTGCTGGAAGCATTATCTTAAATGTCAAAGCCCTGCAATATTAAAGGATATTGCAGGGCTTTGATATGGTAATTTTGAGGAAAATTATTTGTCCAAATGCTCTTGTATCACTTTGACCAATAGTGGATCGACCTTTTTTTGTTTGGCAATCTTTTCAACATCGGCATCTTTCTTTTTTAGCAGTGAGATTATTTCTGCTTCTTTTTTTAGTTGCCTGGTAATAGTATTAACAAATTCGAGCGAAACCTCCTGAACCTCGGCAATTGTAGCAGCATCAAATTTTTTCTTCGACATATTGCGGATGGCAATGATGTCTTTTATTTTTTGACCTTGTTCGATACCTTGCTCAATGCCTTGCTCGACTCCTACATCCTTTCCTTGAATGTAGAGTATATCGTCTTCGTAATCTTGATATCCTATCATTTTTTTTGCTTGATTTATTGTTTCACTCCGCAAATTACGCTTTTTGGAAAGCATTATCAATTGCTTTATAAACTTTCTAATGGCTATGGAATCTCCAACCAGAAAACGCAACCGTTCCAAGATTAGCCTAATTATTTCAACAGGGCTGACACCTTTTGGGTTGGCAAGAATGGCAAAAATAACTGCTTCTGGCATTTCTGCTGACAGAAACTCTTTATAGTCAATGGCCTCCAAAACATGCACATCATAGCAGTAAGTAGTCTGTGTATGATTGATGCTTCCCTTTATATTGACAGGTGTGCCCATGCCAATATAAATAAGGCGCTGCTCTATTTCCATTTGATGGATTTTGCCAATGATGCCCAGGTATTCGGCCATTCGCCAGTCCATTATTTTTTCATCCTGTCCCTCAAATTCGATATGGAGGATGCGGCCGTTGGGTGATCGATCATCATAAATAATCATCAGGAAATCAGGCTCTTTTTCCAGTGTTGTTTGCAGCTTGATTTTTGGTAATGCCTTCAACCGACATTTTTTGTAGCCGAGCACATTTCTAATAATAGCAGGGACAAGCTCTTTGAGGTTTTCCTGAACTATTTTGTCATACTTGTTCCCTTCTTTTTTGGATTCAGGTTCTTTTTTCTTGGGTGTGCGTTTTGTCATAGTCATTGGTTTTTTATCTAAAAATCGTGTTGCCCATTTCTTTTAAGGTAGGGGCTTTGTTAAATTGGGATTTGTGCAACGTCACTCCGGCGTCACATACGCCGCCGTAATCCCACCATCCACTAAAAACTCAGTCCCCGTCGTATAACTCGACTCATCCGAGGCGAGATACAATGCCGCCTTTGCCATTTCTTCGGCTTCGCCAAAACGACCCATCGGGACATGCACCAACCGCCGTTGTTTCTTTTCTTCCGTATTTAAAAATTTCATCAACAACTCTGTTCTTAAAGGGCCAGGGCAAAGTGCATTTACCCGAATACCCTCACGTGCATGGATGACAGCCAACTCTCTCGTCATGGAAAGGACTGCTCCTTTGCTGGCAGTATAGGCCAGTTGTGGGGTGGCTGCACCAAGATGTGCCACGAACGAAGCGGTATTGATAATTGAGCCACCTCCTGCCCGTTTCATTGCTGGGATGCCGTATTTGCAGCCAAAGAAAACGCCTTTCACATTGACCGCATATAGTAAGATCAAAAATGCTTTCCTCGGTGGAAACCGCATCTCCATCGTCGCCGTGCATGATGCCAGCATTGTTGAATAAAATGTGCAGGCTGCCAAAGGTTTTTTCTGCAAAGGCAATCATTGCGTCGCAGTCGCTGGCCTTGGACACATCGGCATGGAAATAGACGGCTTGGCCTCCGCTCGCTTTAATTTGATCGGCCACTGCCTGGCCAGCTTCATCATTAATGTCGGTGATCACAACGTTTGCACCTTCTTTGGCAAATAGTAGGGCCGTCGCTTTGCCAATGCCGTTGCTGCCCCCGGTAATGAGGGCGGTCTTGTTTGTTAATCTCATTTAAATAATGGTGAGAGGTGAATGGTGAGAGGTGAATGAATAAAATTTATTTACCATTCACCTCTCACCATTCACCATTAATTATATCCTCTCAAAATATCGCTTCCGTTCCCAATCGGTTACGGCGTTGTTATAACTTTCTATTTCTTTTTTGTAAAAATGAGCGTAATGCTCAACCACGTTTTTACCAAATGCTTTTATAGCAAATTTGCTGTTTTCAAATTGGGAAAATGCTTCGCCCAAAGTGTACGGCACACGGGGCAAATGTTTCGCCTCATAAATATCGCCTTCAAAAATGTCAGGCGGTTCGATTTTGTTTTTGATGCCATCGATGCCAGAGGCAAGTGAAGCTGCAAATGCAAGATAAGGGTTGCAGTCTGCGCCGGGGATGCGGCATTCTATACGAAGGTTCTTGCCTTTGCCTACTACTCGGAAACCTGCGGTCCGGTTGTCGTAACTCCAAGCCAATCGGGTTGGTGCCCATGAGCCATCTTGGAAGCGTTTATACGAATTGATGGTGGGGGCGTAAAAGGGCATTACATCTGGTACGTGGACGATCCAACCACCTAAGAACCAACGGAATACGTCTGAACCCATCACAGGTCCGAATTTTTTATTTCCTGCAAAAGCGTTCTCACCATTTTTCCATAAGCTCGCATGTATATGGCAACTTGACCCTGCCTGACCTTCATGGTATTTGGCCATAAAGGTGACGGAGATGCCCATGCTGTCGGCCAGTTCTTTCAAGCATTGTTTGAAAACAACGTGACGGTCGGCCATTTCCAAGACCTCCGCATATCGCACATTCAGCTCGTGCTGGCCAAGCCCCCATTCACCTTTTGAGTTTTCAACAGGCACACCTGAATTTTTCAAATGCCGACGTGCGGCGGCTGTGAAATGTTCCGTCCGGCTGCCTTGCATGATGTGGTAATCCTCCAAGTACCAACCAACAGGCTTTAGATCGTGGAAATGTTTTTCATGTGCTTCTCGGTAGTTGTTTTCAAAAACGTAATACTCCAGTTCGGAAGCAGCGAAACATTCATAACCCTGTCGTTTGGCTGCCCTGATTTGTTTTTGTAAAATGGAGCGGGGGGCTTCGGCAATAGGCTTGTGCGTTTTTTCATTTTCCAAATCGCAAAGCACCAGTGCCGTTTTTTCCAACCAAGTGGTTTCCCGCAGAGAGTTGAAGTCGGGTACAAGGTGGAAATCGCCATAGCCCAATTCCCAATTAGCAAATTTGTAACCGGGAACAGGTTCCATTTCCATGTCGGTGGTGAGGAGGTAATCGCAGCCGTGTGTGCCGTCTTTTATGGCGCTCTCAAGGAAAAACTCGGCGTCGAAGCGCTTGCCTACCAGACGACCATAATGGTCGGTGAATGCGACTACGATGGTTTCGATGTCACTTGTTTGGATTTTTTGTTGGAGATGGGAAATGGTTAGTTTTCCTTTAGTTGACATTGGCTGCGGATTTTTATTTTTCAAAAATTAGCCTCAATAGTAAGTAAAATTTTTTCAGTGATGCATCGAATTTTGCTGTATTAAAGCAGGGCCAAATTATACTATTCATTTCTTGGCGGCAGCATTATCTTGCGGGAATTTCCTTTTTGTTTTGTATCCGTTTTCAGGCCGAAGGCGAAGAAACTCAGAGGGAGGGAGGCGTGTTTTTTTGTTCCGATTGCAATCGGAACAAAAAAACACGCCTCCCTCCCTAAATTTTCCTTCTTTCAGGTATGAAGATCAGTCATTTCCGAAAAGTGTACAGTAATGAAGCAGGAATTAATTTATACTGATCCATAATGATCAAAAGAGAATAATTTTTGGATAGTTCTCCTATCTTTCCCTTTCAATTCACCAATTATTTTAAAATGAAAAAACTGATTTTATTACTGCTGGTATTTCCCATTTTCTTAAATAGCCAGGACAACATTAACGAATTGCGGGCTATCCTCCAACACGACCTTGACAGCATCATTATGTCAGAAAATCGGCCCGGTGCTACCTTAGCTGCGGTTTTGCCCAATGGCCAATTAATAAGCCTGGCAGCGGGGTTTGCAGATGTGGAAGAAAATACACCAATGCCCATCGGTGGCCAAATGTTTACAGGTAGCACGGGGAAAACATTTTTCTCAGCGGCGGCTTTGCAATTAGTAGAAGCAGGCAAGTTTTCACTGGACGATAAAGTGTCAATGTTTTTTGAAGAGGAAGAATGGTTCAAGCAATTGCCCAATGCTACCGATCTAACTATCCGCTCATTGATGAACCACACCAGCGGCCTGCCCCGATATATTTTTCAAGAATCATTTTTAGCAGAAATAAAAAGAAAACCTATGCGGGGTTTTACTCCAGAAGAGCGGCTTTCTTTTGTGTTTGGAATGACGGCGGCGCATGAGGTTGGAAAAGGGTGGGGGTATTCTGATACCAATTATATTTTACTCGGCATGGTGATGGAAAAGGCGGCTGGGAAAATGGTTTATGAATTGGTGCAAGAAAGAATACTTGACCCATTTTTATTGAGAAATACTTACCCATCCACGCAAAGGGAATTGCCGGGGTTAACTCAGGGCTATATTGGCGAAAACAATTTTTTTGATTTACCAAAAAAAACAATCGAAAAAGGAAAATATGTAATGAACCCACAATTCGAATGGACGGGTGGTGGCTTTGTCACTAATGTAGAAGATATGGCTTTTTGGATGAAATGGTTGCATGAAGGGCAAATTCTTTTATCTGAGATATATAATGAATTAATTAGTCCAGTTGATTTTAAAAATGGCCAGAAAGCTGCGGATGGCTATGGCCTCGGCACATTTGTTTGGGAAACAGATCTGGGTATTTTTTATGGACATGCTGGTATTATGCCTGGGCATTTAACACAAATAGAATATTCAAAAGAAAATAAATATGCTATTGCCTTTCAAGTAAATACTGATGAAGGATTGGGGCGCAGCCATCATGGCCATGTGCAACATTTTGCAAAACGGCTAAATGGCTATTTAAGTAAAAAAAGGATGGCAGATGAAAATGCCATATTGGCGAATTTCCTCAAACAAACTGAATGCTGGAATAGGGGAGATATTGATTGTTATATGGAAGGTTATTATCCATCCGAAGATATTCGGACTATAGGAAGATCAGGGCAAACTCGGGGCTATGAGGAAATTAAACAACGATATAAAAAAGGTTATCCACCTGAGAAAATGGGACAGTTGCATTTTGATGAAATGAGCTTGACCCGTTTTTCAGACGAACATTATTATGTGGTAGGTCGGTATAATTTGACATATGAAAATGGAAATGAACCCATGCGTGGTTGGTTCTCCGTTATTATGAAAAAAATAGAAGGTAAATGGTGGATAGTGAGTGACCATTCAAGCTGAAATTGTTTTTGGTAAATAAATAAACATTTATTCAATCACTTTTTTATTAGCGGTATATTTTTCGTGATATTTACCCCATTAATAATTTTATAATTATCTATGCCCGCATTCCCAATGGTATCGGTGATTTTATTTTTCACCAAAGTATTTTTGGTGAAAGCAATGAGAATGTCACCAATGCAAATGAAAAAAAAGAAATGCCATTGGAATTAATTGTTTCACCAAATCCAGTGAGTGAAAAAATAAATATTCAATTGTCTGGGAAAGCTATTATTAAAGATTTTTCCATAATAATTTATAATGCATTGGGAGAAGTGTTTTTGCAAAATAAATATTCAGGAAATGAAATTAGAATAGATGTCAGCTTATTTCCAATTGGAATTTATTTTATTAAAATAAAAAAACGAAGAAAATACTCATACTGAGAAAATTGTGGTGAGCAAGAAATAATAGTATTTCGAAAAAAGGATACTTAAGAATTGAAATTGTATAGATAAAAAAACAGCCAACGGTATAGTGTTGGCTGTTTTTATTTAAAGGAAAAACACGTTTTATTTTATTTTACCAACCGGATCGTGAAAGGATAGCGGTACAGCTTGCCTTCGCTGGCTTTTACGGTGGCAACTATTACCAGTATAAATGCAGCGAACCCTATCATAATGGCCAAGAAAATGCCAATAATAAGAAGCATTAAAGGGATACAAGCAATAATATAAAGAGATATTGAAATTTGAAAATTCAAAGATTCAAGGGCATGTTCCTTTACGTAATCCGATTCTTCTTTTTTTATAATATAAATGACCAAAGGTGCAATGAACCACCCAAATAAAGTAAGAATATGGGCAAGCATACCAATATTCTTTTCATCTTGGGTAGGAACATAATCGTTGGGTGCTTCGTAATCAAGTATTGGAGATGATAGGTCAGACATTGGTTGAATTTTTTTGTGATAAAATGTTGACCCAAATTGAGTTATTTGAGATGATACGGACAAAATTTTTCGATGAATGTAGAGAGAATTGCTATTATGAATGAAAATGCAAATGCAAAACGCTTGTTCCTGATTTAGGAACAAGCGTTTTGCATTTGCATTTTCCAAAATGTTTATTTAATCAATCGAAGGGTAAATGGGTAGCGGTGTGGAATGCCCTCACTTGCTTTAACCGTTGCAATAACAATAGATATAAATGCCAATACTGCAATAATAAAAGCCATGAAAAATCCAACAAGCAAAAGCATCATGGGAATGCAGGCCATAAAGTAGATCATGATCGAAACCTGAAAGTTCAACGACTCCATGGCATGGTGCTTCACGAAATCCGACTCTTCCCGTTTGACAACATATACCAGCAAGGGTGCGAGAAAGAACCCAAAAAAGGTAAGTACATGGGAAAGCATGGCAGCCGTCTTTTCATCCTGTGTGGGCATATATTGCTCCGCAGATTCTAAGTCAAGGGGTGTTGGCGTTATGTCAGACATGGTGTTTGTTTTTATATCGTGCATTGTTTTGACCATAGGTTTAATATTTGTGGTTCTTTGACAATTCTTAGGGATAAGTTTTTCCGTTCCTATTTAAAATTAAAAATCTTTGCCGGGTTAAGTGTTCAAAGAACCATAATTGTTAAAGAAATAGTCAAATTTACGAGTGAATTTTGGAGAGATTTGGGATTTGATGGATACATTATTTCCAAATATAAAAAAAAGAACGAGGGCGTCGCATGAAGCAACGCCCTCTCCCTTAGCCAGCCAATTTTTTTGGAAAAGACGCTGTGCCAAGGTTTGTTCATGATCGGGGCGGAATTGTAAGATCCGATCATTCAGCGTAATATTATTAGTAAATGCCTCCAGCATTCAAAGTTCTGGAAGCACTGTGAATGTTTAATTCACTTTCAACATGGCCCCTACCTTTTGCACCTCACCATTTTGCAAACGGCCATAATAAACGCCTGCTGGTAGTTCCTCCGCATTCCATGAAATGGTTTTTTCACCAGCAGGGCAAGTGTCATTAAATGGCACTGCGACCAATTGGCCTGCACCGTTGAAAACCTGCAAGGTGGCTTTGCCTCCATTACTGGAAAAGGTGATGTTAGTGCTCTCTGTAAATGGATTGGGGTAATTGCTCAACAATTGTTTTCCGGCATTTCTGTTGCGGTTTCTTACCGCAGTGGAAATGCAGTCGGAATTGGCGATCAGTGGCAGTGTCGGAAAATCTTCCAGCATTATTTCCCCTAAATCATTCTCAGGCACACAAAACCAGTCCTTCAATAGGGGTAGTGTAAATAGATCGGTAGTCGTGCTGCATCGGTAAATTGTCGTTCACTACCGTATTGAGCGGAATGATTGGATTATCACCCACGATCCCCGGCTGCACCGAGGAGCCGAATAAAAACACGGGTGCTGCGGCCCCGTGATCGGTACCAAAACTGGCATTGTCGAGGATGCGCCGACCAAATTCGGAATAGGTCATGCCCACCACCCGGTCTTCGATGCCGTGATAGGCCAAGTCGTCCGAAAATGCCTTAATGGCTTCGGACAAATCCCTCAGTAAATCTGCATGTTTGCCTAGACCATGTGCATCTGCATCTACCTGAAAACCATGCGTATCAAAACCTCCAATGTTGACTTGATAAACCCTCGTTTTCAATCCACCTGCTATTAGGCGGGACACTATTTTGAGTTGTTCTGCCAAACTGGTATCAGGAAAAGGCTCTTGATAAGTGACTGCTTCATAGGCTTCTTTGATGTAATCAGCGTAATGGTTCGCCTGTTTGGCAATCAAACGCACATAGCGCAATTGGTCGCCTGCCGGCGTGTCAGGGGTGGGAGTATCCACGCCTTCTACGAGGTCGTAAAAACTGGTCGGGTCGGCAATGGCAATGCCCATCCCAAACAATGGCCCCTGCATAGTCACTGAACTGGAGTATCCAATTTCAATAGCAAGCGGGTGCAACATGTCGGGGTTGGGAAAATCGAATGGGTAATTCGGAAATTCATAATGCAAGTAGCGCCCGATCCACCCTGTATTCAACACTTGTTCTGCACCTGATCCAGTCTGCCATATATCGGTAGCCCGGAAATGGGAGAAATTTGGCTGTGGATACCCAACATTTTGAATGATGGACAATTTGCCCTCTTCATGCATTTCCCGCATCGCCTCCATCGCAGGGTGCAAACCCACATGGCTAATCCCTGTGAGCGGTATTACCTGATTTTCTTTGATATAAATATGTGGCCGGGCATTGTAATAATTATCGTATCGATCCAGTGGGATGATAGTGTTCAGGCCGTCATTCCCACCATTGAGTTGGATCAATACGAGTACTTTGTCAGTATCAGTAAGATAGGGGTTGAGCAGTTGTTGGAATGGCAAATTTCTTTTTGCGCCCACGTTAAAACCATTGAGCAATTTTGGGATGGCCAATGTACTTGCGCTTATATATTTTAGAAAATCCCTTTTTTTCATGGGTCAGTGATTAGTGATTAGTTGATTAGTGATTAGTTGGGTGGTGTTTCCTACTGCCATCAGAGCAATTGATATTCCTCAAGCTGTAAAATGGATTGGTAAAATGATTGCAAACGGGTTTGGACGACGTTGAGGGTAGCAGGGTCGCTGGGGTTGTTCTGGTATTCGTTCCATGCATCCGTCCAATAATAGTCATTGACCTGACTGGAAAGGAGGATGCTCTTGAGTTGTTCTTTTACTTCGTCAGCTACTTCGATGCCATAGAAAAGCCGGATTACCTCGTCAACCAAAGCAATGGGATCAGCAGGAGTGGTAAGGGTTTTTGTATAAGCCACTACGTCGAGTTTAACTACATAGTTATCAGATAGATAGCCTGTGGTGAGCATCATATCGGTATGCTCGGCTCGCTTAGGTAAGGTGGAAACAGTGATCCACCATTTATAAAAAATGGGTGCTTGGTACCAGGCTGGCCAACCTGATACATCATAAGGGTCGCCGGGGTCTTGCAGCATGTTAGGCAAATGGGAATGCAGTTCTCGCCGGAGCTGGAACAAGTCTTCGAAATTGGTGGCATCAGGAAAAACAACATTCATTTCCCTTGCCATACCGATCACTTGTTCCAATGGACTTTTAAGCATGCTGCCCCTGAACCAGGGGTCGAAAAAATGCTCGCTTTTGAGCAACGTTTCCAGAACTGGCTTGATCTCGTAGTTGTTGTCCCTGAGCAGTTGGGCGAGCGGTTCGATGATCGTTTGCTCTATTTCCTCATCAATATTTTGGTAAACAAAAAAGGTGTAGAGTTTTCGGCAGATGTACTTGGCCGTTTCGGGGTTTGCAAAAATTATATCCAACAACTCATCCAATTCTTCTGCGCCAGCATCGCCCGTTTTTCCTGCAATTACCATCTTGCCGTAAAAGGATGAGAAAGCTTTGTCGTCCATATCATGCGAACCGGAATTGAAATACACATTCGTAGTTGCAGGTTGTACTTTCCAACCAGTCAGTACCCGTGCAGCTGCCTGTACATCTTCCTCAGTATAGTTGGAATCCGGCCCTTTACCGATACAGTAAAGCTCCTGTAGTTCCCTTGCATAATTTTCGTCAGGCGCTCCCGCATTGTTCAAATTTCCGTTCAGGTACACCAACATGCCGGGATCAATGGTAATGGCTTTCATCAACGTTTTGAAATTGCCATATACATTTTCATAAAGGGTATTCAAATATTGGTAAGCATAATGGGCATTTCCCACCACCTCAAATTCAATGGGAATATGGTTGTGCCAAAAAATCACCATCTTTTCCTGCAGTGATCGGCCTTGGTCCAACATATTGCCGATCCACCAGCCTTTCAGAGACTGTATCCTCACCGGATGAAGATCGTGGGTGTGGGGAGTCAAAATCCATGTGTATCCAGGGGCCACATTGGAGTCGAATACCTCTGAAGCATAGTCATTTATTGGTGGGTCGGGTAAAGGGGCATCTTCCAATAGGATATCAACGGCATCAGAGGGCGACATGCTTCTAAAATATTCCACATCGATATTTTTTGCACCAAACATAGTGCGCCGCAATAAATGGGCAATTTGCTCCGTGTCCCAAGGTCCGTTATAAGGCGCAAGGCCGGAAAGCATGGTGGAGGCAGGTAGAGAGGGGGTATTTTGGAGATGATCGGTTTTGGTCCTTTTCGATAATTGAGTAAATCGAAAGAAGGCCCTTCGAGTAAGTGTTTTTGACATGAGATGTTTTCTTTTATTGTTTTCCAACAAGCCGACAAAAACTATTCCTCTACTGAAAAGAAGATTTTTGGACATAAAAAAGAGAAAACTCGCAGGGTGCCTTTTCTTTATTCAAATTGAGGAAATGTCCATCGATTTTATTCAGTAAAAAAATGTTTTGTCCTGAATGCTGTCAGATACCTAAAAATGAACGAAGGGGGTCGTGCAAAAAGATTTAGATTAGGGAATATAGGTAGATGGCCCAATGCCTGATAGGGTGGGAAAGTGTAATTCGAGGGTATAATGTGTTCAGGGGTTTATTTTGTTCGGTTGGAATAAAAAATAATTGGAAAAAAATACGAATGGTCAATCATTCCAATAAAAACCTCGCACCTCCATAAATATTCAATCCCGGTCCCGGTTCATAGTAACGGCCATCTAAAGCATTGATGCGGATGTTGTCATTGTACTTGGTATTTAAAATATTGTTAATGCCAAAAAAAGGAGTGATTTTTATTTTTCCGGTTTTAATCTGATAACCCAAATTAAGGTTTAATAAAAAATAGGCATCGTCAGAATTATCATTCGCGTCATTGGTGAAGATGTCTCCTATATATCTTCCTTGCAACCGGGCATGCAACCCTTTTTCATTAACATAACTGCATGACAACGCCCCGTAGCTTTTCGGAATACCCGGTAAATCATTATCATTGTAATTAATATCTAGAGTATCATTCAATACATATTTCTCATAAATAAAATCGGAGAAAGCGTAATTGAGGGCGAAGTTCCATTTATCCGTTATATCATAATTAATGGAAAACTCTAACCCGTTTCGGCTGCCTTTGCCAGTATTGCGATAAAATATTCGACCGGGGAACGAGTCCAATTCAAACGGTACGAGTTCATCTTTTGTGTCTATGTGGAAAATAGCCAGATCATATTGGACATTAGAACTTATATTACCTTTTATGCCCAGTTCGTAATTTTTTGCTTTTTGTGCGTTCAGGGGGTTAAAACTATTATTGCCCGAAGGGTTGGCTGATAATTCACTGAGGGAAGGTGTTTCAAAACTGGTTGAAAAATTGGAATAAATATATTGGGAACGTGCAATTTTATAACTGATGCCGAAACTCGGGTTCCAAGTGCGCAATGTCCTTTCACCAGAGTTATTGCCGTTTTCTTCATACCTGTCCGAAACATCCATATGGTTCCAATCAAAACGGATGCCCCCGGAAATAAGCCAGTTGCCTGAAATAAAATGATTGACCAAATAACCGCCGGCATTGCTGAAAACTTCCAATTGGTCATAAGTCAACGAGTCTTGCAATCCATTTAAATTGTTGAAACGCAGTCGGTTATCGGATTGGGTGGCGAGGTCGTAACCGGCTTGTATTTTATTTACACCGTTTTTCAATGGGAGTACCAATAGATAATTTCCTCCAAATCCTAAATATTCACGGGAAAGATCAACAATGCCACCGTTTTCAAAAGGCAGCCTACCGTAAAAATCACGAGAGGAAAAAAAAGCATACGTGTTGAAGCGATTGTTTTTATCGAAATCGTATTTATAATTTAACCCCACTTTTAATTGACTGATTTCTTCACCAGCATTGAACAAAATATTTTGTGGATGTGCCTGTTGGCGGTTTTCATTCACCGCTGTTAGGTCAATACCGCCCGGGTCTTCCGCTTTCGGACTATCAGCATAATTGACCAATAAATTCAGTTTTGATTTTTCGGATAATTGATGAAAAATACGGGCATTAAAATTATTGTTTTCAAAACTGCTGTGTTTACGGTATCCATCAGCAGATGAACGGTTTCCATGTAAAATATAAGTAGTGTTTTTTGTTTTAAATCCGGTCGTTAAATTATACTGTTGTAAATTAAAAGCACCAATGGTTACTCCTGCTTTCAAATAATTTTTTTCAAAATCATTTATGGTGTTTATGCTGATTATTCCTCCAGATGCATTGCCGTAAAGGGCAGAAGCAGGGCCTCGTAATATTTCTATATTTTGAATTATTCCCAAATTTAAATTATCTACTTGTCCCTGCCCGTCCGGTGTGGTTTCGGGTATGCCATCCACAATTAATTTAATGCCCCGGATGCCAAATGCCGACCTTGCCCCAAAGCCTCGGATACTTATTCTTAGGTCTTGTGCATAATTATTTGCATTCATGGTGAAAATGCCGGGCACTGCATTAATGTATTCCTGCAAGGATAATTGTTGCTGAGACTCCTGTATAGTAGATACATTATATTTAGTAATGGATAACGGTGTTTTGTATAATGCTGTTGTGATCTTGGGGGCAGAGACCGTGACGGCTTCTATGTCAGAAATTATTAACGTATCGGATTGGGAAAAAAGGATAGAAGCTAAAATGAATTGAAAAATAAAAAAGAAAATAAAATTTTTCATAAGGGTTGTGTTTATGTCTGTTCTGGCATTTCCATAAAGGTGTAAAATTAATTTACACTACTTCAGAAAATTAATTTGGGGTGCAAATCACAATTTCCTAAAATCTACAATCCTGCTCAATTTACCACCTGCACTCCGGGGTATTTCCCCATATTTTTTCAATTCAACTTGCATACTAATGCCAATATTATTTTTTATTTTCTGCCGCAATTGATTTTTCAATAAATTTATTTTGTCGTTTATTGAAAAATCAATGTTGCCAAATTCTTTTGAAATGTTTTCTTCCAATTCTACATTTAATTTTACCTCGTCTAAGGTTTCTTCACGTGAAACGATCAATTGGTAATAGGGCGCAAGTTCTTCAAAATCTTTCAACAATTCCTCTACTTGTGTATGAAATAAATTGACGCCCCGGATAATCAGCATGTCATCAGCCCGGCCTTTAATGGCACTCATTTTTATATGCGTTCGCTTGGCACTTTTATCATAATAAATGCTGCATATATCATTTGTCCAATAGCGGATCAACGGCATGGCTTCTTTGGTCAGGGTGGTGAAAACCAGAACGCCTTCTTCTCCATAAGGCAGTGGTTCGCCAGTATCTTTGTCAACGACTTCTGGGAAAAAATGATCCTCCCAAATATAACTACCCGTGTCTTTTTCTTCAAAATCTTCTTGTGAAACGCCCGGGCCAATGATTTCGCTGAGTCCATAGATGTTGGTGGCCGTCACGTTTAACCCCGCCTCTACTTGCTCACGGATTGTTTCCGTCCAGGGTTCGGCTCCGAGGATGGCATACTTTACGGCTAACTCCTTTGTATTGACGCCCCGTTTATGAAATTCTTCGGCTAATGTTTGGGCATAGGAAGGAGTGCAACAAATCACTTCTGGCATAAAATCTTGGAGTATCATCAGTTGTCGGTCGGTCATGCCGCCTGAAACGGGAATGACAGCCATTCCCAATTTGGTAGCGCCTCCGTGCATGCCTAATCCCCCGGTGAAAAGCCCATAGCCATAGGCATTGTGGAGTTTCATGCCTGGCCTCGCCCCGGCACAGACCAGCGAGCGGGCAACGACTTCGTCGAATACATCCAAGTCATTTTTGGAGTACCCAACAACGGTGGGTTTGCCCGTTGTGCCACTTGATGCATGGATGCGGAGGACTTGATTCATGGGGACGGCAAAAAGGTCGAAGGGGTAGTTGCCCCGCAGGTCGACTTTTTTGGTAAAAGGCAATTTGGGGAGGTCTTCGACTCCTCGTATGTCGCTCAATTGGATGCCTTTTTCATCGAATTGTTTTTTGTAAAATGGGACATTGAAATAGAGGTGCGACAATAGTTTTTGTAGCCGTCTGTTTTGTAGGTTACGAAGTTGGGGTAGGGGAAGTGTTTCGATGGATTGGTTGTAAAACATTGACAATCAACTTGAAATTAAATTAGAAAAGTCAAATGTAGTCATAAGCTCGAATATTGCCTTGTTAGTTCGCAAACCTCGCCAAAGCTTGCTTCGTAAAGTCTGAAAGCACCAACCGTCCACTTTTCTCTGCACGTTGTTCCAATAACTCGTCCCAGTCCTCACAGCCTTCCCAAAAGGCTTCTTTTAAAAGCTGTTGCGCCTCCGGATTGGTGGAAACAAGATAGTCCGCCAATTTCATAACAGCCTCATCAAGTGCCTCTGCATTTTCAAAAACATCTGCATATAATCCTTTTAATTTCGCCCATTCGGCAGGCATAAACTGATCGGCATTGATGGCCAATTGGCTCATGGCGGAAAGGCCGATTTTCCGCTCTACCGCAGGGCCAACTACGAAAGGACCAATGCCAACGTTCAGTTCGCTCAATTTTACAGCTGCATATTTAGTGGCCAAACAATAGTCCACAGCTGACGCTACTCCAACGCCGCCACCAACTGCCTTTCCCTGCACCCTTCCGATGATTAGTTTAGGGCATTTCCGGCAGGCATTGATCACATTTGCGAAACCCATAAAGAATTTTTTGCCTGTTGGGAAATCGTTAATAGAAATAAGTTCATTAAAGCTGGCACCGGCGCAGAAGGTGCGGTTCCCGCCGCTTTTTAAAATGATGACCTGAATGTCAGGGTTCTCTCCGGCCTCTTTTATTTGCGTTGCTAATTGGGCAAGCAGGTTGCCGGGGAGAGAATTGTGGGCAGGGTGGTAAAAAGTGATTTCAGCAATGCGGGCTTTGAGAATGGTCGTATTTACAAATGGTGTTTCCGACATAAATAATTTGATTTTTCGCAAAGGTAGAAACTTAATGGTTCTTCCCTCGGTACATTTCTATTTTGTCTTGCTTCTGTTACAATTCCATATATTATCGTTATTAAAAAAGCAAGAATTATTCTCTTAGGATCGTGTAAAGAATAACTTATAACATCTTGCTATTTCCCCGATGTAAAATACGGGATCATGACTTTTGCCCTCATTTTCCTTTTAAAATCAGTTCCCGAAGTGAATTCGGGACAAGCTATAGTATCAACAATACTTCTTCTTTTAAAAGAAAACTGAGACCAAAGTAATTCACCAATCTTGTTATAACTTATTCTTTACACGATCCTTAAAATGAGAAGGTTGAATTACTAAAAATTTAACTACCTAAACAATTGCAAAATATTTAATATGAAATTATTAATGCGTTTTTTCTTTTTTCTCCTTTTATTTATTTCCATAAATCTTACCGCAGAGGATTTGCCCACCTTGCCGACCGTTGAACTTGTTGTCCGTTCAAAATATGTTGCCATTGCAGAATTTTCTGATGACAACAAAGATTATCCAAATAATTTAAGGTTTAATGTATTAACGTGGTTGAAAAAAACGCCTATTAAAATTTCTGATCAAATTGTCATACGAGGTTTTTCATCAATTGACACGGGGAGTTATTTAATAAAGAGCAACAGCAATATTGAATGCAGTGTTGACCGTTTCCTTTTATTTTTTAATCCGCCATATGAGGGAGAGGAAAAAGATCATTACGACCTCTTTTTATCAGGGTTTAGGGGTTTGTCAAAAAATGGGGAAGTTTTGTATCCATTACAATTGGAGAATCCTGGGCCATATAGGATCGTAAAAGCAGAATCGAATTGGACAGGCGTCAATTGGCCCAACGAATGGAATGTTTTATTGGACAAAGTCAAAGAGGAAATCGAACGCACAGAGCAGGTTTTTGCCCTTCGTCAAATCGAAAATATGGATACCCGCAACGAGGCTATACTTGGATGGATCGAAAAACATTTATCGGAATTGAAAAATGAAAATAGTAGAAACTACGACCGATGGGGTTCACTGACAGAGGACCTATTTAAATGGGTATGGAGTAGTGGCCGGGATACGGCTTCCTGGAGAGTCCTTTTATTGCGGCAGCAATTGGATACATTTTTTGTTTATCCACATATTCAAATAGAGGATGGAGCCAGGGCTCCTTTTGGAAATCCAGATGCAAGGCGTTTTTTTATTGAAAAAATAAATGATCCCAATGCTGGGTTGGTTGAAAAAAGAATAGCTGTGTTTCATTTAAATCGGTCTTTATGGACAAATTATTATTTGAGGCCTGAATATTTTCCAAAACGTCCGATCACTAAAAAGGAGCAATCGGGCTTGGCGGATTTATTCGCTGAATTAATTAAACATGATGATCCATTTATAAAAGAAACTGCCATTCTTGCATTAGTTAATTTGGTAAACCCGCCCGACACTTACGGGAAATTGACCTTTCGCAATGACAAGATTGTTGAAATTTTAAAAGCTGAATACAGAAATATTCCCACAGGTAGATTTAGAAACGAATTTGTCCAAAAACTTGTCAGCTTCGTGAGTGGTGATGATTGGGAAAAATTGACTGGCAATCCTGATCGCATGTTGGTCATCATTTATCATTTTTATCATGATCCAAAAAAAGAAATTGTCAAATTCAATTTAAGGCATGTCACAGGCAGAGAACCTATTATTTCTGAACCGACTGTTGTTGCTGAAAAGCTGAATAAAAAAAGGGAGGTGGAAAAAATAGTGACCCTGCCAGCTACACCTTTTTATCCTAAAACAACTTGGGAGGAAGGAAGAAGTAAAAATTGCGCTATTCAAATCCATTTGCCAGCTGCTGAATTTAGTCCTGGGATATGGAGGTTCAAAGTAGAAGGAACTGTTGGGAAGTTTGAAGATTCGAAGTGGACATCTGAACCTTGGGAATTGGAAATTGGGAATTAGTAAATTGGATAATTGGGAATTAGGGAGGTTATTGGATTATTTAGGTTGCAAATTTTTGTAGGTTAGTGTAAATTAGTTCGTTATTTATTTAACTCTTTATATTTATCAATATATAATTGATCCAATTTTTCAGAATCTTTATATTTAATCCTCAATTCTTTTAATTTATTTTTTAAATTATTTGCTACTTCTTCATAAGCAGAATCATGGTAAACATTTTTCATTTCCTGTGGATCTTTTTTTCGGTCATATAATTCCCACTCATCTATATCGTAATAAAAATGGGCAAGCTTATATTCTTCTGTCACAATCCCATAATGCCGTTTGACCATATGCACTGAAGGATATTCATAATAATGATAATAAACGGCATCTCGAAAATTTTCGTTATTTCCCAAAAATAGTGGAATTAAACTTTCGCCCTGCATATCTGACGGAGCATCAATTCCAACAGCCTCTAAAAATGTTTGGGCAAAGTCGAGGTTTTGTACCATTTGGGTACTTACTGAATTAGGTTTAATGACAGCTGGCCATCGAACCATTAATGGTGTTTTAAATGACTCGTCATAAATAAACCGTTTGTCAAACCAACCATGTTCACCTAAATAAAATCCTTGGTCGGAAGTATAAACGACAATGGTATTTTCTGATAAATTATTTTCATCCAAATATTTTAAGACCTCGCCAACACCTTCATCTACAGCGGCAATAGAACCGAGATAATCTTGCATATACCTTTGATAGCGCCATTTCATCAATTCCTCCTGCGACATATTTTTATAATTCTTTTTAAATTTTTCGATCATTGGATTATAAACTGCATCCCATTTTGCCCGTTGCTCTGGCGTTTGCCTGCCCACCTCTCTTTTAAAAGCGCCTTTGTCCCAGCCGGCCGTTTCAGGAATTCCTAATTCATCCATAACACCCGGAGGAATTTTTGAATCGCCCGCCCAATTCATATGCGTTAATAAATTCATTTCCGCTTCTTTTGCCGCTCTTCCCCGGCCTTCATAATTGTCGAAAAGTGTTTCCGGTTCGGGAAACGTTTTTTTAATGAATTCCTTATAATGCCGTTCGGCAGGTAACCATTCCCTGTGCGGTGCTTTGTGCAAATACATCAATAAGAATGGTTTTTCTTTTTCCCTTTCATTTTTCAACCAATTTAATGTCATATCGGTAATTATGTCTGTGGTATATCCTTCTACACGAATTTTGCCTTCTTTTTTTGTAATAAAATCAGGGTTGTAATAAGTACCCTGTCCCGGCAATATTTTAAATTCATCAAAGCCCTTTGGATTATTTCCAAAATGCAATTTTCCAAACATGGCTGTCTGGTATCCCTTGTCATGCAATATTTGTGGGAAAGTCACATTGGTCGTATCGAACGGGAACATGTTGTCGATTTTTCCATTTAAATGGCTGTGTTTTCCAGTTAAAATAACCGCCCTTGATGGGGCACAAATAGAATTGGTCACACACGCATTGGTAAACAACATGCCCTCTTTTGCAATGCGGTCGATATTAGGTGTTTGGGTTAACTTATCATTATATGCACTGATCGCTTGGTAGGCATGGTCGTCGGACATGATGAATAAAATATTGGGGTTTTTAGGTAAGGGTTTGGGCTCGTTTTTTTGGTTTTGGCAAGTAAATAAAATTAGACTGAAAAAAAGGCAAGTAAATATGAAAGTGATCTTCATGTTTTGATTTTTGATATTTATGGTGGAATGCAATTGGTTTTATTGAACTTGGGCAGTGGGTAAAGGTAGGGGTAAAATGAGAATATGTACCCTATTCTATTGTTTGTCAATTTTCATCATCCAATCTATAAATAAAACCTTTCGGCAAGATGTGAAAAAAAGTTCAACCACTGACCAACTTTGCATCCCCTATATTATAATAGGAATAAATATTTTTAATCAATCCGCCTTCCATGGTGTACCACTCACAAACATCCATATTTCCATCGGGGTTGATCACCTCATAACGAACACAGGCATTATTTCCCTCAATTATTTTGTCAATAATTTGAAATGATTTTCCTAAGAACCGATCTTTATTTTTTTCAACAATGTCAAGGTAAGTCGATTTGCTTGAAATGGTTCCAAAAGGACTGGTATGTTCAAAGTCATTAGTGATGGGTAGTTGATCCAATTCTCCAGTTTCCCAGCAGGAAAACCATTTTTCTACGATGGAATAAATATTTGACATAATGATGTTTTTATTTGTTGCTTAAATTTATGCGGCGTAAAGTTCTTCAAATAGGGTTAATTCAATATCATTCTTTCGAGTGATATTGAGAATTAACACTTAAATTCTCGCTTCACCCTTTATTGGGGATGAGCGTAGATTCTTTTATTTCGAAAAAATCGATATGCAAACAATTGTATCCAACTTGACTGGCTTCGTGCATTTAATTACTGCCATTCTTGCCCTTATTGCAGGCACATATATTCTCCTCACTGCCAAAGGTACTTCACGTCATCGAAAAGTGGGATATGTCTATGTATTTTCAATGAGTATTATGCTACTTACTTCTTTTTTGATTTATCGTCTGTTCAGTGGTTTTGGATTGTTTCATGGGTTTTCCATCCTATCTACCGTTACCCTCATAGGGGGCATGTTGCCAGTTATTCGACGTAAATCTGACAATTGGGTGGTACGGCATTTTGCATGGATGTACTGGTCGGTCATGGGGCTGTATACTGCTTTTGTGGCGGAAGTGATTACACGGATGCCAGAGACGCCGTTTTATGGGATGCTTGGTGTGGCAATTTTTATTGTGATGGGTTCTGGTGCTTTTTTCTGGAAAAAAAATAAACCTAAATGGGAAAGACAGTTTGCTGTATATAAAAAGAAAAAAAATAAGGTAAAGTAGAAGGTATCAGTTTTTATTGCCAAAATTTTTTCATCATTACCGACCATTTTATTCTTTCATCTCTCTTTATCAACTGTGAAATAAAAATTTTCACGATCCATTCCTTTCATTTTCCGAAATACAGAAAAGTCAAGTTAATAGTTGGACGGTTAAATTACCTGCAATTTTGGTTTTTCAATTATCAATTACACTTATTGGTTGAATTTAGCATGTGCGCTGCCTCCAACTTTGGCGGTAGCACCTTGACAACCTTTAAATAGATTATGGAGTATATCTCCCAATCATAGAAGTTTGAGCAATGATTTTCCCAGCCATACTAATGGGCAATTCTATGTGTTTGTCACTTTGTAAATTGATGCTACTATCCAAAAAATAAACAGTAAATTTATAACGGTGTTCGTCAGGTGGAGATGGGCCAAAATAACCTGTTCCTCCTATATCATTTGTGCCGACAACTACACCACTGGTCCATACTTGGTTTTTATCGATAGTTGTCTTGTTGGCTGGAATATTCCAAACCGCCCAGTGCCAAAAATTCCCAAAATCAAGATCAATCATCGTCAATACCATTTTATTTGTACCAATAGGGACATGCATTATCTCAAGATCGGGTGATTGGTTCCCATTGTTTGCACCAAACCCTGTGGGCATCTGCCCGTCGTCATCGAATGAAGGAGAAGAAAGACTTGGGTAGGTGCCTGAAAATTCGCTCACAGAAATAGTCGTTGCGGATTCAAAAACTTCTGTTCCATTGAACACTTTTAACCGGATAGCCCGACTATTTTCATCTGAATATTGAAGTATAGATTTAGTAATTAGCTGGTTTCCTTTCACTTCAAAAAGGGCATTGTCTGTATCCCCTTCTCCTGCTACTAAGCCAAAACCCACGCTGCTCCCGGATACATCAGAAGACAAGATGCTAAATATTGTCCCTGCTGGTAATTTTTCATAAACGGAAGTATGGCTTAAATTGATAATGGTTGGAGTCTGAAACTGGGGCTCGGTATCTGCCCCTTCGTCATCTTTTTTGCAATTCATGAAAATAAATGCAAACAGAAAAATTGTCAGCAGGCTACTGGTAGAGTGGTTTTTCATATTAATCTTTTTAGTTTTACTTAGCGATGTTACGCATTTGGCTGTTAGCGATTAGCTGTTGGCCAAAAAAAGGTCACGAACCACCCATCAGTTGTTTAAAAAGGATTCTATTTATAATTGATAGCCTCCGTTAAAGCTAAATGCCAACGTCCAATAGCCAACTGCGTAACATTAGTTGCTTATTTTCTTATTTCTTCAAAACCTTATAATGATAGCCTCCAATTTCAAGAATATAAATTCCCGCAGGAAAAGGCGACAAGTCCAATTCATATTGATTGAAATGAATTGAATCCGTTAGAAGGGTTTCTCCTGAAATCGATGTGAGTTGAAAGTCAACTTTCTTTTTAAAGTCAACTTCAATTTTTATTTTCGAAAAGGCCGGATTAGGGTAAATAGTGATTTTTGGTGTTACCGTACCCAAAGGCTCGATACTTGTTGGTTCTATTAAACCATTAATATCATACCTTGAAAAGAATTTCCAAATCTCATCAGATGCGTTGATATCCTGATTAGTTCCAGGCCCCGTAAAGAGAGTAGTTCCAGGCCAAGTGTGCAAACCACTTGTTACTTTAAAATGTTCTACAGTAGTTCCAACATCTCCCCCTCCAAATATAATATGTTCAACCGTGCTGCTATCACTGGTGTTATTGTCAGGAATGGCCATAGTTATTGGATTCGTGTTCCCATTATTATATCCGGTCCAATATTGTAAAAGATCATCTATCGGCCAGGCCCAAGCGCCTCCAATGTATGGGATTACACCATCGTCCGTTCCATGCACTTGAAGAATTGGCGTAGGGTGGGCAGGGTTACAGTTATTGTAAATGAGAGGAGTCATGGAACCACCAACTGAAGCTACAGCTGCAAATTTATGACTTAATTGACAAGCTAAAAGAAAACTAAAAAAGCCTCCATTTGAAAACCCTGTGGAATATACCCTTGTTAAATCAATATTATATTCGCTGGTCAATGAATCAAGAAGGGATTCCGTAAATCCTACATCATCTGCCGTACTTCCTGTCGTCCAACCGCCTACACTCCAGTGCGTATTCCCGTTGAATAAAGTGCCCAGCGGATGAACAATAATAAACCCCGCTGTATCAGCAATAGATCGAAAATCTCCATACTGCATTTGATCATTGGCCGTAAAAGTATAGCCATGAAAATTAAATACTAACGGTACGGCCGAGTCACCTGTATAATTAGCCGGCACATAAAGGGTATATTCCCTTTGAAGGGTATCGTGGGTAATTGTTCCATTTATGGTTTGTTGAGAAAAACATGAAGTTGATAATCCAAGGAAGGAAAAAAGAATGATTAACTGTCGCATGCCAAAATATTTTTTTGAAGTGGTTTAATAAAAATCGTTCCTTTTACTAATCGTTTCAAAAAGTGAATTAGGTTGTATAAATTGGCATGGTAAATTGTATATTCCGGTATAACATCTTGTATAAATCGGCCTTTTATGCCTACAGATTTATAAATCCGATAGGTTTTTCATAAAAGTTGGCGATCTTTAAGGTCATCATTACGAATTAATTTTGTAATTATTCAGCGGAGGTCAGAAGTCAGAAAAAACATCTGAACATAACCCTTGGCCGTCTGATTTCTGACACCTGACAGCGCAGCGGTCTGACTTCTGAATAGTTACTTAATTTTTTAAAATGACTTTGGTTATGGGTTTGAACAAATACTTACCTGATGAGCAATTAAGCGAGTCGATTGAATATTTTTTCACGCTGGAACTTGAAAGAGAAAAAACATCGGTAGAGAGAATTTTACCTGCAGTCTCTGATGCTTTTATTTTAAATTATGGGTCACCTTTGTATGGGCATAATGGGCAAGCACTTTTCGAATTTCCAGAATGTTTCATTCATAAAGCCGATAAAAACCCCCGTAACATCAAATTTAATCATCAGGTGAAAATGGCGGGTGCGGTGTTTAAAACAGGGATGATTTCAACATTTACGAATGTAGCTTTTGTAAATTCCCCTGCATTTTTAATTAACCCGGTCTTAATTTTTGGAAAAGAAATCAATTGGTTATTTGAGGTCACTAAAGAGATAAAACCCCTGAGTGATAGCATTAAAATTATTGAACAATTCTTTATCAAAAAACATCAAGAGAACAGACCAGGGTTAAACCTTCTTAAAAAAGCTATCCTGAAAATTACAACATCGTATGGCAGAGTCAGCATTTCGAATGTATCAAAATCCACGAACCTCAGTGATAGATATTTAAGGAAACTTTTTTCGGCTTATGTAGGAATAAATCCTAAGCGCTTTGGTGAAATCGTCCGAATTCGAAAAGCGTTAACGCTCATGCTTTATGAAAAATATTCCATTTCTGAGGCCGCTTATTTTCTCGAATATCACGATTTGGCCCATTTCAGCCATTCTTTTAAAAGAGTTATAGGAGCATCACCCAAACATTATTTCTCCGAAAAAAATGAAATAAATCATCTTTTTTTAACACCCAATATGCAGGAGGAAGAAAAACGGGAAAGTGATTTTAAATTATGGCTGAAGGAAATGTTCTTTTAAAGGCTCTAATTAATTCTACTTTGGTACTTTAAAAAATTTAGCACAATAGAACCTTTGTCATTTCGCAGAAATCCGTCCTCGTCATAAGTGCAAGTATGAGGTGCATGCGAGACGAGGACGGATTTCTGCGAAATGACAAAGGGAGCTACTAAGGAAAAACATAAAGTACCAAAGTAGAATTAAGCTCCATCCCTTTTTGTCGTTTTATATTTTGAAGGAGTAAGTCCTGTATGTTTCTTAAAGGCCGTATTAAACGAGGACAATGAATTAAATCCACATTCAAAGGAAACGGTAGAAATCTTGTAATGCGTTACAATTAATATTTATGGGCTAAATGAATTCATTTGGTCACAAATTTTTAAGAACGAGTTTTACTAAATCTTCGAGATTTAGCAAAACAGGGAGCAATGACCGATTTGCTAAATTTTCAAAATTTAGTAAATCTTTTGACCAAATGAAATCACCTATAACCAATATTTATTCAGAAATAAAAAAGTAGAAAGAGAACCATTGAGCAAATGGTTCTCTTTCTACTTCCAATTATTTAAGAAAAGCATTCCGCTAAAAAAACTTTTCTAATTTCTGTAACCTATAGAATGGTAATGGTTACTCTGATGATTTCATCTACCGCAGGATAGGTGTACCCGTCATTTACCACCTGTACCACTCCATTTTCATCAGGGCCAGTATTGGGGCCTGACTGGCGGGGAGCTTGATTTGGGCCGACGCCAGGTTCTTCATTCACCTCTGTACCTGCATCCCAAATTTCAAGGTATGCTGTAATATCGCCGGAAATAGGATTGCCGTCCTCGTCAAATAGAGCAATTCCCGATTCATCTGGGCCAACAAAAAGGTCATTGGACTGAATGAACATTGTTGCAAAATTCAAATAGTCATTTGGTTTTGCTGTAAAGCTGAATTCATAAGCATCGCCAGGGAAAATGGGAGCGGGTCCAGCAGCTCCTACCGGGGTGTTAAAAACGGCATTATCCCTAACTTTTGGATGATTTGTGAGCGCATCATTCAGCATGTCCGGAGAACCATCTTCGGCCAATGCTTCCAATCCATCTCCAAAATCGGGTGCGCCATTTATAAAAATTGGGGCACTGTTCTTTTTTTGTACAATCCAAACCCCAGGAGCAAAAGGAGTGGCAAAGTCGCCCTCATCAATAGCCTCGATCCTAACTTTAAAGGTTTCTTTTTTGGCTCCTTTAACCGCTTTTACCGATGAAAAATCATCTTCAAGGGTAATACTGTCATTGGAATCAAATAGAGATTCCTTTTCACAACCAGCTAATAGAAAAGCAACGAGAACAATAAAAAATACATTTTTCATGTGTAAAGATTTTTTAAATGTGTAAAGATTTAATTGTCGGGTCAAAAGTGAAAAATGTATATCACGGGAAGGTGACAGAATGATAACATAGGTTTCACAGAATTATCACATAGGATAATTTCATGTGCAAATGTTTGACAATCAATGATTTGAGACAAATCAATTGATTGTCAAGGCTGTGACACTTGTTGAAGATGCTGTGAGGTGAGTACTTCTACCACAATTTTTAAGAGGAATTTGCTTGCTGTTACCTAGACTAAATTGCTTTACACAAAAGCCTCAAAATATATATTGGAAAAAATATTGAGAAATTAAATGAAATAGCCTGCTGGGCTGGCAGTCATAGACTGGATGATGGGAGCGTTTCAAGTTGCGTTGCACTAAACTTGAAAGAACTTGGTATGGGATAAGTTGCGAACCTATTGGACGGGATGGGGAGAGTTTGAATGCTAAAACGAACTCATTCGCATATGAAAAACTCTTCCTCTAACACGGTCATTATCGACAGCTAATTCATACCTGAATTGACGTGTCATATGGTATTCACCTTTTACAGGTTCATGTATTTGAGTTTTAAACTCTTCTAAGTCCATGTCAGTTGGTAGTTGTTTCCGTTTTTTGCACAAATTATAACTTTTTAAAGGGTCTTGTTCAAAATGGAGAGAAACATTTTTTCCATAATATTCATATGCTGTTCTATGGTTTTCACCTCCAAGCCAAGCACTCACATAGTCTAATACTGGTCTATTATCAGTAGGGTTTTCTGCCCACGAGTTATTAAGCATTAGTTCTACTTCTTCGGCAAGTTTAGGCCGCTTCGGATTGTTCCATTCCCAATAATCATAGTTTATCTTTATATATTCAGACTTATTAATGTTCTTTGATGGCAATTGTCCTTCCTTCGAATATGAAGGACTTTCATTACAAGAAATTAAACTCATAAAGAAATAAACAAATATCAATTTCGCAAGCATCAATCGGCTTATATACTTTGTCTCGTATTGAAAAGAATTCATAATTCATAATAAGGGGAGTTCTATCAAACTTAAATAAAAGTTGTTGACTCATAAATCCTCCCACCAATATTCATAAGTCCAATTTCGAACACCTCCATGATGTGAGCAAGCGCCCCGACCAGTTGCATAACTCCTTGTTCCATCCCAACATTTTGCACCGTCACGTTTTCTTGTACCGCATGTCAAAAATATCAGCATGAATAATGCGAGAAAAATAAAAGTCGTAGAACCGTTATCTTGATTCTTTTTGGACATTGGTGTTTTTTAGTAAAAATTAGTAACCCAATATTCTCATTCTTCAGAATAGCACCCTAAATATTTATTTTGATTTTGTAATTTTATCAAGCGGAATTTTTATAGTTTTTTCAATCCCATTAATTTTGACATAAACTTTTTCATCATCCATCATTCCCGTTACTTTCCCATATATAATATCATTTTTCAAATCTAATTTTCTGATAAAGTTTTTGTCCTTACAAACTACATTATCTCCTACTGAAATACCTCGAATACTTCTATTGCCTTTCATTCCCCACACATCTCCTTCGATAGCAAAATATTTACCTTTGACTTGATATATCTTAGCATTCATAACCATTTCACCGCCAGGTACTTTTCTTACCGTTTGATCAACGGCATCTTGAATATTGGCCGCTCGTGATTTTTTCAATTCCCTTTTGCTGCCACCTGTATAACTTGAAATTAATTCGTATTGAAGGTTAGGATCAACATTGCGATGCGATATAATATTTACGGTACCGACCTTTTGGACAGTAGGGGCACATGAATGGAATAGGAAAAAAGCAATAAGTACGATAAATAAATTTTTCATGATGAAATTTGGTTTAATTTGAGTAAATAATTTTTATTAAAAGGGAGGCAATAATTTTATAATAAGAAATAAGAATAGTAAAATAGACACGAGGGAGGAGAAGTGTCAAGAATGGATTATTGTAAGATTGCAAAAAATATGCCTACTAACTTAACTGTAATTCCTTTGTAGTTGTTTTTCGGCAGCAAAAGCCAGTCCTGCCAATATGTTTTCCTCTTTTAATCTCGGAGGGGCAACTAACAAATCCTTCATTTTTTTTTACCAGCAGACATTTTCTCCAATATCATTTTCACTGTAATTCGTGTGTCTTTAATGACTGGCTTGCCAAGCATAATATTTGGGCTTACTTCGATTTTATCTGCGTAATCAATCACGGTGATTTATTTTTTTAATGGTAAAATTCTGGCTTATATGACCTAATTTTCGCCAACCGCACCAACCGTTCTAAAACAATAAAATGATCCAACTCATCCTTTTCCTCAATGGAAATAATGTTCTCCCTCGATTTTTTCAAAAGTGCCTCCATCCGTTCTTGCATTTCATCTGTTGCTTTTAATTTCATAACTTCTTCTGAACCAAGCTTGGCGAGGACATTAGCGATTTGGTCATAAGCAGAATAAATGGTACTTCCCATAAAATTGTTTTTTACAAAAATAAAAGCTTTTTGTCAGAATTGGCAAATTTTCTCAAATCAACCCAAACTGCCCAAAATGATGCGCAAAATGCTTCCTCGTCAGCAAATAAAAATCATTCGGATTCAAATTATCTTCGCATAATGGCAGGGGGAACAGTAGTAATCTCGCCATTCGTCAGTACATAATACACCTTTCCATTTTTCCAAAATGTATCAGGAATACCGAATTTTTTATTCTCCTCTTTTGCCTTTCTTACGGCTTGGTTAGCGATCCTGAGTATGTCAGCAACCTCAATGTATATAGTACTATCTTTTAATCTACCAACTTGTTTCATTTGTCAAGATTTAAAAAATGATTAAATAATAATTCATTCTCGATGCTAAATTCATTCTCGTTGCTTGCAGCAACACTTTGAAATCCTTCACCCCCATTGTATAATAGTATCCAGTTATCTGCAATTAATGTAAAGTTTTTCCAAAAATTATTTTTACTTCTAAAAAAACGTCGGACAATATCCTTTTCTGGCACATCATGGCCGCCCTTAATAACTCTTGATCTTACTCTTTCAATACAAAGTTGTGGGTTGTCCAGAAAAATGTAAATAATCTTTATTTCAAACCCAGCTTCTTTTGCTCTTATTGCAACCTTATTGATATAAGTCCCAGAGAGGGTGGTTTCAACAACAAAATTTTTATGGTTTTTTATATTGTCATTTAACCTTTTAAAAAAAATCCTACCTGCTTTAATAAGTGGATTGCTTTGTCCTTTCTCTTCAAACTCTTTAGCGATTTCATCCGCATTTAAAAAATCAAAACCTAATTCTTTTACATACGGAATAGCAAAGGTGGTTTTACCCGATCCATTTGCCCCAGCTATGATGATTAATTGGTTTTTAAATTTTTCCATTACTTTATAGTCGTAAAAATAATACAAATGGTTTTATCAAATCTCAAACTGCCCAAAATGATGCGCAAAATGCTTCCTCGTCATCAAGTACCAATCATATTCATTTAAATTCCCGAACACTGGATTTGACACCGTCGCTCCAGGATTATTTTTAAAAAACAATTCCAATTCATCATAAGCGGCAAAAAATGCTTTTTTCGCTTCCTCCAAATTTGCATACCGTAAATCCTCAGTTTCTCCTTTTTTTAATGTGGGATGGTCAAATTTTTTCGGCATTGGGTTATAATTCCAAAGCGACTCTTGGTATTTTTCAATTCTATCTTCTGGCGTGACAATTTCGCAAGGAATTTTGCCCAAAGCCATATTGGTGAAAAATTCAAAATGCTCGACCAGATGTTGGGCGGTCATTAATCCCCATGATGGTTTTGTATTTTCTGTTAAGGCATCGAATTTTTCCTCTAAATATTTTCTATTTATTTCTGGAAATGGCGATTTCTTTTGTACCAATGTGAGGATGGTCGCCATCGCAACCAGTTCGCCATCTTGGTCGAATATTTCCTCGTACCATTTTACTACGCCGGAGGGATGCTCTTTCCCTTTAGGATCTCGTTCTACTCTTTCTTTACAAGTCAATCGTACTTGAATGGTGTCATTGTGATAAACAGGTCGAATAAAACGGCATTCATCCAAGCCATAATTCGCTCCCACTGGACCTTTGGCCGGATTGACAAAAAGCCCTGCCGCCGCGGACAATAGGAAATAACCATGCGCCGCCCGTTTTTCAAAAATAGTCCCCTGCAAAGAAGTAATGTCGGTATGGGCATAAAAAACATCCCAACTGAGATTGGCAAAATTTTGAATATCCGAATCGGTAATGGTGCGCTTATGCGTCAGAATGGACATGCCCGGTTGGATGTCCTCGAAATGGTATTTGAATGGGTGCTTCGGGGCTTCCACCACCTTTGCGCCGGGTTGGTAAATGCCAGTAATCGCTGTCAAGGTAGTGGGCGACCCCTGAATGGCACAGCGTTGCAGATAATGCTTCACACCTCGCATGCCGCCCATTTCCTCACCGCCGCCTGCCCGTCCTGGGCCGCCGTGTACGAGGGTTGGGAGGGGAGAACCATGTCCAGTGCTCCGTTTGGCAGATTCTCTATTCAAAACCAAAATGCGACCGTGGTGGCTGGCAGCTCCGACGACAAATTCCCTTGCCGCCGCATCGTCGAAAGTGGTAATAGAGCAACAGAGTGATCCTTTTCCCATCTGTGCCAATTCAATGGCATCGTCGAGGTTTTTATATGGCATAATGGTACTCACTGGGCCAAATGCCTCAATCTCGTGTACCCCTAAATTTTTATGTGGATGATCTTCCCGCAGTAGGATAGGGGAGAGGAATGCCCCCTTGCTGGCATCTGCGCCAATGACATCTATTTTATCCAAATCCCCATAAACGATCTCCGCTGTTTTGGCCAGTTCTTTTACTTGGTTACGCACCTCGGCCACTTGGTCCTTGCTGGCTAATGCTCCCATTCGGACTTCCTTGACGGTGGGGTTGCCGATCAATACTTTGGAAAGTTGTTTGCCAAGGGCATTTGTACATCTTCTACCAAGTTTTCAGGTACGATGATGCGGCGGATGGCGGTACATTTCTGCCCGCATTTCACCGTCATTTCTTTCCTTACTTCTTTTATAAACAACTGAAATTCAGGCGTGTCTGGCGTGTCGCATCTTCTCCCAAGACAGAGCAGTTAAGCGAGTCGGCTTCCATATTGAATGGTACTGCTTCTGCAATGATGCGAGGGTGTGCTTTTAGCATCCTGCCGGTCGTTGCCGAACCTGTGAATGTTACTACGTCCTGCGATTCAACGGTATCCAAAATGCTTCTTGCGCTTCCGCAAATAAGTTGCAATGCGCCTTCGGGTAAAATACCTGATTCGATAATATCCCGCACCACAGCCTCCGTCAAAAAGGAGGTTGCTGTGGCGGGTTTGACGACTGCTGGCACTCCTGCCATCCAATTGACCGCACATTTTTCCAGCATGCCCCAAATGGGAAAATTAAAAGCATTGATATGGATGGCCACTCCCCGCTTCGGCACCATGATGTGATGTCCCATAAATCCGCCACCACGGGAGAGGTCAATAGGGTCGCCGTCCACGTGGAAACTTTGGTTTGGGAAATTGCGGCGCAGGGAGGCATTGGCAAATAAGTTTCCGAATCCGCCTTCAATATCTATCCAGCTATCCGCTTTGGTCGCCCCGGTGCGGTAGCTGACTTCGTAAAACTTGTCTTTTCTTTTGGTTAGATACAAGCGCCAATTTTTTCAACATATTTCCCCGCTGTTGGAATGTCATTTTTCGAAGCGGAGGTCCACCAAACTTTCTTCCATATTTTAGTATTTCCCCAAAATCTAATCCTTTGGTGGTGGCATGGGCGATCACGTCGCCGGTCACTGCGTCGAAAACGGGCTGGCCGTCGCCATCGCCATTTGTCCAACTGCCGAGGATATAATTTCCTAATTTGGTCATGTTTTATTTTTTTGAAATAGAAAATCAGTCATTACGTTTATTTGTTCTTTTGAATTGCTGGGAACATTTTTGGACAAAGCCCAAATAAACTTCATTGCTGATTTGAAGAAATATTGTGAAGATTTGACGCTAAAAAAGAAATTTTCAAAATCTTTTCCAAAAGGATCAATTAATTTATTTTCTATAAAATAGTCATATATTTTCTTATATTTTCCAGAAGCTACCTTTTTATTTCCTTCTTGTGTTTCAATTCCCCATATGGTAATTACATTTCCATGGGCTAAGTTATTTCTAAACGTGAACAATGATTTGATTGATTTCCAAAGCTCGTTATTGACTATGTCTAATATTTTATTATCAGTTAAAGTTTCGAATATATATATTTGTTCTGTAAAGCTGCCGTTTTCAACTCTTTGTTCTAATTCTGAAGTTAAGCGATGCTCTAATGAACCATATTTAAAATGAATCAATAATAGCACTTCTCTATTTATCATATTTAACATTCCTTCTACTAAACAAGCGCAGTCAATAATTAAAGATATTATAATTGATCTTTTAATGTTCTTGTCATCTATTTCCTTAATTTTTTCAATTTTCCATCTTATCATTTCAGGATAAAATGCAAATGGGTAAATATCCACTCCTTCAACAGGGTGTTCTTCATTTTTTTTTATTTTTTGATTTACCATAAACTGATTTATGTTCTCATAAAAAGATTTTTATTTAATTTTAACCTATATCCAATAGGATGCCTTGTATTAAATTAGATACGAGTATTTTAAGTTCCTTACTTTCCCTTAAAATTGGGTTTCCTTTTTTCCAAAAAAGCATTTACGCCCTCTGTATAATCTTTCGTTTCACTTGCTTCTATTTGTAATTTATTTTCCATTTCCAATTGCGTATTTAAATCATTGCTCATTGAGTCATTAAATAATTTTTTCGTGAGCGCTAATCCTTTCGTCGGCATATTCGCCAATTTATTTGCCAGTGCATTTATTTTTTCCAAATATTCCTCATCGGAAAAAACTTTATAAATCATCCCCATCTTTTCAGCTTCCTCTGCTTTTATTTTATCACCGAGCATCGCAATGGCCTGTGCTTTTTGCCAGCCAATTAAACGGGGTAAAATATATGTACCACCACTGTCGGGAATTAATCCAATCGCACTGAATGCCTGAATAAAACTGGTTTTTTCATGTGCTACTACTATATCACAAGCCAATGCGATATTTGCTCCTGCACCTGCGGCCACGCCATTTACAGCAGCAACGACTGGTTTTTCCATTTCTCTTATTTTTAAAATAATGGGGCAATAATGCTCTTCCAATATTTTTTTAAAACCGGGGTGCAATTCTGGTGAAGTCACTTCCACCAAATCCTGTCCGGCACAAAATGCTTTTCCTTCCCCTGTAATTACGACGCATCTTATATTTTCATCGTTGGCGCAATCGTCCAATGCAGTCTGGCAGGCGAGCGCCATTTCCCGATTAAAACTATTGTAGGATTTGGGTCGGTTGAGGATAATGGTGCCGACACTGTTTTCTTTGGTGAGTAAAATTGAGTTCATTTTGGAATTGGGGAATTAAGGAATTGGGGAATTGGGAATGCGAACTAATTCCCTAATTCCCCAATTCCTTAATTCCCTATTTTAAGCATTTAAAATAATCAAAAGGCTCTTTGCAGTCTGCGCATTGAAAAAGTGCTTTGCATGCAGTGGAGCCAAATTGGCTGACCATTTTCGTATTCGTGGAATTGCATTGAGGACATTTTATAATTCGCTCGCCGTCCAATAAAGCCCGCTTATCAAGTGAAGCTTCGAGCGGAGGTGCGATACCGTATTTTTCCAGCGCTTGTTTGCCTTTTTCGGTGATCCAATCGGTGGTCCAGGCAGGAGCTAAAATACTTTTAACCATAGTAATGTATCCTGCTTTTTCGAGGGTGGTTTTTTATTTCCATCGCAATGGTATCCATCGCTGGGCAGCCAGAATAGGTGGGGGTTATTTTTATTAAAACATTATTTCCATCAATTTCTATATCACGCACGATGCCCATGTCCCATGATGGTAAGAACTGGGATTTCCGGGTCAGAAATTTGGTAAAGTAATTTTTCTATTTCTTTTTTATTTGTCATAAATGTAGTGCCGATCTCCTGATCGGCAGAGGTTTTCGCCGATCAAGAGATCGGCGCTACGTTACCAAGCCATATTCGGGTATGCCCGCTGCATATATTGCAATTGTGCCAAGATATATCCAAGGTGTTCAGAATGAACGCCTTTTTTGCCACCTGAATGCGAAAATATATTTTCTGGAATTTCCAAAGTAGCTTCTTGTAAAACCGATTCTATATTTTCAAAATATTGTTTTCTTATTTTATTCAAATCTGCACCAATGCCGTTTTCTTTCATTTCTTTTTCCAAATCCGTTTCCTCAGTCAGTTCATTTAAATATGGGAATAAATAATCAACAGCAGCCTGCATTTTTTTATGACTTTCTTTTGTGCCGTCACCGAGCCGCTTGACCCATTCGCTGGAAAAGCGGTGATGGTATTTTACTTCTTTAATTGATTTATTGGCAATGGCATTAATTTGCTCGTCCTTGCTGTTGCATAATTCATTTAATAATAAAATATGAAATGCATCGAAAAAATATTGGCGTGCGATGACGTGGGCAAAACCTGTATTTTTTTGCTCCACCAAAAGCACATTTTTATACTCATGCTCAAGGCGCAAAAAAGCAATTTTGTCTTCGTCGGCATCCCCACCTTTTATTTCTGCGGCATATTGGAAATAATTCCTCACCTGCCCGAATAAATCGAGGGAATGATTGGTCAAGGCAATGTCCGTTTCAAGACTTGGCCCATGGCCACATAACTCGCTCAGTCGATGCCCCAGTATCATGGCATTATCGCCGAGCATTAATAAATAATTATAAAGCAAATTATTTTTCATTATTCATTCTGCATTTTTCATTAATTAATTACATATGCTTCACCTCATCCGGCAAATTATAAAAAGTCGGATGCCGATAAGCCTTGTCTTTTGCAGGTTCAAAAAATTCCCCGTTTTCTGCTGGATTAGTTGCAATTATTTCTTTGGAAGGTACTACCCAAATACTCACTCCTTCCATGCGACGGGTGTAAACATCACGGGCATTTTCCAATGCCATTTCGCCATCGGCAGCATGTACGCTGCCAACGTGGCGGTGTTCCAATCCATTTTTGCTGCGGATAAATACTTCCCAGATGGGCCATTCTTTTTTCATAATTATCGGTTTATCGGTTATCAGTGCAATGGTGTAACGGCCGATACACCGTTATACCGATGCACATTTATACCGGAATTTAACTTGCTTTTGCCATTCGGCGTTGTTCTTTTTTTTCTGCATATGCCACTGCTGCTTCCCTCACCCATTCGCCTTTTTCCCAAGCTGCACGGCGGGCATCGAGGCGCTCCTTATTACAAGGGCCGTGGCCTTTGACGACTTGCCAAAACTCTTCCCAATTGATTTCCCCAAAATCATAGTGGCCTCTTTCCTCGTTCCATTTCAGTTCAGGGTCAGGGATTTTAAGGCCGAGGAATTCAGCCTGTGGCACAGTCATATCTACAAAATATTGTCGAAGTTCGTCATTGGACTTGCGCTTGATTTTCCATTTCATGGACTGAGCAGTATGAGGGGATTCGCTATCGTGTGGGCCGAACATCATCAGCGATGGCCACCACCAGCGATTAAGCGCATCTTGGGCCATTTGCTTTTGTGCTTCTGTGCCCCTGCAAAGTGTTAGCAGGATTTCATAGCCCTGGCGCTGGTGGAAACTCTCTTCTTTACAAATACGTACCATCGCCCGTGCATAGGGGCCAAAGCTGGTGCGGGTCAGGGCCACTTGATTAACGATGGCAGCGCCATCCACGAGGTAACCGATAGCGCCCATGTCGGCCCAAGTGAGGGCAGGGTAGTTGAAGATGCTGGAGTATTTGGCCCTACCTGCATGCAATTGTTCCACCAATTCGTCCCTGCTGATGCCGAGGGTCTCTGTGGCAGAGTAAAGATACAGGCCGTGGCCGGCCTCGTCCTGTATTTTTGCCAATAATGCCACTTTGCGGCGTAATGATGGGCAGCGGGTGATCCAATTGCCTTCGGGCAACATGCCAACGATTTCTGAATGGGCATGCTGGGAGATCTGCCGGATCAGAGTCTTGCGGTATTTTTCAGGCATCCAGTCCTTGGGCTCGATCTTTTCTTCTCGATCAATTTTTTCCTGAAATTCTTTTTCCAGTTGTTCTAAACTTTTCATGCGATTGGCTTTTAGCTATTGGCTGTTGGCGGTCAAATGCGAAGAGCCAACAGCAAATAGCAAAATTATCGATACGCCACATATTTCTCCTCTAATTTCATCAATGGTAGTCGGGAGATTTATCTCCCGGTTTATTTTTTTGGGAAAGTAAATTTCCCAACTACTTTATCCATCAAAATCCACGACGACCTTTTCGCTGGTCGGCATGGACTGGCAAGTTAATATGTATCCAGCATCCAGTTCATCTTGTTCCAATGCGTAATTCATTTCCATCTCCACTTTTCCTTCCAGCAGTTTTGCTCGGCAGGAAGCACAGACGCCACCCTTGCAGGCAAATGGCAGGTCAGCGGATTTTTTTAAAGCGGCATCAAGGATATTGTCAGTGCCTTGTTCAAGCTGGAATTTAAAGCTTTTTCCACCCTCGGTTATCGTTACGTCACACATTTTTCCATCGGCTGATTTGGCAACTGATTTTTTCGTCTTTTGCTGCATACCGGCCGTAGTGAAGAGCTCATAATGAACCTGTTTTTTTTCTACTCCCTTTTCAACTAAATATTTACGGATCATAAAAATCATTTCCTCTGGGCCACAAAGAAAGTAGTCGTCCACCAGGTCAATGTCCAAAATGCTTTTGAAAATAATATCCAGTTTCTCCTCATCAATGCGGCCATCGAATAGAGGTATGTCCCGCTGTTGTTTGGTCAAAAAATGAAACACTTCAAAGCGCTCCATGAGCAGGTTTTTCAATCCTTCTATTTCTTCTTTTAAAATGATGGAATTGACTGTTTGGTTGACATAAAAAAGCTTGAAGGTGCTTTTCGGCTCGGCCTGCAAATGTGTTTTTATAATTGAAAAAATAGGTGTGATGCCACTACCTGCAGCAAACGCCACATAATTTTTTTGTTGCTCTTTATTGATTGGAACAAAAAAACGGCCTATGGGTGGCATGACCTCTACGGTATCACCTGCTTGCAGTACGTCATTGGCATAGGTAGAAAATTTTCCATCTTCCACTTTCTTGACTGCCACCTGCCATTCCTGATCATAAGGTGAAGAACACAAAGAATAGGTGCGGCGAATTTCTTCCCCATTGAATTGGGCTTTTAGGGTCAAATGTTGCCCTTGGGTAAACTGAAAATCACCTTTCCATTCGTCTTTGACATCGAAGGTAATGAGGGAGCATTCGGGCGTCGTTTTGACAATCTCTTTTATTTTTAGTGGGTAAAATTTGTGGGACATAAAAGGCAGCAAAATTTTGTTTCCGCAAAACTAACAAATGTTAGTTAGTTTTCAAATAGTTAGTACCATGAGCCTAAAAACATACAGCAATTAATTCTACTTTAAGACTTTAGGAAAACAAACCATCCGTTTCCAGGCAAAGGGGAAAGAACCGCTGGAGAGAGGTGTGGTTTATTTAATTTTTTTGAAAAAAAATTAAATAAACCACACCTCTCTCCTAAATTTTCTTCTCTCGGGCCAAGAAAAACAGGTTTTGAATTTTAAAGTCTTAAAGCGGAATTAATCATTAACAATTACTTCCTTAATCCATCAATCAACATTCTTGTAATTTGCTCCTCCAGCTCTAACGGGTTGATTTCCTTGTGTTTAGAATACCATGAATAAAGCCAGCGCAGTGTGGAAAGGGTTGAGAACAGGGCGATGTCTATGTCAATTTTATTGAATTGCCCTGTGGCCATACAGTCGGTGAGTATCTGACGGAAGCCATCCTCATAGTTGTCCCGAAGCTTCAAAAATTTATTTTTAGCCCTTTCCTTCAAATGCACCCATTCTCCCGTTAGGAGGGAAATAGCGTCGGTATGCTCCACGGTGTATCGGACATAATCGGCAATGAGGCACTCCAATTTTTCCACAGGGTCAAGCTTGGATGCCTTCACATCGGCCATACTTTTGGTGAAAAGATGGGCCATGTCCATGAGCAGTTCTTGGAGGAGTTCTTCTTTATTGTCGATGTGGTTGTAAAGGCTGGCCGCTTTTACGCCAACAGCCTCTGCCAATTGACGCATATTGGTGGCTTTGTATCCTTGCTTGCGGAAGAGGTAGGCAGCTTTGTCTTTTATTTGTTGGCGTTTGGATTTCATTTTTCACAAAAGTAGATAGAAAGGGCCGTAAAAAGGAAGCCCCGATCATCGGGGCTTCCTTTTTACCCGTCATTCCATCCACCAACGTACTCCTACATAACCTCTTGTACCAATCAAAGGGCCCCAAACTTGCATCGCATTGAAATACTCCCCAAATGGGTTTTCCCAATCTACGATGGCGTGGTCTTGGGTGAAATTAGTCAGGTTCTCGCCGCCGACGTAAATCTCCAACCGCTTGAAACGACGTGTCACCTGTGCATTTAAAAGGGCGTATGCAGGGGCCTCACCCAGGAATTCGTTCTTGTCAGGATAATCAGGTGGAATATGCTTTTCGTCCATAAAGCGCTGTTTGCCAGTGAATTGGATGTTGGTATTGAACATCCATTTTTCGTCTGGAGTTTCGTAATTCAATGTTACGAGCCCACGATGTTTGGCAAGCAACGGCCTTTCAATGGCTTCACTTTTAGTAAAGTAATCAGGAGGGTTGAAAGACGTCCTGACATCATTGAGCTTATAGGCCAATTTGATGTCGAAGCCTTTGAATGCGCTCCAACTTCCCAGCAACAGTACGCTGTTTGCATAACTCTTTCCGTTGAGGTTGTAAATCAACATGGAACCATGCAGGGTTTCCATATCCACGATGACTTGATTTGTGAAATTGGTGCGGTATATATCGGCTACGAAACTTGCATTTCGACCAAGGAGGTTGAAGTTTTGGGTAAAATTCAGCCCAAGGTTCCAGGCATCCTCCATTTTAAGTTTTTCCAAAACTTCTACTTCTGTATTTGTAGCAAGGATGCGGAGATTTTCAGCAAGTACTTGCGCACTGCGAACACCTCTTCCCGCGCTCAACCGCACAATACTGTTTTCGGTAAAATTGTACTTCACGTTTACCCTTGGTGTTACGAATGCGCCGAAGTCGTTGTGGTGATCGGCCCGTACGCCTGCGATGACGCCGAAACCATTGCCAGGGTTGTTATAAACATACTCGGCATAAACTCCTGGCATTACCTCCCGGCGGCTAAAATCTACAGCATTTAAGAACTCGTCATAATCATCATATTCAAAGCTGGAACCCAGATTTAAGGTATGACCAGTAGTTCCTAAATAGGTCGAAAACAGCAGGTTCGCATAAAATCGTTTTTGGTCACCTTGATGTATGTTTTTGCCAAAAACATTGTCCATGTCCTGCCAGCTCGCATTGTAGATGAAGCCAATGGAAGTAGCCTGCCGCTCAAAACCAAAATAACCAAATTTGCCAAAAAGGTCTACCCGTTTGTTTTGCAATTTACTGCGGTAGAATGCTTCTGGATTGGGCTGGTTTTTCGGCATGATCTGACCGCCCTCTCGTTCGTCGTTGATAACTTGGACATTCAATTGGGTACTAAACTTATCAGATTGATAAAATGAGCGGAACAAACCATTGAGGCTTTGCTTGGTCTGTTGATCGAGGAAGGTGTCGCCGTTCTTATCGAACTCCCCTTGCGTAGTACTTCCATGCAAAATGACACCTGTACTGAGCTTGTTTGTCCAACGTTTGTTCCAGTGGATATTGGCTTCACCCCGTTCAGTAGTTGAGCCGAACAGGTTGACGTACAGTGGTTTATCCTGCCAAGGTTTCACCAGTTCAATATTGATCTGCCCGGTGATGGACTGAGGCCCATTTTGCACGGTGCTTGCCCCTTTAGATACTTGAATACCAGATACCCACGTGCCGGGGATATTTTCCAAAGCAAACGGATAGCCAAGTCCAGTATAAACTGGTCGTTTTTCCATCAACAGTTGGGAGTAGATTCCACGCAGACCGAGCATCTGTATCTCAGTAGTGCTGACCACTGCATCCGCTTTCATGACATCAACGCTGCCACTTGTCTCAAAGCTTTCAGCGAGGTTACAACAGGCGGCTTTTTTGAGCTCGCATGCGGTAATGTTCTCCATGTTGATTGGGTCAAGAGTGGAAGTGAACACATCGGAGCGCTGCCCGGCCACCTCGACAGTTTGTAGTTCCGTTACACCTTCTATCATTATGTATGCTGTATCCTCATGGGGAAACATTTCAATAAATACTGCATCATAACCCACATAATTTATTTGCAAAAAAGAAGTCGTATCCATTTTAGGAATCCAAAAATCGCCGTTCTCGTCGGTAATGGTTCCGACGGCCGTGCCATCCCATTGAACAGTCGCTCCTATCAGGCTCTCCTCGTCTTGATTGAATACATTGCCGTAGAGAAGGTTGTTGGTTTGAGGTTCGGGGTTTGTGGTTTGTGCGGTTAGCACATTTATGGAAATGAAAAATAATATGGTAAATTTTATAAGTGCTTTCATGGGTGAAATTGTAGTCAGGACATTTATTTCCTGAAGATGAAAGATTTAAGTGGAATTGGTGGGAGATGAATCTCCCGAATACGGAAAGGAAAGCACTAACAGAGGAAGGACTGAATATACGGCAAAAGCGCTTTGCCGTAGGGTGGGGGAGGTAAGTCATGCTCTAAAGGAGCTATAACGGTACGGGGAATTTGCTTATCTAATGATTTTATAAAAGGTTGAAAAACAGCAGCTTGCGGCAAGCATATTTTACAATCAGAAGAAGTCAGCAGGTAATCAGCGTCAAGGCTGATGTATTTGGAATTGCAGTCGGGGCATTCGTTGACTGGTTTTTCAGTTGGGGATTCACATGCCTGTTTTTCGCAACAATCCACTTCACCACTGACCACCTTTGTATCGTGGCATCCGAACATACAGCATACACTGAAACCTGTGGATGTGACCAGCACCGTGAAGGTCAGCAGGTAAATGGTGATATGTCGGATGGTATTTTTCAATCGGAAATTATTACTGCAAAAATAATATTAAATCGCTTAAATAAAGCCATTTTTGATTGATAATTATGGCTGCAAATACAAAACCAAAATCCGTAGTTAAACACCTCGGAACGCCCTTTTGTTAAGAAAAACAGCCATTTTGAACAGTTAGTGTTTTCCACTATCTTTGACCTAATAAAATTTTAGTTTTATGCTTTTAAAAGAAAATATAGTAGAAGAACAGACCCATTCAGAATATGAAACAGAACGTAACAAACCTATGCCGAACAGAATACACGGAAAGATTCAAGGGAAAATCGTTTACCTTCTTATATCCAAATTTGAAGATAAATATGAATTTTCAAGCGAAGTTACTTTAAAAACAGTACCAAACTCCACGCCTGACATCTGCATTTTCCCTAAAAAAGTATTGGACTGGAAGGAAGTGGAAGCCAAAGAATCCGAAGCACCTATTACCACTGTCGAGATCATTTCTCCTTCCCAATCCATTGACGAAATGATCCGTAAAATATTAAATCTTTACTTTCCTTTCGGAATAAAATCAGCTTGGCTTGTAATGCCACCACCTATGCGAGCCATCTGTGTTGTCACACCTGACGGGAAAAAGAAATTTTACGATTCAGGCATCCTGACTGACCCTGTGACAGGAATTGAAATGGATGTGGATATGGTGTTTGAGGGGATGAAATAATATTATAACAAGACAAATACTTAATTCAAAAAAAGGCCCAACCTTGTTTTCAAGGTTGGGCCTTTTTTTGAATTTGACCAGACAATTTGCGCTGCTATTATGCTCTGCTCCAAGAAAACTTCTTCGCCACTGACACTGCCAAATGCAATCCTACACCAAATAATGCCCAAAAGATCATCCTTGCCCGTCGGATCAGACCAAAGGTGATACCCAGAGAGGCAGTAAAACCGAGGATACCGAGAGCAGTACTGATTCCTAATTCATTGACACCCAAACCTTGCGGAATGATGAAGAACAAGGTAGCACTGGTAGCTATAAAACCTGCCACTGCCGTCAGGTCAAAGAAACCTGGGGCAAGGCCGAAGATCATGAACATCATATAAATTTCGACAAGGTTGAAAGAACGTCCCAAAAATTTAAAAAAGAAGGCTTGGAAAAACATGCGGGAAGGCACAGGGTCGTTACGGTATTCTTCAACGATCTTCAATTTTTTCAAAATATAGCCAGCAATGCGGGAGGGTGCTGAGGAAAGTGATAGCCATACCATTGCGATTGCACCCAAGCCAAACACAGAAGCGACCACTACAAGTGGTACGAAATAAGACGCTTCCATCTCAACCATATACAATGTAATTCCCACGCAAATGGACGAGAAGGCCATACCAGTCGTTGCGTGGATCAATCGGTCAACAACGATTGCCCGGCTGGCGGTGTGCCAGTCCAACCATTGGGTGAGGTGCTTTATTTTGTATGGTTCGCCACCCAGGCCTGCCATGGGAATGATGGTGTTGTATGCGTCTCCAGTCATTTGATTAAAAAGCAGGTCGGCGAATGGGACTTTGCCTCTCACCAAGGTGCGGATACACATCGTATTTGCCAAAATCCAAATAATGGCTACACTGAAAACGAGGAAGAGTTTATTTCCAACAGCGGCCATGGATTCGGCCACCACATTGAGTTCAAGGTTGAAAATGAGGGCTACTAAAATGACAACCCCCAACAGGTAAAAATAAATAGGGTCAATTTTGTCAAAAATGGTCGCTGAGGCTCCTTCCTTTTGCATGGCTGATGCAGTCACTGATTTTGAAACCATCACAGCTGTAGCCGTTGTGCCAAGCAATGCCAGCCAAAACATGGCTTGGTACATGAAAAAGATGCAAAAGATAAAAGTGACAAAGGCGAGCATGTCCTGTTTGTTCAATTCCCGCCAAAAGTTATAAGAACTGTCGAGCAAAGTAGAATTGTAGTTGGGTGTTTGAGATTCAGGAATAAGGCTGCTGGCAACTGGCTCGTGCCTTTGGTCGTATGCCACTGATCCCATCTGCGCCAACATATATATGGCCACTGCCGCCAGCATGACCACTGCAAATAGATAGACCTGTGAGCCCGAAGTTTGCCAAGCACTAATGCCCAAGGCGACAAAGAAAATAATGTACCGGGCATTACTGGCAAACTGCTCATACCATGCACCGAATTTTGAAGTCCTCAAAGTAAGCCGAGCCAATTCGCCGTCACAGCCATCAAGCATGGAGGCTATTTGGAAAATGAGCGCTCCAAGTGCAATTTGCATGTACGTGCCTGAGGCAGCAAAACAAGCCCCAACCATCGTAAGCAAAAAGACAAAGGTGGTAACAACATTGGGGTGAATATTGTATTTGGCCAGTTGGAAACTGATCGGGGTGGAAAATGTACGGTTGATCTTTCTGCTTACCCACCCATCATGGGGTTGGACGATCTGTCTTACGAGACGACGCTCAGCCTCCTTTTTCATAGAAGGGTTGTCAACGTCTTGCCACATTGGTTTGGAGAGGGAAATAGCCCGAACACCACTATCGTCTATAAATTCCTGGATAATGTTGCTAACTGAGTTCGCTCCGTTTTTGGCAAGGGAGGCTACCCTTTTCCCGTAGTTTTTAGGGAAATAAAAAAGCCCAGTATCCACAAGGTTATAGTCAGCTATTTCTTTTCCAATATCATTGATAAAACCATCGCCCGACTGCACCTTGGTTGCATCGTCCATATCAAAAACATCGTCGAGTTCAGGGTCACATGCAAGGGCAGGCAGGTGGGGTGCTTCAGCGGTTATTTCGACAAAGTTTTCAATTGTTTTTGGAGAAAATATATGGTCGGACATGGCCAGCAAAAACGGCTCGTCGAATCCACCTGCTCCTGCGCCAAATGAAACGCCGTTGCCTTTTTCGTATTCCTCGCACACCACATACTCAATGTCCAAATTTTTTAGTCGCTTTAAGGACTGCATCTCCGGTACGATCTGGTCTCTGTAAGCTCCAACAGTAATGCGGAAATGCTCCACACCTGCTTTGTTCAATGTGAGAATGGCTCGTTCCAGCAATCGGAGTCCGCCAACTTTCATCAATACTTTGGGTTTGAGGATACCGCTATCCCGGAACCGGGAGCTTTTGCCAGCCGCTAGGATGACGGCATTTTTGACAATAGGGTTGGATTGTTTTCCAGAAGGTGTTGAGGTGGCATTGGCCACTGTTGCTGTATTCATTCTGAAGTGTTGTGCGTAGTTATTTTCCGAAAAATCACAAAGGAAAAAGTTACTTCCTCAAAAACCTCCAATTAACCCATCAATTAGATTAGGGTTTAGCCAATACTTGTTTTTATAATCCTTTCAGCAAAATTTCCCTTAAAAAATCTTGAAATACAGGTTGTTGCCCTTTTTGTAAATCGGGCGCAAAGGTATATACAATGATTTGGAAAACGAAAAGAAGGTTGGTTGGAATATGCGACGGTAGATGAATGGTAAGTGAGGGTAGATGTTAGTTGGTAAACGGTGGACGGTAAGTTCTTTGTACCGTCCACCGCTTATTGTCTTCTTTCTACTGTGTTTTTAGCAGTTTGCCTGACTCTTGTCCATTGATTCGGATGAAATACATGCCGTTGGAGAGGTGTGAAATGTCAAGGTATTTCCGGCCACCGGTAAGGCGCATTGGTTCAATAACGATACGTCCCATGAGGTCAATGACTTCCACGTCCACCCAGATTCCGCCTTCCCATTCAATGGTCACCATATTGGTAGCAGGGTTAGGGTACATGGCCAAATGGTAGTTGCTGATTTGGTTAAAGACAGGTACGATGCCATCGCAAAAAGCAGTATCAGGGTTCAGTTCGATCCAGCCTTTTGGGTTCAAGTCTTTCCCAATGAAGGCTTCATAATCAATTGGATAGCGATCCATACGAAAAGTAAGGTTGTTGTTGATTTGCAAGGTGTCGCCTTGCGTAGCGGGCATCCCACCTACGAGAGGGGTCTTATATTCCCAAACCACTGTTTGATCAGGGGTCATTTCAAAAGCATACCCAAACCTGCCGACACAGATCAAAAAATTGCCATTATCAAGTACTTGCATGCTTGAGAGTCCAGTTGAATAGGCATCCGTTGGGATAGGATGGGTTAAGATGAGTTCAAATGTGTCCGGCCCCCATGTGGTGTCAATTAGTTCATAGGTCGGGAAAAAATACATATCAAGGGGTGGGTTAAAAATATTAAAAGTAGAAAAATCTGCTCCCGCCCGATTGTTGAATACTGAAAGTTTGCCGAAGTGTGGATGAGACGAGCCAATAAAGTCATCAATCCACTTAACATCATGGTTGAAAAACAACTTTTGGTCAAGTTCTGTCCCCCGATTATAAGCGGCAAGGTTGCCCCAACGATAAATGAAATCCCCGCCAGCACCAGTGAGGCCGCCACTGTGGCCAGCTGCCTGATCAGTTGAGGTTGAATGATCAATAATATAGACTTCGTTCAAAAAATGGTGTGCTAATCAGGATTTGATCCAGTCCTTCATTGAAATCAATTGAATTGGCGTGCAGCCAATCTCTTCCGCCGTCGTTGGTGGTGTAATTGATGTTCAGTAATTCAGGGTGATCAGCGACCACACCAAAATTATCTTTTGTTGGGTCAAAATCTTGAACAAGGTGATCCCACAGGTGCCATTCCCAAACAATTTGGTCTGTGTTCGGATCAATTTCAAAAACCCATTCTGACCAAAGTTCACCATCGGGGAGGAGCATGGTATCACGGCCTGCCTGCACTGCCTCATTGTATGTCTTTTTTTCCCAAGCCAAGCCAAAGATATTTCCTTCTTCAGTTACTGCGATGTCGTGGTGAAGGCGGTTGAGTGAGTCATTCATTTCAAAACTCCAAACAAGGTCATTGTCCCAGGTTCGGACTTCAATAATGGCCCCTCCTCCTCCGGCCCAGATTGGGTCATTGATAACAACTGCATGTCTTTTGGCTTTTACCAAATTACCATCGGGCATTATATAGGCGGTGTTGCCGGGTCGGTAGTGCGCACTGTCTTCCCAAACATGCACTATTTCACCACAATTGTCCAAGAGATAGACATTTGGCTGGTTGTGCGGAAAAATGAGGTTGTAACCTGCATAGGCAAGGTCGGGATTATAAGAAAGCAGCCCCACAGTATTGTCTTGTGCGCTAAGGTTTGCCAGCATAAGAAAAGACACGAAAAGGGTAGGGAGTAATTCTTTTTTCATATTCATTAGATATTTGTTGTTGTTGGTTGATTGTTATTAGTTTGTTTTAGAACAAGCAATAAATAGCAAATAACAAAATAACCACCAACAATCAATTTTTTACAAATTTTTGGACGAAATATGCGGCCTTGTTTTTATTGGAGAGGTGAAGGAGATAAAACCCGTTTGGCCAAGCATCCGTATTCAAGGAAAAATCGTAAGCGTCGGATTTTTTACTACCCATCTTTTTTCCATTCAAATCATAAACCTCGGCGGTTACAGGCGTTCCGGTTTCATTGATGATGTTAAGTTCGGTTCCTACAGGGTTGTTCCTAATCCATGCACCAAGCCCTATTGATTGATCTGTAGTCATAACTGGCGAACCATCATAGATTATGCAGTCAGAAGGCAATGGGTTCAGTTCGACCGGGTCGCCGGGTGTCAATTCCCTTCCTTCAAAAGCTTGGTAATCAGCGGGATACCGGGTGGCACGGAAAGTTGAATTTTGGTTAGGGTTTTGCCCTTGGTTGAGTGGGCCATTGAAGGAGGAAACAGGGTTGATATATTCCCATACGACCTTTTTTTCAGGGGTAATTTCAAAAAAACGTCCTTCGGAGCCTTCACATATTAATAGATTCCCTTTGGGGAGTGCGTGTACCCCTGAAATATTCGGCGAGAAAAAGCCTGATTCCGTAAAACTCCATTCCGGCAAGCCAGGTCCAAAAGCATTTGACCCATCAATGAAATAATGGCCTTCTACATCAGTCGGTGGTGTCCAAATATCTATGCTGGAAAAATTGCCCCCCTGGGCGGGAAGTACCGTTGTTATAAACCATCAATTTACCGTAATGTGGATGGCCTTCTTCAAGTATCCATGTGATGTTATGCTGCCCCCATAATGTCCTATCTGCTTGGCTGCCCCGGCCATATGCCTGTGGGTTGCCCCATCGGTATAGCAGGTCGCCCCCTTTGCCAGATAGGCCGCCAGTATGACCCGTTGCTTCAGCGGTGGTAGTGCTGTGGTCAATGATCCATATTTCACTGAAATGCCTTGAGCTGATGGCAATCTGTTTTTGGTCAGGGTTGTAGTCAATGGCATTGGCGTGTATCCAGTCCTGTCCTCCTACGGGGAAGCCACCAGTTTGGGCGGCGAAATTAAGGTCAACCAGTTCGGGATGTTCTGACACGACGCCATAATTATCTTTTTCGCTGTCATGATCCTGAACAAGGTGATCCCACAGATGCCATTCCCAAACAATATTGATATCGGAGCTGCCGACCATCTCTACTTCAACGATCTGCTCCGGCCATACACCATTATTACTGACAGAGTTGGGGTTGCGCCCGGCATCTATGGCTTCCTCTTTAGTTCGGGCCTCCCAGGCTAAAATGAGAAAATTTCCATTGGGAAGTGGTTCTATATCATGATGTTGGTGGTATTCAGGGGTAGCATAATTGTGTGACCAAACCAAGTCTCCCTCCCAATTGAACAGTTCGATACGGCCACCTATTCCTCCACCAGTGAATTCTCCACCGACCCGGCAAGAACGCAGCAGACTGCCATTTCCCAAAAGGTACAGACCGGTTCCACTTCTGTAATCACTTTCCCAAGTATTCACGACAAATCCGCAATTGTCAATTAAATAGGTAGTCTGGCTATTGGAAAAAAGAGTATAGCCGTTAACGGAGAGTGAATCGTTTAAAAACAAACCAACTGTTTGCTGAGCATGGGTTTGTTGCGAAAATAGATAAATGAAGAAGAAGGAAAGTAGCGCTTTTTTCATACTTGGATTTTTTGTTTTAGCTTAAAACCAACCCGTTATCATTTATTGCAGAATTACAGAGGATTTGATTCAAATTTTGCTAAAGTTAACCCCTTGATAGGGGGTTGTAAATATGACTTGGTTGCATAGTTAAGCAGATATTATTTTTTTGTCCAACAAAAAAATCCTGCCTTGACGGCTGCCTACCTTTTTTTGTAAATTGAACCTAATGAAAAACAAGAAGCCCGCTGTCCTTTGGTGAACAGCGGGCTTCTCGTTTTCACGAAATCATCCGATATTTATAAGCATAAACAGTTTTGACAATTTGGCCACCAAATCAAGCTTTTGTTTTGCATGACTTCTTTGCCATCAACGTTTACCATTAAGCAACCCTAATCAATCATTTTCCTCTAAGTGGTGCATAACAGTTGCATTTGTATTCTTGTTGTTAGTGGGATTGGAAGTGAAAATTTCATATTCTTCATTTTTAAGCACTTCATATATATCGTAACAGTTCCACCCATCTGCAGAGCCCCCGCTACACAAAGAACCAGGACGGTCGGAGGTGAAATAGGCTTTTCCTGAAACTTCATGGACAGTGTAATAAAGGTCGTCATAGGCGCTGTTGTATGGCCGCCCCAAATTAGCAGGCTTGTTCCACATGTCGCCTTTTTTTTCTGCTTTATAAATGTCAAAACGACCAGACCCTTTCATGCCATTGGAACTAAAATAGAGCACTTGCGAATTGCGGTGAAAAAATGGCGATACATCGTCCTTAGCAGTATTGATAGGCAAAGAATAAGGTGTTTCATACTGACCGTCCCAGGTAATGTGGCTTACCCAGATGTCTTTTCCACCTCTTCCGCCCGCACGGTCGGAAACAAAAAACAATGCAAATTTTTTCTGTTCCTCATCCCACCCGATAGTGGGTTGTGAGGAAGTGCTCCCGCGCTGGTTTATATATTCTGGCAATTTCTGGGCGGCACCCCATTTCCCTTCGTAGGTCTTTTCCCGCAACCAAATTTCACATTTCTCCTGATCATCATCCCTGCATATAGTGAAATACATCTTGCTGGCATCAGGCATAAAAGCCACGTGAGCAATATGTGCTGACTTCCGCTTCATATTTAGGCCATCAACGATGCGGGCATCGTTGCCTTCAGTGAAAGAATAAATCCTGGTTACCATAGAGCCGTCATTTGCCTTTTTGTACATGGATGTATAGTAAATCCGGTCACCATAACGGGTGGGCGCAAAATCGGAGGCAGTTGTATTGACCCCATCACCGAGCCTTTGAACTTTTACTTTGGCAGGCACGGGTTTTTGGTTGATTCTGCGTTGGCCAAAACTGTATAAAGAAAAAAATGTAAGAGATACTGTAAGTAAAATTTTGAAAGCCATCGATCAGTAATTTTTGGTTTAAAAAGTTGTTTAAAAAAGCAAGATTTGTCTATAGTGTTTTTTTTTGAGCCTTCCGCGGTTGCAAGTTGGTACAGAAAATCAGAAATTTTACAACCTCAAAAAATGCTAAAATGACAAGGAAGAAAATGAAGGAAGTCTGGCGGATTTGAATTTCTTAAAATTGTTGTCACAAACTTACAGCAGAATACTCTATAGCACAAGGGGCAGTTGGCCTGAGCCTCAAAATAATATATAATTAAAAATATATATAGAAAGTAGGGGGTGGCTGCGTCAAGCCAATAAAATGAGTAGATTATAAATGAAGTAAAAAAGCCATGTTTTCAAAAGGGGGGAATTTACCATGTCACATTAATTAATCAAGGACAATTGACTAATACAAATAGGCAAATACACTGCCAACTCCTTGAAATATATGTGCAAAAAAAAGTCCATTAGCGCAGCTTTTTTGTACATTACATCCGTAATGGCATTAAAAGCAAATACGATCAAAAGAGAAATCAATATCAAGCTAATCGTTAGTGGTTGCTTGAAAGGCAATCGGAGCAGCCAACAAAAAATGTATAGCCATTTTTATGGCTATGCTTTAAGTATTGCTTTGCGTTTTTCTAAAAATAGAGAAGAAGCAGTTGAAATAATGAATGATGCTTTTTTGAAAGTATTTAAAAACCTTGATAAATATGATACCGGGTTGCCCTTTAAAACTTGGCTTAGACGGATTATTATAAACGCTGCCATAGACTACCACCGCAGATACCACAAAAACGACGCTCACATCCTTCCTTTAAACGATTCATTTGATCAAGCCGGAGAAGAATTACCAATGCCTGAAATTTCTCCTGATGAGGATATGTTGCCCATTTTACAAAGACTGCCACCTACTTATAGAATGGTATTCAACTTATATGTAATGGAGGATTACAAGCACTATGAAATTGCAGAACTACTAGATATTAGCGTCAGTACTTCACGCTCAAATTTAGTTAGGGCAAAAGAGAAACTACGCCAAATACTATTAAAAGAAAAAAAAAGTCAAACACCACAAAACAATAGAGCATGGAAGATTTCTTAAAACAATTCAGGAAAAACCTGGAAGATCATCCAGAGCCGTTGTACAATGAACGGGACTGGCATGATATGGCAAGGCGCCTCGACCACGATAGTCAAAAACCCACAAGGCCGTTTGCTTGGTGGTGGGCCGCCGCAGCGCTTGCATTTCTTTTATTAGGGTCGAACATTTTATTTTTTAGGGAAATACGTGAAGCGAACCAGAAATTGGCGGTGCTTGAAACACGTGTGGACACAGTTTACAATACCAGGGTTGTTTACATGACCGATACTGTTTATATGAACAATAATGAATATGCATCAACTGTAACCACTGGACATTCTGCCAAACAAAAAAGTGCTTATGAAAATAAATGGAAGTCCACTATTTTAGATTTTGCCCATGTTTTTAACCCAAGTTCGACTATAACTGATCCGTATTCAAAACCAAACGACAACACTGTTGCGGCATACTGGCAACAAGCACAAAATGAAAAATTTAGTAACAGGGAAATCCCTATAGATTGGCGTAATAAGGACATTAGCTTTGTGGAAATGTTGGGTCTGAACCAGCTTGATATTGATGATCCCAATTTAACATTGAATGATGCAGGCCCATTTGACAAAAAACAGAAAAAAAACTTGCGCTATTATTTGTATCATATGCAGCCCAAGTCCTTCAGTGCTGGATTGCTGGGTGGATGGGTTTACCCTTTTACGGATAAAATCGTTACTGAGCAAGGTTACAGCTTTGGATTGGAAGGCAATACATGGCTTTCGCCAAACCTCAACCTCTGGATAAATGCTTCCTTTTCCAACTATCAATTCCAGTCTGACACGATGGACATAACCCTTGGAGTGCCCAAAAAAGTATTTGAAGATGATGAGATTTTTATAGATGCTGACGGCAAACGCCCTGTCTTACAATATTCTATGGGCATGCAATATTATTTCAATGCTGATAAAAAATGGAGGCCCTTTTTGGGAATGGGCATTGCCTCTGCCCAGTTGCTTAGCTATAACATAAACTATGAGTATTTTGATAAAAACACCAATGTTGAAATGGATGTAAAACAAAAAATAAATGGCCGTCAATTGAATTCAACTTTTGCTTTGCTCCATGCAGGGATTGAATATAAAATAACCGATCAGTGGTCTTGGCAACTCCGCACAGGTTACCGTGCTCATTTCGCAGAAACCAATTTTCATTCTCCAAAACTATTCAATGTTTTGACGGGGGTAAATTATCACTTTAAATAGAAATAAAAGGAAAAATAAATCCGAATATTTCACTTTTAATTTAGTCGCGTAAATTGTTGATAAACATTCAGACCAGACGGGAATTATATTAAATTTTCTTTCGACAGGATAAACAGGATTTACATGATTATAAAATGTTTAACACCAGAATGTTATATCATGTAAATCCTGTTTATCCTGTCGAAAGAAAATTAAGACTAATCTTGCCCATCTACTTAACGACAATAAAATTGGTTGATAATTTATAAATGCAAAAAAATCTAACGCAGCAACACATATCCTTTTTCCGCAAAGACTTTTATTAATTGACAATGATACAACTGAATTTCTATGCAAAAAAGTCTTAAGCCATTCCTGTAAACCATACTAAACCCATCCCAAAGGATGGAGATGTCATATGTCCTGCAACCATCTTAACCTACATGCTAAAAGTACAGAGTATTGATTTTTTGAAAAAAAAATACTTGTACGCAGCGCAAATGCAATTACTTGTCGTAAAGAGAAGTAATTGCAATAATATAAGATCATCATCCTTCAAATGTTGCTCATAATGAACCAATAAAATATTTGCAAGAGATGAGTAATCATCCAATTTTTCAACTTACGTCGTGCCGGACACTGTTCTTTGATTAACATTTCTAAAAAACGTGAAACATTAGGTAAGTTGTCCGGCACGTTTTTTTTTCAAACTCACTTTTTGCTTACAGACCTTATTTTACATTTCAAATTTAATTTTTACACATTTGTTTGCCTATAAAGATTAAGAAGTTACACAAAGTAATAGCTTCAAGTAAGGACTTTATTGCGCGCGCCTGTCACGGATGGTTCGAATTGCCAATAAGTGAAAAAATTCAACAAAACGAACTGGCATTTAATCAATTTTCAAACAATCATTTATCCAGTACCAAATGCTGCTCTTGGTTAGCTAAATAGTTATCCAGAAATAATCGTATGTGTTATTCATAAGATAAGGAAGGGCAGTTAATTCTGTTCTTCTTTTTTCTGTTTATGGTTGTTAATGCTTGTTTTGACTTGTTACCATTAGCTTTTGCCGAATTGTCATTGTTCAGTGCAATTTACTCTCATAATAGGATTTGGATGAAATCAGTAGCTTGAATCGAAAGAGTTATTTTGAAATTTTCAATAGTTAGCCGAAATTCCAAAAGCATTCTTTCTTTGACTTTGAAAAATTATTATACCTTCAATTGACCAACAGCAATTCTCGCTATTAGTTTTTTTGAAATATGAAAGCCGTTCTTTGAGGCCAAAGGGAAGGGGGTTTTTGGAGAGAGGTGTGTTTTTTTGGTTTTTTTCAAAAAAACCAAAAAAACACACCTCTCTCCCCTTGTTTTCTTCTCCACATATTTCAATTTTTTTAATAGCGAGAATTGCTGATTGACCAATCAGCAAATAAAAAACATGGAAATGAGAATAGATAGATGGATTTTCTTAATCGCAATGACATTATTGTGGTCTTCTTCTTTTTCCCAAAAGATGTATGAGTTGGATTGGAAAAAAGAACTTTTGATAACTGGATCTGGTGGCCTTACATTTGGGTTAGGGATGTATCTCGAAACTGAAACAACACTATTTACACCTGACGAGCTTACAACCCTCGACCATAACGATATCAATGCATTTGACCGCATTGCGACAGGTTTTAGTTCCATAAGCTCGCATGAATACAGCAATTATTTTTTTTATGGTTCCCTTGGCCTGCCCGCATTGTTTTTAGCTCATAATGACACTCGGGCCGAGTTTGGCACAATTGCCCTCCTTTGGGGGGAAACGATGTTGCTCAATGGTGGGGTAACCATTCTATGCAAGCACACCTTTCGCCGCCCTCGGCCATTCGTCTTTGACGACGATGTGATCGCTGGAAGAAAATTGACATCCAACGCAAAAGCTTCTTTTATTTCCGGCCACACTTCGTTGGTAGCCGCTAATTCATTCTTTGCTGCAAAAGTTTACTCTGATTACTTCCCCGACAATAAATGGAAACCTTACATTTGGGGGGTAGCTGCTACACTACCCGCTATTACAGGTTACCTTCGGATAAGGGCAGGCCGCCACTATCCCACTGATGTAATGGCAGGCTATGCTGTTGGTGCATTGATCGGATGGGGTATTCCCCAGATGCATAAGTCTAAAGTGTTGAAGGAGAATGGATTGCGAGTTGATGGAGGGTTAACAGGAATGCGAGTGAAGTGGATTTTCTGACACCAAAGCAGCGTTCCCCTTTTCACTCTCCGTACTAGATACCAAAAAGTTTGGGCGATGGGTAAATTTATCTTTGATTGCCAGATTGGACAGGGCATTGAAAAAATTTGACTGTTTATAAAATTTGGATAGATTCAACTAAGTACCTGAACATATATAATCGACACTTTTTCGCTTTATTGCTATTGGCTATTAGCCTTTTGCTTTTAGCTATTAAAAGCCAATAGCAAAAAGCCAACAGCTAATGGCATTTATAAAAAGTGTCGATTATTTCATTCAACCTACTTATTTACTGGTTTTTAAAATAAATAAATTCGCATACTTCACCCACAAATCAATTTCTCAAAAAGTAAAGATGAAACCAATCCTACTGAATTTAAGGGCCATCTTTTGCTGTCTAATGCTTTTCATGGCCGGGACATCTGTAGCCCAGACCCATACCATATCTGGTTCTGTCCGAGATGCTACCAGTGGAGAGTCACTCATTGGGGCAACCATTTATGTAGCGGCCACAGAAAGTGGTACTACCACCAATAACTATGGATTTTATTCGCTCACCCTACCTGCCCAAGATAGCATGGCCGTCATATATTCCTATCTCGGCTACGAAGCACAGGTGAAGAAGATTTTCTTCGATCAAAACTACTCGCTGGATATATTTTTAAACCCCGGAGGCACAGAGCTAACAACTGTGGAGGTTTCAGCTAGCAGAGTGAACGACGATAATATAACCCAAACTCAAATGGGGGTTATAGATGTGCCTTTAAAATTGGTGAAGGAAATACCTGCTGTTTTGGGGGAAACGGATATTTTAAAAGTCATCCAATTGTTGCCGGGAGTACAATCGGGAAATGAGGGTACAACTGGCTTTCATGTGAGGGGCGGCAATGCTGATCAAAATCTTGTGCTTCTGGACGAGGCCATTGTTTACAACCCCAACCACTTACTTGGATTGCTGAGCACCTTCAACACTTCGGCCATCAACAATGTAACATTAATCAAAGGTGGCTTTCCCGCACAGTATGGTGGACGCCTTTCCTCTATTCTCGACATCACCATGAAAGAAGGAAACAATAGAGCGTTTAAAGGAGATGGCGGCATTGGATTGATTTCTTCCCGCCTGACATTGGAAGGCCCGTTGGCAAAAGAAAAATCATCTTTTATTGTTTCAGGAAGACGCACCTATCTCGACCTTTTACTTCGGCCATTTATTCCAAAAAAGAATAAAACAAAATACAATTTTTATGACCTCAATGCAAAAGTAAACTACACGCTTGGCAAAAATGACCGAATTTATTTTTCGGTTTTTAATGGCAGGGATAATTTGGATTACGAGCGCTCCAGTATAGCTTATGATATTGGCTTTGGAAATACCACTGCCACTTTTCGATGGAACCATCTATTTAGCCAGAAATTATTTTCCAATACTTCCCTCATTTATAATGAATATGATTATTCAATAAAAGCATTGCAAAACAATGTGCGGTCTAATGTCGCTTCTGGCATTCGGGATTTAAGTGCCAAAATGGAATTTCAATATTTCCCGCATCATCGCCATAAAATAAAATTTGGAGCGCATTTAATGCACCATAGATTACAGTCAGAAGGGGATTCAAGATTAAACCCCGGTACACAGACAAACCCTGAGCTGGGCATAAAAAAAATACCAATTAAAACTTTTTATGAGTTGGGTTTTTATGCCGATGATGAAATTCAAATTAGTCAACGTTTTTCTGCCAATGTCGGAATCAGAGTGCCTCTCTACCTTGGTGATAGTGTGGATTACACTAGGGTCGAACCTCGCATTGGACTAAAAATCGGTGTATCCGACCATACTTCCATCAAGGCTGCTTACACCATGATGAACCAATTTATTCATCTCATCCCTGGTTCGGCAGCATCTGTACCTTACGATATATGGGCGCCATCTACCAATCGTACGAAACCGCAAAAGAGCCAACAATATTCATTGGGGTTATTCCAAAATTTCAAAGAAAATACTTTTGAAACAAGCGTCGAGGTTTATTATAAAACGATGGACAACCAAGTGCTTTTCCGGGAGGGCAATCAATTAGTGCAAAGCCTCGATGTTGATAATTTGTTGGTGTATGGAGAAGGTTGGAGTTATGGGTCAGAGTTTTTTGTACAAAAAAGCACGGGCAATTTTACTGGTTGGTTGTCTTATACACTATCGTGGACGAAACAGAAATTTTCGGATCTAAATTTTGGAAAAACCTTTCCATTCCGATATGACAAAAGACATAATTTAAGTGTGACTGGTAGTTACGCACTTAACGACCGTTGGACACTTTCTTCCACATTTGTTTTCACATCAGGAGCTGCATTTACTGTGCCGACAGGCAGGATAGCAGCTCAACATGGGGGCAGTTTGTTCGAGGGAAATTATTATTTATATGAAGAAAGGAACAATATCCGCATGGCTTCTTACCATCGCCTGGATATTTCTGCGATTTATAAAAAACAACGGAAAATATTTGGAAAAAAATACGACAGTGAATGGGTATTCGGCATTTATAATGTTTACTCCAGACAAAACCCCTATTTCGTTTATTTCGTGGTGGATGTGAATACGGATGAGCCGCAGGCAAGACAGGCGTCTTTGCTGCCGATAATTCCTTCGTTCTCTTATAATTTTAAGTTTTGAAAATTATAGGGTCACTTTTGTCTGTACCGAATGCGAATTCCGGCTTGCGAGTGAAAAACGACAACAATAAATGGAATGGTTACTTCTTCTACTTTTTCAAGAAGAGCTTTAATTGATGTAATATGAAACTCGGTCTGAATATGGCCAGGCTTAAGATAAATGATGCCAGCAAATGGTTTCCCAGAAGCAATGACAAGAGTACCGAAGGCACTATCATGAGTCACCACAACTCTCTTTTGCTGGTTAGCCAAATCAAGGATTGTTTCATCGTCAGAACCTGCAAGACCGTTTTCAACTATGTCAAACACATCAAAACCCAGCTTGCGTAAATGGCCCACAATTGAAGGGTCGATGTTTTCGTCGGTTAGTAAGGGAGTGTCAGTAATTTTCATACTGCTTCCGCTCTTACTTCGTGGACAAAATCGTTCCGTAAATTGTTGACGGCATAAAGAATGGCTTCCCGAACGGCTTCCTCTTTCAGGTGTGGGTATTTCTTTATAATGTCTTTCACAGAACCTCCAGAAGCGACCAGTTCAAGGATGAACTCAACGCTGATTCGGGTATCAACGATAATAGGTTTGCCGCCTAAAACTTTGGGATTGGTTGTAATATGTTTGAATTGCATGAAATTTTTTATTTAATACAAAGATAATTGCTTAAAACAGTATTTAAAAACTGTTGGCCAATCTGAAAAATATAGCATTAAAGGATTTTACTATCCTTAATGCAAAATTGACCATCATTCTTTGAATGTTGTGTTAAACCAAAACACATTAAAAATGAAAATTGAATCTATCTATTTATTCCTTTTTTGGGCGCTCCTATTCTGTGCTTGTCAAAAAGAAATAAGCATCAATTTGCCTGATCGGCACGAAGAGCAATTATTCGTCGAAAGCATTTTATATGTGGGCGAAGCACCAAAAGTTTTTTTGAGTTCCAGCGTTTCTTTTTTCAATGTAAAAGTTACGCCGCAAGAAGTATTTGTCAGAGACGCAACCATACAAATTACAGAGGGAAACAATGTTTATATTTTAGAAAAAGATTCTACATTCGATAAATTCCGTTGTCGGTGGAATCCTTATTATACGGCGAATTTCATAGTGGAAAAAGATAAAACTTATCAGTTAAAAATAAATAATGGTGGGCAGGAAATAACGGCAGAAACCTCTACCCAATTAAGACAAATAGCCATAGCTGAAGTGGAATATACCCCTGAATTTTTCGATGTATTTGGCGGACACGATGGCGTTATTATCAGATTTAAAGATGTTCTGGGTGAAGGAGATAATTACCGCTTTCAAATGGACCGGTGGCTCGACACTTCACGTTATCATGCCCATGTGTTCGATGGATTTATCAACGACTGTGTTTCAAAAGACGAAGTATTTTTTACCACCGATTTGGGCCGCTCCGTATTTAGTGACTTTGGCATAGATGGAACCGATTTCGAACTTTACATGGAGGTGTCTTTTGAATATCGACAAGGAGACACGGCCACCATTTACATGCAGAGCTTAGATGTGAATGCCGCAAGTTTCTACCACGACCTTGACAGGCAATTGGAGACCATTCGAAATCCGTTTGTTGAACCGGCATTTCTGCATTCTACTGTCGAAGGTGGGTTTGGGGTTTTCGGGGCGGCGCTGAGGTCGGAGCCTGTGGAATTTATTTATCCGCAGGATAATCCATAATTCTAACTTCCTCCAAACGCCTTAAACAACCCACCCAGCACCTGTAGCGCATTCGACACCGACGCCTCATTTTCCACAGGTATCCTTAAGTAGGTCTGCCCTGTCTTTTCATCTTTTGCCGTCAAGCTGCTCACCAATTGTTGCGTCTTTTCAGGGCTGCTCAATGTTTTGGCAAGGCCGCTAAGAAAGGATACACCGGACTGAACCAATTCCTCCGGCGTGGTAGGAGTGCCACCACCACTATATGGTTGGCGGATCGTACTTCCTTTTTCGGGAACAGGGGCAACTTCAAGCACATCATCATCGCCCGGGATCAGGGTTAGTGCTTTTTCTTTAGCAGGAGATGGTTGTTCTTCTGGTGCAGGTTGAGGCGCTATTTCTGCGGTTTCTTCTTCGATGGTGGATTGCTGCTCGGTATCGGATACCCACTGGCCGCCTGTGAGATCCTGCATCTTGCCCATAAACTCGTTGAAGCGGGATTTTTCCATAAAAATAACATCCTGCCCATCATCGAGGACGCCCTTGGCCATGGATGCTTTGAATTTTAAAACGCCCAACATGCGGTGTTCAATTGTACCGGCACTCACCAGGTTGATGACCTGTACGACGTTTTCCTGCCCCATCCGCCAGACCCTTGCGATGCGTTGTTCCAAAACCGCCGGGTTCCATGGAATATCAAGGTTGATGACAAGGGAGGCGGCTTGTAAGTTAAGGCCGACACCACCTGCATCCGTGGAGAGGAATATATGGCAATTGGGGTCTTCTTTGAAGGTTTTCAATAAATCACCTCGCTTTGCACTGGGCACGCCGCCGTGAAGGTACTGGTAACCGACATCCCTATCTTCCATTTCTTCTTTTACGAGATCAAGCATGCGTTTCCATTGGCTGAAGATGACGACTTTTCCAGTATCGTCGTTGGTAAAGAATTCTTCCAAAATCGCCATCAGTTCGTTCACCTTCGTATCATACCGAGTCGTTTGATCCAGAATGTAGGTGGAGTCGCAAACCATCCGCATCTGGCTCATGGATAGCATGAGGCGCTTGCGGTCTTTTTCATTGAGAAATCGCTGGCGTTGCCATTTGGCCACCAATTTGGCCACTACTTCTTTGAACTCGTCGTGAATGATTTTTTGGTCTTCCGTCATGGGTACGAGAAGTGTCTTGTCCATGCGGCCTGGGAGCTGTTTCAACACTTGCTTTTTGGTGCGGCGGAGCAGGACATCTGATAGCGTTTCACTGATCTGTTTTAAATCTTTAAAACCGACCACACGCCCAGTGTCGGGGTCTTTGATCTGGTATTTTTCCAAAAACAAATAGAGCGGTGGCAAGCGGAACTGGTCAATCACTTGCATGATCGAATAAAGTTCTTCCAATTTGTTTTCAATCGGCGTACCTGTCAACACAAAGGCATAACTGGACTTTAGTTTTTTAATGGCAGCGCTGGTCTGCGTTGCCCAATTTTTAATGCGCTGTGCCTCGTCGAGAATGAGTATGTCAATATCAAGATCATTGAGTTCCCGTAGATCATTTTTTACGGTATGGTAGCCAACAATCATGTAAGGCTCGGTCACTTCTTCATACTGTTTCCTTCGGGAAATAATGCCGCCTTCCACTACATGTGCCTTGTTTTTGGTGAAACGTTCGATTTCTGTTTTCCACTGGTATTTCAGCGAAGTGGGGCAGACAATGAGAATTTTCGACGCACCAAATTCCTGCTGATATAGTTCCGCAGCGGCGATTGCCTGAATGGTTTTCCCCAGCCCCATTTCGTCGGCTATGAGCGCCCGCCCCGCACGGGCGGCAAAGAGGACACCAGTCTTTTGATACTCGTAGAGCTTGACAGTCAATAGTTTATCAAAACGGGGGCTTTCCAAGCCTTTGGGGAAAAGGCGGTCGATTTTCGCATTGCGAACCAACATATCTCGGTGGCCGAGGACAAATTCAAGTGCATCATCGTAGCAGCGAAAGCCTTCGTTGATCTTTTTGGCTTCTGCCAGCATTTTTTCGAATTTAGAGAAACCTGCCGTCGTTAGTTCGAGGTTTTTATCAAAATACTTTTTGGCCAGTTTTTCAAAGGCATCTTTGTTCTCAGTACCGATGCTCAATTTTATTTTTCGGCCATTCCGGTAGTCAAGAACAATGGAAGAGTGAGGCAGTGTGTGGCCAGCTTTAAGGAGGCGCTTCATGCCCCTTTTATTCTCCAGTTTATGAAGTACGAAGCCGATGTGTTTGCACACACCGAGGCGGTTCGTCTTAAAATCCATGCAGGAACAAAAATTGGAACTGTCGTCACGGGAGCGGATGGCAACTTCATAGGTGTTGCCCGTCTCTGGGTTTTTCACCGACCAATCGGAATAGATGGGATGCTCTCCTAAATTCGTCATGATGAAGCTACTGTTCTTGCCAAATTGCTTTCGGAGGCCCGCTTGCCAAGAGGCAAGGGACATTTCCTCTGGTTGCCGATGGTAGCTGATTTTCTTTTCCTTCTTCTTTTGGGGCTTCATCACCTTCTTGCGGCGGTTGGCTTTCCCTGAATTTGCAGGACGGGCAGTTTTCTCTTTTGCGGTGGCCATGTTGTCGTGGGTTTTTGTTTAAAAAAATGAAAGGGCAAGTTACGGGAATTGGGGAAATTGTAGACAAGCTGAAAAAGTAGAAACTACAACCAACCAACTATGCATCTTCGACGCCATTCTTCCCACCCAAATTATGATTTATATTAACCCATGCCCTGACAAGTATCACCGTCTGGCGATTCCCTTCCGCTTAATTTTATTGATGCAAAAGCAGATTGGCAAAGCGGCTTTAGGGCGTTTCGCCAAAATGCCAGATCTCATTTCTCAACCAAAAATCATTCAATCATGAACCTGACAGAAGAAATAACCACCGTTGGAAAAGAAAAGGCTACCCGTATCAAAGCTTATTTGGAAGAATTGGAATTGCAGTTGGCACTTGGCAAGGCAGACGCTCGCGATGCCTTTAGGAAAGAGAAGAAAAATTTTGAAAATTTCATTGATAAGTACAAGTCTCAAGTTGGTGAAATAGAAGACGATACGCTTGAGCATGTGCATGACCTGAATATGAAATTTTCCAACTTGTTGGCGAAAGTAAACCTGCCTTTCCCTACCACCAAACGCAAATTCGATAAGTTTAAAAATGAAACTTTGCATGCCATTTATGAACTCGAACTGGCGATGAAAGCAACTTATGGCGAAGTAAAACCCAACATCCAATCTCGCCTCGATGCTTTCAAGGACAAGCTTGATGCCTACCGAATCCAATTGGCTTTTGCCGATTACAAGGAAGAGGAAAAATTGCAAGCTCGCAAAACCGAACTGACCGAGGCCATCAATGAAATCCGTGATAAACTCCAGGAACAAGAAGAAGCTGGTGCAAAACTCGAACACTTCGTAGAGGATATCTCCGACTCTTTTGAGAAAATGAAAAAGGCTTTTTCCGACTTGTTTGCCTAGAAACTGGAATTGGGTAATCAGGGAATTGGGAAATTAAGTAGAATACCTAATTCTCCAATTCCCCAATTCCCCAATTCCCCAATTCCCCAATTCCCCAATTCCCTAATTCCTCAGTTTCAATGCCCAAGACAGCAAAACATAAAACCCCTTCCCTGATCGGTCGGTACGAAAAGGTCATTGGTGTACTCATCAAATATGGGTTTGAAGATATTGTAGCAACGACTTCATTCAGGCGGTTCATACCGAGGGTCAAGAAATGGATCCCTCGAAGGGACGGCCGTTCGGTACTTTCTTTTTCCCGTTATGAACGCATTCGCATGGTATGTGAGGAATTGGGAACTACTTTTATCAAATTTGCCCAGATAGCCAGTAACAGGCCCGACCTTTTACCAGAAGCATTAATTGAGGAACTGACCCATTTTCAGGACAATGTTCCCAGGCTTCCGAAAGAAGACATCTTGCAGGTTTTGGAGGCGGAGATGCCAAAACCGCTGAAACAATTGTTCAAGAAAATTGATTTTGAGCCGATCGCATCGGCATCCATGGCGCAAGTACATCGGGCCACTTTAATCGGCGGCTGGGAGGTCGTATTAAAGATACAGCGACCTGGCATTGAGGAAACCATCGAACAGGACATTGCCATCTTGCACAAGTTGGCTCAGGTGATTGATAAAAACTTCCCACAATTTGCTTCCTACCAGCCAATCGAACTGGTAAAAATGTTCGAACGGAGCATTCGCAAAGAGTTGAGGTTTACCAATGAAGCGTCCAATATGATGCGTTTCGCCAAGCAGTTCGAGGGCAATACAGATATTTATATACCAACAGCCTACCCTGAATTTTCAACTGACAAAGTGTTGTGCATGGAATATATCGAAGGGGTTAAAATCACCGACCTTAAGGCTTTGGCAAAAATCGGAATGACGGGTAGCGAACTGGCCCTCAAAGGTATCAGCCTTTACTTCGAACAGGTCTTTGACCATGGTTTTTTCCACGCCGATCCCCATCCCGGGAACATCTTTGTGATGCCCGATAAAAAAGTCTGCTTTATTGACTACGGGATGATGGGGCAGGTGATCGATTCTGATAAACGGCTATTAGCAAGTCTCTTACTGGCCGTGCATGAGAGAGATGTGGACGGATTGAAAAGGACGCTCATGCGGTTCAGTTGGAACGAGGCGAAGATCAATGAAAAGGAACTGGAATACGACATCATTGAATTCTTCTCCAATTACACGGAGATTACCATTGACGAAATTGACGGGACAGAGGTGATCGCCGCCTTAAATTCCTTGTTTTTTGATTACAAAATAAAAGTCCCTGCCAACCTGCTGCTATTGCTCAAAGCATTGGTTATCATTGAAGGGGTCGGATTGAAACTCGATCCCAAATACGACATTATTAAAAATATAGAACCATATGTCCGACGCTTGCTGGAACAGAAATATTCGCCCAAACAAATGTCGAAAAACATGTTGAAGGCAATGGGCGATTTCTCCAAATTCGCCACCAACCTGCCGGAGGAGTTGGACATTTTGATCCATAAAATCAGGAAAGGGAAATTGCACATTGAATTTGAACACAAGGGACTGGAAAATTTTACCGGAGAAATAGAACAGGTTAGTAAACGCATTTCTTTGACAATAGTCTTAGCTTCCATCATCTTAGGCTCTTCCATTATCGCAATTGCAGACATACCACCTAAGGTTAATAATATTCCATTACTTTCTTATATCGGTTTCATTTTGGCTGGTGTTTTAAGTCTTTTCTGGATGCGTTCCCTTTGGAAGAAGGATAAGTATTGAAAACCATAATGGTCAAAATATGACCCAGTGGCTTATTGTCCGTTTCGGAGACCTTTGCTCCCACCAATCTAACCCAAGCTTTTCTTCACGCCCTTTGCGGCAATAGTTTTTGCGGGTGCATTCTTATGCTACACCACTATTTTTGTGGCACACCAAAGTAATGGGATTTTGATTCCATTTGTCATCTTGATAAAGTCTTGTTTTACTGAAGTAACAGGGTAATTCTGTATCAGAAAAAACTAATGTTTTTTTGATACGGCAGCATTCTGAATGCTAGAGCCTCCAAGAATCTTCAGGCAGCTTTAACAACTGAGAACATACATCCCAAAACACGCAAATGTTAAAGTCCAAAAAAGGGGGATCATAAAATTGCCTTTCCAAAACCCATTATCTATTTTTGTAATGTCTTATATGTAAATAGTTCATTACAGCACCGGACCATATTACAGCACCGGACCATATTACAGCACCGGACCATATTACAGCACCGGACCATATTACAGCACCGGACCATATTACAGCACCGGACCATATTACAGCACCGAGAAATTATTTTGGGAACTCTATTAAAACACAAAAGCGGGAAAAATTAGGCTTTCTGATTCATGGCGACGATTGAGCGTTTGCCATGCTACGGCTCTTTTCGGATATGAAAAAGGCCAATGCCGTCCTGTTCGTACCAGGTGGCAAAGGCCATTGTTTAACTTAATAAATCATGTAAATTTATGAAAAACACATTCAAGTTAATTACAAGATGTACACCCAAATGTGGAAATCGAACTAAAAACAGTTACTTGGGCAGAAAAGTCGGGAGTATAATTTTGGCTTTAACTTTTTTATTTCTCGGGATTTCATACACAGGAAATGGACAAAACGGCTACTGCGAATTTGACGAGTCACTAGAATACCTGATGCAAGACCCACTCTACATAGAGCAAATGGGAATCAACGAAAACATCATGCAGGAGGAGATGAACAACAACCCATAGGCTATCATGAACGGAACCGTATATACCATTCCCTTGGTCTTCCATGTCGTTCACTTGGGAGAGCCTGTCGGGGTCGGTTCCAATATCAGTGATGGACAACTGCTACAGGCGTTGGCCGATTTGAACAATGAATTTCGGAACGGGCCAAACGATGTGGAAATAGAGTTCTGCTTGGCAGAAAGAGACCCTGACGGTGTCTTTACTACGGGCATCAACAGAGTGGATGGCTCCAATGTCCCTAACTACACCAATATAGGGATACAGCGGAATGGCAATGAGGTACAAGTCAAGGCTCTGAGCAATTGGCCAAATACAGAATATGTGAATGTTTGGATAGTCCATGCCATTGATGGCACCACCAGCGGCATTTTGGGCTATGCCTATTTTCCAGGTGCAGGAGACGATGTGGACGGGATAGTAATGGATGTATCAGCGACTGGCAACTCGTCACAGTCAAAGGTGATTGCCCACGAGGCAGGGCACTTTTTCAACCTTTTTCATACTTTCCACGGAGGAACCACGACCACATGTCCCCTCAATACGGATTGTACTGCACAGGGTGACCTGATCTGTGACACCCCTCCGCATTTAAAGATTTTTGAGGGTTGTAATGCAACTGGCACAAACGCTTGCGACAGTGGCAGTAGCAACAGCCTTTTTGTCCATAACCACATGAGCTATTCGGACAATAGCTGCCGGGACGAATTCACCCATGATCAAGTTATGAGGATGAGGTGCGCCATGATGTCGCTAAGGTCAGATTTAATGTATTCCATCGGCTGTGAACCACCGTGTTCGACCGTAGTGGCATCGTTCACGGCTTCTGCCACGACCATCGAACAGGGTGAAAGCGTCAGCTTTACCAATACCTCTACGGGGGCGACCAGTTATACTTGGCTGGTCGAGGGGCAAGAGTTCAGCAGTACCGACTTGTTCCTCGTATTCCCCAGCCCTGGCTTTATTTCTGTTTGTTTGAGGGCCACGGATGGCAGCTGTACCAACCAGTTCTGCATGGTGATAGAAGTGCAGCCGATGGACTGCCCTACTCCGGAGGTGATAGATTGTGAGTATTTGTTCAATGGTGACTTGGGGCTGAGTACTGTTCCCAACGGCAGTTCCGTCCACCCCTTAGGCTCTGGTGACGCGTGTAATTGGGTCGTAAGGAACTCATCGCCTTTTTTCTGTTCAGATTTTGCTTTCAACACCTTTGGACTAAACCATGAATTTGCCAGGCAAGAAGGGGTCGTTACCGAAACGGAATTGGAATTCGTGGACGGAGAAAGTTACCTTCTTTCTTTTGAATACCATGTAGTACCAGCAGGTAAGATTGGTTCTGATAATCCAAATTTAGAGGTGGGACTTGCCCTTACTCCTAGTATAGGGCTGAGCCTTCCGGGCGACCATATATTACTGAATTTCACAAATCTGCTTTTCGATGACAATGAACTTGTCCCAAACAGAGAATGCCACGGCCCAAATGCAGCGTACAACAGTGCCTCACTCTGTTTCACCTATCGGGAAGAATATGGCAAGCACCTTTATTTCATAAATACCAATACCGGCCTTTCGGCTACCGTTTTCGTTAAGAACATTAGTGTAAAAGGCTGTGGTATCTGTGAGGATGCCCCCCCTTGTGGCGAAGGACTTGAATTTGAGTTAGAAGTTGAAGACTGTACGGCCACGTTGACCGCGACTACGAACGACCCAGAAGGAGACCTATGTTGGGACTTGGGAAATGGAGTAACAGCAGAAGGGCCTATTGTGGAACATGAATACCCTTTCGGCGGGGAATTCGTCATCTGCCTTACCCAAAAATGTGACCCAGAGAATGCTCATACCGTATGCCACGAAGTCGTCATCCCAGATAGTTGCAATGTTTGTGATACCCTTGATATGGTGACAGCGGTACTGTGCGAAGAATCTGGCGATACCACCATTTCAGATTATTACCTCGCCAATTTTAGCTTTGAAGTGCCCAAGGGCTACGGACCTTGCCAAGAGGATGACCTTTTCGTCTGGTCAGGCGACGTGGAGATTTTTGTCACTTCTTTTGACATTGATGACTCCAACACCGCTTTTGATGTAATCGACGTGGCCATTGTAATTGTTCCGGAACCTGGCTCTACTTTTGAATCCACCATCGGCTTCATCACCCTCTGCAACGGGAATGGCGACGTGGTTTGCCGAATGTTCGAACTGGAGGCCAGTGTCTGTGAGCGCTGTATGCCGGAGGTAGAGTCCGATGCGGCCTGTAGTCAGGACACAATCAACAATTTGTTCGTTTATGAAGGTACAGCGATAGTGACTTTGCCACCTTCCTTGGCTGGTTACACTGAATGTGGTTTTAATGCTCCGGAAGTAGGATTTGAGATTGTTAATTACTCGTATAATCCTTCTACATATACTTGGACTATTGAGTACACTATCACAACTACAGAGCCGGATTTAGGAGAAACATCTGCATTGCTGTGCTTTATTGGTCCGTCAGAGACCCAATACTGCGTCCCCCTTGCCATCACCGTAAGTGAATCATGTGCCCCCTTGCCTACGGAATGCCCCCACTATTGGAACATCAAGGATATGTCCTGTACGGGCGAAGCAGGCGGCAACATCGTTTTCGACTTTCCTGAGATGACCGTCAATGGAGGGGAGTACCAATTGTGTGAGGAAGGCCTGTTCGGTACGGTAGACGGTGGCACGGTGGTGGTCACATCCGGCTCAGTGAACGGCATCTGGCTTACCTTCGACATAGACATTCTAATCCCTGCAGCCACTTTTGTGCCGGGCCAGGTTTACGACCTGCGGCTGTACCTCTGCGACTTTGAGGGCGAGGTGGTCTGTTACCTGTTCCATTACCAATTGGACTGCCCGGAAGAAGGCGGCGGTGAAGGTGAGAGGGGAACGCTTAAAGCACCAGTTGGCCATAACGGCACTTTTGTCATTGCACCAAACCCCGCCTCGGACAGGCTGACCGTGACCGCCCAAAATGCAGCAAAAGGCATGGGGTTCCAAGTGTTGGTCTACGACCATTTGGGGAGGTTGGTGGAAGAAAGGCCGGTGGCCGCTTCTCGCACTGTTTTTGCAACTGACAGCTACCCCCCGGGCATCTATTTTGTCTCCATACTGGTGGACGGGCTGTCCGCCCATGTTGAAAAAATCGCCATCGTCCGTTGATGCGGTCAACCTGATCTTTCATTGGCCGGGGGCACAAAAAATGCCTCCGGCCCAAACCATGCTGTCCATGAAATACCTGCCCCTTTTATTGGCCATCGCTTGGACCTGTAAATCAACCTTGTCCGGCCAATCGGCCCAACAGCCCAAGGGCTGTGGCTCTGAGCCGCTCCACCTTGCTCTAATGGACAGCCTAACCAGCTACCAAGAAAACAGCACCAGGCTGGAGAATGCATACCGTTCTACCATGTCAAAGTTTGGGCAAGCCAATCCAAAATCGGTTCATGTCCTCCCGGTTGTCGTCCACATCATCCACGACAACGGCCCGGAGAACATCAGCGATGTACAGGTTTACTGGGGCATTGCCGACCTCAACGACGCCTTTGGGAACGTTGGTTACTATGACCCTGACACTGGTGTTGATGTGGGCATTGAATTCTGCCTGGCACAACGGGACACCGCCGGGCAGCCCACCAACGGGATCGTCCGGCACCTTTCCCCCGCCACCGACATGTCGCAGCCCGGCACGGGCAGCGTCCATGCCCTTGGTAGTTGGGATCCGGGGGACTACATCAACATCCGGCTGGTCAGGGAGGCCTGCCTCTATGGTGACTGTGCCAACATAGCGGGCTATGCCAACTTCCCGGCGGCGCACGGGCAGCCGGGGGAGGGCATCGTCATGGAAGCGGAATATTTTGGCAGTTCCCCTTCCAGTTCGACCACCACCGTGCACGAGATGGGCCATTACCTCGGCCTCTGGCACACCTTCACGGGGGGCTGCAAGAACAATGACTGCCTCGTGGACGGCGACCGGGTCTGTGACACCCCGCCCGACAAGGTGAACACCAATTTCCCCTGTAGCCTCACCATGAACTCCTGCCAGACAGACCCGGACGACCCGTCCCCGGGCAATCCCTTCCGTGACCCTTCACTGGGCGGGCTGGGCGACCAGGACGACCAGCACCGGAACTACATGGACTACAATTTCAAGTTCTGCCGTGACCGTTTCACCCAGGGGCAAAAAGACCGCATGCTGTTCTTTCTGGAAATGGCGAGGTCAAGCCTGTTCTCCTCCAAGGCATGCCTGCCGCCCTGCGCCTCGCCCCCGGACGCCCTTTTTACGGTCAACGGGGCGGGCTTTGAGGTTGGCGATGTGGCAACGGCCACCAACCTTTCGACCAATGCAGATCAGTTCAACTGGTACGTCAACGGCACTTTCATTTCCAGCGGGACCGACCTTATTTACACTTTCTGGCAGGAAGGGGATTATACGATACGGTTGGAAGCGGGCAATGGGCTGATAGAATGTGATGGGGAAATCTTTGAAACGACCGTGACGGTCACCTGCCCGGTCAAAGCCGAGTTCGTTTATGCCATCAACGGCGACTGGCTGGTGTTCAGCGACCAGTCCACCAATGCAGATTCATTGCAATGGACGGTCAAAGATGGGGCTGACAGTGTCCTTTTTACATCTTCCAACCCTACCGATTCACTTGACATTACTAACTTGGAATACATCCAGTTGTGCCTGCTTGCTGGCAACGGCCTTTGCGATGACCAACACTGTGAATACATCCAACTGGCACCGGACGGGGTGGAAATCTGCAACAACCAGTTGGACGACGACGGGGACGGGATGGTTGATCTCTTCGATCAGGACTGTCCCTGCAATGATGGGGCGTATCAAGCTTATTGCCCTGTCAACTGCGAGTTCCTGCCTGACAGCTTTCCTGCCTTCGGGATGAAGATCAAGTGGGTCTCCGATGTGATTGCCGACCTTTCATTGATAGCCCCGCAAGTTGCCGTGGGGGACGTCAATATGGATGGTACGGTGGACATTATCAGCCCAAAAGTCATTGGTGACTGGTGGGTAGCGCCCCCAGATTACGACATGGTCACCATTAACGGAACGACGGGCCAAACGGAATTGGAGTTTGATTATTCAGACGAAACCTATGGCAATATCATTTCGATCGCCGACACTGATTTTAGTGGGGGAGCAGAAATCTTTTCACTGCACTTTGACAAAATTTATTGTCACAGAGACGATGGTACATTGCTATGGGAATCCGAGCAATTGAAAGATTATAGGGGAACGTTGGTCAATATTGCTGATTTCAATGGGGATGGCATCCCGGAACTATATGTAGGCGACGAAATTTTTAATTCGCAAACAGGGAAACTGCTTTTTAGCGGAAATATGAGTTTGGGATGTAACTATTATGGTGGTGCGACACCATGTATAAGAAAGCATACCATTGCTGTAGACCTCCTCCCCTCGCCGGGGCTGGAGTTGGCAGCAGGCAACACGGTCTATCAAGTGGAAATAAACAACACCGATGGAACAGCTGGGAACGTGATGACCCCAATATCTGCCCCGAACCCTGTGACCGATGGGTTCACAACCGTGGGCGACATTGATATGGATGGTGAGCTTGATGTCATTGTGGTGAGCGATCGGAACTACCCGGATGGGGGGGGCATCTGGGTATGGGACCCCCGCAACAGCAGCATTATTGCTTCTGCTATTGCAGGTGATATTGGTGGAGTCCCATTTGTTGGGGATATAAGCGGTGATTGTTCACCTGAAATTGGGATGACTTTCGTGAACGAACTAAGGATGTACGAGTATGATGGCACTCAGCAACTGAAGCTGCTCTACAGTCTGCCTACTACGGATGGAACAGGTCACACAGGTATCACCATGTTCGATTTCAACCAGGATGGCAGGCAGGAACTCGTTTACAGGGATGAAACCGATCTGCGTATCTTGGAAGGAAGCACGGGCAACACACTTGCCTCCTACCCAATGATAAGCGGGACTGGGATGGAATATCCCATTATCGCCGATGTGGACAATGATGGGGAAGCGGAAATATTAATCCACGGCAACGATAATGACGACTTTGAAAACCTCCGCATATACTGTTTCGAATCCGCAGGCGCACCCTGGGCACCCGCCCGTTCCGTCTGGAACCAGTATGGCTACCACGTCACCAACGTCAACGACGACCTCACCATACCACGGCAGCCGCAGAACCAGGCGGCCACTTTAGAAGGCCATGAAAACTGCCTGCGGCCTACCTGCCCCACACCTTACAATGCATTCCTTGCTCAAGCGACCTACCGCACGCAGGAAGGGTGTGTGCAGTTCCCCGCCGCCGACTTGTCAATTGAAATCCTGGACTACGGATGTACACCAGATAGCCTCACGGTCTGCATGGAAGTGATCAATGTAGGCAGCCGTCCAGTCACGGAAACGGTCGGTATTGCGTGCTACCCCGACGACCCACTGGCTACCAGTGCAGCTCCACTGGCTACCACTGTCGTCAACATTTCCGATACGGCCCAAGTGGATACGGTCTGTCTGTCCTTTGCCATACCACCATCTGGCTTGGACGGCCTTTATGCAACTATCAATGACCCTGGTTCTGTCCCCACGCCTTTTTCGTTTCCCTCGACCAATATCATTGAGTGCAACTATGCGAACAACGTGAGTGTCACCGCCTTTGACCTTGCGCCCCTTTCGCTTGACCTCGGCCCCGATATAACCAAATGCGAGAGCGAAGTTGTCACCTTCAATGCAGGAAGTGGCTTCATCTCCTACCTATGGAGCGATGGCACTTTGGATTCCATTTATTCTTCCAGTTTCGAAGGGCCGCATTTTGTCTCGGCCACAGACCAGTGTGGCAATGTTTACTCTGATACGGTACACATTACGATCGACAACACGGATGACATTGACCTTGGTGCGAATATAACGGCCTGCCCCGGCGAAGGGGTGAATTATAACCTCACAGGGGATTATGATTTTGTTCAATGGCTGCCAGCCGCCAATGTAAGTTGCGATTCCTGTATGGATGTAACTGTCGCATCCGATACATCCTTTTCGCTCATAGTAGTGGTGGGCGAGGAAAGCTGTTTCAGCGCCGATACGGTGGAATTTTCCATTATACAAAAAACCATTGTTGAAGAAAACAGGGAAATTTGCGAAGGCGGGATATTGGATTTCATGGGCAGCCAATTGTCGGATGCGGGGCAGTACGAGTTCCCTTTGAACGGCTGCGACAGCTTTGTCCTGTTGGGCCTCTCCGTCAATCCAAGGGACACCCTTGCTTTCCAACGGGAAATCTGTCAGGGCGATTCCCTCTTTTTCAATGGTAGTTGGCTCAAGGACAGTGGCAGCTACGCCGAAACGGCCACCAACATCAATGGTTGCGACAGCCTTGTGTTCCTTGACCTTGAAGTGGCGGGGACTATCTCCAATCTCGATTCGCTTACCGTTTGTGGGAACGATTCTATTGAGGTGTTCGGCCAATGGGTCGGGGAAGAGGCTTTGCTGGAGGAAACTTTTATCAGCTCCTCTGGTTGCGACAGCCTGCAATCCTTTCAGGTGCTGGTCAATCCCTTGCCCCATGTCCCTTTAGCATTGGAAGCCTGTCAGGGCGATTCCATTTTGGTCGCAGGTGGGTGGCTGACAGGGGAAGGTTATTATGAAATAATTGCCCCTTCGCAGGTAGGCTGCGATACCGTTTACGAAGTGCAGTTGACTGAACTACTCCCCACCTCTAACCTCGATACTATTGTTATTTGCGAAAACGATTCGATGGAAGTGTTTGGCCAGTGGGTCAACGGGGAGGCCTTTTTGGAAGAAACCTTTGCCAGCGCTGTTGGCTGCGACAGTTTGCAGTCGTTCCAGGTGCTGGTCACGCCTTTGTCGCATGTCCCATTGTCATTTGAAATATGTGTGGGAGATTCCGCACAGGTCGGTGGGGAATGGCTTACGGAGGCAGGTTTTTATGAAATAACGGCCGCTTCACAAACGGGCTGTGACACCGTTTACGAAGTGCAGTTGATGGAAACACCGCCCGTTTCCAACCTCGATACCATTTATATCTGCGAAAACGATTCGGTGGAAGTGTTTGGCCAGTGGGTCAACGGGGAGGCCTTTTTGGAAGAAACCTTTGCCAGTACTGTGGGTTGCGACAGTACCCAAGCCATCCAAGTGCTGGTCGCCCCTGTCATCCAACAAAGCCTTTCCTTTAATATTTGCGGTGGTGATTCAGTTCTGGTAAGTGGCACATGGTTATCGGGTTTTGGTAGCTACAGTGTGGCCGCCACCTCTCAATCGGGCGGGTGCGATACCCTCTACGAAGTGGCCATCTCGGAGGCATCCCCGACCATTGCCCCGGTTGCCTTTTCGCTCTGCGAAGGGGATTCTGCCCTTGTCGGAGGCCAATGGCTTTCGTCGGCGGGGCTGCACACCGTGCCCGTCATTTCCCCAGATGTCTGCGACACCATTTACGAAGTGGAAATAACAACGGTTTTTCATGTAGTAAAAACGGACAGTGTTTCAATCTGCGAGGGCGATTCCATATTTGTTTTTGGAAATTATATAACGGCGCCCGGCACTTACAGCGAAGTGTCCACTGGGGCAAACGGGTGCGACAGCACACAGGTTTTTGTTGTGGAAACAATGCCCCTCGGGCAAATATCCGATACGCTCGCCCTGTGCGAGGGTGATTCCGTTTTCCTCCAAAACCAATGGGTGGAAACGGGCGGCCTTTATGTGGACACCCTTGATGCCCCGCCCTGCAAAACTGTGCTTTCAACTTGGGTCGGGATGGAAAACGTTGCCCAGACCTCGGAAACCGTTGAACTCTGCCCCGGCGATTCCGTCCTCATCAACAACCAGTGGGTGAAGGGGACGGGAGAGGTGTCGCTGGCCTTCACCGCGGCCAATGGCTGCGACTCCACCCATACCATTACCGTCACTGAACTGGAAGGCTCCAGCGGCCCCAATGCACAAGTGGATTGCGAAAACCTCGAAGCCTTTGTCAGCATTTCCACCAACGGCCAATGGGATATCCTCTGGAGCAACGGTGATACTTCCCAACAGACAACATATCAGGGTGGGGGCACTGCCTCGGTGCAACTGTCAGCCGAACCCAACTGTGAAGTGGGCTTCACCATCGCCCTGCCGCCGATCCCTGATACTTCTGTCCTGCCAAAACAACCAGACCACACCCTCCAAACAGGCCAAATGTTGGACATGAATCTCGGCCTCGACCCAACGGAATGGCGTGTCGTCTGGTCGCCGGGCAGTATATTTTCCTGCGATACCTGCCTCGCCACATCCATTTCACCGTTTGACGACGTGACCGTGGAAGCAACCTTCACCCATTCGTCGGGGTGCAACTATGGCAGCAGCTTCATCATCACGCTTCTGCGACAGGACATTTACATCCCCAACGCCTTTTCGCCCAACGGCGACGGCGTGAACGACATCTGGTCGGTATTGCCACCAATAGGGGTTGCGCAGTTTGAGGAGGCGGTGGTCTTTGAAAGGTGGGGTGGGCAGGTCGCTTCATGGAAGGGCATCCCCGAAATCGCATGGGACGGGACGTTCCGGGGCAGGCCGCTGAACCCCGCCGTGTTTGTCTATTATATAAGGTACGTTGATGGTGCGGGCAGGGTCGTTGAGAAGAAAGGGGACGTGGTGATCGTGAAGTAGGGATCGGTTGAATTGGTTTTGGTGTATCAAAAAAACCAGGCGCTTTCCCTGATACTGTAAAAAGCTTGTTATCTGTGAACAGAACCATTGTATTTCCACCCTCTTATTTGGACACCTTTTTATTATTGACACAGGTAATTCAGTTGTTGAAACAAAATGGGCAGGTTTATGTACTCCTGGCACACAACCCAGAGTGTTGAAGTGAGCTTCAGGCCTAGTAAATTCTGAAAATTAACCAAATCTCCATTAACACTTTGCAGCATAACCTTACTTTAACCTTCAACCTCTATCTTTGTCCAAAACTTCCTAGATGGGACTGCTGATCTTTTTTCACTTGCTTATTGCATATCCTTTTGATTGCTCGACTACTTTTCACCCGTTCAAAATGAGCGTCTGCGAGATCACTTACATTGAAGAAAAAGAAATCTTTGATGTTCGTTTTTATGTTTTTCAGGATGATTTGAAGGAAACTTTATATGGTGACCCGCAATCACCAAATCTGGCGGCAGATTCCGCCTCCAGTTATATTTTGAAAAAAGTAAAATTGAGCCTATCGGGTCAGCCGGTTCATTTGGCATTTTCGGAAATGAAAGAAAAGGAAGACCAAGTGATGGTCGTTTTCCATTCTGGGAAAATAAATCTCCATACAAACCCTAACCTTTTGGTTTCCAATTGTTTATTGATTGAAAAATTTAGAAAGCAGACCAATATGGTTTATCTCTCCCTCCCTGGCCGCCCCAAGCTCACCCAGATTTTGAATGCAGGAAAAACAGAAGGGCGGTTCGATTGATCCTCAAAACATTTGCAGGTTTTGGAAGGAGTATTTCGGTTGATTTCGATTTCGTTTCTGAATTTATCAAAAATATTTTTAAGCAAACTTAATTTTTTAATTTACCTTTGCTGAAAATATTTATCAGTGCGACGAATTTGCTTCCATATACTATCCCTGTTAGTTCTTTCATACAACCTTTCAGGTCAGCCGTATTCCGTTCAGGGAAGAATCCAATCAAATGAAAGCGGGATCCCATACACTAATATTGCCATCAAAGGGCTCAACCTCGGGGCAAGTGCTGACCTTGAAGGGTATTTTCAAATACCTAATGTGCCAAAAGGTGACCACGAATTGCTGGTCACTGCTATCGGCTTCCAATCGAAAACTATAAGCTTTAATTTCAATGGGCAGAACCCAACCGAACTAGGGAACATCGAGCTGATAGAAGATGTGCTTGGGTTGGAAAAAGTAGTCGTTACCGGCACTATGAAAAGAACCTTTTTGAAAGATTCACCGATTAAAGTGGAGGTCGTAACCGGCAAATTCTTGCAAGAGAACCGCTCCCCAATAAATTTGGTCGAGAGCATCGCAATGGTCAATGGGGTAGAGGAAGTGGTTGAATGTGGCGTTTGCGGCACTAACAGCTTGCGTATCAACGGATTGGAAGGCCCATACACCGCAGTATTGATGGACGGAACACCCATGTTTGGCAACCTTGCTTCGGTCTATGGTTTGAATGGAATACCCGCTTCCGTCATTGATCGGATGGAAATAGTGAAAGGGCCGAGTTCCACGCTATATGGTTCGGAGGCAGTGGCTGGGGTCATCAATATTATCACCAAAGACCCAAAACGGCAGCCAATTTTCTCTGCCGATATCAGGAGTACGACCCATAAGAAAGTGTATGGCAACATGGGTTTTTCCCCAACTATTGGTAAATGGAATGGCTTTATCGGAACCGACTATGCTTATGTCAATGATTTTCACGATGAGGTAGCCGATGGGTTTGGCGATGTAGTTGGTACGGACCGCATTTCCGTTTTTACAAAATGGTCATTGGATAGGAAGGATGGAAAACCATTTTTTATGGCGGCTAAATACTTATATGAAGATCGGCACAATGGTGTTTTTGATTATTTGAAAAACAGGGCATACAAGAAAATCAGGGGCAGCGATCAAATTTATGGGGAAAGCATATTCACCAACCGTTTTGAATTTTTTGGGACTTACCATTTGCCTTTTGAAGAAAGTTTCAAGCTGGATTTCTCTTTTAGCCATCACGACCAAGATAGTTATTATGGCAGCGACCATTATGTGGCCAAGCAACAAATTTCTTACGCTAACTTTTTGTGGGACAAAGACTTAGGTAAACACAACTTAATTGTTGGGACTACTATTCGTTCTCAAAATTACGATGACAACACCATCGCAACCAGACAAGAAGACCACAACCAACCCAACCTGCAAACTATCCCAGGTTTATTCGCTCAGAACGAATGGGCCCCTTCTAAAAAATTCACCTTATTAACAGGCGCACGTTTGGATCATTATACAAAGCATGGGTTCATTTTCGCACCTCGTCTCAATGTAAAATACAAGACCAGCGAATGGTCAACGATCCGCTTAAATATGGGCACGGGCTTTCGGGTGGTCAACCTTTTCACGGAAGATCACGCCTTTGTGACTGGACAACGGGAAGTGGAATTAGAAGAGGAATTGTCGCCTGAACGCTCATGGAATATTTCCCTGAATTTCAATCAAGTCCATAATTTATTCGGTGGTCAAGGTTCGTTCGATATTGACGCATTCTATACCTATTTCAATAATAAAATTATTCCCGATTATGATACCCCCAACAAGATCATTTATGCCAACTCAGATGGGCATGCAATCAGCAAAGGAGTGAGTTTGAGTTTTGCTCAAAATTTTGTTTTTCCACTTTCTTTCAATCTTGGTGTCACCTTGCAAGATGTCACTCAGACAGAAAAAAATAGCAATAATCAATTTGAAAAAGCCGCTGTTGAATTTGCTCCTAATTTCAGCAGTACCGGTACTATGAATTACCGTTTTAGAAAACAAAAAACCATGTTAGCATGGACATTTAACTTAACTGGACCAATGCAGTTACCTACAGTTTTTGACTTGGATGAGCACGGAACGCTATCCAGTACCCCTCGCCCCATCCGGTCAAAAACTTGGTCCCGGCATACTTTCCAAATAACCAAAACTTTTAAAGAAAAGAACTTAGAAATTTATGGGGGAGTGGAAAATGTTTTCAATTACCGGCAACCCATTTCGCCACTTATTGGATATAATGACCCAAATGCTCCAGCTGGATTTAGTGATTATTTTGATACTGTCTATGCCTATGCGCCATTGTCTGGGAGAGAGATTTATTTAGGTTTTCGATTGGATATTAAATAAAAAATAAACACAGCCCATTGCTCTACATTTTTTCAATTCCTTATTAAAAACATATTTTTGCCAAAGCCCACCAGTCGTGTTAGCACTGTAAGTGCTAACACGACTTCTTTTTAATTTTTTGAGATTATTAAAAAATGAAAGACTTATTGCTTTTACATGGCGCACTTGGTTGTAAAAAACAATTTGATGGCTTAAAGCTCTTATTGGAAAATAAATATAAAGTTCATGCTTTTAATTTTTTAGGACATGGCGGAAAGGCAACGAACAAAGCTTTTTCCAATAAACTATTTTCAGAAAATATTTTACAATATTTAAACGAAAATGAAATAGATTCATGTGATATTTTTGGTTATAGCATGGGCGGATATGTTGCTTTATTTTGCGCTAAAAAACATCCAAACAAAATTGATAAAATAATAACTCTCGCCACCAAATTCGACTGGACGCCCGAAACAGCAGCTAAAGAAATAAAAATGTTGAACCCAAAAATCATTGAGGAAAAAGTCCCAAAATTTGCAACCATGCTAAGGGCTCGCCACGAACCCAACGATTGGAAAGTTGTTTTACAAAATACAGCCGACATGATGCACGGACTGGGAAATGGGAATGCATTAAATGAAGATGATTTTAAGGGAATAAAAAATGAGGTGCTGGTAGCTGTTGGAAATGAAGATAAAATGGTTTCTATCGAAGAATCAAAAAAGGTAGCGGACCATTTGCCAAATGGAGAACTATTGGTTTTAAAGGGTGTCCAGCATTCAATTGAAAAAATAGACCCTCGGATATTGCAGAGGGTTGTTGAAAAATTCATCTTATAAAATTGAATTCAAAAATACCCTTCTCCGACTTTGGAGGAATTGGGCGTACTATCCATTTCGCCCATGCCAACGGTTTTCCTCCAGGCTGTTACAACACATTATTGAAAGAACTTTCCGCTGACTTCCATGTATTGGCTGTGCATCAGCGACCGCTTTGGAAAAATTCCGATCCAAATAAATTTAATACTTGGCATATTTTAGCAAATGACTTAATTCATTTTTTAGATGAAAATAATTTAAAAAATATTATAGGCATAGGTCATTCAATGGGCGGCGTGGCAACCATTATTGCTGCTGCAAAAAGGCCCGACCTGTTTAGCCATATTGTTTTAATTGACCCTGTATTGTTTTTAAATAAATATTACTGGTTAAATAAAATTACACCGCTATGGTTTACGAAAAAATACTTACCCATTGCAAAAATTGCTTTAAAAAGAAAAGATAAATGGGAATCGAATGAAGCAGCTTATTATTCGCTAAGAGGTAAAAAAATATTCCGTTTAATTCCCGATGATATATTTTCAGAATTTATTGATGGGAGCATAAAGGAAAATTCTGATGGAAGTGCCACATTGTTATATTCCAAATATTGGGAAGCACAGGTTTATTGCACGCCTTCCAGCGCTTGGAAATATCTCGCCAAGTTGTCACAACCCACTCTAGCCATTAAAGCTTCAGGTACTAATTTATTATATCCACCGATTTGGGATAAATGGAAAAAAATACAACCCAACGCCCAGTTTGAGATTATTGAAAATGCCAGTCATTTAGTGCCATTGGAAAAACCAATGGAGATCGCAAACTTGGTTCGTCATTTTTGTGGTTGAATTCGTTTCTTTATTACCTTAAAAAAATCAGCATAAAGCCCAATGCAGAAAAATTGGACTTTATGCTGAAATTTTATTTATGGTTGGTCATCAACCGAATAAAGTTATTTTACAATAATCACTTTTTGAATCTTAAACTTCTCTGGACCACTTTGAAGCTTTAAAAAATACATTCCACTTGCCAAGTGATGTATGGGAAGTTGTATAACTTCGGGATGAAACCTATCAAATGTTACATTTAATACTTCCCTGCCATGCAAGTCGTACATTAATATTCTACCCACTATACCGGAAATTTCTTTCGAGTAAATGTTTAGCACATCCCTAGCAGGTATTGGATAAACAACAATATCCTTCTCTCCATTTGCCAATACATTTGGTGGAACTTGATCGGTAGAATCTGGATTGTTTCCAATAAGCTGGACTGGCGGATCAAAACATAATGAAACAATAACATCGTCGATATAAACCTGATCGCTATTATTCGAACCATCACATCTCAACCTGAACCTGGTGTTGTTGGTGAAGGCATGAGTGACAGCAAAAGATTCATTGAACCTTGTATTGTTTTGGAAGTCTGTGCCGCTTATCCACTCTCGGTAAACGGAATAATTTGATCCCCCGTCTGTAGAAATTTCGAATACAAAACGCTCGTTAGCTTCCATATTTTCTGTATAGTAGGAAAACCCGAAATTCACTTCGGGATAAGCAGATAGATCAAGTACATCACTAAACATGGAGGAAGCCGCTCCTGAATCATCCTTTATTATTATGCTATAAGTTCCCGTATTGGCATTGGAAGTAGTCCGTTCACAATCAACTCCTCCGTCGTTCCAATTGCCAAAGTCGGATTCGTAACCGTCAGTTATAAATACTGGGCAAATACTGCAAGCTGATGTGTTAATATTGGGAATGCAACCATCATTATCGTCAGGATCGTCGGCAGCGCAAACACCGTCTCCGTCATTGTCTATGAAGGTGCCAATACATTGGCAATTGACATCGTAAACATCGGTTGTACAATCATCCCCATCGTCGCAAGGAGCGCCCACGATGCATGATATATCGCAAATCTCGATTGCAATATCATCAATAAAAACCTGGTCATTATTATTGGTAGCATCGCACCTGAACCTGAACCGGGTATTACTGGTAAAAGGGTGATTGACAGAAAAGGATTCATTGTACCTGACGTTGTTCAGAAATTCTATGCCACTGTTCCACTCCTGGTAAATGGCATAGGAAGCCCCTCCATCGGTTGAAATTTCCAGGTAAAAATCCTCATCATTTTCCATACTTTCTGTATAAAATGAAAACTGAAAGTTTACTAAGGTGGAAGCAGATAGATCAAGTATATCAGTAAACATAGATGAAGCCGCTCCCTCGTCATCTTGTATCCTTATACTATAACTACCGGTATTGGCATTTGATTTAATTCGTTTACAATTATCACCTCCGTCATTCCATATCCCAAAATTTGCTTCAAAACTTTCTTCATCCAAAATACTACAAGGATCACATGCTGGTGATGTTGAACTAGGAACACATCCATCAAAATCATCGGGATCAAGGCTGACGCAAACCCCGTCGCCATCCTTGTCAGTTGTCGAAACAGTGATAAACGTAGGATTAATGGTAGTGCTTTGCCCACAGGCATTTGCGGCCGCAACAACAATATCCCCTCTTAAAAAATCAGGTTCAAAATCAACAGTCAATGTAGTGGTACCCTGACCGGATACAATTGTAATATGTTCCGGTATTTTCCAAACATAAAAAGTGGCATTGGGTACTGGATCAATCGAAAAGCTCACATTCGTTGCATTACAAAGTTCTCCTGCTGGTGGGGTAATGGGCCCCGGTGAATCAGGTATTACCCCAGAAATATTGGTAGTAAAGGAATCGCTTTTAGTACATCCGTTTATTCCCGTGATGGTTACACTAAACACCCCTGCTGTCGTAACCGTAATGGATTGTGTTGTTTCACCAGTTGACCATAGGTAAGAACTATATCCAGCCCCCGCATCCAACATCGTTGAACCCCCTGCACAAAAGTTGGGATTACCAGCAATCGTGTCAAATGTGACGCACGGATCACAGGCTATCGAATTTGGATCAGGGTTACATGGGTCATTGTCATCTGGGTCAAAAGTGGCGCAAAGACCATCCCCGTCATTATCTGCCGTTGTAATAGTTACGGTAATAAAAGTTGGATCGATGGAAGGGCTTTGTCCACAATCGTTTGAAGCTGCGACAATAATATCACCTCCATAAAAATCAGACTCAAAATTTACGGTCAGTGACGTTGTATTTTGAACAGACGAAACATCCGTTACTCCATCAGGCAACATCCATACATAATGAGATGCATTAGCTACAGGATCAATCGTATAAACCAGATTGGTCGCTCCACAAATAGCATCTGTAGGCCCTGTAATAGGCCCTGGTTTTTCAGGCAAGGCATCAGCAACAACAAGTATGTCGTCAACTCCTGTACAGCCATTGGCGTCGGTTACAGTGACGGAATAGGTCTGTGCCATATTCACTGTAATCGAATTAGAAGTCTCACCTGTTGACCAAGAGTAGGCGCTATACTGTACACCTAATTCTAATGTAGCGGTATTTCCTGCACACAAGACACCTCCCAAAATTACAGGTGTTGGAGGCGTATAAAGGCTAACTACCGCGGTGTTGCTTCCAGTGCAAGTATATTGATCAGTTGCAGTTACAGAAAAAGTGCCTGGCGTGGTGGTGCTGATCGTTTGCGTGGTTGCTCCTGTTGACCATAGGTAAGTTGTGTTGTTGAAAAAACCAGCATCCAAAACGCCCACATCTCCCGGGCAAAATTGCAGGTCTCCAGTTATGACTGGGGCGGGCGGTACAACGTCAAAAGTAGTGGCACTTTGTGTCCCTGTACAACCAAACATGTCCGTAACAGTCACTGAGTAGGTACCTGCCGCGGTAATGGGACTGATGCCTTGCGTAGTCGCTCCATTTGACCATAAGTAAGTCGAATTACTAAAAGAACCAGCATCCAATGCAGTTGAACCTGCTGGACAAATTCCAAGCAAACCGCTTATGGTAACGACAGGCAGCGCATGCACCGTAACCTGACCGGATCAGAAGTAGCAGTGCAATTGCCATCATCGAAGGTTACGGTATAGTTTCCACTTTCACTTACCTGACTAATAGTAATGCTTTGAGTAGTAGCTCCTCCCGGACTCCAAGTATTACCTTCTGACTCACTTGATGTAAGGGTAACACTGCCGTCCCCTACACAGAATGAAGTGATTTCACCTGCTCCTATGCTTATGGTCGGCTTGACAGGGTCAGTTTGTTCAATACTGGCAACTTGTGCGCATCCCGTAACATCTGTGGTAACAGTATAAGTACCAATAATAGTTGCGCTGATGCTACTTGTCGTTTCCCCATTGGGTGACCATAAATAATCAGGGAAGTTAGTTGCTTCCTGTTTTCCGATTCCTATAGCATCAATTCCAACACTAGTGCCGCCAGGTTCATTAGTATCAGAAGTAACTGTAAGGCGGACTTCTGAAACATTAAAGCCGGTTGAGGCAAATTCAAGTCGGTTTATTCTTGCTTCTTCAAGTGAAATTGGCGCTGGGGTATTGGTGGGATTCAATAGAACCCATATTCCTCCATTTTTAGCTTCAGCCTTTATGGTAACTTCTCCCCTCCGGTAGGTTTCGTAAATATCGATATATGTAATTGGCGCTGCTGGACCAGAAAAAACGAAGGTTATTATTTCAGTTGTATTTATTCCAACTGCGTTACTTATCCATTGTCCTGAACCAACTCCATAGTTGGGATAAATATCGGGAGAACCCAAAATATCAGCAGGACTAGACGCATCGGTCGTAACAGTTTGAGCATTTCCATCAATGGTATAAGCTGTATATTGGTTAGCAAACCGACGGCTTTCACCACTTACACTGAGGGTGTTACTGGGGTTCGCTGCACACAGCGTAGGATCGCCGTTGATGACTGGAATAACGCCATCTGGGACAATTTCCGCACGTATCATTAATCTGCCTGGGGCTGGCGTATCCGTTAAATTGCTTCCATTCAGATTTGCTCTATAATAGGTAGCAGTCCTTATGTCCTCTGTTTCCATTGCACGCCGACAGGGTTATACGCATCAGTTGATGCTGTCTGTGCCAGACCGATGTAATAATCTGCTCCGCTTGAAATTAATGGGGTATTTGGAAAATAGAAAGTATGATAGGCATTTACGTCCAATTCAGTCGGTATGAAAGAAGCGGAGCGATCCAGCTCAGAACCTCCGGCATCTAAAACAACGGCATAAACCTCTTGATCGCTGGAAGAAAAAGCTAAATAAACTTGTGCTGCATTTATTCGGCCACAGCCATCCATGGTATGCCGATTTAGCAGTAATCCCGAACCTGTTCCAAAACCAGCTGAGGTAACAGCGGGGGAACTGTCATCATAACCCAGTATATAAGGATTTACGACCTGTGGGTAAGTACTACTATTATTCTTTAAAGCATTTTCACCCGTTGCTTGGGGAATGGAAACCTCTATTGTGTAGTTCCCCGCAATCGTTGGAGTCCAATTTGTAAAAGAAACCAATTGGCTTGCATTCCCATTAACAGATATGTTTTGGGTAAAAGGCCCAGCAACTGTATTGCCGTCCTCATCTTTTATGGTCAGGGAAACATCAAAGCTCTTTGAAGAGCCTGAATTGTTTTTCACCAAAGCTGAAACGGGGGAAGGATTTGCAAAGGAAATGGCATGATGACCCAAAGCATAGATCACTGACACTTCCGCAATATCCACCCGGTCACTAGATTCAACATGTGTCTTAGGCCTGAAAAAAGTAGATAGTAATAGTTCACGGTGTGCTGTCGTGCTCACTTCCGATTCTGTACCAAAACTGAAAAAAGATTTTATAACCTTCGTCGTATCACTGGGGTCTTTTTCTACAAGGATGCCTGTGGAATTGGTTAAAGCAGTATTCAAATCAGCCAGTACCCCATCAGCCCTGGTATATTCCCAGGCCACATAAAGGCCGCCTCCAGTGTATGCAAATGAACTTGAAAAAGGAATAGAATAGGGCCCAACGACATCCGGTATTTCAAAAAAATCATTGTGCACAAGTGTCATGTCCACATCTGGATTTATGGAAGTCCAAGAAACAGATTCTTTTATACGGTATTGAATGGTATATTCTGTGGCACCCGATACTGCATTCCAGGACAAACCCACATCAGTGTCGTTTTTTACATTGGTTTTTAATTCAGCTGGCGGATAAAGAGTAGGCGGCGTACTTGTAGCAAAGGTGGAAACGGATGAAAATACTCCTTTGCGGATAGTGCCACTATCGTCGCAAACTGCTCTTACCTGCCATTCATAGGTAGTTCCCGTTTCCAACCCTGTTATAGTTAAAGCGGTGGAAAAAGATGAAAGAGTTGTAAATGAAGAAGTCCCCTCCCTTCGGTATCGAACTTCATATCGGGTAGCGCCTGTGGCCGCATTCCATTGAACCGTAAAGGTTGTATCCAAGCCAGTAGCGCCTCCTGAAGCAGAACCACCTACTGAGTTACAGAAATTATCTGTGGTGGTGAAAATACTGCCATTCTCTGAAGAGGACTCAGTTCCACATGTTGTACTGATTCGCCATTGATAGGTTGTATTGGCACTAAGACCTGATTGAGTGAAAGATGTTGAAGTGGTATTGGCAGCAAGCGACCAAGTTGACTCTGTAATATTCTTATACTCAACCTTGTAGGCGGTAAACCCATTTGAAAGCGGGGCTGTCCAATTAAAGGTAGCTGCACTCGGACCAATGCTTGTAGTGGACAAATTTTCGGGTTGGTTACACTCCGTCGGTTTTGCAGTTGAAAAAGCCAGGATATCTGAAAACGGGGAACTGCTTCCTGAATTTCCCTCTTTAACCCGCCACTCATAATTTCCGGGATCCAATCCATTGATATCTACCGATGTGGTGGTGCTGGAAACCTCTGTCCAGGTGGCATCTACCGCCCGTTCGGTATCTGTTGTATTTTTCAGATATAGCTTGAGTAGTCCATGAACTTTATAAACAAGGGTAATGCTGGCGGACTGCATCGTGGCATCGGGATTAACACTTGAATCATTGAATGATTCTCTAAGCACTAAATTTATGTTTCCTCCTGTAATAGGGAAATTGGCCAGGGCTTCACTATGCGAATTAATAGTTCCAGGATTATCATCGTTTGATACTGAAAACTCACCCAAAGTGTAGTGACCTGATAAACTCACTCTGAATTCGCTCTTCCAAGAAGGGTCGAAAGCTTCAATATTAGATAAATTCAAGGTAGCGCTAATAATTTCAGAACCAGCTGGCAAACCCGGAAATGCGAGCGTACTTTGTGTACTACCCGATTCTGAATTTGACTCATGGGGAGCATTGGGAAAGGTGTAGGTCACTTCCTCTGTCACGTTATCTTGAGCTGTGGCAAGGGTAAACCCCAAGGCGTTCAGGTTATTCCCGTTCACAATGTCAGAAGCAGCCATTTCTGCAGGAGTAATTAAATAGTATTGCCTTTGATATCGAAGGCCGTCCTGTGGGACACTCGCCTGCGAGGAGGAACCGTCACTGGGCAAGATGACCATTTTTTGTGCTACCAATTCTGGAGGGCAATAAAGAAACAAGAAGATTGACCAAAGCATGAGTCGCTGTATCAGCGAATGCATATATTTAAGATTTTTCATGTTATTGGAATTGAAAGAAATGGTTCTTCATGGATTTTGGCGGAGAGAGAAAAATTTTCAATTTTTCTCTCTCCGCCACAGGCGGTTTTTACGGGAAATGAAAAAAGTACTTTTTTCATTTCCCGTAAAAATCCGTGATGAACCAAAGAAATTAGTGGAGTGAGAAGTAGGAAAGGTGGTATGCAATTAAGATTATGTATATTAATCGAATACCTCCTTGCCTACTATTTGTCAATCTTTCATGAAAATCATAAAAGATAAAATGCTCCTGATTTTTTTCACGATGCAGTGAATAAGGTGATCAGAAGATTCAGGAATGCAGGTTCTATTTCTTTTCTTCCAACATATTTTCATTGATACTCTCATGTGTATGCATGGAATATTTTAATTCTGTTGCCATGTTATGCATGACCTCTTCTTTGTAGCTTGGATCGGTATATATTCTATTCCAGAAGGGATGTATATTTATATCAATTCCTCTTTTTTCGTATTCCTTTTTTGCTATTTCTTCAGCTACCCTAAAGCTTTCTTCTAAATGCTCAGATTCAATTGGGAAATAAATTATTTGATCAACTGTTGATTCAACAAACAGGTCTTTCACATTATTTGTCGTATTTGGTAAATGCTCTTCTACCGCGTGATCATGGTCATGGTCTATAGGATGAGATTGCTCCATATTTAAGGCTTCCGCATAACCTGGAACCAACTCTGCGAGAATTGAATTGTTGCGCTCCATTTTTTCTTCCAATTCATGGATTTTCGCTTCTTGCTCTTGGACAACATCTGCCAGAGCGTTGGAATTTAATCCAATGGCTGTATTTACATATCCATAATCTTCTCCTTCCCTACTTCCTTCCCATGCAACTCCCAAGCTTTTCTTAAAGTCCTGTGGCCTCATAAATTCAGGGCTCTTCGCTATTCCAAAACCATTATTGTATCCACTTGGCAAAATATGATCGCCTGGATTAACCTTCCCGACAACTTTCGTTGGCACCTGACCCATAAACGCCACCAACTCGTAATCCGAAACATCTGCATCTGGTGGTAAGCCACCTGCTATGATTGGCTTGAGGGAAATCACCATGATCTTGCTTGCATCCCGAGTGTTTTTGGTAATGAATCCATTTTCTACACCAACAATATCGCCATAAGAAAATTTTTCTTCGGGATTTAATTTCGGTAAATACTCAGCGTAATCTTCACTACCGGAAGCAACGGTGATACCAAGCAATTCTCTATGCCGATTTATAAAATCAGTTTCTACTTGTGCTACAATTATCGCATCAGCGGCTGCAACCCCAAAGTTGGCTGTTTGTAAAACGAAGTCTGCCCCTGCCGAGACGATAAAGGATGGAATTGGGGTCGTCACGCATGCCCCTACACCAGCGCAAAAGGTCGAGGAGGTAGTTGATGCAAATAGCTTAAGTCCCGCCTGAATTACTTCTAACCCTGCAATGATTTCCGCTCCCAAAGCCAGTTCGGTATCGGTTTTATTCCATCTAAGGTCATCTTGATACTCTAAATTATTCAACAAATCCGCTGCCGTCCATTCCCCTTCAATTCTTCCTCTAATGGGTCTATCTGTAGCTGGCTCACCGCTTGGCGTACTGGTGGCGGTGCCAGTGCCATAGAATGTGATAAAATTGTTTTTATTCTGAGGATTACTATTATTTACTTTTATGGAGATGCCATTGCCATCTGCCAAATTTTCAAAAGTCGCCACATGGTGAGTGGGTGTTTCGTTGTTAGTACCTGCAGCCACATTGGCTTTTACTATCAGCGCTGTTTCAGTAATTGGCGTTGTTGCATTATTAATTTCAACCGGTGCTTCAAAAGTTGTTTTGGCTGAAAATTTTACAGGAACTCCAAATTTGGCCTCATCAAAGTGAACATAGAATTTAGGGATAGGTAGTGAAGCAGGAGGGGCATTAAGATTAATAGAGGGACCTTCAATATTCAGGTCTCCTGCAACATTGAGGTTTTCGCCAATCCCCGCACCACCAGCAACAACCAAAGCCCCATCCGTTGAGTTGGTTGAACCATGATTGGCATTATCTAATGTTACATGCTCCTTGAAGGTGGCGTCCTTTTCCACTAACAAAGTACCTGTCAAGGTGGTAGGACTCATATTATTGACATTGAGGTCGCTGTTCAGGTCGGTAATCCCATCTACATTTAAGGAAGAATTGAGGTCTGTTTCTAAATCCACAGTTAACGTTCCACTTAGTAAAGTAGGGCTCTGGTTATTGACATACAGGTCACTGTTCAGATTTGTGACCCCATCCACATTTAAAGATGAATTCAAGTCCGTTTCTTCATCAACAGTTAAAGTTCCAGATAATAAAGTGGGGCTTTGGTTAGCTACTGTAAATGGGCCATTGTTGATGGTTTCCCCACTCACTGTATTGAGGTACACATTATCCTCGACCGTTAGGTCATTTCCAATATTTAAGCTATTTACTATTTCGACATCGCCATCTTCTAAAATTCTCATCCGCTCTATGTTATCGGTCACAATAACTAAATCTGCAAGGTCTGTTGTTCCAAGTTTGTCTACAGTAGGATCAGTAGTAGAATTACCAAAAAGTGACCAGGTCTGTGAAGGTACGCCTGTTTTTATATCTATAGTCCCATTAGGGTTCACGACTCCCCCCGCCTGTACCAACTTGTTTGCAGTTCCCGCATGATAGGCGTACGGCACTGCCAATAATTTGCTGGAGTGAACAAGTTTAAAATTGTCGCCCCCCTGATCATCAATCGACAATTCCATCCATACTTGATCAGTACTCCAAGGTATTTGATCAAATGCACCTTGGATGTGCTTGCCTTCCCCAATGGTCAAGGTAAAAAGACCTAATTTATTAGTGATGGCATCATGGCCTTCAGTATATTGGTAGGTTTTTGCATTTCCTTCCGTAAAAAGTGCAATCTTCAGGGAAATGGCTTTATCCGCAAGGATTTGACCATCCAGGTCACGAGCCACTGCCTGGTATTTCATACCAGTGGGTGTTATTTGTGCGATACCATCTAAGGTGAAAAGTATTAGTACGATTAAGACAGTGAGTAAATTCTTCATGTGGTTAGTTGTTTAAAAATTGGTTCTTTGACAAATACTATGGAAAGAAAACCCAATAAAAGAGGTAGATGAGTTGCTCCATGCTATTTCTCAAAAAACAAAAAATGTTGAGTGAAGTAGGGCGGTGTCCATAATTAAAGCATCGGGCAATGGTTCTTGTTAGTAAGTCACTTTGGTTACTTTATAACTTTGAACAGTGGCACCATCATTTTCCTTGATAAGGAGAAAATAAAAGCCCGCAGGCAGATAGCCCATATCCAGCTCCAATTCACCTGGAGCAGTGTTTTCAGTATTTAATAAAAGATTTTTCCCGGTAAGGTCATTTAAGGCAAAGTCCAGCTCCATATCCTTTTCTGAAGTGAACTTGATAGTAAGAATTGCCTTTACGGGGTTTGGATATATTTTAATATCCAGCCCAGAAGAAGGTGCTGCGTTTCCAGTTTCCACCAGATCAACTTGTAAAATGGGCTGCTGGAAACCCTGTGTAATGATTCCATTTTCGTGAAAGACAGTGTGGGGAAATACCTCTCCAATGGTCCATTCCAATGAAACTTCGCTCGTTTCACTGACTGCACCATTGGGAACTACATCGGAAGGAGAGAGGGACTGGGCACATAAACACCCAAAACACAATATCCCGAAGACGGAAAGTGCAAATTGTTTTTTCATGGTCATTATTCTATTAGTTGAGGAAATAATTAAGAAGAGTCACCGAAGTCCAAAAACGACTTCGTTCAACTTCATGCCACACAAAGATGCCCTTGCCCCTACCCTTTGGGCTTGGAGTTATCGGTCAAAAGCTTGGAGTTATCGGTCAAAAGAAAAAAAGTGGATTGTTAAAACAGGTGAAGTTCATGAAGAACAAAGGTGTAATTTTTTGAAAAACAATTAGTTACGTATTTCAATTGGTGTTTTATGAAATTCTTCGAAAAATGTGCGAGAAAAATAGGCAGGGTCGGAAAAGCCAACACTGTAGGCTATCTCGGATATGTATTCGTCGGTTGTCTGGAGCAATTCCCGACCCTGACGCAAGCGGTAACTACGTATATAAGCGGCAATGGATTTGCCGGTGAGGGCTTTTATTTTGCGGTACAATTGGGAATGGCTCATACCCAGTTCCCGACTGAGTCGGGGCACTTCGAAGTTGGAGTCGGAAAGGTGTTTTTCAATAACAGCATTTACTTTTTTTAGAAAGGTCTCTTCAAGTTGAACCCCTTTTTCAGAGGTAGGAATGGGATTGTTGGGGTCAGCCTTTTGAAGGTTAAATAATTGCACCCCTGCGTATCGGATTTGCAATTTCCTCCTTAATTCTATGAGTGCCTCCACTCGTACAAGCAGCTCTTTTTTATCGAAAGGCTTGGAGAGGTAGGCATCGGCCCCTCGTTTCAGTCCAACAATCCTGAACCTGCTATCAGCCTTGGCGGTGAGGAGTATGATAGGGATGTGGCTGGTGCGCTCGTCGTTTTTCAAAAACTGTGTGACTTCGTAACCATCTTTCTCAGGCATCATCACGTCGCTAATGATGAGGTCAGGCACTGTTTCCAGAGCCTTATCAATGCCCAATTGGCCATTCTCAGCCCAAATTACAGTGTACTGGCTTTTCAGGCAGTTACGAATGTAAAAGGCCACATCAGCGTTATCTTCAATGAGTAGAAGCAGGGGGCTTTCAGCAGTCAGAGATCCTGAATTCATTAGCTCGGCGGTTTTTATGCCGGAGACCGGCATGGCCGTTTCAATCTTTGGCAAAGAAGGCTTTGGGACAGCGGTCTTCCTGACAGGCAAAAGCACCGTGAATTCGACCTCTTGACTAGGCTCACTTTTTGCTGAAATGCTGCCGCCCATCAGCTCAACCAGTTCTTTCGTCAAAGCCAAACCAATGCCAGAGCCTCCACTTTTGCGGGTATGCGTATCGTCCACCTGATAAAAACGGTTGAATATATTGGCAATATGTTCAGCGGAAATGCCGGTACCAGAGTTGGTGATTATTAACTGTAGCATCTTTGAGCCGTTGCTTGGCACTATAGGGGCTTCACTTACCTGGAAGTCAACTTTCCCGCCCTCGGGTGTGAATTTAATGGCGTTGAACAGCAGGTTGGAAACGATATGCTGTAGTTTTTCCTGATCATAATCCATTTCCAGCGATTTTACTTCTGGGCAGAAGGCCAGTTGAATATGCTTGATCGCTGCATAGGAATGAAAGCTTTCAGCAAGGTATTTCAGGTAAAGCACGACATCCCCCAATACCCATTGCAGGCTCATTTTTCCACTATCGAGTTTCGATAGGTCGAGCATTTGGTTGATGAGGTTGAGCAGCTGGCGGGCGTTGCGAAGAATAAAATCCGTTCGGTCCTGGATGATTGCGGGCAGATCCTCCTTTTTCGATGGCCCGAGTCCGTTTTCTCTAGTCCACTGTCCGCCTTCTTCAGCTAATTGTTCAGCCAAACCCATAATGACAGTCAACGGAGTGCGGAATTCGTGGGTGATGTTGGTGTAGAGTTTGGTTTTGAGCTGGTCTATTTCTTTGAGCCGTATATTTTCGGCTGTTTCCAATAATTTACGGATTTGGTATTTCCGAAAAAAGTATAAAAAGGAAAAAATAATGATTATGCCCAAGACTATGCCCCACATGCCGAGGGATTGATGTCCAAACCCTAAATTCTGTGAAAAGGCCATGACTGGAAAAGCACCAAATAAAAAAACGGCTAATAAAGATGTTCTGTTGATAAATTTGTCCATGATATTGTTCTCATTGTTTTTGGCAATTGGCTAAAGAGAACTAGAGGCGCTTCAAATAGGGTCAAAAGCGAATAAACTTAGGTATACGTGCAGAACTGTAAGTGTTCTTATTATTCTTTTAAAAAAGTAGTTTCTAACCTAAAATAGGGAAGGCAGGTTTATCATATGGATAGCAGAAAAATATTAAGCAGTGTTTAAGTTTACTTGCAAAGTTTATAACGTCATTTCTCGAACATGATTAAACTTGAAAGATCGTTACAACGAAGTGAAAAAAGTAGCTTGTAAAATGAGATAGGATACCGGGTTTCTTATAAAAAAAGCAAGATAGCAATAACAATCCAATTCCAGCAATTTTTAAAAGGATTTATTAAATTCTAAATTAATATAAACACCTCTCTTTGAATGATTCTTAATCCTCGGCCTGAAAATGGATGGTTATTTTTTAAAGTGTCAAAGTAGAATTAAGCAGCCTTTCCCTCTTTATCTGGTTATTATCTTTGCATCCTGCAAATCCAAACCCTGCAGAAAATTAAATCTTATTATAAATGTATTCTTTCAAAACTTGTGTGAGCTTAGTGGCAATGCTAATATACAGCATGCCTTTCCTATTTTCCCAACAAACGTCTAACCATGGAAAAGCCTTCGAGCAACTTGATGCAGTATTGCCAAGCGCCACACCCTACCGGGGCATTGATGGTGCCCCCGGTCCGGAGTATTGGCAGCAAAGAGCTGACTATGACATTGAATGTATACTCGACACAAAGAACCTCCGGTTGGATGGGAAGGAACTCATCACCTATTACAACCAATCGCCTCATACTTTAAAATACCTGTGGCTGCAACTGGACGAAAACCAGCACCAAGGCCACCTCGATCATCACCATTTCAATGCCAGCACGATGGAGGAGGAGATGAACGAAAAAGCACTCTATATGCTGGAGGCATGGAAGGACATGGACAAATATGGCCACAATATCGAATCAGTAACCGATGAAAATGATAAGCCGCTGAAATACACTATCAATGGCACGATGATGCGTTTGGATTTGCCCGAAAGACTGAAACCGGGCGAACAGTTTTCGTTCAACATTGCCTGGCATTATTATCTTGTTGACCGGAAAGGGGCGCTCCGAGGGCGAGGAGGCTACGAATTTTTTGAGGACAACGGCAATTATATTTTCACCATAACCCAATGGTTTCCAAGGCTTTGTGTTTATAGCGACGTGGAAGGATGGCAAAACAAGCAATTTACGGGCAGGGGTGAATTTGCCCTTACCTTCGGAAATTATGTGGTCAAAATGACCCTCCCCGACGACTATGTGGTCGGTTCCACAGGCGAGTGCCTCAACTACCCGGCACTGCTTTCCCCAACACAACTCAATCGATGGGAACAAGCCAAAACGGCAAAGGAACCTATTCAAATCATCACGCTCAATGAAGCGAAAAAAACCGCAAACAGTATAAGCCGCAAAAAACTCCAAACGTGGATTTACAAAGCAGATAATGTCCGTGATTTTGCATGGACGGCCAGCAGAAAGTTTGTTTGGGATGCTATGCCCCACTATAATGAAGATGGTAAGCGGGTAATGTGTATGAGTTATTACCCAAAAGAATCTTATCCGATTTACAGTAAATATTCCACGAAGGCGGTTGAACTCACCCTACGGACTTATTCAAAGTATTCCATCCCTTACCCTTACCCAGTGGCCATTTCTGTTGAGGCGGCAAATGGCATGGAATACCCTATGATTTGTTTCAATTATGGGCGGGCAGAAGAGGATGGAACCTACACTGAGAAAAATAAAAACGGCGCCATCTCCGTCATCGTGCATGAGGTAGGTCACAACTATTTCCCCATGATCATTAACAGCGACGAGCGAAAATGGTCTTGGATGGATGAAGGCATCAACACATTTGTTCAATTCCTTGCCTTATCTGAATTTGACAACAACTGGCCGCATCGCAGAGGGCCGGCTTACAAGATCACCGATTACATGTCTATTTCTCCCGACTCCCTCGAACCGATTATGACCAATAGTGACAACATCATTGAATTTGGGCTGAATGCTTATGCCAAACCTGCCGCTGGCCTTAATATTCTGCGGGAGACCATTATGGGCCGTGAGCTTTTTGATATGGCATTTAAAGAATACTGCGAGCGTTGGGCTTTCAAACACCCAACACCAGCCGATTTTTTCCGCACCATGGAAGATGCCTCTGGCGAAGACCTCGACTGGTTTTGGCGGGGTTGGTTTTATGGCATTGATGCAGTGGATATCGCAATGGATTCTGTTGTTTGGTTAAAGGCTGATTTGGAAAATGACCCAGAGGAAAAAATAGTGGAAGAAAAAATAATAAGAGAAAAACCCTTCGATGATATTTCAAAAATAAGGAATAAAGAAATGGGGATGGAATTCGACGTGGAGAAAGATCCCAACCTCGTTGATTTTTACACTAATTACCGTCCATGGGAAACAGAAGATTCAATACAGATAAAAAAGACAGAAAAAATAATTTTTAGCAAGAAGGAAAAAGAAAATAAATACCGCAATAAAAATTATTATGAAATTAAATTTACCAATCACGGTTTAGTTATGCCGATTATTCTCGAATGGGAATTTGAAGATGGCACAAAAGAAATAGAACGCATTGCCGCTGAAGTCTGGCGTAAAAATGAAAAAGAATTAAAAAAGGTTTTTGTTAAAGACAAAAAAGTAAAAAATGTCCGGCTTGATCCTTATCGGGAAATAGCGGATATAAATGAGGCAAATAATTCGGCACCCATTCCCGCTACGCCAAAGTTATTTAAAGTTTATAAAGAAGACAAAGAGGTGGAAATGTTGAACCCAATGCAGAAGGCGAAGGTGAAGCCTTAAACGGTTGAATGGTTTGAATGTTTGAAATGGGGATAGGGCAGGCTCCATTTTTTAAAAAAGCCTGCCCCCAAACCCATTTTAATTTAGTTTCTGACCACCAATTTCGAACTATAGACATTATAGCCTACTTTCAAACTGACGATGTACAGGCCATCCTCAAAATCAGTAAGGTCAATGCGCTCAAAAGCTTTTTCGACTTTTCCGATGTCCTTTTGGTAGACCTGCTGTCCGATACTGTTGAAAATGCTGATCGTTACACTTAGTCCTCTTTTGAGTTCAATGTTGAAAAAGGTTTCCGTACTTGCGGGGTTCGGCACTAAGCCATAAGCTGGTGGTTTGTTGAAATAGATTTTCCTGATTGGCAATACTTCAATTTCTCCATTTTTCCGGAAAATAGTCACACGGTAATAATTGTCCCCATCTGCTGGCCATTCATCGGTCAGTTCATACAACTCCCAGTTCACTCCTATCTCCGTTGACTTTTCGGTCATCAGCTCAAATGCTTCCCCGTCAGTGGAATGTTCGAGTTTGAAATGGTCAATAGCCTGATTGTCTGGGACTACCCAGTACAGGTTGACTTTTTGGCCAAACGGACGAGCTTCGAAGGAGGAATTGCCAGAAGAGACAAGGTTCTGGCTGGTGCAGGTGCATTCTCCAAGATAATCTTCTTCATGTTTGCCAACGTGTTTAGAAACGGCATTCTCACTGACGCAAATGGTATGTGCATTGGCTGGGTTGCCTGCCGGGACATGGCAGACCTTCACTTTGTTATTATTGTTGCCGCAGAGCCATTGTTGAGGGAAGTCAGGGCCTATTCCATTGAAGACAAAGTTGTCAACAAATGGAGCTGTATCGCAGTCGTCCAAGATGCCGTCGTTGTCATCGTCGTCGTCGCAAGCATCTCCAGCTCCGTCATTGTCATTGTCTTCTTGACCTGCGTTGGCATCTGTGGGGCAATTGTCCACATCGCCACAAACATCATCTTCGTCTATATCGTTATCTGCATCATTTGGACAGTCATCGCAATAATCGGGGATACCATCAATGTCAGTATCAATATTATCATCACCACCTGGGCATACGTCATTAGCATCGCATACACCGTCATTATCAGCATCCAGATAGGTGTTCGTTACCACACCATCGGTACATTCATCCAACGTACATGGATCTCCGTCATCAACGGTAACTTGTGAACAGGAGCAACCTTCGGTGTTGACCCCCTCCCCGGACGGGGTATCAGGGCAATTGTCTTCGGCATCACATACATTGTCACCGTCGGCATCCTGATAAGTGTTCGTTACCACACCATCGGTACATTCATCCAGCGTACATGGATCACCGTCATCAACGGTAACTTGTGAGCAGGAACATCCATCTGCGTTAACACCTTCTCCTGTTGGGGTATTGGAACAAAGGTCATCATCATCATCTACACCATCGCCATCTGAGTCCGAAGATGGCAATGCAACTTCGAGCTCCACATAATCAGCTCCGTAATTTACCTTCCATACTTTCCCACCACTTAAGAAAGGTAATGTAGTGGACTGGAACGTTCCAGTGACTCCTCCCGCTGCTGTAATAATAGTGAAGGTAGTTCCCACAGGTGGGTTGTAACCGAACATGAACGCTTGCAAGGTCTGTTGGGAAATATCAGCCGTTCCAGTTGCGGCTAATTGACCGGTAGGACGAATTGCAGGATCATAGATAATAATGCGAAATTCTCCGTCTCCATCGTAGTCGCCCGTAAGGTCAAAAACAGCATCACCGGAACCATCCAAATCAAAAGGAATAAGTATTGCTTCATTGGTCAAAGTAGGAATAGTCATTGAACCATTTCCACGCAAAAATCCACTATTGACATTGATGCTACCGGTTGTTGAATTGATGGCAGCACTTGATGATTGTAGATCAATTGTTCGCCAGGTGTTCACTGCACTATTCATGTTAATGGTACCCTCGTTGTTAAGGATACTACTAAGATAAAGTTGCCCAAAGGTGTTGCCATTGAGGTTTATAATGCCAGTGCTCAAGTTTTCATAATTTCCCTCTTGGAAGAACATTTGTCCATCTACTTCAACAGTACCACTGTTACTAAAGACGACATTTGTGCTCGTGAAGGAGAAGATGTTGAACTGGGTACTTGCACCAATGTTCACGGTGCCTCCAGCCTCGTTGGTAAAAAGAGAATTTTCGTTTTCGATTGTGAAGAGGCACTTGACTAAGTCGAGCGTGCCAGTGCTGCTGTTAGTGAAGTCACCACCCGTGAGCCGAACCGGGGTGCTATTGGTTGCAGGATGCTCAATATGAAAGTTACCGTTGTTAGTGAAACTGCTCCCCGAACGAACATAGAGCGCTGCCCCGAATGTCTGTGAGAAACCATTAAAATCCCCGTTGTTGATAAATGTGGTAGATCCATTTAAATCAAGGACAGGAGGAGATGGCTGGTCGGTGACATTGACAGTGCCATTGTTGGTAATCGATGCTGTGCTGAACGTAGATACCCAGTGATTAACATTTACAATATCACCAGCCGGAATGGGTTCAGGAGGAAGAATGCCACCTACCCAAGTGCTAGTAGCAGACCATTCACCACTTTTCACTGAAGTATAAGTAGTTGCGTATGCAATGCTGGTCATGTTCAGGCAGAAGCAAAGTCCTAAGACAAATGAAAAAATTTGGGTTTTAGTAAATTTCGTTTTCATGTAATTATAAATTTATTTTAGTGTAAAAATTAAGTGTTAATGAACGCCGAAGGCATGACCCCTCATTGAAAGGGCATGCGTCGGATATTCAAGTTTTTCTTTAACCTTCGGTCAAGTTTCTGGGAAAGCTGTTCAAGTGGTGAGTTTCCAAAATGCAACCTCAGTGTTTATCTTTCAATGTAATTTTAAACACTGCGATTGCTTTTCTTGCAAAGGGAAGTAAGACTATTGATTTTTTGAGATCTGTTTCTAAAAGTCAAGTGGGGGTGTTATTATTCTAAACTTCGCGGTCAGCATTACATAAATTTGAGATGCAAATATTAAAAACACCAACAGTCCATTTCCGTCAACTTTTCGGTTCCGTCATTTCTACTCTAAAATGTTTTATTTAATACCTGTCATTGTCAGTGTTTTATCAGCTCTGAAGGCAATTGGCCAAAGTGCTGTTTAAAATTCCTCGCAAACGATGAAGCACTTGAATACCCAACCGCTTGCATCACTTGCTCTATAGAATGGTGATCCTGATTTTCCAAAAGCTCTCTTGCTTTTTCAAGCCGAATCATTTGAATATAGCTTACCGGGGTACGACCTGTCAACCGTTTTATTTTGCGCAACAAGGTGGATTCGCTCATGGCAAAATGTCCGGCCAAAAAGGGTATCGTCAATATTTCTTTTTGGAGGTTTTTCTCTATAAATGAATTAAGTGCTTGCAGCCATTGTGTATCTTCTTCGCTCAAGACAGACACTTTTTCAAAAGCAGACCCTGAAGACTCTTGAACCCCACTTTGGTTGATGATTCCCTTCGTTGACAGTAGAAAACTGACTTGACTATTTTCCATCCTTACTTTTGAATATTGGTTATCGAATATAGGTCTGCCAGATCAAGCATGTGCCTGACAATGCTGGCTGGGGCATCCATGGTGACATGAAATGGTTGCTGGGTCGAGTGGAGTATTATTATGTGGAGTGGTGTTCAGTTCGCTGAAGGATTGTTTTCATTTTAACAGTTGCTCTTGTTTTTAATTCGATACCTCAAAGATATGGAAGAAGGCTTGTTAGTTTTTGGGACAAATTTTGGCATAACTTTGTAAATATTTACATTAAACGAAATAAATTATAGCATAAATATTTGTATAACAGTTCTTTATAGAATTTTACCACTTTGAATTTATTTGCATTTTTTGTATGAATATTATATCTATTTTGTTGAAATTTGCTAAAACTTCCTATGACCTAACATTAATAAGCCCAAACAAATAACATGAAACGAAACAGCGTTACCGAACTACTTCGATTGTTGACAAAAGAAGAAATCACCAGGCTCGGGAAATTCCTCCGCTCCCCCTATTTCAACAATTCCAAGCTTGTTGTTAACCTGTACGATCAGTACCGCAAACTGCACCCAGATTACCAGCCAAAACGCATCAAGCCACAAAAATTTTGGAGTAAAATGTATCCAGACAAACCTTTTTCAGAGCAGCAATACTGGTGGCTGGCGCATAAGCTCCGAACACTCATCGAACAATTCCTGATTACTGAGGAAACGAACAACAACCAACAAACTGCCAAACAACAATTGATCCATGCATATCGCCAACGAAATGCCCATTCCCTGTTCGAAAAAGAAACCAAATCCTTGTTACATAAAATCGAAAAACGGCCCCATCAAGATATCCATTCTTATTCTGAATCCCTTTTGCTGAAGCACGATTATTTTTTTAATCCCTTAACTGATAAATATGGCGGTGCACTTTATTCCGTAGAAGATGCCATGGAGGATCTCGATCGTTTTTATTTATTGGCCAAGTTGCGTTTTGCAGCAGAAATAAATAACCGAGAGCGCATATTTTCTAAAAAAGTGCCGATTAAATTATTGAATGAATGCCTCACAGCCAGCGATGAATATATAGAAGAAAACTCCCGCTTTTTTAATGTATAAAAACATGTGCTGGATTTATATGAACCGAGAAAAAGCAGCCACTGCATTTCAAAAAGGGAAAAAATTATTGAAAAATAAATTTTCTTTTTTAAGTAAACACGATCAGAATGAGGTGATGTTGAATTTGAGGAATTATTCCATACGCCAATTAAATAGCGGAAAAAAAGAATTTTGGAATGAAATTTTTGAATTATATAAATTGGGTTTAGAGCTCAATTTAATTGTTGACGATAAAAAAATTAGTGAAGCCGCCTTTGGAAATATTGTAAAAGCAGGGTGTGTCGTTGGTCAATTTAAATGGGTTGAAGGATTTATAGTTAATTATGAAATATTTTTAGATGATAAATTAAGGACAGATGCAAAAACATTAAGTATAGCCACATTTTATTTTCACAAAAAAGATTACGAAAAAACAGTTAGTCTGCTAAATCAACATCAATTTAATCAAATATTGCTCCAGCTGGATGCAAGGATACTTTCAATAAAAGCACGTTTCTATCAATTTTTAGAAAATAATGATTTTTATTTTTTCTTTATTTCGACTTTAGCTACAGATGAAAAATATTTTCGGAGAAATAAAATTATTGCAGAGCAGAAAATAGTGGTTCATTTAAATTTCATATTGGCAATAAAACAATTGTCTGAATTAATATTCAATAAAACAAGTAGCAATATTATAAAGAAAAAAATGGAGAAATTCCTAAATGCTGAAAAAAAATTAGCTTCAAAAGATTGGTTGCTGGATATTATAAAAGAATTATAAGAAACCCTCCGATTGCTCGGAGGGCCATTTTCATTTTAGCTGATAATTACATCCTCTGTCCCAATAAATTCAACCGTACAAGTTCCTCCTATTACAATCAATTTCACGGTATAAGTTCCAGTCGCTGCATAGGCATGGGATGGATTTTCGGCAGTTGAAATGCTGCCATCACCAAAATCCCAGAAGTAAGATGTGCCACCAGTTGACTCATTGACGAAATTGACTGATGTGCCGACAGTCACATTATTGTTGGCGATGGAGAAGCTGACAGTAGGGCAGCTATCCTTCATTTCCAACACAGAGCCTGGAATAGAATGAGCTTGTGCCGTTGAGCTACAAAAAGTGACCTGACATAGCAGAAAAACGGTGGTAAGAAGAGAGAAAGAAATTTGAAAAATTTTCATTTGGAAAATAGTTTAGTGGTCTGCCCCGATGCATTGACCAGGAGCAATCCCGGTTATGAGAAAAATTTTTTGCCTTATTTGGGAGGTCGTCCTTTCCTGCTTTTGGGGCAAAGCAATGCCCTTAGCCCCATTGGACTTGCCTGTCTGAAATTGCCTTGTTAGATGCTGATCTGAATAAAGGCTTTTTTGGGGTCTGTTTCTAAAAGGTGGGCGGCGCTTGCTTTTATCTGGCAAGGAATCGCCGCCCTTTAGCTTGTTTTCATATGGTCTTTCATTGAATTATTGGACATAGATCTGCCAGGCCAAGCAATGGCTTGACAGTGTTGGTTAGACCTAATTTGAAATAAGGTTGAATTATTTAGACAATAGTCCGTGCAGTTTTTCAAAGTTGACAACTTTTGAAAAGTTGTCAACTTTATAACCTGCTGAAAATCAAACATTCTTACTTTTAATTCGCTGATGCAAATATGAAAGGGAAACTGGAATAAAGTTCGTCAATAAGGTGTCAGCATTCGTCAAACAAGGTGTTTACAATGTGTCAAAATCCACCACACCTGAACTCAACAAACTGGCTTTCAAGCACTTATCAGGTCAGAAGGGCTTTTGCCAAATCTATTCTTAAAACTTTTGGAAAAATTGCGCACGTCATTGTATCCCACCTCTCGGGCTACTATGGACACAGAGCCATAGCGCCCCTTGGCCAATAACTGGCGGGCTTTTTCGAGCCGCACTTCCATTAAATACTTTTGAGGAGTCAGGCCGGTAAGTCGTTTTAACTGGCGCAGGAGAGTGGACATACTCATAGCGAATTCGTCAGCGAGCATGAGTACGGAGAGATGATTATTGGAAAGATGTTGTTGCAGGTAGGTTTCGAAAGAGTGGAGCCATTCCCTGTCTTCTTCGGGTAAGCCTTGAGGGACGGTACCGATTCTTTTTTCTTCTTCTACAGCCGCTTCCTTCCGCATGGACTGGTTGGCCAGCAAATTATTGATCCTGGCCAAAAGTTCTTCTTCATCAAATGGCTTGGTGAGGTAATCGTCCACGCCAATCCGAAGAGCTTTGAGGCGGTCGTCCTTTTCAGCCCTTGCAGTGAGCATGATGACGGGAAGCTGCTGGGTAGCTTTATCATCTTTCAGCTTTTCCAGCAATTGGTAGCCATCCATAACGGGCATCATCAGGTCGCTGATGATGAGGTCGATTTGATTAGCGGCAGCCAACTTGTCGAGAGCAGCTTGACCGTTTTCAGCCAAAAGGACTTTGTAGTGTTCCTGCAAAACGATTTGAATATAGGCTTGCAGCTCTAGGTTGTCCTCCACTACTAAAATGGTTGGTTTTTCAGTATCGGAAATAACAGGTGAAGTCGCGGTTGTTGACTGTACAAATTGGTCGGGCTTTTCTTTCACATGCTTGTATTCCAGGGCCAGTTCGTTCGATAGGTCTTCTACCAATGCAGCGTTTTCAACCATTTCTACTGGGAATTCTATTTTGAACTGGGTGCCTTTTCCAACTTGACTTTCCACCGAAATATTTCCGCCAAACAAATGGACATATTCCTTACAGAGTGCCAATCCAATTCCCGTTCCTCCAGCAGCTGAAGCATCGGGGCGGCTGGTCTGGAAATAGCGGTCAAAAACATGGGGCAGGTCGTTAGGGTGAATGCCTTTTCCTGTATTGCTGACAGAAAGGTAAAGTTTGTTTTCCTCTATTTTTAAATCAACCTTGACGCTATCACCCTGAGTGGTGAACTTAAAGGCATTGGACAAAAGGTTATAGACGATTTGCCTGCATTTTTCCCGATCCAACAATACCACCAAGTTCTTTGATACTAAAGATTCAAATCCATAAGTCACTCCATTCTGGTAACCCAACGATTCGAACTGGGCAAAATATTGGGTAAAAAAAGCGGCAGCCCGTACTGGTTCTTTGGTCAATTCCATTTTGCCAGATTCCATTTTCCCAAGATCCAATATCTCATTGACCAACATCTGCAGGTTTTGGCCACCTTGCCTGGCCATTTTTAATAGTTGCCGATCTTCATAGTTCAATTGATTCCGTTTGAGTACCGTACCAATAGGGCCTTGTATTAAAGAGATCGGTGTGCGGAGTTCATGGCTGACATTGGCGAAGAAGCGGGTTTTGGCAGCATCCAAGGAGCGCAGCTTAGCAGCTTGTTTTTTTATCAATTCATTCCGGGCGGCCAATTTATTCTTGGATTTGCGTTGGTTGAAAAATGCCAATGCCAAGGCTACTGCAAATACTAGAGCCAAAGCAATTATGATTATTGAGTTTCGCAACTGACTGTTTTTCAATTGCAATTGCAATTCACTGTTTTCCTTTTCTGCAGCCAATTTTTCTTTTTCTTGGGTCAGGAAATAATTTTCCGTGCTGAACCCAGCTCCAAGTTGATCAAATTCCTTTTCATAAAACCGTTCTTTCTTCAATGCTTCCAAAGCGGCAGAATACCGACCTTCTTGCTCGGCTATTTTAGATTCGACCCGATAGATTTGTTCCAGTAACTCGTGTGACTCGAAAGTTTCTGCACTGGAAAATGCTTTGGATAGGTATTTTTTTGCTTCGCCCAACCTGCCCCGTTCAAATTCCATATTGGCAATAGAAACGAGAACCATGACTTTATACCATTCGCTTTTAAGTTTTTCATTGGCTTCGAGGCTTTTTTGATAATAAAATAAAGCAGAATCATAATCTTTGTTCATCCGTACATATTCCGCTTTCCCTTTGTAAAACTGGGCATATTCATAACCTGTGACTTTTAATGAATCTACAAACAAAGCCTTTTCAACCGAATTGAGATATTCGAGCATTTTATCATATTCCCTGGCACTCTTGGCATGATGAATCATTCGGATTAAAAGGGAAATAGCGGGCCCAGATTCGCCATGAGAAATGTATTCACGATGCAAAATTTCCATTTCTTTCAAAACCTCCTTTTTGTCTTGTGTATTGAATTTTTTTTCCAACCTTAGGCGTTGCATCTTACGAACCTCTTTTTGATTGCCAATTTCTTCGTTTAATTTTAATGCCTTTTCAAGGTGGAAGGCAGCCAATTTTTGATTGTTGAGAGCACCATAATAACGGAAGGCATGGTAATACATTTGTCCTTCTTCATACTTCTTTGCCCTTCGCCTACATTCCTTGGCAAGCTCATTATTGATGTATATAGCTGAGAAAAAATTGGACTTTCGTTCAAAGTGCCACATGATTGCCAAATACTTTTCATTCAGGCATTCAAAGTTTTGTCCACACTCTTCCCGAACCATTAAAATGATAAAATAGAGAGCAGTGTCGGATTCCTGTTGTTCCAGTTGGTCTTCAATGGCCAGCCATGTTTCATCAATAGGAAAAGGAGGGGTTGGGTTTTGGGCAAAGAGATTACCAGATGTAAGCTTTAAAAGCAGAAACAGGAGAAAAAATTTCGTTAATTGTTTTGACACTTTTGGATACATGAACTTTTAAAGTTACTTGATGATATAGGTTGTGAGCACTAATTCGTCTGCACTTCCATAAATTTTAACAGTCGTTATATTCAGATGGAAAAAAATGTTAGAAGGTGTGGCTGCAAAAAAGGCAAAAAACTATGGTTCTTTGACAATTTTCGTGGAGCGAAAAAAAACAGGAAGAGAGGGAGATAAAAAAATAAAAAATTGAAAATTTTTTATTTTTTTATCTCCCTCTCTATCAGAGTATTAGGGGGAAAGAAAAATTTTGAAAAAATTTTTCTTTCCCCCTAATACTCTGATATTCTGAGTGGCTTCCACGGGATTTGTCAAAGAACCAAAACTATAAAGCTATTTAGAGGTATATGAAAAGATTTATTAGCAAAAAGGAATTGTACATCTAAGATAACACTATATCCTTTGTGATGACCTGCCAAAGTAATAACTATTCCAATGAATTTACTTTTTTAATAAAAAAATGCTGGATGCCATATAAAGCATCCAGCACATTTAATATTCAATTAACAAACTGTTTAAATGGCTCTATTTGGTTGAATTAGCAACCATTGTATTAAGACTAATGAAACTGTTCGGCTTCTGTACTTCCGGCCATCGCCACCGTGGATGACTGTCCCTGCTGCACCGTATTTTGCACATAATCAAAATAAGTCGTGCCAACGAATGACTGGTGCTTCACGGCTTTAAATCCATCGCTTTGCAGAGCAAATTCACGTTCTTGTAATTCTGAATAGCCAGCCATACCTCGTTCTTTATAAGCTCTTGATATTTCAAACATGGAAGTATTTAAAGCATGGAAACCTGCGAGGGTGATGAATTGGAATTTATAGCCAAGCTCCGCCAGTTCCTCTCGGAAAGTCAACATTTCCTCCCTGCTCAATTTTGAGGCCCAATTGAAAGATGGCGAACAATTATAGGCAAGCATTTGATTGGGATATTTTTCATGAATGGCTTGGGCAAATTCTCTAGCTTGGCCAATGTCAGGATGGGATGTCTCTAGCCAAACCAGGTCGGCGTAAGGTGCATAAGAAAGACCCCTGTTGATTCCCTGCTCCAACCCATTTTTCACACCAAAGAAACCCTCTGGAGTACGAGTACCTGTGAGGAACGGATGATCCCTTTCGTCAATATCAGAGGTCAATAAATTGGCAGCATCAGCATCGGTACGGGCTACAAGGACAGTTGGTACATTCATCACATCGGCAGCCAAACGGGCGGCTACCAGCTTTTGGATAGCTTCACGGGTAGGTACGAGTACCTTGCCGCCCAAATGGCCGCATTTTTTTGCAGAAGAGAGCTGGTCTTCGAAATGAACGCCGGAAGCTCCTGCTTCTATCATGGCTTTCATGAGTTCAAAAGCGTTGAGGTTGCCACCAAAACCTGCCTCGGCATCGGCAATAATTGGCACCATCCAATCAATATTTCCTTCTCCCGAAACAGACTGGATCTGATCCCGCCTCATCAAAGCGTTATTGATCCGCTTGACCACCATCGGGACGGAATTGGCGGGGTACAATGATTGGTCAGGGTACATTTCCCCAGCAATGTTCGCATCGGCGGCCACCTGCCAGCCGCTGAGGTAAATGGCTTCCAGTCCAGCGGTCACTTCTTGTATGGCTTGGTTGCCGGTAAGTGCACCGAGACCTGCCACATATGGCTTGGTATGTAATTGGTGCCAGAATTTTTTCGCACCTTGCTTGGCCAATGAATACTCAATATCTACGCTCCCCCGAAGCTTGATGACGTCGCCTGCAGTGTATGGTCGCTCAACGCCCTGCCAGCGGGGGTTGGTCACCCAGTCGGTGATAAGATTTTGTTCTTTTTGGGAGTTTTGGTGGTTGTGGTTGGACATGCCCATGATGTTATTTTTTTTGTTGTTTATGTGCTGTTCCAAAAAAATCCAAAATCTTTAATCTTTAATCTTTAATCAGATTAAAAAATTAAAAAATTAAAGATTTTGGATTTTTTTGGAACAACATATAAGTCATTTACTTTGATTTTATTTGATAGGTAAATTATTGGTTAATAAAATAAAGGGGGTGGGGGGTAAGGAATATACTTAGTTTTTAATTCCCTATTTCTTTTTGCTCTTAAACTTTTCTTTTTCAGAAATAAAATCCATCCCAAATCCTTCGTATTCGGGGAGGCGCATGTCTTTTTCAGTAATTTGATTTTTCATAATTAATGAATTTTATGACCAAAACAAGATAGGCAAAATAAAAGCGAAAATTGACAAATGAAGTTATTACAAAACACCTATCCTGTAATGGAGTGTGAAAAAATAATTTTTCGGAAATAATTTTTTTGAAATCATGGTAGTTTTTAAAAAATCACCATGATTTATTTTTTCCGAAATTTTTTTTAAGAAATTATGTCAAATAAATTGGGGCTGTAAATTATCCGTTGCCATGCCCAAAGCCTCCACTCTTTTGTCATTCCCGCAGGGAATCTGCGACGTCATGAAGGCCGTTATGACTGCACTTTTGACATCGCAGATTCCCTGCGGGAATGACAAAAGAGCCTGCTAAAATCAAAAAGCAACGGATAATTTACAGTCCCAATTAATTTGGAAGGGAGAAAACCAGTTATTCTGAAGTAAAGGTTTTGGAAAATTATTTTTTCCAAATAAAATCAAATATTTAAATCATTTCATAAGCGGGCAACGTCAAAAATTCTATGTAATCTTTTTGCTTGACCAGCTGGTCAAAAAGCTCAATTGCTTCAGCAAACCTGCCTTTAATAAAAGCCTTTTCACCAACATAGTTTTGTATCTTAAAAAGCTCCTCAACTTGCAGCCGCTCATACAATTCGACCGTCACTTTTCTGCCATCATCCAAAGTGGAACCATTTTGTAGCCATTGCCAAACCTGTGTGCGGGAAATCTCTGCCGTGGCCGCATCTTCCATCAGGTTGTATAGAGCAGCAGCACCATTTCCCCGCAGCCAACTTTCGATGTAAAGGATGCCGACATTGATATTTTGCCGAAGTCCATTTTCCGTGATCGTTCCAGATGGGCAGTCAAGCAAGTCTTTAGCAGTGGCAGTAAAATCATTTCTTTTATTGGCAATCTGATTGGCCTGAGGCATATTTTCATTGAAAACGTCCATCGCCACTTTCACCAGACCGGGATGGGCTACCCAAGTGCCATCGTGGCCATTTTTCACCTCCAATAATTTATCGTTCCGTACCTTTTCGATAGCCTTTTCATTTGCTTCCTTGTCGCCTTTGATAGGGATAAAAGCTGCCATTCCACCTATGGCATGTACCTCCCGGCGGTGGCAGGTTTTAATGACCAATTGGGAATAAGCGCTCATGAAGGGGGAAGTCATGGTCACTTGGGCCCGGTCGGGCAGTACGTAGCCCGGTAGATTTCTCAGTTTTTTGATATAGGAAAAAATGTAGTCCCAACGGCCACAATTCAGGCCGGCGGAGTGGTCCCTTAATTCGTAAAGGATTTCATCCAATTCAAAAGAAGCCAGAATGGTTTCGATCAACACAGTGGCTTTGATGGTTCGTTGAGGAATGCCGAGGTAGTCTTGGGCAAAAACAAAGACATCGTTCCAGAGGCGTGCTTCTAAATGGCTTTCCATTTTGGGCAAATAAAAATAGGGGCCACTACCATTTGCGATCAGTTTTTTAGCGTTGTGGAAAAAATAAAGCCCAAAATCTACCAGGCTACCGCTCATATTTTCGCTTCCCACCTGCAAATGTTTTTCTTCCAGATGCCAACCCCTTGGCCTTACCATCAAGGTGGCCGTGTTTTCATTTAGCTGGTAAAATTTTCCGTTTTTAGGATTGGTGAAAGTGATCGTCCGGTTCACTGCATCGCGGAGATTGATCTGCCCGGTCATGTTGTTTTCCCAGGAAGGGGTGTTGCTGTCCTCAAGATCGGCCATGAACACCTTTGCGCCTGAGTTAAGTGCATTGATGATCATCTTTCGGTCAACCGGCCCCGTGATTTCTACCCTTCTGTCAAGTAGGTCAGCGGGCAGTGGGGCTACTTTCCAATCGGCTTCCCGAATAGCTTTTGTTTCAGGTAAAAAATTAGGCAGCTTGCCAAGGTCAATGGCTACCTGCCTTTCCTGACGACAAAGGAGGAGGTCTTTTCTCCGGGGGTTGAATAGCTGGTGCAATTGGATCAAAAAGTCTTGTGCGGCAGGGGTAAGAATGGAATTGAATCCTTTCAATAGCTTTCCCTTTACACGAAGCTTGTTTTTGGCTTTGGGAGTCTTGTTTAGAGTGGTTATCATGTTAGTATGTATGTTTGTTGAAGAATCGTCCGCAAGGTATAAATAATTTTCTTTTAGCGGAAATTCCGCTAAAAGAAAATTTTATTTAATTTCTTTATCATTGCGTGAGGATGGGGCAATGCTATAAAGTAAGGTTGGTTAGAAATAGGACAAATTTTTCTTTATATCATTTATAATCAAATTTTTACAAAATATTTTTAGTAAAATATGAAAATGAATCAATTATCAGGTCGCCAATACCATAAGCTAAAGGCGTCTTTCATGAATCTAATGAAATTCAAAAATTTATTAAAAAAGCAGAAGCCTGAAGATAATCTGTCAACCTCCACCATGAATAATTAAATACAAACACCTATGCTTTCTAATAATGAAATACTAAGGATGATTTTGGGCTTCAAAGTCCGTTACCTCCGTCAGAAGCAGGAACTGTCTTACCAAGAATTGGCCGAAAAAACAGGCCTGTCCACCTCATATTTGAACGATATAGAAAAAGGGAAAAAATACCCATCGCCGGGAAAAGTGCAGGCGTTGGCCCAAGCCTTTGGCGAAGAGTACGATGACCTTGTTTCTACCAAAGCCACCAAAAAACTGCAACCAATCATCGACCTGCTCAATTCCAATTTTTTCAAACTCTTCCCGCTAAAGGAGTTCGGCATCAGCCCTGACAAATTATTGGAAGTTTTCCTCAATTCACCCGACAAGGTAAATGCGTTCATCAGCACGATTTTTAAACTGGGACGGCATTACCAGATAGGCGAGGAACAGTTCTACTCGGTTGCCTTGCGTTCCTATCAGGACATGCACAACAATTACTTTGGCGAAATAGAGCAAGCGGCCAAGGATTTCCGGCAGGAAAACAATATAGAAGAGGCTTTGCCTTATAAACAAGAATTTTTAAAGGAGGTGTTACTGGAACTGTTTGAAATTGAAACAATCATTCAGAAATTGCCCCAAGAGCAGGGGGGACAATATTTACGCTCCTATTTTAAGGCAAATGGAAAATCATTGTACATCAACGAAGGCATGAGCGAAGCACAAATCAATTTTCTTTTGGCTCGGGAGATAGGCTTCCAGTATCTTGGCCTTAAGGAACGGCCTTTTGTTACCCGTATTATTAAGGTGACTTCGTTTGAAAAGCTGCTCAATAACTTTAAGGCCTCCTATTTTGCAGCAGCGCTGCTAATGGAAGAGGGCCAACTTACCAATGACATCCGTGCCATTGCCAGGGAAAGCAAATGGAGTCCCTCCCTTTTTCTCGGCCTTTTGGAAAAATATAATGTAACACAGGAAATGCTCTTGCAGCGGCTGACCAACATCCTACCTCACCATTTTGGTATCGAAGACCTCTTTTTTCTCCGCCTCGCAGGTAGTGAAGACTTGAAGACATTCCATATGACGAAAGAACTCCATCTCGCCCAATTGCACAACCCCTACAACAATGAACTTAGGGAACACTACTGTCGCCGTTGGGTTTCCACAGGCATTTTGAAAACCTTGCGCACTCAATCCTCTTTGAGCAATTCGGGGGAAAGCATTGCCGACGCCCAGGTTTCAAAATATTGGGAAACGGATAAAGAATATTTCTGCTTGTCTATGGCCAAGCTCCAATCAAAGGGTTCGCAGGAAAGTGTTAGTGTCACTATCGGACTGCTGGTCAATGAGCATTTACGGGCCGTATTCAATTTCCTGAACGACCCCAAACTGAAATACAAAGTGGTACACACCACTTGCGAACGTTGCTCTATGCCTGATTGCGAGGCAAGAGTGATGGCGCCTTTGGTTATTGAAAAAGAAAAAAGAAAAGAGCAGCTTTTGGTGGATTTGGGGCAACTCTAAATTTTCCATTGCACTTTTATCGCATTACCTTTTCCTTTTTACTACTTTCGCTCCCACAATTGGTGGCAGGCAAATCGTTGCCAGCCTTAATAGGGAACCCGGTGCAAATCCGGGGCAGTCCCCGCTGCTGTAAGCTCCTTTTTTAGTGATCAGTGATTAGTTCTACTTTGACACTTTAAAATTAAGTGCGTGAGCATTCATTGTTTTTCACGCCTGAGAGAAATATCCTAGCAGAGAGAGGTGTGTTTTTTTTATCCCGATTTCAATCGGGATAAAAAAAACACACCTCTCTCTGAATGGTTCTTAACCCCCGGCCTGAAAACGGATGATTATTTTTAAAGTGTCAAAGTAGAATTAGTCATTTCCACTAAATTAATTTTTGACATATGCCACTCGGATAAAAGTTGTTTCAATCAGACTGCTAACTACAGTCTGACGAACTGAAAACTGACAACCGGGGAAGGCGTCAAAAAAATGGAGCGAGCCAGAAGACCTGCCAATTGATTATTCATTCACAAGAGGCTTTCGGGTGAAAGGCCGGGATGAAACGAGCTGGCAGGTTTGTTCTTTTTTAATGACTTGCTGGCGGTGGCCTTTCCTACCTTCGTTTCTGCCTGTCCATTTTCCTTTCGCTTCGCAAATTTTTCGGGCAGGTCGGTTGAATCAGTTCTCCACATATATAATTGGTGTTTTGAATTGGGCATTGGCAATATTGCTTTGCACCACCCTACATGCCCAATCAACGGCCAATAAGACCGATACCACTTACCTGTTAAAAGTCATTGAAATCACAGCTGCTCCCATCCGGCAACAAACTACAGGAGAACGCATCGAAGTTTGGCAGCGGGACGATATTCAAGGCTACACCTCCAACCATCTCGGCGATATACTTTCCATGCAAAGTGGGGTATTCGTAAAAAGTTATGGGTTGGGCAGTTCAGCTACCACTTCTATGCGGGGCGGGAGTGCTGGGCACACACAGGTCATATGGAACGGCCTGCCAATTCAAAACCCAATGTTGGGGCAATTGGACTTTTCGCTCATACCAATGGGCTTTGTGGATGAAATGTCGGTAGCCTACGGTGGCAACACAGCGACCTGGGGCAGCGGTGCTATAGGCGGAACTGTGTTTTTGGAAAACAAACCTTTTGAAAAGAAAGGGTTTAACTTAAAATCGAGAAGCGAGATGGGCAGCTTTGGTTGGTGGGATCAGCAGGTGCAGTTGCAATTTGGAAAGGGGGATTTACGCCAAGCAATCCGCTATTTCCACCAACAAGCGGAGAATGACTTCATTTATTCCATCAGCTCAGTTTTGCCAGAAAGAAAGCAAACGAATGCAGCATTGCAACAGGATGGTTTGCTGCATGAAACCTATTGGCACATCAAGCCCAATCAAATTTTTTCTTCACAGGTTTGGTTGCAACAAACCGATAGGGAACTTCCTCCACGAACCACCCAAAACCGAAGTGAGGCCAAACAGTCCGACCGCTTTTTGAGGACAGCATTCAATTGGAAACGGACAAACAAAAATGGTATCTCTTCTGTCCGTAGCGGTCTTTTCAGGGAGGAGCAGGATTACAAAGACCCATTGGCTGGTGTGGATACGGAAAACGATTTTTGGAAAGCCATTGGCGAGGTCGAACAGACGTGGCATATTTCCCAAAAACAAAAACTGCACATTGGCCTGAACCACAGTTGGTTGCAATCGGCAGCAGGGGCTTATGGGCAGGCCCGCCAACAAAACCGGAGTTCGGCATTTGCCATGTACCGTCAGCAGATGGGCAGTTGGAATGCGCAAGTCAATCTTCGACAAGAACTGGTGGATGCCTCGTGGGCACCCCTAGTGCCGGGTATAGGATTGACGGGGAAAATGACAGATTGGGTTTCGCTGAAAGCCAAAATCAGCCGCAACTACCGCCTGCCAACGCTGAATGACCTTTACTGGAAGCCTGGCGGAAACATCGACCTTCGACCTGAACAAGGATGGAGTGAGGAGATGGGACTTGATTTTACTTGGAAGAGATTAAAAGGAAATCCAGGCACACTCACTTACTCTTTTACTGTCTTCAACCGTAACATTTCCGACTGGATCCAATGGGCCATCGTTGATGGTCAACCATTTTTTTCTCCTCATAATATTACCAAGGTTTGGAGCAGGGGCATTGAGCAGCGGCTGGGTGTGGATTTCAATTTCCCAAAAATAGAAATGCAATTGATAGGTGGGTATGATTTCATCCGTTCCACCTATCAGCAAGCAGTTGAAAAACCCAAGTTCGATAAAGGCGAGCAATTGGCTTATACACCCGAACACCAATGGTTTGGGCGGTTTCGAGTAAAATGGCAGGGAGCTTCATTGGTTTACCACCACCGATTTACGGGTACGGTCGGTATGTTGAATTTTACTGAACTGGTGAGTTACCACCTCGGTCAAGTTCATTTGAATTATGAATGGAAATGGAGGCCATTGCAAGGCCGATTTTTTTTCCGGATGGAAAATGCTTGGGATGTGGATTATGAAGTAATTGAATACCAAGCCATGTCGGGGAGGTATTTCCGGGCTGGTGTTGAATTAAGCTATCAAAAATAACAGGAAATCCCGGGTCACTAATCAACTAATCACTAATCAACTAATACATTATGAAAAAAGCAATTACCCTTCTATTTAGTATGGCATTGGCCGTGAACACATTCTCCCAGGTAGGGGATTTTGAAAATTTTAACCTTGCACCCGATGAGTTTCTCAATGGAAGTGATGGGAGTGGAGGATTTGAGACTGACGGCTTTTACCTGCCAAATCAATTCACGGATGCAGGAAGCTACACGTATTGGAACGGTTGGGCAGTATCTTCTATGACGGACACGACTACTCCTGGATTTGGAAATGAATATAGCTGCATTGCTGGCAGTGGTGCAGGTAATTCCACTACTTATGCGACCAGTTTTGTTTTAGGGGAAAGCGTTGTTCATATGCCGACGCCTGAAGACCCCTGGACGTTCGCCAGTTCTATTGATGTGAACAATAGCACCTATGCTTATTTAAGCATGTTAGAGGGAGATGGTATTGCCAAAAAATTTGGCGGGGTGGATGGCAATGATCCTGATTTTTTCTTATTGACAATAAAGGGTTATGTAAACGATTCATTAACAGAAGATTCAATTGACTTTTATTTGGCCGATTACCGCTTCAGCGACAACTCCATGGACTATATCATTGATGAATGGACTACCATTAATTTAATGTCGCTTGATCACGTTGATAGCCTTTCGTTCACTTTAACCTCAAGCGATAACAATGCTTTTGGTATGCTCACACCTGCCTATTTTTGCCTTGACAATTTGACTTTGGGATATATTTTCAGCACCAATGACAAACTGGTAAATGTTGACCTCGAACTATTCCCAAATCCTGCCGCATATCATTTATCCATTGATTGGAAAGAACATATGGAAGCCCAGGCATTTATTTTTTCTTCTTATGGGCAATTGATAAGTGAACATCCTCTTGTTTATGGTCTTCAAACTATTGATGTCCAAACCTTGCCATCGGGTTTTTATTATTTAAAAATACAAACGGAAGAAGGCTGGACAAGTCAAAAGTTCGTGAAGGAATAAATAGCTGAATGGTTGAATGGCTATATAACCATTCAACCATTTACCTTATATTTGTTGGAAAACTTTTAGAAATGACTGCGACAAATAAATTAATCCAATGACAAATTTCACAAAAACTATACTTCTCTCCTTTTGCTTTCTCGCTACCTTTCCGGCTTTCACCCAGCACCAAAATGCATGGGAAATTTTTGAAAAAACCGAATTCAAAAAGAAATTCATCAAGGAGTATGGCATGTTCATGACCTGGCCCGATTTCAAGGAAAAGGATTTGCAATGGCAGGGCAAGGAGGTCATGCTGACAGGATATATTATACCGACGGCGGAAGCGGCTGGGTTTGAGGGGATCATTATTTCCAAATACCCTTATGCGATGTGCTTTTTCTGTGGTGAGGCAGGCATTGAAAGTGTGGCAGAATTGCGGATGAAGAAAAAAGCTCCTGATTTTGAAATGGACAAGCCTTATGTTTTCAAAGGCAAACTGCTGCTGAACGACAGCGACTTCGACCAGTTGAACTTTATACTAACAGAAGTAGAACTGATGGATTTGTGATTCTTTGCTTTCCCTTCCAATTCCCTACCTTTGGAAAGCAAATGTTTTTAGAGTCTAAATGAGTAAGCACAAATCGGAGTTAAAAGGGGTCTGTATTTTTCATCAGCTAATTTCTTTTCTTAAGGTTTGGCCATTATTTTTATTACGCATTCTATTAGCCCTACATTTCCTAACTGCCTCGTTTTCCATGGAGGCATCCAATCTTTCCATTCAGGATCAACAAATTGAATATTCCATTTCGCCTTATCTAGAGATTTGGGAAAATCCTTTTGAGGCCGTTAGTATTGACACTTTGTCCGAAGGTGGCTACGACCAGTTTTTCCAACCAAACGATCAACTGGCCGCTCCTCTCTCCACGCATACTTATCATTGGGCAAAGGTCAACCTGACTAACAAACTTCCCAATACCCATGAGGTGGCAGAGTGGGTACTCCATTTTTCCCTCATCCTGACAGACATCGAGGTATTTGCAGTGTATGGAAATGGTGAAATCGTCAAAGGGAAAAGTGGTTTTTTCACGCCTTTCGATGAGCGGTCATTTCATCCCACGCACAAAAGCAATTTGGTGCGGGTCGAATTGCCGCCGGGTAGGGAGGTAAAACTGTATATAAAGGCCAGAAGCGATAGGTACTGCTTGGCACCCAATTTTGCTGCGAACTTGGTCCACTTGGATTACTTTTATCAAAAACTCAAGAAACGGAAGCAGGCGGATGGCATGTTCATTGGGTTTGTCCTGATGATTCTGATCTATAACATCTTTCTTTTTGTATTCAACAAGGACACCGCATTTATTTATTATTCGGGATGTTTATTGTGCATAGTGATTTTTTCGATTTACAATACTGGTGATTTGGCGGACATGCTGGAAAGCAGTGTTTTAGCCAAAGATCCTCGGTTTTTTTATTTTTTTAAAACCACTGTTTATTTATTTGTCATTACCTATTTGGCCTTTTTGAGGGTGTTCTTACGGCTGCCGGACCTGCTTCCAAAGTGGGACAATATTTTCAGGAAATTTGTCTTTTGGCTGGTGCTTCCTGCGGCTGCATTGGAAGTGTTAGCAATGATTTACACGCAGTTCAACTACAATGTGGTGGATATTATCTCCACGGGCTGTATCCTTTTGTTTTTGGGAACTACCGCAGCTTTCCTTTTTCCGTTATACCGGACAAAGGATAAGAAAGGCAGGTTTATAATTGTTGGGTTTGCGGCAATGGGGCTGGGTATTTTGCTGACTGTTTATGACCGTCTTCAGACTGTCGAGTTTTCTACTTTTTTCTTTAAGATAGGCACCATCCTCGAAATCATCATTTTTTCACTTGGTTTGGCATACCGCCAAAAAGAGACAGAGCGCATGCGGCAGAAGGCAGATTTTGAATTGGAGAAAAGCAAAATACTCCAAACACAGAAGGAGCAGGAGGCAAAACAATTGGAAGAACTCGACCAACTAAAAACCACATTTTACACCAATATTACCCATGAATTCAGAACACCTCTGACGGTCATCATCGGCATGGTGGATAACATCAAAGGGCATGAAAAAGAACGTCGGCTCATTCAAAAGAGCAGTGCCAACCTCCTGCACCTCGTCAACCAATTGCTTGACCTTTCAAAGCTCAATGCTGGCCAGATGGAGGTAAATGCAGTGCAGGCAGATATTATCCCTTTCTTGAGATATTTGACAGAGTCATTCTATTCCTTGGCAAGTGAGAAAAAAATAAACCTCGATTTCAAACCTGACTTGAAATCGCTCGTCCTCGACTTTGATGAGGCGAAAATCCAGCACATTATCAACAACCTGCTTTCCAATGCCCTCAAGTTCACTGGGGAAGGCGGTGAAGTAATTTTATCGGCTCATGAAATAAAACAAAATGACAAGCCTTACCTACAGCTCAAAGTGGCGGACAATGGTATTGGGATTGCCCCGGCCAAAATTGCCCACATCTTTGACAGGTTTTACCAAGCCCATAACGACAAATCTGGTTTTACCGGAGGAACAGGGGTAGGGTTGGCTTTGACAAAAGAACTTGTTGAGGTACTTGGTGGCAAAATAGAGGCACAAAGCCAGAAAGGCAATGGGGCTGTTTTTAAAGTGCTGCTGCCCATAACGAATAATGCCGAAAAACCTCCTGAAATCCTTCGGCCTAAAGAGCTATATGATAAGGGTATTGAAGTTGCCAAAGAATCTGTTCTGTCAGAAAACTTAGACCAACCCCGTATCCTTGTGATTGAGGACAATTTGGATGTGACAGCCTACATTGAAAGTATTTTGTACAATGAATATCATGTGTTGACAGCGCCCGACGGTTTAAAGGGCATCCAAATGGCTTATGACACCGTGCCCGATATAATCATCAGTGATGTGATGATGCCCGAAATGGACGGTTATGAAGTGACCAAAAACCTGAAAGCCGATAAGCGAACCAGCCACATTCCTATTATTTTACTAACGGCAAAAGCTGCAGAAGCCGATAAAATGAAAGGGCTTCAAGCTGGAGCAGATGCCTACTTGATGAAACCTTTCAACAAGGCCGAACTCTTGATTCGTTTAGACAATTTAGTTAAACTTAGAAATGAATTACAGGCTCATTATAGCACTTTTCCGACAGCCGTCGTTTCGGATAATACTGTAATGGCAAAAAAGGCGGTTCAAACAACTTCGGTTAAAACTTCACTGGACGATCAATTCATTCAAAAGCTTCACGAAGTAATATCAAATAAATTGGATGATCCCGAGCTATCCATCACTCATTTATGCAAGTCAGTTGATTTGAGCCATCCGCAGTTGTACCGAAAACTAAAAGCATTGACCGGAAAAACGCCCATTCAATTCATTCGGTCATTCCGTTTGCATAAAGCAAATGACTTGCTCCAGGACAGCCAACTCAACATTTCCGAAATCGCCTACAAAGTTGGGTTCAACGACCCGAATTATTTTTCAAGGACTTATATTCAGGAATTTGGGCGATCACCTTCAGAGGCAAGGAAGTAGTTTAACTATGAAGTCCCTTTTGCTAAAGACATTTTGCAAAGTCCAAGATGAACAGCAAAATTTAGGATTGCAAAATATTCCCTATATTTGGTCATCTCTTTAAATGAATTGAGCCAATAAATACAGACGGCTTAATTTCAAATCTAACCACCTTCGATGAAAAACACTTTTACCATAATCTTTTTTGCGCTCTTCATGGTTGGCTTATGCGCTCAGGAACCAGACAACATTAATGTGGTAGAAGTGGGCAATTACAAGATGGCAGAGCCACCTGGCTTTGGAGAAGCACATTATATCGAAAGGAGCAAAGACATTACCTACACTATTTTTTTCCAAAACAATTCCCAGGATACGGTTTACAATCTTCGTGTAGTTGATACTTTGTCTTCTCATCTCGACATTTCTACCCTGCGGCAGGAAGGCGCTTCACATGCCTACAACATGACTGTTCTTGGAGGAAATACTGTTCGGTTTTCTTTTCCCAACATCCGCCTGCCCAATAGCGCCACCAATGAACCGACCTCTATGGGGTTCGTCAAGTTTACAATTTCGCAAAAGGAGAACCTCCCTTTGATGACGGTAATCCCAAATACAGCTACGATTTATTTTGATTTTTCCCCACCTGTTTATACAAATACAGTCTTCCATACAATCGGAGCTGGCACTACGCTTGTCAATCAAAATTATTGGCCCAGGCTGTCCCTGCATGTATATCCGAACCCCATGGAAGAAAAGGCTACCTTCGATATAAAAGGCGCATCATTTAAATATGGTGAGCTGCATTTGTTCAGTTCCCTTGGACAGGTAGTGTATTCCAAAATTTTTTCCAATTCCCACTTTATAGTAAACCCGTTACAGCTACCTGCTGGGTATTATTTTTATAAAATTACGTTGGATGGTTTGCCTGCCGCTACTGGGAAATTGGAGGCCAGGTAATTTTCTTCTCAACAATTTCCTATAACCAGGCCATTTGGATTTAAACATACTCTAAATTGGATATTACATTTTAAAGAACTTTTCAACTTTTTTGATTGCTCGCCAACCCGTTGTCCACTTCCTGCTGCCGACCACCGAATGTTGAAGTTTTGGCATAACCATTGCTTACCTTATCATACTCCTCGTAAAATTTTCTCCTTCTCGTAAGTTCGGATCTTCACTCAAACATCAAACAAAGACTAATGAACAGGTTTCGTTTTCTGCTTTCGTTCTGCTGCCTCCTCTTTACTTGCACTTCCTTTGCACAGCTAAAATTCAACTTAAAATCAATGTCGGATGCCCATACGTATGGCGTTTATGTGAAACCCTGCGGTGCCGTTACACCTACTGACAATACTATAACAGGCTCAGGTCAGGTAACTATCGTATTGCCATTGGGTAACAACATTGCCAATCTGGAAAACCATGCAGGAATATGGGACAACAATGCTACTATATCAGGGCCAGTAGAAGCGCCCGGTTATAATTATTTTGCTTTTGGCTTTCTTTCCGATAGCCCCAAGATCATTTTTGAGGCTGGAAAAGAAACGCTCCTTTTCACTTTTGAAGTGGTGGGCAGCGCGTTAAGCGTCCCGAGTCTTATCGAAAATGAAAGTGATCCCTTAGCATTTATTCCCAATTCTTTAACTTCAAGCTTTGCCAATGATATTGGCGTGATTGATTTTGGAATAAATCCAGTAGGTTATTACGGTTACAGTGGAAACTATACAGATGAGAATGGGACGAGTTGTACCACAGAGGTTGATACTTCAAACACGTCAGGTGAGAACCCTACCGCCACGTTGGAAGAAACAGAGGGGGCATTCCACTTTTCTGTTTCCCCTAATCCAGCCAACCATTGGCTAAAGGTAGATTTTTCCAAAAAAGAAGCCACAGATAAAGGCATGGTTCGCCTTTGGACAACAAGTGGGGTATCTATAGGCGAAATGGAACGGGATGGGCAACACAAAATGAAATGGAATGTCAGCAACCTGCCGAGCGGCCTCTATTATCTGAGTTTTGAATCGGACGGCGAGGTGTTGCAACGAGAGCGTTTTATGAAGCTATGAGTTCAAAAAAAATACAAATTAAAAAACGCCTGTCGCTGAATTCAGCGACAGGCGTTTTTTAATTTGTATTTTCTACAGTTTTTTCTCTGATTCATAAGGTTAATGCTTTACAAATTTGGAATGATAGGCTGCACCGTCTGCCATAATCTGAATGGTGTAAATCCCAATTGCTAACTCGCTGATTTTCAATACCTCTGTAGAGTTTCCAACTGTCTCTTTTTCTAAAATAACTTTCCCTTGAAAATCAAACAGTCTAATTTGGTCCGCTGGGTTTTCCATTTTTACAGACAACTCTTCACTTGTTGGATTTGGGAAAATGCTGAAGCCTGCTTGGGCAAATGTTTCAACTGCATCGGTCACTTCAATGGTCACGGATACTCGTTCGGAAACACATTCGTAACCTTCTTTTTGTACTTTCCAATCATAGAAATAATAATAATGACCGAGGCCGAAAAGAGAAGTAGTCATTTCTCCCACATCGCCAATCGGGTAGGGGTAGTTCACACCTGAGTTATTTCGGAATAGGTTGGCTTCGGTGTTTCTCAAAGAGAAATCAGCGCCTGTGGGCACGTCGAAATTCAGCTCGACAATATGTGCCCCTGTATCAAGGTCAACTTTTTTCTCGGCCAGTATAACACCATCTCTATCGGCCAATTGGATCGTTCGTTCGCCTGCCTGAGTGTTAGTGGGTACATAAACTTTTACCGAAAGCAAGGTGAAGGACTCCCAGACATCGAAGAAATTGTAAGCCCCTTGCATATTCCATCCACCACCACCACTATTGTCAGGTTTACCCCCACTTTGTATTTCACCTGGATAAATATTATGTGATTCCACGTAATAAGTGGTGGTGAGGTCGAGGTTCGGAGTAATTAAAGCATCTCCAGTTGCCAATAAAGTTCCCCCTGCGGCCATGTCGTACCATTCGAGGCTGTCGCCTTCGGCGGTTATTTCAATGGATTGCCCTTGGTCAATGGTAGCTCCTGTGACTATAGGAGACGGAGCAGGCAATACCGTGATATTGATTGTATCTGAAGTCAAAAGGTCAGAAGTACAAACGGCATTTACCGTTACAGTAAAGTCACCAGATTCAGTTATATCAATGGTCTGTCCGTTCATGCCATTTGACCAGGTTGGGTTTTCTCCTGCGGAAGCAGTCAAAGTAATCAATTCTCCCTCACAGATAATGTCTGGGCCATCAATGGTAATGGTTGGAGGGGAGTCAACATAAGTGGTCACTTCAATCGTAGATGAAAGGGACGCACAACCAGCTGTGTCAGTCAAAATTGCATAATAAGTGTTGGGTTGAGTGACGGTTATTGTTTGCGTTGTATCCCCGTTTGACCATGCGTATGCAAAACCATCGGGAGCAATCAGGTCAACCGAATCGCCTGGACAAATGGCAGTATTGCCGTTTGATGAAAGATCGGAAGGAGGTAGTAAGCAGCTCGCCTCAGGTACTGTCACAGTCGAATTAATGGAGAGGCTATCAACGGTCGTTACAATTCCAGAAGGCCATCTGACTACCAATTTTTCAATGCTATCGGCTTGACCGAGGCCAAAATGTGTCTGTAACGAACTCATCGGAGAAAAACTTTGACCGGAACGTACTTCCCGGCTTTGTTTGCCCCATGAACCATAAACCTCGACTCTCGCACCGATGCCATTTGGGTTGCTTTCTATGCCTATTAAGTTGACTTTCAGCCAGTTGTTGTCGTTCCCATCGTTAATCCAAAGACCCTTACTCCTAACTACATCAAGAAACCCATCATTGTTAAAATCTCCAATACCTCCGGAAATGAATAACTCATTTATTGTTTGCCCAGTGAATGTGAGGTCTCCGTTTCCAAGGTAAAATTCATTATCAAGCTCAGAAAAAATATCCATGTATCCATCATTGTTGAAATCACCTGAGGCATTGTTCCAATCGCCGGGACTGGCATAAAAATCAATACCTGTTTGGTCAATAATATCTGTAAAGGTGCCGTCTCCATTGTTTCGGAAAAAGCGGTTTTTAAAATCATGATTTAGAATGAATGCATCAAAGTCACCATCATTGTCAAAGTCCTCGAACACTGTACTCCATGATTGAGCATTGTCGTCAAGGCCAGCTGCTGCGGCTACTTCGCTATAAGTGCCATCCCCGTTGTTTTGGTAAAGAAGATTGGTTCGGTTAATGTCACCGGGAGGGGCTCCGCCTTTGCACTTAGTGATATAGAGATCAATATCATCATCATTATCGTAATCCGTCCATATTGCAGAATAGTTGCCTGGGCGGTCGGCAGTAACAATGAGGTTTTGGTCGAGGGTCATATTACCAAAGCCATCGTTGCGAAAAGGATGTGAAAGTTCGTTGTCGTCGCAAACGAAGGCATCAAGGTCACCGTCATTGTCAATGTCAGCCATGGTGGAACGTTGACTAAAAATAGAATCGGGCATAACTATTTCGGTATAGTCCGTTCCATTGTCATTGGCCATTAAAAATGATACCTTATCGCCTCCGCCATATAGCAGGTCATTAAACCCATTGCCATCAAGATCGCCAGCGCAAATGCTCCAATCAGGTTGGATAGTTGTGTTCATTTCGAATACTACGGATTCGAAAGAACCATCAGGCTGTTGATAGTCAATATAAAGTTTGAAGAAAGTTGGCCGGACGATATCGTCCAAGTGGTCTCCGTTCATGTCTACTGCGCAATCGTTATAGATTAATTCGGGAACGAAACCTAATTTACTACCTTGATTGGTGAATGATACCTGCTCTTGCCCTGTGATGTAGAGGGAGCAACATAAAAGGATAGGAAGTATGGGTGTTTTCATAAATAATTATTTGATTGACATGGATGATTGGAGCTTAAATGATTGTTATTGAGATGCTTACATCTTATAGGTCTTCAAAGCCTATAAGGTGTAAAACCATCTATTTCACCACAACTTTTTCCACTTGCACTTGTCCATAGCGATTGGTAAACCGGAACAAATAAATGCCTGCTCTCGCTAACTGCATTTCATATTGACCATTTTTCCCTTCCATGGATTGTAAGAGTTGCCCATTGGCAGAAAAAACCTCAATACGGTGACGTTTCTTGGAGTGGATATAAACTTTCCCGTCTAGCGAAGGAATTGGATACAAGTCTATGAAGCTATTCTGGGCATGCACTTCGTTGTTATTTGAAATGGCTTCCGCAAACTTAGTTGCCTTTTCCATCAAAACGGGAGAGCGGTCGGTCGCATCAAACATCTCTTTAAAGGCATCAATTTCAGGTGTGCTTTCATCAAACATTTCTTTCATCCATTTGGGGGGAGTAGATTGATAAAACACCTTAGCTGTTATTTCTAAAAATTCATAATAGCCATTGAGTGGTATGTGGAAATGTACCACATCACTTCCCGTTCCTTCTTCATTGTTTTCTTTATTGAAGTCAATGTCCATTAATGCCTGCCCAGCTATCTGAGTGGTGTCATAAGCTGGATCAGTCGTGGTAAATCCTTTGGGTGGAAGGCGGTTGTCTTTGAGAGGATAAAAAGCACGTTCAAGTACAGTAGTCACATCATCGTTCACATCGGCCATGACCATTTCGTAGATCTGAACTTGATCCTCTGAGTTGATGGTCTGGTAATGTGGTTCATAAGTTGGATTTTGGCCAAACACCTCAAAGTTCTCATCCGTTTTCCCAGATATAAACAAAGTGTCGCCATTTTCTTTTGTAACCAAAAATTCAATGAATGCCCGCCTCGAAGGATAGCCAGATGGAAATTTATGCCCTGCCAAATTGGTCAATGTAAGTTCAAAAAATGCAGTGTCCAACGTCCGTTCGGTCATATCTATTTCGAGTTCAAGAGTGCGGTTTTGGAGCATGGCCATCGTTTTGGAAATCACCTCTTCGAACTGCGCCTCAGAGGCTTTGATGTCCAATTCTTCAATATTTCCCTGTAAAAGTTTCAACATGGTTACATTGCCGCCTACCAATTCGTGCAGGTAAAATGGGCTGCGGGGTTCGGTCTGTGCCCCAGTCACTATGCGGACTGGCCATTTATCAAGGCTAGGCATATGGCAGCTCTGGCAGGAAACGGAATCTTCATACACCGAGTTGAGCCATTCATGGTAGGTGGCTTGTTCGACAAATTGATTGCCCGTCAGATTACCCTCATAATCAATGGTTTCCGTGAGCAAGGTGTGACATCCGGCACAGATGCCTGCATCCGAAATATGTTCACTGTGATAAGGCTTATAATTGGTTTCAGTCAGCATGGGTGAAACCAGAGGGTTTTCATAAGGTCCATACGCCACTTTGAAAGTGTCGTATTTGACTTCACCAGAAAATGCAAGGCCGAGACTGTCCATGCTCATTTGATGACAGGCAAGACAAGAAACGCCATCTTGCCCAATTTCATCATTTATCAAATCATCCATGCCATAGTGGGAAAGCCCAATATGCTTAGCGTTGAAATGACCGAGGGGCGCATGACAGGATATGCATTTGTCTTCAATTATTTCTTTGTGTTGCTGGTGCAGCAGTACTTCGTGGCTCACCTTTGCCCGCCAAAAAGGGTCTTTGGCAGCATTGCCCATCATGGTAGCCCGCCAATCATCTACAACATTTATATCGTTTCCTAAAGCGTCTACACTGGCTACCCCTGAAGTGTCATACCCGTGGCAATCCACACATACGCCACTGGCCGCAAACAATTCATTGAATTGATCTGGCAGCATTGTATCCAAAAACATCGCTTCAAAAGTCGCCCTTTCAGATTGGGCATGATAGGATGGAATGGTTTCCGACTCTTCATTTAAGAAATCAGATACCATAAATGGTAGGCAGAAAATAGGCAAGCAGATGAATAGTTTACGGAGGTCCCACATAGAAAGAAATGATTGTTTTTGAAGGGTGGCTGACTGGTATAGTTTTCTACCTATTGGGTTTTGTTCAAGGATTAAAACGCCGTAAAGGTATTTTATTTCAAAAAACTAAAACGGGACTTCTTCTATAAGGTTTGACATGCAGAATTCAAAACTTAAAAATAATCTTTTATGCTGCTAAATGGTTTTTCGGTACTTTGCAGATTTTTCATGAGAAAACCACCCAATGTCATGGCAAAAAAGCAGGTCCAAAAAAAGCTTAAAAAAACGTCCGAAAAAGAAGAAGGGAATAAATACGATAAAATTTTCAAAGAGAATCTTAGGGAATTAACGCCTGCTCTTTTAAAAGTCGTACTCAAGATGGAGGGTTACCGTTTAGAGCCTTTGCCTCAGATAAAATTGCAAACAACGATAGAGAAAGAGCCAGATTTCTTGCAAATAATATTTGATAAAGAAAGCCCAAATGGACGATTGCTTCATATAGAGTTTGAAGGCCAGGATGAAAAGATAACTGATTGGCGGATGGAAGAATATGCCGGGATTGAAGGAAAAGTGTACCAAAAAAAGGTCGAGCAACATTTGATTTACTTAGGCGAAGGCCGGCCAAAAAACATAAAAGGAGAAATCCCACACAAATTTTACACCTTTCGCTTTAAAGTCCATTTTATCAGTGAACTTAGCTTCAAAGAATTCCTTTATGGCGAAACGCCTCATGAAGTGATTTTTGCTATATTGGCTGATCCTGTTGGCTTTTCGGTTGAAGAAGTAATAATTTTTATCTTGGAACGTCTCGTACAGTTAACTGGTAAAAACATAGCCATTAGAAAATTTATCAAGCAATTGATAATGCTTTCAAGAAAACGTAACTTGCAAGATCAAACAATTAAAAAAGCAAAGATCATGGTAGGATATAAAGATATAGAAGACGATGTGGTTTATCACATTGGTTTGGAAAAAGGTATCGAAAAAGGCGAAGAAATAGGAAAGGAAGAGACTGGCATATTAGCGATCAGAAATATGGCCAAGAAAGGCTATGGTTTTGATAATATCGTCGAAATTTTGGAGGCAAAGCCATCTTATGTCAAGAAAATACTTAAGCAAATAGAAAAAGAGGCAGAAATTGTAGCTGCCTTAAGTCAGACAGGTGATATTGGGAAAACGGCCGAACTCCTTAATGTAAACCCAATATTGGTAAAAGTGATTAAAGATCATCATAAAGACAAATGATAGTTATTGGGATGAATGCCTAAAAAGCCCTGCACCGAATTATCCGGTACAGGGCTTTTAATTTTAGAAAAAGATCATTCATTCAGGTCCCAATTATATTTCAAATATTCTACCTTGGCATTGCTGTTAATTTTAATATTGGAATATCTATTCAGAAATTCGATAAGATTGCCAAAGTCCACAGCATACCACTCAAAAATTTTGCTCACCTGTACTTTTCCCGATGAGATTTTATTGAAATTTTGATTGTTGATAAAAGCTTTAGCCTGTTTTTCAAAATTGCTGTTCAGGTTGTTGGCTGTCCATGCTCTATTTAATAGCGGAGGGCAGGATTTGGCAGCACAGTTCACAGCGAAATGGATACGGGCATCTTTGTACCTGGGCCGGAGGATGTCATTTTCAATGTTGTTGAGGGAATATGTTCTTTCCCCGATATTAATCCATTTTCTGTCCCACGGTTTACCGCCGTCCAATTTGGTGATACTGGAAATGGGGTAGTTGTCCACGATGAGTTTTATGGTAAAGGCGTTGTATGCGTTGATCCAGAAGGCCATTTTTTTATTCCTTGGCCAATTGGTCTGCGGTGGGTTACTTTTTAGAAGGTTGAGATAGCCTTCGAGGTTTGCTTTTTCGTTTTTTATGCCAGCATAATTTACTTTGCCAGAGGCACTTACGTATTTCTTCAATAATTCATCAAAAGCTTGATGGGAAAGGGAGGGGGGATTTTGAGGTTTCACATTTCTCTCTTTTTTATCCGAAGAAATGGGGGGGGAAGGGGTGGCATCTTCCTTTTTTTCTTCTGATTTTTCGACAACTGGTCTAGGGGAATCGGGATTTTCAGCCGCACCGGTTTGGGTGCGGGTAGCTGGGGGATTCGAATTTACTTTTGTAACGGGGGTGGCAGGAGGGTTAACTGTTTTTGATGCTACCTCCTTCGCCGGGCTGACATTGGTCCGCTCCGGCGAAGGTTGGGGGGCGGTAGCTATATGGGGGATGTCTGAGTTAGCAACAACGGCTTCCCCCGAAGGGGTAAGGGGATTAGGGGTATCACTTTGTCCATCTTCCTCGGGCGATGTCGTATCAATCGGCTTTTCCGTTGTTGCTGCTTGTTGAGAGGTTTCTTTATTAACGGTTGTGTTTTCCGTTTTAGTATTTTCGGTAGCTGGGGAATTAGTGCAAGAATAGACGAATGCACTCAATACAAGGACAAAAAACAGATTTTTTAGTATGGTTATCATTTTGATGAATTTGATTAGTACGCTCCAATAACCTTCAATGGCAGGTTTTGTTTTTTGAGATTCCGGCAATTGGTTAAGAGTGAAACAATTTTAACAAAAGGTTTAGAAAAAACTACCTTAAAAGTATAGACTGGAGTCAGATATTGTATATGTTTTTCAAACAGTCAAAAGTGAACTCCCAGCTTACATTACCCCTTATTCATAGGTTTAAGAAAAAGAAAACTGGCGGCAGATAAATAGATGAATTAATCAAATCATGATTGTTTACTAAAGGTGCATTATTACCTTGGCAGAAATTTGCTGTACCTTTGGAAGCATTCAACTGAAAGTACATCACATTATTTATTAACACAAATCAAATGAAGACAAACCGCATTGAATCTATTGACCTTCTCAGAGGCGTTGTCATGATCATCATGGCATTGGATCATACAAGGGATTATTTTCACTATGGTGCAATGGATAGTGATCCAACCAATATGGAAACAACGACGCCCTTTTTGTTTTTTACACGTTTCATTACCCATTATTGCGCACCTGTTTTTGTTTTTTTGGCAGGTACTTCTGCTTATTTATATGGCAGTAAAAAAACGAGAAAGGAATTGTCCAGGTTTTTATTTACGAGGGGCATTTGGTTGATTTTTTTGGAAATATTTGTGAATAATTTTATTTGGTGGTTTGACATTAATTATGGCTTTATCAACCTGCAAGTCTTATGGGCCATTGGGTTTTCCATGATATGCCTCTCCGTTTTAATTTATTTTCCAAAAAAAATATTATTGGCGATTGGGGTTGTTATAGTGGTTGGCCATAATTTATTAGATGGGATTGTTATGGAAGGGTATAGTCCGCAAGCGATTATTTGGTATTTTCTTCACCAACAAAAATTCCTCCCAGTCAGTGAGACCCGGATCATTTTTTTTAATTATCCCATTTTAACTTGGATTGGAGTAACGGCCTTGGGTTATTGTTTCGGAGAATTATATAAATCAGGATTTAATGTAGAAAAACGAAAAAAGTGGCTGTTGAGAATAGGCATCGGGGCAATTGTGTTATTTTTTATTTTACGTTTCATCAACATATATGGTGACCTTCATCCGTGGGAGCAACAAAAAAATGCGGTCTATACAATTCTTTCGTTTTTTAATGTTACGAAATATCCACCGTCATTGGCCTTTTTATTAATTACCATTGGGCCCGGCCTACTTTTTTTATATGCGACCGAGAATATTAAAGGTTGGTTTTCAGATTTTATTTTGGCTTATGGCCGTGTGCCATTTTTTTATTATTTATTGCATATGTTGTTTATTCATTTGGCTGCAATGCTGGCACTTGTGATAACAGGTGGCGATTGGCATTTAATGATTTTAAATAGTGAGGTGTTTATGTCAGGTGCCTTAAAATCTTATGGTTATCCACTTTGGATAGTGTATGCTGTTTGGGTTGGAATTGTGTTGCTGCTCTACCCATTATGCAATTGGTATATGAAATACAAAGCAAATAACAAGGATAAATGGTGGTTGAGCTATTTGTAAATTTATGTCATTTATTGGTTTAAATGATGAACCTATCAATAGTAGTAGGTTTATACGAATATATCTGTTCGGGGGTGTTGGTAGGCGGGGCGGGCAAATATGCGTTTTGCTCCGAACTCTCAAAAATTTCAACCGATTTATGTTTTAAATTAATGGTTTTAATCCTTTTGCCCAGCGGATGGACTATTTCAACATGATAAATTCCTTTTTTCATTTTTCGTAAGTTGAACAATTCTCGGTATCCATTTCTTCCTTCAATATTGCAGGTGTGATAAATATGGCCATCTTGACTTTTAATGGTGATGGTGGTTTTAGCACGACGAAGGTTGTACACCTGCAATACAAAGGATTTAGTGTTTGGAATAGGTTTTATTTTAAATATTATCCTCTCTGCTAAAATTGATTTTTTAATTAAATTTTTAAAACCGAAGAATAAAGGCAATACAAAAACCATTGCCAATGTGAGATAGGCAGGCAATTTCATGATCCAAAAATTTTAAACTCTGGGACGGACGAGAAATGCCTGTTGGGCAAATCCCATCAGTCAGGTGATTTATAAAAATAAGATTGTCGGTGGAAATAATTTTGAATAGTAAGCAAGCACAAGATAAAATGAAATCTTGGAAAATCAAAAATAAATTTATTTACTTCAAATTTGGTCAAGATATTATTGGCTGCTGATTTAAATTGAATTTGGCTTTTATTTTAAAGCAGGTTGATAAAGTGCATTGTACTGAAATATCAACTACCATCTAACCTTTCGTGAATTTTATCCAAAATAGGTGGATTTGGGAATGGACAGCATCATTATGTTAAAGTGTTACTGAATGCTAATACCTTTGCCCGATTTTTGTTTTCTTTAGGTCAAGTTTCTACCTAATGTTATGAAATTGTCTTTGTTGATCCTCACAATTTTATTGGCTTTGCAGGGCGTTGGATTCGCCGTAGATGGTTCATCCGAACCTAAGCCGGAAAGGTTCTCCGTTTACATTTTCTTAGGTGAGGAGTGCATTATTTCTCAACAATATACATTGTTGCTCAAGCGCCTTCACAAGGAATATGGCGATGAAAGGATTTCGTTTGTTGGCTTGTTCCCAAACCCTTCTTCTTCAGTTGATAAAATGGAAATGTTTGAAAAAAAATATGGGTTGGGTTTTGAATTGAAATTGGATGTGCTTCAGAAAAACATGGACAGATTTGAGGTGAGGGTAACACCTGAAGTCGTCGTTTTCAATGAAAGAAAAAAAGAAGTAATATATCAGGGAAGGATTGATAATATGTTTTACCGGGTTGGTAAACGCCGTACCGTCACTACTACCTCTGAACTAGAAGATGTTTTAGTTGCCATTCAAGAAGGAAAGCCTGTTTTGCCAAAAAGAACAGAAGCTATTGGTTGCTTTATTACCCCTTTGGATGTGATGATGAAAAACGTGAAAATGTGCAACACACCAGAGAACAGCGATAGCAATAAATGATTTTTGAAATAATGTTTTTGACAAAATAAATTGCCCAATGAAAAAGAAAATTACATTTCTCCTCACTTTGGTTGCCATAACCATGCTGCAATTAGATGCGCAAGTAAATTACAGCGAGCACATTGCCCCCATCATATACGACAATTGTACCGTCTGCCACAGGCCAGGGGAGATTGGACCAATGGCACTAACTAATTATAATGAGGTGAAGACCTGGGCAGCCATGATCGAATACACGACCAGTATCAAGTATATGCCTCCATGGCCTGCCGATAAGGAATTTTCCACTTTTGTCGGCGAGCGTGGTCTGACTGATGATGAGATCCAATTGATCAAAGATTGGGTGGCAGCAGGTGTTCCTCAGGGCGATCCCAACTTGGAACCTGAACTCCCAACTTTTCCAACTGGCTCACAGGTAGGTACGCCCGACCTCGTGTTGTCGTTTGAACAGCCTTATATTCATGAGGGTGATTTGTCCGATCAATACCAGATCATTGTTTTGCCTACAGGCCTGACTGAAGACAAAATGATAAAGGCGATTGAAATGCGCCCCGGCAATCCCAACATCGTTCATCATTCTTTGTATGCCATTGACCAATCAGGGCTGGCAAAGGACAAAGATGACCAAACACCGGAATATGGATTCCCCAGTTTTGGGGACTTTGGAGTAAGTTCAGCTGAGCAGTTTCCACAAGCATATGTGCCGGGAGCAAAGCCCAGAAAGTTTTATACAGGTATTGGGGCGCCAATGCCAGCTGGCTCTGATCTGTTGGTACAGATGCACTACGCCCCAATAGCTACTACTCAGTCTGATTCTTCCACGATCAATATATTCTTCGCCGATCCAGGCGAGACAATTGATCGGGTGGTGAAGGAGGAAATTATGTTGCCTTTTGGCGCTATCTTGACGAATGGCCCTTTTGTGATGCCGCCCGAAACGATAAAGACTTTTCACGGTGTATTAACCGTTCCTTCTAAAGTAAGCCTGATGGGCATTTTCCCTCATGCTCATTTATTGGGAAAGGACTGGACAGTGTATGCCATTTCTCCACAGGGCGACACAACCAACCTGATTCATATTCCTGATTGGGATTTCAACTGGCAGAACATGTATTTTTTTAAGCGGTTTCAAGTGCTTGAACCCGGGACGAAGATCCATGCTTATGCCACCTATGACAATACCTCAGACAATCCCTACAATCCTAACAATCCCCCAAAAACGGTCGGTTGGGGTTTGGGAACAGAGGATGAAATGTATTACCTGCCGTTGGTTTATGTAGACTATATGCCCGGCGATGAGGACATTGTGCTGTCAGATGATCTCACCGATGTTGATGACATGAACCTTCATTTCACTAAAGACAAACTTTACCCTCTTTACCCGAATCCTACAAGTAATGAAATTACTGTTGGCTTCTCGCTTGCCTCTGCAGATAAAGTGACTATGGAAATAGTAGATCTTCAAGGCAAAGTTTTGCAAAAAGTTTTTGTGGATGAATTTTACCGTGCCGGCCATCATCAAATGCGATTGGATGTGGGTGATATTCCGAACGGTATTTTCTTGTTGAATTTGCGGAGCGAACGATTTTCCCTTTCTGAGAAGTTTTCTGTGAACCGTTAAAAAAGTAAAGAGTAGAAAGTAAAAAGGCAAAAGTAGGTCACCTACTTTTGCCTTTTTACTTTCTATTTTTCCCATGTTATGAAAGCCATTTTGTTAAAAAAATTCGGAGGCGTTGAAGAACTTTATATTGGAGAAACCCCAACGCCAGAAATATCAGAGGAAGAAGTTCTTGTAAAAGTGCATGCCACATCACTGAACCGGGCCGATCTCTTACAGCGTAAAGGGTTATATCCACCACCTCCTGGTGAAAGTGAAATCATCGGCTTGGAAATGGCGGGAGAAGTGGCCGCTATTGGAGAAAAGGCAGGGGAATGGCAACTTGGTGATCGGGTATTTGGCCTGTTGGCAGGTGGCGGGTATGCAGAATATGTGAAAGTCCATAAAGACATACTGATTCCAATTCCAGAAAACATGAAGTACGAAGCAGCAGCAGGAATAGCAGAAGCTTTTTTGACCGCTTGGCAAGCAGTTGTTTGGCAAGCGGATTTACAGGCAGGCGAGACTATCCTTATCCACGCCGGGGCCAGTGGGGTAGGGACGGCGGCCATTCAGATTGCAAAAAAAATAGGAGCTATTATCGTTGTGACTGCATCCCCTGCAAAGCACATCCTTTGTAAAGAACTTGGGGCTGAACATTGTATTGATTACAGTATGGAAGATTTTTCAGAAATTATTTTTCAAAAAAACGAAAACGGTGCAAACGTTGTAATTGATTTTGTTGGTGCGCCTTATTTTTCTAAAAATATAAAAGCATTGGCTGTCGACGGCAGAATGGTCATGTTGGGATTTTTAGGCGGAACTAAGATGGGCAACCTTGACCTACGGCCATTTCTTTTCAAGCGCTTGAAAGTCATGGGATCAACGCTACGTTCAAGAAGCTTGGATTACAAAATTCGTTTGACAGAAGATTTCGAAAAACATGGTTTGCCACTTTTCGGGTCGGGTAAAATGAAACCTATAATAGATTCGATATTTGACTGGGCAGATGTACAAAATGCCCATGCTTATATGGAAGCGAACAAGAACAGTGGTAAAGTGGTTTTATCCGTTAAATGAAGCGATAAAAGTAGATATATGATTAAATGAGTCTGTTTTTCCCTGTCACTATTTCCTTATATTAAATCTGAATAAACAGCTTTTTTAAGAATAAAGTGAAAAGCTATGATTTATTCACTACATTTATCACTGCGTTTAATCAAAATTCCACCAATCTTAAATGGAAAGATACCTCCAATACCTCCATGCCGATATAGATGCCCTAATAGACCAGGCGCCTATGTTGCCTGAAAACGGATGGTCTCCTGTATTTTCTGAAGAAGATGATAGACCGGATATTCCACTACGGATGGTGAAAATTTGCGACCTAATAGGTTTGCCATCTGAAGCTTTCCCACCAGAAAGTATGTTGACTGACCTGCAAGTTATTGAACTTGTCGAGGCCATTGATGACCTGTGGTCTTCGTGGTTGTTACATTGGGAAATGCCTTTAAATCTCCCCATTCGCAAACAATACACAGCGCTTGTCAAGGAAATGAATGGAGCTTCAATTGGCTACCACCCTGAAGAAGGTGGAGAAGTTCACATTTGCCAATACCGGGAAGGTAAAACTTGCCCTTTTCAGCCAAATGATACTTATTGCCATTGCCGTGAATTGGAAGATTCCATCAAGCATGACATTGCCCTTTGGGAAGAATATGTCCATTCGCAGGGGCTTGACCCCTACCGGGAAATGACGGAGGAAGAGGAAGCACTTTTTGAAAAAGAAATGAGGGAGCGAGATCTTAAAAAGCGCAATGGCGATGATTGGTGGGAGCAGGAAACGGACATGGAATTGGCATTTGGTGCTGAAATGGATGAAGAGGAACAATTGAAATTCCTGTTTGCGCTGGAAGTTGCGGATGAATTGTTGAGTTTAATTCTTGATAACCTTTCTGATGCTGACTCCGATGCCATATTGGACGACGAAGAAGAAGATGTTGACCTTCCTTTTTAGTTTTTTCTGGTCAGTAATTTGAACCTCTATTTTGTTTTTTCTTTCCATTTACTAAATTATCCTACCATTTCCACCTTTTAGGTCTTTAGGTTTGCAAGTGCAACCGAAACCCATTTGAGTTTTACAGGTTTATAAAAAGCTGATGGGGTTTTGTATCAACCTATTATCAGCTCCAAATCACAAACCAATCAATAAAAATGGCAATAACTACTATTTGGACTGGCTCCGACCAATACCTATGCGATGCCGAATTGGCACAGGCCTTCCATATGTCGAGGGTTCTTGGAATGCCACTTTTGATTGAAGGCGAGCCAGGGACTGGAAAGACAGAACTCCCTATTCAATTTGCTCAGGAACAAGGGTTGGAATTGTTCATCTACCCTGTTGGTTCTAAAAGTACGGTCGAGCAATTTGTGGCAAAATTTGATCACGTTAAATATTTGCGGGACTCGCAAATCGAAGTGCTTAATGCCCAACGGGTGGAGAAAGGGCTGGACCCTCTTAAGAGCGGTGGTAGAAGCACTGAAATGCTGGATGATTATGTAATTCTTGGCCCGGGCGCATTGGCTTACAATCATGCCAATTCTGTTTTGCTGATTGATGAAATTGATAAAGCCCCGAGAGAATTTCCAAACGACTTGCTTTTTGCCCTTAGTCACAGAAAATTCATCCTTCCAGAATCAGGAAAGGAGATTTCTGTTAGCGAAGAAGAAATGCCCGCCATTGTAATTACCAGTAATCGGGAGCAAGAACTTCCTACAGCCTTCAAGGGAAGGTGTATCTATCATTACATCAGTTTCCCGGAACCAGACATGATGGAAGAAATTTTGAGGAAGCATTTCCCAAAAGCAAATGAAAAATTGGTAGATAAGTGCATCAGCCTTTTCTATCAATTGCGAAATCTGGGCCTGGAGCGTGCACCTTCTACTCGGGAATTGTTGAATTGGCTAAAATACTTGCAATCCTTTGCTCATTCAGAGGCTTTGGCAAAAATTGAAGCAAAAGAAGGAATGGGCGTTTTGATTAAAACCCAAACGGATATGGACAAAGCTAAACGGTTGCTGGGGAAGCATTCTTATATATAGAGAGTTGACGTGGCGATTTTGTCAAAAAAAAACACAAGCCTCAACGACTTGTGCATTTTTTCTTTGATCACAAAAATTTATTTTCCGTGAAAAATAATTTTAGTTACATCAATTATTTTCTTCACCAAGGCAACGTCTGGAAGTAAGATTTTATTTTCTTCCCTTTCGTCTTGATCCTCCAAAGCGATTGTATTTTCAGTAGCGTATTCTTGGTATTGTTCAACTGGGACACTTTTCAAATAAGCATATGAGGAAAGGCTCATAGCCAACAAAAAGATCCAAGTAATAGAGCGAAGATGCGATTTTTTCATTCGGATGAAATTTAAACTCAAGTAGCTTCTATGAATATTTCTTGAAAAGTCACCACGAAAATGGTATTCTTTCTACAAACATAGGTCAATACTTAGACAAGCAGGTAAAAATTATTGACCAATTAACAAATAATTAAACGCTGGCAAAGAATATAAATTTTTTAAAAAGGCTCTATTTCGATTTTTACCAACAAACTATACTTCCACCTCTTGTTAGAGAGCCTATACAGACTACATTTGAGCTTTCATTTGCACAGAAACACTGAGCCTATTTGAACATTTATAATTGACTTATGGCAAGACGACCTTCAAAATTATCCGACAGCGCACCAAAACCCAAATTGTCACAAGAAACTTTCCGTGAGGCGATCAAGGCATTTGAATATATACGTCCTTATCGCTGGTCTTTTATAATTGGGATGATCCTGCTGTTTATTTCCAGTTTGGTTTTCCTTGTTTTCCCAAAACTGATTGGCGAATTAGTAGACATTGCACAGGGTACATCTAAATTCGGTTTTACACTACAGGAAATGGGAATTGGTATGATCGCCATTTTATCCTTTCAGGGCTTGGTGTCCTATGCACGGGTCATGCTTTTTGCCAATGTCAGCGAAAAAGGGACTGCCGATATTAGGAAGGCGCTTTATCAAAAATTGATTTCCTTGCCGATCACGTTTTTTGAAGAGAACAAATTGGGCGACTTGATCAGCAGATTGACTGGAGATGTGGAAAAATTACATGGGGCGTTTTCAATCACATTGGCCGAGTTTTTCCGTCAGGTTATCATCATTGTTGTTGGCATTTTGTTTTTGGTGATTACGGCTCCTGCACTTTCCAAGGTTATGTTGTTGACTGTACCGATTGTAACATTGAGTGCCGTGCTTTTTGGTCGTTATATTCGGAAACTATCAAAAGAGCGGCAAAAAGAATTGGCCAGTTCCAATGCCATGGTGGGCGAATCCGTCCAAAACATCCAGGTGGTGAAAGCTTTTGTCAATGAGCTGTTTGAAGTAAAGCGATATTTTGTTTCTATCAGCGAGGTGGTAAGGATTTCCTTAAAATATGCTCAAGGCAGGGCGTTGTTTTCCACCTTTATTGTGACAGTTATGTTTGGGGTATTGTTGTTTGTGCTGTGGCAAGGAGCGGTTATGCTGGATGCAGGGAGAATCACCGCTGGCGAACTAATGTCTTTTGCGATTTATACCTTCATTATAGCAGGTTCGTTTGCCAGTCTTGCCAATTTTGCCCCAGATCTATTAGGTGCATTGGGAGCAACAGAACGAGTAAGAGAGATATTGAATACAGAAAGTGAAATTGACTTGGAGGGCCTTCCCGGCATTTCGCCCATAAAAATTGCTGGAAAAATCCAATTTGAAAATGTTCATTTCCATTATCCCACCCGCAAGGATATTCCTGTTTTAAAAGGAATAAATATTGAGGTCAAATCAGGGCAAAAGGTGGCGTTGGTTGGGCCTAGCGGTGTTGGCAAATCCACTATCATTCAATTGTTACTCAGGTTTTACAATATAGAAAATGGAGACATAAAAGTGGATGGTAAAAGCATCTACGATATGAACCTCCGGGATTTTAGGAACAACATCGCCCTTGTTCCACAGGAGGTGATCCTTTTTGGCGGCACTATCCGGGAAAATATTTTATATGGGAAGGATGGTGCAACGGAAAATGAGATTATTGAAGCAGCGAAGCGGTCGAATAGTTTGGAGTTCATCAACTCTTTCCCAGAAGGGTTGGACACTATCATTGGCGAAAGAGGCGTAAAACTCTCTGGAGGCCAACGCCAACGCGTAGCCATTGCCCGTGCCATTTTAAAAAATCCAGCCATCTTGCTCCTTGATGAGGCCACCTCTTCTCTTGATAATGAATCAGAAAAGGTTGTTCAAGACGCTTTGGATAAGTTGATGGAAGGCCGCACTTCTATCATCATAGCTCACCGTCTTTCCACTATAAGGGATGTAGATTGCATTTACATGTTGGATGAAGGGAAAGTGGTGGAAAAAGGAACACATGAAGAATTGGTCCACTTGAATGGCAAATACAGCACTCTGGTCAATATGGTGGGAAACCAAATGGCTATTTCTTAAAATGAGATACCAATTTAAAACACTTGATTTTTTTCGATAATGGTTCAAATCATTCGGTATTCAATGAGCCCTTACACTCCTGAATTTTGTTTATGGATCATTTAAAATAGAACTCTTTCCATCTTTAATTTATGTAAATTTGATAAAGCCATTCTTTTCGACTCATTTGGTATGATATTTGACTTCTGACCTGAGATTTCCCCTCCCTTTTTGTATCCCCTCGAAAAATTATTAGGAATCTCCCCTCCTTATTACATTTTTCTTTCCCCCTTTTCATTCATTGATTGATTATCTGTTTAGAACAAAAACTTGAGAACATGGAATTTTTTTACACTAGAAGGCAAACACTCCTTCCCACAGCCAATATACTGGTTGTACCTACTCCTCTTGCCGGAAAAAATTTCCAACATACAGTTTTTGGTAAATAAAGAAATACTGACCGTGAATGTCAGGCTAATATAAGCTGGTCATTCAGGGTAAGTTGTATTAGAACAAACCTCTTGGGTTTAAGAATGATCCTCAGATTCTCTTAGTTCCCTTTCATTTAAACTACCAAAACTATGAAGCTCAACAACTTCTACCTCTTAAAATTTGCTTCTTTGCTCTTGCTTCTTTTGACAGGAGTACAAGCCTTACAGGCTCAAATGGAATTAAGGATTGACCTGGAACAGGATGGTGAAACATACGCCATTTATGTACGTCCAGACGACTCCATATCTCCGAGCCCTGTGGCACTGACCGGTACAGCACAAGTAACTTTAGTGGCTCCTACCGGTTTTACCTATTCCAATTTTACAGATTTCAATGGAGTATGGGCAGGTTCGCCTAACGCCGCTGATATCGTCGTCTCTCCCATTGAAAATCCAGAATTTGATTACATATCGATTGCCTTGATATTAGACAACGGCATTCCTTATGTATCGGGTGAGGAAACGAAACTCTTCACACTGAAGCGGACTTCTGAATGTGTTGGAGGCGTTTCGCTTATCGAAGATTCTGATCCTTTCTATTCTCCCAATTCAATGGGTTCGAACCCGGGCAATGACGTAAGTGTCATTGACGTCGGGACTTTCCCGTTTGGGTTCTATTTCTATTCGCGCAACTATGGAAGTGCTCCTGGATGTGATGACACAGATGGTGACGGCCTCATGGACAGTATGGAGGATGCAAATGGAAATGGAATAGTAGATGCAGGCGAAACCGATCCGAACAATGCCGATACAGATAATGATGGCATTGAAGATGGAGTGGAAGACGTCAACCAAAATGGTTCGCTGGATGTCGGTGAAACTGATCCAACGGACCAGTGCGATCCAGTAGCAACTTTTGACAACTGTGATTTCGATCAAGACGGAGTTGATAATATCGATGATTTGGACGATGATGGTGATGGAGTAGCAGATGTTGACGATGATGACGACTTCAATAAAGACAGCGATAGTGACGGCGACGGCATCAGCGATGACGACGAGAATGGCAATGATGGTGAGTACAATGCCGGCACAGATAGCGACCCGCTTGATCCTTGTGATCCTGACGTAACGGCTGTGGCCTGTGGCGCAACGGATGATGACAATGATGGCTATTTTCCAGACGCTGATGGCTCTTTGTTTGATCCTGATGACAGCGACCCATGTGTGCCAGATGTTTGCTCTCAAGCGTGTGATATAGACGAAGATTTCTTCACGAATGCTGAGGACAATGACGACGATGGCGATGGAGTGCCTGATCTTCAAGATAAGGATCGTTGCGATCCAAATAGCGATTCTGATGAAGATGGCCTGAGCGATATAGTCGAAACCAACGGTGATGGCATCTACAACCCAGGTATCGATACCAATCCATTGGATGCTGATACAGATAATGATGGTATCCTTGATGGCACGGAAGATTTGGATATGGACGGTGAAACAGCATTGAACGAAATGGATCCATTAAAAATGGATTCAGATGAGGATGGCTATACTGATGGAGAAGAAGATACCAACAAAAATGGAATCCAAGATAATGGCGAAAGTGACCCGCTTGACCCATGTAGCCCTGATGCTGTCTTAGGGTCTTGTGATTTTGATCAAGATGGTGTGCCCAACGAAACAGATTCGGATGACGATAATGATGGAGTGGAAGATGAGTTTGATGTACATGATTTTGACCCGGAAAGTGATAGTGATGGCGACCTTGTTTCTGATATTGACGAAACGAATGGAGACAGTGATCCACTGAATGCCTGTGACCCTAACCCAAATGTGGCAGCCTGTCATGGGGTAGATTCGGATGGAGACTTGTTTTTTGGAAATTATCCAGTGGGACACCCAAAATATGACCCAGATGATTCAGATCCATGTATCCCTTCCCATAAAGCGAATGCATGTGACTTCGATGGGGATGGTATTATAAATGGATCTGACACTGACGATGACGGCGATGGGGTCACGGATTTATACGATATTGAAAACTTCAACCCGGAGAGTGATAGTGATGGTGATGGTATGTCTGATAATTTGGAAACAGGCGGTGACGGCACTTATAACCCTGGAATTGATACCAATCCGCTTGATGATGACACTGATAATGATCTTTTACCAGATGGTATAGAGGATGCCAATCATAGCGGTGATGTGGATGATGGTGAAACCAACCCTTTATTGGCTGATACCGATGGCGATGGCATCAAAGATGGTACTGAAGACGCTAACCACAATGGCGTGGTAAATGCCAATGAGAGTGATCCTTTGGACAAATGCGACCCAGACAATACACTTGGATTCTGCGACTTTGATAATGATGGGGTATTGAACGAATTGGATGATGACGACGATAATGATGGCGTAGATGACGTAAGTGATGTCGGCCCTTATAATCCAAATTCTGACTCTGACGGTGATGGGATCGTCGATAATATCGAAACCGGTGAAGACGGATCTTATGACGCAGGAGAGGATACCAATCCCTTGGATGATGATACGGATGATGATGGCATCAAGGATGGTGTCGAAGATAAAGATCAGGATGGCAACCACGATAGTAATGAGATGGATCCGACCAACCCGAATACGGACGGGGACCTTCTTTCAGACGGTGAAGAAGATGCCAACCATAATGGAGAGTTGGACTTTGGCGAAAGCGATCCACTAGACCAATGCAACCCTTTTGCTGATACTCCTGAATGCGCAAACATTGATAACGACAACGATGGTTTCTATGCGAATGTACCGCAAGACGACCCAGCTTATGATATTAATGACGACGACCCATGTACGCCAGACAACTGCTCTCCCACCTGCGATTTGGATGGAGATGGCATCATCAACCAAGATGACTTGGATGATGATGGCGACGGTGTATCGGGTAACCAAGATATTGAAGATTGCAACGCTAATAGTGATACCGATGGCGACGGCCTGACCGATATTATCGAAACGGGAGGTGACGGCATTTACAACAATGGTATTGATACCCATCCACTTGATCCTGATACGGATAACGATGGTGTATCTGATGGTGATGAAGATTCAAATAAGGATGGCGAATACGATGCAGGATTGGAAATGAACCCGCTTGATGTAGATACCGACGATGATGGTATTAAGGATGGTATTGAAGATGCTAATCAAAATGGTGTTTGGGACGTAAATGAATCAGATCCAACCGATAAATGCAGCCCTTACACTAATTTTCCTGGGGAGTGTCTCCCAACCGATCTTGATGATGATGGATACTATGGTGATTATCCACCTGATCATCCAGAATACGATCCTGAAGATTTTCAAAAACCTTGTATCCCTGACCACACAGCTGATGCATGTGATTTCGACAATGACACATTCCCGAACGGCAGCGACTTTGACGATGATGGCGATGGAGTTTCAGATACAGATGACGTTGATCCGTACGATCCAAACAGTGATTCGGATAACGATGGTATCACAGATAATGACGAAACAGGTGGCAATGGCATTTTTGACCCATTAGAAGGAGATAGCGACCCGCTTGACCCATGCGACCCTGACGCAAATACAGTAGCCTGTAACGGTACAGATGAGGATGGGGATGGCTTCTTCGCCAATTTCTCTTCAGATGACCCAGGATGGGATCCTGATGATACCAAACCTTGTATTCCTGATCATACTGTAGGTGTTTGTGACTTCGACGACGATGGTCTTATCAACAGTGTGGATAATGATGATGATAATGATGGGGTAAAAGATGTCAACGATGTTGACCCATTTGATCCGGCAAGTGACAGTGATTTTGATCTGATCCCAGATAGCACGGAAACTGGTGGTGATGCCGTATATAATGCGGGAATCGACACAAACCCATTGGACGATGATACGGATAATGATGAAATCAAAGACGGCGTAGAGGACGTTAACCAAAATGGTGAACAGGATGCCGATGAAACTGATCCAGTCAACCCCGATACGGATGGAGATGGCTTGGGTGACGGAACAGAGGATGCCAACCAGAATGGAGGTTTAGACGCAGGTGAAACAGACCCGCTTGACCTCTGCGATCCAGATGCAACTTTTGGCACTTGTGATTTTGATGGAGATGGTTCCAATAATGATGATGACGCAGACGATGATGGCGATGGTGTGGAAGATGAAAATGACATTGATCCTTTTAATCCTAATAGTGATAGTGACAATGATGGAGTAACGGACATCAATGAGACTGATCCAGGTTCAAATCCATTGAATGCTTGTGATCCAAACCCATCTGCTCCAAACTGTGACTTTCATTGACCTAGACGATGATGGCTATGCCGTGAATGTGCCAGCGGACGATGCTGCTTTTGATCCTGATGATGAAGACGCTTGTATTCCTGATATCACTGCTGGTGCATGCGACTACGATGAGGATGGAAAAGTCAACATCGAAGATCAGGACGATGATGGCGACGGTGTGAAAGATGGCGACGACATTGATCCCTATGATGATCAGACTGATACGGACGGCGATGGTATCCTTGACATTGTGGAAACAGATGGCGATCAAGTATACAATGAAGGAGAAGATACTGATCCTTTATCAGCAGATACCGATGGCGATGGCATAGAGGATGGTGTAGAAGATGCTGATAAAGATGGTCAACAGGACCCGACCGAAACCAATCCGTTGGATGTAGATACTGATGGTGATGAATTGGAAGATGGGGAAGAAGATGCAAATCACAACGGCACAGTCGATGCTGGAGAAAGTGACCCATTGGAGCTTTGCGATCCGAAAAACTATTTACCAACCTGTGATTGCGATGGAGACTTCCTGGCCAATATGGATGATACCGACGATGATAACGACGGTGTGCCAGACGATGTAGACATTGATGAATGCGATCCCGAGAGTGATTCCGATGGTGATACAATCGCTGATATTGATGAAACCGATGATGGTACTGATCCACTGAACCCTTGTGATCCGAATGTAGACGCTTCACTCTGTGAGCCCGACGATGCGGACGAAGATGGCTTCGTTGCCAACTTCCCAGATTCTCATCCTGATTACGATCCAGATGATGAAGACCCATGTGTTCCTGACCACAAAACAGGTGCCTGTGACTTTGATGAGGATGGTATAGCAAATAGTGATGATCCTGATGATGATAATGACGGTGTAAAAGATGTGAACGATGTTGACCCATTTGATAAAAACAGTGATAGCGACGGCGATGGTATTACAGATGATGTTGAAACAGGAATGAATGGTGTTTACGAAGTTGGCTTGGACACTGATCCTTTAGAGAAAGATACCGATGGCGATGGCATCGAAGATGGTGTAGAGGATGCTAACCAAAATGGCGGAAAGGACGATGGTGAAACCGATCCTTTGGATGTGGACACCGATGGTGATAGTCTTGAAGATGGTCAAGAAGATACCAACTTTAATGGTATACAAGACAATAGCGAAAGTGATCCGCTAGACTTCTGCGACCCATACCCATTCGACGGTCAATGTGATTTTGACGAAGATGGTATTGTGAACGAAGCGGACGAAGACGATGACAATGACGGAGTTCTTGATGGTCCTGATGCAGATCCATTTAACCCACAAAGTGATTCTGATGGAGATGAACTAAGTGATATTGACGAAACAACTGAGGGTACCAATCCACTCAATCCATGCGATCCTGACATCAACAATGATGCATGTGTAAGTGGTGACGTGGATGAGGACGAAGATGGATACTTCGGAGATGTTGACCCGTCAAGCCCTGCTTTCGATCCCGACGATGACGATGCATGTGTGCCAAATCATGAGGCTGGACTATGCGACTTCGACGAAGACGGCATTGTGAACGCCGACGATGACGATGATGATGGCGATTGTGTAAACGATGGCGAAGATGTGGGGCCATACAACCCTACCTCTGATTCAGATGGCGACAGCTTTACTGATATTAATGAATGTGAAAACGGTACTGATCCTGAAGATCCTTGTGATCCTAACCCAACAGTAGAGTTTGGTTGTGCTGGCATTGTAGATGAGGATAATGATGGCTATTATGAAGACGTAGAACCTACCGCTGGTAATTATGATCCAGACGGCAGCAGACCCATGTGTTCCAGATCATGTGCGCTGGCCCTTGCGATTTCGATGAAGATGGTACAGTGTCAATGCCCTTGATGCAGATAATGACAACGACGGTGTAGCCGATGGGGACGATGTTGACGATGGTGCCTGTGATCCAACTACAGATACTGACGGTGATGGCATCTTAGATATTGATGAAACGGCCGAAGGTACCGATCCTCTTGATTTTTGCGATCCACTAAATACCACTGCGGATTGTGACTTCGACGGCGATGGCCTTACCAATGGCCAAGACCCAGACGATGATAATGATTGCGTGGGCGATGGAGCAGATGTAGAAAACTTCAACCCTGAATCTGATTCAGATGGCGATAGCTTCACTGACATCGAAGAGTGTGACAACGGTAGTGACCCATTGGATAAATGTGATCCAAATGTCCAAGCTGATTTCTGCGATTGCGATGACGACGGCATACTGAATGGCGATGAAGACGACGACGACAACGATGGCTGTGGCAGATGTTTCAAATGATGCCGATCCTTGTGATCCAAACAGTGATACAGATAATGATGAAATTATCAGATGCTGTTGAAACTAAATAATGGCACTGATCCACTCGACCCTTGTGATCCTAACGAAGAACTCAGATGCTTGCTTGAACTCCGACAACGATGGCGATGGCTATACATCCAACACTGTCCCGAGCGATCCTTTATACGATCCAGACGACAGTGATGCATGTAACCCTGATGTGACGGTTGGCAAATGTGACTTGGATGAAGATGGCCTTATTAATAATGAGGACGACGATGATGATGGTGATTGCCTTGCCGATGTGGACGATGTCGATGCTTGGAATGATGACAAGCGATACTGACAGCGATGGTTTGACCGATGCAGAAGAATGTGATTTTGGTAGCGATCCCGATTAGATAAGTGCGATCCTAACTCTGACATTCGGTACTTGCGACTGCGATGGCGATGGAACACCTAACAATCAGGACGACAGACGACGATAATGATGGTGTTGCCAGGACAACCTTGATGCTGATGATTGTGATCCAAACACAGATTCTGATAATGATGGCACACCCGACATAGATGACGTTGGTCCGCTCGATCCATGTGTTCCAGACAATATGGTAACAGCCTGCGGTGGTATTGATAACGATGGCGACGGTTTCCTCGAAAATGTCACGCAAGGTGATCCATTGTGGGATCCAAATGATGCGGATGCCTGTGTTCCAAATGAAGAAGCCGGAAACTGCGACTTTGACCAGGATGGCCAGGTGAACAGCGTTGACGACGACGACGACTGCGACGGCGTTGCTGACAATGATGACATTGACGACTATAATGTTGATAGCGACAGCGATGGTGATGGCATCACGGACAATGTTGAAACAGGTGGGGATTGTGAGTACAACGTTGGTTTGGACACTGACCCGCTTGATACTGATACCGACGATGATGGTATCCTTGATGGCATTGAGGACGAAAACCATGATGGCATCTTAGACGAGGGGGAAACGGATCCTCTTGACACCGATACTGATGACGATTCGTTGCCTGACAACTTTGAAGATTCCAACCTAAATGGTTCGGTCAACCAAGGTGAATCTGATCCGACGAACCCTGACGATGACAACGACGGCGTCATGACCTCCGAAGAAGACACCAATGGTGATGGGGATGTGACCAACGACGATACTGATCTTGATGGTATACCGGATTATCTCGACCCAGATCCATTTGTATTCCTTCAGATATATGCCTATTTGCAAGGCCCTCTTGACCAGGCAGCAGGCTTGATGAGGGATGGTCTTCGTACCAGCTTGGATAACAATGGTAACAGTTATATCCCGTTGATGGAACCATATACTGACCAGGGCTTTACCCACTTAGGTGGAGGTGGAGAAACAATTGATCCTGAAGTCCTTGATGTGACAGGCGATAATGCCATCGTGGATTGGGTATTTGTTGAGCTTCGCCTTAAAACCGATCCTTACTACACCTTGTTGACCCGCTCTGCACTCATACAGCGTGATGGCGATGTGGTAGATTTGGATGGAGTAAGTCCAGTGGTTTTCCGTGCAAAAACAGACGAATACTTTATAGTACTCCGTCACCGTAACCACTTTGGGGTGATGACTGCTACACCATTTGGATTGACAAGGGATAAGGCTTCACCTATTGAAATTGATTTCACTGATCCGAATACGCCATTGTATGCTGAGCACATGCAGAAGATTTCTTCAGATGGACAAATTGCCATGATGTATGGTGGTAATGCCGATGGTAATGATAAGATCATTTATCAGGGAGCTGGTGCAGATAGGGATCACATATTCTTTGAAATATTCCTTGATCCTGAAAATGAGAATGGTACCCTCAACCATATTACAAAAGGCTACAATAATGGAGATACTAACATGGATGGCAGAACGATTTATCTGGGTTCTAATAACGACATTGACGAATTGATTTTCTTCAACGTGTTGCTGCACCCGAACAATCCAACGCCGTTTACCAACTTCTTCTTCATTGACAGTGCGATTACACCTTAAAAAGATAAGCAAGCTGGTTTGCATTCGGCAAGCCCGGTGCAGACCAGCTGCTCTATATCAATTTTGAAACTTTAAATGCAAAAAATTAACACAATGAAAAATTCAAATCTTTTTTTACTACTTGTTTTTCTACTGACAAGTTTCTCAGTAAGTGCCCAATTCGAATTCAAAATTGATTTCGATTTCGACACTGAACGTTACACAGTCTCAGTGATTCCACAGGCTACTTACCCTGAGCCACAGAACATTACAGGCGATGGGCAAATCACGATCAAAGTGCCTACCAATCAATTCATTCCCGTAGATATCGAAAGCCAACTTGAAGGGATGACTTGGGAAGTAAACTCTAGGGTTGATGCACCGGAAGAAGCGCCAGATCATGACTATGTTTCATTCGCCCTACAAATCAATGGCCTTGCTCAACCGAATTATCAAGAAGGAGTAGAATTGAAGTTGTTCAGTTTCCAGAATGCTTATGGGTGTACTGCTGATCCAGCAGTGCCTGGAAGTGGCTTGGTCTCTATTGTTGACAACAACAATGATCCATTCATGCCACCCAACAGTGCCAATGCTAATGTCGGAAACGCTCTGCCTGTATTGGCTTTTAGTCAAACTGGAGGCGGTGATGGGTTTGCAGGTCTTTACAACGGAGGTGCTGTAAGCTGCGATCCGGCCAATCCAACCTCTACGGCTGAAGAACTGGGATTCTCTGGTTTTAGTGTATTCCCGAACCCGGTCGTGGAAATGGCCAATTTGGAAATCCAATGGGAGGGAGAAGCCCAGGATGCAGCCATTCAGATGGTTGATGCAGCAGGGAAACTCGTCATGCAACAGCCTGTTTCCATTGCCAGCGGCAAGAATACAAAGCGCTTGGAAGTTGGAAGTTATCCAGCTGGTAGCTATTTCCTATATCTTGTTGGCGATGAGTGGGAAGTCAGTTTGGATAAAATCAACAAGCAATAATCACTACATCACTATAAAAACTAATCCACGTCGGGGGCAACGAAGGAGTTGCTCTCGGCTGGATTACAACTATCGAAAAACCGAAAAACCACTACAATTGGCCATTCCAATATCCGGTTTGCTATGCCTGAACGGGGCAAAACATCTAACAAACAATTATACGTGTGCCTAAAATCATAATGATGGCCAGCCAGCTAATTTATTTATAAAAATACCTAGTAGAACCGCTCAATTTAGACCCCAGTATGAAAAACATAAGAAAAATGAGAGGGAGAACAGAGAAAGCATTTGGCCCAAAGCTAAAGAAATTCTCTGTCTATTTTAGCGGCGCCTCTGGGCGCCGTTTTTTCCCCGTTTAATGGACAAGGCAATTGCAGTAGCATCACACTGAATTTAGTCACCCTGCATTATTTAATACTTTTCACTTGCCCCCCTTTCCCTGCATTGTTTTTTTACTTATCTTTGCGTTTCAATTGATGAGAAACATATAATCTACTTTTTGTTTACTTCATTTATTCCACTTAATTCCCTTAACTATTTTCCTCGGCTACAATATTTTTTGGAACACTATTTTGCCTATGAACCCAAACCTGATGACATAATCGGCATTAGCTTAAAATGAAGCATTCATTTAAAAAGCTTTGTAAGACCCTATGAGAATTTATTTACTGAGAAAACTTACACAACCACTATGGACTTAAATTATTTGTTAAACATACTTCTAAAGAGAAAATGGTTGCTCCTGTCAGTTATTTTAGTTTCCTCCACTGCAACTTATTTCTTCATTGGTAAACTCCCCGATACATTCAAGGCTGAATCCGTCATCGAGACTGGTATCGTCAATTATAAAGGGGCAACCCTCTCAAGGGAAAACTCATTTATCCAGAAGTACCAGATCGAGAGTGCCTTTAGTGGCTTGATCGAAAAGATGAAGGCGAGGAATATCATTAAGTCATTGACAGATGAATTGCTAGCCCATGACCTGCTTGCGGATGGCATCATAAATAAACCTTTCAGGACACTTGATGAGGAGGACTATTTTCTTTCCCAGAATGAGATCAACGACATCGTCCTGAAATTGAAAACCAACTTGAACGATACTCTTCTTAATAGCAAACCTGAACCTTTCAAGTCAGACCAGAGGTTGGCCGAGGCTTATCAGTATGATTATGAAAGCCTGATGAAAAAATTGGAAATTAACAGGATTGGGGAGACGGACTACCTAAAAATTGGGTTCAAGTCCGAAAGTCCTGAATTGTCCTTTTTTGTGGTCAATACTTTTTTAAACAAGTTCATGGTCCAACATGAGAAAGATCTTTCGACAGAAGAAAATGAAAAATTATCATTCAACCAACGAAAGCTTACCCAGTACAAGAAAGAACTTGATTCTGTGATCACAGAGATAAACATCTATAAAACGGCTCATGGCTTAGTTGATGTCTCGACCCAACGTGAATCTATTATTTCTCAAAAAAGGGAGCTTGAACTAAAGCTGAAAGAAACAGAACAAAACATTGCAAGCCTGCAAAAAAGCCTTGCTTTTGTGGAAAAACAGATTTTTGAATTTAACAGAGTCTCTTCTGACGAGGCTTATAAGCAAGTGAATTACAATGATGATTTTGTAAACCTGCAAGAAGAAATAACCAAATTACAGATGGAGCTTGTTGAAGCTGATGTATCAGGTAGTAAGAATAAAAAGGCACTGGAACGGCGATTGGAAAACTTAAAAGAAAAGCAAAAACTGGCAATGGAAAGGTCATTTGCTGTGACTCCTGACAGTGAAAGAGATAAAATTGATGAAGAGACCAAAGACCTTGTACGTCGCAGGTACGATATAAAAATGGAGCTTGATCTTGCGCTGGAAGCGAGGCCTTCATATGCTGCGGCAATAGCTGAATTGACCAGGAAAACCGATAGGCTCCTCTTGAACGATAACCACTTGTACAACTTGACCCAGGAGAAGAACCGCCTTGACATGGAGTACGACAAGATCAGGAATGAATACGAAGAAACCGAATACTATGCTGAAGGAACTGAAAGCCCAATAGCTATCATCGAACCAGCCGAAATGCCTGTTGAGCCGGAATCAAAAAACAGGTCCATTTTTTCTGCTTTTGCTGGTATTGCTGGAGGGTCTCTGGCGAGTATTTTCCTATTCTTGCTGGCTTTCATAGACACGAGTATTGCTACCCCCAGCCAGTTTGGTAAAATAACTGGCCTGCCTTTATTGGGCTATGTCAATCATGTGAAGGTGAAAAACATGAATCTCCAACAGTTGTTTTCCCAAACCCAAAAGAAAGGGGAGTTGGAGTATTTCAAAGAAAATATCCGAAAACTCAGAACAGCAATTGAAAATTCAAACGCAAAAACTTTCCTCTTTGTCAGCCCAAAAGAGCAGGAAGGCAAATCGTTCCTGATTGTGCTTTTGGCATATGCCCTCAGCCTGAACGACCGCAAAATACTTATCATAGATACCAATTTTAAAAACAACACCTTGTCGGCTTTTAAAACAAAACCATTTTTTGAAATGACAGACATGGAGTACAAGCGTAAGAGTAAAATTGGCCCTATTTTAAAGGCATTGCCAAGTGGCGCAGGCAAGACCGATCCATTTATGAAAAACATTGATATTGTGGGAAACAAAGGCGGTAGCCAAAGTCCATCCGAGGTACTCGCTGGCAAAGATTTTAATAAAATTATGGAAGCCTATAAGCAGAAATACGACTTCATTTTTATGGAAGCCGCCGCCATGAACAAATTTTCTGATGCACGGGAATTGCTTTCTTATACTGAAAAACTGGCCGTGATTTTTTCAGCTGAATCTCCTATCGGAAATGCTGATAAGGACACCCTCGAATATCTCAAAGGCATGAACGGCAAGATGTTCGGTGGCATTCTAAACAATGTTGACTTGAAGAATATCTAATGGTCAAATGGTTAAATGGCTGATTGCTCAAAAACCAGTAACCATTTAACCATTCAGCCATTCAACCATTTATATCTCTTGAAAAACGGATATTGGCTCCGGTCGGGGTTTTATACATTGTCGGAAAAAGCAGCAGCCCTTGTGTTTGGGTTTGGTAGTGGGGTCTTATTGTTCCGGGCACTTAGCAAAGAGGAATTGGGGGTATGGGTTTTGTTCTTGTCGGTTACCTCAATTTTGGAGGTGGGGCGGATCGGCCTTTTGCAGAATGCTTTGGTGAAATACTTGACAGTCAGTAAAGACAAAAAGGAAATAGGCCGAATAACGACGGCCTCGCTGGTGCTTAACATGTTCTTGACTGGGATCATTGTCTTGTTTTTGCTTGGCTTTTCGAACTTGTTAAGTGCGTGGTTCGATTCGCCTGAACTGGCAGGTTTGTTGAAAATTTATTGTATTACGACGGTATTGTTGATCCCATTTTTTCAGGGAAATTACATCCAACAAGCCAACCTTGATTTCAAGGGGATTTTTTGGGGAAATGCTGTAAAAGGCGGCATTTTGTTTTCTTATATTGCTTACGTTTTTTTTAGCAAAATTGACATAGAACTCGTGAATTTGGCGTATTGCCAGATCGCTGCTGCTGTTGCTGCCTCTGTTATCTCCGTGGGTTTTGCAAAGAAGTATACACATTTCAGTCGTCGGATTGATTGGACGTGGGTAAGAAAATTGTTCAGTTTTGGTAAGTATGTTTTTGGCACCAATTTCTGCGCCCAGCTTTATAAGAATGTTGACAAATTATTGTTAGGTGCGTTGCCAGCGGGAGGTGCTGCGGCAGTGGCTATTTACGAGGCTGCGATCAAGGTCACCAATCTCACGGATGTACCAACAGCCAGTATGGCCAATATCCTTTTCCCGCAGAGTGCCCGCAGGGCGGAAGAAGGAAAGGAGGCTGTAAAGCAATTATATGAAAAAGCAGTCGGAGCTATTTTGGCATTCATGGTGCCAGCCATTTTGTTTGTGTTGCTTTTTGCCGAATGGATTATTTTAGTCGTGGCCGGCACCGAGTATGTAGAATGGAGCAATGTATTGCGGATTACCATTTTCTTTGGCCTGTTGATGCCTTATGTAGTGCAGTTCGGTACTGTACTCGATAGTATTGGCAAACCTAATATCAATTTTTTCTACACATTGGTAAGCCTCGCATTGACCATTGTATTCAATTTGATATTTATCAGCATGTTTGGTGTATATGGGGCTGCCATTGGAACATTGTCTGCATATGCTGTCACCTTTATCATCATGCAGATATATTTGCATAAACTATTGAAAGTAAACCCATTGCGGCCCTTTGGCTATATGATGGATTTTTATAAACAAGTTCTTTCTTTTGGTAAAAAGGCGCTTCAAAACCGAAGCCTTTCCCTTGCCTTGAGAGAAGAGAATTGAATTGGTTTTGAGATATATGGTTTTGGGCAGCCCCTAAACCAAACACCTCAAAACCACAAACTTGATATGCCCCCTACTTTAGCGAACAAACGGCAGAGCAATCTGCCATTTGAAAATTGGTTAAACAAAAGTATTAAGGGAACTATGATGACCCAAGCATTGTACGATGAAGGCATCACGTATGCCGAACAAAATTATCTGGATGAGACGGCCAACCACCTTCGAGTGGACAAAGAATTGATCCGCTCCAAATTTAACCTTGATGGCAAAAAAGTCCTTGACTTTGGATGTGGCATGGGCGGCATGAGCCTTTGGTACGCCAACAATTTCGATTGCGAGGTGCATGGGGTGGACATTGACAGTCACCACATCCGTATCGCTTATGAATTAAAAAGCAGGCATAATTTATCTAATGTCCAATTTGAAGTGCGCAATGTGCTCGAAAAGCCATTGGAGGAAAAATTTGATTTCATCGTCTTGAATGATGTGGCAGAGCATATCCAACTGCCTATACTGGAAGCCATTTTTAAAGAGCTGACCAGATCATTGGCACCAGGCGGCGGCATTTATGTTTCTTATCCCCCGTGGAAAAGCCCTTACGCTTCGCACGTCCATCATATTGTTGGGTTTCCGTGGTGTCAGTTTATCCCCGAGGGCATGTTGCTAAAATTGATTGAAAAGAACAACCGTCCTATTGTCGGCGAGGAAGAAAGCGATTTGTTGGAAGCCTATAAGGGGCTCAATCATCTGACCCATGAAAAGCTAATGAAAGCGGTGAAACCGAGCGGCCTTAAAGTAGCGTTCCGCAAAAGCCATAGCATCGTCAATCGGTTGCCTGGCCTTGCCAATGTAAACCTGCGAGTTTTTCCGCTCGATTATTTAATAACAAAAGAATTCGTGCTTTTGGAAAAATAATTCTGCATTTGGCAGTTGACTTTGAATATCAATACCCTAATACCTTAATACCCCTGCAACCCATTTCATTTATGCGAAAAGACATCGACATCATTTATTTCACCCTCTTCCCATGGGACAATGCCTATTCATCGGTATCGCTCTCTTTTACAAGGGAATTTGCCAAAAACAACCGGGTGTTTTACATCAACCACCCATACTCGGTGAAGGACTTTTTAAAAGGATGGGGGCAACCAATGGTAAAGGAGCGCCGGAAAGATATGTTGCTCAATCGTATGCGATATGAGACAATTCCAGAGCTTCCGAATGTTGTAGCAGTGCAGCCGCCTTTGACCATTCCGATCAATTGGATGAGCGAGGGCAATAACTACGAGCGGTTTTATAAAATAAACAACCGCATTATATTGAATACGATTAAGCAGGTAGTGAAAGATTACAACCTGACCAATTATATTTACCTAAATTGTTTCAATCCCTATTATGCCGGTGTGTTACCCCAGAACGAATTCAGTCCGTTGCTCAATATTTACACCTGCATAGATGATATGACCGAAGAAGAGTACACCGCCAAGCATGGGGCGAGATTGGAGGAAAAAGCATTAGCTGCTGCTGACATCTCATTTGTGACTTCCCACAACTTGCTGCGTTTAAAACAACAACTGAACCCCAATATGCACATTTTGCACAACGCTGTGGATATTTCTATTTTCAAAAAAGCATTGGGAGGGCCATTGCCAAGACCGAAGGAATTAGAAGGGGTAACAGGTAAGATTATCGGTTTCACTGGAAATATTAATGAGTATCGCCTCAATTATCCGTTGTTCAAAAGAGTGGCTGAGCAACACGCAGATAAGACTTTGGTAATGGTGGGCCCGCTCAATAGTAACGATTATATTGAGCATGGATTGGACAAGTTGCCTAACGTGATTTTGACAGGAGGAAAACATATTTCGGAATTGCCTGCTTTCTTGCAGCATTTTGACGTGACGATCATCCCGTTTTTGCTTAACAAACTGACTGCAAGCATATATCCCTTGAAAATCAATGAGTACCTTGCGGCGGGCAAACCAGTTGTAGCCACCAGTTTTAGTGAGGATATCCGTAACTTTGCCGATGATGTTTACCTCGCTAAAAATGAAGATGAGTTCGTTGATCTGATCAATTTGGCGATTGCCGAAAACAGTCAGGAAAAAGTGCAAAGCCGTTATTCCACGGCCTGTTCCAATACTTGGAAAGAAAGGGTCAGGGAATTTTGGGAGATAGTGGAAAGCACTCTCGAAGAGAAAGGTATTCGACAAGAGCGATCGGTTGCGGTAAGGTGAAAGCCTTTATATGTTGATAGCCGATCAAAGGGCTGATAGCCAATGCCGAATAGTAAAGTTTAACTTATTTAATATCCCCCCAGCCGTTTAAAATTGCTGGGAATGAAAAAACAAGCAATATGACAACGTCCATGACACTAAACAAACCTATGACTGCCCTTGATACGGCAGACTACTTGAACGATCAATTCAAGGACTTGGCTTCTGTAGCTGATCATTATGCCCAGCAATACCAATCGGCTGATCCATTTCCCAACATTTATTTCAATGATTTCTTCAACCCTACTGTATTAGATGCCATTTTAGAGGAATTCCCTGATCTGGAAAAAAAAGGCGACTTCAAATACAATACGCCCAATGAGATTAAGCTGGCCTCAAAAGGGGAACGTCGTTTTGGCCCAGTAACGAAAGCATTTGCCCACTTTCTAAATTCTGAACCTTTTCTTGAGTTCTTGCAGGTACTAACAGGGATAGATGAGATACTTATGCCTGATCCCTACTTCGAAGGAGGTGGCTTCCATCAAACCAAACCAGGCGGGTTCTTAAAGATTCATGCTGATTTCAACAAGCACCGCAAGACAGGACTCGACCGCCGCTTGAATGTGCTGGTTTATCTCAATAAAGATTGGAAGGACGAGTACGGTGGTCATTTTGAACTTTGGGACAGGGACATGACTAAATGTGTCCATAAAGTGCCGCCACTTTTCAATACGATGGCCATGTTCACTACTTCTGATTTCTCTTATCATGGTCTGCCAAACCCTTTGACATGCCCGCCTGATCGTAGTCGGCAATCATTGGCGCTGTACTATTACAGCAATGGCCGCCCAGCGCATGAGATCAACCAGGGGTTGGAAGACCATACTACCTTGTTTAAGGAGCGAAAAGGAGAAGCGGTGGATGCAAAGATGAAATCATTCAATAAAAAAGCTGCCGTAAAGGATTTTGTGAAAGACCTGATCCCACCGATCATCACAAAGGCATTGAAAAAAGGAGAAAAAGAAGCCAGGTGATCAGTTGGCAGTCTTTAGTTTGACAGTTCGGCAGTCAAACAGAGGTATTGAATTTACTGTTTATCACTTTTCATTTCATTATGAAAAACAATAATAAAGAAATCGAACTTTCTCAAAAGGAGAAAGTGCTGGAATTACTGGCCGTGGGCATGTGTTTTATGCTATTGCTCGGCTGTTTTTTGAAAGTAATATTTTTTTGAATCGGAATTTCTATACTATCTTTATGGAGAAATTAATGACAGGTAAATAGTTCAAATTTTTGGATATTTTGTATTTAGAAAATATTATATTTGAACTGTTTCTTGTGTATTGAATTTTATTTTTTTAGCTTTCGGTTCCAAATAATACTTCCCAGCATAAAAATATATTTGAATGGGTTAGGAATGGGGAATTTGGATTTTCCTTTGGAGAGTCCAGTTCCCATTCTTTTTTTTTGACCCTCCTCCTTTTGCTGCCCTCCGGTTTTAATTGAGTTTTGAGGAAAAATTAAAAATTACAGGTGTAAACTGTTGCAGGGATTGACCCTACTTTTTATTCTGTTCTTTTTACTTTTTACTTATTTCTATGAGAAAATGAACTTTCACAAAACACAAGGCTTGGTAGGCCTGCGTAATTGGTTGTTGCGCAAGGTCGTATATGAGAAAATGAATAACCCGCTTGGGTATGTGCTTGCAGTTGGTGGGGCATTCGCAGTTGCTTATATGTTGTCCATGATGCCACTGAAATTGGCCATATTGGCTGTTGGTGGTTTGATTGCCATACCGATTATTGGTGCCTGTTTTCTTAATTTGCATATCGGGGTCAACGTAATGTTGGTAGCAGGTTTTATGCTGGGGTTAGCAGCCAAATATACCAACGGGCCGATTGGAACTGCATTGGACGGGCTTTTAATATTGATGTTGGTAGGGTTGCTGGCTAGGCTTATCAAAGAAAAGGATTTCAGTTTTGCAAAAAGCCCGATCAGTATTTTTATAACCGCTTGGATTTATTATAATCTTTTGCAGGTTATCAATCCATGGGCAGCCTCAAAAGTGGCTTGGATTTATACGGTACGCACGGTCGCTTTATTATTGGCTTTATACTTTATAGCTTGCTATGCTTTAAATAGTTATAAAAAAATAATTACTACAATTAAGGTTATTTTATTTCTCACTTTTATATCAGCACTTTACTCCCTTAAACAAGAATTTATTGGTTTTAGCAGTGCGGAAATGGCATGGCTCCACGCCGATGAAGAACGTTTTATGCTCATCTTCCAATGGGATCGCATGCGGGTTTTTTCCTTTTTCTCAGATCCGACAACGTTCGGTATTCTGATGGGCTACATGAGTGTTTTTACATTCCTTTTGGCCACTGGGCCATTTAAGGTTTGGCAAAGGATGGTGCTTGTTCTGGCGAGTATTTGCATGCTTCTCGGAATGGCGTTTGCCGGTTCAAGGACGCCGTTTGTGATGATACCGATGGGCGTTATTTTTTATGTCATTCTCACCTTTAAAAAAGAAACCATTTTTGCTACGGTGCTTTTCTTTATGGTCGGTGGAGTGTTTGTGATGAAATCAACGCATAGTGCTGTGGTATGGCGCATACAGTCAGCGTTCAAAGGACAAAGCAGTGACACGATAGAAGTCCGGGAACGGAATCAAGAATTGGTTCAACCTTTTATCCATGCCCATCCAATTGGTGCGGGTTTGGGCAGTACAGGTTATTGGGGAAAACGTTTTACACCTGATTCTTGGCTCGCCAGTTTTGCCCACGACAGCTTGTACGTGCGCCTTGCCGTGGAAACGGGTTGGGTCGGGCTGCTTATTTACATGGGACTACTCTTTACTGCTATGCGAACAGCTATTTATTATTATTTCCGGGTAAAATCGCCTACTATTAAATTACTATACCTCTGCTTTGCCATGAACGTATTCCTGCTTGCCGTGGCGAGCTACCCTCAAGAAGCAATTACCTTGTTGCCGACCAGTGTTATGTTTTATGTGACTTTGGCGATGATCGTACGGTTGAAGGATTTTGATGAAAATTTTAAGACGTCGCCACAGTTATCCTAATTCTCCTTTTTTCAACTGCTCTATTGCATAATTGGCTGCACGGGCAGTAAGTGCCATAAAAGTCAGGGATGGATTTTGAGTGGAAACAGAAGTCATGCAAGCTCCATCTGTCACAAAAACATTTGGACAACTGTGCAATTGATTCCATTTATTTAATAATGAAGTATTTGGGTCGTGCCCCATGCGCACCCCGCCCATTTCGTGAATATCGAGGCCGGGTGCTTGCTTGGTGTCTCTTGTTTTTATTTCTGTAAAACCTGCCGTCTCAAACATTTCCGTAAATTGACTGAAATAATCCTCTATCATTTTTTCATCATTATTATCGTAGTCAATATTTGTTTTTAATAATGGGATGCCCCATTCGTCTTTTAGTGTTTCATCGAGCGAAACAAAGTTGGATTCTTTTGGTATCGTTTCCCCCATCATATGCGATCCTATCTGCCAGGGGCCATATTCTTTTGTGGACAATAAATTTTCGGTCAATTCCTTACCTATTCCTTCATCCTTAATTTTTTTATTTCGATAGGCAATAAATCCGGCAGCATAGCCCCTTAAAAAATCTGTTTCTTGTTTATATACATTTCTAAAACGGGGGAGGTAAGCACTGGTCGGACGGCTGCCTTCTGTTTTTATATTTTTGTGACCATTGTAAATGGCGGATATTTTTGCCCGGTAATTATGAAAAGCGACATATTTACCCAATAGTCCATTGTCATTTCCCAAACCATTTGGGAATCGGCCAGAAGTGGAATTCAGTAATATTAAATTGGTGTTTAAAGTGGCAGCATTTACAAAAATTATTTTTGCAAAATATTCGGTAATTTCTTTTGTATTTGCATTAATTACTCGAACTCCTATTGCTTTATTTTCATTTTCGTCAAAAATAATGGAATGCACAACTGAGTAGGGGAGGAGTGTTAAATTACCAGTTTTTTCAGCCCAGGGAATTAATGTGGAATTTGCATTAAAATAACCACCAAACGGACAGCCCCTCCTACATATATTGCGGCTTTGGCAAAGCACCCTTCCCTGTTTTCTGAAAATATCCCGCATCTCCGTTATGTTTGCGATGCGTGCATAAATGACATGTCTTTTGTCATAATTTTTATTAACGGTTTCCTGAAAATATTTTTCAACACAATTTAAATCCCAAGCTTTTAAAAAGTCCCCATCTGGCAGCACGTCCAGGCCATCTTTGTTTCCAGAAACACCAATAAATTGCTCAACATGGGTGTACCATTTTTCCAGGTCTTTATAACGGATCGGCCAGTCCACTGCGAACCCGTCACGAGCAGGTCCTTCAAAATCAAAATCACTCCAACGCTGCACCTGCCTGGCCCACATAATAGATTTGCCGCCCACTTGGTATCCCCTTATCCAATCGAACGGTTTTTCCTGCACATATGGATGCTCGGTATCTTTTACAAAAAAATGCGCTGCATCTTCTTTATAAGCATAACACCTGCTAATAACTGGATTTTCTTTTTGTACAGAATATGGGATTCTGCCTCGGTGCTTAAATTCCCAAGGTTGCATATGCGTAGTCGGGTAGTCGGCGATGTGTTTTACATCACGTCCCCTTTCCAGCATCAGTGTTTTTAAGCCATTGTCGCATAATTCTTTAGCGGCGAAGCCTCCCGTCATGCCAGCGCCAATGACAATGGCGTCGAAGTGGTGGTCTGTATTATTGGGCATGGTATTTATTTTTGGTTGACGGTTGACGGTTGACGGTTGACGGTTGACGGTTGACGGTTGACGGTTGACGGTTGACGGTTGACGGGGCACAGTACGTCTTATTTAAGGAATAGGGGTTGAATAAATATTAGCATCAATTTTATTTCACTTTTTGTTTAAAATAGAAAATAATTTTTTGCCGTTCACTGTTCATCGTCAAACTTCCACGCAACCGAGGTAACGGCCTGGTGCAAATTCAAAATCCAAATAATTTTCCATGAAATATTCGGAGGTGGTAAAATGTTGCTTGGTCAAATCAAAAGTAGTGGAATAAAAATAATACAACGGCTCTGATATATTTTCAGTACTATTGAGGTAATTAAGTAAATCGGTTATTCTCTCTGGTTTTAATTTTTTTAAAGAAGGTTTATATTTTTCATTTATTAAAACCTGAAATTCGTTTAATCCAGTTAAATAAGTTTCAGTTTTCTCAGGCGAATGGCAATCATTAATTACCGTTAATATATAGTCGATTGTTTTTTCTGGAGTTATTACTTCAGTATTTTTTTTCGGCAATAAAGCTTCTGTTAGTTGTTCAATTAATTTTCTTTGTGTTTTGTCAATGGATATATTTTCATAAACAGGCAGCACTTCCATATCACAAGAAGGCAGCACCGAAATGGCAGAAGAAATGATAGCAATATGTTTTAATGCTTTTCTCCTTTTCATATTAATTTATCTGTTAGAAGTCAGAGATGAAAATTTCGCTGTCAGAGGTCAAAGTGGTTCTTTTTGACTTCTACTAATTTCCCCCTCTCATTAAAATCCTTGATCGGTTAGGGCGTTCTACATCGGCCGAAATTTCCTCTGTAACATAAAATAAATCAGGGTTTTCAATAAAAGTTAGTGTTGATCTTTCTTCAGGGGCGTTTGGTGACAGCACACCGATTTTATGGGCTCGGCGGTCAGCATTTACCCAAAGGACTGCCACTGAACCCACTCGCATGTTGGGCAATTTAGGTAAGTCAATAGAAGCTGTTTTACTGTTTGCATTCCAATAAATGATGGCCTTGCTTTCAGGAGATCGGATAGTGCCTTTCAATACCAGAACATCATTATCTCTGTCGTGGTAAAATCCCAGCTGGTTTTGCAAATCAAGCACCCGTTTTTGTTCTGAATCCAACTGTTTTTTCACTTCTTCTATTTCTTCCAAAGCAACAGCGGTTTCCTTGTGCGATTTTTCCGCATCTTGAAAAAAAGTATAAGCCGTAAAACATGCACCGATTAGGGCCAGGCCAAGCAGAGCAGATGCTATGCCGAGTAAATTGGGGCCACTGCTTTCTTTGCTTTTCTTTGCAGAAGAATACGAAGGTGTATTTTTAGGTGCAAAGGTTGGAGTTTTGGGTTTTGAAGCGGTTTGTCTGTTGCCAATGGCTACGGCTTTTTCTTTAAGGTTTGGGGGGGGCGCTACTTGGTGGGAAAGGATGTAACTTTTCATGGTCTTTCGGATTGCAGCCAATTCTTCTTTTATTTCAAGATGTTGGGATGCCAATTCAAGTACTTCCTGGGTTTCTTCGTCGGAGGTCATCCCCAGCACATGTTTTTCCAAAATTCCTGATGTGATAAAAGCCTGAACTCTCATGTTTAATTATTTTCTGAATGGGTTATTAGAAAAAAGCAACTTCAACCAACCACTTTCCGAAGGGCTTTGACGGCGAGTCGAAGCCTCGTGGCCACTGTTCCGACCGGGATGTTCATGTTTTCCTCAATCTGTTCTTCCGTTAAGTTGCGGAAATAGGACAATTCCAAAACCTGACGGTGTTTGCTGTCTATTTTGGAGAGTACTTCTTGGAGGTTGTAGCCAGTTGAATTGGACTTCTGGAACGCAAAGAAGTCAAATTGTTCGCTATGAGACTCGTTTTCGATGGCCACGTTTTTGGCCATGTCCATGATCCAATAAAAGGCGTCTTTTTGTGACGGGTCGAAAGAGGAAGCTGTTTGCCACAACCGTAGGAAAATTTCCTGTACTACTTCTATCGCTTTGTCCCTCGATTCAGTAACCCTCAGTGCGAGGCCATAAATTATGGGTGCATATTGGTCGAATATTGAATCAAGTGCATCTTTGTCGCCTGTGCCAACAGCTTTCAACAATTCCGTATCGTTTTGCATTTGAACATAGTTTGAATGTGGGTATAAAAAGAAGGGGGTAAAACTATGAAAGAACGGCAAGAGATTGGGTGAAGATTAGGTTTTTTTATGCCAACAGCCAATGGCTTTTTCAACAATTGCGTTTAATCCAAGAACGGTAATCAATATAACCTCCTAATATTTCATTTCCCTTTACTGCCTCATTTTGGGGAAACAATTGCCGCTCCAGCTCCCTGAAGCGGTCTTTCCATTCTGATATGGTTGCCTTTCCCATTTTTGAAAAAAACTGTAGCAATGTTTTTTCAAAAGGCTGAACTGTTTTTGTCTTTTTTAAAAACCGCCGGGTGCTGTCCACAAAATAGCGCATGACGAAATAATTGCGTTGTTCTAAATGGATCATCAGGTTGAGCATCCGGGCCTGCACTTGGAGGTCGGTGCGGATGCTCTTAAACTTTCCGTTCAAAATCAGGTTGATCCATTTCATAGACTTGGAATATTCCTTTTCCATAAAGTGGATGTATGCAAACTGAAACCAGAAAGACAGCAGGTAATCACGTGGCATTTTGGTTTGATTGGCTAATACAAATTCTTCTATTTCGAGAACAAACCCCATGTTTTCATGGAATAAATTATTCCCACGGTATATTTCCAATTCAATATTGTAGCTCCTCAATATTTGTTTTAACAGAGATTTTTTTTCACCCCTCAGTTTCAGGTCATAGTAAAATTTTTTTGATCGCCTCAGTAATCCCAGCGCCCTTTCGATCTGTTTGTTAAAAACAAAGTAGCTCACGAGGTTATTGACTGTGGAGATATACATTGCAGGGTCTTCTTGCAGGCGTTCAGGAAAGTGGCCCATATAATCCACTAATTCTTGAAGTGCAGCCACTGCTTTTTCTTGTTCGTTTTTTTGTAAATAATGAACGTAGCTGGTGTTAAAAAACAAGACCTTCGCCTCTAATGATTGGGCCAGCCTTGCATCGGACAGCAATGGGCTTTTTACTTCTTTTTTGCCTCCTTCCACAAAGAGGCCAGTAGAAACGTCAACGGCCAATTCCCAGTAATCATAGGTGTTTTTCAATTTTGCAATGGCTAACCCTTGTTCTTTTATTATTTCACGCAATGCTTGGTAATTCTGAGGCCGGGTAGCCTGCTCGATCTTACGTTTCCAATTGATGACTTCCACATGGCCCGTTTTCAGTTCGAAAGCGGCAGCCAAATATTCGGCTCGCTTTAGCTCTGTTTGGCAATGCTCATACAATTCTTTGTTGAACAGGATTTCAATGTTCCGGAGGATGTCCTTGAGTTCGGCATCTTTGGAAAATTTGGAATGATAGCTCCGCAAGCTTTTGAGGATGAGCTGGCGCAGGTAGTTTTTAGTAACATGCAATTGGTCAAGAAACTTTTCGCCTTTAAATTTTTTGCGGATCACCATCTCATCAAATTCCTTTTGTTTGTCCAAAGCATCGAACAGGCGTAGGTAGTTATTTTCGCTACCCATTTGGGAGCAGAATACTTTGAAATACCGCTTTTCGGACTTAGAAAGTGATTTGACTAAGCTAAAAAGTTCTTCTTTTTTCAATGTGTAGAAATTTACGTTTTTACTTGAAATTACGTGACAAAGTTAATGTATAATATGTTTTATGGGGCTTTTATATTTGGAGCTAAAAAATTACACAAAATAGAAATTTACGTTTTTTAAAACATTCTGCAATTAGGTATTTCTTCCAATCCTATTTTTGTTTTGTTCTTATTTTGCAACCGGACCTTAGTTTTTCAAGAACCGATGATAAAAGACCATTGCCGGTCTATAAAGTCATTTTCTTTCAAAAACTTTGTATCCTACAAACTCCTTTTAGCTATGTCAAATGCAATTAGCTGGTTTGAACTTCCAACTACCAACTTCCAACGTGCCATGAAATTTTATGGTGAATTGCTCGATACTGAACTCCAACCCATAGAAATGGACGGACTACAGATGGGATTTTTCCCTGCTCCTGATGGTGGTGTCGGTGGTGCTATTACCTATGGTGATGGTAACAAACCTAACGCCGAAGGCTCGCTTGTTTACCTCAACGGTGGGGAGGATCTTTCTAATATTTTGGGCCGAGTGGAAAAAGCAGGTGGCCAGGTTGTCGTGCCCAAAACCAGTATTGGCGAAAACGGCTTTTTCGCCACGTTTATGGATTCTGAGGGTAATCGTGTAGCTCTTCACTCCATGGGGTAATCGAAATGCAATTGGAATATCAGTGGGGCAATAATGCAGAGATTATCGTTCACCATAAAAATTTAAAAAAATGAGTACACAAGAAATCGCCAACCAATTAGTAACTTACTGCCGACAAGGTCAAGGCATGAAAGCTGTTGAAGAACTCTATCACGATCAGGTGACCAGTGTTGAAATGAAAGGCTGGCCCATGGAAATTGTGAATGGGATCGAAAACATAAAAAAGAAACACGAGATGTTTGCTGCGTCTGTTGAGGAAATTCACAGCAATGAAGTTTCTGATGCTTTGGTAGCAGATAATTTCTTCTCTTGCATTATGAGTTTTGATGCTACCTTCAAAGGCAGGGGGCGATCGAAAATGACAGAGCTTTGCGTTTATGAAGTAAATGATGGGAAAGTGATCAGAGAGCAATTTTTTTATCAAAATTAAATGAATGAATAAGTGGATGAGTGAATATTTAGCATCTGGCTAAAATAATTCACTCATTCTTTCATTCACTCATTCACTCATTCTTTCTAACTATGGCAGTCAGTCAAGAATATATTGATTTAATTACCGACCAATTATCCGAATTTGAAGGAGCTACCGTAAAAAAAATGTTTGGCGGGTATGGCATTTTCAAAGAAAAAAAAATGTTTGGCCTTGTAGGCGACGATACCCTTTTTCTCAAAGTTGATGATCATAATCGGGCCGACTATGAAGCAAGAGGCATGAAACAACATTATATGGAAAAAAAGGGAAAAGGTATGCCTTATTGGACCGTACCAGCAGATGTTTTGGAAAATAAAAATGAATTAAAGAAATGGGCGGAGAAGGCGTATGAGGCTGCCCTCCGTGCAAAGAAATAATAAAAGATAATGGAGAATTGTAAATTTTCAATTCTCCATTCTCAATTTTCAATTTTCAAACAATGGCTCACTTTGAAAAAGATTTTATTTCCTTTTTTAAGGAATTGGAAAAAAACAATACCAAAGAATGGTTCGATGAAAACCGGAAGCGTTATGAAAACGTCGTAAAAAAACCTTTTGCCAATTTTATTAGAGAAATGATAAAACGGATGCAAGCGCACGATACCGAATTAAAAATCGAACCAAAAGATTGCATCCTGCGCATCAACCGGGATATTCGTTTTTCCAAGGATAAAACACCATATAATACGCATGTGACTGCCTTTATTTCCAGTGGTGGGAGAAAGGACAAAACCAAGCCTGGATTTTTTATGCGGTTAACGCCAAAGGAAGTAGGCATTATGGTAGGATGTTTTCACCCGGATAAAAATCAATTGCAAAATATTCGGGAAACCATTGCTTCCAACCTAAAGGCATTTTCCTCAGTAATTAAAGAAAAGACATTTAAAAATAAATTTGGCGAATTAAAAGGAGAGGAGCATAAAAGGATTCCAGCAGAATTTAAAGAGATAGTGGAAAAAGAGCCTTTAATTGCGAGGAAACAATTTTATGCAACTGCCATGTTGGACAGCAAAATATTATTGCAAGATGATTTGGCAGATATTTTAATGGAATATTATCATGCTGCACGACCATTTAATACCTATATGACTAAAGCACTTCTATAATGACCTTCAATGATTTTAGGGAATATTGCCTTGCCAAACCTGGCGTTGAAGAAAGCTATCCATTTAGAGGAGAGTGTGCCTGGATGAAAGTAGGCGGAAAAATGTTTGGCATGGCCAATTGCATTGAGATGAAAATGGATGGCGAATTAGTTCCACCTTTCCATTTCGCCAATTTAAAATGCGATCCAGAAAAAGCATTGGAATTAAGGGAATCATATGCAGCCATTCGCCCCGGCTGGCATCAAAATAAAGATCATTGGAACAGTTTATATATGGATGGTTCGCTGCCCGACGATTTAATAAAAGAATTAATTGACCATGCATATAATATCATTGCCGCTAAATTGTCAAAAAAGAAAAAAGCGGAGCTGGGCATCCATTAAACGTTAATCATTAAAGAAATGAGTGCAGAAGAAAAATTTAATCAAATTGTAAAAAAAATTGAGTCTGAAAATGCGGATGTCCATTTGGGGAAAATGATGAGTTCGCCTGGACTGAAAGTGAATAATAAGGTATTCGCTTTTTACCACAAAGAGACAATGGGTTTTCGTTTGGGAAAAGATTTTGATGCGGAAAAGTTTGGTTTGAAAACAGCAAGGTGGCTAAGCCCGTTTAAAACGAAGCCACCACTAAAAGCATGGTATATTATTGATTTTGAAGAAGAAGGTTTTTGGGGGGAATTGGCAGGAATGGCACTGGATTTCACCCGTCTTTTAAAATGAAAAAAGTGAGGATAAATAAAAAATAAAAAACGCCCCGTCCTGAATTCAGGACGGGGCGTTTTTTATTTTTTATTTGAATTTTTATTTTTTATCAATTAAACAAATTGTCATAAGACCCACTACTTCCACCTCTTGATTGTTTTTCTGGACGTGCAGCAGGTTTATTTAAATCGAGGGTTTCAGTAGAAGATGCCTCAGGGCCGAGCAACATCAACGTACTTTCATTTTCCCATTTCTCCAACATAGCCATACCTTCTTCTTGGAACACCCCGTTTTGCAGGTCAATCGAATCCATCACATTAGCAGACATTTCCATGAAGCGTTCCATTTCCCCAACCTTGTTGGCCACATCATCGGCGATGTTCTCCAATGCCATATCGAACATGGCCCTCTTGTCGGGATCTCCGGAAATGACACTCATGGCCGATTTCATGGCTGAATGCGAGGTGCGGATGATTTTGCGCTCCTGTTCTTTCATTTTCACTTGATCCTTGGTGTCTTCAAGGAGGATTTCAGAGTTCTTATACATTTTATCTAAAATGCGGTAAAGTACCTGCATTTTTGTGCTGAGCTGTGCATATTTGGCATTGGTCTCCTTCATCCGGGCGGCCTTCCGGGTAGCAAGGATTACTTGGTTTTCATTGCCTTGTCGCTTGGCAACACTGGCCAGTTTTAAGTTGTTGTTGATCTCTTTTTCGTTATCCTCTATGAGGGTAGACATTTTCCGCATCTGCCCTTTGAGGAGGCCGATCTGTTTGCCCATTTTACCGAGGTTGCCTTCGAGGTCTTCGACATAGCTTTTCAAAATGCCAATCGGATCTATTCTTACAAACATCCCTGTGATAGAACGCATGACACTTTTGTACATGTACCAGAGCAGGTTCCTCATTTTAGGGTCGAGGATTACATAAATAAGCATGGCCAGCACTGACAACATGACAATGAGCCATATTGTATTAGCTGCCAAGGCTAATAATACACCCATGTATTTTGTCAATAAAAAACCTACGCCACCGATTAAGGCAATCAGGAAAATGGCTCCAGTGACTCCTTCGGGCCGTTTCCAAAATGATTTTTTTTCAAATCTTGGAGGTGCAATATCTGACATGATTCGTGAAATTAAGTTTTGAGTTGGTGAGTTTTGAGTTAGTGAGTACTCACAGTTTAATACTCACTAACTCAAAACTTAAAACCCGAATGTAATGATTTTTGATTTTACAAAACTAAGTTTATGGTGAAAATTAAGACAAAGCTGTCATTAATCTCCATAAATTTCCTTTTTACTGGATTTCAAGGTATTGAGCATCAGGGAAGTTACTGTCATTGGACCAACACCGCCAGGTACTGGCGTGATGTAACTGCACAAAGGTGCCACGCCTTCATAATCCACATCGCCTACCAAACGATAACCTCTCTTTTTTGAGTCATCATCCACCCTGTTGATACCTACATCAATGACCACTGCGCCTTTTTGCACCATGTCAGGTTTTACAAAATTAGGGATGCCAATGGCGGCCACTATGATATCGGCTTGCCGGAGGATGCCCGAAAGATTTTTGGTGCGGCTGTGGGTTATGGTGACGGTACAGTTGCCAACTTTGGCCTTGCGGGAAAGAAGAATGCTCATTGGTGTACCAACAATGCTGCTGCGGCCAATTACCACAGCATGTTTGCCCGATGTTTCAATATTGTATCGGTCGAGCATGGTTATAATACCATATGGAGTGGCAGGTAAGTAGCAGGGTAGGCCAAGTGCCATGCGGCCAAAGTTTACAGGATGGAAACCATCCACATCTTTTTTGGGATCAATGGCCAAGGTGACCCGTTCTTCGTTGATGTGTTTGGGTAATGGTAATTGGACAATGAAGCCATCTATGTCATCATTGTTGTTGAGATAATGGACAGTCTCCAACAATTCTTCTTCTGAAATATTAGCATCCTTCTGTACAAGTGTAGATTTAAAGCCAACTTGCTCACAGGAGCGGACTTTGTTCCGAACATATACTTTGCTGGCTGGGTTTTCCCCGACGAGCACCGCAGCAAGGTGGGGTGTTTTCCCGCCCTCCTTTTTCAGCTTTTCTACTTCAATTGCAATTTCAGACTTAATTTTTTGGGAGAGGTCTTTTCCGTCAATGATTGTCATTAGTTGGTTAGTGATTAGTGATTAGTGAATAGTTGATTAGTGATTAGGTGGGCGACATTCATGATGTGCCGGGCTTCGAAAATGAAGCGGCACAAATGTAACAATAGCCTTTATTTTTTCTAAAAAGCTTTATAGCAACTAATCATTGATCGACTAATCATTAATCACGAATCAACTAACCATCTGCTCCTAATATGTCTATGATCTGCTCGGCCAGTTCCATGCCTATGAGCGATTGGGCTTCGGCAGTTTGGCCACCGATGTGAGCGGAGACGGAAATTTTAGGGTGGTTCAACAATTCTTTCCGAGGCGTCGGCTCTCCAACAAAAACATCGAGGCCTGCACCACTGATCTTACCGCTTTCAATAGCAGTAAAGAGGGCGTCTTCATTTATGGTGCCTCCACGGGCAGTATTGATGACGATGGCACCATCTTTCATTTTTGCAAATTCAGCTTCACCGATCAATGCTTTAGATCCACCAGGTACGTGGAGAGTAAGAATGTCGGATTTTGCCAAGACCTCATCCCATTTAGAAGTTTCCAATCGGACGGTCAAACTAACATCTTGACTTTTGAAAACATTGATGTCAATGTCCGCTTGATTGACAACCAAGTCACAAGGCATGACTTTCATCCCTAGGCCTATACCAATTTTGGCTGTCTCCTGCCCAATGCGACCAAATCCGATGATACCTAATGTTTTGCCTGCCAATTGAAATCCCGAAGTGGCTTTTTTGATAGCTTTAAAATCTTTGTCGCCCTTTGTAGGCATGATTCGGTTGGACCAATGTAAATGACGGGCGAGTGCGAACATATGACCAAAAGCCAGTTCGGCAACTGCACGGGAAGAAGCTTTGGGCGTATTGACAACACGTAACCCTTTTTCACGGGCATACTGCACATCAATGTTGTCAAGGCCGACGCCCCCACGACCAATGATTTTCAAGTTCGGGCAGGCGTCAATCAAATCTTGGCGTACCTTTGTTGCGCTGCGGACACAAATGACGTCGTAATTGGGAAGAACATTCGGAAGTTCATCCTGGGCAATTTTTTCTGTGTCAACATGAAAACCGGCTTCTTCCAGTAAAAGCTGTCCATCTGGATGGATGCCGTCGTTGGCGAGGATCTTTATCATAATCGGTAATTTTTTTAAGAAGTGGATTTGGTGGTCTGGGAGGGGCAAAGTAAGGCAATTTTTCAATTTCATTAGGGTGATAAATTGCAGTACTGAAAAGCAAAGCATGAAAAAATATTTGGCATTTAACGGACTTGCCAAATGTTTGTTCAAACCAATATATGTTAAAGATTTTTAATTTTGAAAAATACTGTTTATGCCATCAATTTCACAACTATATTTTATGAAAAAAATATTCACGTTATTGTTGCTTGTGCTTTCTTTCTGCTCTTTAAACGCTCAAAATCGGTCAGAAAGGGCTGTCCTGATTTTTGAGCCCCACCAGCTCAACCAAGCTCAATTCAACTTGGATGACAAAATAACTTATAAAGCTTCTTGCCTGGGTGATATCCCATTGGAAAATATCGAGCCTTTCCTAGCATATTCCATCGTTTGGTATGCAAATGATTGGCAAGAGGAAAATGAATTAAAAGCAATTTTCCACGATGGTGTTTCTCAACTCGACCCCGTCCAGATAAAGAAAGATGACCATGCGACTCCACAAGGAGGCAAATACTTTAGCCAGCTTTATTTTACTGAAAAAACCGTTAAAAAGATAAGGTTGCAGTATTCGGGGCGGTCAGAGATAGAAGGCATTGAAGTCCATCTATATAGCCCTGGAAAAACAGAATACCCGCTACATGTGGTGTCTCCTCTTAGCGACCGTGCCTGCCCATGCCCGCAGCCAAGTTATGTTGACCGCTTGGGATGGTGCCCGGATGGCACCTGTCCAGAAGATGCCACGCCAGCTTTTACCACGGTGACCCACCTGATTGTACACCACTCGGCAGGGTCTAATACATCAAGTGATTGGGCTGCGACTGTCCGGTCCATTTATGATTTTCACGTTTTTGAAAGGAACTGGGACGACATTGGGTACAATTGGTTGATAGATCCCAATGGGATCATTTACCAGGGTCGAGGTGATAATGTGCGTGGCGCTCATTTTTGTGGAACCAACGCAGGAACAATGGGCGTGTGCATGTTGGGTGATTATACTGATGTGCTTCCTACTGCCGAAGCTATTGGTTCACTTGAAAGTTTACTGGCATGGAAGGTTTGTGATGTTGGTATTGAAGCCAATGATCATGCATTTCACAATAGTTCTGAATTGGAATTGGAGCATATCTCTGGGCATCGGGATGGGTGCTCAACTGCTTGTCCCGGCGACAGTTTTTACCCGATGCTGCATTCGGTGAGAGAAGCAGTTCAGTTCTCACTCGATCATGAATGCAATAACTTGTTCATTGCTCCTCCGACCAATCTGGATGGGACATTTAACATGGATGATAATATTCAGCTCACGTGGGAAGACAATGCCGACAGCGAAGATGGTTATCAGTTAGAACGTTCTGCTTTTTTGAATAATGATTTTGACGTCATTGCCAATTTGCCTGCAAATTCCACCGACTATGTTGACGAGTCTTTTGATCCATCCACGCCTTATTATTATAAAGTAAAAGCAACATTGGTTGATTCTTCTTCAAGTTATAGCAATAAATTTTTTATCGAACCTTTGACAAACAGCACTTCTTTATTTAATGAAAATACTGTCCAGGTTTTCCCAAATCCAACAAAAAATAATGCGCAGATATTGATTGAAAATGATTTTATTGGGAATATTGAGGTTTCAGTTTTTGATGCATTAAGTAGAGTAGTATTTAATGAATATAATATTAATAAAAATAGTAGGTCGTTTAATTTTGATCTTAACTTCGAAAGTTTTCCATGTGGTATTTATTGGGTAAGGCTTTTTAACTCGGATCAGTCTTTTACAACACGTGTTTACAAAAATTAAAAATACGGATCGGGTGTCGGAAATGATCATTGCCAACACCCGACCCGATTCGTATTAATAAAATTTCTGTAAGAATTTTTTTCAGAAAAAAGATTCTATTGTATATACCTTTATTTTATCATTAATAATAATAGAAAATACTTTTTCCTTATTAGGTAGTCTGGTATCGGTTGCGGCTACCGGAAATAATAGGAAATCATCTTTTTCACGATAATTTCCATATGGGTATATGGTGTAGTCTCGGTCATAACCAGTATTTAAACTTAACAACTCAAATTCTTCGAATAATTCTTTTGCCTGTGCCCAGGTGATTTCAAGGTGCGTGAATATATCTTTTTTTGCACCTATTTTATCCCCATGGACGCAAAGGCCGTCCAGTTGCCGCCAATAAGATTCAGTGGCCCGATCAAAAGGCATTAAAGTATTATTGTATAATAAACCAGACACTCCAAAATTGTCCCCATCTGAATCAAACACTTTGGCAGTGCCGGCCAACGGACAATAGGTAACAGTGTATGGTATACCATTTAATTTGTCGTTCACAATTTCATGGTAATCTAAAATTGGATATGGATAACATTTGATTTTATTGCCAAAATTTACCATTAAGACTAAATCATCTTCTTTAATAAAAGAATATGCATCAGGAATGCTTGAAGGTTTGACCGATTGAAATTCTGGGAATTCGAGTGAGGGTATTGCATTTAATCCACTTGCAGCAACAACATAATTAATAGGGATTAACCAATTTTCTGCGGGGGTATTATCGAGTGGTGAATTGGGCGGCGAGCCATTATGGATAATGACGTCAGGATATTTTGCCGGAAAATGGAACCAGTACCCAAATCCACTGTTAACAGGCCTAAGGCGTTTACCTGTTTGCAAGCCGGACTTTGCATTTCCGAATATATCCCATATGGTACTGTCCTGATCTATGAATAAAAGTGAATCGGATTTATGTGGTTTTAATTCAATTTTTTTTCCGTCCAAGTTTTTGTAAAAGGCGACAATATAATTCCAAAAGACATTATCCATTTCATCGTCAAGATTGCCCAACTCCATACTACTACTACCAATTATCATAATTTCATTTCCCTCAAAAGTGTCGTCCAATATTTTGACATGTTTATGAATTACAGGAGGGTTGCTAACTTGAGAAGGAAGGGGCGTTTCTACCTGTTCTATATTACAGCCAACAAAAAATAAAGCTATACTCAGAATAATATGAATAAAATAATTTTTCATAATTATCAGTTTCCTGAAAAAGTATTATCGCAAAGCTGAATATTTAGCCAAAAATACTAAATAGAAGATAAGTAGGATGTCTTGATCTATACAACTTAGGTGAGTGGAAAAGCTATGCCCAGAACCAAGGATAGGACTTTTATTCTTTCTACCCTGATAACTTTCCCTATTTTGGCGTATCTATAAAAAACAATTCCCTATATGAAAACAATATTCACTTCCCTTTCGGTATGCTTTTGCTTCCTCTTGAACGCCCAGCAAAAAGGTGCCTCGCCAATAACTGGCAACGGGCAACCTGCAACTGGTTCCACCTACGCCGTCGTCGTCGGCATCTCCGACTACCAGGACGAGGGCATCCCCGACCTGCGCTTCGCCGATAAGGACGCACTGGCCTTTGCCGGTTTTTTGCAGTCAAAAGCAGGTGGCAGTTTGGATGAAGATCATTTAAAAGTGTTGATCAATGAAAAAGCGACCGTTGCTCAATTTGCCATAGCATTGGACTGGCTGTGGGAAGTGGTGAAAGAAAACGACCGGGTCATTATTTATTTCTCCGGCCATGGGGATGTGGAAAGAAAAAGCATCACGCAGCCTGGTTACCTGCTCTGCTGGGATGCGCCGTCCAAAATCTATTTGGCTGGTGGTGCATTGGCACTGCCAATGTTCCAGGATGTCATCACCACGCTGTCCGCCCAGAACAAGGCCAAGGTCGTCGTCATCACCGATGCCTGCCGCTCTGGGAAACTGTCGGGCAGTTCCGTGGGTGGGGCGCAGATTACGGGCAGCAACCTCGCCAGGCAGTACGCCAACGAGATCAAGATCCTTTCCTGCCAGCCCGACGAGTACAGCATCGAGGGCGAGCAGTGGGGCGGCGGCCGGGGGGCATTCAGCTACCACCTGCTCGATGGCCTTTATGGGATGGCGGACAGGGACAACGACCAGGCCATCAGCCTGCGGGAGATCGACCGCTACCTCGAAGACCATGTGACCCCGGAGGTCGCCCCGCAAAACCAATTGCCGATGATCATTGGAGACAGCAGGGAGAAGCTGACCGATGTTTTCCCCGAAATCTTGGCACAACTGAAAGAAAGAAAAAAAGGGCAACTGCCTTTGTTCACCGCCACCGAGTCAAGAGGCATCGAGGACGATGTATTGGCGGAAGCTGATACCAATATTGTGGAAATGTATTTTGCCTTTCAAAAGGCATTGGATGACAAGCAGTTCCTTTTTGCAGAAAATGGCCGGGCTGAAAACGATTATGCCGAACATTATTACCAAATACTCAGTAAAGAGCCGCAGTTGCAACGGTTGCATTCTTCCATGCGACGCAACTATGCCGCTGCCCTGCAGGATGATGCACAGCAGGTGATGAACGAATGGATGAAGCCAAGCCTCGGTCGAACATTTGGTAGGCTTCCTAATGGGGTGTTTACAAGAAAAGTCAGGTCATTCCCGGCCTGTTTGGAGCGGGCAGCCGAACTACTGGGAAAAGAGCATTACATGTATGCTACCCTACAGGCCCGTAAGTATTTTTTTGAAGGCTACTTTCTGGTAAATTCAAGGCAGTCGATAAAACACATTGCTCATAATGAACGGGGCATCAAAGCATTGGAGCAATTCCGCCTAGCGCTTGAATGGCAACCGGAAATGCCGCACGCCTATTGGCAGATGATGATGGTATTCGGGAGTCAACTTCGTCAACCTGACTCTACTGAAATATATGCCCAAAAGGCCATGGAGTTGTATCCTTCGTGGAATACTATATATATTGATTTAGCTTATTTGTTTAGTCAAAAATTCAAGCAGTTTGACCGGGCAAGGCCTTATCTGGAACAGGCCACGCTTATAGATTCCAGTGAGGCACGTGTCTGGAACACATGGGGCACTTATTACAAACAGAAAAATGAGCTGGACCTCGCAGTAGAACACTACAAAAAGGTTATTGAATTGGATTCAACTTATGCCGGGGCATTCCGAAATCTAGGAAACCTTTACACTATAACCCGGCGCTTCAACTTGGCAGAGCAGTATTTAAAGAAAGGCATTCAATTGGATTCGACTCGTACCAGTACCTACGGAACATTGGGACGTCTATACAGAATAACCCACCAATATGAGTTGGCCGAGCAATATTTAAAAAAAACCATTCAATTGGATTCAACTTATATTTGGGCATACGGTAACTTGGGGAGTCTTTACATAGCAACCTGTGACTATGACCTGGCTGAGCAGTATTTAAAAAAAGCCATTCGAATCGATTCAACTCTTGTTCCAGCCCATTTATATTTGGGACGTCTGTACAGAAAAACCCACGAATATGAACTCTCCGAGCAACATTTAAAAAAAACCATTCAATTCGAGCCGGATTATAAATTGGGCTTTGAAGATTTGGGTCTTTTGTACACCAAAATGGAGCGTTATGAAGAGGGTATCGAACAATTTAAGAGGGCTCTTCATTTTGACTCTGCCTTCGTTGAAGCCCTAACAGGTTTGGGAAGTCTATACGCCAATACAAGTCGCTATGAAGAGGCAGAAAAATATTTTAAAAAAGCCATTCAACTTAACCCTGTATTTGTTGACAGTTACTATGAGTTATCCAAACTTTACTACAAAATAGGTCGCGCTACTGAAGCGGAGATCTATAATCAATTAAATCTCAAGCATAATTCAACAGACCCACTAGCCGATTACAATGTAGCCCGTCTAAAAAGCCTGTCTCAGGCCCCCGATGAAGCCTTTCATCATTTGGAAGAAGTACTTAAAAAAGGCTATAAGAATTTTAACCGCATGCAGCAAGAAGAAGATCTCACTAATTTGAGAAAGCAAAAGCAACGTTGGGGTGCCCTGATGAAAAAATACTTCCCCGAACAACACAAAACATCTGACGAATAAATGGCCAAACCAATGAAAAACTACTGTGCAATAGCATTTCTATTTTTGACTATTTCTCTTTTCGCACAAGAAAAAGGCGTCATTCCAATCTCGACTGGCATTGGGCAACTCGCAACCGGCCAAACCTACGCCGTCGTCGTCGGCATTTCCGACTATCAGGACGAGGGCATTACCGACCTGCGCTTTGCCGATAAAGATGCCCTGGCCTTTGCGGGTTTTTTGCAATCACCCGCAGGCGGCTCATTGGATGAAGACCACCTAAAGGTGCTGATCAACAAACAGGCGACCCATGCCCAATTTGCCAGGGCGCTTGATTGGTTGTGGGAAGTGGCAGGGGAAAACGACCGGGCGATCATTTATTTCTCCGGTCATGGCGATGTGGAGAAGAAAAGCATTACCCAGCCGGGGTATTTGCTTTGTTGGGATGCGCCGTCGCATGTATACATGGCGGGCGGGGCGTTCAATGTGCGTGACCTGAAAGATGTGGTATCGACCATTTCCCTTCAGAACAAGGCCAAGGTGGTCTTGATCACCGATGCCTGTCGGTCGGGCAAGCTGTCGGGGAGCGGCATCGGCGGAGCACAGGCCACGGCTACCAACCTCTCCCAACAGTTTGCCAATGAGGTCAAAATCCTTTCCTGCCAGCCCGACGAGTATAGCATCGAAGGGGAGCAGTGGGGCGGCGGACGTGGGGCATTTAGCTACCACCTGCTTGATGGCTTGTACGGCATGGCCGATAGGGACAATGACCAGACCGTCACCGTCAGGGAAATTGATATGTACCTCGGAGATCACGTCACGCCGGAGGTAGCGCCTCAAAACCAATTGCCGATGGTCGTAGGGAACGGCCGGGAGAAACTGACGGATATTTTCCCCGAAATATTGGCGCAAATAAAAGAAGGACGCAAAGGACAGATGCAAATATTTGCCGCTACCGAGTCACGGGGCATCGAGGACGATGTTTTGGCGGCAGCCGACTCCAATGTTGTGGTGCAGTATTTTGCTTTTAAAAGATCGTTGGAGGAAAAGGCATTTTTGTTTCCCGAAAATGCATCCGCTCCGGCGGACAAGAGTGCGGATTTTTATTATGAACTATTAATCAAAGAACCGCAATTGGAACGGCTGCATTCAAGCATGCGGAGAAACTATGCCGCAGCCCTGCAAGATGATGCCCAGCAGGCGCTGATCGGCTTAATGAACATGGAACCGGAAGAACAAAAACAATCAAAAAAGACCCTATTAGATAAATACAGACCCTATCCTGCAAATCTGGAACGAGCCGCCGAAATATTGAGCAACCATCACTATATGTACAAAACATTGAAAGCAAGGAGATACCTGTTTGAGGCACTAATGTTGAAATTGGAGGTTGGAGAAAATGCCAATTCGGAGTTGGGCAACCATGTCATTGATAAATGCCGTCAATCATTGACTTGGCAAAACTCAAATGCTTATATATTTTATTTAATGGCAAATGCTTTTGGTCATAATCTCAATCAGCGTGATTCCATGATGTTTTATATGGAGCAGGCAGTCGAAGAAGTGCCGACTTGGCAGCAGCCTTATATAACCACATCATGGATTTTATATCCAAAATATGGTGATTTTAAAGCAGCTATTTCCCTATTGGGTAGGGCATCAGTCATTGACACCAATGCGTATTTATTAAATGGCTATGGGGTAGTATATGCTAACCGATATTTAAATGATAGGCAAACAACCGATCTCGAAATTGCAACAACCTATTTCTTAAAGTCAAATGCCTTGGATAAAAATTTTATATATCCTTATAATAATCTCGGGGCATTATTTAATAACTCAGGCCGGCCAAATGAAGGGGAGAAAATTTTAAAAAAAGGCATTGCCATTGACTCCACTCACGCATTGCTTTGGGCAAACCTTGCTATTTCATACAAAGATTTGGATCAGATTCCGAAAGCAATCAATACCTTGCTTAAAATCATTTCATTAGACTCTACCCTGATTAATACCTATGTTGATTTAGGAACAAATTATTTATTAATTGGAGATCTTGAAAATGCAGGAGAAGCTTTTAAAAAAGCACACCAATTAGATTCTACAAGTCTGTATTACAAAGAAAAGATTGAATTTTATTTTTGGCAAATTAAAGATTTTAAAAAATCAGAAAAAATATTGAAAGAGCTAATCAGCGCTTCTGTAAATGTACCTCTTAATCTTTACAACTTAGCCTGCAATATGGCTCAGCAAATGGACGCAGAGCAGGCTTTTATTTATTTGGAAAGAGCTTTAGAAAGTGGATGGACAGATTATGACTGGATGCAAAAGGATACAGACCTATCACTTTTGCGGGAGCAACCGGAGAGGTGGGAGGCATTGATGAGGAAATATTTTCCGGAGGAGTTTAAGGAATGATTTAAGGCTGCTTTTTTTTCTGGTAGCTCGGCGGCGTTGGTTCGGCGGCCATATCAACCGACGGTTCTGGCAGGTTGTACAGTTTTTTCTGGCGAGCGAAGTGGTAGTCGAGATAGGAGCGGAGTTTTTCGGCATAGGGTTCAAAATCTTCTGCATCGTAAGTGACGGTATGGCTGGGGAGATAATTAGCAGGTATATCTTCCAATGCAACAACCCAAATATTTTTCCATTCGACCCCATGGTCAATATCAATGATGTAAGCAAAACCATCGGGGGTTTTCATTAGCAGGTCACGGTCAGTCAGTTCACCATTGAAATATTGATGGAGAAGGGAGTAATTGGTCTTGTACAACAACCAGCGGTTGAAATGCTCGTCACTGCTGCACCACTGGATATAAAAATCTTCATCGTATTGATTGACCAAGTGGGACAGCAATGGGCCTTCATGAAAAAGCAAGTCTCCTAATTTTTTAAACTCAAAAGAAAGGCTTTTCAGTGGAGTACCCTTGATGGGCAAAAGTATTTTGGAATTTTTATTTGACATTTCACTAAGGTTTAAAGTGCTTTGATGGTTTCAAAATGGTCTTTCAAAACCACTTTTTCCATTGGATGGAAAGTAAAATGACCCTCATCGCCTGGCAGATTGGACACCCCAAAACTTTTTTGAAGTGTTCCCTTGGCTAAATGAGTCCCCAATCCATAAACCCTGTTCAGCATCCGTCTTTTCAATTTTTCAAAACGGGCTTGGGCTTCTTTTTGGGATTTGAAAAGTGAAAGCCCCAATGCCTGACATTTGACTTCGTCTTTTTGAGGTACAAACCGTTGAGGTTGTTTGATGTATTGTGGCAAAAAATTGTCTTTGTGCACCATATCCTCAAACACCCAACGAAAAGCAATGGTTTCCCATGCCTCAAATTCTTCTGGCGGACAAGGGACAATTAATTCATCAAAATATTCTTGATATTTAAATTTTTCAGCGTGTGGGTTTTCCATGGTTGTCGAATGTTGTTTTTGGTTTTCGCTCAAATGCGAATGTACTGTAAAACAATTAATTCTTCTTCAATGCTGGTTTTGGAATTTTTCTGATTGTACCGCTTTGCGTAGCTATTAAAAAAACACCTCTAAAAACCCAGCCGCTCTGGGCGTTTGCCTAAATATCAAATAAGCTACTTAAATCGTTTTAATCAGGAATTTATTGATGGGAGTTGATAAATTAAAAACTAATTTTGCCCCAAATAAAATTCAAAAAATGAAAAAACACACCCTCCGACTAACAGCTCTTTTTTTAATTCTTGCCTTTGGCCAACATGCACTTAAAGCTCAATGCTCCGGAGGCCAAGCAGCCTATTCCATAAATGCCAACAACATCGCTGCTCAAGTCCACACCAGCGGTGACCTCTGGTTCGACGGCGATGCCAACTATGAACTGCCAATTGGTAGTGGCGTTCACGCCCTATATGCGGGTGGCTTATGGTTCGGTGGCATTGACCCAGGAGGCAATCTCCACGTAGCAGCACAGACCTATGGAGCAAATTCTGGCAACTTCGAATTCTGGCCAGGGCCCATTCCAAACAATACTCCTCCCACAAGTGACCTCTGCGATAAATTTGATCGCTTCTTCGACATCGAAAAAACGGACATCCTCGCCCACATTGCCGATTGGAACGACAATGGGCAAATAGACGGTACACCTCCAAGTGACATACTTGGCTGGCCAGCACAAGGCAATCCTTATTTCTTCGATGCACATGGATTCGACCTTCCTTTTAGCCCAGTTCATTTTGCCCCTTTTCATGATGAAAACCAAGATGGCCTTTACGACCCTTATGATGGTGACTACCCAAGAGTGAACGGGGACAAGGCTGTCTGGTGGGTATTCAACGACATTGGCGGCATCCATGCCAACTCACAGGGACTGCCCATTGGTATGGAAGTGCAGGCAATGGCTTATGCTTATAATTCCGATAGCGAGTCGCTAAAGAATACGACGTTTTATGATTTTAGAACCATCTATTGGGGCAATGAGCCGCTAAATGATTTTTTCATCGGCCTATGGGTTGACCCTGATCTTGGCTGTTGGTCGGATGATTACATTGGTAGCGCACCAGAGGAGAATATGGGTTTTGTCTATAACGGCGACGCCAACGATGAGGATTGCAGTGGCTTGTCTGGTTATGGTGAAAACATTCCAGTCGTAGGCATCAAAAAAATTAGGTCAAGACCTCTTGCATTGGACACCATGCAGCACTTCAGTTATTATTTCAATCAAAATTCGGGCGCATCATCTGGCCAAACTGATCCCTCCGCTGCCGATCAATACTACAACTACCTTCGTGGCTTGTGGAAGGACGGAATACCCATTTCACAGGGCGGCAATGGTTATGATCTTAACGCCCCTGCTTATCCATTCGCTTTCGATGGCAGCGAAATCAATGGACAACCTTGGACAGAATGTACAGTGAACAGCACTCCGAGTGACCGCCGCTTTCTGATGACATATGATGGAGGTACGCTGAATCCGGGGGAGATCAATGAGTTCACCTTTGCCGTTACTGCCAAAATGGATGTCCCTCACCCCTGTCCCGACGTTAGCGGACTGGTGGACGACATGGATGCCATTGCCGATTTTGACCAACAGCAATTGGGCGCAGGTGATAATCAATATCTCTTTCCCGTTGCTTTCTTTGACGGGACAAAACAACCCGGTTCAACAGTAGTCGCTTTCACTGACCATTCCTATTACAACCCCACTGAATGGACGTGGGACTTTGGCGACGGCAATACCTCCACCGATCAAAACCCCTCCCATACTTATGCCGATGAAGGCACTTATGAAGTTTGCCTTACTGCTGCCAATACACATGGCTCGGGTATTTTTTGTAAAAATATAAATGTGGTACTGCCGGCTGCTCCTACTGCTGATTTTTCATTTTCTGCTAATTTTCTCGAAGTGAATTTCTCCGACCTTTCTGGCAATGGACCGACTGAATGGACATGGGATTTCGGCGACGGCAATACCTCCTCTGAACAAAATCCCACTCACATTTATGACGTTCCAGGTTTATATACTGTCTGTTTAATAGCATCGAACGCAGGAGGCAGCGATAGCACTTGCCAAGAGGTCAACCTGCAACCTAATGCTGTCAATGAATCCATTGCAGCTATTTCAATGCGTTTATTCCCCAACCCTGCCCAACAGCAAACAATGCTGCAACTGCAACTGGAACAGGTGACCTCTTTGGACATTACCCTACGGAACAGCTTTGGGCAGACCACCCAACAACTGCTAACTCGCCAACAAGCCATGCAAGGACAACTGAACATTCCTATCGACTTGAGAGACTTTCCTAAAGGGGTGTACTGGCTGGAGGTGAAAAGTACTCTGGGGGCAAGGTTGGAGCGGTTGGTGGTGCAATAACGCTAAGGTGGGTTAAAATATGATTCCCCTTTTTTCTTCTCCGCCGGGCTTTTTCTTTTTTTTAGCGAAAAAAGAAACAAAAACGCTTATCAAAAAAAACTCGTCCCTCAAACAGTTTTTTGACAGGCCTCCCGCCCAGACGAGTACCCGAAAGATGCTCGCTTTTGGAAAAATATATATTGTTTGCATTCGTGCGTAATAATTTAATTAAATTCTTTCTTTGCGTTCCATTGCACCCTTGCGTTGAAAATCAATTTCTAAAATAAAAAACATGAAAGCACTCGTACTTACCGAAATAAAACAACCCCTCGAATACAAAGACTTCCCCGATCCGGAAATAAAGGATGATTATGTCATCATCGAATTAAAAGCCGCTGCATTAAATCGCCGGGACTGGTGGATCACCCAAGGCATGTACGCCAATATCCGTTTAAATTCCATTTTAGGTTCGGATGGCTGTGGCATATATAATGGAGAAGAAGTAATTATTTGTCCGAGTTTATATTGGGGAAATGACGAGCGTTTTCCAACCAATCAATTTAAAATATTGGGCATGGACGAAGACGGAACTTTTGCAGAAAAAATAGCCGTCCGAAAAAATAGTATTCATAAAAAACCAGCACATTTAAATGTAGAACAAGCTGCCGCATTGCCATTGTCTGGACTGACTGCTTATCGTGCATTATTTACAAGGTGCAGTGCAAAGGCAGGCGATAATGTTTTAATTTCTGGTGTCGGAGGTGGAACAGCTTTGACCGCTTGCCAATTAGCTATAGCTGCTGGAGCAAATGTTTATGTCACTTCCAGCTCTGAAGAAAAAATAAATAAGGCAATTAATTTAGGCGCAAAAGGCGGTGCTAATTATAAAGATAGAGATGCCATGAAAGCGCTTGGAAAATCGGTTGGTGGTTTTGACGTGGTAATTGATAGTGCTGGCGGCGCTGGATTTGAGATGCTTTTACGGATGTGCCGGAAGGGAGCAAATGTTGCCATTTATGGCGGAACAGCGGGCAGTCTGGAAAAATTATCTGTGCCGAATATTTTTTATAAACAATTATCTATTCACGGCAGCACGATGGGTTCGGATTTGGAATTTAAAAAAATGATTGATTTTGTGAGTAAGCATAAAATTGTTCCGGTGGTGGATTCGGTTTATGATTTAAAGGATGGAAATGCGGCGGTGGAAAAAATGACGGAAAGCCCACAGTTTGGTAAAATTGTTTTGAAAATAAATTAAATAATTAAATTTAGGTTGGCTAACCTATAAGACAACAATAGGAACGCAGATGACACGAATTAAGCGGATGAACACAGATTTTATATCCGTGAATATTCGCCGAATCTGTGTCAATATTCTTCAATGTTAGACTCGTTCTTTTCAAAGTGCCACTTGTTGAATTTGCTGAATGCTCAAATATTAATACACTCAGTTCTTTACCAGAATCATTTTTATATTAGTGTATTCTTCGTCCCATATCTGTTTTTCCTATTTGCGGTCTAATTATTATATTCAATCAAGTAAATGTGGCGATATTTGTTTTATTTTAATAAGACGTTTTAATCCTCCTTTATCATGGATTTAAAGTTCTCTGCAAATTGAATCATTTTTACATATTCCTGTATTTGTGCGAGTTTAAAATTATTGCTAAAAATTAAAATGGCTTCCCCATTACTTTCGAGATGGTGTAACCCGCTAATTTCAATTAGTACTTTTAATTTTTCCGTTAAAAAAGCATCCATTGCCTTAACATCTTTCACTTTGACAATGTAATCTTTTGGGAAATTTGAGTAAAGGACATTGTCAATATCTTTATGCTCTGACAGGGGTAGAAATTTATCTATAAAATCTTTTTTCTCAATGGTAAATTTTGGAATGGGGAATGATAATTTGAGCAGTCCAATTGTGGTATGGTATTCATCGTGTATCATAAAGGCCCCTTCTTCAAAAGTTACATCTATTAATTCCAAATGCATATCTTGATCCTTATCGGAAATACAATTTGATTCTGCCTCAATGGGGCGGCTTTTGAAGAAATTAAATGACTTAAAATATTCTAAGTCTTCAATGGGTTCTATTTGAAAATTCCAACCATAGCTTTCTGCCATTTCTTTTAGCATGTTTTGCCGCTTGGTAAATGGTTCAGATGCATGTATATTTATTTTAGTAGCTAATTTGTGGTTGGTGGAAGAAATATGATTTTCCAAGCCAATAATTTGAATTGTTCCGCCAGTGTTTTCGTGTGTTTTTTGAAAATCGTATAAGTCCTCTAAAACGGTGAACCCAACCAACCGGGTTTCTGATAAATCTATTGTTGCATTTGCCCCAGCGGGTATTTGTGACATTAAGCCATTAATTTTTAAAATGCCTAAAAAATTCGCAATCCCCCTGATTTTTAAATCATAACTGCCATCTGGTTTCAGAACCAAATTTGAACCTGCATTAAAAATCAGGTCGAAAAACCGCTTGGGGGACACATGCGTCAACAACAAATGGCTTGTCAAGGCTAATAACAAGCCTCCAAATAAGCCTATCAATAAATTGGTGTACAAGGTTAAAACCATGGTGCCAACAAAGAAAATAAGCTGTTCAATGCCGTGGCTGAAAACTTGTTTAAACACTTTGGGAGAAGCCAATTTAAAGCCAGTATAAACCAATAAAATGGCAAAGGCACATAGTGGAACTTGCTGCATGATCGGACTTAATACTACAATGAAAAGCAACAGCAAAAGGGCCCTGGTACATATTAGACCACTTGGTTTTGGCACCGTTATGTACATTGACCGTACTGCGGATAATGACTGCGATAATCGGTAAGCCTCCAATGAAACCTGCCACCATCGTACTCAATCCTATCCCCGTCAAATCCTTGTTCAAATCCGTTTTCCGTTTGTAAGGGTCTATCTTGTCAACAGCCTTGGCGATGGCCAGGGATTCGATACTGGTAATCATTAAAATGGAAAATACGGTTGTCCAGAATTCGATCGTACCCACCTTACCAAAATTGGGGTACATAATTGATTCCATTATACTATCGGGAATATCCAGCAATAAATGTGGCCCTACTTGATAGGCCTTTCCAAAAAAAGATAGGTAATGTAGGTCAAAGAAATTAAAGGCATAAGCAAATGGAATCGAAAGTGCTATAACCCACATGGGGGTCGGCAACAAATGGAAAAACTTATAACTTATCTTGGAATGGAACAGTAATAATAGCAAACCGACAATCGAAATAATGACCACATAAGGATTGGCCTTCGGCAATAATAGAATGGCATCATAGAGGTTTTGTACAATATTAGGGCTATCGGAATGCGTGTCGAGCGCAACGTGAATTTGTTTCGCAAAAATGATGATACCAATAGCCGCCAAAATACCATGGATCACTGACGAATGGAAGATATCTGCGAATCGTCCTAATTTTAACAAGCCCAATAAAACTTGAAAGGCTCCAGAAACGACGACTGCAGCCAACACATAGTTAAAGGCTTGCCCTTTACCATCATCCATAAGGGCAATGCCCAATAAGATAACGGCTATGACTCCTTTTGCAGGGCCATTGACAGAAATATGCCCACCCCGATAAAAAGTAGTGACAACGCCCCCAACAATAGCGGAAAGGATGCCGGCCATCGGTGGCGCCCCTGCTGCCAAAGCAATGCCTAAAGAAAGGGGCAACGCAATGAGTGCTACACTCACAGCGGCTATTAAATCACTCTGCCAATTTTCAACTAATCCCTGAAAGCCTTTTTTTGGCGTAATTTCCATTTATTTGTCTGTTGTCTTTTAATGATGAAAAAAGTAGTTAATACATCCCATATAAACATCTCAAAAACCAAAACGTGTTGGTTGCATTTTATTTATTGGGCAAAGGCTTGTATAAAAATTATTATTTGATTGTTCCTAAAGTAAAATTTAAACAAACACTGATCATCAGGCGCAAAATAGCAATTATTCGGAATTTTAATAGCACTCAAAAAATAAATTAACCATTTACTACAATCTGGGCGGGTTTCCCGCCTAGGAAAATCGAGAGTCTATTTTTTGTAGATTACTTATTTGAATGGGTTTTATTGAATCCATTAGGTCATGGTTTTAAAAAACTCCCTACCCCAAGTTCTTTAAATTTTAATCCTACTATATTTAAGCTTATAAAACCGTAATTTTTTTTATTACTTAAATATGCTAAATTTAAAAATAAATGTAACTTTTCAGAAAAGCAGAGGTGAGAAAGTAAAAATATCATTTATACTTTCTTGCCCCCCGCTGGGGTAGGGTGTTTTCTGATAAAATAGGTAAGCTGTTTTTAATCGATGGCGGTTATTTAGTTGTATTTATGGCTTTGATGGGAGGGGTTTTGGCAGCTTTGAAATTGTGATGAAGCTGTTATAAGTTAAGAAGAAAGGTATTTTTGAAGTGATTCGAAATGTCTTTCTTTTATTTGTAAATAGCAGAACGAAATGGTTACAACTATCTCATAAAATAGTGCCGGGGAAAGATAATTTCCTTACATATCGAGTCAAATTAACGTTGTGGCATAAAATTGTCAATATGCTCAATCCGATTTAAATATTTTCCCCTTTATCAACCAAGGACTTGTTCTGGATGATTTTAAATATGATCAAAAAAACAGGTAGTATTAAAGATGCTAAAATAAGAATTCCTATATCGGGTTGAATTTTTAAAAAGCTCAAAAAAGGAATTTTTGCAAATATTGGGAAAGCAACAATCACAACAGTAATTAGGACAAAATGAAGTATTATATTGCTTATTCCTTCTTTAATTGTAATTGATGATTTCCCTTTTGCTGTCAGGTATAGTTTATAAATAAAATTTAGAACTAAGTATAATAGCCCTATCAGTACACCAATTCTTAAGTAAAATTCAAACCTTGATATTGGCTTGGGACTACCATCGGTTAGAATGTTTAAAACTCCTGCTGCTATTTTTTCTGAAAAATCAAGAGAGTTGCTGTTGGTCAAGAGGACGAATCCAATTTCTTTTTTGGGTATGAAGAAAATTCCAGAATAAGATGTAGCTGTTGAACCTAGGTGTTGGTAAAATTTGTATCCATTGTATTTTCCTTGTTTCCATCCCATTGCATAACCATACTCACTATTGTTCCATGTAGTATGCATTGTTTTCAAAAGTGAGGAATCAATTATGATTTTTTGGTCGAATACTCCATTGGATAAATTTACATTTAGGTAATTACTCAAGTCTTTAGCTGAAGAACAAATGAATCCAGCTGGAACACTTGTTTTGGTGAAGTTTAATTGCCTGCTTTTTATTGGGATAGGTCCTAAATATTGATATTGGCTGATTAATTCAGGTTCTATTTCGTCACGCATGCCAATCATTGAATTCTTCATGTTTAATGGCATAAAAACCTCTTCTTCCATATATTTTGCAAAAGATGTTTTTATAACCTTTTCTATAATTAATCCGAGTAGCGAATAATTTAAGTTTGAATATTCGTGTTTAAGCGGGTTTAGCTTGTCGTTTTTTATTACATATTTTCTGTTCATTAATTCATTTAAAGTTGGTAAAAATTTGAATCCCGATTCTTTCTTTATTCCACTTGTGTGATTGAGAAGATGTCGTATTGTTATTTCATCTTGGTTATTTGCAAATTCTATTTGGGGTAATATTTCAATTACCTTTTCATCAAGACCTAATTTGCCCGCCTCAATTAACTGGAGAATTCCAAATGCAGTTAAAGATTTGCTTACTGAGCCAATATAATAGCGACTGTTGGGGGGGGCGAAGATTTGCCGACCGATTTAGAAAATACAATTGAATCTTTTTTGATGATTAATATTTCTAAATTAGGAATATTAAATTTACTTAGTTCTTTTTCGAGAAAGCTGTCCAATTTAGTATTTAGATTTTGACCGACTAAATTTAAGCAGTTTGAAATTATAAGAATTGCAATTAATGTTCTTTTTATTTTATTTGCTTGTTTGTCTCTTTTTGTCAAGGATTTATTTGGAGTTTAGGCAAATTCTTAACTGTACATGTGTGTCAATTAACCTTTAAGCTTCAGCATAAAAATTCAATCATTCCTTTTAAAATATTGAAAGTGAATTCCTTTTAAGTTTGATTTTTACTTTAAACATTCAATTTTTATTTAGTGCTAAAATACACACATCTTCGTATAGCAGTTTATCTTTTCTTTTTGCCCATACAGGGTTTGCATCCTATAAATATTTCGGTTATTCCTAATAATGCCGGACTTAAATTTTTCCAATAGCAATTCGATTCTTTTTTTCAGATTGGTCCATAACTGGCAGGCAATTAATAATAGCATCTTGTAAAGCGTCTGTCAAACTTTTTTTGACATAATCACGATGCGTAACCAAACTGACTTCTCTTACAGGAACGGGTGGGGCAAATGGTTTTAGATGTGCTTTTTGGCGTTTAGAGAGGGTAAATGTTGCTAATTCAGGTACAATGGTAACGCCGCTTTGATGGTCCACCATTTTGATTAATGTATCGATGCTTCCTGCTTCAAATTCGAAGCGATTCTTCGATTTTTTTCTCAATTCACACAAATTAAGAATTTGAGAGCGGAAACAATGTCCTTCTTCCAACAACCATAATTCATCGGGGTCTATATCTTCTGGCAATAAATAGTTTTTTTTGAAATAATCGTGAGAGTAAGCGAAAAATTTTTCATAAAAAAGCGGGGTTTCGTGAATGAATTGAGAGGATAATGGAGTGACCAAAATTCCGGCATCCAATACCCCTGTTTTCAGTTTGTCAATAATTACTTCAGTGGTGTTCTCATATATTTTGATATGGATTTTTGGGAATTTTTCTAAAAAAGGTTTCAAAAACAATGGCAAAAGATAAGGGGCGAGGGTAGGTATGATTCCAATGCTTAATTTTCCATGCATGGTCTTTTTTAGGGATCGGTTAATTTCTTCCAGTTTTTCCACTTCCCGTAAAATGACTCTTGCTTGATCGATGACCGGACGCCCTACTGCAGTCGGAACGATTGGTTTTTTACTGCGGTCAAACAGTTTTATTTCTAATTCATCTTCCAGTTTTTGAATCATCATGCTCAATGCTGGTTGCGAGATAAACTTTGCCTCCGCTGCTTTACTGAAACTCTTGTGTTCATCCAGTGCTAATATGTATTCCAACTGTTGGAGGTTCATGCCTGTTTGTTTTATAAGTATTTGTAACTAATAAGGAAAGTGGGAGAGAGAAAGAAAAAATGATCCCGAATTCACTTCGGGATTCTTTCTCTCTCCCACCGAGACTGGGTGTTTTTTGATAAAAATTGAAAATTTTTATCAAAAAACACCCCCTGCTGAACAGGTGCAAGTATTTTAATCATATGCATAAGAATTGATTATACAAATATAAGAATAATAGATTTTACTTATGCTTTAATTTTCTGATTTTTGTCATTCTTAAATAGAAATCAATCTTCTAATTTCACGAGATTTTTAAACAACTTCATAACCTTTTATAATATCAAATATGGAAAATCAAAAACCTATGAGTACTTCGGCAAGCGCTACAAATCACAATGGCAATGGTGAAAGCAAATGCCCGTTTATGGGAGGCACTCTGAAGCGCAGCGCTGGCAGTGGCACATCCAACCGTGACTGGTGGCCCAACCAATTAAAATTGAACATTCTGCGCCAGCACTCCTCGTTATCCAATCCAATGGATAAAGATTTCAACTATGCAGAAGAATTTAAATCCCTTGACCTTGCTGCTGTAAAACAAGACCTCTATGACCTGATGACCGATTCTCAAGAATGGTGGCCAGCCGATTACGGTCACTATGGGCCATTTTTCATTCGAATGGCGTGGCACAGCGCAGGTACTTACCGTATTGCAGATGGCCGGGGCGGTGGAGGCTCTGGCACACAGCGTTTTGCGCCACTCAATAGTTGGCCTGATAATGCCAACCTTGATAAAGCACGTTTGCTGCTTTGGCCAGTTAAAAAGAAATATGGAAAGAAAATTTCCTGGGCCGACCTGATGATCCTCGCTGGCAATTGTGCCCTTGAGTCCATGGGCTTCAAAACGTTTGGTTTCGCTGGCGGACGTGAAGATGTTTGGGAACCAGAAGAAGACATCTATTGGGGTGCTGAAAGCGAATGGTTGGGAGACAAGCGATACAGTGGCGATCGGGAATTGGAAAATCCCCTTGGCGCTGTACAAATGGGGCTTATTTATGTAAACCCAGAGGGGCCTAATGGAAATCCTGACCCACTCGCAGCGGCTCGTGATATCCGGGAGACTTTTGGCCGTATGGCCATGAACGATGAAGAAACGGTTGCACTCATCGCTGGTGGGCATACCTTCGGTAAAACCCACGGCGCTGCCGATCCTGTGCAATATGTGGGTCGAGAACCCGCCGCTGCAAGTATTGAAGAGCAAAGCCTCGGCTGGAAAAACACATTCGGCAGCGGCAACGCAAGTGATACTATTACCAGCGGCCTTGAAGGTGCGTGGACTACTACTCCAACGAAATGGAGCAATAACTTTTTCTGGAACCTGTTTGGCTATGAATGGGAGTTGACCAAGAGCCCAGCCGGCGCTCATCAATGGATACCAAAACATGGGATGGGTGAAGGTACCGTGCCTGATGCACACGATCCCAACAAACGCCATACGCCTATCATGTTGACGACTGACCTCGCCTTGCGGTTCGACCCTGCTTACGAGAAAATTTCAAGGCGCTTTTATGAAAATCCAGATGAGTTTGCAGATGCTTTCGCACGTGCTTGGTACAAACTGACCCACCGTGATATGGGACCTAAGTCTCGCTACCTCGGCCCAGAGGTGCCTGCGGAAGAACTGATATGGCAAGACCCCATACCAGCCGTCACGCATGAGTTGGTTAACGATGATGACGTCGCTGAACTGAAACGCAGAATCCTTGCTTCAGGACTGTCTGTCTCTCAATTAGTATCTACTGCTTGGGCATCTGCATCAACGTTCCGGGGTTCTGATAAACGAGGGGGTGCAAACGGTGCCCGCATTCGCCTGTCACCTCAGAAGTATTGGGAGGCCAATAATCCTGCGGAACTGTCGAAAGTATTAGATACATTGGAAGGCATTCAAAACGAGTTCAGCAGCGGTGGTAAAATGGTATCACTTGCCGACCTGATCGTTTTGGGCGGATGTGCAGGCATTGAGCAGGCAGCTAAGAATGCTGGACATGATGTGACAGTGCCTTTCACGCCGGGACGTGGCGATGCATCACAAGAACAAACCGATGTGGAATCCTTTGCCGTCCTCGAACCCGCTGCCGATGGTTTCCGCAACTTTATGAAGAAAAAATACGACGTATCAGCCGAAGAGATATTGGTGGACAAGGCGCAACTGATGACGCTAACCGCACCTGAAATGACGGTACTTGTTGGCGGCATGCGTGTGCTTAATGCAAACACTGGTCAGTCCCAGCACGGCGTCTTTACCGACCGTCCTGAGTCGTTGACCAACGACTTTTTTGCAAACCTGCTTGATTTGGGTACAACGTGGAAGGCGATTTCTGACGACCAAGATGTATTTGAAGGCCGTGACCGGGCAACTGGCGAAGTCAAATGGACTGGTACACGGGTCGATCTTATTTTCGGTTCCAACTCAGAGCTGCGGGCGCTCGCTGAAGTGTATGCTTGTGAGGATGGTCAGGAGCGGTTTGTGCAGGACTTTGTGGCTGCGTGGACGAAGGTGATGGAGCTGGATCGGTTTGATTTGGTTTGAATTCAGTGGAAAGTAGTATTGCTACTGCAATGCTTGTAAAGAAATATTGTTTTAAAAGATGGCCTGTTAACGGGTCATCTTTTTTTATGGTTGTTGTATTTCAACGTATTAAAGGTTATTAAGAATAAAGTCATAAATGCATGCTCTCAATGGATGATTCCCGCAAAGTCACGCAAAGCAGAGCGTGTATCCGCCTCGCGTTGCGGGACTTTGTGAAACCTTAGCTCGGCTTTGTGCTAAACAGCAGCCTCGACTTCAATCTTTTCAATTTGGGCCACCACCTTATTTCCGATTTCAGAACATTTACGAACATGTTCCGCTTTTAAATCCTCTGTGCCATAACCTGATTCCATTACCATTAGCACTGCGTCCCGTACCGCTTTTGCCTCTTCGTACAAATCAAATGAATCGAGCAGCATAGCGGCAGATAAAATGGCCGCCATTGGATTGGCAATGTCCTTTCCTGCGGCCTGCGGATAAGAGCCATGTATGGGTTCAAACAAGGCCGTTTTTGCCCCAACCGACGCGGATGGTAACATGCCTAAAGAACCTGTCAAAACGCTTGCTTCGTCAGATAATATATCGCCGAACATATTTTCCGTAAGTACTACGTCGAAATGTGCAGGCCATTGAATGAGTTGCATAGCTGCATTGTCCACATACATCCAATCAAACCTGATATCAGGATATTCATTGGCATGCATTTCAGTGACAACCCTACGCCATAAACGACTGGTTTCCAAAACGTTGGCCTTATCCACGAGGGTTAGTTTACCACGGCGTTTTCTGGCTTCCTGAAAAGCGAGGTGGGCGATGCGTTCAATTTCGGGAGCAGTATAATTACAGTGGTCATAAGCGCCATTTTCTGTTTTTCCCTTTTCACCAAAATAAATCCCTCCTGTTAGTTCACGAAAAATTACAAAGTCAACTCCTTTCACTTTTTCTTCTCTTAAAGGGGAGAGGTGGAGGAGTTTTGGGAAGGCCGTCACAGGGCGGATATTAGCATACAACCCCAGGCTTTTACGGAGGCGAAGCAGGCCCTGCTCCGGCCTAATTTTGGCAGTCGGGTCGTTGTCATATTTTGGGTGACCTATCGCTCCAAACAGCACTGCATCGGAATTTTTACAGATTTGTAAAGTAGGTTCTGGCAATGGGTCGCCGTGATTATCAATGGCTATTGCACCAACATCGGCAAAGGTATAGATAAATGAGTGGCCGAACCGTTTCTCAACGGTTTTTAAAACGTTCAGTGCTTGTTGGGTCACTTCCGGGCCAATGCCATCGCCAGGGAGGACTGCTATGTTTTTTTTCATATTGGAAGTTGAAAAATTAAATGCTAAAAAATTTAAATTGCCAATTTCTCCAATTCATATTTTCTAATGTCATTTTTCAAACTCAGCAAATAATCCAGGTCATCGTAACCATTTTGCAAACATGTTTTACGGAATGGATCGATATCAAACATTTCGATTTTACTGGAAGAATTGATCTTGATTTCTTGGTTATCAAGGTCAACAGTGAATCCCGCTTTTGGATTTTTTTCAATTTCCAAAAATAGTTCATGTAAAAATGCAGGCGAAACCGTGACTGGTAACAACCCATTGTTCATTGCATTTCCTTTAAATATATCTGCAAAAAAACTGCTCACGACTACTTTGAAACCATAGTCGTGGATCGCCCAGGCCGCATGTTCCCGGCTGCTGCCACAGCCGAAGTTTTTTCCAGTCACCAATATCCTACCGCTGTAAGTTGGATTATTTAAAATAAAGTCTTCTTTGGGCGAACCGTCCTGATTATAGCGCCAGTCGCAAAAGAGGTTTTCCCCAAAACCTTCTCTCGTTGTCGCTTTGAGAAAACGGGCGGGGATAATCTGGTCGGTGTCAACATCCTCAATGGGGAGAGGGACAGAGGTGGAAGTTATGGTAGCGAATTTTTCCATTTAATTTTTTGATTAACGAATAACGATTTTTGATTTTTTCCGCTTCTCAAATCAAAAATCGTTATTCGTTAATCTATAATCATTAATCAGCTATTAATTCAGATATTCCCGAACATCAATAATTTCACCTGTTATAGCAGCTGCAGCCGCAGTCAACGGCGACGCCAAGATAGTCCTCGCACCTGGCCCCTGCCGCCCCTCAAAATTGCGGTTGGAAGTGCTGACGCAATATTCACCAGCGGGCACTTTGTCCTCGTTCATGCCAAGGCAGGCAGAGCAGCCCGGCTCCCGAAATTCGAAGCCTGCAGCGCTCAGTATTTTATCAAGCCCTTCTTTTTTGGCTTGTTCTTCAACTTGTTTCGATCCAGGGACTACCATCACAGAAACGTCAGGTGCTTTTGTTTTTCCTTTTACAAAATCAGCTACCAAACGAAGGTCTTCAATACGGCTGTTCGTGCAACTGCCGATGAAGATGTGGTTGATTTTTTTCCCAATTAAATTTTCGCCTGCTTCAATGCCCATGTATTTAAGGGATTTGAAAAAGGACGCTTCGCTATCTCCATTGTTTGCAGTAGTGGGGACTTTATCATATACCCGAATGCCCATACCAGGGTTAGTGCCGTAGGTGATCATTGGGCCAATGTCAGCCGCGTGAAAATGGTATTCTTTATCAAATGATGCATCAGGATCGGAATACAGTTTTTTCCATTTGGTAACCGCCGCCTCAAAATCAGCGCCTTGTGGGGCAAATTTTCTTCCTCTGACGTATTCAAAAGTCGTTTCATCAGGGGCAATTAAACCACCCCTTGCTCCCATTTCAATACTCATGTTGCAGATGGTCATGCGGGCCTCCATGCTAAGGGAGCGGATGGCACTACCAGCATACTCCACAAAATAACCAGTGCCACCCGCTGCGGTCAATTTGGATATGATATATAGGATTATATCCTTTGAAAGGACGCCATTTTGCAACTCGCCGTCCACGGTGATGCGCATGCGTTTTGGTTTTTTCAACAACAGACATTGTGTTGCTAAAACCTGCTCCACTTGGCTCGTACCAATACCAAATGCAATTCCCCCGAATGCTCCGTGAGTGGAAGTATGGCTGTCGCCGCAAACGATCGTCATGCCCGGTTGAGTGATGCCCAATTCGGGGCCTATGACGTGGACAATACCCTGGTATTGGTGACCAAGGCCATAAAGCTCAACTCCAAACTCTTTGCAATTGGAGGTCAGCATATCAACTTGTTTTCTCGAAAGTTCTTCTCTGATCGGTAAATGCTGGTTGATGGTGGGTACATTGTGGTCAGCAGTGGCGATGGTCTGCTTTGGGCGAAATACGGGTATGCCTCTTTTTCTTAAGCCATCAAATGCTTGAGGGGAGGTGACTTCATGGATGAAATGGCGGTCAATGTAAATGGCCTCCTGACCACCTTCGACGGATTTTACTATATGAGCATTCCAGATTTTATCAAAAAGTGTTTGTGCCATAAGATTTCTTCAACGCAAGGGCGCAAGAGAACACAAGGAATATTTCAAAAAAACGATAAAAAACCTTGCGTTCCCTTGCGTACTTTGCGCCCTTGCGTTGAAATTAATTTGCGTTGAAATTTAAACATAGTGTGGAGTTACACACCCCTCAAAAATAGGCGTCAGGTCATCGTTTTCGACTTCCTTTTTCGAGTCCGCCACATTCAAGAAGGATGCATAAGCCACATCTAACTGATCTTTGGTAAGATCAAATCCGAGCTTCTTGGCCCGGTAAGCCAGGGCAGCCCGCCCACTTCTGGCCGTCAATACTATCTTGCTATGATCAACTCCCACTTCAAGGGGGTTGATGATTTCGTATGTTTCCCGTTTTTTGATAACGCCATCCTGGTGGATGCCCGATGAATGGGCAAAGGCATTGGCTCCGACAATGGCTTTGTTCGGTTGAACAACTACGCCCATTTTATGGGAAACCAATTGGCTGGTTGGGTTCAGTAATTTGGTGTTGATGCCAGTGGTGAAGCCAAGGTCGGCATGCTGGCGCATAATCATTACACATTCTTCAAGGGAGGTGTTGCCTGCCCGTTCGCCAATGCCATTTATGGTGCATTCGATTTGTCTGGCTCCGTTCATGATGCCAGCTATGGAATTGGCCGTAGCAAGGCCGAGGTCGTTGTGGCAATGGGTACTTAGGATAGCCTTTTCGATGCCCCGAACATTTTCATATAAATACTTGATTTTAGCGCCGTACTGTTCGGGCAGGCAATAGCCGGTGGTATCGGGGATGTTAAGGACGGTGGCGCCTGCTTTGATGGCCTCTTCCAGCACTTTTGCGAGGAATTCGTTATCGGCACGGCCAGCATCTTCTGCATAAAATTCTACATCTTCAACAAATGTTTTGGCCAATTTCACGGCAGCAATGGTCCTTTCAATTATTTTTTCGGGCGTGGTGCGAAGTTTGTATTTCACATGCATTTCAGATACGCCGATCCCCGTATGGATGCGGGCACGTCTGGCTACTTTCAGTGCATCTCCTGCAACTTTAATATCATTTTCAACAGCACGACTAAGGCCACAGATAATCGGCTCACTGACCGCCAACGCTACTGCCTGCACTGCCTTAAAATCACCAGGGCTGGAAACGGGAAATCCTGCTTCGATCACATCTACACCAAGCTGTTCAAGCGCTTTAGCGATTTCAACTTTTTGGGGAGTGTTGAGTTTGCAACCGGGTACTTGTTCGCCGTCCCTGAGCGTGGTGTCGAATATCTGGATGCGTCCTGCCATTGTTTGAGTTTTTTGTAAAAATGAATTAGCTAAATCGTGTAAGAGAGACACAAAGAACTACATTTGTGACCCTGCCACCTAATCAAATTATTCATTTACTCCAACCTCCAAGTTGGGTTGTTTTTATTTTAAAAAGCTCACTTTCAATAAGTTACCAACAGGGAAACTACGATGCCCAAACAGCAAACAGATCATTTGGTACAACTCATCCGCACCCTCACTCCTGCGGAAAAGAGGCATTTCCGGCTGTTTGCGAAGCGCAATCAGGCGACTTCGGGCAAACTGCTTTTTCTGCAATTATTTAATCTGCTTGACAAAAAAGGCGAGTATAACGAGGATTATGTTTTGGGCAATATACCCGGTCTGAAAAAAGCACAATTGGCCAACCAAAAAGCACACCTTATGCGGCAATTGTTGACCAGCCTGCGTCTGCTGGCACAAAAACGGAGTGAGGGAATCCAGATCAGAGAGGCGATTGATTTTGCAAGGGTTTTGTATGACAAAGGGCTTTATATCCAATCGTTGGAGTTGTTGGCAAAAGCAAAAGACCGGGCGCTGGTCAACCAAATGACAGCCCTGGCATTGGAGGCTTTGGAATTCGAAAAACTAATTGAAGGCCAGTACATCACCCGGAGCCTCGAGGGCCGGGCAGAGGAGCTCGCTTCCCAAACTATTGACTTGAATGGGCAGATTATCCGCACAGGCAGCTTTTCCAATCTCTCCCTGATGATGTATGGGCTGTACCTGAAAAACGGCTTTGCCCGGAACGAAGGCGACTCATTGGCTGCCAAAGCATTTTTCAAAAAAAACATACCACCGACGACTTTTGAAGAACTTGACTTTTTAGGCAAAATATTTTACTGTCAATCATACGTATGGTTGTACCATATTTGTCAGGAATTTCTTGCCTGTTTCAGGTACTCGCAGAAATGGGTCAACTTATTTGATGAAATGCCAAGAATGAAGACGCTATATGCATCGCTTTATCTAAAAGGGCTGCATTATCAATTGTTTTCCCTTTTCCATACCCTTCATTATGAGCGCTTTGCAGAGGCATTGGCATTTTTTGAAAACCTGCCGAATGATCCCAATTTCAAGCAAGATCCAAATGTGGAAGGACTGTACCAGATGTACCGTTTCATCCACCTCATCAACAAGCACTACCTTGAAGGATCGTTTTCGGAAGGAGTTGCCATCATCCCTGAGCTGGCCGAATGCATTGAAACAAACCGCTACAACTGGGACGATTACCGAATTATGGTGTTCAACTACCGAATTGCCTGTCTTTACTTCGGTGATGCCGATTATGATAATGCATTGACCTATTTGAATAGAATCATCAATGAAAAGGTGACGAGTTACCGCAGTGATATCCAATGCTTTGCGCGCATCCTTGCCCTGCTTGCTCATTTCGAACTTGGCAATCGGCAATTGGTGGAGTACCAAATTAAATCGGTTTACCGTTTTCTTCTGCATGTGGAGGAACTGCAAGAAGTTCAGAAAGCCATTTTTCATTTTATGCGCCGGACACAGAAAATTCCACCATCGGAACTTTTAAATGAATTTAAAAAATTGCATGCAATTTTATTGCCTTTTGAAAAAATGCAGTTTGAGAGTAGGCCGTTTTTGTATTTGGATATTATTTCTTGGTTGGAAGGGAAATTGGAAGGGAAAACGATACAGGAGGTGATTCGGCGGAAGTTTTTGGAGCGGAATGAAATGTGAAATTTGAACTCCCTCTATCCCTCAATGTTTTATTTATCTTTGTAAAAAATAAAAAAAAGATGCGTTACCTAGATCCAAAGAACGACCTTACTTTTAAAAAGGTGTTTGGCACCAGGCCTCATCTGTTGAAGAGTTTCTTAAACGCTTTGTTGCCGTTGCCAGAGGGTGAACAGGTGGAAGAAATAGTGTATTTGCCGTCTGAACTGGTGCCCGAAATACCTGGCCTGAAGAATACTATTGTAGATGTTAGATGTACGGATAACAAGGGCAGGCAGTTCATCGTCGAGATGCAGATGTTGTGGACAAATGCCTTTAAGCACCGGGTTTTGTTCAATGCTTCCAAAGCGTATGTCCGTCAAATAGGTAAAGGGGTAGAATACCGGGGCCTTCAACCTGTTTATGCCTTGAGTTTGGTCAATGAAATCTTTGAACCAGATGAACCTGAAAAGTTCTATCATCATTATGCCATTGTCCATACTGAGGTTCCGCAGCGGCGATTGGATGGCTTGGAGTTCATCTTTGTTGAGTTGCCAAAATTCAAACCCCAAACCATGTCTGAGAAAAGGCTTGCGGTGCTGTGGCTGCGTTTTTTGACCGAAATAATGGATGGTACAGAAGAGATTCCAGAAGATTTTCTAAAAAATGACCTGATAAAGGAGGCTGTAGAAATACTCCAGGAATCATCCCTTTCGAGAAATGAGTTGGAGACATATGACAAATATTGGGATATCATTCGTACAGAGAGGGCAATAAAAGCTGATTCTGAAGAGAAAGGTTGGAAGGATGGCATGGAAAAAGGAATGGAAAAAGGAATGGAAAAAGGAAAAGATTTAGGCATCCAATTGACGCTCAAAGTAATTCAACTTTTTGACGATGGTAATTCCATAGAAGCTATTGAGGCTAATTTGAAAATAGCTAAAGAAATAATAGTCCATATTTTGAAAGAAAGTGGTAAGATTGACAAATAGCATTTGGTTTCAAATGAGTACTTGTTCTTGAACGCTATTCTTTGATTGCCTATAATTGCCTTTAGATCAAAACATCATGACTATATCAACCCATTATACTTTTTCTGAAACGGCTCAAGCCCTTGATGCCCAAGGCTTTAACATCATGGCTAAAGATGAAGAACGCCCTTGGGGTGGCTTCTTTGTCATTGATGAATCACAGGCTTTTAAATTTATTAATACTTATTTTCCCAGCCTTTCCATCGAAGACTTTGAAGGTTTTGAAAAACTTAGCCCAAAAATTCTGATTGTTGCTCCAGGCAAGCGTTTATCATGGCAGTACCACCACCGCCGTTCGGAAATTTGGCGCCTCATCGGTGGTGTAGCTGGTGTCATGAGAAGCCAGACCGATGAACAAACGGAAGTTCAAAAATTACAACTGGGGGAGATAGTTCATTTGGCATGTGGGGAGCGCCACCGTTTGGTAGGTCTGAATGGCTGGGGGATCATTGCAGAAATATGGAAGCATGAAGACGCTGACAATCCTTCTGATGAGGATGATATTGTGAGGGTGGAAGATGATTTTGGAAGATGAATCAGTAGGTAGTTAACAGTCACCTGCTTACAGAAAAAAACGCCAACAAGTGTTCATCCTTGTTGGCGTTTTTTTTGAAAAATTAATGAATAATCATTTTTGCAATCTTAGTCTCCATCTCCGTTTTCATTTCATAAAACACCAATCCAATTACGCCCAGTTCTTCTTTCCTAATTACCATTTCCTGGTACCCTTTTTCATAAAATGCCTTTTTTGTAAAAAGCAATTTACCTGTCGAATCAAAGAAGTCAAATTGGACTTCCGAAGGTTCGGGCAATTGGAAACCTATAGTTGTTTCCGTAGAAAACGGGTTGGGTTTGTTTTGGAAAAGGATTAATGGTTGGTTGCTGATTGCTGATTGCTGATTGTCTTGTTCGAATTCTATTACGACATTAAGTGCGGTCTCCGTTTCATCCCAAGCGATGGCAGGCGTTTTTGAAGAAGAAATTTTTAAAGCATCCCTTAAAGCTGTCGTTTGGTTCGCTTTAAATCTTAGAGTAAGGTTAGGCAAACCTTTTCCATACCATATTGTAGTCAGTATTCCTTCCTCTTGATAAGCAGTCCCGATTGCCGCATTTCCGTCAATGATTTCCACAAAAGTCATTTTATCAGAGTCAAATTCCAGTGTAAACTGATAAGCATTCACATCTTCCATTTCTAAAGCAACCTCGAATAATTCACCAGCTAATATTTCCCGATCAACGGTTTTGATGGTAAACAATCCGCCGTTTCTATCTCCCGTACCATCATTGGTGAACATGGTAGGATCAGCGCTGCCCGTTACATCCCCGACCTTTATGCCTATGAAATCAGCAATTAGATAGTCGGAAGTAAGGTCGTTCATGGAAATATTGGCAGGTAAAGGCCAGGGATTGAACGGGTCGGTAAATATGTGGTCCGTTGGGATAAACCGCCAGGAAGGGGTGCCATTTGGCAGTACGGTTATGTTGTTCAATATCAGGTTTTGTATTGCTACGATGTCGAAAGTGGTGACGGTTTGGCTGTTGTTGCCATCGGCGGCTATGTATTGCCAGGTTTCTTGAAAGACCTCAACACCGAGAATATGGGCATTGATTTTCGAAAGGTCATAAGCAGTTACACCATTAAGATAATTGACTGATTTGGAAGGTGTTACGATATAATCATTTCCGGCTGGCAAATTATCAAACTCAAAGCCGCCATCTATGTCAGTCGTATATGTTGGAACATTTGCCCCGGTCAAAACTACATTAGCCTCAGCAACCATGCTACCTTTAGGGTCTTGGATCACACCCGCAACTTTCACATCAGGGAGAATGCACACTTGCTGGTTGTCCATGACTATTAGGGATGTTTGGCAAGAGCCCATGTTGAGGCCATCATCGAATACGAAAATCTCAATATCATTTTGTCCTTGGTCATTGCAATCAAAAAGTAAGGTATTGTTATTAGGATTTTGAGTGAATGAAAACTGTAGGTCGGTGCTGCAATTATCGAAGCTGCCATCATCGAACGATTCTGCAAAAACATTGATCTGACCATTGCTACCGAGGCTAACCGTCAAGCCATTTACGCATTGAGCGGTGGGTGCTTTATCGTCGCCGATAGAAATGGTGATCGAATGGGTAGCCGAATTACCACAGCCATCAGAAGCGAGGTAGGTCATTTGGTAAGTTCCATTGGGTATGTTCTGGAAATTGAAACCATTACCCAGGTCGCCAGAAGCAACAATGGTGATGTGGTTACTGCAATCTTCAATCTCTGGAAATGGCAGTGTCACATTGCCGTTGCAACCAATGGCACTTTGCACGTTGATATCAGTTGGAGGATTAATGAAAACAGGAGTGTCTGTATCCAACACTTCAATGACTTGTATGTGTTCCCAAACGCCATCCATATTACCAGAATTTGGTTCATATTGGCACCAGTCAACGATTTTCCATTTCCTAAAAACCTTGTAACAAGAAGGCTCTGCGATCCAGAAATAATCATCTGTATGGCTGACGGCAACTGATTCGCAACCATTTTGCCCAAATAAAATTGGCCCAGAAAAAGGAGCAGGCAGGTCGAATGGTTCAAGTGATAGGCTGCAACCGGAAGTGACATAATCATCTGGCCAGACAATATCACTGCCATTGATGTTCCAGGGGGCGAGGTTGTCGAGGTGGATGGCTTGTTGAGCGGTCGTGGTGTTTCCGTTAATGTCTGTTGCGATCCAAATACGGGTAACAGCACCTTCACCACAGCTCGTAAATGTCTCATTGTAAGTGGATTCCAAAGTATAACTACAGTTGTCAAAAACAGTCGCATCACCACCAAAAATAGATAGGTCGCTCAAGTCGGTCATGCAGTCCACTGTCACATCGGCAGGCGGTAAAATGACTGGTGCTTCATTGTCCTGAACGATCACGTCAACATCACAGGTATTGAAATTGCCAGCACAGTCAGTCACTTTTAAAGTGACCATGACAGTGCTAGTAAGATTGGAGCAGTCAAGGGATAGGGTAGGAGCATATTCGCTGTCGGGGGCATCTTCCAATTTTATCATAAAACTCTCCACACAGCACCAGTCATAACTTCCGTCGTCCACTACGTCAGCGTAGACTATTGCCAAGCCATTGTTGTCAAGAGCGGCGACAGTTTGTCCATCACAAACGACTGTTGGTTCGATGTCATCCTCCACGGTGACAGAAGTGGCACAGGTGTTCAGGTTGCCACAATCATCCACTGCTTCATAAATGACAGGGTAAGTGCCGGGTGCAATATTTCCAAAAGGGCCATATCCAGTACCGAAGCTCCAATTTGGAGTAATAGTAATATTGGCAGAGCAATCATCGAAAGCGGTCGCTTGTGGTAAACTTATAGTGCTGAAACAGCCAAGGCTATTGGTGCTTACTATTTGTGGCGATGGGCAGTTGACTACTGGCGGTGTGATGTCGAACAACTTGATAATCTGGGTATGTTCCAAGACTTGGCTACTGCAATCATCAATGACTGTCCATTTGCGGAGCACCAATTCGCTGCCCTCACAGGTAACAATATTTTGATCTTCATATGCAACATTAAAAGCGCATTCGCCATTGTCAAGGGCATATTGGTCATTTAAAGTATTGAGGTCGCCATCTTCATCAATGAAAGGTTGCCCTGTTTGGGCGAGATTGGCCATAGCGCCGCAATTGAGCATGGGGGCCGCAACACCATCCCGGTCAGGTGGAAAAACCACCTGGGACAGTGCGGCCCTGTTTTGTGTAATGACCTGGGTGTAAAGACGTGTATTGCCATAACCATCCATCGCCGACCAGGTGCGATGGATCACCTTCCAGGCAAGGGAATGGAAATGAAAATTGGAAACAAAAGTATGGACGGCATTGGCGTCGCCATCCGACATTTGTTCGAATGATAGGATGTCACCCGGTTGGAGCAGCCCCGTAGTATAGGAGCCGCTCTGGATCGAGTCGTTGGTGAGTTGGATACACCAATTGTTGATGGTGAGGTAGAACCCCTGAGAGTTAAAATAGGAGCCCCCGAAACTACTCCAATCAAAGCTTACATAGCCCTCCGTAGGTATGGCGATTTTGAATTTCGTCACATACTTTGGGCTAGTGCTAAGAGGGGAGTTATCGGCCCCTTCAACCAATATGCTGTCGGGAGCTCCTGTGACATCTACCCCACCATCCCCATTATTAACTAAGCATACGTCCCAATTGCTTGGGTCGAAATAACCTGCAAATCCTGTGTAACCGCAGCCAAAATCAATAACCGAATCCTGATGGGAAAGGGTAACATTATTGCTACAGTTGTCATATGCCGTCGGCTCTCCGACGGCTGGCACACTGGTATCTTCTGTACAGTTCAGCGTGACGTGATCTATTTCAATGGTTGGTTTTCGCTTGTCCACCACATTGATCGTACCCCAACATTGATGGCCCGACCAATCATGGGTCATATGCACGACGACTGTTTGGCCGATGTAATCGGCATTCAGTTCATTGTTTGGGATTGGAGTACCAGAGGAATCAAAATATTCCATGGTGGCAGGCCCAACACATGACCAATAATTGGCCAACATAAAGTATGGGTTGGCCTCACCGAGGCAATCAGCATCGAGTTTTACCTCAACATTCTGATTGCAGATCAGCTCGTTGCACTGTCCTTTAACTGCAATTGGTAAAAGCGAAAATGCTGCAAAAAGCAGCGGGTAATAGGTGTAGTTTGAAAAGTTGCCCGGAAAAAATCGGGCGGTGTTGAAGTGTTTCAGATATGCTCCGGCAAATATAGGAACATTTTGCATACAAAGACAAAATCTGTGTACCAGTCGCATCATGGGAAATCGGTTTTGGTAAAAAATTATTGGAAAAAAGGTAATTAGAAATTGGGAAATTTGGGATAAGCTTTGAAACCTATCATGAGTGTCGGTCTTTAAAAAATTTCTAATTTTTTGTTTCCAATTTTAAACAAACAAGTAGTTATTAGCCGCCATTACCGCCAATAACTATTTGAAAATCAAAAGCCTACGCTCCTGATCGTTCAATACGTGACAAACTTATAAAAGGAAAATAGCTCTGTAGTGTGTGACTGGATTTTATGGTAAGTAAGGGTATGCTAAATTGGTAAAGTTCGTTCATGGGAAATTCGTTTTATATTCAAATGGGTAAATTCTCGAAGACATTGAAATGTCTCTTATTAATAATTTAACTAATGGCAAAGATAATGGGGTTGGGGAAATAGAGTAGTAAATGGAGGGTGTTTTTTGAATATTATTTTAACATATTAATAATATATTAATGTTAAGCAATCTTTTCCACACTTATTATCTTTTGATCATTAGGGAGAGCCTGTTTTTGTTTGAAGGGTATGTACTTGTGGTAAATTTCATTTTTTAAGCGGCATCCTGTAACCTCATGTATTTGGCCAGTTTTTTCAAATACTGACACCTTCTGTTTTTCAACGAATCCACAGTAGAATAGATGGTCAGTTTTTTCTTAATTACTTCTGCGTCGGTCAGCCCATCAAAATATTTCAAGCGAATTACCTTTTGGGCAATGGGACTCAGTTCAGACATGGCAGTTCTGATTCTTAATTTCATTTCTTTTTTGGCAAAATAGGTTTCTATTTCAGGAGACTTGGAAAGTTCTGCATTTTCTAAAGGATAACAGTAAATACGCTTTTTCCTGCAAAAATTTCGGAAGAGGTTATCGGCAACTATGAAAGCGTAGGTCAACGGGTTGAAACCCTGATACTGATAATCGCCGTTCCTGATTTTTTGCAAAACGATCAGTATGGCATCATTCGTCAATTCTTCAACATCTTCGTAGGTTGCTTGGGTAAAAAGGCTCTTTGCTTTCAAATGGTTATATGTTTTTTGTTGAAGATGGATGATCGCAGTACTGTCAAGTTCTTGCAAGTGTTGGAAAAAGGCATTCGAGTCATTGTGAAAGCGAATCCTATTATAAGTCGCTTTCTGATTTTTATTTGCTTTCATGATGTTTCTTTTTTAATGGTTAAACATTTTCTAATTTTCCAAACGGCAAGGAGAGCTGGAGGGAATGATTGCGCCGTTGATCCCAGCAACTCTTTTGGTTGGGATCAGTTTAAGTACATTTAATTTTTGAGGATGAGGATTGGAGGTTAAAGGGAATTAAATGCTGTAGTATTAAAGGTTTTAAAAATTGGAGAAACAAGCTGGTCAAACTGGTGATTGGATATTGGGTGTTAATTTTCATGACTTTAAAATTTTAAGAAAAAAAAAGAGAGCGTGTTTGTTCTCATTTGATGATACAAATATGAAGGCAAATCCAGTTTGATGACGGGCACTATTGTTTCAGAGTTGTGGAATATTGTTGCAGGTGGGCGTAAAAATGCTGGACTATTGTTTCACGGTTTAAAAAATATTTTTGTAAAGGGAAGAAAATCAACTACTTGCGTGTCTCACTTGGGGAAATGCCGAATTCTTCCGTAAATGTTCTTGAAAAATAATTGGGGTCACGGAAACCAACTTCATAAGCAATCTCTGCAATGGTAGAGTCGGTTTTGGTCAGTAGTTCCTTTGCCTGAGACAGGCGGATGGATCGGATGAAATGTGAAGCGCTCTTTCCAGTTAGAGCAGTAAGCTTGCGGTGGAGTTGTGCCCGGCTGAGTGTAAGTGCCCGGCAGAGTTGGTGGATGTCGAACTGGTCATCCGAAAGTTTTTCTTCTACCGCTTTTCTGGCTTTTTGTAAAAAGGCATCTTCTATGACTAATTGCGGCTCGTGGGTTTCTGCCTGACGGAAGCCTGGAGGCAATTTGGAGAAATAACTGATGAGTTGATTTCGCAGTTCGACCGATTTTTTTAAGGAGACAAACAGTTCTTCCCTGTTGAAAGGTTTTTGCAGATATGCGTCTGCTCCACGGCGTAGCCCTTCGATACGGTCTTGCACTGTGGCTTTTGCAGTAAGCAGGATGATTGGGATATGGCTCGTGCGTTCATCATTTTTTAAAGCGTCGCAAACTTCGAGACCATCTTTTTCTGGCATCATCACGTCGCTAATAATGACATCAGGCAACTGGTCGAGGGCTTTGTCGATGCCTACTTGACCATTGAATGCAGTCAGTACTTCGTAATCATTTGTAAGCAGATTTTGTAAATATCGAACGATATCAGCATTATCATCGATAACGAGACAAACAGGTTTCTCTTCACCAGAAGTCGGAGCGGGAAGGGGGACTGATGTTGGCCCCACTAAATGTTTTTCAGTTGGCAAAGGTTTGGGTATTATCTTTTCACCTTTTGGTGCCTGCCTACTGACGGGAAGGATGATAGTAAATTCGGCCCCTTGTTCCAATTCGCTTTTTACGGTTATCTGTCCTTTCATCAGTTCTACCAGTTCCTTGGTCAGTGCCAATCCAATACCAGAACCTCCCGCTGGATTGCCCGAATCCTTGGCTGTATTGAAGCGGTCAAAAATATGCGGCAATGCCTCTGGGGATATGCCAGGGCCGTGGTCTTTAAAACTAATCTGAAGTTGCTCTTCAGTAGTCTCATCCTGTGGCAGCCGTTTTACAAGGATGATGATTTCACTTCCCAGTGGACTGAATTTGATGGCATTGGAAAGCAGGTTGGATAGGATATCCTGTACTTTTTCTGCATCAAAATCCATGTTGAATTGGTCGAGTTCACTGAGAAATCGCAACTGGATGTCTTTGCCGGCTGCATGTGAGTGGAAGGATTCAACCAGATAACGCAGGTATCCTGCTATGTCGCCCTGTACCAGATGAAGCGGCATTTTCCCCGATTGCAATTTCGATAGGTCGAGCAGACGGTTGATGAGGCGGAGCAGTTGGCTTGCATTGCGAGAGATAGTATCGAGAGTAGAGGTGATAAATGGGTAATTGACTTTTTGGGGTTGGGCAGCACCTTTTTCTTTTGACAAATTTTCTAATTTTCCTATTTCCAATTTCCCCAATTCCGTATTTCCCATAATCACCGTCAGCGGTGTGCGGAATTCATGTGTGATATTAGTGTAAAACCTCGACTTAAAATCGTCCAAATCTTTCAGTCGCTCGGCCTCCCGCTGTTCCCTGATCAGTTTTTTCATCCTGTAACCAAGCCCAATTGTGAATATGATCACTTCACCCATTACTCCGAATTGTGTAAAGGAAAATATTAACCCGATGCCGGCTACTATTGAAAAGGCATTGATCACTACGGCGGCCACAAACACGGTCGTTCCAGCAATAAGAAAACGTCCCTGTTTATCCTTCCACCCAAATAACCAGGCCAACAGACCAACCATAGCCACGTATTCAGTTACTAAAAACAAGGCGGTTATATCGTCGGCCATTTTCATATTGACAGTAGTAAGATAAAAAACAATGACCCCAATGGCGAAAACAATTCTTCCTACTGCAAACCAACGGAAATACCGATCCCAAACAGGCCGTCTTTTTTTCATGTTCATGAAGGTACGGATGAACTGCACATAGGCTACATCCATCAGGCAGAGGGTAGAATAAATGAACACTTGACTGGCTATGCGGTGGTCACGCATCCAAACCAAATCGGGCAGCACGTTGAAAAATTCTAACAGATAAAGGAAGATGCCGGTAAGGTACAGTGAATGCCAAAAGAACACCCGGTCACGAGTGGTGCCGAACAACAAAATATTGAATAGGATGAAAGTTAGCAACGAACCGATGGACAACCATTCGAGGCGGGTTTTCTCAATAAAACGCCAGTTTTTATAATAGTCCTCTTTCGACAACTGCACCCATATATAGGGTTTCTTTTTGTTGACCACGCTCACCTTGCCATAGAGAGTGGCGGATGCACCTTCTGACAGACTGAATGCCACCCGTTCAGCCTGCCTATTGCCCATCAGATAATCTTTTTTGTCAGTAGGCATGAGCCATCCGGTGTATTTGATATCGGCCACTTGCCCGTCTTCGCCAACCATATAAACCTCGGTAAAATTGCTGCGACCAGTGTGCAACACCCAGTCGTTGATGGGTTGGTCGAGGTTGTTGCGGATCGTCAATTTCCACCAATAGACCATAGTAGGATTCAACATTACCCTACCTGTGGCCGATGCTGGGAGGTATTTTTGGATGAAATTATTATAAGGGACAAACTGCTCTTGCCATTTCTTACTTTGTATATCTTGAAGTGAAAGCTCCTCAGATTCCAATTCTTGGATATAAAGGAAATCATTTAACAGGACATCATCCTTTATATGGTCGACAACAAAGACTTCCGATTGCCCATTCAATGAACAACCAATGCTAATTGCTAATAATATGGAAATCAGGTGTTTCACATTCGGATTTTGGCAAAGATGGGGAAATGGTTCGGTAGAATAATATTTTTAAATAAATAAATGAGGGGCGGATGTTTTATTGCGCATAAAATAAGGCATCGGTTTAGGCTCATTATTATACTCGACCACTTTAAGTTTTGTGCATTTGAAAAAATATAGTTGAGATGGTTGAGGGGGTTTAGACGGTTGAGTTCTCAACCGTCTAAACCTCCTCAACCATCTCAACAAAAAAAAATGATTTGCACAAAACCTATTATGGTTCAGTATATATTATGAGATTTGACAAATTTTCAAAATTTGTCAAATCTTTAACCAATGAAGTAGGGGCTATAACTATGTTTTTGAACAAAAAAGTAGATAATATAAACTGGACTTTTGGCATAAGACAATAGAAGTTAGACCTTAGACAAGGTTCGATAAAATAAAATTTGTAATACACTGATTTTCAATTATAAATTTTTATTGGGTTTTCTAAAATCTAACGCCTATTGTCTTATGTCAAAAGTCCAGTAATATAAAGCAAATCATTTCTTTTTTTCCTTGGGTGAAAGAAACATACTCAGGCCAATGCCCACTCCAAAAATACTTTGCTTTGTGGTGATATTTAAATTACCGTCCAATTCCTTTTCCTTTTTTGATCGAATCCAATTTCCAAAAACATCAAGAGAAACTTTATTATTTAAAAAAATGGAGATGCCAGCTTTTGCCCCAAATAGGAGGGCGTTTTCTGCGTCTCCTTCCAAATTTTTAAAACTTGTGAGTCCAATAGTTACCTCGCCATAAGGCAATACTTTTCCCTTGTTTTTAATATATCCCCGCGTTATAGATGAAAAAGTAATTAGATTAAAGCCTTCTTTTTCTTTTCCTTCTTCTTTGTTGCGTTGAATGAAAGCGCCCAATGAGAAACCCACTATTATATTATCGGTGACTGCGACCCCCGCAACTGGACTAATATTAAAAGCTGTGCTTTTAGTGGTGCTTTTTGTCCTCCCTAATGAGGATCTGAGATTGGTTTCATAGGTGCCAAATTGAATTCCTGCATTATTTGTAATCCCTTGGTCAAATAATTGTCCTAAATTGCCAGTGAGATTAGATGTTGTGCCAATAAGAATCATCTCTTTTTTCACTTGGGCATGAAGGCAAAAAAATAATGGAATTGAAATGGTGAGTAGAAATAATTTTTTCATGATATTTAATTTTGTATTATTTTATCTTAACAAAAGAAATAGTTAAGTCGCTTGTCTATCTTATAATTTATTATTGATCCTAATTCCGATCTACCAATTAAGGGCTGAATTACATGCTTAGTATCGTATAAAAAATAAATTCGACATTTATAGCACCGTGGTTGGGAAATTCATTTCCCAACCACGGTGCTATAAATGTCGAATTTATTTTTTAAATGATACTTTTTTAAAAATAAAATATAAGCAGGTGTCCACTGTAACTTTATTATGTATCTATATATGCCTTTAATCTATTAAAATCAATCTCCAAATAAAGTTCCAGCACGGCCCGGTGGCACAACGCCCAGATGCCGAAAAGTTTTCTCAGTAGCCTCCCGTCCCCTTGGCGTCCGTTGAATATACCCTTCCATGATCAAGAAAGGCTCATGCACCTCTTCGATCGTTCCTGCTTCCTCACCGACAGCAGTGGCAATTGTAGTCAGGCCAACAGGCCCACCTTTAAATTTATTCACAATGGCGTCGAGGATTTTATTGTCCATTTCGTTGAGGCCGCCCTCGTCCACGTTGAGGGCGTTGAGGCCAATTTGTGAAATAGCTAAATCAATCGTCCCGTCTCCTTTTATTTGGGCAAAATCACGGATACGGCGAAGTAAAAGGTTTGCAATACGGGGGGTTCCACGGCTTCGTCGGGCTATTTCAATAGAACCTTCTTTTCTGATGGGAACATTCAATATGGAAGCAGAACGTTCAATGATTTTTTGCAAAGTGTCCACATCGTAATAGTCCAAATGGCAGGTGATGCCAAAACGGGAGCGAAGAGGAGAGGTCAGCAGACCCATGCGGGTCGTTGCCCCAACGAGCGTGAAATTATTGAGGGCGATTTGGATGCTGCGTGCATTCGGGCCCGAATCAATCATGATATCAATGCGGTAATCCTCCATAGCGGAATAGAGGTATTCTTCGACAACGGTATTGAGGCGGTGGATTTCATCAATAAATAAAACGTCGCCTTCATCGAGGTTGGTGAGCAGTCCGGCAAGGTCACCGGGTTTTTCCAAAACAGGGCCTGAGGTCATTTTCAAATTTGCCCCTAACTCGTGAGAGATAATATGGGAAAGAGTCGTTTTGCCTAATCCAGGTGGGCCGTGGAGCAGTACATGGTCAAGTGCCTCTCCCCGTTGTTTTGCGGCAGCAATAAATATCTCAAGGTTGTCAACAATTTTGGCCTGTCCACTGAATTCTTTCAGATCCTTTGGTCGCAGTGCCTTTTCCACTTGCTGCTCGTCGCTCGTCATCGTTTCCCCCGTGGGGTCTAAATTCGGGTTTTGCATAACATGGTAAATTAGGAAATTCGGAAATTGGTAAACTGGGTGATCACATTGGGAACTATCGCCAAATTCCCTAATTTACTAATTACCCAATTCCCCAAAGTTAATCCCAAATACCTTCTCCCTGCCAGATGACCTTCCCGTGGCCGAGCTGGTCTAAATGGTCCGATTGGCATTTGTCGTGGTTGTTTTTTGTTTCACAGACCAGTTTTCCCCGGCAATCGTACAAATAGGAACTTGGAATGGAGCGGAACAAATACATCCACTCGTTCTCCTTTTTGTATTTCAACACTTGGTTGGGATTGTGGCGGTCAATGGCATGATCCATCCAATGTATTTCAAAAGGGTTGTCAGTGTCCACACAGGTGCCCATTCCGGCCGGTGTTTTGCCAAGCGGGACAATACATGTGATTTCGACCATGGCTTTTTCCCGCATGCAAATACTCATCATGTCCTCCAGCACTTTGTAATCAAAAGAAATGACTTCTTGATCTTGAAGTTCGACCCCACCTTTAACCCTTACAGGATTGAGCAAATCGCCGTTCTCTAATTCTACCAAAAGGCCACACCCATCAAGATCTGAATAATCTTTGACAGTACCGATGGTCTTGCACCCATCCGGCATAGCCTTTTTTGTTTTACAAGCAAAACAACAAGCAGCGATTGCAAAAAAAATAATGTATCTCATTGAATTAGGCTATTGGCCATTGGCTGTTGGTCGATGGCTTGGGCAAAACTGCCAATAGCCAGCGGTCAGCTGCCAATTGCCATAAAAAATAAAGCATTCCACTTAGGCAATAATGCCCCTGTTCTGTACTTTTGCGCCGTTTTTTCCGGGTTGTACGCTGCACGGAGCCCCGACTCGTCGGGGCGGAGGATAACGACAACCGACAACTTAACAAGAACAAAAAATAATGGCAGGAACAAAAGTAACGATAAGCCGTGGTAAAGTAAAAGTACCCAATGATCCAATCATTCCATTTATAGAAGGCGATGGCATCGGCCCTGATATTTGGGCAGCCGCACAGCGGGTGTTGGATGCAGCGGTTGAAAAAGCTTTCGGTGGCACTAGAAAAATAGTTTGGAGAGAAGTCCTCTGTGGACAAAAGGCATTTGATCACACAGGGGAATGGCTACCACAAGAAACCCTTGACGTAATAAAGGAACACCTGGTAGCTATCAAAGGGCCGTTGACTACACCGGTCGGTGGCGGCATCCGTTCCTTGAATGTGGCTCTGCGGCAAAAACTGGATTTGTACGCTTGTGTGCGTCCAGTCCAATATTTCAGGGGCGTTCCTTCCCCAGTTAGGAATCCCAAAGATGTGAACATGGTCATTTTCAGGGAAAACACGGAAGACATCTATGCCGGTATCGAGTACATGGCAGGTACAGACGATTGCAATAAGTTGCTCGGCTTTTTACAAGATGAAATGGGCGTCAATAAAATCCGTTTCCCACAGACATCTTCTTTGGGTATCAAACCTGTTTCAATAGAAGGTACGGAGCGCCTCGTAGATGCAGCACTTAAATATGCCATCCAAAATAAAAAACCTTCTGTAACGCTCGTCCACAAGGGCAACATCATGAAATTTACCGAGGGTAAATTCAAAGATTGGGGCTATGCTTATGCGGAGAAACAATATGGCAACAAAGTTTGGACATGGGCACAATACGACCGCATCGCAGCCGAACAAGGTAAAGACGCTGCCAACAAGGCCCAAAAAGAAGCCCTTGAAGGCGGCGCAGTGTTGGTAAAAGATGTAATTGCCGATGCTTTCCTCCAGCAGATTCTTTTACGTCCTGCGGAGTATTCCGTTATTGCTACCCTCAACCTCAATGGCGACTATGTTTCAGATGCCCTTGCCGCACAGGTAGGTGGTATCGGTATCGCCCCAGGTGCGAATATCAATTACAAGACGGGCATCGCCATATTCGAAGCCACCCACGGCACCGCGCCTAAATATGCAAGCCTCGACAAGGTGAACCCATCCTCTGTCATTCTTTCCGGTGAAATGATGCTCCGCTACATGGGCTGGAAAAAGGCCGCCAACACGGTGCTGAAAGGAATGAAAGGTGCGATCAAGAGCAAGAAAGTAACTTACGACTTTGAGCGCTTGATGAAAGGGGCGACTTTGCTGAAATGCTCTGAATTTGGAGATAATATAATTGCGCATATGTAATTATTACTTTCATAAATTTTAAAGGGCAGTGCGGAAGTGCTGTCCTTTTTTTTATCTTCGTCTCTAACAATTCTTAACCCTGCTGCAATGAAATCACGCATCCTATTATCCATTAATTATTTGTTTTTTACATTTTGCGTTTCATCGCAATGCCCAGATGATTTTTTTTGTTCACCTGAGAAAGATGTAGTTTTTTTTAAAGACTCAATTCCGATCTGTGAAGATATTTTCGATGGAGAAAAAGATGGTTTTACTGATTATGTTGAATTTTTAGGTTGTCAAAATAGACACACATGGGCAACCAGATTTTATAAAAAGGAAAATTTAACGAATTGTGAATTTTCTGATTTTTTCAATGACTACAATAATGATGATCCATATCAAACTATTTTTTTTGATGATTTTTTGAACGAAAAGTTAGATACTACAAAATGGTATTGGCAAGATGATTTAAATCCTGCATTCCAAGAAGAACCTTTGTGTAAAAACGACGAGATAAAACTGAGATCACCAGATAACTATTTCATCAAAGATGGAATCATACATTTTGAAGTTAAAAAATTCGATGACCCTGTTGAATTTGATTGTAAATATTTAGATGGCACATCTGGGAGAAATAAAAGGAAATATTCGACATGCCGAATCACAACCTTTCGTGAAAAGGCATGGGCAGGAAATGAAGCGTGTTTCAGATTTGGACGGTTTTCTGTCAGGGCAAAGAATCCCTCAAAAAAAGGGGCAGAAGGATCGTTTTGGATGTTGGGATGGGGAGCAGAAATTGACATATTCGAAATGTGCAAACCAGATTGTAATGAAATCCAGACAAATCGCTATAATTATTTGCCAGACCCTCACTCAGATTTATGTGACGAAAAAAGAGGTCCGTTAATGTCCTATCCTAAAGACCATAAAGTAGGGAATATTTTTAAATTTAGGGAGTACATGCTTGAATGGACGCCTCATAAATTAACATGGTTTGTAGATAAAAAACCGATACGAACATTTCACAGGTATTGGAAAATTGATAAATTCCCAGAAAATAGAGTATGCGCTCGACCGCTTGATTGTGGTGACTTGCCTGAAAACGATGAATTTGAAGTTTGGGAACATATGGGCTGGTGGCCTCTCAACCATAAATTGGACATTATTATCGGTTGCGGCATAAATGAGGGTCAAGGTAAACCGAGATATGCTGAATATATAGTGGATTGGGTGAAAATTGAGCAGAAAACAAAGGCTGAACTTAAAGGGCCTGAAGTGTTCTGCGATTCAAATATTGTTGAATTTAGTTTGGAGAATGTTGATCCAAGTTCTATTAATTATTGGGCGGTCTCTTCAAATTTGATTGTCACCGATTCTTTTGCAAATTCAATTAAAATTAAAAAGAACCTTTTGGCTAACCCTTCCGAAAAAGCTTGGGTTGAAGTGAATTTTGATCATATAAATAGTTGTTATGGTGTGACTCTGAAAAAGGAAATTACTATTGGTTTGCCCCCAGAACCTGAAATCCAAACTGATAATTCCTGCACATATATTGGGATGAGTATCCTAAATTTTAATGAAGAAAATAATTATGATTGGGAAATATTTGATCAAGATATAGATCCATTTATCTATCATAAAGGCCAATCAATAGATATTCCTATTGAGTCTTCTAATTTCGAAAAAATAGATTTCACATTAAATATTGAAAATAAATGTGGTAATGTTTTCTTTCCTTTTAGTGAGCGTTTTTTAGCTTGTTCCGAAAGTACTCGATTAAAAATTTTCCCCAATCCCGTTACAGAAACTGTGGCTGTTAAATTTGTAAACTTGGAATATTCTTCACTTACTTCAAATGCGAAACTTGTTATAGTCGATACGAGCGGGAAGCAGGTGTTTAATGCCAATATTACTACATATACGTACGAAATAGGTGTAGGGTTTTTGTCAGAAGGGATCTATGTCGTTTGTTTTTATTTGGGAGATGAAGTAGTTGCATCTGAAAAAATGGCTGTCATTGGGCGTCCTTAATAATAAATTAAATTTGCATGGACAACACAATAATGGATGCGGTATTTTTTATAACAGTGTTGACCATTTATTTTTGTTCTTTTTCGAGCCTTAAAATTAAAAATCAAAAACTATCTCTATTTTTTTTATTGCTTGGAGGTTTGTTATTGAGGATTTATGTATCATGTGATTTTTTCTTGCACGAATGGGATGAACGATATCACGCATTGGTTGCAAAAAACATGATGGCAAACCCTTTTAAACCCATGCTGTATGTTGATCCAATTTTGGATTATAATTTTCAAAATTGGACTTCAAATCATATTTGGCTGCACAAACAACCATTCCCTCTGTGGACAATTGCCATGAGTTTTCATGTATTTGGAATAAATGAAATAGCGTTAAGATTTCCTTCTGTAATATATTCAACTACTGCCCTTTATCTTACTTTTTATCTTGGGAAATATTTTTTTAATGCTCGAATTGGTTTACTTGCTGCTTTTTTCCATTCTATTAATGGATTGGTGGTAGAATTGACGGGAGGTAGGGTCACAACAGATCATGTTGATATATTCTTCTTGTTTTTTATTGAGCTATCTATTGTCCTTGGTGTCATTTATGTAAATAGAAAAAAATGGTATTATTTGCCACTTGCTGGAATGGCAGTTGGTGCGGCATTATTGTCAAAGTGGCTTCCAGCACTAATTGTTTTGCCAGTTCTTATGTTGGTTTATTGGCAAAAGGAAAAAATTACTTTTTGGAATGCCATGAAAATAGTTGTGCCTATTGCTTTAGTGGCTTTTTTAGTTGCCGCTCCTTGGCAGGTATATATTCATCAAGAATTTCCGTTGGAAGCGGAGTGGGAAAGCCGTTATAATTGGTTGCACTTTACACATGAGTTGGAAGGACATGGAAGTGGCTTTTTTTATCATTTTGACAAAATGAGGATTATATGGGGAGAGTTAATTTATCTGCCATTATTATTTTTTTTGTGGGAATTATTTAGGAAGAAAAATTGGGAGTATTCAGCTCTTGCATTTTGGATTTTATTCCCTTATTTATTTTTTTCATTTGCAGCAACAAAAATGCAAGGATATACATTGTTTGTTGGGCCAGCTATTTTTATTGTATTAGCATGGCATTGTAATGCTTTGCATGCAAAGAATTTGTATTTAAATAAAAAATGGCTAAGTAAATTAATTCTGATGCTGCTTGTCGCTTTACCTGTAAGATACTGTATTGAAAGGGTTAAACCATTTCAAAGAAATACTGAAAAAACAGAATGGACAGAAGCTATAAAAAAATTAGGAGATGAATATAATAGTAGAAAAGTTGTTTTATTTAATCAGGAAAACCCGATAGAAACAATGTTTTACACCGATTTTATTGTATATAATACCATCCCTGAAAAATCAAAATTAGAAGAACTTAATCTAAAAGGCTACACAGTTTTGATAAATAAAAATGGAACTAACCCATTGCCCGATTGGTTGAAGTCAACAAAAGCTATAGTTATCTTCATCTAAAAAAATCCCCCAACCCAATCCGCCAAGGTTTCCATTCCCAAGGCACCAGCGAAAAATGTTCCTTCACTTGATGTTCTTTCCTGAAAAACACCACGCCGAAAAAGAACAAATCAATCGTTAGGGTCACTTTCGGGTGTTGTTGGATGGCGGTCCATGCAGTCTCCATACCTTTTGACCAGTGGATGTCGTCGAACACAAAGATGCTTTTCTCGTGGGCATGTTCAAGACATTGCTCAAAATATTTCAGCGTGGGTTTTTTGCGATGATTGCCATCCACAAATACATAATCCAACTGGCCCAGTTCTTTAAAAGCGAGGGGTAGCATATCGTCAAAAGAACCCTCTAACAAACTGATATTCTTCGATTCCATTAATTTAAAATTTCCGGCAGCCAGGTGAGCGGTATTGGGGCAGCCCTCAATGGTAACTACCTGTGCATGGAGAGAGGCGGCTGCCTGATATTGGGTGGAAATGCCAAGGGAGGTGCCCAATTCCAGCATCGTTTTCGGCTTGTATAAGTTGACGATCTTGAAAAGCATCTGGCAAACAAAGGGCCGATTGGCGGAATGTTTGGCGAGGCTGGCGATGGAGCGTTCCTTGCTGTTTTCCACTTGCGAACCTGCCCCCATATCCTTGATGGGGATGGAGCGTTTGTCCTTGAGCATATATCCCCGCACGGCCTCTATTTCATCGAAAGCATAGTACCAGCGATCATCTTCGACCACCTGCTCGGTGAATTCATATACAAATGGCGAGTGGACGTCGTACTTTGTTTTTGCCCGGAAATAGAATTTGATGAAACGGATGAGTTGTTTTAGCAAAGTAGGGAATTGGTGAATTAGTAAATTGGTAAATTGGTGAATTGAGGAAAGGCAATAACGTTAGCTGTGACGGTACCACATTAGTACTGCTCCGAATGCCGTGATTAGGACTATAAGCACCGTGCCCATTTTTATGGAATTGCGGATATGGGTAGTAAAATCCCTGATGTCCTGTGCCGCATGCGGGTATTTTGGGATCACTTCTTTTTCAATTTTTTCCTTGTTCAATATATCCTTGACCCCAAACTCCACCCGCTGCTGCACCAGCTTTTTATAGGACTTCAAGACTTTTACCCGGAAATAAACATTTACAAATAACATGGCCACAAAAAGGCCGATAATAAATGCAACTAATATTTGGAACATAGCATTGCTGATTGTTAATTGTTGGTTTCATCCATTCATTCTCTCATTCTCTCATTCTCTCATTCTCTCATTCTCTCATTGCTTCACAAAGGTTCGGCATTTTTCAGAACATACGTCAGGTGGTCGATATTTTTTTTATTTAAATGCAAAATGCCCTTAAAGGTGCGGTACTCGTCCAATTTGTATTTACCGATGGCCGACGGTAGGAGTTCGAGTTCCACGACTGTTTCAGGGCCTGCTCCGCCACAGAAAAAGCATGTGGCATTGGGGTTTCTGGAAAGCACGTATGAAACACCTATCCCGTCGAGCGGGATCATGTAGCCAGTGATTTTTACTTCTTTTTCAGAAAACAGGGAAATGAACGGACCGAAGGACGCCTCATCGTAACTGAAGCCCAACTCCTCGGAAAAAACCGAAGAGAACTTTACATCAGCCAGCGTCGCCCAATCTATTTGGTCTTGAGCAAATAGGTTGCCTGTAAACAACAAAATTGTGTAAAAAATAAACTGCTTGGCGGTTCGGATGTTAATCATTCGTGATCTAGGTTGGAAAATCATGGCTGCAAAAATACGATGCTTAGAAGATGTCTGGAAGCGAACCTTTTCACAACAATTCTGACTGTACAAAGCCTTATTAAAAAATTCCCATTTACATTCACACAGCAATAATGGGTTTTTAAAATCCAAACTCCGTCGGACCTCCGTATGTTTTAGAGAGTTTGAGAACTGCCAACAATTCTATGTTCCAGCATTTTAGGAAATACCGTCATTTTTTTGCCATCGGCCTAATGGGGTTTTATCTCGCAGGCGGGTTGCAATTCCCGATGTTGGAATGCCTGCACTTTCTTTCTCACTTAGATGATTTAGCTGCTGGAAAACACAAGTCCCATCATTTTCACTCGCATGATGCCACCCATTCGCATAATTCCTTGCTAATGCTAAACGAAGTGCTTGATACTGAAGACAATAATGAAGCTCCCGTCAATGAAACCTCCGACTTGTTGGCCAATAAATTTCACCAAATTTTTAATTCCCAACAATTTCATCCCTTTGATCTGTTGGGTAGCGCCTTAGTTGTTTTTTCTTGCATCAATAACTTTAGCGATAGAAACATCGCCGTTCCTTCTCCCCCTCCCCGTGCCTAATCCTTTTCTTTCTGGTTGGTCTTAAATAGGCTGTTTTGGAAAATTCGATAAAAGGTTCCATCTATCATCAACCAAACAAGTCTAATTATTTCTGCAAACACTGATCTGCTTGTATATGCCTGATTGGCAACTTTTTACAAGTGGTTGGTCTTAATAATTTATCATGAAAAGGATTTTACTCTCCATTTTAATTATATCTTTTTTCGCTTCGCAAATAATGGCCCAAACAATAGAAGGAAAGGTGGTCGACAAAGAAGGGCGATCCCTTATAGATGCCTATATTTTTAAAAACAACGGCATGGTGCATGCCCATACCAACGAACAGGGCATTTTTTATTGCGACCAAAGCAAACCTGGCGATACGATCAATATTTCCTATTTGGGCCATAAAACCAAAATGGTGGTTTTGGAACAAAAGCATTTTAAGAAACCCATTACATTCATTTTGGAAGAAATATATTTCGACCTCGGCCAAGTGATCGTTTCTAATAGTGTGCGTTCCCTGAACCAAATTTCCAAAGTTGACCTGATAAACAACCCGGTCAATTCATCGCAGGAAATTTTACGCAAAGTGCCTGGCCTTTTTATCGGCCAACACGCTGGGGGCGGAAAGGCAGAACAACTGTTTCTTCGGGGCTTCGATATCGATCATGGCACGGACATAAGTATTTCGGTGGACGGGATGCCAGTTAACATGGTATCACATGCTCATGGACAAGGTTATGCCGACCTGCATTTTCTAATACCCGAGACAGTAGAGCGATTGGATTTTGGGAAAGGCCCATACTACACGGAGCAGGGCAATTTTACGACGGCAGGTTACGTGGATTTTCAGACTAAGGAAAGACTGGACAACAGCTTGTTTGGAGTCGAATTTGGGCAATTTAATACATCGAGGCTTGTCGGCCTTTTTGATTTATTGGGAAATGCGGAAAACCATCACGCTTATGTGGCAACGGAATATTTATTAACGGATGGCCCTGTCGAATCGCCCCAAAATTTCAACCGCTTCAACCTGATGGGAAAATACACCATTAACCTACCCAATAACGATAAATTGTCGGTGCTGGCTTCCCATTTTACCAGCAAATGGGATGCCTCCGGTCAGATACCCCAACGGGCCGTGGATGCTGGGCTTATCAGCCGTTTTGGAAGCATTGACGATACAGAGGGCGGACTGACCAGCCGCAGTAATTTTTCAGTAAACCACACAAAAACCATTTCCAAAAATGCCTTTGTAAAAAGCATGGCCTTCTATTCAAAATACGGTTTTGAGTTGTTTTCCAATTTCACTTTTTTCCTTGATGATCCAGTCAATGGAGACCAGATCAGACAACACGAAGACCGTCAAATATTTGGCTTGCGGAGTGTACTCCACCGGGAATATGGCTTAGGTGGTGTTGACCTAAATATGCAGGCTGGCATTGGTTTGCGCTATGATAGAATCAATGATAACGAACTGTCACACACGGCCAACCGGAAGAACACCTTGGAGCAGATGGCGTTTGGAAATGTCAATGAATCAAACATTTATGCATTTGCCAATTTGGAATTTGAATTTGGAAAAATACTTCTAAACCCAGGCTTACGGATAGATCATTTCCAATTTGATTACGTTGACCAGTTGGCCAGCTCCTATCAAACCTTATCGGAAAACACGACCATTGCCAGTCCGAAATTGAACTTGATTTTCAACCCCAACCACCACTGGCAATTGTATTTCAAAACTGGCACGGGGTTTCATTCGAACGATACCAGGGTAGTGGTCGCCCAAAATGGTAAAGAGACCCTGCCCGCTGCCTATGGAGCAGACCTCGGTGCTATTTGGAAACCGGTTCCCCGGCTTTGGATAAATACGGCTTTGTGGTATTTGTTTTTGGAGCAGGAATTTGTCTATGTCGGTGACGCAGGCGTCGTTGAGCCAAGTGGCAAAACCCGCCGGACGGGAGTGGATATTGGCCTGCGCTACCAAATGTCCGATTATCTGTTTTTTGACGCCGATGTGAATTATACCTATGCCCGTTCAATCGAAGAACCTGAAGGTGCTGACCGCATACCACTTGCCCCTGAAATGACAGCGCTGGGTGGCTTGTCCTTGCGCCTGCCTTCTGGTTTGGAGGGAAGTATTAGAAGCCGCTTTTTGAAAGACCGGCCAGCGACTGAAGACAACAGCATCATTGCAAAAGGTTATTTAATTACGGATGTCAATTTGACCTATACGCTCAAAGGCCTTTCGTTTGGCGTTGTGGCAGAAAATATATTTGATGTGGAATGGAACGAGGCGCAATTTGCCACGGAATCCCGTTTGCAAGGCGAGTTAGATCCTATAGAGGAAATTCATTTTACGCCGGGAGTGCCATTTTTTTTGAAAGGGAAAGTGACGTATCGGTTTTGATTGGAATGTTTAATCCTGCTCAATGTAAAATTGAACGGGATTTACTAAATTTTCAAAATTTAGTAAATCCCGTTTCACCTTTAAATAGGATGAGCAAAAACCCTTTTCCCCAAAATTATTATGTTTGCAAAAAACATCAAATTATGACTATTCAACCCGACACGATTAAATTTTTAAAATCCATTTCCAAAAACAATAACAGGGACTGGTTCCAAAAAAACAAAGCTAAATATGATGATGCCCTCGGCAACATAAAAGAATTTGTAAAAGCCGTAGAAGCTGCCCTCAATGAAAAAGATGTCATCGAAAAAAGCAAGACTTTCCGTATTTACAGGGATGTTCGTTTTTCTAAAAATAAAGATCCTTATAAAGATTATTTTGGTTCGAGTTTTACCAGGGCAGGTGCGTCAAGGCGTGGTGGGTATTATGTTCATTTAGCACCAGGAAATTCATTCGTCGGTGGTGGGTTCTGGGCGCCGAATCCAGCTGACCTAAAAAGGATCAGGGATGAATTCGCCATGGACGATAAACCAATGCGCAAAATAATTTCCAGTAAAAGTTTTAAAAAATATTTTGGTGAATTAAAAGGCGAAGCGGTAAAAACTGCACCCAAAGGTTTTAATAAAGAGCATCCTGCCATTGACCTCATCCGTATGAAACAATTCACCGTTTCCCGCCAATTTTCCGACGATGAAGTTTTAAATAAAAATTTTAAAAAAGAAGTCGTCAAAACTTTCGAAGCCATGCGCCCGTATTTTGATTATATGTCCCAAGTGTTGACGACAGATCTTAATGGAGTATCGTTGATTTAAATGAGTTATTTGGGGAATTAGGGGATTAAGGAATTTTATAAACAATTTATTTTGCTCCCACTACCATAAATTCCCCAATTCCCAAATTCCTTTTTCATGGCAACTTATAAAAAAGGAGGATACGAAATATCCACTGAAAAAAATCGCCTCGAATTAAATGTCATCCATAAATATTTATGCGAGGAAGCTTATTGGTGCAAAGGAATACCTCTCGATACATTGACCAAGGGTATTGAACACTCCTGTTGTTTTGGACTCTATTTTCACAAAAATCAGATTGGATTTGCACGGGCTGTCACTGACTATGCAACCTTTGCCTATCTGGCAGACGTCTTTGTTTTACCTGAACATCGGGGGCGGGGCTTGTCGAAATCGCTGGTGCAAACAATTATGGAATATCCAGAACTGCAAGGATTGAGGAGGTGGGTACTGGGCACAAAAGATGCGCATGGCTTATATGCCAAATATGCTGGCTTCACAGTATTAAAAGAACCAAGCATGTTTATGGAAAGGCATTTTCCTGATATTTATAAAAACGAATAAATTTAGAATGAAATCTCTAATTATTATTTTCTTGTTTTTTACACCTATGTTTATGTTAGCTCAAACTCAACAAGAAAAAATCATTTATTTAATTCCTGGCCAAGGTTCAGACGGGCGTTTGTTTAAAAATATTAATATTGAAAATTATGAGACGAAAAATATAGAATATTCTATTCCTGAAAAAGGCGAAACAATGACCACTTATGCGGAACGCCTTTCCTCCCAAATTGATCCGACAAAAAAATTTTCGATTGTTGGTGTTTCATTAGGTGGAATGCTGGCGATTGAAATGTCAAAGATTATGCAGCCGGAAGAAATAGTTTTAATTGCCAGTGCAAAGACAAAAAATGAAATTCCGAGCCTTTATAAATTTTTCAATAAAATTCCCATCCACCGTTTATTGGGTGGTCGTTTTTATAAATTTTGGACCATCCTTTTACAACCCTTGTATGAACCCATGTCAAAAGAAGATCAAAAATTGTGGCGGAGCATGATGAAACGGAAAGACCCTAAATTTATGAAGCGGGCAGTCCGTTGTATAATAGAGTGGGATAATGAGAATTATGAAGGAATTAAATTGCTGCATATTCACGGTACTAAGGACAAAACACTTCCGATTAAAAATATCCACAAGCCAGTTATAATTGAAAATGGGACACATGTGATGACGCTGACAAATGGGAAGGAAATTTCTAAAATTATTAATCAATGGTTGGAGAATTAATTTAGGAAGTATTTTTAAATTAATTCCTAAGTTCGGTGAAAACTTTAATATGGATCCAGTACTTTCATTTATTTATAATCAAGAAGGTGAACAGAAATTGATATTGGAACACCTCCACAATTTGATTACATCTTTTCCGGAAGTAACTTACAAAATACGTTATCGTATTCCTTTTTATTATCGCAAGAGTTGGATATGTTATTTGAATCCTGTTAAAAATGATGGCGTAGAATTGGCCTTTGTCAGAGCCAATGAATTATCCAATGAAAATGGCCTGCTCGATTTTAAAGACCGTAAACAAGTAGCAGGTATTATTTTTCACAATATAAAAGAAATAAGGGAAGAAGCAATTTTGGAAATTTTGGAAGAAGCATTTTTGCTCGACGAAAATGTGAAATACGCTTCAAAAAGAAAAGGGAACTGATTTTATTATTGCTGATAATAATCAACAATTACAATATAACAAAACATTCGTAAATCACCTTTTAATCCCTAACAATCCTCACCAGAGCTCTTTCAATTTTTGACAAATTTGAATGTCCGAATAAAATTTTAGCATCGTTCCTATTTAATTGGATGTCAGGAAATTTATCAGGAGATGGCCCCCAATATTTGCCTGTTGCATGCACGGTTATTTGATTGGTGTCGTTCATTTTATAAAAGGTGAGATGGTGTCCTAAATATTTCCCGTTATCAAAAACATTCGCCTTTCCGGGTGGCGGGTTGTTCCCTCCTGGAAAACCTATTCGCACAGTATCGGCTTCATAAGCCCATGGCCCTAAACGAAGTGTGTACAATTCGTATATTTTTTCGGAAATAGGATGGTCGCTTTTTAAAGACTTGTATTCCTCGACGACATCCGTATCTTCAAAATGGAAAATCTTTTGTTTTTCTTTTAGCCAATTTATGACACTGCTTTTAGACCACGTTTCGCCGAACATTTGCCCTAAAAAAGTCTGAGCATCAATTTGATCTTGATCAAGTTTTACTTCCAATTGATTTTCGCCAATTTTTAAATTGACGAATGCTTGTTTTGCGCCTCCCTTACTTAAATTCCATCCAGCTACCGCCCCAATCGCCAAACAAGCGAGTGCCCCGAATATATAGATTGAAATATTTTTGATGTTAGATTCCATGTTGGTTGGAGTTGAATTTTAAAATGCCAAAGTAAAATCAACTTGGGAAATTAAATTGACAGGTCGTTTTAATGGAATCCCTTCTTGGTAAGTTTTCTCATTTTGGCGGTAAGATAAGAAAATGGTAACTATTCAGAATAGCGGGAGGGATAAAGAAAAAATGAAATTTTTTCTTTATCCCTCCCGGAGAGGCTGTGTGCCTTTTGATAGAAATTAAAAATTTTTAATTTCTATCAAAAGACACCCCAAGCTGAATAGTTACAGAAAATGATATTATATAGGACAACAACGTATGGTTTTAATTATCAGGGTTTTAGCTGCCCTTGTTTGGAAAAAGGGAATGTTCCACCAATTGGCAGATGGTATGCCCAATTAATATATGGCACTCTTGAATACGGGGCGTATCATTTGAAGGAATGGCAATCAGATAATCACAAGTCCCTTTTAATTGTCCTCCATCTCCCCCTGTGAACCCAATAGTAATAAGCCCAATTTTTTTTGCCTGTTTTATGGCGTTGATCACATTAGGTGAATTGCCGGATGTGGAAAGGCCAATTAACACATCGCCTGGACGTCCCATTGACTCCACCAGACGGGAATAAACCTCAGCGAATGAATAATCATTGGCCACTGCCGTTAAATTGGAAGTGTTCACATGGAGCGCTTCTGCAAACAAAGGGGGACGATCGAAATAATATTTACCGGAAAGTTCTGAAGCGAGGTGTTGGGCATCGGCAGCACTGCCGCCATTGCCACAAAAAAGGACTTTGCCCTTTTTTCGGTAGCAATCAATAATGAGGTTGGCTATTTGGGAAATGGTAAGGTGCAAATGCTCATCTGTGAGCAATTGCTGTTTAATCGAAAGAGCGTCTTGGATATTTTTTATTATGGTGGAGAAATGGTTCATGTAATTTGTTTAAGGGAGGTTTAGGAATTAGGAAATTGGGGAATTAGGTATGAGTTAAAGTGTATATGATACATATTTCCCCAATTTCCTAATTCCTAAATCTTCCTCGCCAAATCATAAACTGCACTGGTCAAAATATCCCAAGTATATTTCCCTTTTTCACCAATAATATTTTCGACCATGGCCACTTTATCGGTTTTGTTGAAAAATTTAAAAATGGCATCCGCAATTGATTTAGGATCAGGTGGTGTTACATATCCGACCTTGCCGTCTGGGCACATGTCTTTCAGGCCCCCGACATCCGTTACCACCATGGGTTTGTTGAAATGATAGGCGATTTGTGTCACGCCGCTTTGGGTAGCTGACTTATAAGGCTGCACTACCAAATCGGCGGCATTGAAATAATGGGCCACTTCTGCATCGGGAATAAACTTGTCCACTTGTACTATATTTTTTTCGATTCCCAGCTCATTAATTAAACGGATATATTTTTCCTTATCGTCATAGTACTCGCCAGCAATAATCAATTTTAAATTTTCTTTTTTAAAACGTTCGTCTGCAAATGCTTGAAGCAGTAAATCCAAACCTTTATACTCTCTAATCAAACCAAAGAATAAGATATAATTATAATTTTTGTCAAAGCCCAACTTGTCAAGAGCGTCTTCTCTCGGCTCTATTTCTCCAAAATTATCGTATAGTGGATGAGGAGAAAGGGCACGAGGTTTTTGTTTGTTAAATTTATCAATATCATCCAAAACAGATTGCGACATGGCGAGAAAGGCATCAACAGGTTTGGAAAAATAACTGGTGAAAATGCGGTCGCCCGGCCGTTTTTCATGAGGGACCATGTTGTGGACAAGGCTTATGACATTGGTATGCTTCTGCCATTTTGCTATGCGGAGAATGGTGCCGAAGCAGGGGCCCATGAACGGCAACCAAAATTTTACTATAATAAAATCGGGGCTGGATTTTCGGATTTTTAGGCCTGCCATTATCCAATTAAATGGATTAATGGAATTAATGCACCTAACGATTTTTAGGTGCTTAGGCGGCGGGTCTTCCGAGTATTGGGATTTTCCGGGAAATAAAAAACCGGGGTATTGTAACGTAAAAGTATAAACGGTTACATCTTCCCCTTCGTCCAAAAATGCTTTTGCCAAACGGTCAGTAAAAGCAGCAATGCCTCCCCGGTATGGATGTGCTGGACCGATAATGGCTATTTTCATTTTATTTTTTTAGTGATTAGTAATTAGTTGATTAGTGATTAGGATAATGAGGAATTTTACTTTAATAGATATACACAATCTATTAAATGCTGTAATAATAAATTATTTAGAATTGAAGGAATTTTCCTTTTAGCTGAAATCATTAAAAAAATGATTTATATTTCTAATCACTAATCACTAATCACTATGCCTGCAATGCAGATTTATAATTATATAATTTGCGTCGCTGCAATTCTTTAGAGGCAGTTACGGTTGCCAATTCTTCTCCCCGGCCTTTAAAATAATCGGAATCAATACCATGTGGGACTTGTTCCGTTTTGTAAGTCCCTTTGCCAACATGGGTGATGACTTCCGTTACGACGGGTTTGCCACCATGTTTTTTAAATTGGCTCGGAGAAAAATCCAATAAATTGTTAAGCACATTTTTAACTGATTCCGGGTCGGTTCCGTTGCCGTATAAATGGCAGTTGGTATAATCCGGAAAATCAATTCCATTTTTTCTCAGGGCATTTACATTTTTGGTTTTCCAACCCGCAAGAATGGTGTCAGTCAAAGTATCTGCCATTTTAATTGCACGTTTAAGGCCGATTTCTTTGGTCTTTGATTTCTTTTTAAAAAACTTTTTAACGTTGCTCAGTTTATCCCGGTTCGGTGAGTCTTTGGGTTCATTTTTCGTTTGCCAAACCAGGAACGGATTCCTGACCGGAATGCCCATTGGAGCGGCCACAGCGCAGACGATATCAAAAAATTCGGGAGTCATAAATATGATAGGAAAATGGGAAGAAAAATGGTCGGGCGCAAATCCCATTTGATTAAAAAAACGGCTATACTGTGCGTGCAATTCTTTCGCAAATTCTTTTTTCTCCACCTTTGACGGGTTGAATTTTTCAATGTTTTTAAAAATCCTCCGGTCGTTCACTCTTCTTCTCAACAACAATGATTTTATTTTATTTTCATGCTGATATACAGGGCTGCCTGCATGGAAATTAAAATGAAGGCCAACCCTAAGATTTCTGTTTTTGGAAAATTCCGGGGAGTGCTGGACATCGTGCAATAAGTCTTTAATTGCCTGTACGCTGCCTTTGTAAGATCCATAAGGATGCCTGGAATTTCTCGGTTCAAAATTGATAAAGGAAGAGATACAACTTACAACGCCCGATTTGATAGCCTCCCTGATGCCATTGTCGATAAAATTGCAAGCGCCGAAATCGTCTGCAGTGACAATAACCCTATGTTCCATAATGGTATTTGGTTTTAGTGAAATAATTAAAGCCGCAATATAGGGTAAATGCTGGTATTAATGTAAATCTGTATATTGTGCTAAAGGGCTTATTGGGGTATTTATTTTAGGTTGTATTTATTTTCTTTCCAACATCTCTAACAGCCACTCCTTTTCCGTCAGCCTTCCAGCCGCTTCGATCTCCATACGCAATCTCATTTTCCCTTCTCGTTGATATGGGTTTAGCTCCATCATCGCCTGTGTAAAGCGGATGATGTTCAGGTAATTATCACGGTGGTAGCCAAACGCCCGTTGGCGGCGGATATAGGTTTTCATGTTGCGGAGATGTGCTTCCAGTGCTTCCATTTCATTGGTTTCAAAATAGATTTTCATTTGCAGGGTTTTGGCGATGACATTGTTGATAAAATCCTTGTAGTCAGCCTTTTGCAGATGGAGCAGCGCTTCCCTGTAATTTTTCCGGGCATATTCGAGGCGAGCCATTCCGAGGGAATAGGCCACTTGACGGTGCCTGCGTTCAAGGCTGATTCTGTGGTCGTTCATAAATGCCTCCACCCAATCGTTTTCCCCGATGCGGATGGCGATGGCGACGATGTTATTGAAGGCAAAATGCGACAAGCGGCCAGCATTCAACAATTGGCCGTTTTCCAGGGCCAATTTATACAGATCGAGCACGGGGCGGTCATAGGCAGGGCGGGAGGCATTTATTTGGCGGATGCCGAAATTGATGGCCAATAAATAAAGGTTTCGCTGCTCCTCAGCAGGAAGTGCAGTTGCGGTTTTCGATAGCGACTTAATGAGTGTTTGAAAATGTCCCTCATCATTTTGCGTCAGCGCCAAATAACAATGGAAATAAAGGGCAATGGCTGGGATGTCAAGAAGGGTAGGTGAATTGGCAACTTGATCCAACACGGAGGATAGTAAGCCCAAATCGTATTTAGTTTTAAAAACGGCCTCATGGGAAACGGCAAAACAAGCATGCCGAAGTTTTCGCGAGATGAACGATATGTCCATTGCATCTGACACTTCCTGGAGGTTAAATGCCTCCGTCCGTTTACCGCTTGACACGAAGCGGTATTTTTCCCATTCCAATTGGTATATGTTTTCATAAGCACCTGCATCGTGCTGTGTCACTTTTTCCAGCTTTTTTTGCAGGGCGGACATGGTTCTTTGGTAATGGCCGTTCAGGCCAAGTTTTCGGTAAGCACTGGCAAGGGGAAGTTGCGGAAAGGTGGTACCTTGTTGCGTTTCCTTAAAAGCAAGCCATTGTTCTGCCAATTTGAAAAGTTGGGAATTGGAGAGCCGCCAAAGCTGGTCGTCAAATGGTTTTTGAGGGAAGGCAGCTGCAAAACCTTTTAACTTGTCTGGGGTCACTTTTTGCTGGTAGCAATTCAGGAAATACTCAAAAAGTGGAACAAGTTGAGGCCGTCCGTTGAAGTATGGCGACGCCACTATTTTTCCCAACTGCCGCCAATCTGATTTGGAAAGGCGGGAAAATAATTGATCGAGGAATGTGTTTTTCAAAATAATGTATTACTTTGATTTAGCAAATAATTGATAATCAATATTTAAGAAAATTAATCATAAAATTACGATTACAATATAGATATTTTGTGTTTTACTCGAAGAAAAAGAAAATAGATATTTGTAAGGTGAAATTATTAGACAAAATCAAAGGCCAGTTAGGAAGAAAAATTTAACTTAAACAAGGTATTCACTGCTTTATGATTTCTGAGAAAATTTATTACAAATCGCCTTATTCGAGAGGGCTGCGCTTAGTTGTTTTTCAGCGGTCTGTTGCTAATTTTATGCATTTCCACATGAACGTTAAAAAATATTTTCCTTGCTTATTGATAGTTCTTTCCTTTTGGTACGCCAATAAAACGGAAGCACAGATCACCGGGCCAACAGAGGTCTGTGTAGGCCAAACCGCGACTTTTGTTTTGGATAGTGATCCTTGCATTGCCGACATTGAGTGGATGGAAATTGCTGGTTATTACGAAATCGTTGGGCCAAACAACGCGTTTGAGGTGGACATCCATTTTTATACCGCCACACCTGTCATTGAGATTTGTGTCCGCTATTTCAACACCTGCGAATCAAAGGTGGAGGAAAAATGCCATGTGGTTGCAGTGGTTGAATTGCCGCCAACGACAGTGGAGGAAGACCTGTGTATCGGGGGCTGTACAGTCGTGGCAGGCGAAGAGTTTTGCGATCCGGGGGTTTATGAGGTTACGCTGACCAGTTCGCAGGGATGTGATAGTCTTGTAATCGTAGTTATCAATCCCGTCGGGCCGTCAATAATAAATTTGGGGCCTATGATAGTTGGTTGCAACGACCCAATAGAGATATGTGGAGAGCCGCTTTTTAGCGCTGGGGTTCATACGGTTTATTGTCAGGGAAACGGGGATTGCGACTCTATTTTTATCGTGGAGTTAATTGGGGATACGGTGATAGCGGAGGCTGGGCCTAATATACAATTGTTTTGTTTCGGGGGAGAGACTTTATATGGTGATGGATCTTCAACGGGGCCTGAATATAGTTACCTATGGACTTCCCCTCAAGGCTATTTTATTGAAAATCATACGACTCTTTTTCCCTATGTTTATATTAGTGGTTGGTACTATTTAACGGTTACAAACGAAATCACAGGTTGCGAAGCTGTGGATTCTGTTCGGGTTTATTCAGGCGGTGGTCAAATCGAGATAGAAATAGAACCAACTGAAATAAATTGTGAAGAAGAAGAAGTCACATTAAATGCAGTGTATTCTGGTGTTAGCGGGCCTGTAAACTTTTTTTGGACAACTAGTAATGGTAACATTGTCAGCGGTGCCAATACCCTCAATCCGGTGATTGATGCTCCCGGGGAATATTGCCTACAAGTAAATTCAGTCAATTGCTTCGAAATGGAGTGCATCGACGTAGAAAAAGTAGAGGATATAGATATTGACGGCCCATCCATCAATTGTTCCCCAGGCGATTCAGTCACTCATACTGTTTCATCCTGTCCCCCTTTTGAAGCGACTTCTTTTTTCCTGCAAGTGGACAATGGCCCAGTAATGGAAATTATGTTGGCTCCTGGACAAATGGATTTTGAGTGGACAAACATGACTGATACGGCCGTAATATTGACCGCTTGGGCGGTTGACGGGAGCGGCATTTACAGCGATACCACTACCTTGGAAGTAGACTATTTTTCGGTAGATGTAAATATTGTTATAGAAGAAGTTACTTGCCAGGGCATTTTGCTTGAAGATATTTATACCTATAATACTTCCTATAATGGGGTCATTGAAACTGAGTGGAGCACAGGTGGGGGCACTAATGCATTTGTTACCCAACCCGGATGGGTGAGCGTAACCAGATCATTTCCTTTGAATGGTTGCCAGATTTCAGACTCCATATTGATTACTTCTGATATGTTCATGAATTGCGCCCAAGTGAATGGCTTCGTCCTAGTGGATGCCAATAATAACTGCCAAACCGACCTAGGTGAAATGCCGCTCAGTGGTTGGTTGGTTGCAGCAGAAGGCACGAACGGTATTTTTTATGGCACCACTGACAGCGACGGTTTTTATTCAATATCAGTCCCTCCGGGCAATTACATTGTTACTTTGACCCCTGGCAGCAACGTCTATGATGTCTGTTCAAATGATGTTGGCATTGTCCTGCCAGATGCCAACTCCTCTGTCCAAATAAATTTCTCCGTTTTTGAAAAAACGCCCTGTCCTGTCCTCACTGTTGACATCTCCAACAACATCCTCCGCCGCTGCGCCGACAACAATTTCTTTTTTGTGAAATACTGCAACGAAGGCACGGCTGCAGCAACTGATGCTTACGTAGAAATTACCCTTGACCCCGATCTGTCTTTTGTTTTTTCCCCCGCCAATTACACGCATGTCAGCGGTCAGATCTATTCTTTTGAAATAGGCAACCTTGACCCCGACGAATGCGGCGAATTTTGGTTCAAAGCCTTTTTAGACTGCGATGTGGAAATAGCCGAAACACACTGTACAGAGGCACATATTTTTCCTGATGATGCTTGTATGCCTGCCAATCCTTTGTGGTCTGGTGCGAGCTTGGAGGTGCGGGCAAGTTGTTCTGACTCCACTCGTTTTACCATTACCAATGTTGGTTCGGCTGCGGTGACTAATCCGCTTAGCTATTTGGTGATAGAAGATGCAGTGATGTATCGGCCAGGCGAAATACTGGCTTTGGCACCTGGTGAATCTATGGTTGTTACCCTACCTGCAAATGGTTCGACATGGCGGCTTGAAGTGGAGCAGGAGCGGTTTCATCCTTCAGCCACTGTGCCAGTAGCGTGGATAGAAGGCTGTGGTGATAATATGACCGGAACGTTTAGCAGGGGCTTTGTCAACCAACGCTTCCTCGCCGACTCAGATCTGTACCTTGACACCGACTGTACCCAAAACCAAGCACCTTTCGACCCGAATGACAAGCAGGGCTTTCCGCTTGGCCATTCACAAGAGCATTTTGTAAAAAAAGAAAACCAGATCGAATACCTCGTCCGGTTTCAGAATACCGGCAACGACACTGCTATTAACGTAATCCTGCTCGACACGCTTGACAAAAAACTTGACCTGACCACTTTGCGCCCCGGAGCGGCCAGCCATTTTTATGAATATGAAATTTTCGGAACGGGCATTTTGAAATTCTCATTTCCCAATATCAATTTACCTGATAGTACATCCAATTTTATTGGTTCTCAGGGGTTTGTGCAGTTCATCGTTTCCCCCAAAGAAGATGTGCTGCCTGGCGAAGTGATTGAAAACGACGCTGACATTTATTTCGATTCCAATCCACCCGTTACGACGAACACAACATTTCATACTATCGAAAAACCAAAAGTGTTTGAGTTGCAAAGTGCCGAAATCTGTTCTGGGGAAACGTTCAATGGCATAGAAATAACGGCGGATACCATGATAGTCGAGACTATCAGTTTGCCGCTTTACGATAGTTTGATTTTTTACAACCTACAGGCTTTACCAAATTTGGAAACAGTGGTAAGTGCCAATGTTTGTGAGGGAGATGGTTATTTTTTCGATGGCAATAACCTTACACAGGCGGGCACTTACCAATCTGATTTAACTTCGGAAAATGGTTGTGACAGTACAGTCGTATTGACCTTTTCGTTGCTTGAAAATGCTTTTACGGAAATGTCGGCGCAGATTTGTGCAGGAAGCAATTATAACTTCTATGGTGAGATGCTAACGGAGGAAGGAACCTACCAACACTTGCTTCAATCCGTCAATGGCTGCGACAGCCTTGTTGAATTGCAATTAACGGTGACAGAAGGATTTGAAACAAGTACAACGGCGGCCGTCTGCGAGGGTGACAGTTATGATTTTTATGGTCAAACCCTCACATCATCAGGGGTTTATGAAACAGTACTGACTTCCTTTGGGGGCTGTGATAGCCTTGTGGTTTTAGTGTTAGAGGTTTTTCCAAACTACGCTCCAAGCATAGCTGCATCTATTTGTGAAGGCAGCAGTTACGACTTTAATGGTCAGGAGCTGACGGAGGGAGGTATGTACGAAGCAAATTTTGTTTCAAAAAATGGCTGTGACAGTTTGGTTACGCTCGAACTTTCCTTTTTTGAAAATGAACCTGTCGAAATAGGAGCAGAAATCTGTGAAGGTGGTGAATATCTGTTTGGCAACCAGACCCTGACCGTTTCTGGCCAATATGAAAAGGTCTTCACCTCTGTCCAAGGTTGTGATAGTATGGTTGTGCTGACATTGGAAGTGACGGATATTTTAAATGAAGATATTTTTATAAATATCTGTCATGGAGATAGTTACGAATTAGGCGGGGAAATTTTGACCGAACAAGGGCATTATGAATGGACCACTACTTCGAGCGAAGGCTGTGATAGTACTGTTGTCTTGACGCTTGATTTTTGGCCTGTTTATAATATGGAGCGTGCGGCCATTATTTGCCTTGGCGATTCTGCTGAGTTCAATGGCAATACCTATTTCGAGACAGGTGTTTACACAGCAACGCTTACTACTATCCACGGCTGTGATTCTACCATCACCCTTGATTTGACAGTTAAGGACAGCCTCGGGTCCGATTTTTCCGATGCTATTTGTGAAGGCGAGATATTTGATTTCAATGGAGAAGCATTGACTGAACCAGGTACATACGAAACTGCTTTTAGCTCACTGGAAGGCTGCGACAGTACGGTGACATTATACCTCGAAGTCGAACCTGTTTTTGCCGATACACTTTTTGAAAATGTTCCCCATGGTGACTTTTTTAATGGTGTTCAAATCTTTACAGACACTGTATTTCTTGAAAACCTACTTGCCCTGAACGGCTGCGATAGTATAGTGACCACCTTTGTCTCACCTGTTACCAATACTTCCGAAAATCTTGCAGAGTTAATTGACCTGCATATTTTCCCCAATCCCACTGACGGACATTTTTATGTACAGTTTAATTTAGGAGAAATACAAAACATGCAAGTGAAAATCTTCGATGTGATTGGCCAACAAGTTGTTTTTGCTTCGAAAAATGGCTCTTATGCCGTCGGAGAACATTTACTTAATTTCAATACATCTGACTGGATTTCTGGTGTCTATCTAATTCATTTCCAGATAGATAGTGGCGTGGTAACGGAAAGATTGGTGGTGAAATAAATGACTAATATGGTTTAATTTGCATGAATGGGAAAAAACCATTTAAGCCATTCAAACCATCAAACCATTTAAGCTACCTTTGCCGCTTCTATGATCGAAGCGAAGAATATCCACAAATCTTACGGCGAACTGCACGTGCTCAAAGGCGTTGATGTTTCTATTCAACAGGGGGAGATCGTCAGCATTGTTGGCAAATCTGGTGCAGGCAAAAGTACCCTACTTCACATTATGGGAACCTTGGATCAAGCAGATCAAGGATCAGTTATTTTTGACGGTACGGATGTTTTTTCCCTTGACATGAAAGATTTGTCCAAATTCCGCAACGAGCGCATTGGGTTCATATTTCAATTCCATCATCTGCTTCCTGAATTTACCGCTCTTGAAAATGTTTGCATTCCAGCATATATAAAAGGGATAGGAGAAGCAGCTGCCATTAAACGGGCTAAAGAGCTATTGGACTATCTTGGCCTTTCAGAGCGCCTTACTCATAAACCTTCCGAACTTTCAGGTGGCGAACAGCAAAGGGTTGCAGTAGCCCGATCCTTAATGAACCAACCTGCCGTAGTCTTCGCCGATGAACCTTCCGGCAATCTTGATTCCGCTTCTTCCAAAGAACTCCACGATCTGTTATTTAAGCTCAGAAAAGATTTCAACCAAACCTTCCTCATTGTTACCCACAACCAAGAGCTGGCCAATATGAGTGACCGAACCATTGTAATGCATGATGGAAAATTGGTTTAATAGTGAATGGTGAGAGGTGAATGGTAAATACGCCATTATTCACCATTCACCTCTCGCCATTAAGAAAGACACCAGTCAATCGTATCCTTGCCTTGGGTGGCGAGGTATTCATTTGCTTTTGAGAAATGTTTACTGCCGAAGAAGGCTCCTCCGGCAAGTGGGGAAGGATGCGCAGCTTCGAGGACAAGGTGTTTAAATGGGTCTATCAGGGCTGCTTTCTTTTTGGCAAAATTGCCCCAGAGCATAAAGACCAGGCCTTCTTTTTCACTGGACAAATTTTGGATCACAGCATCGGTGAAAGTATGCCAGCCACATTTTGCATGCGAGTTGGATTTGCCCCTTTCTACTGTCAATGAGGCATTTAAGAGAAAAACGCCCTGCTCCGCCCATTTGGTCAGGTCGCCGTGGTTTGGGATAGGACAGCCGAGGTCAGTGTGCAATTCTTTATAAATATTTTGGAGGGAAGGGGGCACCCTTACACCTTTTGGAACTGAGAAAGAAAGACCCATTGCCTCCCTCGGTTTAATATAGGGGTCTTGCCCAAGGACGACCACTTTTACTTTTTCGACGGGGGTTGTATTGAACGCATTGAAAATAAGAGGACCGGGTGGATAGATGGTTTTCCCAGCCGTCATTTCTTTTCGGATGAAGGTGGTGATGTTTTTAAAATAAGGCTGTTCGAATTCCTTCTGCAACAGTGCTTTCCAGCTTTCTTCAATTTGTATGGCCATTGTGTAGTGATCAGTGATTAGTGATTAGTTGTTGAGACAGCTTGTTTTTTTGATAAATGCCGAAGTTAGGAAAAAGGTAGTTTTTGGGAACAATTAATTGTAGGTATCGGTTAGGAAAATATTTGAGATTTGAAGCACAAGGCTAAGTAAAGGAATTGATACTTTTTCGCCAAACTGCTTTGAATCTCGGCTTAACCCAACTAATCACTGATCACTACTGTAATTTCAAAAAAAGGCTACATTTGCAGCACATTTTAAGTTCTTTTAAATATTGGTCCCGTAGCTCAGCTGGATAGAGCATCTGCCTTCAAATTTAGGAGCCTCATGGTGGAAACAAAACATCATGAGTGGACAGCGCTATATCGGTGAAACCTGTAAAATGGCAATACCGAGGAAACTTTCTATCTTCCTTTATTACATTTGTGAATGAGAAATCATCACACAAAAACAAAAGGGGATTTAGGTGTACTGAAGGCTTCAGCTGATCTCTGTGAAAAAGGATATTTGGTTTGTTTGCCGATGTCTGAACATTCACCTTTTGATTTAGTCATCTATAAAAATGGGCATTTCAAAAGAGTGCAAGTGAAATGCAGAACTATTGATTCTAAGGGTGGATTTATGATTGCATTTCGAAGTTCATATTCTACTGCAAAGGGCGTTCAAACAAATCAAGTGGATAAAAGCAATGTCGATATTTATTGTATTTACTGCATTGATAATAGAACTTGCTATTATTTTGATCCTAATGATTTCAACAGATCGGTCAGCTTTAGGGTAAGAACGCCAAAGAACAATCAAAAGCAAAATATCCATTTTGCCAATGATTATAGGGAGGTTCCGTAGAGACTACACGCGCTGCACCTGCAATGGTGAAGATATAGTCCAGACCACAAATTCCGATTCAACATCGGGAGCGGTGAAAGCCGTAGAGGGTAAGCTAAGCAGACGGTCACAGGTTCGAATCCTGTCGGGATCACAAGTTATAAGCATAAAGCCTTATGAGTCAATGATTTGTAAGGCTTTTTTTGTTTTGGGTGACACTATGGGTGACAATCGGGGCGGAAGCAAAAGGTGTAATACTTGTAGGTTGGAGTCGATTTGTGAGGAATAAGCCTAATGGAAGAATTCTTTAAAAAAGGAGAATCTTCCTTTTATTTATAGATTCTCACGATAATTTTGGGATAAATCCACGATCCCATAATGATAGAGTAATGATTTCGCAAAGAAAGAGTAATGAAAGCGTAATGATCGAGCAATAATTCAATCTTAGATATGGATATGTAGTTGAGCTTTTCAGAAGAAGTGATAGGGTAGGGGATTCAACCTGGTTTTTTCTCTCTTGGAACATTGGTTTTGTCCATGAATAGCCATATTCGTTCATTGAACTCTTCTTTGTCTTTGAGCTGAATGTTTGCAATTTTGAAAGGAGTGAATTCTATTGAAGCATATGCTTTAGTTAATTTGGTTGGATCGGGACGTTTTTCTAAATTTTTTCTCAGTTTTTTCAGTTTATTGTGATATTGCTTTAATCCATCCACCAACTTATATTTTCTATATCTCACAGAATTTCGAAATAAATAATCTAACGAAATTAAAGTAACCGGAAGTATATTTTTGAATCCACTTGGCAATCCAGATTCCTCGAATTTTCGATTTAGATAGTTGTTTAGACCTGGCAGTGTAAATTGTAAATGGTCAAATACGATTATTGGGCAAATAGTTAGATTTCTTTTCTTTAGTTTTTTTTCTGCAAACTTATCAAATGGAAAATCATTTTTTGACAAATTCTTCAAATAATTACTTAGTTGAGTTATGCCTTTAGGTTTTCCTTTTTTGTTTTGAATAAATTTATTATCAATTACCTTTTTTATAATCTCAAATGATGGCTCTTCAATTGTATTTGCTGGAAACAAAACATCTTTGAATTCAAAAAGATAAAGAACATTACCTTGCCTTACATATGCATCTGGATAGGAACCATCCTCATCAAAAAATACTATATCATGCTTTTTGTCATAAATGTTTGAAATGATAGACCTAAAAAGCTTTCTTTCAGATATTTCTTTTGATACAAAAGATTTGAAATCTACAAAACCTTTATATTTTTCCTTTACCCCTGAATTATTATAAAAATCAAATAGAACTCCAAGGTTTATTTGGCTATGGATAAAATCCCAACTCAATACTAGGTAATGTTCGTCGTCAAATTTGAAAAGTGGTTTAGGCTTCAGTCCAATAAATCTTACCTGACTTCTTTTGTCATTTTGATATTCTTTATAGTTGATGCATTTTGATTCTACCAAAGTTCTATACGGTGAATCTTTTGGGATTTTAATCATTGGTAAGTTTTTTTCGTCTGTGTTTTTGATAGACTCTTTTATGATATTTATGAAGGATGATATGAATTCCCAGGATGATGGAAATTGGTATTTGGAAAGGAATTTTTCTAAATAATGTTCATAGCTGAACAATTCTCCAAGTTCAGTCAATAATAGATTCCCCTTCATAGCTTCTAAAATGGGATGCTGTTTGATTCTGAATTCAAGCTGGGGAATTAGTAGAGGCCAAGTAACCGTCTCAAACCATGTCTCTTGAGAAACATTTTCATAGGAATCTTTAAACTTAAATTCTTGCTCGTCTATAACCTCATCAATAAACATTAGATAGGAAAGGAAAATTAACAACTCATCATTTGGCGTTGTATCAGGTTGGCCATAGTCAAAATCCCTATAATGTAAAAGTTCTTGTTTGATGTATTCGGTTGTTATCCATTTTGTGAATATTATTAACTTTGAATCATACTTTTTAGCAGTAATTTTAGCCAATGCTAAAAATCCGTTTTTTACTTCCTCTTCCCAATTTCTTGAAATGAAATTATATATTTCTATATCTGTTTTCCCTAAATATAAGTGATGGTTGATGTAACTTAAAACAATTATTATTATCCTGGATGGGATTCGTTTCAGTACATCTTGTCGAGTGCCATGTTTATTTTCTGTGAATATTCTTTTATATGAGAATGGGACTTGAATCATAGTTTCAACAGCCATTTGTGATGAGATAAATAAATCGGTTTACCATATAACAACTATTTAGCAAAATTAGCTCCCCAATTACTATTAAAGTTCTCATGTGAAAATGGAGTGTTAGGTGCCGTCGCCAGCTTATGTTAGTTACTGTTGTTAGAGCATATATATGAGCGGGTTTAAATTTTAAAACTTAACTAACGTGCTGATCGAATGGGTAACATGGATAAGTATATCGTGTTATGGGCATTATACTTTCTTCTCTTTATTTTCAACAATCAATTCTCTTTTCCAAGTGTTATTCTTAGCTCTAAATTCAAATTCAAATCTATAAAATTTTGTTTCTTTTTTTAGTATTTCATAAAATTGAAATTGAGCTACTTCAGAAGATTCAATAACGAATTCTTCATATGGCTTTAGTTTAGAAGAAATTAAATCTGTTGGTTTTTTTATGTATTCATTGTTTAGATTGAAAATTGCATACGAAATCTTAATGCCACTGATAGGAAAGCTTCCAGGGTTAATCAATTTAATATCTCCTACAAGTATGTTGTCTTCTTTGCTATATTCAGATATTTTTTCAGTTATTTCAATAATCAGTCTTGAGTTGAATATTCTTCCTTTAAAAAATCTCAAATAAGATATAATTCCAGCAAAAATAAGTATTATTAATTTTAGTAGTTTATCCAGTAAATCAACTAAATCTTTATTTTTCTCTGCAAACTCATTAGTTAAATAGCCTTTTTCTATAATTAAATATAGGCTTGCAATTATTATAACAAGAAGAATCAATGAGATTATTTCAAAATGAAATCTTGTAGCTAAGAACAAAGCTCGACGGTATTCTCGTATTATAATCCTGGTAATAAATGATTTAATTCTATTATAAACCTTCTTCACCATATCCAAATAATTAGAATTACTGCAATGATTATTAATATTATTATTATACTTAGCCACCCACAACCATTGTTGTTTGGGTCATTTTCAGAAAATTTAAAACTCGTTGTTTGATTGTGTACTATCATTGGAATCATCTTAATTAGTTTTTTTTGATTTCACTGATTAGAATTTATATTGTCTATAACGGTCGTGCATGGACGATGTGCCTCCCTTTTTGGGGAATGGCCGCTCATGCAAAGTTTAACGCCGTGTTTTCGTCCATCGCATAGGAGGCGAAAAATTGAATGCATAGTGAGAGCCCCGCTTAGGGACATAGCGATTATAACGGCCTTGCATGGTCGCAGTATTTGCTGCCTAAGCAATATTGACGACCATGCATTGTTAGCGGCAGCCTTCCATTTTTTTCTTTAAAAATAATTCATCCCTGGTTGCCGCTAACTTGGGTATTAACGCAATATTGCGTAATATTTGCCAGTTAAAGTTTTGAAAATGAGTAGATTGTGTAAATTTGTTATATCTGTGTAAAAGTATAAATTGACTTTTCAACTTGGCACATATAAAATTCTGATACACTAGTCCTTGCTCAATATCTTTTAACTTCCATTCTCATATCTATCAAGTTAATCAGCAATATCGCCATTTCTAATAAAGTAGGGTAGAACTTGAATAGAATTTTTTTTACAATTTTTTTTCAATCTCATGTTATCCAAGCAAATAGCTGAAAATCAATGAGATATAGACTGTGTTGTAAGTCCTGTCGGGATCACTATCATTTCAAAAGCCCTGTAAATCCTTGATTTACAGGGCTTTTTTTATTGAAATAAATCCGAAATACTCAACCAATTCAGAATTTGGGAATTGCAAAGCTGCCGATGACTCTACCTATTAATCTGAACAAACCCTGTAACGGGTTCATGATTATCTATTTCAAATAAATAATAATAGGTACCATCTGGAAGATCTTTGCTGTATTGCGAACGGCCATCCCACTCGTTTTGGTAATCCTTTTTTTCATACACAAGGTTGCCCCAGCGGTTATAGACTCTCAGGTGATTTTGAGGATATTCTTCAATGTTGAAAATGCGGAACGTGTCATTGCGGCCATCATCGTTGGGTGAAAAACCATTATAAACGAGAGGTGAATTGCATCGTACGAATATGGTCGCAGTGGAAGTATCACAGCCATGCTCATTGCAGATTTCATAAGCAAATGCATCCATGCCGCAGAAGTCGTTATTTGGCTGATAGGTAATTCTGAAATCAGTACCAATATTTACCAACCCATTTTGTGGATAAATGATAATGAAGATGTTTTTCAAATCCCCATTTATTTGATCATTACTCAATAGGTCTAATTCGAAAATAGCATTTTCCGATGTAGTGTCTATATCAATATTGGCAATTGGCAATTGGCTATTGCTCCTAACAGTAACAATCTGCATGGTGGAATCGCAGATGCCATATTGGTCACACGCTGTCATTAAAAGAGAATCAGTGCCTAAAGCAATGCCAGTGTATTTGACACAATCGCCATTTTGCTCAACGAAAATACTTTGACATCCAAAACATTTTGACTCAACCGTTTGCATATCACCAGGAAGGTTCAATGGATCGGCGCATAGGCTTTTGGTTTGATTGATAGTGATGGTGTCAAAATTGGATTTTAACTGGTTGCAATAAACAACAGCTGTGAAGGTGTCCACACAAAAGGCATTGACTTGGTGTTGTAAGGTAACTTCAAACTCACCCGTCGGTAGATAAACAGAAGAACCAATTGGGGCTGTTGTTGAATTTTTACTTAATGTAACCTGATCATCGGTTGATGTCTGTTTAATAGTCATTTGGCCATAATCGGAAGCAGTATTGAAAGTGAAGATGCTGAAATTAGTAGTATCTAACTGCCAGTTGCCATTAGGGTCGAACATATTCATCAGGTCGACCAACTCATGCACTTCGTTGAACGTGCCGCCATATGTATCATTGTCAACAACCCACATCTCCAATTCGTACGGCCCTGCCAGCCCTCCCTCTGGAATGGAACCATAGCTATAACTATACAAGGTATCGAACAAACATATGCCAAGATTTCCCGAATAAGGAGTTCCATTGATTTTGTAGTCATACAACAACGCCTCGCCTAATGGAAAAGGGTTGCAAACTTTAGCCACATCACCGCAATCATCAACTGGGATCGTTATTAGGCCATAGGGTATATCAACGCATGGTAACTGTTGAGTGCAGCTTTCGACGAATATTTCAAAATTGAAGGTGTCACAAACATTGGCGTCGTCGCAAACAACGATACAGGTGAAGTCGTCCCCTTCAAAACCAGGTACAGGATGATAGTAAAAACAGGTGTCATTTTCTACAGTCAAACTGCCATTTTGGGGTATAAGGCAGGAAAACGAACTACTAAACTGCCCACCGAGGTTATCCAAATTAGTGCAAAGCTGCAAAGAATCTTCCCCGCATTCCAAGACGACCGAAAGCGTATAGGTAGCAGGTGGCGGTGGTGCCCATCCAATTTTGGAAGCAGATATATTTTGGGATAAAACAAAAAAAGACAAACAACAAAACAAAGCCCTGAAAAGGGGGGGAAACAGGATGTTTTTTTCAGTCATGACTGGTAAGATTCGTGGCTTTTGGCCAAATGATGGTAAAGAAAAAACCGGGTAAGTATTGTAAATGGCTGTATATCAGCAAGGTAAAGTAAGTGGGCCTTGGTAGGCCATTGTCACATCGGCATTTTACTTCAAAAATTGTGACAAGTATTAGGGGTAGACGGTGGGCGGTGCTCACCGTTCATCTTCTACCGCCCACCATCCACTAATTAATCTTTTATTTTCCTTAAATATTTTAAACAGCATAATAAAATGTCAATATATGTACGTTTATGACTTGCCCTTACCGGAGTTTACTCCTTTTAACGATTTACCAAATTCCAATTTTGGATAACATCAAACGCTAACTTATTAGAGAATGTACCACTGCTACACGAAGGTTTTTATTTTTTCAACTTTTTTAAAGATCCAGAACAATGACAAAGTTATGGCAAGTAGCAGTGGTAGCAACCACCTTTATTTTTTCCACTTTACAAGCTGAGAATGCTGGCTTTACAGGCTGTCAGGAAGGCAACTGTTTCAATGGCTATGGGAAATACCTTTACGCCAATGGCAATAGGTATCAAGGAGAGTTTTCCGACGGCAAACCGCATGGGAAAGGCATCCTCTTTTGTGCGAACGGGAACAAGTACCTTGGTCAGTGGGAAATGAGTTGGCGGCAAGGCGATGGGAAATTCGTATTTAGGGAAGGCCATGAATACATGGGTGGTTTTCACCGCAACAATTTTCATGGGCAAGGTACGATGGCATACGCCAATGGCGATCGATATGAAGGCAACTGGAGAGCGAATTTGCCTAATGGTCAAGGCATTTATTTTTTCAAAAAAGGCGGACGGTACGAGGGTGGCTTTCAAGATGGAAGTTTTCATGGAAAGGGAAACATGCACTATCGGGACGGATCCATTTTTTCTGGAAATTGGTATCGCAGTAAAAAACATGGAGAAGGGGTTTTTACCAATGCCCAAGGTATTTCACAAATAGGGGAGTGGGTGAATGGCAAGCCGCTCAATCTTGAAATTAATGAACCGGAAGAAGGGGAGGCCATCTTGGTGCAGCCAGATGATGGCGAACAACATGTCGAAAAAAAGTTTCCTCAAAAAACATTCTCATCAAGTAATGCTGCCAGTGAAAAATCTTCTGTCCGCATATGGGCTACTGTGATCGGGGTAGCCAGTTACAACCACATGCCTTCCCTTCGTTACACCGATGACGATGCCTATCATTTCTACGCATTTTTGAAAGCCCGGAAGGGGGCGCCTTACCTGATGAACAGGTGCAGGTATTGGTGGACGACAACGCTACCAAAGAAAATATTTTAGAGGCTATGAGGAACACTTTTTTGAAGGCTGATGAAAATGATGTGGCTCTATTCTATTTTTCTGGACATGGTGTGGAAGGTGCCTTTATACCAGTGGACTTTGATGGTTTTTCCAATCGGTTGTACCACCATGAGATCAGGCAAATTCTGGACGGTTCAAGGGCCAAGCATAAGGTAGTATTGGGAGATGCTTGCCATGCAGGGTCACTCTACAGCTCCACTATGGAATCGGATGCTTTGGCGTCAAGAAATATTATGGCCAATATGCTTGAACGCTATTACAGTGCTTTTGAAAACACAGCAGGTGGAATGGCTTTGCTGATGTCGTCGAAAGGCCAGGAAGTGTCATTGGAGGATAGTGGGTTCCGTTCAGGTGTATTCAGCCATTTTTTAATACGTGGATTGAAAGGAGAAGCGGATTACGATCACGACCAAATAGTAACCATTGAAGAAGTTTATGATTTTACAAGTAAAAATGTGAGCAGTTATACGGTAGGTGCGCAGACTCCTGTTCTTTCGGGGCAGTTTGATATGTCCATGCCAGTTAGTGTGGTGAGGAGAAGGTAATTTCATTGGTTCATTGTTGGGCATTCCGTCAGAGCGGAATTTTAAAACAAAAGCTTTATTGTCTTAAAGCAATGGAACAATGGAACAATGAAGCTATATCATTCCATCACTTTAGGGACAGCGAAATAGAATGTTGAACCGTTGCCGAGTTCTGAATCGACCCACAGTCTTCCTTGTAGCCGTTTTGCTATTTTTTGACAAATGGCCAAGCCGATACCTGTACCTTCGTAAGTATCCCTTGAATGAAGTCGTTGGAATATTTCAAATACTTTTTCTCGTGATTCGGGTGAAATACCGATTCCATTATCTTTCACGAAGAAGACAAATTCCATTTCAGATTCGTAGCAACCAATTTTGATTATCGGCGGCTGATCTTTTTTGGTGAATTTGATCGCATTGCTGATCAGGTTTTGGAACAGCTGGATGATCAAGGATTTGTTGCTCTGAATTACGGGTAAGTTTTTATGTGAAATTTCAGCACTGGTCTCACCTATTCTAATGTGCAAATTCGCCAAGCATACCTGTACTATATCTTTCATGTCAATCTCCTCTATGTTTACCTCATGGTTGCCGACAGTAGCATATTTAAGTAAACCATCCAGTAGTTCGTTCATCCTGTTTACGCCACCGTTGATAAAGTCAAAATACTGATGGTCTTTTTCATCGAGCAGGTCTTTGGTCTTTTTTTGGATTATTTGGGTAAAAGAGCCGATCATTCTGATGGGTTCTTTCAGGTCATGGCTGGCGACATAAGCAAATTGCTTTAAGTCTTCATTTGCCATAATGAGTTCCTCGTTTTGGGAAGCAATTTGATCGCTTTTTTGCAGTAAGAGTGATTGGTATTCGTTTTCCCTTGTCAATGCTTCAATAGCTTTCTGTTTTTCTTTTATGTCGTGCCTGATTTCCATGTCGAGGAATTGGCGGTCATGCTGTTCCTTGGCGAAAGCCTCCTGTATCTTTCCATATTTTTCTTCGTATTCTAAAGCCATTTTATAATCCTCCTTGGCTTTGAATATTTTGGCCATATGTTTATAACACCTTATTTCGCAGGCGTCATCTTTTACTTGTCGGGCGGCTTGTATGGCATCCGCTGTTAATTGGTATGCCATGTCATGATCTTCATTCAAATAGGCTATTTCGCCCATATTCAATAAATTGATTTGCTTGCCGTTGATCGGTCCCAATTCATCAATTAATTGTTGGGCCAAATTTGCATCTTCAATTGCTTCAGGTACACGTCCCAATTGGAGTTTCGTTCTGCTCAATTGGGCGAGCGCATGTGCTTGCATGGCTCTATAGGATTGTTGTTCAGCTAAAAGATGAGAGCTTTCAAAGTACTGCAATGCTGTTTCTGGCTTATGGATGGAGAGGTATATATTTCCCAAATTATTGTAAACAACAAGTTTGTTCTTATCCTCTAACAGTTCTCCATGTTCTTCCAGCACTCCTTTATATCTCCTAATAGCTTCAGGGTAATTGTAGAGGTGGGCATAAAGCGTCCCAATATTTACCTGCAACTGTACGTAAAGTTCCCGGTAGCCAATTGCCTCACATTTATCAATGGCTTCCAGAAAATATTGCATGCCAATTTTATAATTGGATTTCACCCCGCAAACGACGGCAATGTTTCTTAGAGCAATTATTTTCTTTTTCGACATCCCCCATCTCCTTACAGGAACGGAGCAATTCTTGGCTCATCTCCAAAGACCGTGAATATTCCTGTTTTTTTATGTATGCTTGGGAGAGTTGGATATGGGCTTCGTTCCAGAGTTCCCTGTGATTGGTTTTTACATTTTTCTTTAAATATTCCAATGCATCTTCCGCCAGTCGGATCCCTTCGTCAACATTGTTTTTCGATAAGGCTAACTGACTCAAAGCCCCTAATGAATATACGATGCAATCATCATGTTTATACTTTAATGCTAATGTTAAGCACTTATCCAGGTAATCTGTGGCAACTTCGAAATTTTTCAAGCTTAAATTGACTTTTCCAAACATCAAATAAAATGGACATGGTGTAAATTTCATCCATGCCGGGGTCGTTCAGATGTTCGGCTTCCTCAATATAATTGATTGCTTTGTGAAAAAAGGATGGATCGTTTTGGTATCGCCCGTTGGTAATGTAAATTCTGGAAAGCAGTAGATTGGCCTGAATGATGCCCTCGATCTCCGTACCCTCTTCCTTCCCAAATTCAAGGGCGATCTGCGCCGTATTAAGCGCTTTTTTTAACTTCCGGGCCTTATAATGGGCCACGGAATCCTGTAGAAGAGTTTGGAGCTGTACGTTCATTTTAGTGTTTGCGATTGTTTTTAAATTATAGTCACATTGGTTTGTTTGTATAAAATCAAAAAAATAAAAGGGTTTCTAATAGAGAAAGGAATTGGAAAGACTTAGCCCAAATATTTTGCCAATTATTATCCAATTCAATTTATTGATGAATTGTGACATGGCAAATAACGTATGCCTTCCATCCTCATGTTATCACAATATCCAAGGCGTTCCATTGAGAATATTCTATAGCGTATGAATTATTTGTTATTTACAAAAGTTTAACCATTAATTCACCAGCGCTTTTTAGGCTGTGAAAAATCACCTAATTATTTTTAGAAACAGGATAGGGGGTCTGCGAATATAATCTCTGGGTTAAGTTATTGCATTTTTTGTGTAAGTAGTATTTTTCCATATCTTTTATTGACCTTTTAGATAAATATGGTTTTTCCCCTAAATCTTTTTAAGAGAGAAAGTAGCAATCACCTCCCTCCATTAGAGTTTTTTATCCGGCATAAAAATTATCTGACGGAAATTAATTTATTTTCAAAATGTCAAAGTAGTAATAATATGGTGTGGTCAATAAATTATGAGGTCAAGCTTTCCCACGAAAATAATTAATGTAGCAAATGGTAACGGGAAAACTTTTATTTGAACTTAACATTGGCAATACTTATTAGAAAAAAATCCAATGGCATTCTTTTTGACTTTATGGGAATATCAAAACATTCTTTAGGCTACCTTCCTCCCTTCCCGATATAAATATTATTCCCCGTCCCAATAAAATAAGACCTCTTTCCCATATGAACATAATTATGTGTTGTCGACACTCAGGTGTGATAGATGACGGTTAATCCAATGCCAAAAATGGCGATAACACAAACACATTCCCTAAAGATGTTTTGCTATGATGATCTCACTTTTATATCTTTTAATCGGTCTGAACCTGGTCAAAATGCTCATGGAAAAAACAAACACCATTTATAAAGACATCCGTTTTTGGCTCATCCTGTTATCATTGGCAATGCTGGTATGGATGACACTGCAGAGTTACCCTGTTGGGTAAAAATTGATTGCTAATTGTTTTTCAGTGATCTACTTTTAAAAGACAAACAATTAACAACCGGCAATCAACAATTCAAATTATCTTCAAACTTAAATCGAGACTCTGGGCTGAATGAGTCAATGCCCCAACGGAAATATAATCAACCCCACTTTGTGCTACCCGCCTTACATTGTGGATATTGACCCCTCCAGATGCTTCTGTTTCAAATTGTTTATTCACCGTTGCTACGGCTTCATGTAACAGGGGGATTTCGAAGTTGTCGAGCATGATTCTCGTAAAACCACCCACGTCAATAGCTTGGTGAAGTTCCACCAAATTCCTTACCTCAACTGTTACCCCTAAATTCAATCCATGTTCTTTTTGGAATTCTTTCACACGTTGGATTGCCTTGGCGACGCCCTGACAAGCCTTGATGTGGTTGTCTTTTATCATGAACCAATCAGAAAGACTATTTCTATAATTGTGACATCCACCAACTTTCACCGCATATTTTTCTAAAAACCTCAGAAGAGGAGTAGTCTTACGCGTGTCTAAAATTTTTACGGGTAGGTCACCGACTTCAAAGGCAAAGTGATTCGCGTGGGTGGCAATGCCGCTCATGCGTTGCATCAGGTTGAGTGCTACTCTTTCGCCTCTCAACAGGGCTTGGGTATTGCACTCTACTTTGAAGGCAACATCACCATAGCTGATGTCCTTTCCATCTTCAATAAAAACATCAAACAAGGCTTTGCTGTCCAATTTCTGAAAAATACGCTCGGCAATGCGAACACCCGCCAAGATGCCCGGCTCTTTGACTAATAATTTTGCTTGGCAGCGATCATCCGGTGGAATGCAGGCTAGAGAAGTTCGGTCTCCTTCAGGTGCGTCTTCAGCAAGGGCTGCTTCGAGGAATTGATCAATATGAGCTTCGAGGCTAGGGTCTAGTGTATTTTGCATTTTCAATTCTATTGGATTTCGGGCAGTGTTTTTCGAAATGGGGAAATTCATTTCCCCAAATGCTTCATTGCCTGAAATTTAAGATATAAGTCTATTTGAAATAAGTCCTACTTCACATTGTTTTCTTCAATTTTTACCTGCAAATTAAGGATATTGCCCATATGATAGCAAGTTCGGCAACGAGGTTCATAAGAATCTTTTTCTCCGACCAGTACCGTTTCGCTGTCTTTTGCCAAGCGGAAGGAATGAGTGGCTAAATTGCCGCAATGTTGGCAAATCGCATGCACTTTGGTGATGTACTCTGCGACTGCCAATAGGTTAGGCATAGGCCCAAAAGGTAGGCCCCGGTAGTCCATGTCAAGGCCGGCAGTTATGACACGCTTGCCACGTAGTGCCAGTGATTGGCAAATATCAGGAAGGTCATCATCAAAAAACTGAGCCTCGTCAATGCCAACCACACTGATGCCTTCCGTCAGTTCCAGTAATTTATTGGAATGTTCAATAGGAACGGCCAGGATAGAGTTTTCATCATGAGATACTACTTTTGAGTTGTCATAGCGAGTATCTACCTTGGGTTTGAATATCTCTACTTTTTGATTGGCAATCTTTGCCCGCTTGAGCCGACGGATCAGTTCTTCCGTTTTCCCTGAAAACATAGATCCACAGATGACTTCTATCCAGCCGCTACGTTGCCCTTTAAAATGCGGTTCGAGGAACATTAGTGATTAGTTGATTACTTGATTGGTGATTAGGGGAAAAAAGCTACTTTTATGGCCAATTTTTGAAACGGAGAGCGAAGGTAAGGTTTACCACAAATTCAACCAAAGAAACTGTAAATCGGTTGCCTCAAGATAATATACCGATAAGAAATTCATAAATAATACACGGTTTGTTTCTCCTATTAAACTAATCACTGATCAACTAATCGCCAATATGGAATTACAAAAAGCAAAAATACTACTTGACAAAATCAATGCGCTGTACAACAACATGAATGCAGACAGCAAGAATATTTCATCTATCGAAAGAGATTTGATGAAAAGTTACATTCAACAGCTTTATGAATCTTTCCTTGACATGCCGGGGCAAGCTGTTACTCGATCAGCGGTGGAGGTTATTAAATCTAAACCAAAAGTCACTCTTAACAAACCGGCTGTTAAAAAAACAACGCCCGCTCCACCACCTGCTCCTGCTCCTGAACCAGCCCCAGTAAAGCAAAACCCTTCTCCTCCCCCTCCACCCAAATCCGCACCACCCAAACCAGCACCAGTCGCGGTTAAGCCGCCCAAGCCCGAACCGGTAGCTCCGAAAACTGCTACACCTGTTTCAGTATCCGCTGAATTGGAGGAGTTGTTTTCTTTCAATTCTGCCAAAGAACTCTCTGAGAAACTGAGTGAAATGCCGATCAAGGATATCAAAAAAGCAATGGGTCTCAATGAGCGGATTTTTACGGTAAATGAATTGTTCGGTGGTGACCAAGTTGTTTTTGATCTGACCGTTGATACGCTCAATAAATTATCTGATTATGACCAAGCGAAATCTTTTTTGTTGCAAAATGCCGCTACTAAATACAAATGGGATGCAAAAGGAAGGCAAAAAAAGGCGAAGAATTTTATAAAATTAGTGAAACGGAGGTATAATTAAGCAGCGTCTTGATTGAATGGTTGATTCAGTAATTAGCGAGGGGATTAGCTTAGGTAAAGTTTCGAAAGCACCGTTAAAAAGTAATTCGGAAGTCGGCTGACTAAACAATTGAAGTATCATTAGAAAATGCAAGGCCTATTATGTAAATTTGCCATTCATTAAATTTTCGGATAACCGCTTCAATGTCCCTCCTGTTCATGGAAGGGGTTTTCCTATTAAAATCTCTGATATGAAAAAAAATATACTTCTTGCATTTTTATTCTCTTCGTTCTATTTGTTCCAAGTTAATGCCCAGGTGACTTTGGATCACGATACCCTCATTGTAGATATACCGGCAGGTTTAACTGACGTTGTTGGTCACAATACAGTCACTAACACTTCCGATGAGCTTAAAAAATTCCGGTGGGTCAGAAATCAAGTCACCTTGCCCAGCGAATGGGAGTCAGCTGTTTGTGACCCCAATTTTTGCTACCTGCCCACCACTGATTCCATAGAATTCGACCTTGGTCCCGGAGCCTCTGGCCTTTTGGACGTTCACCTGTATCCTGATGTCTTTTGGAATGGGTATGCATTGATCGAAGTGACAATTAAAGAAGTCGATGATCCAAGTAATGCGATCACTGGCGTTTATATATTTGATTCAGAATTTACAAGTACGAATGAGGTTAATCAGATTCAGTTCAAGGTTTATCCTAATCCATCTTCTGGCCTTTTCACGTTGGAAGGTGAAACCGAGCAGGCTGCTTTTATTACTGTTTTTAATACTTATGGCCAGCGTTTGATACATACGCCTGTTCAAGGTGGTGATTGGTACGATATTTCTAATCTCTCGCAGGGCAATTATTTGGTGCAGCTTTCCACCAAAGACGGAAGACCAATGGGCACCAAATTGATCGCCAAATATTGATCATTCGTAACTGTTAAGCATGGAGAGAGAAAGAAGAATAAATTTCATTTTTTCTTCTTTCTCTCTTTACTGAATGGATTCCATTTTTCAAAATTAAGGGGGCCAATAGATTGGCCCCCTTAATTTTTTTGTATTTTTTCAACATCCCCAGTTTATGGCTATTTCATTGTGTGGCAGGGAAAACTCATTGTCAACAGTAATTAATACTATTTTATCTCCTTCTTGGCATTTGGCCATTATTTTTTCCAGTTCTATTTCATAAAATGTTTCTTCCGAATAAAGCCATAAAGTGTTGGTTCTTTCATTTTTAATGGCCACCTTGAACCCTATTTTTTTAAATAGCTCTGCATTTGTAAAGGAAAAATTTATGGTAGAGACCGTCAATTTCCCTTTCATACCTTTCTCAACTACGCATTTTCCTCTGGGCGAATAATCATCTACGATTATTTTGTTGCCCAAAAAGGCAGCAGTGCAATTATTGAATGGTTCTGGCTTTTTAGCAAGGCAACTGGGTAGCCCATTTTGACCAGACAATTGCAAAGTGAAAGCCAATGAAAGAATTACTGCTAAAGTCATTGGTACAATTTTCATTTTAATGATTTTTTTGTGATAAAAATAATTTTGAATTTCATCACAAAGCAGCAGAAAAATATAATGCAAATGTTTAAACCACTGTAAAACAGTGTAAATGAAATGTAAATCCCTGTACTTGCCGGGTAAATGAATGTAAATTTGACCTTATGAAAAGAAGTTTGACCGTCATAATAATTATAGCTGCAACAGGGCTGCTTGCTGCCCAATGGATATGGCTGCCAGAAAAACCCGATACCAGTAACCGGGCATTTTCTGAAAAAGTAAACCTGGCACTGCGGCAAACAGGGCATCATTTACTGGCCATCGAAGGTGACGACACCTCTGCAATACCACCGGTGAAAAAATTAGAGGAAAATGAATTTTTGTTGAAATTAGAAAGCAGTTTTGATTACGATACTTTGCCGTTTATTTTAGATAAAGCTTTCAAAGAGTTTGGTATAAACACTGAATATCAAGTCGCATTAAAGAATTGCCAAACAGGTACCTTGGTATTGGGGTATAGCCTTTATGCTTTTGAAAATGAAAACATGCCTTGCTCAGGGCGGGAACAAGAAGCCTCCTGTTATAACATTACCGTTGTATTCCCAAAAAATACCAAGGCTGCTTTTAGCTATCCATTTTTGTTGGCAAGTTTTGGACTGTTAAGCTTATTGATATTGACACAGTGGTATTTTTCAAAAACCCATAAAAGGGAGGGCCAGTATACTGATGATTCAAACAGTAATGGATTGTTAAAAATAGGAATAACTGCTTTTGATTTTAAAAACCAGTTAATAGAAATAAACGGGGTACAAACAACATTGACTTATCGTGAAAACAAACTGCTTCATTTTTTTGCTAAATATCCCAATCAAGTACTGGAACGTGAGAAAATCCTTTCACAGGTTTGGGGTGATGAGGGGGTCATTGTTGGCCGTAGTTTAGATGTGTTTGTGTCCCGATTGAGGAAAATATTGAGTGCGGATACTTCTATAAAGATCAGGAATGTGCATGGGGTAGGGTACAGATTAGAAGTAGCGAAATAAAAAAAGGCCAGACGAAGGTGTCTGACCATAAAAAACCAAATGAAAACAATTTCTTTTAATGGGGTCAATATATATAATATAAAATAGAATGCCAATTTTGTGCAGCATCAAATAGAAAATAAAATTACTACTTAAATTGTATATATCCAATTGACAATTCTCATTTTGTAAATTTTTCTTTCTAAGTCATTGAAAATCAATGTTGAATATAAGCCATCCTGTTTGTTAAGCTCTTTTAAGCTGTATTTTACATTCAATATTTTTGCTTGTGAGGAAACAAACCAAAACTATTTTGGAGTATGAAGAATTTGAACTGAATTACGATTTTTCAATGAATTCCAAATGCATATTAATAAATTACGGTAGTTTCAAAAAATATACCCTGCCCTAAAACTCAAGAAAAAACCCCGCAAAGAATTCGGGTTGTTGTCAGTAGTGGTCGGAGAGTCAGGATCACCAGGGTCTAATGGGACGAGAGGCCCTTTTAGCCGATTATACAGCAAATTAAGGGATCTTGACCATCGGAACCCAAAGGTGAGGTGTTCATTCGAGAAAAATTCAGCGCCTAAGGCAATGCTGATATCGTTTTTGTTAAAGTAATCGGTCACATTATCATGACATGAACCGATGGAAGAAGCGCTCAATAAACGTCCATAGGAAAGCCCCCCGCTCACTTGAATTTTATAAAACCCGTCCTCTTCGTCGAGCCAATCTTTAAAGGTGAACATTACTGGTACTTCGATGTATTTGGTGGAAATTTCGAGGGCTCCGTTGTAACATTTCGGCGAGCCAAGTTTGTCGTAGCTGCCTCTCTGCGAATAGAGGATTTCAAAAAGCAGGTCGGTCTTTTCAGTGAATACAGCCACGGCCCTCAAGCCTCCTTGTAGGCCCAATCGACGGTAGCCACCAACATCGTCCCGTTGTATTTGTGAAGCATTCAAGCCTGCTATTATACCAGCCTTGAATCGTTGCTGGGCATTTACTTTTTTACTAATGAACACGGAAAGGGAAAGTAGTAAAAAAAGCGGGATTAATATTTTTGACATTTTGTACACTGTATTTCAATAGTTTTCGTGATGTTGCGCTCTTCTTTGATGAAACATATTAAGATGGCGCAATTTCTAAAAAAATCTGCCAAGAAGGACAAATGTAAGTAGTTGAGCCTATATATTTTCCGTTTTTATCGGCTGCTTTTTCCGAATAGCTGTGTTAAAAATTTTAAACGTAGCTACGGCTATGCTGAAATTTTTTGCCTTGCTCTTCGAAAAAATCAACTCGCTAAAAATCGGAAAATATATAGGCTCAACTACTTACTTTAAAATAACATTTGGGAAACGAATGGCTATTGTTTCTATTTTGTAAAGACAGCCGCTAATTTTGGCAAAAACGGGAAAAACAAGTATTCTGATTGAAACAATAAATATTCGGTAGAGAATTTGAGTTTACTTATTAACCAAATTAGGAACTGCATATTCAATTTTGGCTATAGGTCAATTTCTATTTTTTTCCTAAAAACAAAATAAAAAAGAATGGCAATTAAACTCCCCAATATTGCCCCAGCGATAGCATCAAGCGGATAATGCACCCCAACATATATTTGTGAAAAAGAAATGGCCAATGCCCACAACAACAACGGAATTTTCACCCATTTATATTTTTTCCCGATGAGAAAAATAAGGGCAAGAGCCATAGCAAAATGATTGGCTGCATGAGAAGAAGGGAAGCTGTAGCCGCTTCCACATCGGACCAATAGATTAAAATCCTTTGATTGTTCCAATACTTTACATGGACGGAGTCTTTTAACTGATTTTTTTATTAAATGGCTGCTCGTGGAATCAGCAGTTCCGACCGTCAAAGCCAACAGCATGATAATGTAAATTCCTTTTTTTTTGAAATTAATTAAAAAAAAAGAAAGCAAAAATATATAGAAAGGAAACCAAGTATATTTATTTCTTAATACAGGCAAGAGAAAATCAAAAAATGCATTTGACCATTCGGTATTTATAAGATGGAAAACATAAGCGTCCCAATGTAAGAGTTCGGTCATCGTTGCGTTGATTTGCCCATTAAATTGCATAATTTATAAAGCATCCTTGCACCTACGTTGCCGTCCCAATCATTTTCCATTCCGGCCACTTCACATAGGTCAAATCCGATTATTTCCCGGCCACTTTCAACTATTGATTTTATTAAGTAAACAGCCTCTGAAAAGGTTAGTCCGCCAGGCACAGGTGTACCTGTATTTGGGCAAAGATCGGGTGTCAGCCCATCAATGTCAAAACTTATATAAACATGGTGTGGTAATGGTTCAATTATTTTTTGACATAATTCAGAATAATTTTTTCCATGAAATATATCTTCTTTTATTTTTTGATTAGGCCATATTTTTATACGGTCTTTATTCTGTTTGGCTAAATTAATTTCTTCCTCACATGTGTCCCGAATTCCCACTTGTATTAATGGGTTGATGTTTTTTATTTTTAATGCATTATAAAAAATAGATGCATGTGAATAAATAAAGCCTTCATACGCATTTCTCAAATCCTGATGAGCATCTATCTGCAAAACGCCAAATTCATCGTATTTATGTGACAGGGCTTCTAAATATCCCAACGCCACGCTGTGCTCCCCTCCTACAATCCCGACTTTTTTTTCTTCATTTAATATTTTGGTTGATTCTTCAAAAACCCAATTTTTTAATTGCCAACAATTGTCATTTATTTTTGCTAAAATATTTTTGAAATGTGAGTCGTCTTTGGAGTTGCCGCCATTTTCCAAAAAATCAATGTATGTCTCTGCGTCTGGCCTTAGCTCTTTATTTCGATTTAACCAAACCAAATCCAAATGCCGCATATAGATTCCTTTTTTCCAGGCATCTGGCACATCTTCATCGTAAAGGTCTAACTGGATGGAACACTCTAATATATTTTGTGGCCCTGTGGAAGTGCCATCGCCAAATGAAACCGTCACATCCCACGGCACGGGCAATAAAATGATTTCCGCATCTTCTTCCGCAAATGGAAGCCCAATAAAATGACCATTTTTCAGGCCGACACCGGAAGGGTCGAAGTTGGCTATTTTTTCTTCTTTTGTCATATATATAGAATGGTTGGATGGTTGAATGGCTCAATGGGTAAAAAAACCATTGAGCCATTCAACCATCCAACCATTTAATGAAGTGCAGGCCTTATTTCCAAACCATCAATAATTTCCCCTTCTTGTTCCACCCACCAAGCCAAACGGTCATAGACCCGTTTTTCATCAAAATAATTAAGCGCCATTTTCACGAACACATGTCCGTGCTTAGCTTCCGATGCCCAGAGTATCTTGTAGAATCGGTGCATTTCTTTGTCCTCTTGGGCTTCGCTGACGAGGCGGAAACGTTCGGCTCCCCGGGTTTCAACGACCGAGGCAATCAACAAGCGGTCGAGAAAGCGTTCTAGGCGGCCACTATGGCAGCGTTTTATCAGTTCTGACACATAAGGGTCTTTACCAATGGAGTGGGTTAGCTGGATGCCCCTTTTTTCCATCAATTCATAGACTTGCTGGAAATGCTCCAGTTCTTCTATGCCAATGCTGATGAGTTCAGGAATGATTTCCACACGGTCCGGAAATTTTGCCACAAAGCTCATGGCCATAGCGCTGGCCTTGCGCTCGCAATCAGCATGGTCTTGCAAGAAGGCTGGGAAGTCATTCATGACGGCAGCGACCCATTCAGGTTTGGAAGGGACAGAAATGTCTAAGTTCAGTTTCATTAAGTAAAAAGTAAATTTGAGGAATCGAAATCCCGATATTCGGGAAGGCAAAAGTATAAAGTATGGGGTAGCACTTTTTACTTTTACCTTCCCGAATATCGGGATTTCGATTCCTCAAATTTACTTTTTACTTTTCAACATGAAATCAATCTGTGTTTTCTGCGGCTCATCAAAAGGTTTTTCACCAAAATATAGCGAAAACGCACGGCATGTAGGTCGGGTTTTTGCGAAGCGGGATATCATGCTTGTTTATGGCGCCGGCAACATTGGCCTGATGGGGGAGGCTGCCGACGCAGTATTAGAAGCAGGGGGAAAGGTATTGGGCGTCATTCCGGGTTTTCTGAAAGAGCTGGAAGTCTGTCACACGGAGTTGACAGAGCTGATCGTTACCGAAACCATGCACCAGCGCAAGTGGATCATGGAGGAGCGGTCAGATGCTGTGATCGTGTTGCCCGGCGGGTTTGGAACGTTGGATGAGTTTTTTGAAATCTTAACCTGGAAGCAATTAAAATTGCACCATAAACCCATTGGTATCCTCAACGTGAATGGTTTTTATGACCCATTATTGGCCCATGTAAAAATGTTGTCTAAAGAGGGTTTTTTAAGGGAATCCAACATGTCATTGTTTTGCGTCGCCAATAGCATAGAAGAGTTGTTGGAAAAAATGGAGGATCCGACTAAAGTAGCTGATGATAAGTAGATATAAGGAATTGTGGAATGCTTTCAGAGCCCCAGGTACTGAAAGCATTTTCAACAACCTTCCCAAAACATTGTACAGCCCTTCTTGGAAAGGTCAACGAGGAATTCTTATCTTCGCACCTCCAAACTTGCTTCCCTTTGAATGAATCATAACCTCACTTTAAAAATTAGATTTCACAACAATTTAAATATAGCAATTATCGAATGAGCGTATTGTATTTCTTGCCCGCTGTGAGCAGGCAATTATCATTCGTAATTCATCCTTTAAAATAGAATAATGCAAGCAACTGAGACAACCCTTAAGTACAAAGTAAAAGACATAAACCTGGCGGATTGGGGCCGCAAGGAAATCGAACTGGCCGAAGCAGAGATGCCCGGCCTGATGTCGTTGCGTGAGCAATATGGTGAGTCGAAACCCCTGAAAGGAGCCAATATTGCTGGCTGCCTCCACATGACCATCCAAACGGCCGTCCTGATTGAAACCCTTAAAGAACTGGGCGCCGATGTCACTTGGTCTTCCTGCAACATCTTTTCCACCCAAGATCAGGCCGCTGCTGCCGTCGCTGCTGTGGGCATTCCCGTTTTTGCCTGGAAAGGGCAAACGGAGGAAGAGTTCTGGTGGTGCATTGAGCAGACCCTTTTTGCATTTGAAAATGGCAAGCCACTGAACATGATCCTTGATGACGGCGGCGATCTGACCAATGTCGTTTTTGACAAATACCCAGAACTGGTGTCGGGCATCAAAGGTCTTAGTGAAGAAACCACCACAGGTGTCCACCGCTTGTACGATCGGGAAAAGAATGGCACTTTGGTCATGCCTGCTATCAATGTGAACGATAGCGTTACCAAGTCGAAATTTGACAACAAATATGGCTGTAAAGAGTCATTGGTAGATTCCATCCGCCGCGCAACCGATGTAATGTTGGCAGGCAAAGTGGCCGTCGTTGCAGGTTATGGTGATGTGGGCAAAGGCTCTGCAGCCTCTTTGCGCGGCGCTGGCTGCCGGGTGATCGTTACCGAAATAGATCCAATCTGCGCGCTGCAAGCTGCGATGGATGGCTTTGAAGTACAAAAAATGGACAATGCGATTCCCCGTGCGAATATCGTTGTAACGGCCACTGGCAATAAAGACATCGTTGAAGGCCGTCACTTTGAAATGATGACCGACAAGACCATTGTCTGCAACATTGGCCACTTCGATAATGAAATAGATGTGGCTTGGCTGAAATCCAATCATGGTAGCACTCATGTCAATATCAAACCTCAAGTGGACAAATACACCGTCAATGGCAAGGACATTATCTTGTTGGCCGAAGGCCGCTTGGTCAACCTAGGCTGTGCGACTGGCCACCCATCGTTTGTAATGTCCAATTCCTTTACCAATCAAGTATTGGCGCAGATGGAACTTTGGAATCACAGTGACAAATATGAAAACAAAGTATATACCCTGCCAAAGCATCTCGATGAGCAGGTAGCTCGCTTGCACTTGGCAAAGATCGGCGTGGAATTGGAAGAGTTGCGACAAGATCAGGCCGATTATATTGGCGTCCCGAAAGAGGGGCCATACAAGCCTGACTACTACCGCTATTGATTAGAAATGTAGCCTGGGTTTTCAAATCTGGGTGTTTACAATAAAAACTGCTCGGATTTGAAAATCCGAGCTACAATAAAGGAAGCCGCTGCGTATGTTTGCAGCGGCTTTTTTATTTTTTGTTTATGGAAAAAACAACCCAACTTTTCGATGGTTTCCGACCCGTTTCTAAAGCTGAATGGTTAGCAAAAGTGGAGAGAGACTTAAAAGGAAAACCTATTGCCGATCTTGATTTTGAAATTGGCGGTATTCCTTTTTCACCATTCAACCACAGTGATGACATGGTTGACCTGCCAATGCCCTTGCTCGTTCAAAATGGTTGGGAGATTGGTGAAGACATTCATGTAAATGATGACTTGATTAAATCAAATAGCGAGTTGTTAAACGCGTTGGAAAATGGTGTAAATGCACCACGGCTGATTTTGGATGAAAATATTTCTGGAGGAAGTTTAGCTATTCTACTGAGCAATGTGGGTTTGGAAATGATTTCCCTCCATTTTTTTTCTAAAAATAAAAACGCCAAATTAATTTCCTTGCTCACCTCTTTTTTAAAATATATTTCACTAAAAGAATTAAGTGTAAAAAAAATAAAAGCCAGCTTCAATTGGGAAAATAGCGCTTCCACTCAACCGGAGGAAATGAGCCAATTATTGGAACAAATAAAAGATGTGGGCCAAGGAATTAAATTTTTTACAATTAGTGGTGAAAATGATTTTTCAGATGAAAATCCTGTCGATGAATTATTGGAAATATTAATAAGAGGAGAAAATTTTCTGCACCAGTATGCATCTGAAAAACACCCACCTGCATTTATCAACCAGCACCTTCAATTTTCAGTAGCAATTGGGAAAAATTATTTTATCCAAATCGCCAAACTTCGGGCGCTGCGCATGCTGTGGGCAAATATTTTAAAAGCATACAACATTGCTGATGCAATGCCCCCAATCGAAGCACACTTGGCCACTGCCTGTCAATCGGGTGATGACCACTCCAATATGATTGCGGCAACTGCTCAGGCGATGTCGGCCATTATCGGCGGTGCTGATAGGTTGACAGTTTTACCTGCCGATGCTCACTTTGGAAAAACATCTGGTTTCACCCGCCGCATTGCCCGGAATGTGCAGCATATTTTGCAGTTGGAAAGTTATTTTGACAGAGTGGCCGACCCAGCAGCAGGCAGTTATTTTGTAGAAAAATTGACTTTGGGAATAGCGGAAAAAGTTTGGGCATTATTTCAGGAAAAAAAGTAAAAAACTCTTAAACCTTCTTTGGCTTAAGCTGTACATTATTTAAGAAATAAAGTACTTTGGAAATAAGGGCTTCTTATAAAAAATGGTTAGATGAGAATTATTGTCTAATAAAGTTGGTTCTTTGATGATTATAGTGGAACAATAAAAAAACAGGAAGAGAGGGAGGTGAAAAATAAAAAATTGAAAATTTTTTATTTTTCACCTCCCTCTCTATCAGTGTTTTAAGGGAAAGAAAATTTTTGAAAAAAATTTTCTTTCCCTTAAAACACTGATATTCTGAATGGCTTCCACGGGATTTGTCAAAGAACCATAAAGTTTTATAAGAAAACTCTTTATGGAAAATGAAAAGATAGTGTGGATATTTATAGATTGCTATTTGATGGTAATTAACACCTATTTTCATTTTCATTATAATTTTCATTTCCTTCCATGGAAAAACGAAAAGGAATAGTATGGTTTCGGCAGGACTTGAGGTTGCACGATAACGAAGCTCTGGTAGAGGCACTCCACTATTGTAGTGAAATCATTCCCGTTTACGTTTTTGATGAAAGATTTTTTTCCGGTAAGACCCGCCTCTTGGGCTTACCAAAGACTGGTTACCACCGCACCAAATTTATTATTGAAAGTGTGGAGGAGCTTCGTGCATCGTTGCGTAAGCTGGGAACAGACTTGATCGTAAGAACCGGCAAGGCAGAGGAGGAGATTTTTAAAATTGCTTTTCAACAAAAGTCAAGTTGGGTGTTTTGCAACCGGGAGCGCACACAGGAGGAAGTGGATATCCAAGATGCCTTGGAAAAGAAACTGTGGAGTATCGGCCAAGAAGTCCGCTTCTCAAGAGGAAAACTACTGTACTATACAGCCGATCTGCCTTTTCCCATCACCCATGCCCCTGATTCTTTCACCCATTTCAGAAAAGAGGTAGAACGTTTTATATCAGTAAGAAAACCGCTTGCAACACCAGCATCCGTCCCTCCTTTTTCAGCTTCAATCCCTTCTGGAGGTATCCCAAGTATGACCGACTTTGGGTTTGGTGAAATACTGGAGGATGGGCGAGCTGTTTTGCCTTTTAAAGGAGGTGAAACGGAGGGGCTGGAAAGGCTCTATTATTATTTTAAAAATAGCGAACTCGCAAAAAATTACAAAGAGACGAGAAACGGCCTCATCGGCGGTGATTTTTCAACTAAATTTTCACCTTGGCTGGCAATGGGCTGCGTTTCTCCAAAAACGATTTATCATGAACTGAAAAAATTTGAAACCAGCCACGGAAGGAATGAATCTACGCATGCTATTTTTCTGGGTTTGATCAGACGGGATTTTTTCCGTCTGATGGCCAAAAAGCATGGCAACAACATTTTTAAAATAGGCGGCCTCCGGCAAAGCAAAAATGAAAACCTGAAAAATGACCGCCACCTTTTCAAACTTTGGCAAGAAGGCCGTACAGGCGTTCCCTTCATTGATGCCAATATGAGGGAATTGGCGCTAACCGGATTCATGTCGAGCAGAGGCCGTCAAAACGTAGGCAGCTTTCTTATAAACGACCTCAAAGTGAATTGGCAAATGGGGGCTGAATATTTTGAAAGTGTATTAATCGATTACGATTCGGCCAGCAATTGGGGCAACTGGAACTTCCTCGCCGGGGTGGGCAATGACCCAAAAGAAGACCCTCATTATAATATCCTCAACCAGGCAAAACAGCATGACCCTAAAGGTGATTATGTGAAATTGTGGTTGCCCGAATTGGCCGCTGTGCCACAAAGCCGTATCCATCGCCCCGATACTTTGACTTCAAAAGAACAGGAAGAATTACATTTTACCCTTGGGGCCGACTATCCCAAAGCGATGATCAGCATGGCACATTGGGAGTAAGCGGCATTGAAGACAAAAAAATAGTACTTTGACTGCCTTTTGAGGTAAAAAAAACAACTGGTCCCATTCAACAAATACCCCAGTCAAACTTTATAGTAGCATACCTTTAACTTTTAAAACAATTACCGTGAAATCAACAACCCATATTTTCATTTTTATTCTAGCCGGACTTGTTATGACGTCCTGTGTCAGCAAAAAGCAGTTCGATGCTGTAACCAACGATCTGAAACTGGCCAATGAGCAACTCGGCAAATGTGGCGAAAGCCTCAATGATTACATGAACCGTCTTTCCATCTGCCAGCAGGAAAAAGAAAGAATGCAAGGCGACATCCGCAATGCAGAGAATACCGCAAAACTCAAGCAGGAACAAATTGAGAGTTTGAAAGACCAATTGGCCGATTGCCGCACTACCCGCGACAAACAACTCAACCAAGTGGACGACCTGACCACCCTGTCCAAATCGGCAAGCGACAATATCAAAGAGACCTTGCAACAATTGGAACGCAAAGACAAATACATCCACCTCCTCCAAGCTGCCAAATCAAGGGCGGATTCTATCAATTTGGCCCTTGCCATTAATTTGAAAGGCGTTCTAAAGGATGGAATTGAAGATGAAGATGTAGAAGTGAAGGTGGATAAAACAGTAGTATTCGTCAATCTTTCAGATAAAATGTTGTACGAAAGCGGTAGCTACAAACTCACATCCCGTGCCAATGAAGTGTTGGGTAAAATAGCTCAGATCGTCAAGTCCCGCCAAGAGTTTGAGGTGATGGTCGAAGGCTACACCGACAATGTGCCGATTAAAAACAATTGCGTTGAAGACAACTGGGATTTGAGCGTCAAGCGCTCTACTTCCGTTGTCCGTGCCCTGCAAACGCAGCACAATGTGAACCCCAATCGCCTCATCGCTGCGGGACGAGGTGAGTACAATACCCTCGCCAGTAACGATACTGCTGAAGGGCGCTCCACCAACCGTCGCACCCGTATCATCATTTTACCAAAACTCGATCAGTTTTATGATTTGTTGAATCCTGCAAAAGTGCCAGATTGATATGGTTATTTATTGAAAAGTAAGGTTCTTTGACAAATCCCGTGGAAGCCACTCAGAATATCAGAGTATTAGGGGGAAAGAAAAATTTTGAAAAAATTTTTCTTTCCCCCTAATACTCTGATAGAGAGGGAGATAAAAAAATAAAAAATTGAAAATTTTTTATTTTTTTATCTCCCTCTCTTCCTGTTTTTTTTCGCTCCACGAAAATTGTCAAAGAACCAAAAGTAAAAAAGGCGCATGTGCTACACGCACATGTGCCTTTTATTAATTAACTCAAGTTGCGGTGTATCGGTATAACGATTTATCGGTGTACCGGATATCAGGCTTTAGCAGCCGATAAACCGTTAAACCGTACACCGATAAACCACTTTACCTTTGAAAGCCTATTCATCGCAACTTGAGTTAATTAATATACAAGCGTTCACTCCAAGATAGAAAATGTTCACTTCCGCACATCTATAGTTTTTCAAAAAACACGTAACTAATTAAAAACCAAAGCCTTACCACGCTGGCATGCCCATTGTGCTCCTAACCACCAATCAACCAATCACTAATTTACTCATGCTAAAGAATTATTTCAAAATTTCCTTCCGCAACCTTTGGAAACAGCAAGGTTTCACTTTCATCAATTTGGCAGGTATGGCCGTTGGTATGGCCTGCTGTTTTTTACTGCTCATATACGTGAACCATGAAAAGCATTTCGATGAATACCACCCCAACGTCGAGCGCCTGTACCGGGTAAACTATCACGCCACATTTGGTGGTTCAGAGCAGGTCTTGGGTTCTATCCCTGCTCCCATAGCCCCGTTGATGCGGCAGGATTTTCCCCAAATCGAGCAAATTGCACGTTTGTACTTTCGGGGCATTACTGTCCGAGCTGTGGATGCCAAGGAATCGTTTGAAATCGAAAGTGCAGTGTTTGCCGATAGCACTGTTCAGGATCTTTTTGAGTTCGACTTTGTAAATGGCAATGCGAACGAACCCCTCCACCAACCTTTTTCCATCGTGCTAACGGAAGAAACAGCTCAAAAGGTTTTTGGAAAAAGTGACGCAGTGGGCCAACAACTCATGCTAGCGGATAAAGGGCCATTCACAGTTTCGGGGGTTATGAAAAACCTGCCTTCCAATACCCACCTCGATATTGACTTACTCGTCCCTTATCGGAATATGGCCGATGTGGAAGAAGACAATGTCCGGCCAGCCATCGAATATGTGACCCAACGCAATTTTATGGCTTCTCACTCACCTACTTATATTCGGCTAAAAGAGGGTGTTGATCCGGCAGACATTGATGAGGGCATGATTGCCTTTATGGAGCGGTATGGCCATGAACAAATCATTAAGAATCAGCGATTTAAATTGTTTCCGATAAAAGATGTCCATTTGGCTGCTCCTGCCACTGGCGAAACATCCCCCATGACATACCTCCGTTTTTTCACGGCCATTGGTTTCCTGATATTACTGATTGCCTGTATCAATTTCATCAACCTTTCCACGGCGATGTACCTCAACCGCACCAAAGAAGTAGGCGTTCGGAAAGTGTTGGGGGCAGGGAGGAAAAGCCTCATTTGGCAGTTTATGGGCGAAACGCTGATGGTTAGTTTGATTGCTTTCTTGATTGCTTTGGTGGCCATAGATTGGTTGTTGCCCTACCTGAGCGGATTGGTGGATCAGCAATTATCTTTTAGCTTGTTGAAAAATGTGCCGCTGACCGCTACTTTCATAGGCGTTTTCATATTGGCCGGAACACTGGCCGGAGCATATCCTGCCTTGATAGCAAGCCGCTTTAAGCCAGTGGAGATATTTCAGGACAAAATAGGGCAGGGGAGTGGTACTTCGTCAGGCTGGCTGCGGAAGTCACTGATTACCGTTCAATTTGCTGTCGGCATCCTTCTGATCTGCGGCACGCTGATTATCCTTTCACAGATCAATTACATGCAAGGTTTGCCTTTGGGTTTCAATCACGAGCATGTTATAGGTGTGCCATTGCAGAGCCAAAACCTGAATTCCCTGTTTGCCCCAGGCGACTCAACCATGCGGGCAAGGATGAATGCCTTCGAGGAACGTCTGTTGCAAAACCCAAATGTGGAAGCCATTACCTTGGGGTCAGCCTTGCCTGGGATCGGGAGGGTTTATCATCCAATCACTACCGATAAGCTTACCGCCGAAGATAATGTCGTGTTGCCTGCCATTTCAGTGGATTACGATTATGCCGAAACGTTTGGTCTGGAGATCGTGGCTGGACGTGACTTTGATAAGGAATTTGGTACCGACCACTTGACGGGTTTCATGGTCAATGAATTGGCTGTCAAAGAGTTGAAATGGGACAGCCCTGAAGATGCTCTCGGAAAAAACATAGGTTTTGGAGGCAAAAAGGGCAAAATAGTCGGGGTGGTGAAAAACTATGCTACCTCGGGCATGCAACTGGCATTGGAGCCATTGGTGCTTGATGTCAGGCCCGGTGTATTTTCCACTTTCGGCATCCGCTTGAAGAACAATGACCTGCCGGCTACTTTGGCAATGTTGGAAAAAACATGGCTGGAGTTTTTTCCTACCAAAGCATTTGAATACCGCTTTTTGGATGAGTCGTTGGCCGAAGCCTATCAGAACGAAGACCGCTTAGCATCATTAGGTTCCAATTTTGCGTTTGTTGCCATTTTCCTTTCCTGTTTTGGGTTGTTTGGCCTCATCTCGCTCACTGTGCAGCAACGGGCAAAGGAAATTGGTATTAGAAAAGTTCTGGGTGCATCGGTTTCCGGCATTGTGGGTTTATTGTCAAAAGATTTTTTGAAATTGGTCATAGTCGCTTTGGTCATTGCCACACCAGTTTCTTGGTATGTTATGAATAATTGGCTGGAAGATTTTGCCAATCGAATTGACCTACAATGGTGGCATTTTGCGGTAGCAGGCATGGCCGCTGTTTTAGTGGCTTTTTTGACGATGAGTTTTCAGAGCATCCGTGCGGCACTGGCAAATCCGGTAGAGTCGTTGCGAAGTGAATAATGAATTTAAATATTGACAGGATTTATTTTTAGAAATAATAATTTCCAAGGCTATTTTATTATTGTACCAAATTCAAAGGGCGGGAATCAATTCCCGCCCTTTGAATTTGGTTAAAATATATTGATTTGCTAAAACGCTATGAAAAACACGCAGAGAAATATTATGATTATTTTGTCCTTAGATTTTCTTTAAAAGAAGGAGTATTATTGATACTATGACTGATTTTAAAGGAAAAAATAAGGGCAAAAGAAACAGCAGGATGTTATAAGTTATTTTTTACACGTTCCTTAGTTAAAATTGCCTTAAATGTAGGAACTTAATTCTCGCATATAGATTTGCTTTTTAATTTAGCCAACCTGGAAAAAACCCAGTATTATTCTTCGCTCTAAAATTATGATTATGAAAAAGAACCTACTTTTAATTTTATTTATCATTACCTCAGGTACATTGTCTGCGCAAACAGAGGAATCCTATAACTACAATCAATATCCAATTGAAAAACTGCAATGGGGTGATTATTATTACCATAGCAGTTACAAAGGCCTTAGTTCATTGATGGCTGACCTTAGAACACTCGATCCCGAACTTTTTACTTCGCTTGAACCGAGATTTAAAGAATTGCAGAAAAGGCGGCAGAATGCAGGGATCATTTTAGGTGCAGGCGCTGTTATTGGAACAGGGATGATGGTCGGCGGGATTCTAACTGCAACTCCAAATAATGAAGATTTTTATTATGGCAAAAATAGGCAAAGCAAGGGTATTGTGTTAATGGCTGGAGGGGCGGCCGTTGCTTTAGCTGCTTCCTTGATATATAGAAATAAAAAAGTTAAACAAAGCGACATCTTCGATTTTACCAATCAATTTAACCAACATACAAAAGGTGAGAAATTGCGGATTAGTATGCAGCCAACATTGCGACTTGATAAAGAGGTTACGGCAGGCTTTTCTTTATGCCTTGGTTTTTAAAAAATGTTTTGATGTGACACCGGGAAAATATCGGGTATTCGATTTGTAGGCGATATGAAAATATAGACGTGAAATACAATATGCAGATATAAACATTTTCAAGCTAAATTCTTCCTGCCGAATTATTTGGCATAATCCAGGTGACCAACCTTTTTTTATTACGCCTTTCATTCCGCCAAGAATAGCTATTTCCCAAATTTAGTGATCAACTTTTTGCAGGCTCTCCAAGCTGACTTATATTTGGCTGAAATATAAAGTATGCTAAATTTTCATCGTGTAGAGCCTGCCAAAACCCTAAACCATTTTATTCAAGGCTATTGGCAAATCCAATGTGGCGACCGGCCCGAGCTATTGGATCTTGTACCCGACGGTTACCCCGAAATAGTTTTTTCTTTACAAAAACAAGTGATTGTAAAACCTGGTAATTTAGAGGCATGCCGCATGCCGGGTACTGGCGTCGTCGGCCAGCTTACTCACCGTTTTCTTACCTTGCTTCCACCCTATACAAGTATTTTGTTTGTAAAAATGTATCCTTGGACACCCTACCTGCTTTTTGATGATCCGATTTGGCATTTAAATAATAAAGTGACCGATTTGGAATGCCTGACCCGTGACAAAGAATTCCGTCAATTGGCGAGGGATGTCCGTTCTATTGATACGTTGGAAAAGGCAGCCCCTTTATTGGATGGTTTTTTTCTGAAAAAATTAGCATCGCAAAAACTGGAAACGCCTTTTTTGACCTTTGCCATTCAACAAATTTTTAAAACCAGTGGTACGATAAATATTGAGTCGCTTCGGCAGAATATCCACGCCAGCCGTCGGTATGTAGAAAAATTGTTTAAGAAGAACATTGGCCTGACACCTAAGCAATATGCCCGGCTCATACGTGTAAAGAAGGCAAGCATTATTTTACGGCAGCAAGGTTACAGGAGGCAAATTTCCTCGGTTGCGGCAGCATTGGATTATTATGACCAGAGCCATTTCCTCAAGGATTTTAAGATGGTTGTGGGAAAGACACCATCGCAATATTTACAAATGAAACCCATGTTTCAAAAGGGAGGTTTGGAAGCTTATTTGGGGCAGTGGGACTATTCATAAGCAACCTGAAAAAGAAAGGTTGGAGGTTATTGAAAGGGGGTGGTTCTGTAAAACGCTGTAAAAAAGACTATTTCCTGTCTTCTTTTGTGGATTTGACCGACATTTGCCGTCATCTATTTTGAAATATTGCTATTATCTTTAAGAAAATTTCTTGGATATTGATTTTTTCCGTAGAATTGCGGAGATTTGAAAATGCAAAGAAAATGTGGGTTTTGATTAGCAGTAATCTGAAAGTGGTAGGAAGGGAATGCGGGATGAAAACCAGGCACACAGCCAACTTTTTATGACAATAATTCGTTATTAAAGATAATTAGAGAGAGCGTGTTTTTACAGTGGCCTTCTTGATTATGAGAAGGTCACCTTTTTTTTGCCTATTTGGAAGATTTCTTTGGCTGGTAATCATAACTATATGCAAACGCTAAGAATGGCTTCCGCTTTTGGCTTCCGCCTTTTTTAACATAAGAACACTGCCATGCTAAGTTGCTATACACTTTTTGAAAAGATTGATTTTCATGCCTGAGAGGAAGGTCAATCTAGAGAGGGGTGTTTACTAAGCAAGACTCTGCACTTTTTTCACCTCCACCTCTGTTTCCGTTTTTACAAAATAGTAAACAACGGCAAAGGAGAAAATCAGGTAAGCCGCCATTAAATAGACCAGTGTAGGAGAAACGGCAGCCAGCCCATACCAGTCATTACCTTGCCACCAGATCAGCCCAAGCCCAAAAATGGTTTTTATAAATTCAGTCAGGATAGCTTGTTTTGATTTATCCATCAAAGTCGTGTAACTATAAATGCAGACAATCAGAAAAGCGCCGTAAATGAACATGCCCGGCATGCCAATCTCGACAATATTATTGAACATATAAAACATCAAAGCAAAAGTTACAAGCATTTGAAACCACGACCAGGTAAGTAGTTTATTACTGGGGTTGGAGTGGTATTTTTTGAAAGTGGCCATATTGTCAACAATTTGCACAGGGTATTTTTCAGCCACATCTGCGGGGCGGTAACCAGTCGGTTTGAACCAAAGTAAAAATTTTTCCTTCCAACTCTCCGTGCGCCATGCATCTGTGAACAACAACCAAAAATGCTGGAAATTGATGAGGATCGGATTCCAGGTTTTCGCTGGTCGCTTGACGCCATAAACTGGTTCGACCTCCTTTAGTTCAGGCTGGAAAGTGCCAAACATGCGATCCCAAATAATGAATATTTGGCTGTAATTTTTATCCAAGTACTCTGGGTTCATGGCATGGTGTACCCGATGGTGCGATGGGGTTACAATGAAATATTCCAAGAACCTGCCCATTTTGCCGATCAAACGTGTATGGTACCAAAACTGGGCAAACAGATGGATCGGTGCAACGATGGCAACCACTTTGGCAGGTACACCCAGAATAGCTGCGGGCAGCATTAAAAGGGCGAAAATGGAGAATATCTTGGAAATGCTTTGTCGAAGCGCACAGGACAGATTGAACTCCTCGCTGCTATGGTGAATGATGTGCCGATTCCATAAAAAGTTGATGGAATGTTCCCAGCGGTGCATCCAATAGCCCGCAAAATCTTTGGCAACAAATGCAACCACGACCACGACCCAAGTTGTTTCGATGTGAAACAATGCCACTTTGTCCACCAACCAACTGTAACCTACAATGGCCACGCTCAGGCCAAGCACATCTTTAATAGCATTGGAGTTACCTGAACTAAGGCTGGATATCACATCCGTACCCCGGTTGATTTTTATGCCCATGAAATGGGCAGCAACTTGCTCAATAATAATGAGGGTGACGAAAAATGGGATGGCATAATTCAGAACTTGTGCATACGTTTCCATAAATACTGTTTTTTGCAAATTTACTTAAATATCTATTTGCTTGTGTTTTTATTCCATGCGTTGGTTATCTCTAGTACTTGTTCTAATTTTTGGTTTAAAAACGTTTTTATCAAAACATGACTTCTATGATCTTGTAAAATGAAATAAAGTACGCCAGAGGTAATGTCATTCTTTTCAACAAAATATAATGCATTGGAAGTATCAAAAATCATAGCATATTCATTTAGCTGACCATATTCAATTGTTTTCTCTTTTGTAAAAAATGTGATTTCTTCCATTATATCCCATTTCTAAATTTGGAGCGAATCTTCTATGATTGATGCAAAATTTTCGAGTGCGAGTCCTTCCGCCCTGAGTTTATCCTCCATTTCTTTGGTTCTATAACAAGCATCTCTGAAATACTGCACTTTAATATAAAAATCGGATTTCCATGCTTTTCCAATGGCCTCTAAACTATCCTTTTTTTGGTTCATCAATTGGTTGAGTTCGAATTCTATTTCAAAATATTTTTGGACTTTTTCAACGTCAACACCTCCGAATTTTTTTTGGCTCATTCCATCATAGGGGTAAATGGAATAAAATAGCATCATTAAATAAAAAAGTTTACATGGATATTTCACGAGCTGTAGTTTTTTGCAAAAGATGGAGTAAGGTTGCCCAGCGTTGTATGGCTTTCAAGAAACTTTGATTGTTCATTTTCGGACGTTTGTTTTGCCCAATGTCCGTTTTTAGGCAAAAGAGCAACCGTTAAATAAATGTCAAGTCATTGAAAAACAATAAGTTAGGTCTGTTGGCACACCCGTTGTCAATATATGGTCAAGAAATTACCCGACTTTTTTAAAATTTTTAAAATGTACTACTCTCAACAGATAGAAGGCAAAAAAGAAACTCGCACTGAGTTCCTGAAAATTTATGCGCTTACCTTGGTCACTGCATTTGTACTGATGGCTGTGGTGCGATTCAGGGCAGGGTGTGAGCCAGTTACTGAATCGCAACAGATTGATGTTGCAACTGATAGGGCTTCCCACCCAATAGCCGATGCCGATGAACTGTTCCCACTCCAGAAACTAAAAAATTTAATTGTTAATCTATCCTTTTAGAAACATTTGAGAGATGATTTTTGAATGCCGGTGCATCCCGATTGGATGCATCGGCATTTTTTTTACCTTGTGGCCATATGGTGTATTCAGTTATTGGAAAGACGAACACAGGTGTAATTTTTTCGAATGTTGGCTAAACTAAAAAATATTGGCCCAGGGGCAATGGTAGCCGCAGCCTTTATCGGGCCGGGCACTGTTACGACCGCGACAATGGCTGGAGCTGGTTTTGGCTATACCCTTTTGTGGGCCATTCTTTTTTCCCTTTTTGCGACATTGCTTTTGCAGGAAATGTCGGCTCGATTGGGTGTTGTTGGTGGTATGGGGGTTGGGGAAGCCATCCGACGTAAAATCAACATTAAATGGTTGAAAATATTTTCCGCCATATTGGTTATTAGCGCTATTTTAATTGGAAACGCAGCCTATGAGGCTGGTAATATTACTGGGGCTGTTTTAGGCTTTGGAGAAATTTCTCTTGGGTCAGGTTTGCCAGTCAACCCGTTGGTTTTGGCTATCGGGGTGGTTGCATTTTTATTATTATTCAGTGGAAAATATAAATTGATCGAACGTTCATTGGTTGTCTTGGTCAGCGTGATGGGGCTGGTATTTTTATTGTCGGCCATACTATTAAAACCAAATATTGACGAAATATTAAAAGGACTGTTTTTGCCCGCCCTGCCCAGTAAATCCCTACTGATGGTAATTGGTTTGATCGGCACAACGGTAGTGCCTTATAATTTATTTCTACATGCTTCAACAGTTAAGGAAAAATGGCCGGGAGAAAATAATTTATCCGATTCCCGATGGGACACTTATATCTCGGTAATATTCGGCGGTATTGTTACGATGGCCATATTAATTACTTCGGCGGTGGCATTTCAGGGGCAGGAAAAAGTGGTTAGTAGTGCAGCAGATTTGTCGGAACAATTAATCCCTATTTTGGGCGATTGGTCTTTTTTGTTTATTGCTTTTGGTTTTTTGGCAGCGGGATTGTCTTCTTCAATTACTGCACCCTTGGCAGCCGCCTTTGCTACCTCAGAAATATTGGGTTGGAAAAAAGATTTAAAAGGAAAAAAATTCAGGCTGGTGTGGTTATTTGTACTATTGGTAGGCATCGTATTTTCCAGCCTCGGATTTAAACCAACGATGGTCATTTTATTTGCTCAAGTCGCCAATGGATTATTACTGCCTATTATTGCGTCCTTTTTATTGTGGATCATGAACGATAAAAATATAATGGGTAAATATGTTAATTCATTAATGGTAAATATGTTAGGCATTATTGTAATTTTGATAACCGTTATGATTGGCCTAAAAGGAATAATTTTAGCTTTTAAGTCTTTATAAGAAAACCCTGTAAAAAATGGCGAATAGTAAAAGATAAATGATATAAAAACGGTTAAATAATTATTTTGACAATAATGTTTATTTGATTTTTCGTTTGCCCTATTCACCATTCACCATTCACCATTATGACAATAGACATCAACTGCGACATGGGGGAAAGTTACGGCCAGTTTAAAATTGGCAATGACGAAGCAATTTTCCCTTTTATCACTTCATCGAATATTGCTTGTGGCTTCCACGGTGGTGATCCAGTGCATATCGAAAGAACAATATTAAATTCAATAAAATACGGTGTGCAAATTGGTTCCCACCCATCGTATCCCGATTTGGCAGGTTTTGGCAGAAGGTATATGCAGTTGAAAAAAGAAGAATTAAAATCAACACTAAAATATCAAATCGCTGCTGTAAAGGGATTGGTGGAAAGCCATGGTGGTCAATTAAAATATGTAAAACCGCATGGTGCGTTATATAACCAGGCAGCAAAAGACGAAGCAGAAACCCACGTAATAATTGAAGCTTTGAAAGAAATAGATGATAATTTAATGCTTATGGGCTTGGCAGGTAGTATTACGGAAAAAGTCTGTGAAATAGAAAACATGAAATTCATTGCCGAAGCATTCGCCGACCGGAAATATGAAAAGGATGGATCATTGATGTCAAGGGCAAAAAAAGGCTCGGTTATTCAAGACCCTGACCAAGTAGCAGAGCAGGTATTGTCTATTGTTTTAAATAAGTGTGTTTATTCTAATATTGGAGAAAAAGTAGCCGTCAACGCCCAAAGTATTTGCATTCATGGCGACAACCCATCTGTGGTAGATATTTTAAAAAAAATAGACCAAGAATTAAAAGCCAACGGTATTGTTAAAAAAAGTTTTACATCGTGATTGAATATTTAAAATATGGCGATGCTGCTTTACTGATTAATTTTGAACAAAAGATTGACGAAGCAATCAATGATAAAGTAATCGCATTTACCCATGCCATTAAAAAGGCAATAATTCCGGGAGTTCTGTCTTGTACACCAGCTTATTGTTCAATCACTGTCGGATACGATGCTTTGCAAATTAATTATGAGTTGCTGGTTGGGTTAATTAAATCATTAACTCAGCAAATGGACGAATTGCCAATAAAAAAGAACCAACGTAAATTATTGATTCCCGTTTGTTACGAGCCACCATACTCGCTTGATTTAGATGAATTGGAAAAACAATTGAATATTTCTCGTGAAGAAATAATAAAATCACACACCTCGTCCATATTCCGTGTTTATATGTTAGGGTTTTTACCGGGCTTCGCTTATATGGGAATATTGCCCGATAAATTAAATTGCCAAAGGAAAAAAAAGCCCCGATTAAAAGTGCCTGCCCGCTCAGTAGGGCTGGCAGGTAAACAAACAGGCATTTATCCACTGGATGCACCGGGAGGATGGCAAATTATCGGGCAAACGCCACTAGATATTTTTGACCCCAAAAAAGAAAACCCATTTTTATTTGAAGCAGGCGATTTAGTGCAATTTTATTCTATTTCAAAAAATGAGTATGAGAAAATGGAAAATAACGTAATTGCTGGAAAGTTTAATTTATCAAAAGTATATGCCCAACTGTAAACTCCATTTTATAAAACCCGGTATGCTGACCCTTGTGCAAGACGAAGGGCGCATCGGCTATCAAAAATATGGAGTGCCCGTGAGTGGGGCATTGGATAAAACCGCCATGCAAATTGCAAATTGGCTGGTTGGAAATCCCATCAATAATCCGGTTTTAGAGATTACGATGATGGGGCCACAAATTCAAATTTCGGGAAATGCCCACATTGCTATTACTGGCGCTGATATGTCACCAACAATTAATGGCGGATTCGCCCCGTTATATGAATCAGTGGAAGTTAAGCAAGATGACATTATTTCTTTTGGAAAATTAAATAATGGCTGTCGTAGTTATTTAGCAGTGGGAGGAAAATGGCAAATAGAACCCTGGTTAGGGAGTTGCAGTGCGATTGTATTTAATGGAAAAGAATTAGTGACGGGAGGGCGTATTCAGAAAAAAAGTGAAATAAATATTATTTCAAAACTACCGATTAAAAAAAGAAAATTAGACGATTTTAGTTTTGCCGACAATATCGTTATCCGTGTTTTGTCTGGGCCAGAATTTGAATGTTTTTCTCGTGCATTTATTGGCAATTTTTTTAGTAAAACGTTTAAGGTTTCTCCTGATTCAAACCGTATGGGTTATCGGCTCGAAAAAAGCATTTCTGGTTTTTTACCTGAGCGGGAGATCATTTCTTCGGGCATTGTTCCCGGTACAATTCAAATCACCCATTCGGGACAACCCATCCTATTGCTTTCAGACGCACAAACAACTGGTGGTTATCATCGAATCGCCAATGTTATTTTGGCGGATATGGATAGGCTTGCCCAATTGAAACCAGGGGATGAAATTCGGTTTTCATTGATTAATTTAAAAGAAGCATATTTAGCTTTGGAAAATAAAAATACTAAACACTCTTTCTTAAATGAGTAACAAACATGGAACTTTATTTTGAAAATAAAAGACTAACTGGTTTTCCTGACATAGATTTTTCCAATAAAAGAATCAAAAAAATATCGGTCTATAATAATGAGATTAAAAATGTTCCAACCCAATTATGGCAAATGAGTCAATTGGAAATCCTCAATTTAAGTGTCAATAAAATTTCTGAGATTGATCCGCTAATTGGAAATTTGGATAATTTAAAAATGCTTGACCTTGGGCATAACGGAATCACTGATCTGCCCGAGAGTATTGGCGAATTAAGCGGATTGGATTCTTTTCTTTATTTGAGCAATAATAAATTAAAGAAATTACCAGCTTCCATTAATAACCTCAACAAATTAAAATATTTAAATGCTACCGACAATTTGCTGACCTATTTACCTAATTCCATTAAAGGTTTAGTTTCATTGGCCGAATTACGGCTTTATAACAATGTTATTAAAGTTTTGCCAGATGATATCTGTTTACTAAATGAATTAAGGGAAATATATTTAATGAACAATAGAATAGAAGCTTTGCCCAAGGATATTGGTGCATTGGAGCAATTAAGGGTTTTGGATTTGGAAAATAATAGTCTGAGCGATTTACCGACTTCTATCGGCGGATTGGTTAGTTTACGAGCATTTAATTTAAGGAACAATAAAATCAATTCACTTCCAGATGTTTTTAAGAATTTGTCCCAATTGCAAACCCTTGATTTACGAGCCAATAAATTGAAAAGGCTACCCAATTCTATTCGGTTTTTACCTAACTTAGAAAAACTCGACCTCCGGTGGATCAAAGAATTAAAATTGCCTAAATGGATCAATGAACTGAGGGATAGAGGTTGTTTGGTGTACTATTGAAAATGTGCGCTTTCAAAGCACCAACCGTCCATCAATGAACATTTTTAATAAAATGATTATTTTACAATCATGTTTAAAACATTGAAAATAAACGCTTTACAACTACTGGCACAAGCATTGATGCACTATTCACAAATCTTCTGATTACTAATCATTAATCTACTAATCACTAAACCATGCCTCATATCGCAATACCCATCCCGCCCGGCAGGGGCAAGCAGGAAATCGAAATTGAAATGACCATCAACGGCGAAAAGCAGCAATTGCAATACCGGGTCGAACTATTTTATTGGACGGATTGTAAACTGCCCATCGTAAACCGGGTTGATTGTATCCGAGATATTCTAAATGATTATGACGAGGAATGGATGCTTTATTTTATTGGTGAGCCTACCGAAGATTTTGTGCCTATTACTTTTGTTAGGAGGGAAGATTGGGCGAAGAAGCGGAAAATGATGATCGGGGCTTGATTAGGTTATTGAGTATTTTGGTTTTAGCGATTTTATGCAAAACCTGTCTTATACTACCCGCTCGAATACTTTATCGACAGATATTTCGATACCAGTAGCAGGGTCTTGTAACATACCTTTATCGAAGTAGAAATTATTATCGTCAGGCAACATAACATGTATTGCTTTGAAAGCAGGGACAACGATCCAAGCTGATTGAATCCCCATTGGGAAATATAAATCTCTAACTTTATTGGTCAATTCATCAATTGATTGAGAGGGGGACAAGATTTCAATGGTTGTGATAGGGGGTTCTTCTTCTTTTGCCTTAATATCCTTTCTAACCAATTCGATTAAAGGATAAATGCAAATGTCAGGTGTTTTAGGTGGTGTAGTGGCCAAGCTAACTTCGGTAGGAAATTCGTAACGATCACCATAACGAGAGTATAGTTGAGAGGTTATTCTTCCTTGGAGTGTACCGTGCAGTCTATTGGGCATAGGTTTATTGCGTTCTGTTTCGTAATCAGATTCATAATATGAAATGGGATTGCCTTCACTGATAACATCATCTTTTATCATGGCTTATTATTTTTATTGATACAAATATAAACAAAAATATTTATCCAATTTGAAACAAAAAAGGAGGCGTTTTTCAAAACACCTCCTTTTTTGTTTCAATACAATCAACAATCAACAACCAGCAGTTAACAGCTAATGGCTAATCCTTTTCAATTCCCTCCTCTCCATTCTCTTTATTTTCCTTCACCTTCAAAATATGGTCAAGGATTTCCGGTAATTGTTCAGCTCCAACGCGTTTGGATAAAATCTTTTTGTCTTCATCCAATACATATATCTGTGGCGTTGAACGGATGTCGTAAATGGTTTTATATCGGCTGCGGTGGTAAGGGTCAACAGAATTCCAAAAGACATCCATGTCTTGCTCGGAAATAAATTTCCAGCATTTGTCCACTTCCTCCATTGAGAATTTCCCTTCATCGTCGCGGGTAACCAATCGGGTGCAGATAGCGAAAACCGATACGCCTTTGTCCTTATATGTTTTTGCAAATTCCACCATTTCCGGCATGGACTTTTTGCAGTGGCCACATTCAGGGTCCCAGAAAAACAGCACGGTGAGCGGCGATTTAAAATCATGCAATTGAATAGGGCTGCCGTCCTGATATTGCATTTGGATATTCGGAGCTATTTTACCAATGAGGAGTGGATCAAGCTTATTGGCGTTTTCTATGATTTTCTGCAATTGTTCTTCGTCCGTCCAGGGTGCTTGCCCCGTTTCGTAATATTTTTTGGCAATATGGACATAAATGGCATCCATCCCAACGATCTTGGATTTGGCAAATTCATTTAGGAAATGGATGAGGTAATATTTAAAAGTTTCCTCAGCGGGCTTTGCTTTTTCAAGGACTTTATCTACTGCTATAATGATAGAGTCGGGATGCTGCACTGTCATTTTTTCCACAAAATGGGTGATTTTTTGAAACAAGAACGGCGTCCTGACCATACGGGGATCACCAAGGTCAATATTGTCGAACCAGTGATCCCGCATCCAATAAAAACGCTTTCGCTCTTTTTCTTCTTTTTCTCCTGAAAACTCAGGGATGTCAAGCGGTCGGTTCGCTTTGATGATGGTAGCAGTCAGCGATTTGGGATGTTTGGTCGTGATGTTTTTTTGGTAACCGAAAACCGCATCATCAATGGTTTTTAGTTGGGCTTCGTATTTTGCCTTTTTCTTTTCATCCCCTGCTTCTTCTGCCTCTTTTATTTTCTTTTTCAGCTCTTCCGCTACAGGTCGTTTCGAGGTCAGGAAATTTAAGTAGTTGTAAAACAAAGTGTTGTCTTCTGAGCCTTCGATTTTCATATCGGCCTCCAGCGCATCCATTTGGGTTTCCATCGTAAGCCACTGCTCGTTGTCATTGACCAATATTTGGAAATATTTATTGTCGGGTGGCAGAACGATCATGTAGATGCCAGGTTCGAGTTTTTCATTTCCCTCAAAATAATAGCGCCCATCTGCCTCTACGTAGGCCGTGTCTTTTAAATATTGCTTGTCGCCATAAAAATAGCCCAAATAGAGTTCGCCTTCTTCAAAGCCATCTATATTTAGTTTGATCTGGTAGCCCACCTTTTGGGAAAATGCCATCGTTGGCAATAACATGGCAAAAAGGAAAAAAGCAATGAAAGAGAAAGGGTTGGATGTTCTACAATCGAGTTTACTTGAATTCATAATCATAAAGGGATTCTTGATTTTATTTGAAATAACGCCTGACGAACGGGGGATGTTTCTCCAACATAAAAGAGAAATTTTTGCCAAAAATACATAGGCTTAATGGTGAGCGGTGAATGGCAAATGGCGAATGGATAAAAAAATGTCATTTCCCAAATAGAAAATGACATTTTCAGTGAAGGCAATTCACCATTCACCTCTCACCATTCACCATTGATATTTTACATTTTGTTTGCTGAGGAGAATATCCTTCCCCAATTGATGCCGTTCCACATATTCCCATTTTTCGTGGAAAACCAAATGAACAAAGGCTTCCCAACTACATGGTTTTGCGGTACGAATCCCCATACCCGGCTGTCCTCGGAGTTATGTCGGTTATCACCCATCATCCAATAATAATCCATTTTGAAAGTAAAGGTGGTGGACTCTTGGCCGTTGATGAAAATTTTCCCACCCTTTATTTGCAATTCATTTTCCTCATAATTGCTAATGATGCGTTTGTAAAAATCAATGTTGTCGGTATTGATGTCAACTGTTGCGCCTTTTTTGGGGATATATATGGGGCCATAGTTGTCCACCGTCCAGCCTTGACCTATTTTGGCGCTGTGAGGAAACAAGCGGTTGGGTTCATAGGTGTTTTCCCTTGGGGTTATGGTTGCTTGACCGTTCATTTGCTTGATTTTCTCAACGGCTTCGCTGTTCAAAAAGAAAATGCCACGCTGAACAAAACAATTTTCATAATCTATGCCCCATTCGTCCAAATATTCAGACGTAATGCCAAACCTCTGAGCTTTCATGATATAAGGCGACAACGAACCTTTGGAAGGTCTTTGATCTTTTTCGATGATCAAATTTGGCTTAAGCCTATTTAGCAACTGTATCTGCTGATTGTTTAAATAAACAAGTGCAGAGACAAATTGGCTTTCTGTAAGATTGATCCCCAAGTCATATAACTTCTGATAATCAATAGCATCTGTTTCTGCGTCCACATCGTACAAAAACTGCAACCCTTTTGGATTTGTGGCGGCTTCTCCATTTATATATACTTGCCTGTTGATGATCTGCAAACTATCGCCCGGTAGGCCGATGCAGCGCTTAATATAGTGGTCTTTTTTATCAATTGGACGGGCAACGAGGGGGGCTTTGCCGCTTTTTATGTCCCGCAAGCGGGCGGGGGAAACGGCGCCTCTTCGGTAATCATTGATGCTCCAAGTCCTTTCAGGGAAAACATATACGCTATCCCCCTCTGGGAAATTAAAAACCACCGGATCGTACCGTTCAATGACATCTAAAGCAGGCAGGCGGTAGAAAGGCAGATTGGGTTTTGAAATATAGCTCTCGGCATCTACGCCAGGGATTCTGTTGTGTAAAAGTGGGAACATCAGTACTGTTTTCGGAGTGCGGATGCCATAATGAGCTTTGCTGACAAAGAGAAAATCACCCACTTTCAATGACCCTTCCATGGAAGAGGTCGGGATGGTATAGGCTTCGATCAGGAACATGCGGATGAAAGCAGCAGCAAAAACGGCGAAGATGATGGCCTCGGCCCATTCTCTCATTGGGCCTTTTTTATAGGGGTTGGTTCGCATTAACTTTTTCAGCATCCGGGTATTGCCTGATTTTTTCGCCTCGTCCATTTTGCTGAAATATTCCCGCTCCATCTGGAGGGTCGGGCCGAGGTATTTGTCGTTTTTGTCCTTCCCAATCAGGTAAAAAATAATGGCTGGGTATATCACTGCCAAGGCACTGTGGCCAAACCCATATTTCCCAAAAGAACGGACCATGTCCACGCATAGTCCAACAAAAATGAAAATATTGACGATCGGTACCAACAACCAAGCTGCATGGGCACTGCTCCTTCCGACGAGCTTGCACATGATGATAAAATTCAGCCCTGGCACCAATGCCTTCCATCCCTCTTCCCCTGCCTTTTCAAAGAGCTTCATCATAGTGACACTGAAGAGGATATAAGCGACCAGTAAAAAAATCAGAATTGCCATCAGGTTAAGTTTTGAGTTGGTGAGTTATGGAGTTTTGAGTTATTGAATAATAAGGTCATTCCGATGTGGTATTTACTCAATAACTCAAGACTCAATAACTCAAAACTTTCAAAAGCGGCAAATATAATTTAAAATGAAAGTTTGGGTGGGTAGAAAGGATAAAAAGGCGGGTTCATTCGACAAAGCCTTCAATGGAAAGTTTCTCGCTTTTGCGCTGGTTGCTGAAATAGACGTTTATTTTTTTGTAGAAAAACCCCAGTTTCTTTGCATCGTACTCAATTTTTATGACACCTTCTTCGCCCGGCAAAATGGGCGATTCTTCCCAATCAGGGGCAGTGCAACCGCAAGTAGAGCGCACGTTGTCAATCGTCATCGGTTCAGAGGAAATGTTTTTAAAACGGAATTCAATAGTGGCAGGGACACCCTGTTTTAGGTCGCCAAAGTCATGCTCCACAGGAGTGAGCCATTCCACGACATTATTATCTTGGAAAGGGCACAAAAACAAGCATATGATCAGAAAATGACTCAATGATTGATTTTTACAAATAATGCGAATCAGGGGTTGAATTAGTTGACTGGTTTTCAGTTGATTGGAGCATGAAATCATGGTGATTTTCAAAATCACCATGATTTAAATCCTTGAAAATCAATGGTTTTTAATTTTCAACCCCTGATTCGCATAAATATTAAAAATACCTCAATACCTCTAATATCCAAAATACCTACTCCCCACTTTCCAATATCTCCCAAGTATGATCTGCCAACAACTTCACCGAGGCCACAAAGGTAAGTGGATTGGTACGTCCCCATTCAGAAGGAGCGACCATGGAAAGGATTTCCTCCCCATTGTCCCGGCGATAAAGATGATAAATATGTCCAATGAGAGGTTTGAAGTTCATTTGACACTGATAAATCTGTTGTGAAATTTCGACTCTTTTTTGGATGGCTTTTGCTTGTGCGGCCAACAATTCGATTTGTTCCCTGATCTGGTCAAGCTGCATGTCCGTCTGCTCGTACATGGCTGATACGGCCAATCCTTTCATGCGCCCTTTATCAATCGGTTTTACTACAGACCCTCCCACCGTATGCGCATAAGGCAGGTTGTGAGGTGACTCTGCCACCTTGTCTTCATCAATAGGGTTTATGAAATTTTCTTTAGACATGTTTTTTGCAAAGGTATTTAAAAACAACGTGTCGGACGCCCTTAGGGCATCCGACACATATGTAGATTTTCATAAATCAAAAATCCAATCTTAACAATGCAACCCTAATTTGGGTTTAGCTTTATTCACCATTCACCTCTCACCATTAAATTTATTTCAACTCAAACGATCCTGACCCCGCCAAATGACCTTTATTGTAAATTTCAACCTGATACTTCCCATTCTGGAAATTGCTTACGGTAGGATCCCAATCAAAACAGATTTCCGTTTCGTCATTGTTATAGTCGTACTCGGTGGTAGAAGTATATAGGACTTCCTCGCCTGAGCCTTTATCAACTATTTTCCCCGAGCCGAGGTCATCAATAGCCATCGTTTCGCCAATGGGATTGATGATTCGGACGAAGAATCTTTCCAATCCAGGGTTTGCAACATGGTTTTCTTCCGTAGAAAAACATACTCGGAGCTGTTCCACATTTTTGGCGAAGCGCTTTTTGACCATCTTACCGCTGCTTTTGGCTTTCATACCCAGAACGGATACGTCTTTTACCCTAATGACTGAGGCCAAATTGACCTTGTCCGAAAGGTTTTCGTTTTCGGCCGAAAGTTGGGATTTTACTGTTTCCAATTGTTCTTTTTCACCTGATAGTTCTACATTTTTATTGCGCTCCATATCAAGGTTCTGGGTCAGTTGCTGAGTTCTGACTGAAAGCTCGTCGTTCTGGTTTCTGAGCCCTTCGTTCTCTGCGTTCAACTGCTCGATACGGCCGATGTATTCACTGACTTGGGCCGTTAGGTTTCTGATTTCAGCACGTGCCCGGTCGAGGTTTTTGCCATCTTTAAGAAGTTGGTTGATCTTTGCCCTTTGGGCTTTCAGTTCTTCTTTTTGTTGGTCAATAATAGTGTTCAGTTCCTCGTTGCCGGTCCGCATTTCTTCTAATTCGGCCAATGCCTCGTGGTACTGTTTTTCCATTTCGACCTTCAATTTATCTGACTCCGCAATTTCCGATTTCTGAGCCTCGATGACCTGGTCTTGGTTGTATTTGTTATAAAGTAAAAATGCGTTCACAATCAATAAAGCCACCACGACGATTGCCGCAATGGCCAATAAACGCTGCTTGGAAGAATCATTTGTAATCATGTTCAGGATTTAATTTAAAGAGTTGATAATGGGTTGATAGAAAGTTAATAAGGGGTTGTAAAAATTTATCCTTCCTATTTACTACCAATCAATTATCAATTTTATTCATGGGTTAATTAATGAAGATTTAAAAGTTGTATCAATCATAAAAATACAACCATTTCTTGTTGTTTATGACCTATGTTCGGTAAAAAAAGAATGTAAGTTTTTTACAATACAAAAAACCTGCTCAATTTCTTTTTTCCCTTTCTAAATGGATTGATGTACCTTGGCGGCTATCAAAATTATTACAGTCAAACCCTAGCGGCACAACCTCAAAACCTAAAATCACAAACCAAATCCCTTCCTCCATGATTGACAATATTGACATCACTAAAATACTTTTCCTCGACGTAGAATGCGTGTCCGGGAAACCTGTTTACGATGATTTGGACGAAACGTTCCAAGAATTGTGGACGCATAAGAGCAAAAGCATCCTGCGCAAAACCACCCCTGAGCCAACAGGAGAGGACATTGCCCAATGTTACAAAGAAAAGGCTGGCATTTATGCAGAGTTTGGAAAAATCATTTGCATCTCTGTCGGCCTCCTCACGAGGGATGCAAACAAAAAACCGATCGTCCGCCTGAAATCATTTGCCAATGATGATGAAGCCACCCTCCTAAAAGAATTTTGCCAACTCCTCGACCAACATTACAACAACCCTAAATTTCACTACCTCTGTGGGCACAATATAAAAGAATTTGACATCCCATACATCTGCCGCAGGATGGTCGTAAATCAGATTCCTTCCCCCACGTTGCTGAAACTGCATGGTAAAAAACCGTGGGAGACCAAGTATCTGCTCGACACTCTGGAACTTTGGAAATTTGGTGATTATAAAAATTACACATCGTTGAAATTATTGGCTGCCACCCTCGGTTTCCCGTCGCCTAAAGATGACATTGACGGTAGCGATGTGGGACGGATATATTGGGAAGAAAAAGAACTGGATCGGATAGCGATCTATTGCGAAAAGGATGTGTTGGCCACCATTCAATTGTTGATGCGGTTTTTGCTTTTGCCTTTGATCGATAAGAAACAAGTGGTGATTGTGGGAAGGGATTGATAGGAGTCTTTCCCAAAGGGACTCCCTAGGAGGAGTTATTGAGTATTTGGAGCTAACTTACCTCTATAGCATGCACTAAAAAATAATTGTCCCATTTTTCAAAAAACACCTCATATTCTTGATGGAAATTATTTTTAGAAACAATGCCCGTTGTTTTCCCCATTTTTTGATATTCAAATGGCGCTATTAAAATATGCTGTTTGAAATCCAGCCTTTTCCGTCCATAGCATTTATACAATGATTCTTTTGCGCCCCAGTAGATATGCATATGTTCCAAACGGGTGTTGCCATTTAAACTGCCACTTTCCTCCTTCCGCATGAACTTATGCTCCAATGCCGTAATTTTCGGGACAAACTTTTGAATGTCGATTCCCACTGTCATTTTTCCTAAAATAACTGCCACAAAGTCGTAGGAGTGAGAAAACGATACATGAAATTCTGCGTCATTGAGGTGGGGCTTGCCAAATTCGTCTTTCAACATCGGAATACGGTCCCACTCCGGCTCATCGGAAAACATGTGATGAACGAGGTAGCGGCTGGCCAGCCACTCCAATCGGCGGCGATCACCTTTAATTTTGGCCAACTCGGCAGATTCCGATTCGTGCAGATCGAGACGGTCAAAGAAAAATGGTTCGTCTTCCTCTATTTTCCAGATGGACCATTGGTGGCCGTTTTTCCATTTCGACTCAAAGTGAAGCGGCATATTTGTTTGGTATATTGGTATATTGGTAATTAGGGGCGAAGAAGCTAATTTTTCCTTCTTTTGCACAAAGCTACGATTGGCACATGCACATCAAAAAAATTGCTCAACTTACTGGCCACAATGCTGGCATTTATGCGCTTGCTGAAGGTGTGGACGACCACTCCTTTATTTCAGCAGCAGGTGATGGGTGGATCGTTCAATGGAACTTAAACGACCCAGAGATAGGACGTCTGTTAGCAAAAGTCGAGACGCAGGTTTTTTCTTTATGTTTTTTAAAAAATGAAAAAAAAGTAGTGGCTGGTAATATGGACGGTGGTGTGCATTGGGTGGATTTGGAAAATCCCGATAGCACTAAAAATATTGCCCATCACAGGAAAGGGGTTTATGACATTGGAAGGATAGGGGATCACTTATTTACGGCGGGTGGGGAAGGAAAATTGACCCGTTGGTCAATTCAAGAAATGAAAACCATCGAGTCATACCACCTTACCAATCAGTCGCTTAGGTGCATTGTTTTTTCAAAAAAGAGAAATGAACTGGCTGTTGGAGCAAGTGACCACAGCATTTATTTTTTAGATGCGGAAACGATGGAACTGAAAAAAAGGATTGAAAAAGCACACGAAAATTCCGTGTTCAGTTTGCAGTATTCTCCTGATGAAAAACACCTCGTCAGTGGTGGCCGGGATGCCATGATGAATGTCTGGGATTTGGAAAATGGCTTTGAAAAAATCAGCTCTCAGCCTGCCCATTGGTTTACCATCAACAGCATAGCTTATCACCCTGAAGGCCATTTATTTGCCACAAGCAGCCGAGACAAAACAATCAAAATATGGGATGCTAAAAATTATCGCTTGTTAAAAGTGCTGGAATTGAACAGGGACGGCGGGCACTTAAATTCGGTTAATTGTTTATTATGGCATCCATATAAAAACACGCTCATTTCTTGTAGCGATGACCGGAGTATTATTCTTTGGGGAGAGAATGAATGAATGAGAGAATGAGAGAATATTCGGCACAGACTTACATTCTTTCTTTCTTTCTTTCTTTCATAAAAAAACCGGCAGCAAGGCAGCGGCGAAGAGAGTCTGGGTAATCACTTTAACTAACCATAAGTGCCGTTGCATGCTACCGGGGACGTTGAAAAAGGTGTTTGGTAAATTTATTTCTGGGCAAACATCCTGAAGGAAATTCAAATGCAATGACAAACCAAACTCAAAAATGGTAGAATTTAAAATTTGTGCAATTGAGTTTCTCAAAAAATACTAATGTGAAAGAGAGTGTTCATTGGCCTTTCGTTGAGGGAGAGGTAGATATAATTTTGGTTTAAGGGGCAAAAATTATAGAGAGCAATAACCCGATTGGAATTTTATTAAAAAGAGCGAAAAAGCATCTTCAATATTCAAGAGCGGTTTTCAGGCTTTTTCCAATTTGACTGCCGAATTGCGGACTGCCGGCTGCCAACTTATATCATTGCTTTAGATTTTTGTTTTTAAAAAAGTAGCACGGCAAGAATCCGTGCTACATGTATGAAAAAAGTATTGCCTGTTCACGAGGACAAAGAAAGGGAGGGGAGTGTTTACTGGCAACTTTTTGACCATGGTAGGAGGGTGGTTTAATTGGACTTTAACCACTTTGGCGGTGACTTGGCTATTTGTTAATTTTTGGAATTTTTCACAAATAGCTGAAAATTAGTGATTTATAAATATTGTTAAAATACTAATTTGTGCCTGTTAAAATCCCTTAACAGTTTTTCCAGACGTTTTTTACCACTTTTTTCTCTTGACTTATATTTGGGATTTCACTTTTCACTTTCTACTTCAAAATATGTCATTTCAAAAAAGACAACCAACTGTTTCTGAATTCGTCGAAGGCATCCTTGAGGGCAATCGCATATTGCTTAGTCGAGCCATAACTTTAGTAGAAAGTAAAAAGCCGGCTCATCAAGCACTAGCGCAAGAGATTATTGAAAAATGCCTGCCGTATACAGGGCGTTCTATCCGCATCGGGATTACAGGGTCTCCAGGTGTTGGCAAGAGCACTTTTATCGAGGCATTTGGCATTTATTTGATTGAAAGTGAAAACCGCAAGCCCGCCGTCCTCGCCATTGATCCTACCAGTCAGCTGAGCAAGGGCAGCATCCTTGGCGACAAAACGAGGATGGAAAAATTGTCCACCAATTCGCAAGCATTCATCCGGCCCAGCCCAGCCGGAGATTCACTTGGGGGAGTGGCTGCCAAAACGAGGGAGACCATGCTCCTGTGCGAAGTAGCTGACTACGATACCATTTTGATAGAAACAGTCGGTGTGGGCCAATCCGAAACAGCCGTACATGGCATGGTGGATTTTTTCCTTCTACTCCTTCTACCGGGTGCAGGCGACGAACTGCAAGGCATCAAACGGGGCATTGTAGAGATGGCCGATCTCATCGCCATCAATAAAGCCGACAGGGAACGGGTTGGGTTGGCTAAGTCAACGAAAAAAGAGTATGCAAAGGCTCTGCACCTGTTTCCACCAAAAGAAAGTGGTTGGACACCAAAAGCAGTGACCTGCTCGGCGTTGGAACAAAAAGGGATGAGCGAAATATGGGAGATAATAACCAACTTTCAGTCATTGACCCAACAAAAAGGGTGGTTTGAAGCGAACCGAAAGCAACAATCAAAAAACTGGTTTTATGAACTATTGGAGCAAGGGTTAAAACAACTATTTTTTTCCGATGACAATATAAGTGACGCTTTAAAATCCATTGAATATGAGGTGGTTACAGGAAAAATTTCTTCTTCAAACGCTGCCAAAAAATTATTGGATATTTATAAAAATAAATAAATGGGGCAGGTTGGGATACTGATTTTTAGAAAAGGTATGTCAAATTGATGAGGCCATAACCATTTAATTTGCTATTGCGCTATATAATCAAGTTGTTATCAATTCATCAAAACATTAGCTTATGCCACGCCTTATCTGCAAACTATCCATTTTCTTTTTCCTTATCTCGATTGTATTATTTCCAGCAAAATCCAATGGCCAAGATTGCAATCCCTCTGCTGTTGCCATTTTGGATGCCAATAATGTAAGGGCAACGATCCCTCATGGTGGTGCATTATGGTGGGATTTTAACAATGCTGGCTATAAAGTACCAAAAGACCACCCAGACCAGGTCTCCGCTATTTTTGCTGGCGGGTTATGGTTTGCAGGTACAGATCCCGCCGCCAATCTCAAAGTTTCTATGATGACTTATGACCAGCCGAGAGAGGGGAGTGCTGGGCCTATAGTCAACGGCACTATTGATCCAACAATTTGTAAAAATTTCAACCGCCATTGGATCGTCAATAAAATTTCAGTAGAAAACCATATCGCTGATTTTGCGGCTAACGGCTTTATCAATAATCCAATCAATGAAATCATGGCTTGGCCGGGGAGGGGTAATCCAGAATCTATGAGCGCAAATGGATTTGATTTGCCCAATGTTGAACTGGCCCCTTTTGTAGACATAAATGGTAATGGCATTTACGAACCGAGGTTTGGTGATTATCCAGAAATCAAAGGTGACCGGGCTGTTTGGTGGATGTTCAATACATCTGGCCTTGGTTCTTTTACTGACCCTCCCAGATTAAATGTTTCAACGATGGCTTACAGTTTTAGTGTAGGTAATGGCGAAGTGAATTGGGCTACATTCTACGACGTAAAAATGATCAATGCTGGGCTTGAGAATTTAGAATCGGCCTATATCGGCCTATGGGTTGATCCCGATCTCGGTTGCTTTGCAGATGACTATATTGGGAGTGCCCCAGGCCACAACATGGGTTTTGTGTATAATGCAGATGCCATTGACGGTGATCCCGCATGTGAGGGGGTTGTGGCGAGTTATGGGGAGGAAGTCCCGATGTTGGGTTTTAAGTTTTTGAAAGGCGTTAGCAATGAAGCTGGTGAAGACCTTGGCATGACAAGTTTTGTTTATTACAACGGTATAGAAGGCCCACCCGGCACAACTGGGCCTGAGACGCCTGAGGAAGTTTATAATTTGCTAAAAGGAAAATGGCGGGACGGAACACCGCTTACGGAAGATGGCGATGGCTATATGAGCGGCGGAGATACTACCACTTTTGCATTTTCCGATGACCCTGGCGATGTCGGTGGCAATGGCTGGAGCTTGTGCTCTGAAAGTTTACCTACCAGTGACCGCCGAATCTTGATGGCATCTGGCCCTTTTAATCTGGCACCGGGCGAACCCAATGACATTTCCTTTACGGTAATATTCGTGCCCGATGTACCTCACCCATGCCCAAGCATCCTTAATTTGGTGAATGCATGTGAACTCATTGAAACATTTTTGGATGATAATATTTCCGCTACCGAGGATTTTTTACTGTCAAATGAATTTTCTGTTTTTCCAAATCCATTTAATGAATCAGTTAAAATATTAATCAATGGAAATAGATTTATGGAAAATTTAGAATTGAGAACGGTAGATGGGAAATTATTGCGTTTTTATGATGATTTAAATACGAATGAATTATTGATTCAAAAAGGCAGCTTCCACAGTGGGGTTTATATTATTAAAGCACTATTAGATAATGGCCAAGTAGCAATAGGGAAGGTGGTAGCAAGATAATAGTTTGGCTAAGAACAAAAAAAAGCCTTGATCCATTTTTAGAGCGAGGCATTTTTTTGGGAGCAAGATTGACACATTTTATTATTTCTATAATTTTGACAATTGGAGATATTATAGTTTCTGACTTTTAATAAATGCCTAATATTATATAAGTTTTCATTGGGTTACTGCTGTGTTTGCACAGACAATTCCAATAAAAAAGCCACCCCAAAAGAAGGCAGCTTTTCCTAAAATAAAATTCACATTTATATCATTTAATCGGCCTTTACCCGTTTCTTCTCATCCTCCAATCCGGTGCTCCTCCGCCGGGCGCCTTTAACTTGATCATTTCCAAATCGGTAAGTCATGTTCACCCGCAGGCGGCGGCTGTCCCAACCACCTCCGCCAGTCATATAGAGCGCTCCGAAGATGCTCTCGCTGCTCCATTCATTGGTTTTGAAAACATCACTGAGGGAAATTTTCAGGGTAGCTTTGTCGTCGAATAGTTTCTTTTGCAGGCCGATGTCCATTGCGCCCATAGGATCGGTCTTGAAGGTGCCGCCCCAGATGGAAGGGGAACTGTACCATCCCGATAGCTCAAATACAAAGCCTTTTGGCAGGCTGAAAGTGTTTTGGGCGTAGAGGTTATAGGCCCAAATATCGAGGTCAACGATGTTACCGTCGCCGAAGTCGGCTTCGTTATGAGTGTAATAACCACTGATGTTGACATAAGCATTCCACCATTTGGTCAGCGGTACCGGGCTGCTAATGTTCAAGCTAACGTTTTCTTGGCTGGCCAAATTCTCATAGGTGATAAAACTGGCATTTTCGTCCCGATCATCAATGAACGTCAGTCGAGTGATTAGGTCGGTTGTTTTGCTGTAACTCAATCTCGTGTTGAGCCGGTATGCGTAGGTATGACTCAATCCGATGCTGTGGGTGTACTGCGGCCGCAAGAATGGATTGCCTTTTTCAAAAGTCAGTTTGTCCAGACGGCCCTCAAAAGGATTGAGGTCTTGATAACTGGGGCGGTCAATACGCCTGCTGTAGGTCAGGCCGAATTGGTTTTTTTCATCCGCTTGCAAAGTCACGCCCGCAGACGGAAAGAAATCAAGGTAATCCCTTTTCACATTCTCATCGTCCACAGGTTTCATGGCAGTCAGGTCGCCTTCCGAATTTGTCTCTTCTATGCGAAGGCCTGCCTGGAAACTCCACTTGTCCATTTTTTGTGCGTAATTGGCATAGACGGCATTCACGTTTTCATCATAAACAAATCGGTTGGTTCGGTCTACATCCAATATTTTATTGCCCTCCACGACATTGTAAAAGTTGAAATTATTATCGGTCGATACAAAGGAAAATTTTATTCCTGTACTCAACTGGCCCTTCAAAAATGGCCGTTCATGATCTAATTTGAAAGTGTAAATATCTATATCGGTTGGTGCTACTGTCAGAAATTCCTCCTTTGAGAGAATATCATCATCTGTACGTCCAAGACCTTGGTAGATGTAGTTGGGGTTTTTGTTTTCGTCGTCATTTCGGAACAAGCCATAGTCCCCGTCCATGTTCCAAACTATCCCTTTACCATTGTCGAAACGGTAGTTCAGGTTGAAGTTATAATTGGAGCGGTTTCCATTATTAATGCTTGGAGCGAGCAACGTACTGTCCACCATAGTTGAACCGATATTGCTGATGAACATTTCGCTATTCCGGTTTTCTGCATGATCACTATTATAACCCGTCACAAGCACGCCCAACGTATTTTTGTCATCAAGGAAAAAATCATTACCTAAGCGGAAGTTATGTGATTGGTGCTCGTTGGTTCCGAGGTTTTTTTGGTCATAGGACAGGCCGACCTGTTCCCGGTAGAGATTGAACACATTGCTGCCCTTGCCATCATTATAACTGTACCGTCCAAAGGTGTTCATTTTTTTGTTCCGGTAATTGCCACTGATGGATGTGTTGTAGCTATTGAAATCGCCTCTTCGGTAGCCAAGATCAACTGACCCGTTGGCACCGAGCCGCTTATCCTTTTTCATTTTAATGTTGATGATGCCAGCATTGCCCTCTGCATCCCACTTGGCACTGGGGTTGGTAATAATCTCAATATTATCAATCTCCGTGGATTGGATAGACTTAAGATAGGAAGCAAGGTCGGTGGTGCTTAGGTAGGTCGGCTTACCATTTATGTAAACCATTACGCCGTTTTTGCCGCTCACCATGATGTTCTCGTTGTTGTCCACGATCACACCGGGGGCTTTCCGGAGCAATTCCATGGCATCGCTACCAGTTGCGTTGACACTGCCGTCCACATTAAAAACGGTTTTGTCGGCATGGACTTCCACAATAGGACGGGTCGATTTGACTACTACCTCGTTCAATTCAAGGCCACCTGAAGTCATCCTTATTTCTGGTAAGATAAATTCCTGATTGGTACTGATGTCAAAAGGGGCGGTGTTAAAATCTGGTAGTCCCACATAAGTTACATTGATCCAGTATTTTCCTGATGCAATATGGAGCAGTTCGAATGCGCCGTTTTCATCGGTATATTCAGCTTTTATTAAAGCGCTGTCGGCCACTTGGAATAGCAGTACATTGGCGAATGGGAGCGGATAGCCATCTACTCCGATGACTTTGCCCATGATTTTTCCTGAATCTTTTTCTCCAAAATTAAAGGGGCCTGAAAGGTTGGCAAATGCAGTAGAAAAAAGAAAAGAAATAAATGCGAGTGAAAGAATTGTATGCTTTTTCATAACAGTCGGGTTGAAATAAATGGATATTAAGGTATTACTGTATTAAAGTATTGGGGTATCTTTAAATTGATAACCAAATACCTAAATTCCGTAATACTCAATATCTTTTTTTACGTCGGTGATTTCTGGCGGCAAAAGTATCGGTACCGTGATCCGATATAGTGTCTTTTTCGATGAATGTGCTTATTTTTCGGTGGAAGAAAAAAGCATTTGAAGGGACGGTTTTTAACAATGTCAGGTTACAAAAATGTTCAATACATAGACGAACATAGGAGATGTTTTGATAAAACATTTCTGTTGTTCTATAAGCTGGAATTTAGCTTTTAATTTATTTTTTCCCTTTAGTTTATTTTTTGATATTATCTTACCGCCGATATTGATTTTATTAAATAGGAAATAGGTAACTAAAATAAATGTTTCAATTCTTAATTGCACTTATTGGAATACCGCTGTTGGGGTTTTTAACCTTTGTGGTTTTTTATGCCATAACGGCACTATGTCTTTCTATTATTCCAGTAAATAAAAAGTACTGTCAACCAATTAATGGAATTCAAATATGGGTCGTTTCTGACGGTATCCATGCCGATTTTATTATGCCAGCCTCCAATGCAGCATTTGATTGGTGGAAAATATTGGGAATAGAACATTATGGAGCCTCCAAAAAAGATATTACCTATTTATGTTTTGGCTGGGGCGACAAAGGGTTTTATATGGAAATACCGACTTGGGACGACCTGACCTTAAAGATTGCCGCCAAAGCTGTACTCGTGCCAAGCTCAACCTGTATGCACGTAACCGCTCATACCAAATTGCCTGACAGAAAATATTCAGTCCCAATTTTGGTTAATGACGAAAAATACAAACAACTCTGCCATTATATTTTAAATTATTTTGAAAAAGATACCCAGCAGCGAGTCATACGGATTCCTGAATATAGTTTCAGCGATCTCGATTGTTTTTATGAAGGCACAGGCTCATACCATTGTTTTAATACTTGCAATTACTGGGTAAGCCGTGGATTGAAAAAAATTGGCGTGACGTCACCCGTTTGGTCGCCATTGGCAAAAGGAATATTTTATCAGTTGGAAAGGGTGGGGTAATTGAGGTATTATGGTCTTTCGGTATTGGTTATTTAAAAAGACCGCCATTTGTTTTTCATAAATTATGTCAGGCATTTTCCTCAATATCCATTTGTTCACCATTTATCATCCACCATTTACCATTAATTAACCTGTCACATAAATTTCGTTTTGAACGTTGACAAATTGGTTTAGCTCTTTACTTGGGTCGTATAATCTCCTATTTTTGCCCCACATTTGAACAAACACATATTTTCTCTTCTCGATTTTCTCCTTCTCACATTATTGCCAATTGATTAATATTTTTAACCTCCTCGGCAATCTTACAATAAAACAGAATATCCCGGTTTTAAATTTTGGGACAAAATATCTTACAAACACTAATTTTTTCTTCCTATGGCTATCTGTTAATCTTATTGATAAAAAATAGGATTATCCGAAAAAGACACTCGCCCCCCGTAAATCAATTTTTAACCAATACTTACTAAATGCGAAAGTTATTACTTCATGTGTTGCTCATGGTGGGGGCATGTACTACAATTGCCTTTGCCAATCCTACCGAAAACGATTTTGTAGAAAAATCAAATTGGTGTTATTCCACTGTAAAATTTAAAAATACAGGTTGCCAGACCGTAAAGATTTATAAAAAATACGGCTGGAATTTGTATTATTATAAAACCCTGAATCCTGGTAGCTATTACAATCAGTCTACCTATTACGGGCATCAGTGGGTTTTTAAAATAAATGGTAATTATTTCGACACTTACACTGTTGATAAATGCAATTACCATTCTTATGAAATTGATACGGAGGGTTGTGGCGGTAATGATGGAAGTGATTGCAACGATATTCCCAATTCTTTATCTGGCCTTATTTATATGGGGGAATATAATGGAAGCAAATATTTCTGCTCCGATGACAATAATAATAATTGGAGCGAAGCCTCTGCCAACAATGCTGCTACACAATTGGGCGGGCATTTGGTGGTAATTAACAGTGCAGGTGAAAATGAGTTTATTCGCAACAGTGTCATGGCTAACCATGTTTGGATTGGCCTTACCGATGAGGTTGTAGAAGGAGATTTTAAGTGGGTGAACGGTGATGGAATCACTTTTTCCAATTGGTCGTATGGAGAACCAAATGACCAAGGTATTTACAACTACGGAGCTGACCATGCAATTTTGGAAAAATCCTCTGGAAAATGGAAAGATCGCAATGACACAGATAATTATGAATTTGTCATAGAAGTTCCATGCACCAATGAGCCTGTTTGTGAAGGGGAAATCAGTGGCGTGAGATTTTTTAGCCTTGGAGGTGGAAGTCATTTGGACATCGCCGACGGTGCAACTTATCAACTGACTGATTTGCCAGTTCCATTTAATATAGAGGCATTGGTAACTGGTAATCTTGAAAGTGTTCAATTTATCCTCTCAGGTGCTATGGATGACGAGCATGTAGAAAACACTGCACCTTATCATCTTGGCGGAGATATCAACGCCATGTCGTTGGTGCCAGGGGATTATTCGTTGGCGGTAAAGGGTTTCAATGGCAACGATGCAAGTGGAGAAAACTGTTCAGAGAAAACCTTCAAATTCACCGTTATAGACGATGTTTGTAAAGGCGAAATTACCGGCCTTCGTTTCCACGACCTTGGCGGCGGCCCTGGCACCGACATCGCTGATGGAGGTGAGTACCAATTGGCAGACCTTCCGGCCCAGTTCAATGTGGAAGCGGTAGTGAGCGGCGATTTGGAGAGTGTCCAGTTCATCTGGAGCGGCGCACTGACCGATGAGGACATCGAGGGCAGCGCCCCGTACCATTACCCGAGTGATTTATCGGTATTGACATTGGTGCCGGGCGACTATACATTGACCGCCATAGGGTTCAGCGAGAACGATGCGATGGGCGAGAACTGCTCGGAGGTGACGGTGAATTTCACGATCAGCGATGAAGGGGTATGCAACGGTGAAATTACCGGCCTTCGTTTCCACGACCTTGGCGGCGGCCCTGGCACCGACATCGCTGATGGAGGTGAGTACCAATTGGCAGACCTTCCGGCCCAGTTCAATGTGGAAGCGGTAGTGAGCGGCGATTTGGAGAGTGTCCAGTTCATCTGGAGCGGCGCACTGACCGATGAGGACATCGAGGGCAGCGCCCCGTACCATTACCCGAGTGATTTATCGGTATTGGCATTGGTGCCGGGCGACTATACATTGACCGCCATAGGGTTCAGCGAGAACGATGCGATGGGCGAGAACTGCTCGGAGGTGACGGTGAATTTCACGATCAGCGATGAAGGGGTATGCAACGGTGAAATTACCGGCCTTCGTTTCCACGACCTTGGCGGCGGCCCTGGCACCGACATCGCTGATGGAGGTGAGTACCAATTGGCAGACCTTCCGGCCCAGTTCAATGTGGAAGCGGTAGTGAGCGGCGATTTGGAGAGCGTCCAGTTCATCTGGAGCGGCGCACTGACCGATGAGGACATCGAGGGCAGCGCCCCGTACCATTACCCGAGTGATTTGTCGGTATTGGCATTGGTGCCGGGCGACTATACATTGACCGCCATAGGGTTCAGCGAGAACGATGCGATGGGCGAGAACTGCTCGGAGGTGACGGTGAATTTTACGATCAGCGATGAAGGGGTATGCAATGGCGAAATAACAGGCCTTCGTTTCCATGATCTTGACGGCGGCTTGGGCCTCGATATTGTTAATGGGGGAAATTACCAATTGGCAGACCTTCCGGCCCAGTTCAATGTGGAAGCGGTAGTGAGCGGCGATTTGGAGAGCGTCCAGTTCATCTGGAGCGGTGCTTTGAATGACATTGATGTAGAAGGTAGTGCTCCATATCATTATCCAAGTGATCTTACCGCGTTGTCCCTAACGTCAGGTGATTATTATTTGACCGTAAGAGGTTATAGTGAAAATGATGCAATGGGCGAAAACTGTTCGGAAAAGTCGATCCATTTCACCATAAGTGATGACCAACCGAATTGTGAAAATGTATGCAAAAGAGTAGTTTCTGCGATCACAGCTTGCAGTGGAAGCGGCCCTTATACTATTTATCTGCAAACTGACAATGGTGGCAACTACTTTGACGGCGGCGGCCAAACATGGGAGGAATGCGAAGATGGAACCATTCACTATTATGGCACTGCTACCAAATCACAAGGTTCAACTGATGATGACTATGTTTTATTCGATCTGTATTTCAGTGACAAAACAGTTACTCCGCCAGCGAATAGCCCAAAGGCAAATGCTTGCTTTGGTTACGATGCTTCCACATTTGTTTATTACACGCAAACAAGTGGAACCATCACTTCACCTAATCATGGAACGATCGAAGTGACAAGGATGGGACCTGCTTTCCAATTAGGATTGGGCGCCAACCATCAATCACCTGACTTTGGAGCATCTGGCTGGCTGGAATTTGTAAGTGGAGGTGATTATTATACGACTGGCGACATTAACTTGGCTTTAAGCCCAGAATGCGATGTTTGTATATCCAATGATTTTGATCTTGCTTGTGAGAAAAACCTAAGTAACGGTGGATGGGAGATTGATGACAACTGCATTGTTAGGGTATGTGAAGGAGAGCAGGTTGCCCTTCGTGTAAACGCAGATGGATTGCCTACAACATGGATAGGTCCGAATGGCTTTACTGCCAATACTGAAGAAATCTTGATTTCAAGCGCTGCGCTCACCGATGCAGGAAGCTATACAGCTACCGTTGATAAAAATGGCTGCATTAAAACGCATTGCATTAAGCTAAGAGTAAAACAAAATCCTGATGTAGATGTGGAGGCCAATGACCTTACCTGTGGCGAGACAGATGGCGTTATTAAGTTTTTCTTCGATGATAATTCAAGCCGCACCAGAATTGAATTTAGCATTGATGGCGGAAACACTTACCCTTTGAATGTTTCTGATGCCAGTGTCATGGCTTCATACGAAAATTTAGCGGCAGGTATTTATGATGTTTATGTCCGTTGGGGCAACGACGAATGTGCAGTTTCATTAGGCCAGTTTACTTTGAACGTTCCTGCCGATAGCGATGGCGACGGCCTATGTGATGACGACGACTGTGTGCCAGATGACCCGGTATTTCCTGCCACTCCTGGCGACCCTTGCGACGACAACGATCCAACCACCGTGAATGATGTTGTTTCACCAGATGGCTGCTCTTGTGCAGGCACATATGACCCATGTGCGTTGTTGAGTGGCGACACTGATGGCGACGGCTTTTGCGACCTGGAAGATTGTTTCCCATTTGATCCTGCTTTGCCGGCCCCGGAAGGCACTCCTTGCGATGATGGAAATGCGGATACAGAAAATGACGTGATTCAGCTAGGTGGTTGCTCTTGTGCGGGCACGCCAATTACGCCATGCGAAAACGTAGAAATTGGTGGTACGATCGGCTTCCTCAATTCTTGCTCTCCGACTATTGTTTATTGCACCGACGATGGGGATGCGCCTCTCATCCAAGATTGCATCAGCCCCATAGGTGGCTCCGGTGACCTTGAAATCGTTTGGTTGAAAAGCACGACTTCCTGTCTTCCTCCGACTACGACTTTCGATGATATTGCAAATGATCCACATTGGGAAGTTATTCTAAATGCAAGCGGATTGGACTATGCGCCGGGCGTATTGACTGAAAGCACTTGCTTCTTGCGCTGCACCCGTCGTGAAAACTGCGATGTTTTCATTGAGTCGAACATTGTAAGGATCGAAGTGAACTGTGATTTAGACGTGGATTGTGATATGTTGGACATCACGGCCAAGGTGGGGCAAATAATAGTCTCTGGCCTTGACCAAGCACCGAAGGCATCTGTGCAAGTATTTTCACCAGACTATTCCATTACGTACTTCACGTGCCCAAATACACAGGACTGCAACATTCCAACGCAAGTGATTGATTTGGCAGAAGGCGACTATTTGGTTTATGTGAAATTGTACGACGATGGGTTCAATTTAATCTGCGAAAGATTTGACATCTACACCGTTCCGCCTTGCCAAAATGTAGAACTGGGCGGTTACATTGGCTTCGACAATTGCCTTGGCAGTTACATCTACTGCCCTTTGACAGATCCGATGCTACCAATCATCAACAATTGTGGCGATCCAGAAGGCGGTGTGGGTGACTTGGAAATAGTTTGGCTACAAAGCACATCGTCCTGCCTGCCACCGACCACGACTTTTGACAGTATTGCTTTTGACCCACATTGGGAGGTGATAACCGGTGAAAATAGCCTCAGTTTCACGCCGATCGACGTGACGCAAAACACTTGTTACTTGCGCTGCGTGCGCCGGGAAGGTTGCGATGTTTTCATCGAATCCAATATCATCAGCCTGACCATTGATACAGACTGCCTGACCTTCGACCGCTTTGGCGTGAGCATTGGCGATCGGGTATGGAACGACCTTAATGGCGATGGCGTTCAGGACGATGATGAGCCAGGCATTGAAAATATTTGGATCAACCTACAGGACGGAAGCGGCAATTCACTGGGTTGGACGAATACTGATGAAAATGGGGAATACATCTTCTTCGGCCTGTCGGCGGGCACCTATCAGTTGCAATTTTCTGCAATTGCATTTCATGAAATAACCAGTCAAGACAATGCAGCTGATGATGACAGCGATAGTGACGTAACTCCCGCCAGCGGTTTGACCCCAATTTTCACCTTAATAGAAGGAGATCATCTAAGGAACGTTGATTGTGGCTTCCGGCTGGCCAGCCAGCCCCTTGCATCAAGCCCCGACCATTTCAATTTTGAGGTAGTAAAAGGCGACGAGCATACAGAACTGTACTGGACTCACGACGCTGGGAAGGATGTGGTGGACTATGCCATTGAGCGCTCCACCAACGGTGGCCGTTATGAGGAAATCACTATTCAACCATCGTTGGGCGGCACTGCTGCCGAACTATACACCGACTTTGACATCGCCCCGGCCACAGGCGACAACCATTACCGGGTGAAGCTCTACTATATCGATGGCACGGTCGGCTATTCCGATCCCATCCTCGTGCATTTCGCCGACCTGATTGATTTTACCGTATTCCCTAATCCTGCCAGTGATTTTGTAAAAGTTAATCTCGAATCAGTAGTAGGAAGGAAGGTGGATCTTCAAGTCATCAACAGCTTCGGCATACCTGTCAAAATCGTTGAATTGGAACAGGTATATTCAAAATACTACCAGATTGATTTGAGGGATTTGAAAGAAGGGCACTATGTATTGTGGGTTATGCCAGAGCGCCATAAGGCCAAAGCGAAGCAACTGATAATTGGAAAGCCGTAAGAGATTTTTGTGATAGTTTGATTGGTTGTAAGGTGTAGGAATCGCAACCAATAAATTGGATTAATTTCGATGGAGGCCATGCCACTTGGTGGTGTGGCCTTTTTTTATTCCTTCTGTAGTCGGGAAATTCATTTCCCGCTTTTTAATGGAGCGGGAAATGAATTTCCCGACTACGGGGGCTAAGTTTTTTCAATGGCCTAATGTCATACCTTTATCCCGACACGCCTTATATTCTGTGTCTAAAAATGCTGATCACTGTTAAATTGCTTGTCACATAAAATTAAAATTAAGTATTGACTTGACTGATTTGCCCTTTACATGTATTTACTATACTCTTACTTTTGTGTCGCATTTGAACAAACACTGATTTTTTTTTCTCCTCTACTTTTTCCTTCTCATTTAGTTGCTTAGTAAAATCCTCATTTACTTTATTCCGGCAACCATTTAGCAAAATCAGCGCCCCACCTTAATTCGGACATAACATAATACAAACGAGTGGCACTGGCCAATTAAATTATTTTCTAAAACACTATTTATCCATAAATTATTGAGGATTAGACAATAAATAGGTACACCGAAAAAAACACAACCTCCCACTGACAAACACTTTTCTAACTAAAATTAATTTAATGCGGAACTTATTACTTCACGTATCAATCCTATTGGGAGCATTCTGCTCAATAGCTTATTCCAACCCTATCAACTCAAATTTTTTAGGAAACAATGACTGGTATGATTTGAACATCATTTTGAACGATGAAGCATTTGAATCATGTGCAAGTGAGGAAACTTGTGGCGATGTCTCTGAAAATGACAATGTGGCATTTGGGACTATTTATTCTTTGATTGCTGCGCCAGATGAAGGAGAGTTGGCCTTCCATGCAGATGGTAAATTTTGTTACACTTCCAATAGTGTGGGAACTTACCAGTTCAGTTATGAAGCATGTGTGCCAAATGACCCGACAGCTCAGGAGGAATGCAGTGGAAAAATCAAAACTATGCAGGTAAAGTACCTTGGCCCAGCAGTAGATGCTGCATTGGTAGTTAAGGGTAAAAAGAATGGGCCTGTTATCGCCAATTTCAGCGGTGTGAACCCAGGCGATGTTTTGGATATTGATGCCACTGGATTATTGAATGGCGTTTCGGCAACGGAGTGGCATTTTTTCGTCAATGGAAGTTTGAATGCCAAAATCCACACTTCTTGCTCTGTTGATATTCTTGGGCAAGCCTATGGGGGATTCTTCGTGATAGCTTATACAGATGGTGGCGGAAACAGCAACACAATTGGAGGTGTGGAGTGCGAGACTGCTACCGCAACCATCGTAGCTACTCCATGTGGTTCTTATTTTGAGTTGGTCAACGATGAATATGAAACTTGCGCAACCGATGAACTTTGCGATAATGTGTCCAGCAATGATTTGATCAATGCTGGGACATCGTTCAACCTGATCTCCGCTCCATCAGCAGGGGAGTTGGTATTTAATGAAAGCGGCGAATTCTGTTATATCCCCTCATCTGTAGGGGCTTACCAATTTAGCTACGAGGCTTGTATCCTCGAAGATGTTAATACAGGGCCGGAAGAATGCAACGGAAAGGTGAAAACCATGAAGGTTCAATATGTGGGAACGGCAACGGACATTAGCCTTGAAGTAACGGGCAAAAACGGTGGTTCTTTTATCAAGGGCTTCAGTGGCATTGGCCCGAATGATTATTTGGATATTGATGCAACGGGATTGCTGAGTGGTTCTTCCGGCACGGAGTGGCGCTTTTTTATCAATGGAGAACTGAACGCTAAAATCCATACTTCCTGTTCCGTTGATATTTTAGGAAAAACTTACGGCGATTTTTATGTAGTTGCCTATACGGATGGCAATGCAGGGTACAATGCTTTGATAGAAGAAGAATGCAATATTGCCATTGTTACTTTAATCGTTAATTCCTGTGACCCTTGCGAACAATTTGGCGGCGACACAGACGGCGACGGCTACTGCGATGCCGACGACTGCGAGCCCGGCGACCCTTTTTATCCTGCGGCAGCGGGTACGCCCTGCGATGACGATGACCCGATGACCATTGACGACGTAGTGACTGCTGATGGCTGCGGCTGCGAAGGAACTCCAGTATCAGTATGCGACAATGTTAAATTAGGCGGTTATATCGGTTTTGATAATTGCTTGGGAAGTTATTTGTACTGCCCCATATTTGGAGCACCTCCAGTGATTACCAATTGCGGCGACCCGGAAGGAGGAACGGGCGACCTTGAAATAGTATGGCTACAGAGCACTACTTCTTGCCAACCGCCAACCACTACATTTGACAACATTGAAAATGATCCCCATTGGGAAGTGATACCGGGCGCAAACGAATTGGGTTTGAATATAGGAGACATCACCCAGAATACGTGCTTCCTCCGTTGTGCCCGCAGGCAGGGGTGCGACACCTATGTCGAGTCCAATATCATTAGCCTGACCATTGATACAGAATGCCTGACCTTTGACCGTTTTGGTATCAGCATTGGCGACCGGGTTTGGATTGACCTCAATGGCGATGGTAGCCAAGGGAATGATGAACCAGGTATGGACAATATTTGGGTCAATTTACTGGCTCCTAACGGTGCTACACTGGCCACGACCAATACGGATGAAAACGGAGAATATATTTTCTTTGGTTTGGAGGCAGGGGATTATCGGCTACAGTTTTTCGTGCCAAATGGCTTTGAAGTGACCCTTCAAGACAATGCAATAGATGATGACAGTGACAGCGACGTTAATCCTTTGAATGGCTTGACATCTGTGATCTCACTTGTAGAAGGCAGCCACCCAAGGAACATTGACTGTGGCCTACGGCAGGCCGGCTTGTTCCTGGCATCAAGCCCCGACCATTTCAATTTTGAGGTGGTAAAAGGCGACGAGCATACAGAACTCTACTGGGCCCATAACGCTGGGAAAGATGTAGTGGACTATGCCATCGAGCGTTCCACCAACGGTGGCCGTTATGAAGAAATCACCGTCCGGCCTTCCATGGGTGGAACTTCAACTGAACTGTACACGGACTTCGACATTGCCCCTGCTACGGGCGACAACCATTACCGGGTAAAGCTTTACTACACCAATGGCACGATCGGTTACTCTGAGCCGATTCTCGTCCATTTCGCAGACCTGATTGACTTTACGGTATTCCCGAACCCAGCCAGTGATTTTGTAAAAGTTAATCTCGAATCAGTGGTAGGAAGGAAGGTGGATCTTCAAGTCATCAACAGCTTGGGCATACCAGTCAAAATCGTTGAATTGGATCAGGTTTATTCAAAATACTACCAGATTGATTTGAGGGATTTGAAAGAAGGGCACTATGTATTGTGGGTGATACTAGAAGGCCATAAATCTAAAGCGAAGCAACTGGTAATCGGAAAGCCATGAGTGATTTTTTGTAATAGTTTAATTGGTTGTATGGTGTAGGAATCACAACCAATAGATCGGATTAATTTCGATGGAGGCCATGCCACTTGGTGGTGTGGCTTTTTTTTATAGTAGACCTCAAAAAATCACACATCATCAATCATAAATCTGTGTTACGAGAGTTATTTACGGATTTGTTTAATGTATGATTTATTTGATTTACGATTTATGATTTTCTCCGTCTCCTTTCCTGCTCCCTTTATAAAGCTCATATTTCTGTAGCCTGCATTCCAACTGCCCGTTATAAAGCTGTATTTTTTTTGAAGGTTTTAATCCGAACATTTTCAGTGCTTCCTTATTGGCGCTAATGATCCATGCCTCATACCCTTCATAAAAATGTTTCAAGCGAGTACCTATTTCCCGATAAAAATCAAGGATACGCTCTTGTTCCAAGCGCTCTCCATATGGTGGGTTTAAAATCAAAAGTCCAGATTCATTATCAGCAGATGATTCAAAAAAGTCCTCTTCCTTAAACGTAATAAATTGTCCTACTTTGGCTCTCATTGCGTTTTTCAACGCAATGCTCAAAGTGCTACCGCTGTGTTCTTTTGCAAAAATATTAGCCTTCACATTAACGGTAGCTGCTTTGGCTTCCTGACGTACATTCTTCCATAGCAGGCGGTCGAAGTCGTTCCATTTTTCAAAATTAAAATGCCTGTAGCGGCCGGGAGGTATGTTGCCAGCGATCATGGCCGCCTCAATAGCAAATGTGCCAGAACCACACATGGGATCAATGAAATCCATTTTTTTGTCCCACCCAGTCATGAGGATGATGCCAGCGGCCAGCGCTTCGTTAATTGGTGCCAAGGAACGGGAAACGCCATAACCACGTTTTGCCAAAGTGTGGCCAGTGCTGTTGAGGGAAATAGTACAAGTACGTTCGAAAATATGCACGTCTATCCAAAAGTCGGGATCATCGGTATTGACGAAAGGCCTGCTGCCCGTGCGCTCCCGGAACTGATCAACGATGGCATCTTTCGTTTTCAGGGCAACGTATTGAGAGTGTGTAAACCGCTGGCTGTTGGTCGTACCGCTGACAGCTAAAGATTGGCGGATCGTCAGGTACTTACTCCAATCTATTCCTTTGACCATGCGGTAGAGTTGGTTTTCGTTATGGACTTCAAAAACAGCGATGGGCTTGAGAATGCGGAGTGCCGTGCGGAGCAACAAGTTGCTTTTGTACAAAATGGATTGGTCGCCCTTGTATTGGACTGCCCGGTTGAGGACTTCAATATCGGTGGCACCAATGGCTTCCAGTTCGGCGGCGAGTACTTGTTCGAGACCAAATAGGGTTTTGGCGGTAATGGTGAATTTGCTCACGTTTTGTTTTTGCGGCAAATATAGGGAAGTTGGGTCATGTCAACTGAGGAGGTTGTTTCAACCCTTCATCACAAAACACCTTTTAATATCCCCATCCCCATTTCCATCTCCTTCTCATTCAACGAAGCAAACCCCAACCGCGTAGCATTCATGTCCGGTGCGTAACCAGTGCTATCAGAGATGTACACCCCTTTTCCTTTGCCCTTTTTGCCACAGAGGGTAGTGAAATGAACTTATCAAATTTTGCCCAAACGGCCATACCTCCAGTTGGCTTGTCAAACTCCACGGCATGACCAAGCTCTGTTTTCAGCATTTCACAAAAAACATCCCGGCGGTGGTGATAGGTTTTTTGCGCTTTTTTTAGGTGCCTTTTCAGGTCGCCATCTCTGAATAATATTGCAACGGCGGCTTCCAGCATGTTATCGCCCTGTCGATCGACAATGCGACGCATCTGGCCCATGCCTTTAATGACCTCTGATGGGGCAACTGCAAAACCCACCCGCAAAGCAGGGGATACGGCTTTGCACAATGACCCAACATATACCACATGGCCACCTGAATCGGCTCCGGCAAGTGGTAGGATCGGATTGCAGTCATAATGAAAGTCATAATCATAATCGTCTTCGAGGACGCAGAAATTATAGGTTTTGGCAAGTTGGAGCAGACGGAGTCGCCGTTCAGCAGGCATCGTCACGGTGGTAGGGTAGTGGTGGTGCGGCGTCACATAAACCATACGGATAGATTGTTTTTTGCAAATAGCTTCAATGGCCTCTACCTCGAGGCCGTATTCATCTACAGGTGCAGTGACCAATTTTGCGCCCGCTTGCCGAAAAATCAGATTAGCTGAGTTGTAGGAGATTTCACCTACTACCATAACATCGTTCGGAGCAATGACTGCTTGTGTGGCTAAATAGATGGCCATTGTACTGCCCCTTGTAATCATCACATCATCAAGTTGGATCGGTAGTCCACGGGTTTCCCGTAAATACTTTACCATTGCCTGCCTAAGCGACATTTCCCCAAAAAAACCGGAGTAAAACAGCAGATTCTTTTTATACCCTTTCCTTAGTACCGAACGGTAAGCACGACTCAATGCTTCGAGTGGGGCAATGCGCACATCAGGGAAGCCATCATTGAAGGCCAGCTCGTTCGAGCCTTTTATTACGGGCATGTTCAGGCTTTCTTTTTTGTAAAATTCAAAACCCGCCTTCATTCTATTCCTTTGTGATGCTGCTGCATTTTTCCCAAAAAAAACTGGTTTGACCACTGGCAACTTCCCACTGACAAATGTTCCTCTTGCTCCCTTACTTTCAAGCCAGCCTTGTGCCAATAGCTCCTCGTAGGCGGCCACCACTGTTTTGCGGTGTACACCCAATGACCCTGCCAGTGAACGGCTGCCCGGCAGTTTTGCTCCAGGGGGTATGGTGCCTTTGCGGATGTGTTCTGTCAGGGAGTTGGCTATTTGAATGAAAATGGGTGTCTTGCTTTTTTTGTCCAATGAAATAAGGGTGATAAACGGAAGCATGGTGATAGATTTAAAAAAACAAAAACGGACTACCAAAAATTTTAAAACCGGACGACAAAGGTAGTCCGCCAGTCTTTTACATTTGCTTAAAAATCACCCGAATTTTTTGTGTTCTTGGAAAAACGCTTTAGCAATCAAAACAAAAATAAATGAAAAGATCTGATCTTACCATTCACCCAAATTATTACGATACCTACATGAACAAGGTAGCCGATGTCCATTTAATGGACGCCTTACAGCAAAGCCTTGAACAACTTAATTCAATTGACATGGCTACCTTGGAAGCACTTGGCGATCAGGTCTATGCTCCTGGCAAATGGACAGTGCGTGATACCATCCAACACCTAACGGACAGCGAAAGGGTGTTCAACTACCGGACTTTGCGTTTTGCCCGCAATGACCAAACGCCAGTGGCCAGTTTCGATCAGGATATTTTTGCCAATGCGGCAGGTGCCAACAGCCGCCCATTAGAACAGGTGTTGGAGGAGGCTCGTTTGGTTCGACAAAGTTCGATTGCCCTTTTTGGCTCTTTCGATGAGGAGGCACTTCGTCGTGTCGGGACTATGTATAATTGTGAATTGCCAGTGGCCGCCATTGGGTTTATTATAGTTGGCCATCAGATACATCATTTTGAGATTTTAAAAGAGCGGTATTTTCCGCTGATAGGGAATAAAAATTAAAATGAAAAACAACCCAAGCAATAGAATGAGAAAGCCTTTTAGAAAGCGATAAGTTGCCCTATTTCTTCTCCACCCCAATCTCACAATTTCTCAATTTCTCAAACTCTGCCATGAAAGTAAAAAACTCCCGCACCGAAGGCACCCGTTACTATCCAAAGCGGTACGACTTCGATCCTGCTGTCCGCAATGCAATTTTGGATGAGGGATTGGTTTGCCATGTTGCATTTAATATTGACAACCAACCGTTTATTATACCAACAGGCTATTGTAGGGTGAATGATACTCTTTATTTGCACGGCTCGGTGGGAAGCCATTTTTTCCGTCAAATGGCGAAGGGTATTCCTGTCTGTATCTCCGTGACTTTATTAGATGGATTGGTATTGGCAAGGTCGGTTTTCAACCATTCCATGAATTACCGTTCCGTCGTTGCTTTTGGTAAAACCCGATTGGTGGAAAACGATAAGGAGCGTTGGTTGGCTGCGGAAAAATTTACCGAACACGTGATACCGGGCCGCTGGGTCGATGCCCGCCAACCAAATGAAAGTGATATGAAAAAAACCATGTTTATCGCAGTGGAAATTGAGGAGGCGTCTGTCAAATTTAGGGGGCATGGCGTCGGTGATGATGAAAAGGATATGGGGCTGGAAGTATGGGCTGGGGTTATTCCGTTAAAATTGACTCCGCAACCTGCGGAGACGGATGAGAGTGGAGTTAAAGGGATTTCCGTTCCTGAATACGTGAGTCATTATAAAAGAGGGTAAAATAGAGGTCAGAGGTCTGATATGTTTGATCTGACTTCTGACAGCGAAGCGATCTGACCTCTGACCTCTATTTTATTGTTAATTTGAAAGAAAGACTCACCAATAAAAGCGCTATCGAAATTATTCCAAGTCCCAAACCAATGCCGATCCAATCAGCCAATGCACCAATTCCAACCGCAATTATTGCTCCCCACAAAGTACCCATTTGTGATTGAGCGGATAGGGCTACTGTAAGTATATCATCTTCAATGTTGTCCGCAAAATGCCCAACGCCGATGGGCTTTCGAAGATTTTCATTTATGTAAATTAAAATAAATGCTGCAATAGCAATAATGGTTATATTAAAATGAAATGCAAGGCCGCTGATGACGCCAGCTGTTAAACCGACGGCAATGGTCAGGTTCAGTGGATTTTGTAAATTTTTAAAAAGAGCAGCCATTTTACCTGCATTGCGGGATGCATAGGAAGTGAGCAAGTAAATAAAAAAATAAACCACCCCTATGACCAGTGCCGATCTTTTTTTATCCTCATATAAAAGAAATAAGGGGAGGCTGAGGGCAAATGTCTGTAAAATTGGTTGCAGGTAATCTTTGATGGCTTTAAAATAGCCAGTGTGTAAGGAGAGACTATTAGCAATTTTTAGTGTGTGAGGGTTTTTAAAAGTAATCCAAAATGTTTTTAATAATTTCCGAAATCGCAAGGCCAATTTTTCTTTTTCCAATTTATTTATTGGCCCATCCAAGTATTTCGGATAAGATGCAATTAATAATAAGTCCAGAAAATAGGGTAGGGTGGCGACTAAAAAAACGGTTTGGTAATCACCAGAATAAAATACTATGCCCGCTGCCAATAAAGATGAAATAGCTGACCCAAACTGTGACCACGATCTGGTGTGGCCATAATAATAAACCTTCTGATCGGCCCAGTCATTATTTTTTAAATAAGCAAAAATCATGGCCTTATGTGTGCCTGTCCTAAATGCCTCACCAACTGCATATAAAATCATCGCCCCGGCAAATAACCAAAAAGAATAAAAGGAATAAAAAACAAGAAAAGAAAAAATATAAAACAGAAAAGAAGCCATCATGGTGCGCCGCCTGCCCAAAGCATCCGAAAGGAAACCCGTTGGTATTTCCAATAAATTGGTTGCTATTTCCCGAATAGCGTACAATGCACCAATCTCTACAAATGACATTCCTTTTTCCAGAAAAAACAAAACCAGAAAAGGCTCAAAAAAGCGGAGGTTTTTTAAGAACCCATACATGCAGAATTTGTAATACTGCGTGTTTTTTATGAAACGTTGTTGGCTCATTTCAGTAGGCAGTTAGCAGTTGTAAAAATCCAGTATTTAATAGAGATGTTCATAAATAAAGAATCCTAATTCATTTCCTCCCCCAGCCCTCCCGTATTTATCGGGAGGGCTGGGGGGAGGAAACATGAGGGAACATCTTGCCTGCCGGCAGAGGGGGATTCCAAATTTTTATTTATTAACAACTCTTATGGATATGTATTTCTCATTATTCAATGTTGTTGTTTTTCAACTACATAGGAATTACCTTTGAATTCTATTTAACTACGATATGATTTTTAATTGCAATATACAATTAACAATCAACAATCAACATCACAAACAAAAGAATAAAAAATGGAAATACAAACAAAAGAACAAATCATAAATGCATTAGAGAAAAAATATGCGGAGCTTATCGAGTGGCTAAACAACCACGATGCTCAGTTATTCGAAAGGCCCGAAGCTTCGGGCAAATGGAGCGCAGGACAACATGCCGACCATCTCGTAAAAAGCACTTCCCCATTACGCCAAGGTTTGGATATGCCAAAAATTGCTTTACGCACTACCTTTGGAATAAATAATAGAACAGAAAAATCATTTAATGAATTAGTAAAAAAATATAAAATTAAATTGTCGGAAGGAGGAAGGGCGGGCGGGCGGTTTCTGCCAAAAGAAATTAAAAATGAACAAAAATCGGAATTGATTGAACAATTAAAAAAAGAATTAGAAGGGTTGAAAAACATTATGGAAAAATGGGACGAAAAAAAAATGAGTAAATTTATTTTACCGCACCCGTTGTTGGGAAAATTAACCATCAGAGAGATGATGTTTTTTACGGTATATCACACAGAGCATCATTTGAATATTTTACGGGAACGATATTGAACATACAGTTGCCATATTTATTTAAAGATCATTTTTAGAGTGCGAATGATTAAATTAGGTCCTAAAATATTAGAGGTGTTCGCAAATAAGGAATTCTAATGCGTTTCCTCCCCCCAGCCCTCCCGATAAATACGGGAGGGTTGGGGGGAGGAAACATGAGGAAACAAATTCCGAATTTTTATTTTCAAATATCTCTAAAACATAAATCATATTTTCGCCCATTCACTGTAATATAATTATCATGGTCCGATTATCCTCTTATCTATTCCTTTCATTATTTTTTCTTTCGAATTGGTCATTTGCCCAAAAGCAACTGACCGTTTATTTTCCGGAAAAAAAACAAATGGGAAACAAGAAAGCCCGAAACCTTTGGCATAAATGCCGAAAAACCTCAAACGGCTATTGATTTTGCAGAAGCAAACGAATACAGCGGCCCACGTGACCTCCGCCGCGCCATACTAAAAGGTTTTGAAAGAGAGCCATTTCACCAATTGCTCGGCCCGGTAAAGAAACGGGGAGGCCCCGCAGGTATGATTCTCAAAAATGGCTACATCATTGCTCGGTGGGGCGATACCAAACGGGTGGATATGACTTTTAGCGTAACTAAAAGCTACCTCTCAACAGTAGCTGGATTGGCACTCCAAGCAGGCCTGATTTCTTCGGTACATGACAAGGTGAGCAGCTACGTTTGGGGTGGTTCATTCGATGGCGATCACAATGCCAAAATCACATGGGATCATTTGCTCACTCAATCCTCTGACTGGTCAGGCACATTGTGGGGCGGCCACAATTGGGTAGACCGCCCACCAGGAGAGGGTGGATTGGATGATTGGAAATACCGGGAACTAAATGAACCGGGCGGGCACTGTCATGGAATACAACGATGTGCGGGTGAACTTGTTGGCCTATTCGCTTCTACAGGTTTGGCGCAGGCCGCTTCCACAAGTGTTAAAGGAAAAAATAATGGATCCTATCGGTGCCTCCACCACATGGCGTTGGTATGGCTATGAAAATTCATGGGTGAACGTTGATGGCATTAAGGTGCAGTCGGTCAGTGGGGGTGGGCGTTCTGGCGGCGGGCTGTTTATCAATACAGAAGACCATGCGCGTTTTGGCCTGTTGTTTTTAAATAATGGAAATTGGAATGGGCAGCAATTGCTAAGTCCCGGTTGGATCAAAAAAGCAACCACTCCCTCCAAAGCCAATATCAATTATGGCTACATGTGGTGGCTCAATAAAAAGGGCGAACGTCACTGGGAGGGCGTTTCAGAAGAAGTTTTTTATGCCGCAGGCTTCGGCGGCAATTTCATCGTCATAGATGAGGAACACAACCTCGTGATCGTTACCCGCTGGCTCGAACCTTCCAAAATAGGAGAGATGGTCAGGCTGACGCTCGATGCTTTTTAATGGTGAATTGTGAGCGGTGAATGGTGAATGGTGAATAGAACGTCATTCACCGCTCACCATTCACCATTAAACCCATTCGTTGATTTTTCCAGATCGTTCGTTGATGAACTTTATTATTATCCCAACCATTGAGCTTTTTTTGCTGTACTTATATAAAAAGAACTTTATCTTTCATTTTTTCTTTAAACCAATTTTCCTAAAAATGAAATTTCCGGTAAGATTTTTCTCAATAGTTCTCCTTTTTGCTCTAATGGCAACTGTTACCAATGCCCAACGAGGTGGTATGCGGAATGCCGATCCTGTTGAAAGGGCTAATCAACAAACAGCTCAAATGACTGAAAAACTTTCACTCTCGACCAAGCAGTCAGAGAAAGTGGGCGAAATTAACCTGAAATATGCCAACAAACTGAAAGAGGTGGTTGACGGAATGGGTGAAGACTCCGATTGGTCGGCCATGCGGGAAACCATAAAGGGCATTCGGATGGAGCAAAATGAGGAAATGAAAACTGTTCTGACCACAGCTCAAATGGAGCAATGGCAGAAAATACAAGAGGAGCGCCGCAGTCAACGGCAAGGCAGGCGTAGTGAAAGGGGGCCTCGTGAAAAAGAAAATAAGACCCAAGAAAATCAAAATTAAATCACAGTCGGGTGATTTCTTATGTAACCTGTCAGCCTGTGTGCTGGCAGGTTTCTTTTTAAATGGTTGGATGGTTAGTTTAAGTTACTATACACTTTTTGAAAAAGGCTGTTTTTCATGCCTGAGAGGAAGGTCAATTTAGAGAGGGAGGTGTTTTTTTTTGACCCCGATATTTCATCGGGGTCAAAAAAAAACACCTCCCTCTCTATGAGTTTCTTCTCCTTTTGCCTGAAAACGGATTTGGGCAAAAAAAGTGTATAGTAACTTAGGTTAGTTACTAACCAGTTAACCATTTAGCCATTCAACCTTCCTTTCCATGAAAAATATTTTATTTATTGCATTCCTTTTTTTCAGTACCAGCCTGACTGCCCAAAATTTCACCATCACTGGAAAAGCTGTTGACGAATCAGGTACACCCCTGCCAGGTGCGCATGTTGCCTTACAATATCCTTGGGGCGAAGAAGTTGCGGTGGTGGCTGCTGAAGGCAATGGGCGTTTTTTTATAAAAAATGTTGAGGCAGGTGGCTATAAAGTGGAGATCACTTTTTTAGGTTTTGAAAAATTGGTGCAGGAAGTGACTATCAGCGATGCCAACATTAATATGGGTGGCCTGGCTTTAAAACCTGGGGCTACCAGTTTGGACGAAGTAGTGGTAAAAGAGCGCATCCCGATGGCCACGCAAGATGGCGATACGACTGCTTTTAATGCCGATGCTTTTAAGGTGATGAAAGATGCAAGTGCGGAGGAGTTATTGGAAAAAATGCCGACCATTTCCATACAAAATGGAAAAATACAGGCACAGGGCGAGGACGTGAAAGAAGTACTCGTGGATGGCCGTCCCTTTTTTGGAAATGACCCTTCGGCAGCGTTGAAAAACCTGCCGGCAGAAGTAGTGGCCAAAATACAGGTCTATGACCAGGCAAGCGACCAATCGAAATTTACAGGCTTCGACGATGGCAATACTTCCAAAACGATCAATATCATCACCCGAACGGGCATGAGCAATGGGCAATTTGGAAAAATCTATGGCGGTTATGGGACGGATGAGCGCTATCAGTCGGGTGGCAGTATCAATTTTTTCAATGGCGATCAACGCATTTCCATTATTGGGATGAGCAACAATATTAACATCCAGAATTTTTCAACCGACGATATTTTAGGCGTAATGGGTTCGAGCGGTGGCGGCAGGCGTGGTTTTAGGGGGCGTGGAGGTGGAAGGAGCAGGGGCGGCGGCCGAGGCGGAGGGGTGAACGATTTTTTGGTAAATGCTCAAAATGGCATTGCACGGACACACGCAGTGGGCATTAATTATTCTGATAAATGGGGCAAAAAATGGGACGTTAGCGGCAGCTATTTTTTCAATAACAGCGACAGTTATGCGGAAGAGGTTTTGACGCAACAATTTATCGGCAATCAAGGTTTTGGGGAAATTTATGAGGAAGAATCATTTGCCAACAGCAATAACACGAACCACCGTCTGAGCGGTCGTATTGAGTTTGAATTGGACTCGGTGAATTCTTTCATCATGCGCCCTCGTGTGACTTTTCAATTGAACGACGGCAATTCCAATACTTTTGGCAAATCTGTTTTCGGACAGGAGCTTTTGAGTGAAACAGCAAATAATTACGCTTCTGATCTGACAGGGATTGATTTTAACAATAACTTGCTTTGGCGGCATAAAATGAAAAAAAGGGGACGGACTTTTTCCATTAACCTTTCTACTGGCTTTTCACCGAATCAGGGCGACAGCCGGTTGCTCTCAGAAAATAATTTTTATTCGCCCTTTACCATGACCGATACCCTCAATCAAGAAAGCACCCTCGATGTCAATAGCTGGAATGCCAAAACTTCTTTCAACTATACCGAGCCGATCAATGAGCAAAACCAATTGATGTTCGATTATGAAATCAGCTATCAGCAGGAGGATTCGGATAAAAGTACCTTTGATTTTTCGGAAGCCACCAGTGGTTATACTGATCTGAACGAACAATTCAGCAATGTCTTTTCAAACGACTATATCACGCATCGGGGCGGCGTGGGGTATAATTTTCGACCCAACAGGGACATGATGTTTATGGTTCGGGCACGTTATCAATACGCTACTCTCAACAACGATCAGACCTTTCCGCAGATGCTGACGACAGAGCAGCCCTTTAAAAATTTTGTCCCATTTGCCATGCTGCGCTACAATATAAAAGGCCGTGAAAAAAACATGCGGGTTTTCTACCGCACCAACACCGACTTGCCGTCTATTGAGCAATTGCAGAATGTGGTGGACAACAGCAATCCGTTGCAACTCTCGACGGGCAATCCCAATTTGAAGCAGTCTTATTCCAACAGCATGTTTGTGCGCTACAAAACGACCAATGTGGAAAAATCAACGGTCTTATATGCTATGGTCGGTGGTACGGTTACCAACGACCATATTGGAAATGCGACTTATTTCGCCCGTCAGGACAACCCTATTTTTGCAGAACTCGGCCTTGATAGTTTGGCAAGGGGAACACAGCTTGCCCGTCCGGTGAATCTGGATGGCTATCGGAATATTCGTTCGTTCCTCACTTACGGCATGCCCGTCGGCTTTATCAAATCCAATTTCAACCTCGACCTGAACTACCGCTACACCCGCACCCCTGGTCTCATCGACGACGACCTCAACTATGCGAACAACCATACCTATGGCGCTGGTCTCACCCTCAGCAGCAATATCAGTGATAAAGTGGATTTCACCCTCATCGCCCGTCCGAGCTATAACAAAGTGATCAACACTTTGCAGAAAAACAGTGACACAGAATACTATCAACAGGATTCCCGCATTAAATTTAACTGGATCATTTTCGAAGGGTTGGTGTTCCGAAATGAATTGGCTCATCAGTTTTATTCCGGCCTATCCGATGGTTTCGATGACTCATTTATGATCTGGAATTTTGGCCTCGGCAAAAAGATTTTTAAAAACCAGCGGGGCGAAATCACTCTCACCGTCAATGACCTGCTGAACCAAAACCGCAACATCTCCCGCTCCGTCACCGAAACATATATTCAGGACTCCCGCACCAATGCACTGACCCGGTTCTTTATGCTGAACTTTACTTATAATTTGAGGAATTTTGATACGGGGAAGGAGAAGGGTGAAAGGAAGGAGGATAGGCCGTTTTGGATGAGGTAGTGGTTTTAAGGTAAATACACTTTGGTTTACTGATTTTTAAAGATTTGTATGTATTTAATATAGCTGTTTAGAAGTTGAACCTTGGGCGTATCAAATAATTCATCGATATAAATATAGACAGGTTGCAAATTATGGATTGGTCATCCTCAACATAACCTGAGAGGTCTGTTAACATTGAAGTCTCCTGCCTTTCAAACTATTTTTTTTGTCTTTCAAAATTAGCAGAAGAGAATAAACAAATGTTTGTATAAACAATTGAAAATCAATAATTAAAAATTGAACAATTGTTATAGTTATGATAGGAATTGCGTAACAGTTTCGTAAATTTTCCCGTTTATTTTTTTTGTCAATGAACATTTTGTAATTGATATTTGCTTTATAGTTAACAACTTGATTATTCTCACGGTGAACAGCAATACATAGAACACACCAATTTTTTCACACAAATATATGAGCCATGTTCAATCCTTTCAATTTGTTTTCATCCAACAACTCCCGGCGCAAAAATAATGTTACTCCAATTCCCCAGGATTTGGCGACAAGGTTGATTTTGAATAAAACCTATAAATTAGAAGATTTTAATGATGATGGTGAATTTAATACTGAGATGGATGAAATATATAAATTAGATAAAAAACCAAACAATCGAACATAATTAAATCCCAATACATTTAATTGTCAATACTGCGAATTTGAATTTCTTTCCAAAGTTTGCTCTACCTAAAAAGCATTCCGCCAACTGATTAGATTCACAAAAAAATAGGATATGTGCATATAATTATTACTTGATTTTTTTGAATTAAATCAAATTAATTATGAACAACCAACAGCCCATCCAAAGGAGGAAGGATTCTTTCAGAAATACCGTGTACCTTACAATTGCCTTTTCTTTTTTGTTCATGCTTGCTATTATTGGGTATTTGGCAAATAATTCATTCCAATTAAGCAAAAAAATAGTACAGGCCAATGTTGAATATAACAATGTGCATGCAACGTATGATGAATTGGAAACTCAATTTGAAGCCGCTTTGGAAGAACTGGATTATTACGTGGGAGTAAGCGGTGAGTTGAACACGCTCATTGAGATGCAAAAAGAAGAATTGAAAGCACGGCGCAATGATATTGCAAAGCTAATTTATCACGGCTCCCAATTGGAGTTTGCCCGCATTCAAATTCGAGGATTGAAAGAAATAGCGAGATTATTCTTAGTGCAAATAGGACAACTTAAAGATGTAAACACAATATTGCTCTCAACCAACAAGACATTGAAAAACCAAAAAGAAGATTTATTTGTCCAATTGAGTAACCAGCAAATGGTGAACGAGCAATTAACTGAATCCAAAGCCGTATTGGTGAACCATCGTGCACATATGAACCGTGCTATTGAAATCGGTTCGGTTATTAAAGTAAATAATATAGAAGTAAAAGGGCTTAAAGTGCGTCCAAACGGAAAAGCAAAAAAAAGGAAATCGTCCCGCAAAGTAGATGAGCTTCAAATTTGCATCACCACGACGGCCAATGAGGTTGTAGATTCTGGGCCGGAAAATTTCCTTGTCCGCATCGTAAACCCCAGGGGCGAAACGCTTGCTAATGAAGCCCTCGGAGATAGTTACATCACATTGAAAGAATCAGGAGAAACAATTCCTGTAACCAGTGGTGCAGAAATACAATATCAAAATAAAGAACGGGACATTTGTTGGTTTTGGTCGCCAAATCTTGCTTTTATTCCAGGTAATTATAAAGTTGAGGTTTATAATAAAGGTTACCTCGCTGGAGCTGGTAAATTCAAACTCAGATAGCCCATGGATGAACCCTGATTCCCTTATTTCCAAAAAACCAAATTACTATTTGTCGTGATTATTCAGGATGGCGGGAGAGAAAGAAAAAATGAAATTTTTTCTTTCTCTCTCGTTGAGGCTGGGTGTTTTTTGATAAAAATTTCAATTTTTATCAAAAAACACCCCACGCTAAATAGTTACTATTTGCCATAGTTTAGTTTTGGATTATAGTTCGGGAGTCCGGGGCAGTTCATTGATACTGCCCCGGATGTTTAAAAATGATGGTTCTTTGATAACTTGAGTGGTCTGTAGTCCTCCATTTTCTACGATCACCCAAATTGTCAAAAAACCTAAAAGATTAAAAATAGAGGAACAGTGTAAGCGGGCTACTGTGATTACAGGTATTTACCTTCATCCCTTCATCTTGCATAAACCGATTTTTTATACCCAAATTAAGGTGAAACCTGTAATCATGCCCTGCTTACACCGTTCCAAACATTTTGAATTTGCCCTTTCCCTGTAGTACTTTGCCTTTAAATTTTTTCGACCTTTTTTAAAAAACTGAAAACCAACATTTTATAATATATGAAATACGCTTGTTGAAACTTTTTAATGCGAAAAAACTAATTCAGGCGTGGTTGTTGCATTAGCAAAAATCATTATTCGTTTGTCCTCCTTTTGTTCCTGCCTTTTATTACAAAAATAAAGCTCGCCCGTTTATTCCAAATCTTTAAAATTGATAAACCGTGACTTGTAAGGAAAAGGCCACCTTTTTCCAACAGGCTATTAATTCCTTAAAGGAAATTCAATTTAAAAAAATATACTCGACCACTTTAGGCTTTGTGCAAATCAGATAAAAATGTTGAGAACACAGCGACCTCAACTTTCTCAACCATCTCAACAAATTTTTTTTTAAATGCACAAAACCTATTATGGCTCAGTATAAAAAGCGAATCTCATGATTTATAAAAGTTTGTTTCTTCATTATTCCGAAATAATTTTCATAAAGAAAAAGTCGATTATATTGGTGGTGGCACTGCTGGCTTTAATGAATTGGCAGTTGCCCGCACAACCATTCGCTTACATCCCCAATTTTTTTAGTGACAATGTGAGTGTAATTGATATACCTACCAACTCGGTCGTGGCAACAATCCCAGTAGGTTTTGGCCCTTTTGGCGTAGCCATTACTCCTGACGGTAGTATTGTATATGTTACAAATCAAGCAGCAGCATCGGTTAGCGTCATTGATGCAGCCACAAATTCGGTGGTCGCCACGGTAGGTGTGGGTACAGCACCAGAAGGCATAGCGGTGGGGGTCAATGGAAAGGTGTATGTTGCCAATGCTGCTACGAATGATGTTTCTATCATAAATGGTGCGACCAATACAGTAATTGCCACCGTGCCCGTTGGGGCAACGCCACATGGGGTATTTGTAAGTCCCAACAGGTCAATGGTTTATGTTTCCAATTTTGCGTCGGGCGATGTTACAGTCATTGACGGATTCACGGATATGGTTGTAGCGACTGTGCCTGTTGGGAGTGGTCCCCAAGGCATGGCGTCCGGTCCACGGGGTTTCGAAATCTATGTGGCGAACCAATTTTCATCTGATATCAGTGTCATTGATGCTTTTTCAAATACCGTAATTGAAACCATAAATAACGGAGCTGGGACAATTCCATTTGATTTAGCCGTCGACCCATCAGGCTCATATTTATATGCCACAAATTTAGGAGTTGGTTCGGTCAGCATTATCAACACTGCTACAAATATGTTGGAAGGGACCATTCCTGTTGGGGGAGGACCCAGGGGCATTTCGATGACCGAAGATGGCACTTCTCTTTTAGTGGCTAATGGGGATGACGGCACGGTCAGTATTGTGAGTACAGCTACCAATGCCGTTACAGGAACGGTGTCAGTTGGTTCTACGCCTATTGCATTTGGGCAAGCTACCGTGCCGCCGCCGCCGCCGCCAGCAATACCGACATTGAGCGAGTGGGGCTTGCTATTATTTTTGTTGATAAATATTACCCTCGGTATGGTTGTGTTAATTAATTTCCAAAATCAGGGGCAATTGGCAGCAGTGCCATCGAATGTGCAGCAAAAAGGAATAAATGAGGTGACTGCTTTCCGGTTCCACAATATCTTTTTTCCATTTAATTGGGAGGGGTATGTTAAGTGCATACCCTATTCCATCTGGGCCATTGTTGTTGGCTTTTTGCTGATTCTTTTGATATGGGGCGAATTTGTTTTTCTTGATTTTATTGGATTAATGGTTGCATTTCCTTTAATAAATTATTTGAACTATTTAATCAGCATAAATAAAAAATAAGTATTGCTCCTAAATTTTTATTCGACTAGAGGCTGTTTCAAAAGACCCATTCGGGCATCAATTTGCTAAATCTCGAAGATTTAGTAAATTTAAAATCAGTGACTTATAGATTTACTAAATTTTTAAAATTTAGCAAATCGGAACTTATGAGACAGCCTCTTTATTTTATGGTTCTTTGATGATTATAGTGGAACAATAAAAAAACAGGAAGAGAGGGAGGTGAAAAATAAAAAATTTTCAATTTTTTATTTTTCACCTCCCTCTCTATCAGTGTTTTAAGGGAAAGAAAATTTTTTCAAAAATTTTCTTTCCCTTAAAACACTGATATTCTGAATGGCTTCCACGGGATTTGTCAAAGAACCTATTTTATAAAAAACAATTATCGGATGTGAGAAGCCTTATGCCTCGTCCTCCCCCCAACCCCCTCCAAAGGGGGAGATAGAGCCTGCTACAATTGAAGGTTATAGTAATATGGGAAATAAATGAACAGCTATGTCTCCCCTTTGGAGGGGGTTGGGGGAGGACGAAATGGACAGTCTTGATTGTAAGATAGACAATTATTAATCAACAATTCTAATTACCTTCTTTTCTCATTTTCCGATATTTTCTTTTATCCAGTTTATATTGTTTTAAAATTCCTCGCTGCTTATAAAACTTTCTTTTGCTGGAACGGAATTTAAATTTGTTTTTCCCGTTTTTATCGCTCCTGATTTCGATGTATACTTTTTTTCGAGTAGCGGCATAGCCCCGTTTTTCAGGAATAGTGGAACGGTCGGAAGATTTTAAATTGTCTACTGGAATAGACACCCATAAGTTGGTGTTATTGGCGTTGCTCAATGTGCCTTCCACAAACATGTTTATAGCATTGGATTGTAATTCCATCCGAGGAATGTGGATGTCGTGGCCTTTTATTACCAAGTTATTGGTAATAGGAGCAAAACGGATTTCTTCAAACCGTTTTTTCATTTTTAACTTTTTTGCCAGCACGTCAAGCGGCTCAAAGCCTTTTAATATAATATTCCTCAATTCAAATTCAAGTGTCCCGTCATTGGCATTTCCAACGAGTCCTTTCGCATCGTCATCAATGATGCCGGTTAAGTCAAGGTTTAAAGTAGTGCTGCCAGATAAATAGTCAATATTTTTTAAAGAGCTAAAATTAAGGTGGTCTAAACTTTCCAATACTTCAACAATATCCAATTCGGTGGTTTCAAAATTAGCGGAAAAAGGGGCAGCATCTTTAGTTCCAAAATCGCAAATCCCGTTTACGCTTACCCAACTGTCGTTAAACTTAAAAGCTGTTTTATCCAGCATCACCGTGTCTCTGCCGATTAATCGAACACCGGTTTCTACTTCCTCTATCATTAATTTTTCTGAATATACGAAGGTGTCCAAATAAATATGCAGATTAGGGTCAAAAGTATTTAACAAGCCAATGGAAGTGACTTTCAACGCCTCGACACTTTGTTTTTTTCCCGGTTTTGGAGCATTTTCCGGGGCAAAAATATAAACCAATTGCTTTAGTTTTATTTTTGGTGCAGTTAGGTTGACAGCGGTTTTTATTTGTTTGCCAGTATTTTCCAAAAGGAGTTCGCTGAGATTTTCAATATTCCCTTCTAAATTAATTTCCTGTTTGAGGGAATCGAACCACATGTACACTTGAAAGTCGGCATTATCTTCCCGCAGATTAAGTACTAAATCTGAGATCGGAAAAGTGACGTTAGCCAATTTATAATTGACTTCACTTTTCTGCATGAATAGAACGGCATCAGATTTATTTAACAATTCTTCAAAATTTGTCACATTTCCTTCATATTCGAAGTGAACCAAGAAATGCCCCTTGTCAAAAAAGAATTGATCTGTTTTAAAAAATTCATTAAATACATTTGGTTTGCCTTCCAGCTCGATTTTCGTTTTTACAGATCCTATTTTATTGTGCTCATTGACATTGGAAAAAGAAGCTGGCTCATAATTTATTTTCCCTAACAGCGTTTCGCCTTCGTCTATTTTAAAGGATATTTCACCAGTTGAAGTATTGGGGGTTAGTCCTTTTTGATCGTCCAATAACCCTTTGTGTTTAATGTCTATGCTGACATTTTCTGGTTGATGTTCGATATCTGCGAGTAATTTTATATTGAAATAATCGAAAGGTGGTAATAAGGTTTTGAGATTTATTTTTTTTGCATGCATTTCAAATTCGAAAGGCGTTTGATATGGGTCACTTAGGTCCATCTTGATATGAAAATCTACCATGCCTTCCCCATATTTAAAACTCGTTTTTTCCAATACCACAGTAGAATCATTTTCAAAATAAACACCCGATTTAAAATCGTGTAATTCCAATAAGTCAAAATATTGCAATGTATCTACAAGCACGGCAATCCTGGGCTGGAAATTATAATGGAAACCCTTAATGGTTTCCTTCATGCTTTTTTTCTTCTGCTGGTCGGCTTTAGGGTTGCCATTTTTTAAATAACCGTTTTCCCCAAAAAGGTTTAAGAAATCCGTCCAGCTAAATTTTGTAGCTCTAAAAGTGGCACTGCTGCTTGCACGTTCGGTTATTTTAAATAAAAGTGCTGGCAGGTTTTTCAGGCCGCCGTCTATTTGATAGCCATAACCGTTCTGGAAAGTAGTATTTACAATATTGAATTCCGTATCTCCCTTTTTTTTGACCAACAATAATTCCTCCAATGGAAAGATAGAATTGGCGGGAAGGTAAGTTACTGAAAAGTCACCTAATTTTAACTCGGCTTCACTCTCCATTACCAACCGATTATAGTTGTTTAGTGGCCCTGATACATTGGCCATTAATTGAAAATTTCCATGTTTGAAAAAGAACTGGTCGTTTTCGAACCAATTATGGATGTCAGAAGGTCTGCCGAGTACTTTCAAGTCTGCTATTAATTGGGGGTTATTGTTGGCAGATTTGGTGATAAGGGTATTTTTTGATGAAATGTCAAGCCCGTCATGTTCCGCATCAATGTCTATTAATGCCAATTTAAATTGACCTTTTGGTTCTTTCAAAGCAGGATCGATGCTGTATAAACGGTTTTTAAAATTGCCTTTTAAACTGACATTTTTAAATTGATGTCCATTTGTTGTTATTATGTTGTTTTTGAAAATGAAATCAATATTTACGAAAGGGGGATTGTTGGGTTTGAAAAAACCAGAGATAGTAGTTTTGGAATAAAAAGGTTTGTCTACTTGAAATGGTTTAATAGGCTTTTGAATGGGCGCAGATAATAGAGGAAATGATTTATCGAGATTGGTATTTGCATTTTCGAAAATAAGGGTAGATATATTTTCTTTCTTCGTATCAAAATTACCACTGAACAAAAAATGTTCGTCATTTATTTTTAGGTCAAATGGAGGGAAGTAAATAATCCCATCCTTTAGTGAAAGATTGAATATGCCTTCCAATTGACTTCCAGTTGCAAAAGAGCCTTTTCCTTTTTTAAATGTCAATTCTTCGACGTTTAAATCCATATCAATATCGGCTGAAAGGTCTTTTTCATTTAATCGTAACTCAGAGGTCAGGTCATTTATTAGGAATTGGATATTATTGGAACGAATGTCATTGGAGAAATGAAATAAAATATTCGACAAAGAAACTTCCAAATCGTTGGTGATGACTTTTATGTTGTTTTCTTTTGGTTCTTTTTGACGTTGATTATTTACCTCAAATAGACTTTTTAAATTGCAATAATCCGTACTGTCAGTAAAAATACGTATATCTCCATCCTTTAATCCTATGGAATGGGTTTCCACTTGTTGATCCATTAACTTTTCCAATGATACACCTGCTGTTAATGTACCTATTTTCAAAAAAGGTATTTTGTGTTGTTCAAACAGTGAGTCGTGAAGTGTAATATTTTTTATGGAAAGCGTGGCTAATGGAAAATCTTTAAATAGACTAATGTTTGTAGCTTCAAATGAAATAGTGCCTTGATTCAGAAAAGGAAGGTCATCGAAAATTTTAGCCTTATTGGATTGTAAATAGATATTGATACCAATAAAAAAGAGGATGACGAGCAGGAGAATTGAGAGGAATGTTTTAATCAAAACTTTGAATAATCTACGGACTATTGGTAGCTTCTTGGATCGTTTAGTTTTTCCCTGTACGGTTTTCATCATGGTATGAAAAATGGGTGTCTATTCCAGACGTAATTTGTTAAATTAAACCGAAGCTATTTTGACATCCATTCTTTTACCACCTTCATTTTTATGTTTTCGTCGAAAATAGCTGCTACGGGGAAAGAACAATCTTGAATTATTTGACAGGCAATTTGGTCATTTATTGTTTTTTTAGAAAATAATTCAAATTTCCCTTTTTTTTCATTTAAAAGATATTGTTCAACAGTTTTATTGGCGGGGTCAACCAGCCAATATTCTTTGATTCCATGAACTGCGTAGTCTTTTTTCTTTATTCCCTTATCAGTACTTTTTGTACTATTACTAATCACCTCGACTACAAAATCAGGTGCTGGATATTTCCAAGTATTAGGTTTGAATGTTGTCGTTTTTTCTTTTGAGAAAAAGACTATATCAGGTAAATAGTCATTTCGGGTAAGCGCTATGAGTGCCGTTTCATCATGAACCTTTCCACTATCGTGCAAGGAGGCATAAATCTGAAGCATCATGCTCAATTTTTTTCTGGCTTCGGTATGTTGTTCTTTAGCTGGTGAGTGCATAATAATTTTCCCATTGATGAACTCCCACTTATTGCCTGGCTGGATTTTTTCATAAAATTCTTCCCTTAATTGTTGTTCCGTTTTCCAGCGGGCATTAGCTTCTTTTAACAGCTCCGGCAAGCGGCTGTCTTCAAAGAGGGGCTCCAGTATGTTTTCATCTTTTAACATGGCTGAAATTTTATTCAAATATAGGGAATATGGATGGGGGGGCATAATCGGTTTCCCACTTTAGGGGAATTATTCCGATCTTCCTTACCTTCACCTTCCTAATCAAACCCGATATAAAATGAAAAAGTCAATACTCCTCACTGGCCTGATGGCCATTTCTACTTTTCTGCTTTCCCAAACAAACATGTTATCTACTAATCAGCTGGCCGAAGAAATTATGCTGGGCAATTACGACCCTGCTACTTATATGCCAAGCACGGTATTGAACCATCCCGACGAAATAGTGCAGATTGTTAATGAAGGAATTTCTACAGATTCGTTGCATTCTTACCTGTTGCATTTGAGTGCCTTTGAAACCCGCCATACCAATTCAGACACTGTTTCCCAGACCAAGGGGATTGGTGCTGCCCGACGGTGGGTCTATGATCGATTCCAGCAGATTCATCTAGAAAGCGGCGGAAGGCTCATACCTTCCTATTTGCAATTTGAAGCAAACATTTGCGAATTTGGAGTTTCTGAACATCGCAATGTATTTGCTGTATTGCCGGGCATTGATTCTTCAAAGCCTGGAATTATCATAATTGAAGCCCATTTGGACAGCCGTTGCGAAGGAAGGTGCGATATTGATTGTGAAGCACATGGAATGGAGGACAACGGAAGTGGTACGGCACTGGTCATTGAATTGGCGCGGGTAATGAGCCAACTGGCTCTGGATCGAACAGTAGTTTTTATGGCAACTATTGGCGAAGAGCAAGGGTTGTGGGGGGCAGATGCCTTTGCTAAATATGCGAAGCAAATTGGTATTCAGATAAATGCCGTGTTGAACAACGACGTTGTGGGAGGCATCATTTGTGGTGAAACCTCCTCACAGCCCTCCTGCCCTGGACTCAACCATATTGATAGTACGCAAGTGCGATTTTTCTCCGCTGGATTGAACAATTCGCCGAATAAGCAACTTGCCCGTTTCATCAAACTTGAATATCAGGAAGAATTGAAGCCTTTAGTTGACGTTCCAATGATGGTTACCATCATGTCAAGTGAAGATCGTGTCGGAAGGGGAGGTGACCACATCCCGTTCCGGGAGCAAGGTTTTGCAGCCATGCGCTTTTGCTCTGCAAATGAGCACGGGGATGCTGGCGTCCTCGACCCCGATTACCACGACCGCCAACACACGACAAGTGATATCCTCGGAGTGGATACGGATGGCGACTTTGTTATTGACAGTTTTTTTGTTGACTTTAATTACTTGAGTAGGAATGCTGCCATCAACGGTATGGCAGCGGGCATGGCAGCTATCGGGCCGTTTACACCTTCATTTGAAGCGACTTATTTTGAGAATGACATTACCGTACATATTGAAGATTCCTACGACTACGGCGAGTACCGGGTAATGGCGCGGACACAAGGCAATGATTTTGATACAATTTTTACTACAACTGAGAAAACTTTTACTTTTAATTACCCCAATTTCCACTGGCTGTTTACTTATGTGAGTGTGGCAAGCGTGGACGGGAATGGCGTTGAAAGTCTTTTTAGTAAAGAAATCAAGCCAACTGAAATCAATGCTGTTGGAGAAGAGCAGGAACAAATAGTGGAGAAAAATATTGAACTACATCAAAACCGTCCAAATCCCTTCGACGATGCCACGTGGATTGGGTTTTTTGTTCATAAAAAGCAAGCTTATCAGGATGCTTACGTTGCCGTCACTGACATGAAAGGTCATGAGGTCACCCGTATGCCCGTTGAGCTAAAGCTGGGTGACAATGAAATCCTTTACCGCCACGGGTTCAACCATGTAGGCGTATATGCCTATAGCCTCGTTGTGGATGGTACGGTAATGGATACTAAGCGGATGGTGTTTGCAAATTAGAATTTGATTTTTGGTTTAAGGTTTTTGGTTTGGCATTGCCCTAAACCAAAAACCTTAAACCAAAAACCACAAGCCTAACCATGAGCGACCTTCTCGACGATCAGCATATCAAAGAAATGTCCGGTAGCTATGAGTTTTACCGTGACTTTCACAGCCTCAAACAGGCGGAGGAGTTCGCAGCCATATTGGATTTGAACCGTATTCCTTATAAGTTGGAAAAAAGCCAGACACTCTTGGATGCGGCAATTGTTGGCCATGGATTGATCCCGCCTGCTCTGATTAAAATCCGTTCTTACGATTTTACCAGACTCAATGAGATTTTAAGGGAAAAGGTGTTGAACGATCCCCACTTAGTGGACGGCCATTACCTTCAACAACTCGATGACAAAGAACTCATTGATATTGTCAGGAATCCAATTGAGTGGAATGTTGAAGACGTGGCTATTGCTCGGCGTATTCTCGGTGACCGCGGCATACCTATCCCGAGGGAACACGTTGAGCATTTCACAAAAAAAATAAATGAGGAACTTCGCAAGGGCAAAAAAGCCAACCCATTATGGCTTGTTTTTTATTTGGCATTCGTACTGCTCGGCGGCTTCCTCATCAATCCGTTTTTATTGATCGGAGGTATTGGGATGGGCTGGTACTATTGGCAGGACAAAACGATAGATAACGAAGGGGGAAAATTTTATACTTTTGAAAAAAATTCCCGTTTATACGGCAAAGCCATTTTTTATTTTGGTTGGCTCAGTTTGCTTATAGGAGTACTGCTCTTTTTTCGGACTGGCATTTCAAAAACGTTTGGCTTAAGCCAGCAGACGCAACACTTTAAGATAGTAAGCGTTTTGTGAATGCCAAATACCTCAATGCCAATACCTAATTTCCCATCATGGTTTTACTCGACAATTACGACGTTAGAAATATCGGCAACCTTGAACTGCTTGCAAAGCAAGTAGTGGAGGGATTTATCATTGGACTGCACAAAAGCCCTTTTCACGGCTTTTCGGTCGAATTTGCTGAACACCGCCTGTACAATCAGGGCGAAGGCACGAAAGACATTGATTGGAAAGTGTATGGCCGCACGGATAAGATGTTTGTGAAAAAATATGAGGAAGAGACGAACCTGCGCTGTCAGATCATTGTGGATGCTTCTTCATCCATGTACTTCCCAGAAGTAACCAAAGATTCTAAACAGTATACCAATAAGCTTCGTTTTTCTGCTCTGGCTGCTGCAGCTCTCATGAACCTCTTACAAAAACAAAGAGATGCATTCGGACTAACCATTTTTGATAACAAACTGATTGAACATACCCGTTGTAAGTCAAGCACATCGCATTACCGTTTGCTCCTCACTTATCTGCAAAGACTCATTGACAATCCTGAGCGGAACAAAACAACTTCTGCTGCCGAGTCGCTCCACCTTATTGCCGATAGTATCCACAAGCGTTCAATGGTCGTGATTTTCAGTGATATGTTTGAGTCGAATGAAAACACGGAGGCGCTGTTTTCTGCCTTGCAGCACCTCAAGCATGCCAAGCATGAAGTAATTCTTTTTCATACAGTGGATAAATCCCTTGAGGTGGATTTTGAATTTGAAAACCGGCCCTATTTATTTATCGATATGGAGTCAGGCGAGCAACTCCGCTTGCAACCCAACCAAGTGAAAGACCATTACGTGGATCAGGTTAAACGATTCAAAGAGGAACTAAAATTGAAATGCCTTCAGTATAAAATTGATTTTGTGGAGGCTGATATCAATGCGGGCTTTCGGCCCATTCTCCAATCGTGGTTGGTGAAGCGGATGAAGATGAAGGGGTGATTCAGTTTAACAGTACGCAGTTGGGCAGTTATGTAAAAAGCTGTTTTTGCGGCCCATGACCAAGAGCCAACAGCTAACAGCCAAATAAAAATGAGCAAACTACCTTTCGCAATATTCCCATTACTCCTTTTTCTTGTACTCAGCGGCTGCTATGAACCAAAAGAGGGTTGCCTTGATATCGATGCAGTTAATTACGACGTCTCGGCTGATGACCCATGCGGAGAGTGTTGCACCTTTCCTACTATATCATTGAGCATGCAATATTTGGTAGAATGGCCAGAGGACACCGTTGCAATGCGGTACGGGACTTATTATCCTGCTATGAACGCCATCAGCGGGGATTCATTTTTGTTAGACCGTTCGAGGTTTTTTATTTCAAATGTAAAACTGGTGAGAGAGGACGGCACAGAAGTTACGGTCATTGATACCTTGCAGCTTTCCTTTGCAAATGGGACGGCACGGACAATCTCCAATAGTTTTGCCAAGATGGATCGTGATATTTTTTCGGCGAGCGAAATTGGTACTCATAAAACAGATGGCGTTTTCAATGAAGTAAAATTCACTTTGGGATTGGAGGAATTTTTGCAGCAGAATGAAATCACCTCTGGCCTCCCTACAGGGCACCCGCTTGACAATAGTACGGACACCATCATTTACGAAGAAGGCTCAGGTTTTATCCCCAACCTATTGATTCTCAGGTACGATACCGCAAACATCAAAGATTCAACGGAGTTCCGTTTTTTCGACCCAATACCCATCAATTTACCTTTGGCTAATCCTTTTATGGTTGAAAAAGGTCTTAATATAAAACTCACTTTGAAAACAGATTATTCAGATTGGTTTGCTGGCGTAGATTTTAAAAACGACAGTTATGTGACAATCCAACAGAAGATAAAGAATAATCTTTCCAATGTGTTTTCTGTTACAGAAATAAAGTTGGAATAGTTTAAACTTTGCCATTAGAAAATCATTTGGAAAATATTGATTTCTCGTTTTCAAATTTCAATTTTTAAATTACCAACCCACCCCTTGCATTGATCCAAATTTCTTAGTTATGAAAAAATTAATCTTCTTATTATTTGCTTCTACATTATTTATTGCTTCTTCCTGTGAGGATGATCCTGTTTTAGGTGAAACTTCAACAGTGAACCTGAATTTTAAAGCGGTTTTTTCTGGTGATCCTCTCGTTTTCCAAAATTCGGATCATCAATACAAATACCCTCAGGGTAACAAGATCAAGTTTAGTGATTTAAAATTTTTCATTTCCGAAGTGTCTTTATTGGAAGAGGAAGGTGGTGATGAAGCAGAATTGATCGATATACAGTATGTCAATTTTTCCAATAATACAACACTTGAAGAAGCGGAAAGCCCTATTACCTTTCCAGTGCCCAATATCCCTTCTGGAAAGTATAAAGCATTGAAGATAGGCATTGGCGTACCGATTGAACTCAACAATAATAATTATACGCAATATGGAGCAGGCCACCCTTTGAGGAAAAACAGTGGGGAGTTTTGGGATGGCTGGGATAGTTTTATCTTTATGAAAATCAATGGCATCTATGATGTTGACGGTAACGACATTGACGTTGGGGTGGATGCTCCGCTCGGCCACCACTTGGGAGGTAATCAGTTTTATAGCTATATTAACCTAAGCAAATCGATCACGCTTGAACCAAACAAAGAACTTGATTTGGACATCGTAATTGATTTGGCCAAATTGTATGAAAACCAAGTTGGCGAATACCTTGATCTGACCAACTCGGACAATTGGAGTACACATGACCAAAGCAATGTGGAAGTAATTACTTTTTTGACCAACAATTACGAAAGGTCTTTTTCCCTCGAATAAAAGAAGGAGTATTTATTTCTTGCCAAAAACAACTTTCTATGGGGAAATTCTAAATCGCTGTAAACCAATAATTTGACAAAATGAAAAAGATTATATTTTTCATATTCGTGCTGTCCATCTTTTTCTTTGCTTGCAAAGACGATGATGCGGGTAGCGGCCCTGTAGTTGAATGTATGGATTTATCGAATATCGCATATGACCCTTCTCCTTATGAGTTGCCCGATATGAAAGGCTGGCAAGCTCCAATGATTATTCCTGAAGACAACCCCCTGACCAAAGAAGGTGTAGATCTGGGGCACAAGCTGTTTTTCGACCCCATTCTTTCTGTGGACAGTACCATCTCCTGTTCGAGCTGCCATGATCCAAAAAAGGCATTCACTGACGGCGAGGCATTCTCTACTGGAGTGGATGGCCTGATCGGTACTCGGAGTTCTATGTCGCTGCTCAATGTTGGTTTTTTTGAAAATGGGCTGTTTTGGGATGGCCGGTCTTCTTCTTTAGAAGACCAAGCTTTGCACCCTGTGGAGAACCCGGTCGAGATGGCTGATGTTTGGGAAAATGTGGAGAAAAAATTACAGCGGCACTTAGAATATCCAACCGCTTTCAGGAAAGCGTTTGGCATTGAATGTTCGGAAGATATTACACGGGAAATGGCAGCAAAAGCCATCGCCCAATATGAGCGGACTTTGGTGAGTTATAATTCGAGGTACGAGAAAAAATTTTTACAAGGAGACACCAATCCTTTTTTGTTAGATGATGATGAATCCTATGGGTACGAAATCTATTTTGATGAAGTGGCATCGAGCGGGCTGAATGCTGGCCATTGCAATCACTGCCATAATGGCGTAGGGGCAACATTGACTAGCAATAATTATTTTAACAACAACATTGAGGATGTTGACTCATACGACGACTTTCCCGACCCTGGCCTCGGAGAGGTAACTGGCAAACAAAGTGATATTGGAAAATTCCGAGCGCCGACCCTCCGAAATATAGTACTGACTGCCCCGTACATGCACGATGGCCGTTTTGAAACATTGGCAGAAGTGATTGAACATTACAATTCAGGCGGGCACAGTTTTGATAACAGCACACCCGGCTCGATGATTCCTCAGAATAAGAAATTAAATGAAGATGAAAAAAGGTATTTAGAAGCCTTTCTCCATACCTTCACGGACACGTCTTATTTTGATAATCCACATTACTTGAACCCGTTTGAGTAGATAGAACAAGAACGGTTAAGGTTCGTCAAGTACAATAGCAGATGCAAGTCCCTGATGGCTTGCATCTGCTTTTTTTATCCCTACTTCCTCTCCACACGTCGAAGAAAGCTTTCTACCTTGCATTGACTTTCCTAATATTTGCGCATCTTTGAAAATGTACGGTATAGTCTAATACCTCAATACTTTTAATACCTAATAATATCATCATGAGTGTAAAACAAGAGCGTGACAAACACGCAGATTCCGTTATCCGCAACCACATATTATTTAGCATGGGAGCAGGTGTCATACCTCTTCCCGTGGTTGATGTTTTTGCCGTTAGTGCTGCTCAATTGGACATGATTCGCCAACTTTGTAGGGTCTATGATATAGATTTTGCTGAGACACAAGGAAAGGCTATTGTCAGTTCATTGACCACCGCAACACTTGCCCGCATGGGCGCAGGTAGTTTAGCTAAAATGATCCCGTTGGTTGGCAGTTATATTGGTGGAGTAACCAATGCAGTTATGGCTGGGGCTTCTACTTACGCCTTAGGCCATGTGTTCAAAGCCCATTTTGAGACAGGCGGTACCATCCTCGATTTTGATGCGGAGCGTTTGAAAAAACTCTATAAGGAGCAGTTTGAAAAGGGAAAAAAAGTGGCTGAAGAAATGCGACAGCAGCAAGAGGCCAAACGCAAGGCTGCCGAAGAAGCTGCTGTTGAAGCAGAACCCGCTGAAACCATTGATGATGTGATGGAAGAAACCCTCGAATTGGAAAAAGATGAAACTTCTCAGGTAATTGACCGCTTGAAACAATTGGGAGAGTTAAAAGAGGCTGGCGTGATAACGGAGTTTGAGTTTGAGCGGATGAAGAAGCGGGTAATGAAAGATCAATAAAAACTTATTTCTGATAGAAAAAGCCCCGCTGCCTATTACAGGTGCAGTGGGGCTTTTGTATTGTTTTTTGGTGTACCAAATGCAACCTTCCTCAAACAAGAATATTAGTTCATGTATAAAGCTAAAAAATATATCTGGCCACAGGTGACACATCCTGCCCGGCAAACTCCTTATTCAGATATTTATAGTAACCCGTCACAGCAATCATGGCGGCATTGTCGGTACAGAATTCAAATTTTGGAATATAGGTGTTCCAACCCTTCTGCCTGCCAGTTTCTTCCAAAGCACGCCGTAGACCGGAATTGGCAGAAACACCACCTGCAATGGCTACTTCCTTAATGCCGGTTTCCTTAGCTGCTTTTTTCAATTTTTTAATCAAAATAGTAACGATTCGGTTCTGCACAGATGCGCAGATGTCGGCGAGGTTTTCCTCGATGAATTTGGGGTTTTCTTTTAGATTGTCCCGCAAAAAATAAAGGATGGCTGTTTTGACGCCACTAAAACTAAAATACAATTCTTTCACTTGAGGTTCAGGGAAGGCAAATACCGGAGTGCCTTGCTTGGCCATTTTATCAATGATTGGCCCAGCCGGGTAGTCCAGTCCCATCATTTTTCCCGCCTTATCAAATGCTTCTCCGGCAGCATCATCAAGGGTTTGTCCGATGACTTCCATGTCGAGGTGATTTTTTACCAAAACAATTTGCGTATGGCCACCTGAAACGGTCAGACAGAGGAAAGGAAAATTAGGAGTAGGGTCTTCCGCAAAATGGGCAAGTACATGTGCTTGCATATGGTTGACCTCCACAATTGGGATATTGAGGCTCATGGCAAAAGCTTTGGCAAATGAAGTCCCAACGATCAACGAACCGATCAGGCCAGGGCCTCGTGTAAATGCAATTGCGTTGATTTGTTCTTTCTCAATTCCTGCTTTTTTCAGGGCAAGGTCAACCACTGGGACGATGTTTTCCTGATGGGCACGGGAAGCAACTTCCGGTACGACGCCACCATAAAGCCGATGCACCTCTTGATTAGCAATACAATTGCTTAATATTTCACCGTCTTTCAGTACTGCAGCGGCAGTATCATCACAAGAAGATTCGATCCCTAAAATAATTATGCTCATTTGCTCTTTTATTTATATGAACTATTTCTACTTTTATGGCTGATTTGATAGCTGTTATTCAAATGCTGAGAAATGACTGCTTATCTTTTAAAATATCCGGCGGCAAATTTAGGTTTTGGCGCAAGATGTTGTTTTTAAGAATAATTTTTAATTTTTCTCAAAAAACAACCACCCTTCAGGAGGGAGAAAGAAGAAAAAATGGAATGTTTTCTTCTTTCTCCCTCCATGTTGATCAGTCACAAAAATTTTTATCGAAGTTGTTACCGAACATAATAACACATTTAAAAGTTTAGAAATTAATTGACCCCAGATTTTTTCATTTATACCAGAGTTACTCACACCTTATTCGGACAAAGAAAAAATCTCATCCTCTAGACCAGTATTAAACCTTTTGTTGGAATGGCCAAGCCCATGAACTAATGCGAGCTTCACATGCCACTAGCCACTCAACAATTCTATTTTTTATCAGTATGTGTAGCTGATAATAACATCAGTTAAAAACTCATTCAAATGTTAGGAACCAAAACAAAATCCAAAACTTTAGAAAATGGCCAAATGAATGGCCTGAACGGGATCAGCCAAACGGGCGAAACCTGTATTATTTCCCATGGCACTTTCATCGAAGGAAAGTTTAAAGCTTCTGAAAATGTCCGTCTGGATGGAACCGTTAAGGGAGAAGTCAAATGTGACAAACGCCTTGTGATGGGTGAGCAAGGCAAGGTCGAAGGCATCATTACCACCCAGGATGCCGTGGTAATGGGCAAGATCGAAGGTGAACTGACCGCTTCGGGAACACTTACCCTGAAAGGAACGGCCATCATAAAAGGGACAATCACTTCAAAATTTATGATTGTCGAGGAAGGGGCACGTTATTACGGAGAATGCCACATAGGTTGATAAAAATTTAGCGCTTCACACCAAACTCATGCTATTCTCACATCTATTTTATGGCCAAAGTCAGGTTTAATAGAAGTGACGACCATGAAAGGGATTTATATGGTTTTATGCTTTCCTAGTGCCGTTACCCGGCAAAAAATGATAGTATTGAAAAAATCAATACCTTGTTATTTCTGCGGTAACGTTTGAATCATTAAAATTGCATCTTAATAATGCTTGAAGCAAAAAATATTTTATCATTGCATCAAAACAAACCGGAATGAAGAAACGTGTAATTTTCAATGCCATTATGTTCATCCTGATCTTAGTATTAGGGTATATACTTTTCACCACCGTTAAGGAACCTATTGAGTTTCAGGCTACCAAGTCCGAGCGTGAAACGGAAATCGTGAACCAACTGATCAAAGTCAGGAAGGCGCAAGAAATTTATCGGGCAGTAACTGGAAAGTTTGCAGGATCCTTTGATCAGCTAACCGACACCCTGAAATATGGGAAGTTCACCATTGTTTCTGTGAATGGTGATCCTGATGATCCAAACAGTGTCATAACTTATGATACGTCTTATGCCTCTGTCATTGATTCCATCAATAACATGGGGTTAGACATTGAAAACCTGGGTGTCGTTCCAGGGGCAGATAACCTTGAATTTGATATAAAGGCAGATACTGCATCTTATCAAATGACAACAGTTGATGTGGTTGAGGTTGGAATCGCCTATGAAAAATTCATGGGCAAATTTGCTGACAAGAAATTTAAAAAATATGATAATTTATACGACCCAAATAAGAAAATCAAGTTTGGGTCGCTTTCAAAACCTATTCTAACAGGCAGCTGGGAGTGACGAACAATATCATAGAAACTGAATTCCAGCGGAATAATACTACCGCTTACCAACTGTCCATCCTCATAGGGATGGACAGTTTGGTTTATTCTGTATACGATGATGTTTCCAATAGATTATTAGCTCTCAAAGTGTTGCCCTTTCCTAAAGAAAATGGAACCCTGTCAAGTTTGGCGACGAAATTGGAAGAAACGATAAATAAAGAAGATTTACTCACTCCTTTATATCGTAGGGTGAAAATTGTATTCATTTCTGCTGATACCTCGCTCGTGCCTACCCGATTATACAATGAGCAGGAGAAATCAACCTACTTGGAAGAACTTTCCAGCAAAAGAAACAACGATGCTGTGTTGGTTGATGAAATCGGGCCACTAAAGATTAAGACTGTTTATTCTCTAGATAGAGAAGCTTTAATCACACTGAAAGCAAAATTTCCGACAGCTCATTTTTTCAGTGCTGCTACCCCTTTTTTGGTGGGAAGCCATCATTCACTATCCGAAAGAAATGAGGAGTCAGCATTTGCCTGTTTCCAGAAAAACATATTTCAACTGGCCATCTTTAATCAAAATGAACTATTGTTTTACAATTGTTTCAACTTCAACTCAACCAGCGATGTATTGTACTTTGTTCTATTGGCTTTCGAGCAATATGGCCTCGATACTGAATCAACGCCATTGTTCCTTTCAGGCAACATAGTCCTTGATTCTGATATTTATAAAACCCTATACCGCTATGTCAGCGACCTGAAATTCCTTCCTGCTCCATCCTTCATTCAATTAGGTAAAAGTGCGTCCTCCTTTGATCCAAACTTTTATTTTCCCCTTCATTCCTTGTTACTTTGCAAGTAAGGAATCGGGAAATTAGAAAATTGGTAAATTAGGAGGCATCCCAATTCCCCAATCCCTATGCGTATTATATCAGGAAAATTCAAAGGCAGGCGTTTTAATCCTCCGGCTGGTAAATGGCCAACCCGGCCAACAACCGACTTTGCCAAGGAAGGTCTTTTTAATATATTACAAAACCACCTTGATTTTGAAGAAATGAAAGTGCTTGACCTTTTTGGTGGGACGGGCAGTCATAGTTACGAGTTTATATCTCGAGGTTGCAGGGATGTGACCTATGTGGACAATTTTGGGGGCTGTTTGAAATTCGTAAGAAAAACCATTGAAAAACTTGACATGGAGGAATTTATAAAATTAATCCGTTCAGATGTGTTCAAATTCATTGAGCGGACATCAGAAAAATACGACTATATTTTTGCCGGACCTCCCTATGCTTTGTCAACGATTGACACCATTCCTGAACTTATTTTTGAAAAAGGTTTATTGAAAGAAAATGGTTGGTTTGTTATGGAACATAACCCCCACCATTGCTACGACGACCATATCCATTTTTTTCAAAAAAGAAATTATGGAAAAACGATCTTTAGTTTTTTTAAGGAGTCAGATGACAGGGAACAGGACGTGGCTGGTGAAACTGACACCTAACACCTGTGCCCCCACTATTTCCCCATCTTTCCCCAAAACTCTCCGCTAAATGTTAAATACCCATCCATCAGATTGACCATCATGCAGGAATGGACGGGTAAAATACCAATAAGGCTTCCAATCTCCAATTTTTCAAACAGGGAAGAAGTACATTTAATAACTCCATGTTCTTGAGAAACCGATCGGACGTAACTCTCCCCATCCGGAATATCCCAGCCACTCTCTTTCAGTAAAACTGGCATTCCAAAAATCGTCTTCCCGCCCCAATCCAATCGGTCTTTTGACAAGTGGATTCCTCCACCATAAACAACAATCTCCTGACGGTCAGTATTTTTGGCGACGATAGGGCATGCGAGTGTTACAGCGATGTCCTCCATTTTGCAGGAACCTATTTGAACTTGCATCAGGTCGTAGAAAATGAAATTACCGGGACGGAGTTCGTCCACGCCAGTCCATTTTTTAGCTACGGAACAGGTAGGTGTGTCGCCTGTCGAGATGACAAGGTCTGGGTGTTTTTTCTCATATTTTTTCTTCAGTTTTTGTAAAATGGCAGTGGAGGATTTATGGACTGCCATAACCTCTTTTACAGGCCGGGATTGATAACTGTGACCTGCATGGGACAGGAATCCCCTGAAAGCCAGAGAAGGTGTCGCTGCTATTTTTTCCAAACAACTTTGGATGGATTCATCATCTTCTGGTGCTACTCCGGTGCGGTGAGTTCCAACGTCGATTTTTATGAAAATGCCTACCTCGCTTGGAAATGGTTCGTTTAAAAAATCAATGCTTTTTGAATTGACAACCAATAAGTTAAGTTTCGTATTTCTGGATAATCGGAAAATTTTTCCGACTTCCCGCACATTGAATGGAAAGGCCACTGTGATGTCGTCCCAGCCATCGGCTGCAAAATATTCGGCCATTGAAATGGATGAAACTGTAATTGCGTTGATGCCCATTTCCCGGCATTTCCTGCCGATGTCATTGCTTTGTGGTGTCTTGAAATGGGGGCGGAGTAATACGCCATTTTGGTTGGCCTTTTTGATCATCCGCTGAAGGTTGTTGCTTGCCTTTCCCCAGTCCAGCAACATGGTAGGCGTTTGTATTTCTTTCATTTTCCCGTTTTGGGTAAAGGTAGCTTGGAATCAAAGAAAAAGTAAAATGGACTTGTTGCCATCTTGCTTTTGCCTGTAATTTTTGATGTCACTTTAAATGGGTATGCTGCTGACAGCAACGGCAAAAAATTAGGCTAATTCCCAAATTTGTATTTGTTTTGTGATCCAGTTTTTGGATCCGAAATGTATTCTCCCCTTCCTTCTCAAACACTAAGAATGAACCCGAAATTTCTTTGGCTGGCAATCGTATTATTATATACTAACCTTCTCCAGGCACAATTTATTGAACTTGCTCCCCTGCCCGAACGGGTCAGCAACAATGCCTTGGTAGCTGCAAATGTCGATGGGAAACCTTACGTTTATTCCTTTTGCGGAATTGACAGTACCAAAATATGGTCGGGAATCCATTTGAAAGCATGGCGTTTGGATGTGGAAGCTAATGAATGGGAATCCCTGCCTGATGTTCCTGATCCGAGTGGGGGTAAAATTGCCGCTTCTGCAAATGTCATCAACGGAAAAATATACGTGATCGGCGGCTACCATGTAGCGCAAAACGGCAGCGAAACCAGTTCCGATAAAGTCCATGTTTTTGATGCCGAAACCAATGCTTGGCTTCCTGATGCCGCTCCTATTCCCAAAGCAATTGACGACCAAGTACAGGCCGTTTGGCGAGATAGCCTCATCTATGTGGTGACAGGTTGGAGCAATACAACCAATGTGACCAATGTGCAGGTTTTTAATCCTTCTGAAAATGAGTGGTCGGTAGGAACGGCTCTTCCCAATCAGAACGCTTACAAAGTGTTTGGCGGTGCAGGTGTTATTTTGAACGACACCATTTATTACGCAGGTGGGGCACAACCAACCATTAATTTCCCAGCTACTTCTGTTTTCCGAAAGGGTGTTATCAATCCTGAAAACCCAACAGAAATCACCTGGAGCATGGAGTCAAAACCTGAAGCCAAGGGCTACCGTATGGCCGCTACTGTTCATGGTGGAAAGGGCATATGGCTCGGCGGAAGTGACATCACCTATAACTTCAATGGTATTGCCTACAATGGTTCAGGGGGAGTTTCTCCACTTGATCGAATTACCGTCTTTGATCCACAGGCCAGCAACTTTTTCCAAACCTATGGTGACATGCCCGCGGTCATGGATTTGCGGGGTGCAGCACAGATAAATGAAAATGAGGTCATTATAGCAGGTGGTATGATTGGAGGCCAGCAAGTAACCAACCAAGTGTGGCGTATCCAAATGGATAATTTAACGGGTATTGAGGACGATACTACCGAAAAAGATTTCTACAAAATTTTCCCCAACCCTACTGATCAAGAGTTGACAATTGAGCTGCCCGGTTCATTTGAAATGGAGATGTACGACCCCAACGGTTCGCTATTATTTTATAAAAATGCAACCAATAAAATTACTTTTTCCATCGCCAATCTTGCACCTGGTATTTATTGGTTGGATTTAGTGTCGGAGCTAGGATTACGCGTGTCGGAAAAAGTAGTAGTCAACTAATCACGAATCAACTTATCACTAATAACTATTAAATGGGAAAAATCATCTTCTATGTAGCCGTCAGCCTCGATGGCTTTCTTGCCGATGAAAACGGAGGAGTGGACTGGCTCGTGCCTTATCAAGAGGCTGGATACGATTATGGTTATAAGGATTTTTATAAAAAAATCGGTTATATCCTCACTGGATCTAAAACTTATGAACAAGCCAGCAATTTCCCCGGTGGTTGGGCTTTCCCTCACACAAAGACCTACATTTTTACCTCTCGGAAATTAGATACTCAAGGTCGTAGCGATCTCATTTTATGGAAAGGTGGTATCAATGATTTGGCCAATGAATTAAAAGAAAAAGAAAAGGACATTTGGCTGCTAGGTGGCGCTAAATTGGCCGGACAGTTTTTTAATGAAGGTAGGGTAGATAAGTTGGTTTTATCTATTATGCCTACGGTATTGGGAAAGGGCAGACCTTTATTTGTTGGGCTTGAAAAGCCGTTCGATTTGGTCTTAAAGAAGAGTATTTCTTTTCCAAACGGGGTAGTACAATTGGTATATGAACTATGATATACAATCAAGCCTGCACTACTGATATTACCTCCGGCCTTTCCTCTGATGTTTCCCAAAAATGTTCTATTTCACTTTTCATTACCATACACTTTTTGTTTTATATCCGTTTTTCAGGCCAAAGGTGAAGAAACACACAGACCTCTCCCTAATAAATTTTCCTTCTTTCAGGCATGAAAATCAGCCGTTTCTAAAAAGCGCAAGTAGTGAATTTTTTTTAATCCTTTTTAACGGGCGGGGTGGTTTCAACAAATTTTTTCCCATCCCTTCTTCCGAGCCACTCTACGTCTTTTCCTAATTCGACATATTGCTTGAAAACACGTACGGCATCTTGCTTGTCTCTTCGGTGTATCGTAATGTTGTTAGGAGAGGATTTAATAGTGAAATAGTAAACGCCATCTGCGAATTCAAAACCCTTGGTACTTCGTCTCATTGTTATAAATTTTGTTGTCTGGTATTAAATTAATTTTACGATCTAAACGTGTTTAGATATTAAATTAATGGGGTGCAGGGCAGATTTTCTAAATTTCCAAAATTTAGAAAATCTGCCCTGCACCCTATAAATGTTATGCACTGGCAACTTCAACATTTTTTGCCCGCAGTCCCTTGCTTGTCTTTTCCACTTCAAACCTCACTTTTTGACCTTTGGTTACCCGGTCTTCCAAATCCGAAATGTGTAAAAAGACCTTCTTTTCGAATGCATTGGAATCAATGAAACCATAGCCCCGGGAATGGTTGAAAAACTTAATTACGCCTGTACATACATTTTTTGTGGTTGAATTTCGGGTGTTTTTGATTTTATCTTGTTTGAAAAGAAATGATTTGATTTTGCTAATAAAACTCATCTCGTTTGGGTTTTTTAGTTAAATGAAATTGCTGCATACTGTTATTTTCGATTTACAAAGAACTGATGTTCAATGGATTCTAAACCTAAAGGCATATTTCGAACTACAGATCCAATTCCTGTTTTTTCCTTTGTTTATAAATAGCCTTGAGGACTTCCTTTCGCCGCCTGACGGATGGCTTTACAAACTCTTTCCGCGCTCTCATCTCGTTTCTGAGCTTAGTGTCCCGGTGTTTACGTCGGTAGCGGCGGATGGCCCTATCAATGCCTTCGCCATTTTTTACGTCAATAATCAGCATGTGCTTTATGAATGATATTTAAGCACTTCAATCTGTTTAGCAACAGCATATCAAAGTGCGGTTGATAAATGACCTATGTATTTCCGTCCAAAAGAGTTTAACAAAATGGGTTGGCATACACAGTGGGAAGAAGATAATTTTTAGAAAAACTATTGGCCAGTGATGGCAAAAGGGCAAGCCTCAATATTGGTAGTTTTAATGGGTTTCCGGCAACTTGGATACTGTATCCGTTTGGTTGGCAACCTTATCCCTTCTTCCTAAATGATTCATTTTTCAAAGGTTGACACCAGAAACTCCCCGCAAAATTAACCAATTTTATAGAAAATAGTTTTTGTAAAATTCACTACCGTACATTTTTTGTTTTACGTCCGTTTAGGGTCAAAGGCGAAGACCCCTATTAGAAGGGGGTATGTTTTTTTCATTTACTGGAGGAAAAACGAAAAAAACACACCCCTTTCTCTAAATTTTTCCTTCTTTCAAGCATGAAAACAAGTCGTTTCCAAAAAGTGAGAACATGGGATTGGTGCAAAACAGTCCTATGGCCTTTTTAACTGCTAATGAAGGGGAAATTAAAATATCCCTAAAAACTCCACTTTAGCCTTATGAAACCCGCTTGTACAGAACCCTTATATTTTTCTTCTTTCTGAAATGCCAGTTGTCCCACTAAGTCCAAATCCCAATTTTGGGAAAGCGAATAGGTGAGTGCAGGATTGACAAACAAGGCGTGATCCTCGCCGGGGCTGTAAACAACTATTAATGCTCCATTTAAAAGCGGATTGATGGGATAGGCCAATTGGGTTAAGAAGGAATATTTGTAAGGGTATAAATTACGGGCAGATAATTGAAAGGAAAGGAGGTTTTCGCCTCCCCCAGTTATTCCGTTTGAATTGTATAAAATGCCACTATTTAAATAAAGTTGATTTTCAAAAGTATAGTCAACTCCAAAGGTGAGCGCATAGCTGTTTTCCAAACTATCTGACAAGGGATAAAACCAGGAGGCCTCTCCTTTAAAACTGGCATTTCCCAAGTTACCAGCCCAACCGCCTCCGAGTGTCAAATGTTCTTCCACTACACCTGCCAGTATTTGCCAATCATAAGTACCGGTATGGAAATTTGCTTTCGCTGCACCAATAAAATCTTCCTTTTTCTCAAACATATTAATTGCAATCTCAACACTTGATGCAAAGCCGAGATAGCGTTTCACCCGCAGGGCATCACTGCCCGGCCGTTCTTCATAATCGAAGTCAGTGAAATTATAGGCATTGAATATATCGTTCGGATTCCAGGTCGTACCAATGCCCCAATTGACCCGCTGCCTTCCTAAGCGAACCTCCCATTGCCCTTTCATCCATTCTGCATAAAAACGGTCGAGGGTTGTATGCAAGGCATATCCAGTATTGTTTTGATGGCCCAGCGACCAATCAAAAAAATCATCGCTACCGAGGTCAATTCCTTGTAAAAAATCCTCTCCAGCCAATAAGGAAAAGCGGACTTGGTCGCCCCAGAACAGGCGGTTTCTGATTTCTGCATGAAAGGTCAATTGATCGTTGGCGAAATACTTGAATTTCAATCGGTTGTGGAGTAGGTTGTCATTTATCAAAATTTTTTTCGAAGCCGGAATGGGAAGCGGCGACTGCTCAGTCGGAATAAAAATGGAGGAGTTCAAATATTTTAAATAGCCTTGAATTTGCCATTTCGAAGGCTCTTCCATTTGGCCAAAAAGAAGGCAAGGGAAAAAGATGGATATGATGGAAATAGCATTTTTCATAATTCGCTTTTAATTGATCGGCCAAAAACACTTACGATCAAAAGTTGCTGCCCACCATCAACCTCTTACTGCCAATCGGTTGACATCCGAGTCAATTACTCCATCTACCAAGGTCACCACTCTACGGGCTCGGTCAATGACCCGCTGGTCATGGGTGGAAAAAACGAAGGTGATGTTTTCCTCTCGGTTCAGCTTTTCCATGATGTCGAGCAAATTGGAGGCAGAGGTGCTGTCAAGGTTGGCGGTCGGCTCATCGGCCAGCACAAAAGTTGGCTTCGGAGCAAGGGCCCTGGCCACAGCCACCCTTTGTTGTTGGCCACCTGAGAGTTGTGAAGGGCGTTTGCCTTTTTTATCATCCAGCCCAACGGCGGTAAGCAGTTCGGCTACTCGTTTGTTGCGTTCTTCTTTTGGCCGCTTTTGCAAAAGCATAACGAATTCGGTGTTTTCCTCCACTGTCAGTACTGGTATCAAATTGTAACTTTGGAAAACGAACCCGATTTTCATTTGCCGGAAATCAATCAATTGGTTGTCTGAAAGCAGTGATATATCTTCCCCGCCCACTTTGATGACTCCGGATGTCGGACGGTCGAGTCCGCCAATGATGTTAAGTAGGGTAGTTTTCCCTGAGCCAGAAGGACCAACAATGGCCGTGAATTCCCCTTTTTCAATTTTTAAATCTACTCCCCGAAGTGCGTGCACTGGAATGGTATCAGGGTTGTATATTTTAGTGATTTTATTTGCTTCAATGACGGGCATTTTAAATGGTTGAATGGCTGCATGGTTGAATGGTTTCTCCTATCAACCATTTAACCTTGCAGCCATTTGTTTTATATTTTATGTAAGGCTTCCACTGGTTTTAATTTTACTGCTTTTCTTGCTGGATAAATAGATGCCAATAATGCAGTGAGAAATACGGCAAAAGCAATTTTTGCATATTGGCCAAAATCAAGAACCGGAAATATGGTCGTCTCCATTCCAAAGCGCTCCAGCCCTTTAGCAAATGAAGAAAGGTCAATGCCAGTATCTTGTAATAAATACACGGTTAAAAAACTGGCACCCAATCCAATGGGAGCTGCAACAGCCGCAAGCATCAACGTTTCCAAAACGATCATAAGAAATATTTTTGCTTTATTAAGACCGATAGCCATGAGCATGCCGAGTTCTTTATAGCGTTCCAAAACAGCCATGAGCATGGTATTTATGATACCAAAAATAAGTGCCAGCATGAATATGGTAATAATGATGGAGTTGGATGTTTCAATTTGCGTTTCATATAATTCTACGTCTGGTGACAATTCCCAATAATCTTCGACCAATTCATTCGGGAAATTATTTTTTAATTTCTCTTTTATTTGTGTGACATTTTTCGAGTCTTTTAAATAAACCGCAATTTCATGTGCAATATCGTCTGAATAAATCATTCCAGTACTGTCAATATTTTCTGGAATTAAATTCTTTTTTAAATCTTTATCTACTACATAAACCAATGCCTCGTCCATCATCATATTTCCGGTATTAAATAATCCTACAACTCGAAAAGCGGCGGCTGTTATTTCCCCCTCAATATTTTGGAATGTCAAAACAATTCGGCTCCGCAATTTTACTTTTAATTTTTCGGCAATCCGCTCGCTGATTAATATTTGATTTTTTTTGCCTTCCTGAAAATACCCACCATCAGTTATGTGTTGGTCAAAATGAGTGACTGCAATTTCATTTTCAGGGTCAACACCCATTATTTGCACACCTCTCGCTCCTCGGGATGAACTTACCATTCCATTGGAAACAACCCTGCTTGTAACGGCCTCAATTTCAGGCATTTGGCTTATTGTTTCCAATGCTTTTTGCTTGTTTCCCAAATAATATTTACTGTTTTTATCTTCTGGGAATTTAGGATTGTGGATTTGTATATGTGAATATTGATTGCGGATCGCATTTTGGATAAATGTATGAGTGATGCCATTTGAAAAACTCAAAACAAATGACAATGCCCATACACCAACAGCAATGGAAAGGATTACGACGACGCTCCGGGTTTTACTGCGCCATATATTTCGCCAAGCGATTTTTAATAACATTTGTATTAATGATTATTGAATAATGATTAATGATTAATTTTAGAAAAAGATGAATGATAAACAACTTGTTATTAAAATTAAAATTGTGATTATGGCTTTGCCTAAATTTTTCTTTTTGGTTTTAATAGAACTTGTGAATAGTCTTCCTAATTCTTCAGAATTGCTCATTAGTGAATGGAATTCTTTTTCAGATATATAATCAGTTGTATGCAATAGTTCTAACCAATATTGAGTTTCCCCATTCTCTTTTTGTCCAATTGATAGTTTATGAATAAAATCAGGGCCACTCTCTGCAAACGCCGCTTCTCGAACCATCGCACCCGGGTTCGTTCCCGATCTTAAAATTTGGTTGCTAAGGGTATACTCCTTTTTTTTCTCAACGAGATATTTATACAAATTGACTATTCTTACTGCAAATTGAAACGTCTTTTCCCGTAATGGGTCATTCTTGGTGTGTGTAGTTTTCTTCATAATTAAATGTTTTTATTTAATCATTAATCATTAATTATGCTCGCATTGCCGATACAGGTTTTAATTTCCATATATACCAAATCGGATAAATAGTCAAAAAACAACTAATAAAAAATATGACCACAGCCTGCCGCAAAAAGATCCAGCCTTCAAAAGTAGTTTTCATCACCGGTTCCATTCCGAATTTTTCATAAGCAGCGCCCATATCACCACTTAATACAATTGGATTGGCATGCAAATAATAAACAATAGGGATACTTAATAAAATGCCCAATATAGCACCGACAATCCCAATCATTATAGCTTCTGCCCACAGCATGCCCATCAATGTTTTTTTCTTCGTGCCGATGGCGGTCAACACACCAAATTCATAAGTCCTTTCACGGGTCATCATCAGTACGGTACCAAACAGGCCAAAAGCAATGAGCAAGTATAAAACCCAAAGGATCAACATGGCGCCCGCTGTATCTAGCTCCTGTGCCTCAATTAATTCGGGCATCAATTTTTTGAAATCAAGCACTTCAAATTCTTCTGCGGGCAATTGACTTTTAATGGAATTTAAAGCAGCAGGTAATTCATCCCTTCCCGGTAAATTGACTGCCAAGGAGGTAAGTCTTTCACCAGTTCCGTAAAATTCCCTTGCTAACTCCAGTGGCAAGAAAATCAATTGCTTGTTCAAATCAGGAGCACCGAATTTTGCTAAACTTTTAATGGGGTAAGCAGCGGCTGCATTTTGTCCATGATAGCCTTGGCTAACCATAATGATAGTATCGCCGACCTCCAAATTTAGTAGTTCAGCAAGACCTTCTGCCACGAGTACAGATTGGTCGTTCTCCTCAATATATTTGCCTTGTGTAATGCGGTTTTTTAGGCCGGTCATGTCATTTTCCTTGATAGGGTCAATGCCGACAACAAGCACGCCACGGGTAATTTCACCTGAAGAAGCCAAAGCAAAACTCTCCAGCCGAGGTGCTAATTCTAAAGATTCATGCAGACTGGTAGGTACATCATTTGGATCAAAAGAATTTTCCAAAGTCTGATCATCCCAAAAGCCATTTTGGTGGATTTGGGCATAGCCTAAATAATAGCGTACAATATTGTCCACCATATGATCCCAAGTTCCCTTTTGGAAAGATTGAATAGTGGCAGCGAATAAAACGGAGAATAGGACCGCCGATATGGAGATCATTGTTCGGCGTTTGTTTCGCCAAAGGTTTCGCCAGGCAAGTTTTAAAAACATTTATTATTAATGACGAATTACTAATTGATTAATGACGAATTACTAATTATTCATTCGTCATTAATCATTAGTCATTATTTAACCCTCTTAAGATTTTGAACACTGAAAAAACTTTCTTTTACATCCACGTCAAAATCAATAGCCAATTGTTCAATAATCGTTTTTTGGCCAGGTTTGTCAGCAGGTATCAGCTCCATTTTGGTCGGTAAAGTACGCCCTCCCAAAGTCATTATATTTTTGCCAAACATGGTGTTGACTAAATATTCATCTTCATCATAAAATTCGACTTTCAATTCCAAATAATCTTTATCATCAATCCACATTTTTATTTTTCCCCAGACAACGGCTGCGTCAGGTTTGGGCGTTAATTCAATGATGTAACAATTACGACTCTCAAATTCTTCTTGCCCAATTAGTTCATGTGTAAAATCAGTAGTCATAGACGACTGTTTCACAAGGTCATCGTTGGTGAAATCACTGCCCATCCAAGATTGCATCATCATACTGGGAGGCATTTTTATTGAGCGGTCTATGGAGGGTTGCCAATTCCAAATTTCCTTATCCCTTTTGAGAAATGCAGTCCCTTTGTCACGTGCTGGGGCAGTCACAACAACAAGGCTGTAATCGTCGCCTTTCGCCCAAGTTTTCATAGTGATTTCACGAGTCCATTTGGGTCGTTGGATGGTCATTTTCATTTCGCCATAAGCCTGTTGGCCGCGGGCGTTATCTTCCGCTTTTTTAATAATTTCATAAGCGGTCTGGGCATTTATATTTAAATTAAAAATGCCTAATGTAAAAACCAGAAAAAATAATTTGATCGGTGATTTCATTTTTGATTTATTTAATAAACAAGCAATTCGAGAAAATGTACTTGCATTTATTTTTAGAAGATCATTCAATTAAAAGAGCCATTTTTAATTGAAATTAACCATGATTAAAAAGCAGGTTTTATCCATTGTATTTTTTGCAAAAATTATTAATCAATAATTCTTTAATGGTTTGTACAGGGTAGTCTTTTGGTGACAAGATATAATGCATAAAAACCCCATCTAATGCTGCACCAAACAACATTGCCTGTGCCAAGGGATTTGGATAACCTAATTGTTCGAAAATGGTTTTCCCCATTTCAATATGTTGTACTTTTTTCTGATCAATTTCAGGTGCGAGGGTTTTCATGACATCTTCTTGAAAGGCTAGAGACATCAGCAATTTCCAATAAGTCAAATTTTTTTTCACTTCATAAAAAGAAGATTCAACAATAAATTTTAAAATGGCTTCAGGGTCACCTTCTAAAATATTCGCACTTTTCTCCATCAAACTGTCCCCGAAATCAAACCCCCTTTTTAACAATGCCTGTAACAGCGCTCCTTTGCTCTCATAATAATTGTACATTAATCCTTTAGAAATACCTGCTACTTTTGCAATCTGACTAATTGAAGTATGCCCATAACCGTTGTGTGCGAACAGCTCCAATGCCGCATTTTCAATGCGTTCCATACTACTTTCACGCAGCATTACAAATCTGGCCTGGCGTTTTTCGGACATGTAGTTAGTGATTAGTTGATAAGTGACGAGTGATTAGTTGAGTTTAGGTAATTTTTCGTAACATGCTGTCAATCAATGACTTAAATTTTTTTATTGTTAATGTCAGAACTTAATGTTTATTCTATCCCCTCATAATCACTCGTCACTTATCAACTAATCACTAAACTTTGATTGAACGGTCGGTCAAAGTAAATGGGTTTCGTGATAATAAACAAGTGGGGGAGGGTTGGGTTTAGATGAAAGGTGAAAGTTTTAGGACGAAGGTACTCTTTGGTATTGCAAATGGTATTTGTTTTCCCGCCACGGATTACACAGATTATTCAAGGGTTTAATTTTTTAAAATATTTAATATGAAGATGGGTTGGTTGGTTTTTTTAATCAAGGTTTATGCTTAACATAGCGGAGATTTAGAGATTGATAAATAGCTTTGGAAGCTAAGAAAAGCCGTTATTAATAGAGTAATGTAATGGTTTTGTTAAAGACACATCAGTATGAGTAAACTTACTAAAATTATGGATATAAAAGATTTACTCCACCCAAACCTCATCCAAAAACAACCAAGCCTTATTCCCTTTCCCATCATGCCATTCAGGGCACTCGCCAATATTTTCTACAATTATTTTTAGCAACCTTGTATTTTTGATATCACATTTAATTTCAACTTCTCCAATATATGGTTGGTTTTCGGACGAAGTTATTTCCGTTGCACCCCATTCACATTCGGTAACAAAATGTTCGCTATTTTGGGTTGAAATTACGGTCACATATTTTGGTGGAAATATCCATGAACCGGGATTGGATAAATAGCCGATTTTTATTTTTGAAATATCCCTTTTTTTTCCAAGGTCAATTTCCATGTAACAATCATCCCCATTAAAGCCGAGCCATTTATTATCGTGAAAATCGTTGGTGCCTCGGATATGGTCGGCTAGTGTGTATGCACCATTGCCGGGATATTTTTCGGAAGGACTTAAACTTAATTTAAGGCCAGCAAATTTATCGGCAATGCCTACTTCTTCGGTCAGAACAGGGCTAATAGATTTTCCTAAATAATAAGTTTGGGCTTTAATAATTGTTTTTTCCAAAATATTAATATTCCCATTTGCTAATGGTGATTGCAAGGTAGGATCAGTGCCGTTAGTGGTATATCGAATTTCCATGTTTTTACCGAGTGGCTGGAATGATATAACTGGTGGAAATCCAAACTCTTCATATTCGATATTTATTTTAGGAATATAAAAAGCATCACCTTTTTCAATGATTTGGTTTTTCAACCGTTGCTTTAATTCTGCATATTTAGCTAAATAATCTATGTCATCAGATAAGTTTTTAATTTCCCAAGGGTCGTTTTTTACATGAAATAATTGCGTTTGTTCTTGCCCTTTATATCTGGTCAAAATTAATTTCCAGTCATCATCGGTTCGGATCGCCCGTTGCGTTTTTGTATATGCCAATAATAATTCTTTGCAAAGCGAAATGCCATTATCATTAATTGCGGGTATAAGACTCAAACCCTCTACTGAATCTGGTTTTTTTATCCCACTTAATTCTGCTATTGTTGGGAATATATCATGTATGGAACAGAGTGTCGTGGCTGTTTTCCCACGGGCAACATTTGGCCCGGCAATAATAAGTGGAACTCGAGTGCTATGGTCATATAAATTTTGTTTGCCCAGCAGGCCATGCTGACCAACACCCAGTCCATTATCACCAGCAAAGACGATAATGGTATTTTTTAAAACACCTTTTGTTTCAAGCGCATCCAATATCCGCCCAATTTGTGCGTCCACTTCGGAGATCATTCCATAGTATAGAGCGATTTCTTTTTTCACAGCAGCCTCTGTTCGAGGGTAGGGGAGCAGTATCTCATCCCGAATATTTCGGACACCCATATCGAAAGGGTGTTCTGCCATGAAGTTGGTTGGCAAAGTAATTTTTTCAGGGTCATACATTTTATCGTAAGGTGAGGGTGGAGTGCGGGGATCATGGGGTGAGGTAAATGCGGTATAAATAAAAAATGGTTGTGCTGAAGAATTTTTTTCAATAAATTCTATGGTAGCGTCCGCATATAATTTTGAGGAAAATTCGCTTCGTTGTTTTTTATTCTCTGATGGAAATTTCTCTGTTTTATCTAATTCGTCATATAATTTTGGTTCAAAATGGCCACCCTCTTTTGGAAAGTGCATGCCACCTAAAAATATATTTTTTCCTTCGTCAAATCCTGCCACCAATTCAGGTGGAAGGTTGTGCCATTTGCCTGTAAAAAAAGCTTTGTATCCATTTTCTTTAAATATTTCCGGCATTGTTGGAAAGGGACAATTGCCTGTTGTTGGATTGGCAAATGAAGTAGGTATGCGCCAGAACGGCCGCCCCGTCAGCAGCATTGCCCTACTGAATGCACAGATCGCACCGTGATTGCCACCTAATACATGTGCCCTCGTGAAACTTGTACCCATTGCAACCAGCCGATCCATATTTGGGGTATGGATTTCGTCATTGCCCCAAGCATGGATAGTGTTCCATCTTTGATCGTCCGTGAAAAGGATAAGGACATTGGGTTTGTTTTTTTCTTCTATTATTTGTTTGGGCGGACAGGCCATGAAAAGTAAATAAATAAAAAGGAGATACCTCATGGTAAGTTTTTTTCGATTAGTAATTCACGGATTATTGTTCAAAAAAAATCAATTTATTTTCTCATGCCTCACGATCATCCACATATTTCCAAATAATAAAGCCACCTAATACACCAATTGTGACGGCTACTGTGAAGAATCGGACGGGCTTTTCTAAAATTGATTGAAGATTGCCATCAAAAATTAAATCAACCAAAATATTAGAAAAAATGATCACAAAAAGCATGTAAAATATGTAAAATGTAAGCGACTTTTTCTTTTTCATACTAAACTTGAAATTTTTGAATTAATAGTCAATTATAGTCATACTTATTGGGAACACAAAATTTATTTCTCCCACTCTTTGCATTCTTCAAAAATCCTATTCTCACAACTGGCACAAATCCTTCGGTCTAATTTTTTATAAATAACATTAATAGCTTCTTTCTTCGAATGATAAAAATGTTCATCCCCAATTTTGTGTTTGAAACCTCCCTTAATAAGGGATACTTGAGAAATTCTTTTTAATCCTGTAAAATATAGTCCGCCCCCTTTTTCTTCCCATTTTTTTGCCTCTTGTACCACCCACTCGCAACCCGCAACATCAATAAAGTTTACTCCTTTTGCATCAATTAATAGAAACTTGGTATTTGGCCCTACTTCATCGGAAATCTTATTTATTTTCGACGAGATATGAGCAATTGAACCAAAAAAAATAGAGCCATCTATACGGATGATTTTTATTTGTGGACATTCGGGTAAGTCTTTTCTGATTAAGTAGGTCAAACGGCGGGTTGGATGCTCTGCATCTGGAGCCATTGTAGCAACGTTAGGCGTGGAAGTCTGCTGTAAATAAAAAACCAGAGAAGTGATTACGCCTATAAAAACCGCATACTCCAAGTCCAAAAATAAAGTAGCAAAGAAAGTTACTAACAGGACTACCATTTGCCGCTTGCTTGCATTCTTGACCGTTTTCATAAAATGAAAATCAATCAGATTATATCCCACCAGCATAATAACACCGGCCATGCCGGCTATTGGCAAATAGGCAATTAAAGGTGCTATGAACAGCACGATAATTAAGAGCAGCAGCGCTGCGAAGATCGCAGCCAAAGGTGTTTTTGCACCAGCATCGTAATTTACGCCCGATCTTGTAAACGAGCCTGAACCGGCATAGCAGGAGAAAAATCCGCCTATTATATTAGACAACCCCTGTCCAATAAATTCCTGATTGCCATCTATTTCCTGTCGTGACTTTGTGGCGATGGATCGGGCAATTGCAACTGCCTCAATCAATCCCAATAAGGCAATAGCTATGGCACTCTGGACAAGAATGGAAAAAGTGCCGGGAGTTAGATCAGGCACATTGAATTTGGGCAATGCGCCGTCTACCTGTCCAACCAATCTCAAACCGACAGACTCACCTCCAATAAAGAATGCCACAAGTGCGCTAAGAACAAGTGCTACCAACAGATTTGGTATTTTAGGAAATAACTTTTTTGATATTACTGCAATCAGGAAAGTACCAATACCAATACCCAAGGCATGAATATTTGTCGAGCCAATATTTTCCCCAATGATTTTCATACTGGCAACCAAAGAGGAACCCGACTTCACATAAAGGCCTAACAAATGCTTTAACTGGCTGAACATAATCAAAATGGCCGCCCCCGCTGTAAAACCAACGACTACAACGTGCGATACAAAATTGATGAGTGTGCCCATTCGCCCTAACCCTAAAATCAATTGGAATATACCAGCCAACAAGGTAATGGTCAAGGCAAATTCAATGAACTGAGGCGTTCCAGGTTCAGCCAGTTTCCCGACCGTCGCAAAAATGACCAGCGAAATGGCCGTCGTTGGACCAGATACCAAATGCCTTGACGAACCAAACAACGCTGCTATAATTGGGGTAACCATTGCTGTGTACAAACCATAAATAGGCGGCAGGCCGGCAATCATAGCGAAGGCAACTCCTTGTGGAAGAACGATAACTGCTCCAGTTAAACCGGCAACAAAATCCGCCTTTAAGGTATTGGGATTGACTTCGTGCCACCAGTTGAGAAAAGGAAATATGCGGGGAAGCAGTGTTGATTTGATATTAGATTGCAAAGCAAATGTCTGATTGAGGGTAGCTGGGTTTGAGGCAGCGAAGGTACACAACAGGTTTTTTTTTCGAGGTGATTATGATCACAGATATTAAGAAGGGGCGCTTCATAATCATATCTGAATATTTCCATTGTTCTCAGATAGAAGTACCTTTCTTGAAGCAGGTAGCAGGGCGGGACAGTGAAAACATGTTAAGTAAATGTAAATTCCGTCATAGTTAAGATATTGCCACCCGTCAAGATTGATTTCATATTTATAATTATTTGAATTGCAATATATTATGAATGGTGTGCCTCGCCTCCTATAAAAAACCCCAATGTTAAATTTTTCCTCTAATGTTAATTCAATGTAAATAAAATTTGACTTAGAAGTTAATTCCATGCTATATTTACTTTTTGATTTAGATCATTATTTTCAAAATGAAGGACATCAAAAATTTATTTTTTACCAGCAGGGTTGCCCGCCGTCGATAGTGATTCCTAAAATCAGTCGGTTAGCAACCCTTACAAAAGGAGGCGGTTATGAAGGGAATGACGACGGTGCTGATATTCTTCACTCAGCTACTTTTTGCTCAAAACAATATTGCTATATTTCATGCTAATAAAACCACTGTGTCCGTAGCGGCTACGGGAGGTGAAGCTGTTTCAATAGCACCATTCGATTTGATAAATGGGATGGTAATCGTCAAGGCAAGCGTTGAGGGAGTTATAGGTAATTTTATATTGGATACTGGGTCACCTGGAATTGTAATCAATTCAAAAAACCATCATTCTACGATTGATTTTACCGCAACAGGTGTGGGAGGAGAATTGGCTATAGGCGAGATTTTCATTGACCACTTTAAATGGGGTATTATTGAAAAGGAAAACCTAATTGGGTTTACTTTAGATATAAGTCATTTAGAGGAAGCCGCTGGCTGTAAACTGGCAGGGTTGATAGGATATGAGGTTTTACAGAAACACGAAGTTCTTTTTGACTATCCAAATGAAGTGGTCAAGATTTATGATGGAAAAAATGCAGCTGAATTCAGGAGTCCGCTGCATGTAATTGAGGCCGCATTTGAAATGAACGGGCATGTTCCCGTTATTCCAATAAAGGTGGGAAACAAAAAAGCTTGCCTTGGACTTGACAGCGGAGCAGAAGTGAACCTGATTGACCATTCGTTTTTTAAGCCATTGAACAAATCATTTCTCACGAAAAAGAGCAAAGAAAAAGTTGTGGGTCTCGATCAGGAGGAACAAGAAGTAATTGGTGCAATTTTAAATTCATCTGAAATTAAAGGGCATACTTTACCTGCTATGAAATTCCTGTTTATGAATCTTAATGGGTTGAGTGTTCAATTCGAAAAAAGGTTTGATGGACTTTTAGGATTTCCATTTTTTCAACAACATGCAGTGGCTATCAATTACGAAGAGAACAAAATCTATATTTGGGACTGATAAATTGCAGTTATTTTATCAAAGAATAATAATAAGTTGTTGAAATTCAGGTTTTTATAAAAAAATTAAGTTAAAATGAATATGTACAAATGGTTTCATTTGTACATTTTAATTTGTCAATAATTATACACATTTGCAGTGTAAAGGTCTGTATGGTAATCTATCCAAAACAATTTTTTTTGCTTATGAAATCTTCAACCGCTACCGAATTGCTCCGCAATTACCCACTCTTTGAAGGATTATCTGACGACTATTTTACAAATTTGGGTGCTGCCATCAACATCCAAAAAGCTTCAAGGTTCAGTTGTCTTTACGAAATGGGGGATCCTTCTGAAAAGATCTTTTTTCTATTAAATGGAACTGTCAAAACTTGTACTATTTCAAACGATGGCCGGGAAGTCATTAAGACAGTAATCCACCCCGTGACCATGTTTGGCGAATTAGGCCTTGTGGGCGAAAAACACCGCCATGAATCCGCAGTCGCATTAAACAAAGACGTTGAATTTTGTACCATTTCAATCAAAGCATTTCATGGTTTGATGCGTTCCAATCATAGCCTTTGCCTAAAAATCCTGAATATGGTAGGCAAACGCCTGTTGAATGTAGAACAAAAACTGGAATCGCTTATTTTCAAAGATGCCCGTGAAAGAATTATTGATTTCCTGAAAGATTCAGCTGTCAAACGCGGGAGGAGAGTTGGGTACGAAATGCTCTTCAAACATTGCCTCACCCAACAAGACATTGCCAACCTAACTGGAACCTCGCGGCAGACCGTTACTTCGGTATTGAATGACCTAAGAAAAGACAACCTTATCTACTTTAATCGGAATACGATATTGATACGTGACATGGGCAAACTGAGTTGAAATAGAGTTTGAGAGTATAAGAAAATGAGAGATTGCTCTTTTTCACATACTCTCAAACTCTATTTTCCCGCTTCCTTTCCACTTCATATTTCTTTCCTTCCATGCCCAACACCGTGTTGGGGAAAACTGCTTTTGCTTCGGATAGCAATGAATCCAATTCTTTGTACCTTGAGGAGTAGTGACCTGTTATCAAAATGCCGACGTTTGCCATTTTTGCAATGGTAGCAGCTTGCTCGGCAGTTGAGTGCATGGTTGTATTAGCATTTTCCTTGGAATCGTTACAAAATGTTGTTTCGTGGTATAACAGATCCACTTTATCTATCAAGGGTATTATTCCTTTATGAAATATTGTATCGGAAATATAAGCATAAGATCGCGGTGAAAACGGCGGGAAGGTGAGGTCAGCGTTGTTAATAACCCTTCCATCAGCCAGATAAATGTCCTCACCGTTTTTTGCTGCAATGATTTGAGGAATGCTCAAGCCAAATTCGCTAATTTTTTTAGGGTTAATGTTTTTATGAAAGGGTTTTTCTCGAAATAGATAACCAATGGTAGGTATGCGATGCTTTAGTGGCACACTGTAGACAGTAAGCTCTTTGTTTTCAAAGACAAGTTCGCTTTTTGAAGTTTGGACTTTATGAAAAAAAATAGGGTAAGGTAGTTGACCGCCCAGCATCAAGAGCGCCACAATCATTGGTTCAAGACCGTCGGGAGAGTAGATGTGAAGAGATTTAGAACGGTTGGACAAAGCAAATGAAAAAAGTAACCCCGGCAATCCAAAGATATGGTCACCATGCAGGTGGCTGATAAATATACGGTCAATTTTACTATGGGGCACACCAAAGTCGTTAATCCTCATTTGTGCCCCTTCTCCACAGTCTATAAGAAAATGGTGATTGTGAATTTTTAAGTATTGAGAGGTTGGGAATCGACCATGTGCAGGTGTAGCTCCGTTCACGCCTAATATGGTCAAGGCGAAATCCATTATTAATTTTCTGCTTTCAGATCTTTTTCAAGCACGTCCATGATAACAAAGTCGACGGATTCAGCGACTGTTGGAACTATGGTAAGGACGGAATCGAGCCTTGATATTTCGATCAATTTACGGACTGGGTCATGTTCAATGCCCGTTAGCACAAAAGTGCCGAGCGATTTCCATAAACGGTTAGCGGTGAGGATGGCACTCAGGCCGGAAGAATCCACGTATTTGACCTTTGAAAGATCAAGGATAAGATTAGCAATACCTTCATTAGAGAGGATAACCAATTCAGATTTTAGGCTAGGTGCAACAATAGAGTTGAGATTTTCTTCTTGCAGTTCCAAAACTGCGTAATTTTCTTTTTTATCAATTGAGTACTTCATAAAATTCTTTGATAGTTATACAGATTTTGGTTTGATTCGGGGGATGCCAAATGTAAATGTTATAGGAGGCGCTAAGGTAATACAAACTATTTGAAAATTATCCATTTCAAGGATAGGCATTGCCTCAAGTTGCATATTAAAAGAATAAGGGCTGAAAATCAAGAAAGTTTAAACATAACCTAAATGTATATGTTATTTTTGCGTCAAGAACCAAAGAATAAAAACAAGAATAAGCCGTAAATACTGGCATTGTTTTTATCCCAGAACAAAAGGAAGTTGGAGGATGTAAAATAAAGAACGAAATTTCGCAGAACACGCAAAATTGCAAATGAATAAAACTTTTTTATCCAAGCTTTTGATTTCTTCTCCAATTCATCTTAACATTGCTTCTAATCCCATAACACCCCTTCAATAGCTATTGTCCAATTATGATGAACGACAAAAAATTTTCTCCCAAGGTGAAAAAAATTATTTCTGTTAGCAGGGATGAAGCCATCCGTCTTGGACAGGATTTCATCGGGACCGAGCATTTGCTGCTTGGACTGATGCGTGAGCCGGATAGCCTTGCTATGAGAGTTTTGGATTCCTTGGATGTTGACCACATGGAACTACGCCAAGTGGTCGAAGAAACAGTTCCACGTAAACCTTCTGCCCATTCAACGATTCATGTAGGCAACCTGCCTCTTAACAAACAGGCAGAAAAGGTTTTGAAAGTCACCTTTCTCGAAGCTAAAGCTTTGAAAAACGAAGAAATTTCTCCCGAACATCTTTTGCTTTCCATACTGAAACATAAAGATAATCCGGCTTGTCGGATTTTGAATCAATTCGATATTGATTACGAAATTTATAAAGCTGAGTTGGAGTATGTCCGTCATGACCAAAGTTTTTCGGCTGGGATGGAACCATATTCCCAAGCACCCGGCGGTGATGAAGAGTCTTTTGAAGAAGAAGATAATCCGCGTTATCAGCAACAACAACGGAAGGGCCAACAAAAATCACGTACTCCTGTGTTAGACAATTTTGGGCGCGATGTAACAAAATTGGCAGAAGAAGGAAAACTCGATCCAATCATAGGCAGGGAAAAAGAAATAGAAAGGGTCACACAAATATTGAGTCGGCGCAAGAAAAACAACCCGATTTTGATTGGCGAGCCGGGTGTTGGTAAGACTGCGATTGTTGAAGGCCTTGCATTAAGGATTCACCAACGTAAAGTTCCCCGTACCCTTTTCAATAGGAGAATAGTTATGCTTGACCTAGCAGCGCTTGTTGCAGGCACAAAATACCGTGGTCAGTTTGAAGAACGGATGAAAGCCATCATGAATGAACTGGAGAAAACCCGTGAGGTTATCCTTTTTATTGATGAAATTCACACCATTGTTGGGGCAGGAGGAGCGACTGGATCATTGGATGCTTCTAATATTTTCAAACCTGCTTTGGCAAGAGGTGAACTCCAATGCATCGGTGCATCTACTTTGGATGAATACAGGCAGTACATCGAGAAAGACGGAGCGCTTGACCGTCGGTTCCAGAGGGTTATGGTTGATCCACCCACCCCTGAGGAAGCAGTTCATATATTAAACAACATCAAAGAAAAATATGAGGATTTTCATCATGTGGTCTATTCGGATGATGCCATTACTGCATGTGTGCAGATGAGTGACCGCTACATGAGCGACCGCTTTTTGCCAGATAAGGCGATTGATGTTTTGGATGAGGTAGGGGCAAGGGTGCATTTAAAGAATATTCATGTTCCCCGCCACATTGAAGAGTTTGAGAAAAAGATAGAGGAAATTAAAGAACTTAAAAATCAAGCAGTCAAAAATCAACAATACGAACGAGCCGCCGATCTTCGAGACGAGGAAAGCAAGTTGTTACGGCAGTTGGATTTTGCCAAAATGCAATGGGAAGAGGAAAGTAAGACGAAGCGGTATCCTGTCAATGAGGAGGAAATCGCAGAAGTAGTTTCGATGATGACCGGAATTCCCGTCAAAAGGGTAGCTCAAAGTGAGAGTAAAAAACTCGTCCATATGGCCGATGATATAAAGAAGATGATCATTGGACAAGATGAGGCTGTAATTAAGATCGTAAAAGCTATTCAGCGTAACCGCGTTGGATTGAAAGATCCTAAGCGTCCTATTGGTTCCTTTATATTCCTTGGACCAACAGGTGTTGGTAAAACAGAATTGGCCAAATCTTTAGCCCGTTACATGTTTGATTCTGAAGATGCTTTGATCCGGATTGACATGAGTGAGTATATGGAAAAATTCTCGATCAGCCGTTTGATCGGTGCGCCTCCTGGTTATGTTGGTTATGAAGAAGGGGGGCAATTGACAGAAAGGGTAAGACGCAAACCTTATTCTGTTGTATTACTAGATGAAATTGAAAAAGCACACCCAGATGTTTACAACATTTTGCTACAGGTCTTGGATGATGGCCAATTAACTGATAGCTTGGGTAGAAAGGTAGATTTTAAGAACTCCTTGATTATAATGACATCCAATATAGGCGCTCGCCAGCTGAAAGATTTTGGTCAAGGAGTTGGTTTTGCAACAAAGGCTAGAAAAGAGCAAGCTGAAGACCATACCAAAGGAATTATCAGGGATGCCCTTAAAAAGACATTTGCTCCTGAATTTCTCAACAGGATTGACGACGTGGTAATATTTAATAGTTTGGAGAAAGAAGAAATATTTCAGATTATTGATATTACCTTAAAAGATGTTTACAAACGTCTGGAAACATTGGGCTTTAACCTCAAACTGACAAAGGAGGCTAAAAATTTTGTTGCTGAAAAAGGATATGACCCACAATTTGGGGCACGTCCATTAAACAGGGCGATCCAGAAATATATTGAGGATCCATTAGCTGAATTCCTTTTGAACGAAAGCCCATCTGAGGGTACTATCTTACAGGCCAGCATGAACAAAGAAGGAGATGGCTTGGTAATCAAGATTGCCAAAGCTGTCAAGACTGATGCTTGATTATTTGGAAAGCCATTGCAATAAGAGATGAATTTCGGTCAATGCATACGAAGAGGTTCGAGCATTGACCGATTCTTTTTTTAGAAAAATCTTGAAAAAGAATCATTTTCGATCAATTATTGTTTAAGACTTGATAAATTCTTTAGATATTTGAACAATTTGATGATTTGCTGAATGTAAGAAAATCGTTTTTTTTATTTTCAACAGTCATTTTTACTTAACAAAATAAAATTTCATTTGGGAAAAGGAAGATTTCGTCGCAATCATAATCGAAGAAATACAGGCCCGTTCTTCCGTATAAACGAGCAGATAAGAGTGCCTGAAATTCGCCTAGTTGGCGACAACCTCGAAGAAATAGGTGAAAAAATAGGTGAAAAAATTGAATCAGGGACTGTTTTTCCTACTAGAAAAGTTGTTTCGTGGACTGACAAGGTCAACCTTGACCTTGTGGAAATTTCACCAAAAGCCAAGCCTCCAGTTTGTAAACTCACCGATTATAAAAAATTCCTTTACGAAAAAAAGAGAAAGGATAAAGAACTAAAAGCCAAAGCTGTCAAAACGGTTTTGAAAGAAATCCGTTTTGGGCCCAATACTGATGACCATGATTTTGAATTCAAGACACGGCATGCCAAAAATTTCCTTGAAGATGGGAACAAAGTAAAAGCCTATGTCCATTTTTATGGGCGTTCCATTGTATTCAAAGACAGAGGCAGGGATTTATTGGCTCGGTTTGTTCAGGAACTTGAAGAGTATGGAGCACCTGAAAACCCACCAAAAATGGAGGGCAAAAGGATGATCGTCATCATGGTGCCGGGTAAAAAGAAAAAGAAAGAGCCTAACCAACAGGGATAACATTATTTTACATAAAAGAAATGCAGGTTGTTCATTGACTAATGAAAACAACCTGCTTTTCTTTTTTGATAAGTGTTGCTCTTGTATGGATGGTTACTTACCTTTGCGCCTCTTTTAAAAAAACAGAATTAATTATGCCTAAAATGAAAACCCATTCGGGGGCCAAAAAGCGGTTCAAACGGACTGCATCAGGAAAAGTGAAGCGCTTCCAAGCATATACTTCGCACATGATGCGCCGTAAGAGTGAAAAGCAGAAATTGCGCCTCCGCGATGCAACTACAGTAAGTCCTGCTGACCAACCGCGTGTATTGCGCATGCTCGGCAAAGGATAATTATATAACCATCTTTTTTAATGAGAATACAGGCCTGAAAGTAATTACGCTATAATATGTGTGATTCCCTGTATTGAACTAAAATCGCATATCATGCCACGTTCAGTAAATTCAGTAGCGTCGAGAAGAAGGCGCAAAAAAATTCTCAAGGCTGCCAAGGGTTACTTTGGTGCAAGAAAAAATGTTTGGACGGTTGCCAAAAACGCTGTTGAAAAAGCCATGTCCTATGCTTACGTAGGCAGGAAATTGAAAAAAAGAGCCTACCGACGCCTTTGGATAACAAGAATCAATGCAGGTGCCCGCCTCAATGGAATGACCTATTCAAAATTCATGCATGCTCTAAGCAAACATGATATTGACCTTAATAGAAAAGTTTTAGCTGATATGGCCATGAACCATCCCAAAGTTTTTGCTGATATCATACGCAGGGTGAACAATACCTGATTCAGCCATTCTGATAAAAAGAAAGGGGAAATAAGCGGTTAGCTTATTTCCCCTTTCTTTTTAAATATCTATACCAATTTTTTCAGAAATGGCTATAAAAATAAAATGCCCGAATAAAATTCGGGCGATTTTGACAAATCTTACAATTTTTAACCAAAACTTACTTGGTTATAAGAAAAGCAAGAACGATGCCAAAAATGAAAAACAGGCACATTCTATTTTTTTAATCAAAAATAAAACCTTCTAAATAGTACTGTAATCTTTAGCAAGTAGGCGCGATATATAAAAAAAGTGGCATTCTCTATCGAAAGAATGCCACTTAAAGGGTTAAAGACTGTATGAAGTCAAATTCTCTTTTGGCCCAATCAGTGAGCCAAAAATTGAATTACTTGTTATCTACTTCTTCATATTCAACATCTGTAACGTCCTCTGAACCAGTAGAATCGGATGATCCTGCATCAGCTCCTGGATCAGTGCTTTGCGCTCCGCCATTTTCGGCTTGTGCTTGCTGGGATGCCTGGTACATTTCTTGACTGGCAGCCTGCCAAGCTGCATTCAGTTTGGCTGTCGCACTGTCAATTTGCTCAAGGTTTTCTGCTTTGTGAGCTTCTTTCAATTCTTTCACTGCTTCTTCGATTGGTGCTTTTTTCTCAGCAGGCACCTTATCGCCGAATTCATTCAACTGTTTTTCAGTTTGGAAAATGAGCGAATCGGCAGCATTCAACTTATCTACTTTTTCACGAGCGGAACGGTCAGCTTCTGCATTGGCTTCAGCTTCCGACTTCATCCTTTCAATTTCTTCTTTTGAAAGACCAGTTGAGGCTTCGATCCGGATGCTTTGCTGTTTGCCAGTTCCTTTATCCACAGCAGAAACACTCAAGATGCCATTGGCGTCCATATCGAATGAAACTTCAATCTGCGGAACACCTCGCGGTGCAGGAGGAATATCGCCGAGTATGAAACGGCCAACCGTTCGGTTGTCCCTTGCCATAGGTCGCTCACCTTGTAGGATATGGATTTCTACAGATGGCTGGTTGTCGGCAGCAGTTGAATATGTTTTTGATTTCTTCGTAGGAATAGTCGTATTGGACTCAATGACCACGTCATACACACCTCCCATTGTTTCAATACCTAAAGAAAGTGGTGTAACGTCCAACAGCAATACATCTTTGGTTTCACCAGTCAAAACCCCACCTTGAATAGCTGCACCAACAGCGACCACTTCATCAGGGTTAACCCCTTTATTTGGCTTCTTACCAAAAAACTCTTCAACAGCTTGCTGAATCCGAGGGATACGCGTTGAACCACCTACAAGGATAACTTCATCGATATCATTGATGGTCATCCCAGCATCTTTGAGAGCTAAACGGCATGGCTCAATGGAGCGTTTTACCAAATCGTCACAAAGTTGCTCAAATTTTGCACGGCTGAGTTTGAGTACTAAGTGCTTTGGTACGCCATCAACCGCAGTGATGTATGGCAAGTTTATTTCTGTTTCAGCAGAAGAGGAAAGTTCAATTTTAGCTTTTTCCGCTGCTTCTTTAAGGCGTTGCAAAGCCATCGGGTCTTTCCGAAGGTCAATATTTTCACTTCTTTTGAATTCTTCCGCCATCCAGTCAATAAGCTTTCTGTCAAAGTCATCGCCTCCAAGGTGGGTGTCACCATTTGTGGATTTTACTTCAAATACGCCATCGCCAAGTTCGAGGATGGAAATATCGAAAGTACCTCCACCCAGGTCATAAACTGCAATGGTAACATCCTTGTCCCTTTTGTCGAGCCCATATGCCAAAGCAGCAGCCGTTGGTTCGTTGATGATACGGCGTACATTCAAACCAGCAATTTCGCCTGCCTCTTTGGTGGCCTGACGCTGAGAATCATTAAAGTAGGCAGGCACTGTAATGACTGCTTCTTTAATCTCAGTACCCAGAAAATCTTCGGCGGTCTTTTTCATTTTTTGTAAAACCATCGCTGAAATTTCCTGTGGTGAATAAAGCCTACCATCAATATCAACACGCACAGTGTCGTTGTCACCTTTTGCAACTTTATAGGCCGAGTGTTTGATTTCGTTGCCTACTTCTGAAAAACGTTGCCCCATGTAACGCTTGATCGAAGAAACAGTGCGTTGAGGGTTGGTAATGGCCTGGCGCTTGGCCGGGTCACCTACTTTTCTTTCACTGTTGTCGAGGAACGCTACAATTGAGGGAGTTGTTCTTCTCCCTTCTTCATTAGCAATCACGACTGGCTCATTGCCCTCCATAACCGCTACACATGAGTTAGTTGTTCCTAAGTCTATACCTATTATTTTACCCATAATTAAAATATGTTTTTGGATTTTTTTAGTCAAAAATTAAAATACAGGAATGGCTGAATCAATGAATATGCCATAGGGATATGACTGACTTTTTGTTCAATATATGTTGATAAATGTGGAATTTTGACAGATATTATGAATTATTTGTATGACAAAAAGGCAGGTAATTACATTTCTTTTCAATCCTAGGATCAAGCATCTATATTTGCCGAAAATGTTGAATCAGATATGTTGAAAACCCTGCGCCGACAGTTAGAGGCCACATCAACCAAGCTCATTGCTGTATCTAAAACAAAGCCTGAGTGGGCTATCCTTGATCTTTATAATAGAGGGCAACGTGTCTTTGGAGAGAATAAGGCTATGGAGCTTGCTTCAAAATATGAGCAACTGCCTAAAGACATTGAATGGCATTTCATCGGTCATTTACAGACCAATAAAGTAAAATACATTGCGCCTTTTGTTCATTGTATCCATTCAATTGACAGTTTGAAATTGTTGAAAGAGGTCAACAAACGAGCGGAAAAAAACAACCGAAAAATTGCTTGCTTGCTCCAATTTCACATTGCGGAGGAAGAATCAAAATTTGGTTTAGATGAATTGGAGGCTCGGCAAATATTGGAATCACCCGAATTAGATTCACTAAAAAATATCCGGATTATCGGGGTAATGGGAATGGCTACTTTTACAGATAACATGACGCAAGTGAGACGAGAATTCAAGCGGTTGAAAACCATCTTTGAGAACTTGAAAACTACTTATTTTGCAGATCGGGCACATTTCAAAGAAATCTCTATGGGTATGTCTGGGGATTATGAAATAGCAGTGGAGGAGGGGAGTACGATGGTACGGATAGGGACTTTGTTGTTTGGAAAACGATAGGCTGATTAAATTTAAATTTTTCTTGATAAATCAATTTTCGTTTGCGAAAAACCTTCATCCTTTACACCTTCCTTGCCTTTGCAGTGACTTTCCTCGTCCGCAATAATCTTTTTTTTTGGGACACCGTACAGCTTGCCTCCAAGCATGGCCATTTCTTTTATGAAACTAATTTTTCCTCCCTCATTTTGCCGGAAGAAATTGACTCTGGGCACATACCGGCATTTGGGATGTATATGGCTTTTTGTTGGAAATTGTTTGGTAAATCATTGGCAGTCAGCCATTTTTCAATATTGCCTTTTTTATTGGGTATCGGATTTTATCTCCTGAAAATAGGCCGTTTTTTAGTTGGCGAAAAGCATGCTCCCTGGTTGCTTTTGCTATGTTTTGCCGATCCTGTGCTGGCTGGGCAAAGTGTTTTGGTAAGCCCCGATGTAGTACTGATCTGTTTTTTTCTCATGGGGCTTTATGCCATTTTAGTGGATAAAAAAGATTGGCTATTGTTATTAGCTACTGTCGGATTAGGCTTAACTAGTATGCGGGGGATGATGGTAGCAGTAGGGCTGTTTGTTTTTTCATTACCGAACTTAGGAGGTAATTTCAAATTACCTCCTAAGTTGTTTTTCAAAAAAATTGCCCCTTTCGTTCCCGGAGGCTTGATTGCAATGGCTTTTCTTTATTATCATTGGCAACAAACGGGCTGGATTGGCCATCATGCAGGGTCGCCTTGGTCGCCAAGCTATGAACGAGTTGGTTTTCAAGGATTTACAAAAAATATTGCAGTGCTTGGGTGGCGGATGTTGGATTTTGGACGTGTGTTCATTTGTTTTGTTTTTTTGCTATTAGTAAAAAGGGTTTTTCAAAAAAAATTATTCGAAAAACAACCTCAACTTGGGCGGATGATTGTTCTTTCTATTATTATTTTTCTCGTCACTATCCCGACCCAATTTATCTATAAAGGCTTGTTGGCTCACCGCTACTTCCTTCCATTTTTCATTAGCCTTCATATGCTTTTGTGCTATTTGATTTTTGGAAATGAAAAGATAAGAATGCCATTTGGCTTTCATCGAAAGTGGTTGGCAGTGCTAATAATTGTTGGCCTATTGACCGGCAACCTTTGGGTTTATCCAAAAAAAATATCGCAGGGGTGGGACAGTACTTTGGCACACTTGCCGTGGTATGGCTTGGTTGGAAAAGCGCAGCAGTATTTAACGAAAGAAAAAATACCCTATGACATCGTGGGCACAGCTTTTCCAAATATAGGAGAAAGAGGGTTGTACGAATTGGACGGAAGACAGGAAGGGTTTGTTGAAAAAGATTTCCAACGCAATTGTTATATTTTGTACTCCAACATTATGAACGATTTTAGTAATAGTGAAATTGACGAACTGGAGGCCAACTGGCCAGTCATTTATCAAAAAGAAAAAATGGGCGTTTGCCTAATCATTTACAAAAACCCAAAACAGGCAATATGCGGAAATTAAGTATGGATGAGTTGGGGCGTATCAGCCCTGAAGAATTTAAGGAAATAGAAAAAACGCCTCTCATCATGGTGCTTGATAATGTGCGTTCTGGTATGAACGTTGGCTCTGCCTTTCGGACAGCCGATGCCTTTGCATTGGAAAAAATCTTACTCTGCGGCATCACTGCTCAACCACCTCATCGAGAAATATTAAAGACGGCATTGGGTGCCACACATTCCATGGATTGGGAATATGTGGAAAACCCTGTTGAAGCGATCAAGGCAATGCGAGCAAAAGGCATTCAAGTATTTGCGGTGGAACAGGCTGAAGGAAGTGTTCCTTTACATAAATTTGAAGTCATGCCAAATATGACATACGCTTTGGTTTTTGGAAATGAAGTTCATGGTGTAAGCGATGAAGTAATGGAAACGACGGATGGCTGTATTGAAATTCCCCAATTTGGAACGAAGCATTCTCTGAATATCGCGGTGAGTATTGGAATTGTTGTTTGGGATGTTTTTCAAAAACTAAAAAACAATGTCAATCTGAAATTATGAATATAGCATTAATCGCTCATGATGGAAAAAAGCCAGAAATGGTCGCTTTTGTTTTACAAAACAAACCTTATTTGAAAGAGGCAACCTTGTTTGCAACGGGTACAACGGGAGGTCACATTGAGGCAGCAGGCATTGATGTGGAGCGGTTGCTTTCTGGCCCCAAGGGTGGTGATGCCCAAATAGCTGCTATGGTAGCTGAAGGCAGGCTCGACCTTGTCATTTTCTTTCGTGATCCACTCGACAAGCACCCACACGAGCCTGATGTGCAAATGCTCATGCGACTTTGCGATGTGTATGATGTGCCATTGGCAACAAATCCAGCGGGAGCAAAGCTGATGTTGGCCGGATTGGCATTTATGGAGCGAAAGAAGGAAGTTAACCGATAAATGCGAGGTCTACTTCACGGAAGGATAATAGAAGTTCTTTGGTTGATTTTTCTTGGTGATCCTCGGTTTTTAAAATTTGATCCAACAACCACGTAGCGGCCTCCGTGACTTCGATATCTGGGTAAAAATTGTCTCTGGCAAAATGTACATATTTCATCAGCATAAAAGCATCGAACCAACGGGACAAACGCTTCTCAAAACTTGCTTTATTTGCTGTATGCCTTTTTATTTCAGGCATTTTTTCGGCAAAATTATTTTCCGACAAAAACTTCGAAATGCTTTCCGGCAATTTTTCAAAGGCTTCTTCCACATTTTTTATTTCAAATAAGTTGGGCCAAACATTTTTCAAAAAAACTGATAAATCTTGAAAGCTCATAGGGTTGTATGTCAAGCATTTTCTTCTAGATTGAAGCAATTCGCCAACAGCTTTGCCAGTTCCGAAAGGCACTCGATTGGATGGGCGGGGCGAGGGTATGACTTTGGTAGTTTTTATTTCTCCAAAATGACCAAGTGGGATGAATTTATGCAAAAAATAAAAGTCTTCGCCTGCCTGTCGGCGGTTCATGCCGCCCTGTTGTTGGTAGCCATCGCATCGCACAGCCATACTGCTTCCAATGGTTTGCCAAGCATGAGGAAAACCTGCCCATCGTTGGGCATTTACATAATAGCGCAGATGCAGTTCATATAAGGTAATGGCCTCATAAGTTTTTTCACTAAAATCTACTCCCTCAAGTGGATGCTCGAAGTGGATGCCACATGCCTGTGCCTTTGGTCTTTTAAAAAAATATTTTTCCAATTCTTGGAAATAATTAGTTTCACAACGGCTGTCAGCGTCGAAGCATGCAATGATTCCTTTTGGGTTTCCTGACTTATGGAAGCGGTAACAGGCCTCATCCATACCAATCTTTCGGGCGAGGCCAACACCTGCATGTTTTACAGGCAAATCGTCCATCAACAAAATATAAAAACGGAGATGGGAAAGGCGGTTTTGTTGTGCCCATTCGGTGGCTTGTTGATGAATTTTTTCGTTAATGGATTTTATTGCTGTAGGTGTTTTTTCACTATGGTTGACAACGACAATCACTTCTACATCACACTGTGGGCGGTCGCATTTTTTCAATGCCATTAAACTAAGTAAAAGGAATTCTTCATCGTAGCAGGGAATGACGACGACCATACCTAACAGTGGTGATGGCCGTTTGTGGATGAGGGGAGGGTAAAGTGACCGGGTAGTGAGATAGGGTGTCATGTTATCTTTATTCAAAGGCAAAATAAAAAAAGCCACTCCTAAATTTTCTTTCTTGACATCACTTTTTCAGCAAAGAAAGAAAATTTAGGAGCGGCTTTTTGATGGGTCACTTTTTTATTGGCCTTTAAGGTAAATAAACATTAAACTCTACCCTTCTATTGGCCAAACGCCCTTTTTCTGTACTATTTGATTCAATGGGTTGCGTCTCTCCATATCCCTTATAGTTCATCCGATCGGTTGAGAGGTTGCGGGAAAGCAAAAATTCATAACAGGACTTAGCTCGTTCTTCCGATAGAATTCGATTTTTTTCATCATTTCCTACATTGTCAGTATGTCCGCCAATCTGTAGGTGGTAACGCGGGTATTTCAGGAGAATATCAGCCACCCGGTTAAGGGTCTTGTAGGATTCTGATTGCAAGGTAGCTTTACCTGAATCGAAATAAATATTCCTTGCCGCATAAAAAAGGAACTTTTTTTCCTCTTCATTCAGGTCGGGGCAGCCTTGGTTAGTGCCAGATTCTCCTGGGCATTTGTCAACTTTATCTCCAAAGCCATCATCATCTTCATCGGGGCAGCCTTTAGCCTTTACTGTACCTGGTTCATTCGGGCAAAAGTCATCCCTATCTTCTACACCATCATTATCTATGTCACGAATGGGGCAGCCATTGCGGTCGGCAAGCCCTTTCTCATCAGGACAGCGGTCGAGGCGGTCTGGAATACCATCATTATCCCTATCGGGGCAGCCAAGCAGTTCAGGGTTTCCTTTAGTATTGGGGCATTCGTCTTCGCTATCATCTATCCCGTCGCCGTCCGTATCAATGAAGGGGCATCCATCTCGGTTCGCATCGCCTGCTACATTGGGACATTTGTCAGTTCGATCGGGAACGCCGTCACCGTCAACATCGGGACAGCCCTTAGCACTAGCAAAACCGGGGGTATCTGGGCATTGATCTTTGGCATCGCCAACACCGTCACCATCTTTGTCGGGACAACCTTTGGTGGAAGCAAAACCAGCGATAGTTGGACAGTCGTCTTCATCGTCCCAGATACCATCTTTGTCCGTGTCTTTTTGAGGGCATCCGTTTAGCCTTTGAATCCCTTTTTCATCTGGACACACATCATCGTTATCTGATACGCCATCGCCATCCCTGTCAGGACAACCGAAGAGTGTGATTTCACCTAAAACATTGGGACAGTGGTCTTTATCATCTGTTACTCCATCTCCATCTGAGTCAATTGAAGTAGCACCAGCAGGCGGACAACCTCCCGCCTCTGCTAGGCCGGGTACATCTGGGCATTTATCATCAACATCGGCAATGCCATCTGCATCCCGGTCGCCAGGAGAGGGGCAGCCTTTATTAGCAGCCGAACCCTTTACAGTAGGGCAATCATCTTCGCCATTAGGAACGCCATCCTCATCGGTGTCGGGGCAGCCAAAAGCAAGTGGAGTGCCTGGTTCATCAGGGCATCGGTCATTCTCATCAGGAAGGCCATCATTGTCAGCATCCAAAGGGCCGGGGGGAAGAGGCTGCGCTTGAAGGCGGTAGTACCAACCGATTCCAAGCTGTAAATTGTCCCGGTCATCTTCCAGTGCTTTTCGGTATTCGAACTGGGCAGTTACAAAAGAATTGTTTCCTACTTTGTAGTAAAATCCAAGACCAATTGGAACTACTGCGTGATTCTGGAACTCATCAAAAGCGACTCCAAGTCCAGCAAACCCATAGGGTATGAAGCTACTTTGGGGAGTTGTGAAGCGGTATTGCCCAATGGCGTCCACACTTACGAAGGTAGTTTTAGAAATATCGCCTGGCATATCGGCTATTCCAATTTTTACAGGAATACCCAATGCCCAGTTTTCCTTAAAATGGCGCAGATAGGCCAGTTCAAGGCCATTGGAGGCTTTGAAATCGCCGACAGAATTTGGTGTGCTATAATCAAGGAAAAGGACTTTTGCTGCAATGCCGTGGAGTGGTGCTTCTTCTACGTCCTGAGCGAAAAGATAGTCGGTTGGGAACAAGCAAAGCACTAGGGCAATGCCTGCGAACAATTTTTTAATCATGTCAAAATGTTTCGGGATATAATTGATCGGTTTTCGATAATTGGAAACAGGAGACCCGAATTTTACCGTGTGTGTACGTCCGGTATGGTAACGGGTTGCAATTCCTGTCCGCTAATTTAAATAGCAAAAGTAGAAATTGTTTCGTTGTTTCATGGCTTCATGGTTTCATTGTTTTATGGTTATTGTGTTTTCTAACTAAAAAGTGTGTACTAATTATTCTGAACGAGGTAGTCACGAATCAATCTTTCCTAAAAATTAATATTAGAATTTTGACAAATGCCCCCCATCTTTCTACCTTTGGCAAACATTATGATAGTGAAAGTTGTAATTCCCTTGAACAAGCTTGCCTTACATGTTTTTTCCTTCAAATTTGTCTTTTGTTTGTTTAAAAACTTGGCTGAATAGGGATTTCAGCTTTTATATAAATTTTCCTACCAAAACCGGTTTCTAAAGTACATCGTTGTTGGCGGTCATTTGCCGCTCAGGTCTCTATCCAGCAAATAATCATTCTCTTTATTTAAAGGGAAAAACCGTTAATTATCAAATTATGAAAAATCTCGTGAAAAATTACATCTTAATGGCCTTGGTCTTGGTGGCTTTCAGCCCTTTTTCTACCAATGCCCAGATAGACATCCCAGCTAATTGTGGTTCCACCACAGTTGACTTTTCAGGTTTTACTGGTTCTGGTTTTGATCCCAATCCCACCGCTGGTCAGTTAGACTCCGATACTTGGGCGGTTTTCGGCATGAGCAATGGAGACGTTGATTTTGGTGGTTCTGGCACATCTGGCGATTTTGCCCGCGGTACTACTACTGGAGGTGTGACTACTGGTGGCTTTTACTCATTGAATGGATCGGCTCTTTGGATTCAGGGAAGTGGTTCTGATTTCACACCTGGTACGGTGAAACTGAAGTCATGCAACACCTCTGGTGCAACCATTGCTGACATTGATATCAGCTATGATATACTTTATTTAAATGATCAAGGAAGGGCTAATTCATTCAATTTCTCTTATTCCATGGATGATATAGTCTATACGCCTATCCCTGCATTGGATTTCACCACGCCTGAAGCTGCTGATATGAATGGTATCCAAACAGAAGCCAAAATGACAACCATCAGCGCACTCAACATTCCAGATGGTATGTGTGTATTTTTTGCTTGGAATAGTAATGACGTAGGTGGAGGAGGAAGCCGCGACGAGTTTGGTCTGGATAATATCACTTTCTGTGCCTCAGGTGTTGCCCCACCCCCCCCACCTCCCGGTCCTCCAGGCAACCCATACTGCATTGCTTCCGATGATTTTGATAGCCCAACCAATCTTATTAGCCGTACTATTACTGTGGATATGAATTTTATGAATTTGGGAGATTTTTGGGGAGTAACCAATGCTTATACAGGTAACCCAGTCAATACGCCTTTTGCAATTGTTGATGACACGAATCCTGCTTGTGCGAATTTCTTCCCTAATGATAATAATGGTATCATCCCTTGTAATTACGGCAACCAATTCTTTGGTATGACCGACACTGAAAACCCTGACAATATGGGGCCTGTATCTGCCGAATGGGTTTTCGACGTTTCGAGCGCAATCAATTTAACCGGAATTACAATCGATATGGGAGCAATGGGAGACTTCGAGGCTTCCAATGATAATTTTACTTGGTCATATTCAATTGATGGAGGTCCTTTTACCAACATCTTTGTCATGTCTCCAAATGAATCTATCAATGCAGATTATACCATGGACAATGGTAATATAGTAACCTTGAATGACCCAATGACAGTGAACGGTACTACCTTGCTAAACGATCTGACCACTTTTTCTGCCAATATAAATGGGGCTGGGAGTGAGTTAACCCTTCGAGTGGAAGGAATGGGTGACGGAGGTTCAGAAGCCATTGCTTGGGATAACATTACCATCAAAGGTATTCCGGCAGGAGTGGCTGTTCCTACTATGGGTGAGTGGGCCATGTTCCTGTTTGCTTTGATTATGATTACACTCGGTGTTGTTTTCGTCTTTAACTCTCAGCAGCGTTTGGTGCTAAGCGGTGGTAGTACAGGTGTAAACAGCTCTATCAATTTCCGCCGACTTCCTTATGACAGCAGTGTTTTCAAAACAGCTTTAAAGCATGCCTGCGGATTGGCAATTGCCGGTTTTGGTCTTATCTTCTTTGTTTGGGGGGAAATCGTTCCTGCCGACTTGATCGGTATGGCATTGACTATTCCTATAGTGGCATATTTGATCCACTTGATCAGCCTTTTTGGAAAAAGATAATATCATACTTATCACTGGCATCCTAAAAGAATCCCGTTAACAGCATTTAGCTGTTAACGGGATTCTTGTTAGGGAAAATAATTGGAGCAACTCTGCCAAGCAATTTCCGTAACTTGTTTTACGGCAATTCCTTTTGTTATTTTTGCCGGAACGAATCGATCGGTTGAAAGCGAGACGCATTTAGAAAAGCCTGTTTACTCATTAGCAAAAGTGATATTGCAGTTCGTTTGATTCCAATTACTTATTATGGCAAAAAAAAAGAAAAAGCAATACAAAGCCGAAACCAAACCTAAGCCTGCCAAGGCATCCAAAAGAGGCGCAGGATTTTTAAAAAAAACGGCAAATTCTGTGGGTGAGTATTGGGGGCAAAAATCGCCTGTGCTGAAATTCCTTGTGGGCTTTGGGGTTTGTATGATATTGTTTTACCTGATCTACCTGTCTCCTTTTTTTGTGGAACACGTTGGCAAACCCATACTGGCTGTGCAGGCCAAAATCAGCAGCTTTTTGCTTAACATTTTAGGGCAAGGCACAACTGCTACTGCCGATATCATTAGCAGTCCTGAATACTCGATCAGCATTAAGAATGGTTGTGATGGGCTTGAAACATTGGCTATAATGTTGAGTGGCGTCGTCGTTTTTCCGATAGCTTTCCGTTTGAAATGGCAGGGCTTACTTTACGGTACATTGGCATTAATGGTATTGAATTTCCTCCGGATCGTGGCACTATATATTGTTGGGAAAAACTTTTCTCAAGAGGTATTTGATTTTCTCCATGAGCAAGGTGGTTTTGTCATTTTTACCGTGCTTGGTGTTTTCCTTTGGATCATTTGGGCCAATTGGGCTTTGAACAAACGGGCAGGAGAAATGCCCCCTTCACCTAAACCTGCCAGTCCATGAAAAACTACACCTCCCTACTCAAATACTTTGGCATTTTCTTAATTACATATGCTGTGCTGTACAGCATTTCGACAGCTAAGCCGGTTGCCACTTTTACGAACAATGCATATCGGGCTATTTCTACTCCTATTTTACAATCTATTTTCCCAAAAGCATATCTCAAACTTGAGCATGACTCACCACCTGAATCGGATATATATACCATCCGGGCTGTATTTACCAGTAAAAAGATAATCGAAGAAGCCCAACAGGCTGCTCGCCAACAGGGTGCTGCCAAAGTTGATCTTAAAGCGCAGGAATACGATCTTTATCTTCATCGCATGTTTACCACTTTTTTGTTGTTTCTTATCAGCTTCATTTTAATAACGCCCATTGGCTGGAAACAAAAATTGGTGGCCATCATCATCGGTGGATTCCTTTTTTATGCCTACACCGTTTTCAAGATTTACATTTTCCTCGCCGACCTTTTCAATCGTTCTGGACTCGGTATATATGAATTAGGGGCAACTGGCGGCAATATAATTGAAGGCATCTCTTATGTCATTAAATCGCTGGGGATGAGCGCTTTAGTGGTCGTTATTATATGGGTATTGGTCGCTTTTAGGAAAAGTAACTGGAAGAATATTTTGGAGAAAGTGGGAAAGAGTTAATCGCTTGTTGTTGATAACTGATGGTTGAAAACAATCAACAATCAACAACAAGCGAACAATACATTACAAGCTGGCCTTCTTCACATAAAACAACTCCGTCGCTATTTGGAAATCCGTTTTTTTAACGTCCTTTAAAACCGTTTCCTTCATTTGCCCTGAGACAGGGTAAATCATTTTATAACTCCCTTTTTTTCCTATTTTGACTGGCATATCGAAGCCGTCCACATTGGCAAACCAGGTGTATTTAACCTGGAGGTTTTTGCCTTTTTGTTTTAGTTTATAACCCAATCGGGGCAGGCCAGGATGGAATAGGTATTGTTCAAAAAACTTGGAGTAATCTTTTTGGAAATAATTATTAACGAAGGACAAAAATTCTTCGGTAGAGGTAGTCGTAAATTTAAAACGGTCGTAATATGCCTTGAGGAAAGCGAACCATTTTTCATCGTCATCGATGATATTGCGGAAGGTGTGCAACATCCATGACCCTTTAAAGTAATGGTCGCTGCTTGTCCAGTCATCCCAATTTACATTCTTTGGACCAACCATAGGCTCAAGGTTTCGAATAAAATTGCGTTGACTCAAGAGATAGCGGACTGCATCTTCGTAGCTATAAAGGCATTCTACATAAAGCGCTTCCATGTAAGTCGTGAATGACTCATGTATCCACATGTCGCTGTGATCTTTGGTACTAACTGCATTTCCAAAATACTCGTGCCCACTCTCGTGGATGATAATAAAATCCCAGTTCATATCCCGTGGAATCATGCCACCCCGGTAACCACGCATATAATTGTTGCCATAAGCGATAGCACTTTGGTGTTCCATGCCAAGATAGGGTGTTTCAACTAATGCATAACCATCTTTCCAAAATGGGTATTTTCCAAAGTATTTTTCATAACAAGCCAGCATTGGCTTAACCTGTTCAAATTGCAGCTTTGCTTTTTCCAGATTATAATCCAACACATAGTAGTCCAAGTCGAGCGTTGAACCATCCGTTGAAGTATAAGTATCCGTAAAATGGGCATAATGCCCAACATTGATGGATACATTGTAATTGTTGATCGGATAGGAAACGAACCAATCCCAAAGCGTATAACCTGGGTAATAAGGTTCGGTTTTTCGGAGGTTGCCATTGGCAACGCAGGTGAGGCCATCTGGCACAGCTATCCGGATAGACATGCTGTCTGGCTCATCAGAAAGATGGTCTTTGTTGGGCCACCAAAGGCTGGCGCCGTCACCTTCTGAAGCTACTCCGATCCATGGGCGTACTTGGCTATCAACTTCCCAGACAAACCCTCCATCCCACGGCGGATTGTTAGCCGCAGTTGGGAAACCTGAATAATACACCCTGATCATACCTGACCCATCTTTTTTTAAATGGAAGGGCAAGTGCACAAAAACGGCGTCGTAGAGGCGATTGAAGGTAAGAGGTTGATCGTATAAGGTGATTTCCTCAATTTCCATGTTTTTGTAAAGATCAATCTGCATTACATCGAAATCTTCAACCACATCGAAATGGATGTCTACGAACCCCTTAATAAACTTTTTTTGGATATCCACCGCAATGTTTAAGTCGTAATAGGTCACATCATAGCAGATGCGTTCCTTTGTAAGCATGCCACGCAATGTGTCTGCTTTGGTAAAATTAAATTTCCCATAATAGTCCTCTTGGGCAACCACTGCATTTGTTACAAGCAAAGCAAAACATACTGAGATTAGGAATTTATTCATAATAAAAAACTGATTTACAACCATTTACAGTAAGGAATAATTTTAACTAAATTTGTGCGGTGTTCGTAGTGAACGGGAAAATTAAACATTTTTAGTTGTTTCATCTGAGGGAATCTCATTGGTAGTGCTTTCTCAAAAAGATCGGGAAAAAGAGACGTCAATTTATTTTTCCATTGATTACTAAACTGATTTCCATTGAATTAATTTTCCCATGCTGTGGTGAAACGATTATAAAAGTAGCCGTTGAATTAATTTTATGCCATAAATCCTTTTAACATGAATATAGACGTTGCCAAAGCCATAAAGGAACTATTATTTGAGCATAATACCGTCATTTTGACAGGGTTAGGAGGATTCACTTCTACGCCTGTAAATGCAACTGTTGACTACGTGCAGGGAGCTGTACAACCTCCAACCAGAAAGGTAGAATTCAATAGTAACTTGGTCATTAATGATGGAGTTCTAGTGAATTATCTTCAGCAAAGCAACCTTGTTACTGCTCAAGAAGCTTCTGCCGCTATTGAAAATTATGTCGCCGGAATCAAAGAGTCATTGGAAGCTAGGGAAATAATAGACATACCTGAGGTGGGAAGGCTGTATAAAGACTATGAACAGAAAACCCGTTTCATGCCGGATAGTACAAATTTTGAAATTGATTCATTTGGTTTATCTACAGTAAAGTTGACCCCTGTTGCCCGGCCTAAGAAGGAAGAAGAAAGTAAAACAACTACTTTCAAAAGCACTCCATCGTCTCCATCACCTAAAAAGGTTGCCACAACAACCCCAACTGTGGCCTCAAGTAGTCACTGGGCAGAAAAGCTGCTACCAATGCTCATTGTTATTGCTGCCATATTGTTAGCGTTTAGCTTGTTTGTTTGGTTAAGAGGCTGCGGAACTCAACCGATAGCAGAGGTTCCCCAAGAACGGGTCAATGTAAAGCCAAAACAGGAAGGTTCTGACGGAAAAACCAAAACTGATGAGGCTGAAGTGGTTACTTCTGATCCTAATGAAAATGATGCTGCAACCGAAGAAGAAAAGACAGAAGAGGAATCAGTTGGAGACGTAACACGGGAAGAGGGGGCTTCACTTCCGGTCACGAACATTTTCGTTGTTGTGCATAGCTTTGGCAATAGAAATAATGCCCGAAAATTTGCAAAAAAACTCGAAGAAGGCGGTTATTTAGCGGCTACCAAAAAACGTGGAGGGTTGTACCGGGTTGGGGTAGAGGTGCCTTCAACCAGGCAAAACGAGATTGGTGATTTAATTGCCGAATTGGGCAGAAAATTCAACGCTAAACCAGTAGTGGTCGATTATTGAGATGTCAACTTCAGGTATCAAACATTGGCTCCTGATAGCTGATACCTGACCCCTCACATCAGAATTCAATGAAAAAAATAGGGCTGCTTTCAGATACGCATGGTTATTTAGACGAAACTTTATTTACCCATTTCCAAAATTGCGATGAAATATGGCATGCAGGCGACATCGGTAACTTGGAAGTAGCAGACAGGTTGGAAGCCTTTAAACCATTAAAGGCTGTTTTCGGCAATATAGATGGCCATAAAGCACGGCTCCGTTTTCCAGAAAATTTGAGATTTAACTGTGAAGGTATGGATGTTTGGATCACCCATATTGGCGGCTATCCAGGTAAATATGACCGCAGGGTGCGACAAGAAATAAAAATGAACCCTCCAGCGCTATTTATCTGTGGCCATTCCCATATCCTAAAAGTTATGCCGGACAAACTTTTGTCTTTGTTGCATTTGAATCCCGGAGCTTGTGGTAGAGAGGGGTTTCACAAAATGAGGACGGCTATGCGGTTTGGGATAGAAGATGGAAAGATCCAACAATTAGAAGTGATTGAGCTCGGCCTTAGAGGGAAATTGAAAGCCCGTTAAAACAAAAGACGAAGCGTTTTGTTCATCGCTTCGTCTTTTGTACAGTCATAAAAGGTAGCCCAAAGCATTTTGAAAAAATGCTTTTACCTTTTAGGAAACTTATCAAAAATAGGGTTTGGCTGAAAAAGTGTTTACCAACTCATATCATCATCTTCTTCAATTTCCCCAGAGCCTTCATTTTCACTGCTGTCTTTGGAAAGTGAATTAGCTGCTTCGGCATCTTCTGCGGCTCTCCTTTCTTCCCATTCGGCCTGACGACGGTCAAATTCTTCGTAATCATAATCCGGCATCAATTCCGTCTTGACGTAGTCGATGACTTCGCTCAGGCCATCTTTAAAACGGTTGAAATCCTCTTTATAGAGAAAGATTTTATGCCTTTCAAAACCATCACCATGAAACTTTTTAGTGCTCTCTGTAAGGGTAAGGTAGTAGTCATCCCCTTTCGTCCTGCGTACATCGAAGAAGTAGGTCCGGCGTTTACCTGCCCTGACCTTTTTTGAATATACACTCTCAAATCTTCTGTCTTTTTCCACTTGTTTAAAGAATATTTTGTTAACAAATCAATGCTTGCTCTACATAAATTAATAGGATAACAAGCTTTAAGCATGACAAAAGTAGTTATTTGGCTGAAATAACAAAATTGTGACGTGCTTTTTAGAAAAAATGTGGAAAGACTCAATGTTAGTGGATATTGAGGAATCGAAAATCACCCTTTCACTTCCTCTTCTGACATTTGTTTTTCAAACTGTTCTTTATAGTAGCCATTCCTTTGCAAAAGCTCTTCATGAGTACCTTCTTCCACAATCTCACCCTCATCAAGCACAATGATTTTATCAAAACTCAACAATGAATAAATGCGGTGGGTGATGATGATAGCCGTTTTTTCTGCAAGGTTGTCCCTCAGGTAGCCTAATATTACCTTTTCCGTATTGGTATCCACAGCACTTAGGCAATCATCCAATATCACGATGTCAGGTTCTTTGATCAATGCCCTTGCGATGGACATTCTTTGTTTTTGCCCGCCCGATAAGGTCACCCCTCGTTCTCCTACCATTGTGTCAAATCCTTCTGGCAATCCTGACAATTCATCATAAATGGCAGCGTGCTTTGTAAATCGCTCAATCTCATCTTGGCTGGCATGCATTTTACCAAAACGTACATTGTTGGAAATGGTATCAGAAAAGAGGAAAACGTCCTGCGGTACAAATCCGATTGCTGTACGAAGAACCGATAGGTCGAGATGCCGCACATCTATTCCATCTACTTTTATGCTTCCAGTGCTAACGTCGTACAACCTAATTAGTAATTCTCCAATGGTCGTTTTGCCACTGCCTGTACGACCAATAATGGCAATCTTTTGCCCAGGTTTCAGGGAAAAATTAATGTTTTTTAATGCCTTGATGCCTGTGTCTGGATAGGTGAAGCTCACATTTTCAAATTCAATCGAACCTTCCAAACCTTTTTCTTTGCCTGGAGTTTTCAAAGGGCTTTCGATGGTTGGACTGGTACTTAGAAATTCGTTGATCCTTTTCTGCGAGGCAGATGCTTGTTGGATGATGGAACTGATCCAACCAAGTGCTGTTACAGGCCAAGTCAGCATATTTACATAAATGATGAATTCTGCAATATTGCCCGTAGTGATATTGCCCTTAGCGACTTGGATACCACCAAAATAAACAGTAATGATTGTACTCATACCAATTAGCACTATCATGGTTGGATGGAAAAAAGCATTGACCTTTGCCAACTTCAAAGATCGGTTCATGTATTCTTGTGTTTCGTTTTTAAAATAGTTGTTCATCGGACTTTCTTGAACATAAGATTTGACCACCCGGATTCCCGAATAAACTTCCTGCGTAATACTCGTCAAATTTGATAGTTGCTTTTGTATAGTTTCGCTGTGTTTGTGGATTAAATGACTAACGTAATAGATGGAAATTGATAAAAAGGGCAGCGGGGCCAGACAATACATAGTCAGTTCAGGACTTACACTCAACATGGCATAAATAACCAAACTAAACAGTGCCAGCAGATTGATACCATATAATATAGCTGGCCCGAGGTACATCCTTACTTTAGAAACATCTTCTACGATACGGGCCATTAAGTCGCCAGTACTGTTCTTTTTATAAAATGCCTGATCCAGTTTTTCATAATGATCGAATATTTCTTTTCTCAAATCATATTCAATCAATCGAGACATAACAATGACCGTCTGCCTTACCAAAAAAAGGAAAACTCCCATCAACAAAGCCAACGCAACGACCACCATTCCAAAATACCACAGTACTTTCCCGAAATGGCTAAACACTTTTTTTTGCATTTCAAAGCCATCGTACATTCTATATAAGGAAATGTTTTCGATGACCATGTCCAATGCTTGGCGAATGACTTGAGGTTGGAGCGACAGGAAGTAATTGGAAATGAAAATAAACAAAATACCCAGCCCTAGTCGGACTCGGTATTTCACAAAATATTTATTGAGATAGTAAAGATGGTGCATTTCAGTTCGTCAGTCTGCAGTTCGCTAACCTGCAGTCCGTCAATCTCCATTTGGCATTTTGCTTTCGGCAGTTAGGAGGGTTCAGGTTTTTAGTTAGCTTGGTTTAAACATCAAAATTGAAAATTTAGTTGTTGTAAATCTATTTGAACATCCTTATTTATTTTTTTACCACAAGCAAACAGATTAGAAGTACCTAATGGACTGATGAATTGTCGATCTGCAAACTGTCTAACTTTTATTTTGGCAGGCGAAATTATAAAAATATCTTTGCGCCTCTTATTTGGTTCTTGGTTTGGGGTTCTTGGTTTTTGGGTTTGAGAAATGCTCTGCCTAACCGAGAACCAAAAGCCAAAAACCTCAAATCATTTTGAATGCACCGTGAAATCCACCAGTGGCACAGCCCATCATTAAACAAGAACATGGAAATAGCCATGTACGGGAATTATGGCTTTGCCCTTTTATTGCTCCCAACTGCCGCAGCAGACTATTTAGAGTACGAGCGTTTTTTGCTCATCGACGCCATCAGCGAGCACATCAATTCCGGAAAATGCAAAGTGTTTTCCATCAACAGCATTAATGCGGAAAGTTGGCTTAACAAAAACATGCACCCCCGGCATAAAAGTATCCGCCATCAACAGTTCAATGAATATGTTTATCGGGAGGTTGTTCCTTTTATTAAGGCCAAAACAAGTCAAGAGACACCTATTTATGTTACAGGTGCCTCTCTAGGCGCATTGCACTCTGCCAATCTTTACTTCAAACGACCTGACCTGATCAACGGAGTAATTGCAATGAGCGGGGTGTACGACTTGCAAACTTATACCGATGGTTATTACGATGAAGATGTCTATTTCAATTCCCCCATCTCCTATCTTCCCAATTTGAGTGATGACCATTTTTTGCCCCGTTTGCAAAAGGCCAACCATATCCATATACTGACAGGTTCGGGGGCATACGAAAGCCCTGATGCATCCAAGCGTTTTTCAGACGTTTTGAACAGTAAGGGTATTCCTCATGAGTTGGATATTTGGGGCGCTGATATGCGACATGATTGGCCAACATGGCGGGCTATGTTGCCTTATTATTTGGAAACAAGATTTTAAAAAAGGAAAGAATGAGAGAATGATGGTTTGAGAGGCGCTGCGGTGTCTCTCAAATTCTCAAACTCTCATTCTTTCTCAATCTCTAACCATGCAAAACCGTATTGTTACGTTGGATGAGTTCATCATCCGCCGTCAGAAAGAACATTCCTTAGCAACAGGTGAATTGACCGGGCTGCTCCGCGACATCGGGGTGGCTGCAAAAATCGTAAACCGAGAAGTCAACAAAGCAGGCCTGCTGAATATTCTGGGCGCTGCTGGCTCGGAAAATGTTCAGGGAGAACAAGTACAAAAACTTGATTTATATGCCAACGACAAGCTGATCGAAATGCTACGAAACAGTGGGGAATGTGCTGGAATTGCTTCGGAAGAAAACGAGGAATTCATCCCTATCCCACCAGTTGATGGGAAAGAAAGCAAGTACCTTGTTGTGGTGGATCCATTGGATGGTTCTTCAAATATTGATGTGAACGTTTCTGTCGGAACTATTTTCGGTATTTATCGGAGAAAGAGCGACCCTTCTGGGCCTTGTACAAAGCAGGACTTTTTACAAAAAGGAAAAGACCTAGTGGCAGCAGGCTATGTTTTATATGGTACGTCAACAATTTTGGTTTATTCGACTGGACGGGGAGTAAACGGCTTTACGCTTGATCCGACCATTGGAGAATTTTGCCTTTCTCACCAGGGCATCAAAATTCCTGAAAACGGAACTTCATACTCCCTCAACCAAGGTTATTATTTGAAGTTTGATGTAGAAATACGGCGATATATTGACCAGTGTTCCGATTCCAATTTTGGTCTCCGCTACATTGGTTCAATGGTTTCTGATATCCATCGTATCTTATTAAAAGGCGGTATTTTCCTTTATCCAAATACCCGCAAATACCCGAAAGGCAAGCTAAGGCTTTTGTACGAATGCAATCCGCTCGGCTTTATCGTCGAACAGGCGGGCGGAAAGGCGATTAATTGTTCTTTGCAGCGCATCCTTGATATCGAACCGAAGGATTTGCACCAGCGGGAAACAATAGCGATGGGGTCTCCTGCGATGGTGGATGAGATGAAGGCATTTGTAGAGAAGTACAGTAACTGATTGTTTGGGAAAATTGTTGCCTATTCTCGATGACCATTAATTACGCCTGTAATATGCTCTGTATCTGTCCTTCTGATAAGGGTAGTTAAGTAACGATCGAATAATAAATTCCCGTTTTCAGAAGGGTAGGCTCAAAGCACATTGCTATTGAATATAAGTTGTTAAAGTTTTTGACCCAAATGAAAATAATTACCTCCTTCCGATAGCCATCTGCTGACAGCCAACTACCTTTGCACCTATGATCAATGGACGAGTCATAATGAAGCCCGGACGATTTACACTGACCATTGACCGCCTTTGCCATCAATTGATCGAAAACCACGACTCCTTCCAAAATACTTGCCTTATAGGCATTCAGCCACGGGGCCCAGCACTGGCCGATCGAATTCATCAGCGATTATTGGAATTTACTGGCATTTCCCATATTGATTATGGGAAATTGGATATTACCTTTTACCGGGACGATTTTAGGCAAAGGGACAAACCTTTGCGTGCTAGTGTTACCGATATAGAATTTATTGTTGAGGATTCCAATGTGATCTTGGTGGACGATGTTCTTTATACAGGCCGTACTGTTCAGGCAGCTCTTACGGCTCTGCAACATTATGGCCGTGCGAAAAAGGTTGAGTTACTGGCTTTGATAGATAGGCGTTTCAACCGGGATCTGCCTATTGAGGCTGATTACATTGGTATGCAAGTAGATGCATTGGATGAAGCGTATGTCAAAGTGGATTGGAAGGCAAGAGAAGGGAAAGACCGGGTATTGATATTTCCGCAAAAACAAAGTGGTTAGTGACAAATGATTGGTGATTCTGTAGCAAATTTTTTCTGCGAATGCTTGCCTCAACTAATCACTAATCACTAATCGACTGATCACTAAATAAAATGTCAACACAACAACTCAGCAGTAAACATTTATTGGGGATAAAATACCTCACCAAGGCCGACATCCATTTGATTTTTGAAACAGCCGACGAGTTCAAAGAGGTTATTAACCGTCCAATTAAAAAAGTGCCTTCGCTGCGCGACATCACTGTCGCCAATATGTTTTTTGAAAATTCTACCCGCACCCGGATTTCCTTTGAACTCGCAGAAAAACGCTTGTCAGCTGACATCGTAAATTTCTCGGCCTCAGCTTCCTCAGTTAAAAAAGGAGAAACCTTGCTTGACACAGTTAACAATGTACTTTCCATGAAAGTGGATATGGTCGTAATGCGTCATCCAGCTCCGGGGGCTCCGCAATTTTTATCCCGTCATATTGATGCCAATATTATTAATGCTGGAGATGGTACTCATGAACACCCAACCCAGGCATTGCTTGATGCTTTTTCCATTAGGGAGCAATTAGGGGATTTTGGCGGAAAGAACATTGCCATCTTTGGAGACATTACCCATTCGAGAGTGGCGCTCAGTAATATTTTTTGCTTGAAAAAATTGGGAGCAAATGTTAGGGTCTGCGGCCCCCCAACTTTGATCCCAAAATACCTCCCACAATTGGGCGTCGAGGTAGCACACGATGTTCGACAAACACTTGAGTGGTGTGATGTGGCAAATGTGTTACGTATCCAACTGGAAAGGCAGGACATTAAATACTTCCCCTCGCTCAGAGAGTATTCCCAATATTTTGGTATCAACAAAGAGCTCCTGGAAAGCTTGAGCAAGAAGGTAATAATAATGCATCCCGGCCCTATCAATAGGGGAGTAGAACTGACAAGCGATGTGGCCGATTCAGAACATTCCATCATTTTGCAACAGGTTGAAAATGGTGTGGCAATCAGAATGGCCATTTTATACCTATTGGCAGCCAGAAAATGAACACTCGCCAACCAAAACACACCTTTTGTTTGTGAACAAGTGGAAAACATCTATCTTGGACTTAAATTTCGATGGTATGAAACATTTTAAATATATTCTTCTTTTCCTCGCTGCTTTTTTATCGATCCAGCACTCTTTTTCCCAATGTGCAGATTTAATTAAAGAAAATAAGATCATAGGCGGTGCCCAAGTTCTTGAATCCAATCCGCAGACCATTGTAGTGCGGGGAACCTATACTTATAGCATTGATTTTAGGATTGAAAACAATAGTTTGGTGGCCAAGGTCTTTTCGAAAGGCGGTGAGCTGTTCAATCAGAATGACGAGCTAATTTTTATTGATAATTTAAAAAATCGCCGTAGTTACCGTTTTGTAGAAATGGGAGAAATGATTAAGGACGGTGGCACGCCCGTGCATCAGAATACTTTGGAAATTGACTTGGCGGCTTTAGAATGGTTCGCACAAAATAAGATGGAGGTCATTTTTATCAAAAACAATATAAAAAACCAGATGCTGAAGTTTACGGTCAATGAAAGCCGGCAGTCCGATTTCAATAGAATGGCTTCTTGTTTTGACAGTAAATTGGATAAAGCAAAGATAAACGATAAGCCATTGGCAGGAGCCATTCTTTCCTCAAGCGGTTCCATGAGTAGGACTTCTTCAGCCGTAAAACCAGGCACTGGCGGTAAAACTAGTAGTGGTGGTGTCAGGAAAGTGGCAGATATAAGCGAACTCAATGATGATGAGCTGGCACAGCTCTATGAAGAACTGCGCATAACCAAACAGCGGGTGAGGGATGAAATTAAGGCTGAAAATGATAGATTGGAAAAATACAAAGCCCAAATACAAGAAGAAATAAATTTTGCGAAGGAAAGGGGACAGGCCGAAAAGACCAAATTTGCACAAGAGGTGTTGGAAGCAAGAAAAAGGTCGCAAGAAGAAATTGAAGCAGCTCAAAAGGAAGCAGCAAGTTCTGTGTCCGATGCTCGCAAAAGAGCTTCAGGAGAAGTCGAATCTATACACACAAATGTAGCAGAGGCACGCCAACGAGCCAATGAAGAAATACAAAAGACAAAGATGGAATCGGCAGAGCAAGTGGCTGCTGCAAGGAAAAAAGCTGAAGATGAAATAAAAAAGATCAAAGAAAACATGGAGATGGCCAAATTGCAATATGCCGACGAAATTGCAAGCGCCCGTGAAAATTCAAATTCGGAAATACAGCGGATCCGGGATGAAAGTCGGACAGTGATCGAAGAAGCACGAAGTCAGGCTAAAACTGAAAAGAATAGAACCTCTGAAGAAGTCATTACAACCAAAAAAACTGCCGCTGAACAAATCCTTCAGACAAAAGAGGAAACGGCTAATGAAATCTCCAAAATAAGAGAACACGCTGTCCTTGAAAAAGAAAAAGCTGCAGAAGAAGTTGCTTCTGCCAAGCGCAAGGCTGCAGAAGAAATCGCTTTATTGAGGGAAAAGAATGCAGCTGAAAGAGCGGAGATGGAAGAAAACAAGGCACGAGAAAAAGAAGCAGCTGCATTGGAAGTTTCCTCCGCTAAAAAACAAGCAGCAGAGGAAATCAATGTTACCCAGCAAAAGGTAGCACAAGAAAAGGCAAGAGCTCAGGAAGAAATAGCAAAGACAAAGGAAGAAGCTGCTAAAGAGGTTGCAATTGCAAGAGCTGCGGCAGAAGCGGAAAGGGCAAAATCTGCAGAACTCGTCCGGCAGGCAAAAGAAAATGCTGCCAATAAAATAATGGAAATTGGCAAACAAGAAGCCGATGCGGTAGCTACTGCAAGGGAAAATGCCGAAAAGGAAAAACAAAAAATAGCAGAAGAAATAGCTGCTGCGAGGGAAAGGGCAAAGGCTGAAATTGAACGGATTCAATCTGAAATTGCCAAATCTATTGAAGAAGCAAGGGCTAAAGAGCAAACCATTAAACAACAAAGCGCAGAGGAGGTTGCCGCTGCCAAAAAGAGGGCCGCCGATGAAATCGCTAAAGCCCAACAAGAAGCTGCTCAAAAAGTACAAGAAGCGGTCAGTAATTCTGAAACAGCTAAAAAGGATTACGCTTCAGAAGTGGCAAGTGCCCAGACTACAGCCCAAGAGCGTATAAAACAAATACAAGAAGAAGCAGCCAAAGCCATCGCCGATGCCCGGGCCAAAGAATCGCAGACCAAACAAGCAACAGCAAGTGAGGTCATGACAGCCAAGGAAAGATCCGCCAAGGAAATCGCAGATGCCCGTGAAAATGCTGCCAAAGAAATTGCCGCTGCCAAAGAAAAAGCAGCCCTTGCAGCACAAGAATCCGCTAATCAAATCGCCGAAGCCAAGCGCAATGCATCTGAAAATATTTCAAATATCAGACAAGAAGAAGCTCAAGCCGTAAAAACAGCACGTGAAAATGCGACGAAAGAGCGCCAAAAATTGGCGGAAGAGGTGGCTGCTGCTAGAGAAAATGCCGCTAAGGAAATAGCCAATGCCCGCGAGACTTCGGCCAATGAAATAAAAAGGGCAAAGGAGGAAGCAAGCAAGCAGAAAGAAGCTATAGCATTGGAAATATTGAATGCCCGTAAGGGATCAGCTGAAAAAATCGCCACTGCTAAGGAAACCGCTGCCAAAGAAGTGGCTGCTACTCAAAAACAAGCCCAAGAAGCTATAGCCACTGCCACAGAAGAGAAAGAGAAAAGACTAGGTGAATTGTCAGCCGAAGTTGCTGAAGCAGAGACGTTGTCAAAAAATCAAATCTCTCAGGCTCAGGAACAAGCGAATGCCATGATCCTTCAACATTCTAAACAAGTAGCTGAGTCTGAGGCCAAGTCCCGGCAAGAAATTGATGCAGAAAGAAAGGATGCTCGAGAAGAGATTGCTAAAATCCGCAAAGAAACGGCAGATAAGAAAGCCCAATATGCCGCCGATTTAGAAACTGCCCGTAAGCAATCTTCTGAAGAAATAAACAAAGTAAAAGAAGAATCAACCAACGCCATCTATGAAGCACGGCAGCAAGCGACTGCACAAATAACCAAGGTGAAAGAAAATGTTGCTGATCAAATAGCTCAGGAGCGCCAAAAGCAAAAAGAGGAAGAAGCCAAACTGGCCGATAAGCGCATCAAACTGGAAGCGGAAATCAAAGCACTGGAAGATGAACTGGCCAAGAAAAAAGCCAATGGCTCGAACAGGTGATAATCCTCCATGTGTGACTTGAAAAACGCAGCTACAAATCCCCCCACAGGAAGCCCTGTGGGGGGATTTTCTTATATAAAAGGAAAAGGGAAACTTGGCACTGCTAAACACATTAATTAGGGGGTGCTGTTTTAGCCATAACAATTTGAAAATCAGTAAAATATATTTCAAAATTGCTTAATTGAATGCAAGGTTTTTTTTGTATGTTTGTCAAATAGCAGGATCGAAGGCAAAATCGGACAAGCTAAGCAAGGTTGCAATCCAATCCAGACAAAGCTAAATTCAAAGACACATCAAATTCATGGATCACCATGATGCTCTTCATCACCAATTTTGTTTAATTCGCAAGCTCAATGAATTTGCATTTTAAGAGCAAACCCTACATAAGAATAAAGCATGTTGACGGAATGGGGAGGGGCGTTGAGAAGAAGGGGGATGTGGCGATTGTGCGATGAGATTTTTTGAGGTACAATTAGGTCACTTTAGCTGTCCTAACGATCCTCGACAGCAATTTTGGAAAAAAACGCTTTAGGTACACGGCCAATATTTCCGTTCCCCCAAAAACGGCTTCCTCTTTTCCCCGCCGAACGGCATTCAATATCTTTTTTGCCAACACATTGGGCGCCATGCCTTTATCAGTGGCATCATCCATCGTACCTTGTTTTTCCCCGCTTGCCGTGAGTGCATTTTTGCTGATGTCGGTGCGAATATAACCAGGGCAGACCATGGTGACTTTTATATTTTCCTTATAATTTTCAGCACGGAGTGCATCAAAAAAACCGTGCAGCCCATGTTTGGCGGCGGCATAGCTGGAGCGCAGCGGTGCCGCAAATTTTCCCATCAAACTGCTGATGACCACATAATGCCCATTTTTGTTTTTGAGGAAATGCGGGAGAATGGCCTTACTGATGGCGATGGTGCCAAGCAGGTTTACGTCTATCATTTTTTTATCCACCTCAAACAAAGCATCCTTCACAAGTGCCCTTTGGGAAATGCCAGCGTTGTTGACCAAAATGTCCACTTTACCTATTTTTTGTAAAACATCTTCAACAATATCGGAAACAGAGGAATGGTCGGCAAGGTCAAGTGTTTGGATCAAGGTGACACGACCATTGCAGCCTTCTGCTACTCGTTCCAGTTCCGCTTTTTTCCGAGAAGAGAGAATCAGGTTAGCCCCTTGTTTTGAAAGTTCATAAGCCAGCGCCTCGCCTATTCCGGATGATGCGCCTGTGATCCAAACCGTTTTGTTTTGAAAATGCATCTGATGTAGTTGCTTAAATACAGAGGACAAGAGAAAGTAAAACCCAATGTAAAACATTCGCTTATCCCCACTAAAAGGTGAAAAGAGGTTTACTAAACCCGCCTGCCGGGCGGGCAGGTTTTCGAAATTTAGCAAATCAAAAAGTAGAACTACCTGATTTGCTAAATCTCGAAAGATTTAGTAAATCTTATTTAAAGACCGTTTCACCCTATAATGGGGGCGAGCAAAAACATTTCTCTAATCCTCCTTCTTTTATAAATAGAAGTGGGCAAAACTAACAGTTGACAGGTGATTTTTCAGAAAATATTTTCTATAGGGTTTTATGCAACTTGGGCGCAATATAATGACTACCAGTAACAGAAGATATTTGATCTTTTAGAGAATAAACGTCGGTATTTTGTTGGAAAGTTTTAAAAATTCAAAATTTCTTCAATTAATAGGATCATTGATTATCAGGTACTTATGAAAATCGGTGCTTCAAGATGAATACTAATTCTCAGTTTAGATTTTTTCATAATTTATTTTTTTAAAAAAATATTAAAATATTTTATGTTTGGAGAGAAATTTGCCATCTTCGCCGTGCGAAAGAACTTCCCGTTTATCAATCCTAGCGAAATTTTAACAGCAAGGGTGAACAATTGCATAATCAAATGACATCCTAAGTCGTTTGAGTACTTCCTAAACACCCTATGCCCATTCTTGGGCTGATGTTAATCTCAATTTTCCCTGACAACAATTTTTACTGAAATTAATTTTTGGCATTTGGCCGTTCGCATTTTCCCATTGGCAGGTATATATCCAATGGCCAAAATCGAATTGCCTATATCTCTGTATTTGTAAACCGACAAAAAAAAATTCTTAACCAATGAAAGTACTCATCAGTATCATGCTGACCTGCTTTATGGGTCTTAACTTCACTTTGAACGCTCAAAACAATGAACAGCTCGTCGTCTTTATCCAAGATGGAAGGTCTATTTCACAGGACTTTAAAAGACATGCACTACCTGAGATCAAGAAAATTGCTAAACACAACGGACTACAATTGAAAATGGTGGACGCCAGCGACGGGGCTCCATCAGAAGTGACTTACACTCCTGCTATCTTTTATAGGAATGGAAAGCAAAATATCCTTTTCAATGGTAGATACAGTCAATTCGATGGTCTATCTACTTTTGTAAAAAGCAAGGGTAAAGAGCAGCCTGCTGTAAATAAAGCTAAGAATGTATCCATGTCTTGGAACATTGGAAGGGCTACATTGGGAACAACTATGCACATCAACCCACTATCCGGCAAACCACCCAAAGCCAAGAAATTCGATTCACAACACTTCGTATCAGAAGCTATGACTGCTTTGAAAAATGGAATGATCTATTTCCGCTCTGCACCTGTTGGTGGCTTGTCTGAAAATGCCAAGGCCTACCACATGGAATTTTATCCCGAAGTAAAGGAAGGGGTCTTGCTGATTCAAATGGAACTTTATTCTGAATTAGATAGAAAAAAGGCAGTGTTTAAAACTGACATCCCTTCTGGAAATGAATGGAGTGAGTGGCATGTTGCTTTTGAAAAAGCTGGAAACCGGATCGAAAAAGCCCTCATTGCTCAAATCAGCAATTGGGACAATGGTGATGGTTTTGATACTTTGAAGGCAAGTACCCCAACAAAGACTTGGGGAGAAGCTTTGTCATATCATTATTATGATGAGAAGCCAACTTCCACTGAAAAAGGAATTGGGTGGATTGTTAGCGATAAGGATTGAACCGAGAAGCGTTTTCTATGTGAAGATTCTATAAAAAAGAGGTGTCAGCAATTATTTTGCTGACACCTCTTAAAATTTTCTGAGAGCTGGCAATTACAATTTTTGAAAGTTTCACCTCCTGTTTCCATTCCCTAGAATATCTATCTTCCTACCTTTTCCCAAAACGGGTTGAGGTCTTGGTGCCTCATCCATTACTTGGTGGAACACTTTTTCCACCCAATGCCATTCCCCATTTTCTAATCGGTATGCTTCATATGTACCGTCTGGGACTGAGACAGGGCCTTGATCGTAATTGCCGCCCATGGTCACCAAATGATCAAACATAATTTGCTCGAATGTTTCATCATAATTCAAACGGATAGAACTCTCTGCTGAATATTCTTTGACGATTCGGCTGCGTACTGTACGAGGACTGGTTACAGTTTCTTCTTGAATAAAAACAGGAGCTCCAAACTTAGCATTGCCATTTTCAAAATGCAGCACATCTATCAATTTTTTCTTATTGAAAAGGCTATGTCCATTGAATCCGAACAGTAAATATTTGCGGCCAATGGGGCTTTCAAATTGGTGGATATTATAGTACAATGCACCAAACCATTGTTCAGGGCTTAAAACATCGTGTTCTTCTGATACAACATTTTTCGTCCGGTCAATTAGGGGGTACAGTTTCAACTCTGGGGAGTTCATTTGGATAGCGCCATAATAACGGTAGTCATCAACATCAACATACAGTTGCCAAGTAAAAACACGGAAGGTGCTGTCGGTAGGGTATTGGATGGATACCGTTCGCATCTGTTCGAAAGGATAACTGAACGAATTTTTGATTTTCAATGCTTTTACCAATGTCGGGATCATCTTTTTGGTGGCAGCGAATCGGTCTTCAGGAATCGAATCATTGATGATGAGGAAAGAAAGGAGTCCGAGTGTATCTTCCAAGGCTTCCATTAACGGCAAATCTTCGGTACTTACTTTTCCTGTTTGAGCAAATAGGCCGTGGGAAGTAATAAACAGTAATAATAGGATTGCGAAATTCTTCATGAAATATCAATGAAATGATTGTTTAGTGGTTCAAAGCAATTTAACGATGGATCAGTTTTAATATTTTTGATCTAAGTTCTGATAAATTGATTAAGCAATTTTAGTGGAAACCTCAAATCCCCTTCCAATATAAACTCCTCCTCCAACAGGGTTTTACAAGCCTCTTTCTCATCGCAACTTTTGTTGTTTTAGGAACCATCTCAGACATTCAATATATGCAGCGAATTTTCGCTAAATCCCTTTCCCTGTTCTTTTCGATAATTCTATATTTGCGCCTCATTTCCAAAATGGTCAATGGAATAGGCAAGTTTCCCTGTTTAATGCCCATTCATTGACGACAATAATTAAAAATATCCATATGAAATTGCTTGTTTGTGTAAGTAAAACACCTGATACCACCGCAAAGATTTCTTTCGCGGAGGATGGTAAAGAGTTTAATTCAGCGGGGGTTACCTACATAATGAATCCTTATGATGAATGGTATGCATTGGTACGTGCTGTCGAACTGATGGAAAAAAATGGAGGTACAGTTACTATTATCAACGTTGGGGATGCGAGTAACGATCAGACCATTAGGAAAGGTTTAGCGATTGGGGCTACCGATGCAGTACGTGTCAATGCCAATCCAAAAAGTTCGTTGTTCATTGCCAAGCAAATTGCCGAACATGCAAAAGATGAAAACTACGATATTATTTTCTGTGGAAAAGAGAGTATAGATTATAATGGTTCAGAGGTGGGCGCCATGGTTGCTGAGTTCTTGGGTTTGCCTTTTATATCTTTTGCCAGCAAATTGGAAGTAGATGGCAATACGGCTACCATCGAACGGGATATAGAAGGTGGTATCGAAAAGTCTCAAGTTGCTGCACCTTTTGTAGTGAGCGCAGCAAAAGGCATGGCCGAGCAACGCATCCCAAACATGATGGGGATCATGAAGGCCAAGAGCAAACCTTTCAAAGTGCTTGAACCAGTTGATTTTCCAGACCACTCTACACCTGTCAGTTATTCATTACCTCCAGCGAAGACAGGGGTAAAACTCGTTGATCCAGAAAATATGGACGAACTCGTTCGCCTACTTCATGAGGAGGCTAAAGTAATTTAAAGGCTACTGCTTTTTAAAACAATAAGTAACAAACAACAAATAACAACCAACAATAATATGGTATTAGTTTTTGCAGAATCTATAAACGGCCAATTGAAAAAAGCTGCCTTCGAAGCAGTAACTTATGGCTATAAAACAGCCCAGGTGCTCGGTACTGAATGTGCGGCATTGACATTGGGAAATGTGGAGAATGCTGGGCAACTCGGCACATATGGTGCTTCCAAGGTTTACAATATAAATGATGACAACTTGGCTCAATTTGATAGCCAGGTATTTGCCGCTGCAATTGGTAATACTGCTCAATCTATAGGGGCAAAGGTGGTCATTGTCAGTCACACCTCAACAGGCAAGTCATTGCTTGGACGATTGGCTGCCCGATTGAATGCCGGATCAATAGCTGGCGCTAAATCAATTCCCGTCATGGAAGGCAGTACGATGAAAGTTAAAAAGGGGGTGTTTTCTGGAAAAGCCACCGCCGAGTACGCCATCACTTCTGATGTGAAAGTCATTTCGCTGGCTGGAAATGAAGTACCACCTGAATCAATCGGTGTTCCTGTAGTGGTAGAAACTCTTGACGTAAATGTACCAGCACCGAAAGTAAAAGTAATTGAGGTGAACCTTCAGCAAGGTGACACTGCTCCATTACCTGAAGCGGAGTTGGTTGTTTCTGCTGGTCGAGGAATGAAAGGTCCTGAGAATTGGGGCATCATCGAAGAATTAGCTGCCACTTTGGGGGCTACTACTGCATGTTCACGTCCTGTAGCGGACACGGGTTGGAGGCCTCATCATGAGCATGTCGGTCAAACTGGTGTTGCCATAAAACCAAACCTTTATATTGCTATTGGTATTTCAGGTGCTATTCAGCATTTGGCAGGTGTCAACCAATCAAAAGTAATAGTAGTCATTAATAAAGACTCGGAAGCGCCATTTTTTAAAGCTGCTGATTATGGAGTGGTCGGCGATCTTTTTGACGTCGTTCCCCGTTTGACAGAGGCTGTTAAGAAATATAAGGCAGCGTAATTCAATTCGCATCATTTGCTAAAAGCCTTTGAGGGTATTCCCTCAAAGGCTTTTTTTTATTTGTGTTTTTCAAAAAACATGATTGATGGCAGACTGCACAAAGTTGGAGTTAAAGGGTTTTAAGTTACTATACACTTTTTTTGCCCAAATCCGTTTTCAGGCAAAAGGAGAAGAAACTCATAGAGAGGGAGGTGTTTTTTTTTTGATTTTTTCTGAAAAAAATCAAAAAAAAAACACCTCCCTCTCTATGAGTTTCTTCTCAGGCATGAAAACCAGCCTTTTTCAAAAAGTGTATAGTAACTTAAAAGGGTTTTTAACAAAAACAATAAATTACATATATTAATTTGGCATAATATTAGTAATATTCGTAATGTAAACTGTACATAGGTAGTTACACCCAAATCCCTTCAAAGCTACCTATTTTATGACCCATCCCGATACCGATTATTTCTGGCCTCGACCTCAGCGAGTGCCATGTAGGTTTCATTTTTCTAACAAAGAGTATGTGTAAGGTTATTTAGCCTAATGCCATTGGTATATGGAATCTTGTTGTGAAAAAAGGATTTCAAATAAAGTCAATGATGCACTGGGTTAAGTAATAATAAGGCTACTTGTAGTGTAAGTTTTGTTGAATGCAGCTGTGGAAGCGTGGTACCTTCCCGCAGTGACTAATTTAACTATTTGTCACTTGGTATTCTGCTCATAACAAACAGTACACTGGGTATTGCATACTGCGAACTACCTGTTGCAAACTGCCTTTCCTCCTTCCTGCTCACAACCTTTCTCCAATCCTAATGAGCAAAAAGCATCATCAAAGACCGATTTTCCCATTCTGGAGTTCTTCATTTTTACTTCTAATGGGGATTCCTCTATTTTCATCATTTTTTAGTGGGAAAAAAGAATTTAAGGCAGTTGAATCAAACTCCATCAGTTCAAATCTTACCAATCCAAACCCTTCCTATTTTGTTGATATCGGCACTTCTGCGACAACGTATTTGCCTGACAAAGACTTTCTATTTCCTTTTGGGGCCACCATGAACAACTTGATCTTGACCAAGGAAACATGGTGCGTGGAGGCTGCTGATTCAACAGCTGGAAATGTTTTTGTGACCTTTCGCATGACCATGCAAAACCTAGGTGCAGATGACCTGAACAATATCCAATTGGAGGATGACCTATACGGACAAATTCCAGTTGGAGCATTTATCAGGTTTATAAGTGCAAATTTTGGGATTGGCCATGCTGTGACAAGTAATCCTGTTTTCAACATCGCTTATGATGGCAAAAACAATATTCAGGTTTTCGATGGTGCTTCCGGGTTGATAGCACCCAACGAAACACTTGTTGTTGACTTAACCATTGAAATGAACCCCAATGTCTTAGCGCAATATGCCCCTGTTTCCAATCAGGCAGTGGGGTCTGGAATTGACCCGATTGGAGACACTGTATCTACCGATTCTGACGCGCCATTAGGCGCTCCTGGCGACACTAACGACCAAAATGAAAAAGATGGCCTGCTGCTTTATATACCTGCCATCAATGTAGCAGTTTCGGCTAGAGATTATGATTTCCATCCAACCTGTGATGCGGCGGGAAATGTGGAGGTCACATTGGCAATGGTCATAAAAAATACTGGAAATACCTTACTTGATAACCTCTCATTGATCCAAAATTTATCAGCCAATTTCGGATCGGCCTTTATAGGATTGATTAGCCCACCTACTATAACCAGTGCTACATCTAATCCTTTACCTGCCATAAACGGTAATTATACTGGCACAGCAGCTGACCCAGAGATTTTCGATGACCCCACATTTACATTTGGTAGAAATGATTCACTAACGGTTGAATTAAGGGTTCTGCTCGACCCAAACGCACCCAGTGCGCCGATGCCTTTGTACAACCAGTGTCAAGTAAGTGCAAGAGGTTTGTTTCCAAATCTGGACAAGTTGCCGGGTTGTCATTCGGGGTCGTTGCTTGCTTTCGATAACTCAGATGCAGGAACAGCACCGGAAAGCCAAAACATTGGATTTGTGGGTGATACCAAGTATCAAGATGATTTTTTCCCCCTAAACCTTTCAGGCGTTGGTCTTTCAAAAAGAATTTTGTCCTATTCGCCTTCCGCAAGCAATACAGCCGGGAATCTCGATGTTGTTTTTAGAATAAATTTGAAAAATACAGGCAATACCCAATTGACCAATATTGACCTGACAGATGATATTACAACGATGTTGGGGAATAGCTATGTGGGTTTAGTGCAGTTCCCGAACATCATCAGTTCTAATGCTACTTCCAATCCAAGTATTGGTGTTTTTCCAAACATCTTCAATGGCACAAATGGGGTTTTATTTCCCAATCAAAACATCACGGTTGATTTCAAAGTGGAAATGAACCCCGATGCAATGGGCATCACCTATCCCCTGACCAACTCTGCAACAACCAGTGCCGATGGCATTGGCCTAGACGGAAACACTTTTATTGTTTTTGATAAATCCGACAGTGGCCCAAATCCTGAGAACATCAACGCTGGCCAACCGGGAGATAACGGCTGTGATTCCAATGCATTGGTTATCAACCTGCCTGCCATTCGAGTGGCTCAGCACATTGCTGGTGTGGATGAAGCGACCAGCGGTATTGGTGGTCACTTTGATGTGATCGTTCAGGTATTGGTACAAAACGTTGGTAGTGTGGGGCTTACAGATTTTAGTTTATTGGAAAACCTTACTTTACCTAGTCAGTTGGGGAGTGCATTTGACGCAGTGATTGGCGTTCCGCAAATTATCCCAGTAGGCATTAATGGAACGATTAGCAATGCTACGACCAACCCGTCTGCCAATCCCGCATATGATGGTTCGAATGACTTACTACTAAGCAGTGGCCAACTGCATCCTGGTGAGTTATTTATCATACAATACCGCATTGAGGTGAACCCGAAAGCACCAGGTGCGCCAACCATGTTAAGGTTGCAAGCAATAGGAAAAGGCACTGGCGATGGCCCAGCAGGAACACCTATAGAAGTTAGTGATGCTTCCGATTCCGGTTATATTACACAAAGCAATAACCTTGGTAGGCCAGGGGATTCAGGAGGTTCAGATGATCCGACACCTTTGACCAATTGCTACGAAGAAATGAGTGGCGGCCTTTCCTGCAACACCAGTGTCCAGGTTTCCCTTAACGGAGATTGTATCGCCAGCCTGACACCTCCTATGGTGCTGGAAGGAGAGGAAGAAGACTGTGCCAGTGATGATCTTTTGCCGTTAGGGACTTACTATGAAATATTGATGGTAAAAACGCTCATGGGCATGCCAATTCCTGACCTTGTGCCAGCCACCCCCAACGTGCATGAAATTGATGGCAGCTTCATCGGCCAGACCCTTTCTGTGAAGGTGAGGGAAAAAGTCCATAAAAATACTTGCTGGGGTTATATCCATTTGGAAGATAAAATGGGGCCTGAATTTGAATGCCCAGATACAGCTGTTGTGATCCCGTGCAGCCAATCGGCGCCTTATATTACCGAGCCGGAGCTTATTGATAATTGTGACCCTGATCCAGAAGTTAAATTTGGCGGCGAGCAAGTAACCGACAATGACATCTGTGATGGCATTTATAAAATTGAAAGAACTTATACTGGCAATGATGAACACGGCAACCCAGCCCTTCCATGCACGGTGGAAATACATTTGGAAAGAGGGGGAATTGAATTTCCAATTGATGTTTCCTGGCATTGCGAGCAGTACAGCAACTTTCCGGGTATTACTGATCCAATAGCGTTAAATCCATTGATAACTGACAGTGACCCTACCGATCCGTCAGATATTGATGCAGCAGCTAACCTATCAAATAATATTTTACAGAACACTGGATCAGGGGTTGTAGCAAATGCAGGGGGTGTGTGTGGCTATAATATTTTGCACAGCGATGATGTAATCCCTATGTGCGGGACAAGTTTCAAAATAGTTCGGACCTGGATGGTAATTGATTGGTGTACAAGTGAAATTATTACTGAAGATTCAGAAGGCAACGATAATGTTCAGGTCATCAAAATCGAAGACAAGGTTGCCCCTGTCGTTACCAAAGCGCCTTTTGAAGTAAATGCCGACCAATCAGGCACTTATCCCTTCCCTTGCTTTTCGAAAGGTTTCTTACCACCTCCCGATGATGTGACCGACAACTGCAATAACAACGTAACCATTCAGATCATCACCCCCGCAGGGGCAGCGGACTATATTGCCAGTGACGGCAGTTTGGGAGGTTATATACCAAGTCCAGGTCTTCCCATGGGTGTGCATGATATTGAATATCGTGTCACAGATGCTTGTGGGAATACAGGTTCAATCGTAGTACAATTGACGGTCGGTGATAACCAAACGCCCACTGCCGTTTGTGATGAACTGACAGATGTAAACCTGACCTCCAATGGCGAAGCCATCGTTTTCGCTGAAACATTTGATGACGGTAGTCACGATAATTGTTGTTTAGATCATTTTGAGGTGCGCCGCATGAATGATCCCTGCAATGATGGGCACGACGATACCAAATTTGGTTCAACAGTAGTGTTCTGCTGCAACGATGTTGGTGCTGGCAAGCAGATGGTCGTCTTCCGGGTTTTTGACTGCCACAACAATTTCAATGATTGCATGGTGGAAGTAATCGTCAATGATAAAGTGAACCCTCAGTTGGTCAATTGCCCAGCCAACCAATCTATTGATTGCGATACTTATGCACAAGATTATGAGACACAATTGGCTGCTCTGAGCGGAGACCAAACTGCCCAAAATGAATTCTTGGATGCTGCTTTTGGTACGCCGACCTTTTTTGACAATTGTAGTTTGACCATAACCAAAAATTTTAGCCAAAACCTATCCCAATGCTTGGAGGGCAGAATGACCAGGAAATGGAAGGCAAAAGACCCCGGTGGGTTACAATCTCAAACCTGTACACAAAGAATTAATGTTCGTCATACCTCTGATTGGGTCGTGGAATTTCCCGAAGACATAGAGACGACATGTGGAAACACATTGCCAGAATTTGGCGAGCCAGCAATTTTTAATGAAACCTGTGAAATGATCGCTGTTTCTTACAAAGACGATACATTAAATGTAGTACCAGATGCTTGTTTCAAAATAGTGAGGACTTGGGCCATCATCAACTGGTGCGTCGTCGGTGCGGAAGTGGACCAAGAGGTAATTGAAAAACCTGAGAGTGAGCTTGGCCTAATTGCCCCCGCCTGTGACCTTGATGGTGACGGAGACTGCGACGACCGTACTTTCCGGGATAGCTGGAACGACTCGGCGATGCCAAATAATAGTATGGCCAGCCAACAGTTTGGGCCCGATACCGATCCAGACTCCGACCCTTGGGATGGTTATATTATTTATCAGCAAAAAATGAAGGTAAATGACATTACCGACCCTGTGTTCTCCATGGGTTGCAATATTCCTGATGTGGAAATATTGGATTCGACCTGTACAGCTACGGTTATGCTGCCTACGCTTAACGGAACAATTACCGATTGTAGTCCAGTAGTGACGGTGACTGTGGATTCCGACATTCCGGGGGGCTTAGGCTTTGGCCCTTATACCAATGTGCCACCTGATATTTATAATGTGACTTATACGGCAAAAGACAATTGCAATAACCAAATGACCTGTTCTACTACTGTGGAAGTAAAAGACGGTAAAGCTCCTACTGTATTTTGCAAAGAAGGACTGATTGTGGTGGTAATGAATACCTTGCCACCGATGATTGGATTGAACGCCGCTCAACTCGATGATGGCAGCAATGATAATTGTTCCAACCTTACATTCTCCTTTTCACCTGATACAACCTTTACGGATACAACTTTTTTCTGTCATGATATTCCAGGCGATTCTTTGGAAGTATGGGTTACGGATGAATTGGGCAACCAGGATTTTTGTAAAACCCTCGTCACCGTTCAGGCTGATACGGCAACATGTGGCGATGACACCACGCTGGTCGTTGATTTAGTAGGTGTTATTGATACGGAAAATGGTATCCCTGTCCAAGATGTTACGGTCAATCTAAGCGGCCAAAGCACAAGTGTTTCAACGACTGATCCATTAGGAGGCTTTCAGTTTTTGGATTTGCCAAAGGGTAGCGATTTGACTGTTGCACCCCGCAAAGATGATGATCATCTGAATGGTGTGACTACTTACGACTTAGTGCTTATCACCCAGCATATCCTCGGCGTGACCCTGCTGGATTCACCTTATAAAATCATTGCAGCGGACGCCAATCGTTCAGGAACAGTCACGACATTTGATTTGGTGGAAATACGCAAGTTGATCCTGTATATCAATGATCAGTTTCCAAACAATACTTCATGGCGCTTTTTGCCAAACGATTATTCGTTCCCAAATCCGCAAAACCCCTGGGCAGATATTTTCCCTGAAGTCATCAATATTAATAATATCTCTACTGATGTGCTTGATGCCGATTTTATTGCCGTCAAAGTAGGTGATGTAAACGAAAGTGCCGACGCCAATTTTGTCGGAGGAACTAATGATGATCGAGGAGTGGAAAGCATGCTTCTTTTAGAAACCCAAAACCATCGGTTTGTTGTAGGAGAAACGGTTACCGTTTCACTATCAACAGAAGACTTTTCAGCTGTTGGGTTTCAATTCACCATAGCTTTTGATCCAAACATTTTGTCGTTCATCGAAACTCAACATTGCTTGACTGATGCTGGCCATTTTGGTCGACGATATGTCAACGATGGTTTTTTGACTGTGAGTTGGAATGACTATCAAAGCAATTGGTTAGAAGGACAACCTTTAGTGCAATTGGCATTCCGAGCGTTGCAACCAGGGCAGCTAAACCAAACTATCCAATTGACTGATCGATATACGCCTGCTGAGGCTTACAGTGTTTTTGGTGAAATAATGAATGTGAAATTGGCTATTGCCGATGACTTGAATGCCCAGTTTGAATTATTGCAAAATGTGCCCAACCCGTTCAGCGAAAAAACGACCATCGGCTTTCGATTGGCAGAAGCTACTCATGCAGTTTTGACCGTAACAGATATTTCGGGAAGGGTTGTTAAAACGGTAGAAGGTGACTTTGATGCCGGATATAGTGAGGTTAAGTTAGATCGGTCATCGCTGCCTGAGTCGGGTTTGTTTTATTATTGCTTGGAAACACCCAGACATAATGCTACTAAAATGATGCTGCTAATTAATTAGCAAACAATGTAGTTGCCAATTTTAAATGGCAGACTCAAAAATCAATAAAGTAGCTTGATCAAATTATTTATTGAGTTAAAAATCAATTGAATTAATATTGATAGGAAAGGAATGTTTTTCTAAAAAAAGTCCGCCAAATAAATTTAGCGACTACATTTTAAATCCAACAAAAAACGAACAATTTTTTATGATGCCTTTTGGGCAGGTGGGGTTCGCCCCTGCCTGCTTTTTTTGGGAATTGGGGAATTGGTAAATTAGGGAATTAGTAAATTAGGGGTTATCTGTTTTTTTGTTTTATTAATCCCCCAATTCCCCAATTCCCTAATTAGCAATTACAATTTCTTCCGCATCAAGGCAAAAAACATCAGGCTGGCCACAATGGCTGGAAAAACGGATATAGCCCGCATCTTTTTCGTTGTAAAAAAAATGGTTGAAATCATCCTCTTCAATAATTGTCCATTTCGTTTTGCCGCTTTCGGAATTGTGGGAAGCGAAAGAACGGGAAGAGGGTGTGTAAAACCACAAGGTTTCTCCTTCCCACTTCAGGAGGCAATTCCAATGCTCCTTTTTTTTATCACGTATGGCTAAAAAGTCATCGGGTAAGATCCCTTTGTTAATGGGTTTTTTTTATGGAGAAAAGTGTATAACCCAAACCTTCCCTGTTTTGGTGTTTGTACACCCATACTTGTTTTTTGCTTTCAGATATTTTTTCAGAAGATGCAGAATTTTCGGGAGAACAACTGGTAATTAAAAAAAAGGGAAAATTTAAGATGAATATAAAAGGAAAAAAGTGATTTTTTACAATGCTCTCGGTCACCAATTGTTTAAAGGAAAGTGGTAATAATAAAGTAGATTTAGAAAGACGAGTAAACTTTTTTGAAATAATCATCCGTTTTGTTGATATGTTGAATTTATTCTGATTTTCTAAAGATGCACATAGAGACCAATTTGGTTGTGTAACTTTGATTTTTTTTTTCTTCAAAAAAATCGTCTTTATATGCATTATCGAATTGCTACTATGCAGGATTGGCCAGATATCCATCAAGTTCGAATGTCCGTGCAAGAAAACATCCTTTCCGATCCATCAAAAGTAACAATGGCGGATTATCAGGCTATTTTGGTTAATCAGGGTAGGGGATGGGTCTGTGAAATTGATGGGCAGATCGTTGGCTTTAGTATCATTGACTTGCAAGAAAGAAATGTATGGGCTTTGTTTTTATTGCCTAATTATGAAGGGCAGGGGATTGGCAAAAAACTGCACGACCTTATGATGGAATGGGTTGCTGATCAATCTATCGAATATATTTGGTTGTCTACTGAACCGGGAACACGAGCAGAAGGTTTTTATCGAAAAATGGGCTGGCAGGAAGTTGGTTTGACTGAAAGTGGTGAGATAAAGTTTGAGTGGATTTTTTCAAATAAAAACTAATAAATGAATAAACCTATTTTTAAATCTTTTCCGATATTAAAAACAGAACGATTAATATTGAGGCGGCTTGATATACCTGATAAAAAAGAATTGTATGTTTTGCGCTCTGATCATAAAAACATGACATATATTGATCGGAAAATACCTAAAAATACTGATGAGGTTTTGGAGTTTATCAAAAAAATAAATGATGGAATTGACAATAATGAATTGATTTATTGGGCGATTACTTTAAAAAGGTATAAATAATTTAATTGGAACAATATGCTTATGGAATTTTTCAAATGATAATAAAACTGCCGAATTAGGTTATGAGTTGAATCCAAAATATCAAAACAAAGGCATAATGGGAGAATCATTGAGTGCCGTAGTAAATTTCGCTTTTAATGATTTAGCAATAAATAAATTAGAAGCATATACGCACGTTAAAAATATTGGTTCAATAAACTTATTAAATAAATTTAATTTCAATAAAAAGAAAATAATAAAAGAAAAATACCAATCAAAAAATGGAGAATATGGTATGGCTGTATATGTTTTGGAAAATACTTTTAATTGATTTTTTTAAAATACAAGGTTGCCCTGCACCTTCTCTTATAACATTAATTGGCTCTAATGTACAATCTACCAAAGTTGAAGGGGCTGAACCTCCCTCGCCACCGTCGATAACCCACATCCACTAAATGTCCATAATGCTCATGCATGTCATACGGATCGGTTGGAAATTGAAACTCATTATCTTCGTCTGTTTCTTTCAAAAGAAATAGACAACAAAGGTCGGTCAAGTGATCCGGCCAAAAGACGGGCAATGTTGTTGTCAGGCATGCGGACACCGATAGTCCTTTTTTTATTTTTTAAAAGTTTGGGGACAGCATTGCTTGATTTTAAAATAAAAGTAAATGGCCCGGGCAAGTTTTTTTTTTAATAGCTTGAATAATTGGTTGTCCAATTGCCAGGCATATTCTGCTATTTGGCTCAGGTCTTTGCAAATAAAAGTTAACCGGGCTTTTGCAGGGTCGAGGTGCCTGATCTGGCATATCCGTTCAACGGCTTTTTTGTTTGCAATATCACATCCCAAGCCATATACGGTATCCGTTGGATAGATGATGACACCCCCTTTTTCAAGCTGATTGACCACTTGTTGTATTTTTCTTGGTTCGGGGTCGTCTTTGTGTATTGGGCAAAAGCATTTTTTGTAGTTTAATTAACCAGGCTGTTTTGTTTGGTGGATGGTTTTCAGGTAAAAACAAATGAATTATATTAGCCGCTTAAAATCATTCTGGTCAATTTCTAATGAACAATAGTTTTTGGCCGTCAAATAAATTTGAAAAAATGAAGATACAATACCTTTTGTTTTTGTTGCCTTTCTTTTTAGTTAATTGCAAAAATGATCCATCCCACAAAAAGGTGTTGGATGAGATTGCCAAATTGGAAGGCGCAATAGGGACAAACCCTGGTTCTTCCCAAGCTCAAATCGGCGAGCTATTGACAAAGTATGAAGAATTCGCAGCCATTCCCGATGTTGATGCCGATAAGAAAGTTGATTTCTTGTTAAGGGCTGGAGAAATGGCAGCACTGATCAATCAACCCAATAAATCAATGGAGTATTATGAAAAAAATCCCTTTTAGAACATCCTGATCATCCAAAAGCAGCGACGGCGCTGTTTATGAAAGGATATACATTGGATGACAAGTTGAAAAAATTCGACGATGCTAAAACTGTTTATGAGTTTCCTTTTTGCAGAAATATCCAGATAATGATTTTGCAGATGATACCCAGTTTTTATTGGAAAACTTGGGGAAAAACAGAGGAAGAAATCATAAAGCTATTTGAATCAAAAGCTGCGGAGAGTACCTCTCAGGAATAGTTGATAAGGATAAAAAAAACAGGGTAACAACATCGTTGTACCCTGTATAACCCCAAAAAAAAACCAAATGAAAACAATCTACATATTTCTTGAAAGTAGTTGGCTTTCTCTTTATCAAATTCCTGCCAAGCTACCCGTGTTATTTAAAAGACACTCTTAAGACATTGGTTTTTTATTTAGGTCACTCATTTTTTCCATTTTTTTTTCAAAAAAAATTCACATAAATTTTTCAAAAGTCTAAATTGTTGAAAGCCAGTCTTTTACAAAGATACCAGTAAGCAAATAGAAAGAAATAAACCAAAATAAAACTACTGCTCACTTCTATGACGGTTTGGCTGAATGAGTAAAAACAGGGTGACAGCAAATTTGTTGCACCCTGTATAACCCCAAAAAACCAAATGAAAACAATCTACATATATTTTACACGTAAAACGTATTGAATTGAAAGCCATGTCTTTATGGCTTTCATTAGATCAACCTCAATTAACAAAAACACTTGAAGCTTTGTAACCGAGGATTATTATTTCCGGCAGAGCCTAATTTCTGTATTTAAGAATTGCAGACGATTCGATTATTTTTCCCGAAGTAGAATAAATAAATAGATGAATGGAAACAGATATAATATTCTATGCCACAAATATAACGTTTTGATTAAATGTTAGAGCATCATCCTATAAAAAAAATACTTAATAGGTCAAAAAACACTCTGAAACTACAACATATCCGTTTCAACACTACAATTTTACGGTTCAAGGTTCACTTTACTAAAAAAATAAACATTGGGAAAAGTCAAAAAAATCTTCGTTTGTTCAAACTGCGGCTCAAACTTCCCGAAATGGATGGGCAGGTGCAACAGCTGTGGAGAATGGAATACCATTCAGGAAGAAGTGGTAGTAAAAGAAACCAAACCTGAAGAGCGAAGCAGGTTGTGGAAAGGTACTGACAGGACCATAAAGGAAGTAAAACCTATTGCTTTACCGGAAGTCAAAACTGGCACAACGAGACGATTGGCCACACCAGATGGCGAATTGAACAGGGTTTTAGGTGGAGGGATTGTCAGTGGTTCACTGGTATTGATTGGAGGTCAACCCGGCATTGGCAAATCGACGCTAATGTTGCAATTGGCGTTGGAGGTAAATGCCAAAATCCTTTACGTGAGTGGGGAAGAAAGTGAAGAGCAGATAAAAATGCGTGCAGACAGGTTGGGCAATATGCAATCAGATTGTTATTTATTGACGGAAACTAACTCCTCCAAAATACTCAATCATGCTCAAGACCTTGCCCCAGACTTGGTGATCATTGATTCCATCCAGACGCTTTCCTCTCCGCATATTGACTCGACGCCGGGCAGCGTTTCTCAGGTTCGGGAATGTGCCGGAGAACTTCAACGCTTCGCAAAAGAAACCAATATTCCAGTCTTTTTGATCGGCCACATCACGAAGGATGGCTCTATTGCTGGGCCTAAGTTGCTGGAACACATTGTTGATACTGTGCTTCAATTTGAAGGTGACAGAAATTATACTTACCGAATTTTACGCGCACTCAAAAACCGTTTTGGTTCTACAGATGAACTGGGCATTTATGAAATGCAGGCTACTGGTCTGCGTGAGGTCTCCAATCCTTCGGAAATTTTGCTTTCACAGACGGATGAAGAACTCAGTGGAAGCACTGTAGCCGCAACTATTGAAGGAATGCGCCCCATGATGATTGAAACGCAGGCTTTGGTCAGCACGGCAGTATATGGAACTCCCCAGCGAACTGCCACTGGATTTGATTTGCGAAGATTAAGTATGCTTTTAGCAGTGTTGGAAAAACGGGGTGGATTCCCATTTGCCCAAAACGATGTATTCCTCAACTTGGCAGGAGGCATTCGGGTGGAGGACCCTGCCCTTGACCTAGGCGTAGTAGCTGCACTTATTTCCTCTCTGCAAGATGTGGCTGTTCCAAGTGAAATTTGCTTTGCTGGGGAGGTTGGTTTAAGTGGTGAAATTAGGGCTGTAAGCAGAATTGAGCAGCGCATTCAAGAAGCTGACCGATTGGGCTTTAAGCAAATTTATTTTTCAAAATACAACACCAAAGGGCTTTCTCCCGATCGGTATAAAATAGAGTTCAAGACAATTGGGAAAATTGAGGAGTTGTATAAAATGTTGTTCGAATAAATGGCTTCACTGTTTCATTGCCTCATTGCTTTATGGTTATACTTTATATCATGAGATTTTTTATCAATGAAGCCATGCCATGAGGCAATGAAACAGTGAAGCCAATTTGTAACCAATCAGAGCAACTTCCAGTCCTACCCTTTGTCATTCAAAATATAATTTCTAAAAACTATTTACAATGAAAAAAATTCAGCTTTTTACGTTGCTTTTAGCAGCAAACTTGTTTCTGTCATGTTCTGTCGAAAGCCAAAATTGGAATGGCAGAGGCATTAATGGTGAAGGTTCTAAAGTCACCGAAACTTTTGATTTGCCAACATTCGATGCCATTGGATTGACCATCAATGCAGATGTTTATCTGACTCAGGGAAGCCAGTCGGTGAAAATAGAGGCCCAGAAAAACATCATTGACAATATCGAGAAGGAAGTGGATGGGAAACATTGGAAAATCAAATTCAAGAAAAATGTCAGAAAACATGAAGCCGTAAAGATCTGGATTTCTGTACCCGACCTTACATCAGTAGCGGTAAGCGGTTCGGGTGACGTAATAGGGAAAGGCTCTTTCAAAGGGTTAGGTGAATTGAGATTGGCTGTCAGCGGTTCTGGCAACATTGAACTTGATGCTAATTCAACTTCCCTCAATGCTGCTGTCAGTGGCTCTGGCAACATTGACACCAAAGGAAAAACTGGCGATTGCCAAATAAGGATCAGCGGTTCGGGCGATGTGGACGCAGGCAACCTTCATGCGAGCACTTGTTCTGTGAGAATTGCAGGTTCTGGGGATGCCTCGGTCAATGTAAAAGAAAACCTTGAAGTGGCGATTGCAGGTAGTGGCGATGTGGTTTACACAGGTAACCCAAAGGTAAGATCGAAGATTTCCGGCAGCGGGGATGTCCACTCCCGATAAATCGTCAATAGTCCAAATTTTTCATAACTAATGTTTTAGAGAGTGTGTTAGCCATTGTCTGTATAGGCGGTGGCTTTTTTTATTATTTTTTTCTCATGCCATATTACATAGAATTTAACTGTATATTAATTTTGCGGCCAATTTTTCCAATAGAGGAAAATTAGCCACCCTAGCTCAGCTGGTAGAGCAACGCATTCGTAATGCGTAGGTCGGGAGTTCGAGTCTCCTGGGTGGCTCTTTTAGAAGAGAATGAGACAATGAGAGTTTGAGAGAATGAGAGGAACATTGCTCTCAAACTCTCATTGTCTCATTCTCTCCAACGGGGTGTAGCGCAGCCCGGTAGCGCGCGTCGTTCGGGACGACGAGGTCGGAGGTTCGAATCCTCTCACCCCGACAGGTTTTTACCAGTTTACCTTCATATAAATTTCACTACCGTACACTTTTTGTTTTATATCCGTTTTCAGGCCAAAGGCGAAGAAACTTAGAGGGAGAGGGGTGTGTTTTTTTTGTCCCGATTTCAATCGGGACAAAAAAAACACACCCCTCTCCCTAAATTTTCCTTCTTTCAGACATGAAAATCAGTCGTTTCCAAAAAGTGTACGGTAGTGAAATATAAATTTAGAAATATTACCTTTTGTGATTGCATTGCCAGTTTCCTTAAAATCATAGTAACTATTCAGGAGAGCGGGAGAGAGAAAGAAAAAATGATCCCGAATTCACTTCGGGATTCTTTCTCTCTCCCGCTCTCCTGAATAGTTACAAATCATAATAATAACTGGAAGGAAACTCCAGTCATCCACACTACTTTTCCATTCTATTTTTTTCACTTCCTTTGCGAAACCATTTAATAAGGCTACTTGAATACTTAAACTATGAGGAAAACAGCTATTTTCGCATTCCTCCTCCATTCGTATATAATTGTTTCAAATAAAAAACAACATGTTTAGAACAACCCTATTTATCGTGTCCATGCTAGTGTTAGCCACTGGTTTTACTTTTTTTGTAAATTTTGACCCAGCGGATAACACACTGCCTCCATCTGATATTTTCTATGCCAAAGAAGGCAATCCCAACTGGCTGAAAATTAAAGAAGGGGTTAAAATTTCCGCCGAAGTATTGTTAGCCCGGCACAAGGCAGAACTTGGCTTAGGTGAAAGTGATGCATTGGTGCTGCTCAGAGCAGATGAAGACGATTTGGGTTTTACCCATTATCGGTATCAGCATTATTACAAGGATGTCAAAGTACAGGGCAGCCAATTATTAGTGCATGAAAAAGATGGATTTGTCACGACACTTAATGGAAGGTTGGCAAGACGATTGGATTTGAATAAAGATCCAGCTATTTCTCCTACTAACGCAATAGAAAAAGCCCTTGCATACCTTCCCGCCGAGCTATACATGTGGGAAAACGAGCAGCAAGAACAATTGATCAAAAGAATATTGAATGACCCGCAGGCTACCCATTACCCACAACCTGAACTGGTTTGGGTTGATCCAACTTTTGGTCTCGCTGCCTCTGAAAATTTGCGATTGGCCTTTAGCATGACAATCTATGCCATGCACCCGGAGTCCAGGAAATGGCTCTTTGTGGATGCGGTCACGGGAGAAGTTTTCCACGAAATAGAAATGCTACATACCCAGGTTCACAATACGCCTGGGGTAGCTGAAACAAAGTACAGTGGTACCAGAAGTATTATCACGGACTCACTGGGTGTAGATTCTTTCCGTTTGGTAGAAACTACAAGGGGCAGGGGCATAGAAACGTATGACCTGAACGGTAACACGGTGATAGGGAGTGCGGTTGATTTTATAGATGATGATAATTATTGGAACAATGTAAATGCACAACAAGACGAAGTGGCCACAGATGTACATTGGGGGGCAGAAATGACCTTTGACTATTTTTTCCAAAAGCATAACTATATAGGTATTGATGGGGACAGCATGCCATTGGTCAGTTATGTCCATTATGATATAGATTTTGCAAACGCAACTTGGAATGGTATGTTTGCTCGATTTGGAGATGGAATTGATGACATTCCGCCTCTTTGTGCACTTGAAATAGTTGGACATGAATTTACACATGGGGTCAATGATTATACGGCAGACTTGGTGTACCAGGATGAAAGTGGAGCACTTGATGAGTCGTTCGCAGATATTTTCGGTACTTCTATTGAGTTTACGGCAGATCCTGATTCTGCTGATTGGTTAATTGGGGAGGACATACAAAATGCTGGCCCTATCCGTAATATGGCCAACCCGAACGAGTTGAATGACCCTGACACTTACTTTGGCGAAAATTGGCATACGGGTTCTGACGATAATGGCGGGGTCCACATCAACAGCGGTGTCCAAAATTTTTGGTTTTATTTACTTACTGAGGGTGGTGTTGATACCAATGACATAGGAAATATATATCAAGTGGTAGGTTTAGGTCTGGATACTGCTGGTCAGATTGCATTCCGCAATTTGAAATATTACCTCTATTGAATCTTCTCAATACGAGGATGCGCGTATGGGAGCCATTCAAGCGGCAGAAGACTTATATGGAGATTGTTCATTTCCCGTAATTCAAACAAGAAATGCTTGGTATGCGGTAGGTGTTGGGCCAATAAGCCCTGTGATGGACTTGGCTCTAATAGGTGACATTGGGTTGCCCCCATTCAAGTGTGGTGTAACAGATCCTGAGCTTATTTCTTTAAAAATGATCTTTACCGATTGCGATTCTATTCTGCACGAAGGGACCAAGATTCCTGTGTTTTTTCAAGTAGATGGAGGAGTTGAAATATGGGATACCATAGAAACTACCACACAATACCAGTTTGGCGATACATTGGTTTATACTTTCAGTACGCCTGTTGCTGAGCTATCGGTACCGGGCAAATTTACGCTGCAAGCTGGAGTTCAATTCCCAATTGACAACACACCTGGAAATGACACCAAGACCATTGAAGTAGAACGCGTCTTCTATCAAAATGTCGATGTGGGAGTTGCCTCAATACAACGTCCTTTACCAAGTTGTTTTTTGGAAACCGAACCCATAACTGTGGAGATAGGCTTCTATGGTTGCGATTCTATTGCTGCTGGACAAAACATTGATGTATTTTACCAATTAAACGGATCGCCAATTATTAGTGAATCGGTTTCACTTCCAACCACTTTACTGAGAGGTGAGACTTATCTGCATACGTTCGATGAACAAACCGACTTATCTGAAATTAAAAACCACCAAATAGATGTATGGGCAACTTATCAGCCTGATACCCTTCCTGCGAATGACAGCTTGTTAGGCCATTTCGTGGTAAAACCTGTCCGTTTAACAAATAAGGAGGTCATTACATTTGAGGCGGGCCAGTTGTCGAAGGATTCCATTTTTCACATTTCTGCCTCCCAAAGCCGGGCTTTTATATCTGAGGCATCCGCCAGAATTGGTGAATTTGGATTTCAGATAACGGGTGGCGATTTTTTCTCTGAATTTGCTAAAGGGAATGTGGACATAAATTTCAGCGGTGATATTTGGGAAAAGAACCCGCAATTCCATTCAAAGGTTTGCCTTTGTGCCGACTTGACTAATTTTGAAAATGCCAGGCTTAAATTTTTCCTGAAGCAGACTCATTCCCCTCTTTATGAAGAGGAATTAATGGATAAATTAAAGAAGGCCAGTGCTGCCAGGGTAACAGTAGAAAATGAACAAATTGGTACAGATTACTTTCCAGTTACTACGGTGAATAGCCCCTACTTCAGTAGAAGCCAAAGCTTAGATGACTATGTGGGGAAGGTTGTTGAAATCTGCATTGAAACAATGACCCTTATGGATAAAGACCTCGACCCTTATGGTGTTGGAGACAATGTTTATATTGATAACCTGACCATTGAAGGGACGACTTTTGTCAATACAGAGGAAACAGTATTGTCGGCAGAGGATGTTGTGGTTTTTCCTAACCCTGGAAATGGCCAGTTCAAAATCAATTTGGATTCGCCCTCCGCTATAAATGCAGATCTGGCAGTATTAGATGTTTTAGGCAAAAATATTTTTACCAAACAGCTAACACTTTTTGTAGGAGCAAACCAATGTGAATTGAATTTACCTGATACAGCACCAGGCATTTATTTTATTCAACTCACATATGAAGGGAAAAAGGTAGTAAAGGAGGTGGTGATTTTTTAGTGAGGGAATTTTATCAGAATAACCGATCTGATACTATGCTTTTTGTAAGGTAAAGCCAAATGTGGAACCGAGGCCGGCTGTACTCCTGACATTAATCGTTTGTTGGTGCGCTTCCATTATGTGTTTGACTATCGAAAGGCCCAACCCAGACCCCCCCTGCTCCCTGGAGCGGCTTTTATCAACCCGGTAAAAGCGGTCGAACACATGCTTCAGGTGTTTTTCGGGAATGCCGATGCCACTGTCCGCCACTTCGACCAATATGTTTTTGTCCATATCGTAAAAGCTCACTTTGGTAGCTCCATTGGGATTCCCATATTTAATGGAATTACTGACCAAATTTATCAGCACCTGCCTGATATATTCCCGGTCAGCTATTACGTTGAAAGGCTGATTGGCTCCCTGCTTAAAAATGAGGGCTATGTTGGCCTGGGAAGCTTTGAATTCCAAATCTTCAAAAACTTCTTCAACCAATGCCTTAATGTCAAACACCTGTTGATCGAGGATCAGCCTACCCGATTCCAAACGGGAGATGATTTCAAGATCCTCAACGATTGTATTGAGGCGATCCACATTTTTGGCTGCCCTGGTCAAATAGTTTCTATTGACGTTTTGATCTTCCAGGCCACCGTCAAGCAGTGTTTCCAAAAAACCCTGAATGTTAAATATGGGAGTTTTTAATTCATGTGAAATATCGCCCAGAAATTTTCGCCGATACTCCTGCCAGGTTTTCAATTGTTCAATTTCCTTTTCCTGACTGTCGGCCCAAGCCTCTACTTCCTTTTCCACTTCATACATAATGTCGGCATTCATGTCTATCTCTTCTTGTTTCTGGGTAGTGGATAGTTTGTGCTTGTGGATGCTTTTGTAAATTACCTTTATTTTTCGGTAGATATATTTTTTTAAATAAAACCTAAATGTGAAAAAAGCTGCCAAAAACGATAAACCCAAAATTACGAGAATGGCCCACCATTGGAATTGAACTATGTGGATTTCGAATAAAATAATAAAAGCCAAGGTCGTAATCAAAGAAACGAATAATGAGGCGGATATTGCTATCTGTTGAGGAGTTGGGTTTTTTAATATTTTTCTATTAATAATATTCATGTATACAAGGAAAAATAATCCCGATGTAAAATACGGAACAGGTTATACCGATTTATTATTCTTTAAAATCAAATTGAGTAAAACTCTTCCCTAAATATATTTAGCCAAATAAATTCATCAAGAGCCTACGCACCTCTCTCTGAAAGAGGTTGCAGGACAGAATTGCTAAATTTCCAAAATTTAGCAATTCTGTCCTGCAACCCTGAAAGATAATTTCGACATAATTTTTTCAAAATTACTTATGAAAAGCATCAATTTTTTAAGGAGTAAAACAGCGCAGATCGGTTGACGGGAAAAGCAAGTTTAAGTAACCGACCGTCAAAACTCAAAACGGTATCCAATTCCCTTGATCGTTTTAATATAATTATCGCCGAGTTTTTCTCGCAATTTTCTGATATGGACGTCGATAGTTCTATTGCCAACGATGACGTCGGTGCCCCATACTTTATTGAAAATCTCTGTTCGAGTGAATACTTTCCCTGGTTTGCTTATGAGAAGCCCCAGCAGTTCAAATTCCTTTTTTGCCAGTTCAATAATCTCTTCACCCCTTTTCACAATCACCTTTTCTTTGTCAACAATCAAATCGCCAACTGAAATTATGTGGCTATCATTATCTGAACCTTCAAACCTTCCTGCCCTCCTTAATAAAGCTTTTACCCTGCTCATTAAAACACGTGGCTTAATAGGCTTTGTAATGTAGTCATCACCTCCAACATCAAGTGCGGCTATCTGGGAATAATCTTCTTCACGGGCTGTAAGGAAGGCAATCAGCACATCATCGAATCCTTTATTGGCCCGAATGGTTCGGCAAACCTCCACTCCATCCATCTGGGGCATCATGATGTCAAGAATAATTAGTGTTGGTTTGATCTCTGCGGCCTTGCTAACTGCTTCATCGCCGTTATTAGCTGTAAAAACTTGAAACCCTTCTTTTTTCAAGTTGTAAGAAAGAATTTCAAGGATATCTGGTTCGTCGTCAACTACCAATATTTTAATATCTTCCATGCATTAAGTCTTGTTGAAGTGAATGCAAATTTAGGTTTATGGGTTGCCGTAGCTAAACTGTGCAAATTAACAAATTGTTAATTATTCATCCACCAATTTCATCCTGCCCAATTCATCCATCACCTTCGAGTAAATTTTTTCCATGGCATCCGGGTCTTTTTTTAAATAAAATAGTGCCGTATCTACTGATGCCTGCTGTACACCGTGTATATCATAGATTTGGTTGTAGAGCCTTGTTGCAATGGAGTCTTTGTCAGTACCGTTTAAATGTTCAATGCCGGCTTCTACAATATGGATGTCACATAATACTCGAATGAGTTGTTCTTCTTCCATCGGTAAGGCTTTGTCATTCTTGCAAGCGACATTAAAAACAAATAAGGAAAAAATGACAAGGCAATATTTCATTAAGGAGTTGAAAATTTGGTTGAAGTTTTGAAAAATTTAACTATGCTAACTTAGAAAAAATCCAATGTGAAAAAGATAAATGCTCTGCTCTCCCAATATCTAAGTTTCTTGTCTTAGTCCTGCCTATCTTGACGGCAAGAAAACGGATATAATGCAAAAAGCGTACGGTAGTGAAAAATTGACAAGGTACCCTTCTATTGAAAATATTGTTTAGGAAAATGGAACTCAACTAATTTGGCATTACCCTCATTAAATGCCATCCAGTTTGGGATGTCGGCATCTATGCGGGCAATACTGCATGTCGGCATATTGGCTATGAATTTATTGGTAAACATATTGGCTACGCTGGTAAAAGTAGGGTTGTGCCCAAAAAGCATTACAGTTTCCAACTTTTCCGGCAATCGTTGAATAAGGTCTAGGATAGTAGAGGCCATCGCTTCATATATTTCATCCCTGATCAAAATATCCTCGCCTTCGATTCCCAATTCATTTTTAAAAAAAGTGGCAGTCGTCAGTGCCCGGACAGCTGGGCTTGAAATGAGCGCATCTGGCTTAGCACCTTTTTTGAACAACATCTTGGCCATAAATGGTGCGTCCCGGAGGCCTCTATTGTTCAGTGGCCGTTCGGAATCTCTTAAAGAATGATAGTCCCAACTTGACTTTGCATGGCGTACCAGGTAAACGGTTTTCATATTTTTTCGTTGTTAATATTTACTTGGGTTTAACGGATGCCCAAAGGTACTCAAATCGGAAACGTTATTGGTTACCTTTGCAGGTTGGTATTTTGTGAAACCAAAAACGCCAAACTTAAAACCTTAATCCATTTGCATTTGAATTTTCTTTTAAAAAATCTCGAACTGTCATTAGGTGAAGCCCATTTACTGGTGGGTGAAAAGCTTTTGGATGATCAAAAGGTGGTTTCCCTTTATGAAAGTGAGCGCAATTTATGGATCGCTATAGTAGATGGTTTTGAAATAGAAATGCAAATTTCACCTTCTAAGGTTAAAGCATATTCGTGTGAGTGTGATGTTTTTTTAAGAGAGAAAATGTGCGGACATGTAGCGGCAGGTCTGTTGTCTCTGCGAAAACGGCTTACCGATAAACCAAAGAGTATAACAGATTCTAAAGTACAGGCTAAGACTTACCATAAACTGACCGTAAATGCAATTTTAGAGCAGGTAGGAAAAGATGAACTCAGTGCATTTGTTAGGCACTTTGCGCGTGGGAACCGGCATTTTTCAATAGCCCTCAAAACCCGCTTTGCAGGGATTGTTCCAATGGCCGATAACAGGGAGAAATATCAGCAAGTAGTCAGTACAGTTCTAAAATCGGCTAAGAACAAAAATGGCCGCATCAGTGCCCAAGGGGCAAGGCAGATTTTTGCAACTGGAGTTGATTTGCTCGGACAGGCAACTGATTCATTGGCTTTGGATCATTATGTTGATTGTTGGTCGGTGCTACAAGTTTTGGTCGAACAAATAGTGCCTGTAATAAACCGGACAGATTTCGAAACAAGCAATTTTCTCCTTTTTTCAAATGATTGCTTTAACCTAATCAAACAATTATCTGAAAGGCCGTTGCCTCCTGCCATTAGGATTGAACTTTGGAAGTTTTTGATGGAAATGGCAACACGGCCAATTTACCGTGGATATGACCTTACAGTTCCCCTGTTCAAGCTGTTGTTGCAACTTGCTGATGACAAATCCAAGTTGCAGCTGTTGCTTGAGTTAGTCGATCGGGAACTGAGAAAACAAAATGTGCTTTCCGAAGAATATCGGCAACAATTGGTCGCTAACAAGTTGTCTATTTTACAGAAAAAAGGATTTAGCAAAGCATTTAAAATGTTTCAAAAAGAGGTATTAACGTCACCAGACAAAGTGCTATTTACTGTTAATACTGCCATCGAAAAAGAAATGTATGGATTAGCTAAAGAGTTGGGCGTCAAAGGTTTGGAAATCAGCGACCACCACTTGTACCAATATCGCCTTAAAGCCATATTATTAGACATCGCGGTCTATCATGGAGAGAGCGAGCAGGTCATCAGTTGGGCAAGGGATTGTTTTGTTGCCACAGGAAATGTTAAATATCTCAGGATTTGCCGTCAATATTTTAAGGATGACTGGATGGCTTTCGTGGAGCAACTTGAAGCGGATTTTCAATCTACTTCTTCTTTGAATAAAACAGAATATTTGGCCAATTTATATGGTGAGGAGAAATTAATTACGAAGTTGGCGGCTCTTGCCTTGGGTCAAAATTCAATAGATTTTTTGATGAAATACGATAGCAATTTCGCTCCGAATTATTTGTCAGAACTTTATAACGTTTATGTCAAATTGCTTGACCAATATTTCTCCAACCATTTGGGCATCAAACCAACTCAGAAGATGCTAAAACTTTTTGCTCACCTACGGGAAATAGGGGCGCAAAGAGTAGCTGATAAGTTGGTCGTGTTTGTAAGAAAGAGTCACCCAAAGCGTTTGGAATTGGCTCTGGAATTGATGTCAGAATAAAGCCAAATTTTATAATATTCCATCTAGCGCCTGTTCCAAGTCTTCAATCAACCAATCTGGATCTTCCAGTCCAATATAAAATCGAAACATATTGAAAGGGTAGGGTGGTCGTTCCCTACCAGTCACGCCGAAGAAAGCAGCACTTGGTACTACTAACGACTCATGGCCTCCCCACGACACAGCAAATAAAAATCGTTTTAATTTGTTGAAATAGGCTTCTGCGACTTCCATTTTGTCTGTTTTTAAAAAAGCGGTAATCAGTCCTGCGCAACCTGTCATTTGTTTTTGTGCTAATTCGTACTGGGGAAAGGAAGGGAGAAAGGGGAAGATGACTTTTTCAAACTGAGGCTGGGATTCCATCCATTGTGCTATTTTCAAAGCACTTTCAAAGCTACGTTTGACCCGCATTTCCAACGTCCGCAGGCCCCGAATGACCAACCAAGCATCGTTTGGTGAAATAATATTGCCAAGGGTCATTATTTCTGTAGCAAATATCTTTTGTATCATTTCCTTATTTCCGCAAATGACGCCGTTCACGACATCACTATGGCCATTCAAGTACTTAGTGCCTGTATGTGTCACAATGTCTATTCCATGCTCAATAGGTCGCTGAAAAATAGGCGAACAGTTGGCGTTGTCAATCGCAGTGGTGATTCCATGCTTTTTTGCCAATTCCGCACACGCGCTCAAATCCTGCAGCTCAAATGTTATGGTATTTGGGCTTTCGAGAAACAATACGGTAGTCTCAGGACGAATAGCAGCTTCTATATCTTTTATATCAGTCCCATCCACAAAAGTATGTGTCACCCCAAATCGGGAAAGCAGGTTGACGAGCAAATTTTTTGTCCATGAATAAGGATTTTGAACACATACCACATGGTCACCTTGTTTGACATTGGCCATGATGGCCATCGAATTAGCGGCGGCCCCGCTTGCAACAATCAGCGCATCTTCAGCCCCTTCCAGCGCTGCGATTTTTTTTCTTAAAATTTCTACTGTTGGATTGTTCCCACGTGTATAAAGATGACGATCAAGTTCATTGGAGATAGCTTCCCGGAAATCATCGATAGTCTTAAATGCAAAATTGCTGCTCTGGATAATAGGGGGAGAGACTGCGTTAAAATATTTCTCCCGGTCTTCGCCGAGGTGGGTAAGGATTTCACTAAGGTGCATAAAGTAGTTTTTAATGGATGAGTGACCAATTGCAAATAAAGTCAATTCCATTTCCAATTCATTACATACTTGCAGGTATTCTTACAGTGACGGCCACTCAAAATGAAACTTTTGGAAAAATTCATCGTAGATTATGTGTAGCTCTTTAAAGTGAAAAAGCGGTTAATAGTCTTATTGGGCAGGAAGAAGATTGAGGTTTAGAATTTGAAATATTCAATTCAACTGTTTTGATATTTTTTTGTTCGTATGATGTTGATTATCAATTGTTTAAGTGATTTTGATAAAATGCAGCAAAAAAAAGTGTTAAAAATATTTTAAAAATTAAAATATGTAAAATACATTTGCAACGTCTTTTAAAGGACATACTGGCAAGCAAATAAAAATTTTCAGATTTGTTGCCATACACAGAGACGAAAGGAATTTTGACGAACTTGTATTTATCAGGATTTACACTACCGGAACACTATCATTTGACATCTACTACCGCATTGTGGCAATTCTCAGTTGCCTTTGTTTTTTTTTACCCACCTTAGAGTGGCTTAAACAGCAGCAAAGCAGAAACATTCCATTCAACACTTGAAAAAATTCTCCAAACACTGCCTAAGTTTCACATTGGGCATGAACAAAGACTTACGACACCACCATTTCTAACATCGTCATTATTGGAGAAAAATTTTAGGTCAAGTTATAATCCTTTAAGTTATTGGTCTTTAAGTTAAACTAGAGAACTACGTTCAGTTGGAAAAAAGTATTTAGAAATTAAATACTGGCTATCAACATTGTAGTTTCTGCAATTGAAATTGACGAACTCGTAATTCGACAGTTATTATAATCCTTATTTTTTCACGTTAGCAACCCATGAACTACTATGCTTAATAATGTTACTTCTCACACTAGTGTGCACTATTCTGATAACGGAACAACGCTCCGCAAAAAGAGCGCCGTTGAATCATTCATGCCAATCATTATGATTGCTGTTGGCATCGTCGGCATCTACCTTCTGATGAATGCTTCTTAACAATATGGCAACCATATACGTGGTATTTGAAAAAAGGTTTTTAGATTGCAAAGCCCACGGGTACTAACCCGTGGGCTTTTTTGATACAGAAAAAATTACGAGATTGGAAATTACTGCGATTAGGGAAATTCTCAATTTCTAACTTTTCAATCGGCAAAATGCCTTCGCAAAATATGTTATAATCACATCAGCCCCTGCCCGTCGAATACTCGTCAAAGTTTCTGGCATGGCCTTGTCGAATTCAAGCCAATTATTTCTGCAAGCTGCCAAAAGCATAGCACATTCTCCACTAACATGATAGGCCGCTATGGGTAAATCGAAATTCTCTTTCATGACGTGGATCACGTCAAGGTAATTGAGTGCGGGTTTTACCATTAGAAAATCTGCCCCTTCAGCAGTATCCAATTCTCCTTCAATGAGTGCTTCCCGTTTATTGGCCGGATTCATCTGATAGGTCTTTTTGTCTTTTGGTATATCGTCCGATGCTTTTGGGGCACTATCCAATGCATCCCTGAAAGGGCCGTAAAACGCACTGGCATATTTTGCAGTATAGGACATGATGCCCGTGTCGCTGAATCCATTCTCATCCAAGGCTTCCCGAATGGCTGCAATTCTCCCATCCATCATATCACTTGGTCCGAGTACGTCAAACCCTGCTTGGGCCTGAGCTACTGACATTTTAGCCAATACTCCCAGTGTTTCATCATTGACGATTTTTCCATTCCGAACAATGCCGTCGTGCCCATCAACGCTATACGGGTCAAGTGCAACATCGCTGATTAGGCAGCATTCCGGGAAATGTTTTTTTATTGAAGTGGCTGCTTTTAAATAGAAATTATCGGGGGCGTAACTATGCGTTCCTGTTTTGTCTTTAAATTTTTCTGGAATTGCGGGGAACATCATAAAACTATTGATACCCAAGTTCATACACTCCTCCACTTCTTTCAAAATAGTATCCAAGGAAAGCCGGAATACGCCGGGGAGGGAATGGATTTCGTCTTTTACTTTGTTGCCTTCTACCAAAAACAATGGATTCACCAAATGACTTGGCGCAAGGTGGGTTTCTTGTACCAAACCTCTGATGGCGGAAGAGGTTCTGTTTCTTCTGGGTCGTCTAAGCATGTTTAGTGAATTTGCACCTGTTCAGCATGGAGAGGGAAAGAAGAAAAAATGAAATTTTTTCTTCTTTCCCTCTCCTAATGGCGGTTGTTTTTTTTAGAATAATTGGAAATTTTTCTAAAAAAATAACCCTGCTGAATAGTTACGTGAATTTTTATTTTTAAAAAAGCAAAATTAATAGTGCTGATAAATGCAATTGTAATGGTATTGCAAGAATAGTCAGTGCTACCAGAACTTCAAATTCAGGAAAACAATGGTTAGTTTTTTATCCTCTGTGAACCAAGTAGCTTTGTGATCGATACTTATTTACTATGCAACTTCCTTCGGCATTCCTTCAAGGATTGGAAAAAAAATTGGGCGTCAATGTTAATGACTTCAAACAATCAATGGACGCCTCTACTCCCGTGAGCATACGGTTGAATCCATTCAAACCCATCGATGACTTTGATGGTATGGAACAAGTGCCTTGGCATCCTTTGGGAAGGTATTTGCCAAAGAGACCTGTTTTTACACTGGATCCATTATTCCATGCTGGAACTTATTATGTTCAAGAGGCCTCTTCTATGGCCATTTACCAAGCACTTCGCCAAGCAGTTAATCTGGATAAGAAATTGAACGTGCTGGACTTATGTGCTTCTCCTGGTGGCAAAAGTACCCTACTGGCTTCAGCCATTTCCCCAGACAGTTTTTTATTGGCGAATGAAGTCATTAAATCCCGTATTGACCCACTTCGGCAAAACCTCCTTAAATGGGGTAATTCAAATTACATGATCAGCAATCATGACTCAGAAGACTTTGCTGGCCTTAATGGTTTTTTTGATGTTGTATTGGTGGATGCACCTTGTTCGGGAGAAGGGCTTTTCCGAAAAGCCCCAAGGACTATCAATGAATGGTCATTGGAGCAAGTGAAGCATTGCTCCGCTCGACAAAAAAGGATACTTACTGAAGCAAAAAAATTGGTAAAGGAAGGTGGAACCTTGATTTATTCTACCTGCACCTATAACGAAAATGAAAATGATCGGAATATGGAATGGCTGCTCGAAGAAGGGTCGTTTGAACCATTTCATCTGAAATTGCCAATTGAATGGGGGATTGTAGAAACCGACTTTGGGCATCAATTTTATCCAAATTTTTTAAAAGGCGAAGGCTTCTACTTGGGCGTTTTGAGAAAGATAGGGAATGGGCGGGAAACATTGGTAAAGACAAGGGTAAAAAAGAAATGGCCTCGTTTAGCTAAAAAAGAAAAAGCGTTAATTGATCCTTGGATAAGTAATTCGGAATGCTTTTCATTTTTCAAAAAACCGAACAACGAAATAGCTGCCGTCCCTTCTGGTCTGGAAGAACTTTTTTTGATAGTGGCGACTTCCCTAAAACGACGTTCATTTGGTACACACATAGGAACGGTTAAACAAAATAAATTGATCCCTGCCCATGGTTTTGCCCTTAGTCATTTTATCCATGAAGATGTTGAATGCATCCAGCTTGGCCTTGAGTCAACTTTGCATTTTTTAAAAAAAGAAAATTTTGAATTGAACACGAAAGAAAAAGGCTGGAAACTGGTGCGTTACAAAGGTCACAATCTTGGTTGGGTGAAGTTGCTCGGCAACCGTTTCAATAATTATTTTCCGAATGACTGGCGGATACGCAGATTTTGATTTATTCAAAAAAAACCGCCCAATCGGACGGTTGTAAAGGTTTTAGTTAACCTTATTTATATGTAAAAAGCATGTTGCTGTTTGATTCAATTATTTTAGGCCAGTTTAGCCATATCACGAACAAGTATTTTTCCACGGTTAAAATAAATTAGATCTGATTTCCTCAATTCGTTCAACACCAAAGTAACCGTCTGTCTGGAAGTACAAGTGATATTGGCAATGTCTTGATGGGTTAGGCTGTGCTTGAGCAACATTTCAAATCCGATTTTCCTGCCACTTAGCATAACAGAATCTTTGATAAACTCAATGATGCGAGTGCGGGCATCTTTGAAGATCAGGGATTCCAGTTTGTTTTCAGCCCTCAAGAGACGGCTGCCAAAAAGTTTCATGACCTTGTCGCAAAGCGTGAAATTACTCCGCATTAATTTTTTCAAATCCTCCACCCTTAAAACAAAGAGGTGGACTTCTTCCCTAAGTGCCTGAGCCATATCCTGCCTCCTTGACTCTCCAATGATCCCAAGTTCACCGAACATAGCCAATGGCTGTATAATGGTCTTGATGACTTCCTTTCCTTCATCGGAATGAGTGGCAATTTTTACCATACCCTTTGCAAGGAAATACATATAATCAGATGGCTCGTCGGGTAAATAGATATGGCTGAATTTTGGTTTGACCTTGAATTCGGCCATGTCCTCCAATCGCCTTTTTTCGTCTTCGCTCAGACAATCAAACAATGGGAACTGGGAAATAGTAACAGTAGAGTTAGTGATAGTAGCATTCATTTCTTTCGGATTTTAATGTTGACGTAAAAGCTAATCTTGTCGTATTCGAGTGTAGAGACACAAAATTTGTCGGTCACCCCTATTGGCGACCAATTATTTTTTTTGAATTTCATTTCATTACCGCACACCTCTCTCTGTAGGATTCTTCTCTTTTGGCCTGAAAACGTGTTTGAAATAAAAAGTGTACGGTAGAGAAAATTTCATTTGAAAAATGTTGGCATCTTTCTCTTGCATATGGGTTAACGCTTCGTTAACAGTCTTTGAATGACCATTGACAGGCTCGCAGGTATGTTTGGCATAAATTTGCGTTCCGAAAGAGGGAGCGCACATTTTTAAAAATCTTTATCTTTGCGCCTCTTTTTCCTGATCGCAACAAATTTTTTCTCATCAAAAATCAATTACAGATGTTGAAGCAAATCAAATTTGGAATCCTTGCTGTAATGGCATTGACAATGTTTGTCAGTTGCCAAAATGACGGTGACGCTGCACGTGATGCAGCCACAGCCGATGCCGCTTCCGGCGATTCATTTGTAACAACCCCGCCACCTCCAACTGCACCAGGCCAGGGTTCAGTTGTCCCAACTGCTGCTGGGCAACAAGCTGCTACTCCGGCTCCTCCTGTAGGACCGACCACTACAATGGAGTTTGCAGAAACTGAATTTAATTTCGGTAAAGTAAAAGCTGGCGAAAAGGTGCAGCATGTTTACAAATTCAAAAACACGGGTAAAGAACCACTCGTAATCAGCAATGCTAAAGGTAGCTGTGGGTGTACAGTTCCCGAATGGCCTAAAGAGCCAATTGGCGTTGGTGAAGAAGGTGAAATCCTTGTTGAATTTAATTCTAAAGGTAAGAGTGGTAACCAAGCTAAAACCGTTACCATTACCGCCAACACGGACCCTCCTCAAACCTTGATCCAGATCAAAGGCGAGGTATTGGCCGATCCCAATGCTACACCTGCTACACCTAATGTTCAAGTGAAGCAGTAATTTTACTGAATCCTTTAAGGATAAAAGCCTGCACGATTGTAATATTGTGCAGGCTTTTTTCATGGTTTCATTGCTCTATTGATACAATGCCGAGTCAAAGCGATGAAGCGATGAAGCAATGAAGCAATGAAACAATGAAACAATACCTTTCACTCATCAAGTTCAGCCATACTATTTTTGCGATGCCCTTTGCAATGCTAGGGTTCTTTTTGGCAGTGCAAAAGATCGGTAGCGGAATCAGCTGGAAGTTGTTTTTTTTAGTAGTGCTATGTATGATATTTGCCAGAAGTGCAGCTATGGCATTCAACCGCTACCTTGACCGGGACATTGATAGCAAAAATCCAAGGACAGCTATTCGGGAAATTCCAGCAGGAATAATTTCTCCAAATTCAGCGCTTTTGTTCGTTATCATAAGTTGCTTACTTTTTATTGCCACGACTTGGTTCATCAATCAATTATGCTTTTACCTTTCACCCCTGGCACTGTTGATAGTGTTGGGTTATAGTTATACTAAAAGATTTACGCCTTTTTGCCACTTAGTGCTGGGGTTGGGATTAGCGCTTGCCCCATTGGGGGCTTATTTAGCGGCAGGCGGCGGATTCGACCTCATACCTATATTATATGCCTTTGCCGTTTTGGCGTGGGTTTCTGGTTTTGATATTATTTATGCCTTGCAAGATGTGGAATTTGATCAATCCCTGAGATTAAATTCGATACCCGCTGCCCTTGGAAAAGAAAACGCCTTGAAGGTTTCTATGCTTTTGCATTTTGTTTGTGCATGCCTCATCTTGACATGCGCTTATTTACTTGGAGAACAGTTTCCCGCATATAGCTGGCTCAATTGGATAGCTGCGGCCTTATTCATCGGGCTTTTGTTTTATCAACACACTTTGGTAAAACCCAACGACTTGAGCAAAATCAACCTCGCCTTTTTTACGACCAATGGTATAGCGAGCATTCTCTTTGGAACATTGATGATTCTTGACATTTATTTTTGATGATAAGTAGGTACCGCTTGTTAGGCAAGTGAATTAAAGGCGCTTTGTGGCACCTACGATTAAAAACCACGAGTCAATCCCTTGGTTGGGTTTTTTCAGATTAGCATTGGAGATATGACGGAAGCGAGTGCGGAAATGCAAATCGGCACCTGAATTGCCAAGCGATTGCTTTAGGCCCAAAGTAAAATTATCGGAAAATATAAAGCCATTTACCTGTTTTGGTGTTTCTGCGGTGATGTAATGAGGGCCTGAGCCTACCGCTCCAATCAGCGCTGTTTTTTCCGAAAAATTCAGGCGATATTCTAATCCGAGATTAGCGCCAAATTCGATTTCCTTTTTTCTGTTGGGAGAAAACCACACCCAGACTAATTGAGGTTCTAAGTAAATAAATAGGTCGCTCTTTTTGTTTTTCAACAAATTGGTGAAATTATAATAAAACAAAAGTTGATAGGGCTTGTATTTGTACCCATCTGCTAACTGTTCATGGATAATTGGGATGCCCAAGTGAATACCAACTGACCTGCCAGTTTGAGCAGAACATTCTACCAAATAAAAAATCAATAAAAAAAATAAGATTGGGCGCATGGATTTGATTTAGGCCCAAAGAAATGTTATTTGAAAAAGAATCAAAAATAATTTTGACTGCAAGTAGGAAGGCCATTTAATTTCATTGATGGAGTAAGGAGAAATGATACTTTTGCGCTCTATATTGAACTACGTTTGTAAATAAAAAATCACAAAAACAAACATGAAGAAACTTATTACGCTAATCTTTTTCAGCATTTCATCCTTGCTAACGGCTCAAGAAAACGATACTACCATTTATACGGTTGTTCAGGAAATGCCCCGCTTTCCAGGATGTGAACAATTGGACACTACTATTCAAGCCATTAACCAATGTGCCCAAACCAATTTGCTTTTATTTTTCAACCAAAACATAATCTATCCCAATGAAGCACGAGAGCAGGAAATCACTGGGCAAGTAGTGATCAGTTTTGTAGTGGAGAAAGATGGACTGATCTCTAACCCTAAAATATTACGAGACATAGGGGGAGGCTGTGGTGACGAAGCGCTCCGGGTGGCTAATGGTATGAACAGCGCAATGCGAACTGCAAACATTGCCTGGCGACCAGGCATGAAAGATGGGGTTCCTGTAAGGGCACAGGTGACCCTTCCAATCAAGTTCCGGCTTGAAGATCCACCAGATTTTATTCTGATCAATTTTAGAGATACAGTTTATACAACTGTTGATGATTCGCTTGAATACAATGGAGGCCATGAAGCACTCGAAGCATTTGTCAATAATAATCTGGACATTCCTAAAGAATATCAGGATAGTTGTAAAATTGGTAAGATGGATGTGACGGTGCTGAGTCGGCCTGATGGTTACGTAAGGGTGATTGATATGACGGACTATTGGAACCTTGGTACTGATTTTCAGTGGGAAGTCATTCGGGCGGCTACCTCAACATGGGGAAATTGGAAAGCGGCCAAACGAAATGGGAGAGAAGTGCCCTCGGCTTATGATTTCTCTGTTACCATATTGCCTGAAGGTACAGGTTGCCAGCCTGTAATAACAAAATATGAAAAAGCTAACGCATTGGCAGAAGAAGGTAGCAAATTGTACAATGAAGGCCAGCAAGAAGAAGGCATAGCCAAATTGACCGAAGCAATTGCATTATTTCCCCAAAATGCAAACTTCCTTTACTTGCGCGGCCAAGCATATATGAACATGGAAAAAATGGAGGAGGCTTGTGCAGATTTTCAAAAGGTGAGGAGCATAATATCAATAGCCCTGGTGGAACAACTGACCCCTTTAATTTGTAATCAAAAGGATAAATGACAATAAAAATGAAGATGAAAAAAAGCCGCTGCGACCAAGCGGCTTTTTATTTTCACTTTAACGGACGAACCTAATTTTTTATCCATCCGTAACACCAAATCCAATTGGTATATCGTTCCCTAAAGCGACATTTTTCCAAAAACAAAAATTTCTATCAACATGTCATTCCGACTTTCGCTAACTGTACTGTTTTTCATTTTCCTTTTTTCAAACCTGTTTTCTCAAGTTGACCCCAAGGCTGATTTTACGATCAAGGGGATGGCTATAGGTATTAGCGCTCCTGAGATGATTGACCAAATGATGGCAGTCATGCCAGGCATCGGCAGCAATGCCAAAAATATGATGAACGAGCAATCAGTAAAGACTTATATTATGCCTCCAAGAAGGGTAGGGCAGCGGGGCACTGTCACAAGTTATACCCTGGCCACTTGCCTTGAATTTTACCATAATTTTGGACAGAACTACAAAGTCAACCTAAGTCCTGATTTTCTCGCTCAGATGTTGTTTTATGAAAAAGACCGAGACATAAAAAATGCGTTGCGCTTGCTGGTAACAGATGGGACCGTGCGTGCCGATGTGGCACCTTACGATGCTGAAAATTTGCCAAATAAATTTCCAGAGGCCGATCATTACCGTATTTCCAATTATTTACACATTTTTAATAAGGATAAGCGTAATTCGTTGAAAATCTTCGAAGTGCAGAAGGCTCTCATGAGGGGCAATCCAGTCATTGTTGAAATGAACGTGCCCCGGGAATTTAAAAACCTAAAGAAAACCCGCTTTTATACTTCCCTCAATGATGACCGTGACCGCACCTATTCCTTTGTGGTCGTTAGTTACAACCTCGAATTGGAAGCTTTCGAAATATTAAGCTCTTGGGGTTCAAGCTGGGCAAGTGATGGTTATTTATGGGTAGGGTTTGAGGATTTTGCAGATATGGTGGTGAATGGATATGTTATGGTGCCTGCCAATGGGTGACCATTGGTGTAGGTTCTGTCCTGAAAAATATTTCAGGACAGAACCATTTTTCTATTCTGGTGCGCTAAACGCTGGATTGCTAATGAAATCTGGGTCGGTCAATGTTTTCATAAAAGCAATCAAATCAGATTTATCTTGATCCGATAGTTGCAAACCGCCAGGCTGCATGTTGAACTGGAGAATGAATTCTACTGTAGAAGACTGTTTGACACCTGTATTGTAATGATCAAGTACTTCTTCCAGCGTTTCAAACCGTCCGTCGTGCATATAAGGTGGTGTAAGTTCAATATTTCGCAATGAAGGTACTTTGAATTTGCCCTCGTCGTTGGAGTTGTTCGTTACTTTCATTCTACCGGAATCGGCCATTTCACCGTCAGCATCTAAGCCGTTGTTCATAAATTCATCATTTGTAAAATTGAATCCCCCGTGACAATGGAAACATTCGCCCCCTTTCTCTATGCCCTGCGGATCAAATTCAGCGAAAAATAATTTCCTGCCTCGCTCCTCACTTTCGGTTAAAGAAACTTCACCTTTCAGGTACTTATCATATTTGGAATTGAAAGAAACCATGGTCAACATGAATGCTTCCATAGCCAGAGACATCCGCTCGGTGGTAATGGTTTCGTCACCAAATGCCCTTATGAATTGGTCGGTGATGCGCTTGTCTTCGCTCAGTTTTTTAATGACATTTTCGTAAGTCTCATTCATTTCCAGTGGATCGATAATGGGAAGAAGCGATTGGTCACGAATCAATGGGGCACGCCCGTCCCAGAACATGCCGTGTTCATGCCATGCCAGGTTCATGACAGGCATTGCCTGACGCTTGCCTTCCATTTCCTCTACACCTATACTGAACTGGCGGATATCCGAAAAGGCATCTTTTTGCAAGTGACAATCGGCACAAGATTGGGCGTTTCCTTTGGATAGTTGTTTGTCATAAAAAAGCATTCTGCCCAGTTGAACCTTGGCATTGGTCAATGGATTGTCGGCAGGTAAGTTAGGGGTAGGGAAATCCCCATACTCTAAAACATATGGCGTCGGGTCATAAACGACTGGGACGGAAGGTGCATCCTCATCTTTGCAGGCAAAAACGAATATGAACAGGATAGCATAAAAGGTTATTAATTTTTTCATTGGAAAATATTTAGCAAGCCATAGCTTCAAGGTCAGACTACACTTTTCTAAGGCTTTATTGTTGAAAATCAGGGTTTTGAATAAAACTTTGATCCGTGAGGGAATGGAGGAATTCAAGCAGGTCGTCCCTTTCCTGTTCCGTCAGTGAAAAAGGTTTAATCAAAACACTTTTGTTAGGGTGATCATGCCCTCCACTTTCGTAGTGGGCGATGACTGAATGCAGATCAGGGATACTCCCATCGTGCATGTAAGGTGCTGTCAGGGCAACATTCCTGAGTGAAGGGATTTTGAAAACGCCCCGGTCTGTTTCAATGCCCGTAAGGCGTATTCTCCCTGAATCAGGATAAACTTGATAGAGGCCAGTATTGGCAAATTCTTGACTGGTAAAAAGAAAATCACTATGGCATTTGGCGCAATTGAGTTTTTCACTGTTAAAAAGTCCCATGCCCCTTTTTTGGGAAGCAGACAATGCGTTGTCTTTTCCCTGAAAATAGTACTGATCGAAGTTGGAATTCCCACTCAAGAGCGTTCGTTCAAAAGCAGCTATTGATCTGGTAATCACAAAAGGGTCGGGGTTTCTGTCATAAGCAGCTAATGCCATCTTTGTGTATTCAGACGATGCGGTTAGGCGTTCACCAACGGCAACAATATTGAAATCGAACTCATTATGCTCCTGAATCGGAACCAACACCTGCATCTCCAAAGTCGGGACACCCCCTTCACGTAGCAATGCCTTTTGATAAGCCACGTTCGCCAAAGAAGGCGAGTTGCGTGTGCCCAATCGTTTTTCAATACCAAAACTGAAAGCAACACTGTCCGAAAAAGCCAATGAGGGATCATGGCATGAAGCACAAGACCGAGTGCTGTCAAGTGAAAGGATGGGATCGAAAAATAATTTTTTGCCAAGGGCCACTCGTTCGTATGTCAACTTATTGTCCTCCGGGATATCTGGCATTGGAAACCCCGGAGGCATATTCAATGGATAAGGGCCCGTTTTGGGCATGGGACTAGGTAAGTCCTTTTTACAGGCAAAAACTACCAAAGTCATCCACAAAAACAAATATGTTGCTCTCCTTATCAATGGGTCACTTGTATTTGTTTGCGGGCAAGAAGGTTGTTTTCATAGTGGAAAACGACCTGATAGATGCCTGATGGAAACAGTGATGTATCCAATATATAAGTCCCAGTAGAAGGTATGGATTTTTCTTGTGTTAGTGACCTTCCCAACATGTCTATGACCGATATGGACAGACTTCCACCAACATTTTCAAAGTCGTAAGAAAGCTGTGTAGTCAGATTAGCAGGGTTAGGAAAAGCATGGATGGTGGCTGAATTTGCTTTCACCTCTTTTGCACTGGATACAGTTTCCATGGTCATAAATCCGCTGTTGACTGCATTTTCCAACATCAATTTGTTCTGCTGATTACTGCCATGTTGAATGACATTTCCTGACATACTTAGGTTTTCAAATAGTTTGGAATATTCGAGGGTGATGCGAATTTCCAAATTGCCATTTTCTGCAACAGCCAACCCATTGAGTGCTGTGCCAAAATAGAGGTCATCTCCCAAGTTATGGTATTGGTACATGGTTTCGGAATTTCCATCTCCGTTGTTGTCGATCATTCCTTCAAGTGCCATGAACCTGTAACCTGCAGCCCAACCCCAATGCATGGAAGGGTTTTGCGGAGCCAGTGGGTGTCCAGCTGGATATGTGGTTGGGTCGAGGTGGTTATGAGCTTCATCGACACCTACATATAGCTTGACTGTTTTTACGGAATTGATATCCCATATTCCTAGATCATAAGTTTGTTCATTCTTAAATGCGTCCACCAATATATGCACATCCGTTAGGGGAGTTTCGACATCATTTTCATCAGTCAAGGAAATTTCAGAAATATAAAACTCTGCCCTGTCAATCACTGTGTTTTTGCCATTCCAAATTTCAAATTGGGTTGTCCCTGAAATAAGAGGGTTGCTGCCTACTTGGTGGTCAATGATAAATTTTACTTGGTTGCTTTGGGCAAACATTGAAGCAGAAAAGAAAAATAAAATTGAATAGAGTATTATTTTTTTCATGATTTAAATTATTTGACTAAGCATAACTGGCGATTGATACAATAGTCAATCATGTCTTAGATGGGTGTTGAGCGAAATAAACAGAGAAAAACGATCAGCAAATAGCACTTGAGCTTGATTGGAATTAATCAACAGAGGAAGGATTGTACAAAAATATAGATGTCCACTTTAGGGGGAGGATTTTCATACAATGCAAAACAGAGTGTTTTGTGGTTGGCAAATAAGGTGGTTTTTTCGAGAAAAATAAAGGGGTGGCCAAATCCTATATCGTCGTGTGAGGAAATTTTATCCTCAACATTTAAATCATTGGCCTGAAGTTCTGCTTTGAAAAACGAATAGGCGTCCTTGCAACAAGGAATTTTATTGATGGATAGAGGTGCTGAATTGCGTTTGCCTGAAAAAACTTTAGTTTCTCTTTTCTTTTTTGAACAGCAACTATCCGGTACATGGAATATTCCTACAAATACTCCCCTTTTTTTGCAAATGTGGCTAAATACTGAAAACCCTGTTGTTGATACAAGCAGGATAACAGCAAGGGTGATATGGAAAACTCGCAATAGCATGAGCGAAATTTCCCCAAAGATATAAAATGGTGGGAAGACGACATTATAATTTAATTTCTTTTTATCAACGCATAAAAATAACTTCCTGATTTAACCTTGGCAGAAGTCTGGACTTCGCTCTTGTTTATCGCCAGACTCGTCTTATGTTTTAGAAAAATAATTGCGGTTGTCTATGTCGTATAGCCCAACCGCAATTAGCACATAAAACAAAACTCTACTTGGGGTGGACGTGAAACTCAATTGAATCTTTCACTTCGTCTACTCCCGAAGTTTCGGCCCATACTTTTCCTACTAAAACCCAATCTGAGTGGGCTTCCACTTTATTGGAATCCAGCCATAAATCGTCATGAAAGGAAAAATTCAATGATTGATTTACATGGTCGTCAGCTGGTCCACTGAATAACTCTTGACCTGTGGCTTTATTATAAATCCTGACGTTTGCATGATGCACAACGTCATCGGTATTGTCAGTAAAATCAACGTGAATATGAATACTGTCTCCAACGAATTTATTGGAAGTATCGGGTGATAAAATAACCAAACTGTACCTTGTCGGTTTAGCATCATTATCGCTGCATGCTGTTAAAAAAAAGAGTCCAAGGATGTGGCTGATTAAAAATATATTTTTCATTTTATTTAATTCCTTTAAAAAAATGTGTTCGCAAAAAATAATTTTGCAGATACTTATATTCCACCCATTTTATTGAAAGTTCATTTTTCTTTGCGGGTATTTTTTACAAACACAAAAATTTGGTCAGATAATTAGTACTACTTTGTCACTTTAGAAATACAACGATTCGTTTTCAGGCCTGGGATTTTCACTCTCGGGCATGTAATACATCGGACACTTATTAACATTTTTTTAAAGTGACAAAGTAGAATTAGGTAATCCGATTTAGAACAATAGGTGGCCTGAAAATACTGGAGTTGTGTTCTTGAAATGTAAAGTATATTATATCAAAATTTTGGTTTACATTTAATGTCAAAAGGTTAATTGGATGAAAAACAATATGTGGTGTAAAATAATTTATCTTAAAAACTTCATCTGTATTTGTGAAAGGAGAAGTTGGATGGTTGTTATTACTATTTTCTTCTAATTGTTTTTTTAAAAAACATTTTCCGTGGCATTTTAGCTCTGGCTTATTTTTATTTATGCAAAATAACTCTATGATTTCACTTTGATTTATTTTAAATAAAATATAGGACACTCCATTGTTCAGCGAGTAAAATATAATGGAAATTGATAAAAATATGACAAGAAATTTATTCATGCAAGACTACAAATGTAATCTTGTGAATAGTACCAGCAAAGTGAGATAAATCACTCTTTGCTCATTATGGTTTTTATATGACAAATAAACTCTGGAGGAAAGTCGGTTTAAGGACAAGTGGATTTTATTTGTTCGCACAATGCATGCATTTCAAACTTTGTGGCATGAACATTAAACGTTTGAAAGGGATTTCGTTTTTACAACGGGCACATTTGCCAAAAGCATCGGTACCGTATTTTGACAACCACACATTGACCGCATTGAGGCGTCGCCCTGCTTCCCTCAGCGAAAATTCTGCTACCCCTTTGCTGTTGATGGCATCCATACGGGAAATTCTACCTAGGGAATTTTCAGGCGAAATAGGCTGGGTTTTGTCTTCTAAAGTTTTGATCTCATCTTCTATTTTTTCCTTTTCGGAAAGGAGCTTCTCGTGAAAATGCTGTATTTCTTCTGTTGTCATGATTTGTACGTTGATAGAAACAGATTACCCTTCCAAATTTTCTTTATACAAGGATTCCATTGAACAGGGTACTGCTTTTGGTGATGACCGCTAAATTAGCTTAAAAAAAATGGATAGATTAAAGTTATAGAATTTAGAAGCTCTACCAAACTTAATATTTAGGGTAATATTTATTGTCACCAAAAATTTATATGTTAGGTTATAACCACTTCTCAACCTGAATTCTGGCATAAGAATTGCCAAACACTTTTTCGACTTCCCTAAGTTTTCCTCCCACCTGATTTCTCTTTCCCCTAATTGATTGACTAAAATAAATGCCTTTTGGGCATTTGACAAAACTTGAACAAATATTTGAGATGAAGCAATTTTACTTCTCTTCCATATTTAAAAACATGCGCCTGGTCTGGCGTTCCCTTATTGTTTTTACTCTTTTAAATTTCAGGAACTCGACCCTAAACCCCATTGGATGCCAAAAGGATTGACCGCATTTCAAGTTTCCTGAATCAATATATAAATACCTCCCTTACCACAACACATCTGCAAGCTGTTGGGTAGGACTTGTCATGCTTGTTCTGCTTTAAACTGAATTGACGGGCCAAAGTCTTCAGTAATTATTAGCGGGAATTATCGATAAAATTTAATAATTGGAAATGAAGATTTTCAATGAATATATATAAAGAAATTTTGGGTTTATAGTGTTTTTTTCGGGCAGCCTTCTCCCCGACGCAAGTCGGGAGAAATGCCCTTTTTCACTATACCTCCTTCTGATCCCTCCCACCTATTTTGTAATCATTTTTTTCAGTCCACATAACTAAATCAATTAAAAAAAAGAAAATTATGTACAAATCCAACATTTACCTTAAACTGATACCTTTTGTATCGTTCATGGTGTTGGGGTTCAGCTCGGCTTTTGCACAGCTTGAAATGAAGCTACAACTCATTGATGAGGATACTTGGGGTGTCTATGTGACACCAGTTGGTGTTTCACCTGACTCAACGACCATTACTGGTTCGGGTCAGGTTACGGTGGTTATGCCTTCAGGTTATGCCTGGTCGGGGTTGACCAGCGTAAGTGGTCTTTGGACATCTGCGAATGGAACAGTTGATGCTCCGACAGAAAATCCTACAAGGCAATATGTGTCATTTGGCCTTCAGACTGCTGAACCGACACATCCTATCTATTATACAAATGGTGTCGAAACTTTGCTTTTTACCTTCGATAGGGATGAGCCGTGTCCAGATTCCATCTATTTGATAGATTGTGGGACCCCAACGGAATCAGATCCATTTTGTCCTGCAAACTCAGTAAACTCTAACCCAGGTAACGACCTGTCAGTTATCCAATTTGGTGGCTCAGGTATTACCTTTTACAACTATTCAGACAACTATGCACCGTCTGCCTGGAGCTGTCACGATTGTGATAGTGATGGCATCTTGAACGCATTTGAGGATACCAACGGTAACGGTGTATTTGATCCTGGGGTGGATTCATCGGATATATGTGATCCCTGTGATCCGATCCATGTGGAAACCGCAACGCTTGATTATGTAAGCGGATTTGATGCAATTTGTGGTGGTGATGTGATTGATACTGCTTATTTGGTTGTTACCATTGAAGGCGGATGGTCACCTTATACAGTTGTATTGAATGATGGAAGTGTTGATTCCAACATCGTCAACTATGTTAGTGGTGATACCATCAAAGTAGTGCCAACAGCTACAACAGTCTATACATTAACTAATGTAATTGACTCATTCCTTTGTGCCATTGATCCAGATTCGCTGTTTGGTGGCATAAGCATTGACGTACATGGGCCAATTTCTATTACGGCGGATCCAGTAGCAATAACTGAATGTTCCGAAGACGGTGTGACATTTTCTTCTACAGCACTGAATTCAGGATTATCTGGAACTATTTACTATAAGTGGCAAGAGTCGCAGGATAATGGAACTACTTGGTACGACTTGGATGACGGATCACCTTATGATAACTCTGATACCGATGTATTGAGCATAAACCCTGTCGCAGGGCTTGATGATAATTGCTACCGAATGAAGATATGGACGGATGTCTGTGATACAGTCTATTCAGCACAAGCTTGCTTGGATGTGGAGGGTCCGCTTTCAGTGGGAACTAATCCAGTTGATTTTATCGTCTGCGATAACTCAAATGCTCCTTTCTCAGCAACTGGGGTTAATCCAGGCGATGGTGTTATGCTGTATCAATGGCAAGTGAATGATGGAACAAATGGCTGGTTGGATGTGCCTTCTGGCTTTGAGCCTGCTGGCGTAACCTACAGCAATGAAACTACGCCTAATTTAACGGTAAATAATGTTGATGTAAACATGGATGGTTGGCAATTCAGGATGGCTATTTATACGGCTACTTGTGTCAGGATATTTACCGATGCTGCCACTATGGACGTTGAAGGGCCACTTACCGTGACCAACCACCCAGACGATGTTTCCAATTGTGCTGGTGGCGAAGTCTTCTTCATTGCAGACTATACCAACCCTGGAGGGGGCATTTCAACTACCTTCTGGGAGGTTTCAACAGATGACGGGGCTACTTGGAACGACATTTCTAATGGTGCTGGTGTATACAATGGTATCACGGATGTTGATACAGCTTCCAATGCAACTGATACTCTTGTTATCACCAATGTGGAAGGATTGGACAGCAACCGCTACCGTATCCGCATCCAAACGGGTACTTGTTCAATCGTTTATTCCAATAGTGCTTTGTTGGACGTAAGTGGTGAGATTACTTTCACGCAGGAGCCAACCGCAGTTGACATCCAAGTATGTGCAGGCAATGATACCATCATTGTAGCCTGTGCGACGATCCCTCAAGGACAATTTTACTACTATTGGGAATACTCAACTGATAATGGAGCTACTTGGGACTCCCTCCAGATTGGGGCAGATGCCAATTATGATCATAGTTCCAACGGCGTACCGATGTCGAACGGTTGTGATACATTGACGATCCATGATGCAACTGGCCTGCAGTATCATTGGTATCGTGCCGTGGCAGCTGCTACTGACTGTATTGATATTCCATCTACGGAGGCCAGACTATTGGTTGAAGGTCCATTGTCTGTAGGGTTGGATCCAGTGAATGATACGATCTGTTCTGGAGAGGAAGTGATCTTTACTGCGGACATCTTAAATGGTGGTGACACCTCTGCGATTGTTACTTACCAATGGCAAGTCAGTGCGGATAATGTTAACTTCAACCCTGTTTCAGGAGGTATTTATGGAGGCGCTAATACAGAAACGCTGTTGATCTCTGACGTAGCAGGTTTACATGAACTTTACTACCGTTTGGAAGCAACGACCAGCGATTGTGGTTTCACTTACACCAGTTCTGCACAACTGATTGTAGAAGGACCTATCACAGTGACCGACCAACCAGATGACGTGGAATTGTGTTACAATGATGCTGCTTCTTTCACTGCTGCTGCCGATGTAGGTACATTTGGTACTTTTTCACAACAGTGGCAGGTATCAAGCGATGGCTTGAACTGGACAGATGTTGACGGTGTGATGTCAGGTGGTGTTTATTCAGGTTTCAATACAACGACATTGAATATTTCTTCTGTTGCAAATCTTTATGGCTTGTGTTACCGCCTTGGTTTCTATACTACTGAGTGTTCAAGGGTTTATACTGACCCCGGATGTTTAACGGTACAAGGGCCGGTTTCTATTACCACACAGCCAGTGGATACCACTGAATGTTCCGAAGACCCAGTACTCTTTACGGTAGATATCCTGAACTCTTCTTTGGATATTACCAATGAGAATTACATTCAATACCAATGGCAGGAAAGTACTGATAATGGTGCTACATGGTCTAACCTTCAAGGTGGGTTGACTACTTCAATTCCGCCGGGTGAAGGTGTTAATGGTGTAAAAACCGATAGCCTGAGTGTAATCGAAACTGCAGGCAGGGACAACAACCAATTCCGTGTTTTAATCTGGTCTGAGTTCTGTGATACTTTGATCTCAAATGCTGCGACCTTGTTCTTGGAAGGACCACTGACGTGGGTTACCATGCCAGAGGACACCACGGAATGTGAGGGCAATCAAGTTACTTTCACTGCCCAAGCTGTAAACGCTGGTTTGGCACCGATTAGTTACCAATGGCAGATAAGCGATGATAATGGAGGCACTTATACTGATTTATCCAATGGAGGTGATTACACCATTTCAGGTGCAACCTCAACGACTATCACTTATGATACAGTTGGTTTTGATCTGAATGGAGACCGAATCCGCCTGAAAGCATGGACACCTTATTGTGATACTATTTACTCTGACTATGCACAGTTTGATGTTCAAGGTGAGATTTATTTCACCAATATGCCTGATGATACAACAGCTTGTTCTGGTACGCCAGTATGTTTTGAAGTAGAAACGGCAAATGATGGAACTGGTACTGTACAGTACAGGTGGCAGTATTCTGTAAATAATGGATCATCTTGGATCAATATGTCCAATTCGAGT